>JBKAGE010000035.1:0-546782 GCA_046290225.1 Bradymonadia bacterium | reverse complement strand
GAAAAAATCCTCATGTTCGAGCTGGGCTGGCTCGCCGCTAACCAATCCACCACTACACCAAAAGATGTGTAGGACGATCAGAGCCTCCGGCTACGACTCGCGGTTTGTTCGCGCCACCCGCACGCAAACTCGTGAACCTCACGACGACTGCCACCACCTCCGCACCTCCGCGGGGCCGGCCTGAGGTGGGCTTTGATCGCTGATCGAAAAACCAACCACTCCGGCCCCCAAAGCCATAGCCCAGGTATGCACGTGCCCAGCGGAGGCGCGGAGGTGGCGGCAGTCGTCGTGACGTCGGTGAGTTTTCGTTCAGATGCGGGCTTTCCGTCCTCGAGGTAGCAGCGCTACCTCGAGGACGGAAAGGTCGTAGCTGGGCGGAAAATCGCCGGCGTCACGGCGGCTGACGCCGCCGGAGCGCCGGAGCCCATAAAAAAACCGGGCCTGGCAGTGATGAAAGGGGGCCAGACCCGGTCACACCACTCAGACCTGCACGAAGGGGGATGCAGATCTTGGCGAGTGGGTTTGGAGCCACGCGTATCGACAGTGGGCAGTCAGATCGGCAGCTCGCTCAGAATGTAGGAAAGGTACCTGTTGGAGGGACCCTTTCATCTCGCGCCCACCTGATACGCAAACGATAGGCCAACTTTTAATATGGCATAAAAAACAGGGGGAAAGTCCCTACATCAGGCGGAGGGAGCGCACCCTGTGGCACAGGGCCACGTGGCAGAAAGCCGCAGCCGTGACATCAGGAGTTACGGGTTGAGTCAGGGTGCTTTTGCCGCCTGCAGGATCTCTTGCTCCAGGGCGTCGATCCGCGCTGCAGCCTTCTCTTCCAGGGCCGGCGTCCAGCCCTCATCCCCGAGAGGCGTGCGCACCTCGAAGTAGAATTTGATCTTGGGCTCGGTGCCAGAAGGCCGCACCAGCACCTGACTGCCATCCTCAAGATCGAAGGCCAGCACATTGCTCGGCGGCAGAGGCTCTGCAGCAGGGCGCGGCGGCTCATCGTTACCAGGACAACTCACCTCCCCCGTGAGCAGATCACGAAGCTGTAACACCGGCACACCCGCGAGGATCGATGGCGGATCTGCGCGCAGCGTCGACAACATCTGCTGAATCTGGGCCGCGCCTTCGTCGCCGGGCAGCACCAGGCTCTTTTGACGGCTCGAGTGCAGGCCGAACTGGCTGTAGAGGGCCTCGAGGCGATCGAGGACCGAGATGCCCTGCTCCGCACAGCGCGCGGCCAGATCACAGAACAACATCGCCGTGGACACCCCGTCTTTGTCCCGGGCCACCGAGCCGGAGGAATACCCGAGGGCCTCCTCGTAACCCAATACGAAGCGGCCGCCGGCCCCCTCGTGTTTGATCGCCTCGTTGGCCAGCCACTTGAAGCCCGTGAGCGTCTCCACGTAGCGGGCCCCGTGGTGCTCGGCCATCCGGCTGAGCATCGTCGACGACACCACCGTCGTCACCACCAGCCGGGGCTTGTCCTTTGGGCCGTGCGTCAGCAGATCGTCAGCGAGCAGCACCCCGATCTGGTTGCCTGTCAGCGCGCGATAGCCTCCCTCACCATCAGGCACACCCACCGCCAGCCGATCAGCGTCGGGATCATTCGCCAGCACCAAATCAGCCTTCACCTCTGCGGCGAGGGCCAGAGACAGATCCATCGCGCCGTCTTCTTCAGGGTTCGGGAACGAGACCGTGGGGAAGCTGCCGTCGGGCTCGAACTGCTCGCGCACCATGTGCACATCGGTGTAGCCCGCCTGCTCAAGCACCTGCTGTACCCAGCGACCGCCCACCCCGTGCATTGCCGTGTAGACCACCTTCAGATCGGTCTTGCCCGAGTACACCCGCAGCGCCTGCACCTCTTTGAGGTAGCCCTCCACAATCTCCGAAGGCACCGAGGTCACCTGACCTGAGGCCCGCAGCGCGCTCACATCACCGGGCGTGATCGCCCAGGGGCCGCCGAGGGCCTCGATGGCATCGCTGATGCCGCCGTCGTGGGGCGGAATGATCTGCGCCGCGTTCGACCAGTAGACCTTGTAGCCGTTGTCTTGCGGGGGGTTGTGGCTCGCCGTCACCATGATGCCCGCCGCCGTGCCCAGGCGCGCAGCGGCGTGGCTCAGCAGAGGCGTCGGCACCACCATTTCGAAGAGGTACACCCGGAACCCTCGGCCCCCGAGGACCGCCGCGGCCTCTTCCGCGAAGGCTGTGCTGCCCTTCCGGGCATCAAAGCCGATCACCACCCCCTTCGTCGTCGCTTCGGGCACCTGGGCCAGCAGATAGTCCGCCAGCCCTGCGGTGACCCAGCGCACGTGGGCCTGGTTCATGCGGTTCGGGCCGCAGCCCAGTGCCCCACGCAACCCTGCCGTACCGAACTTCAAGCGCGCCCCAAAAGCCCCGTGGAGGGCTTCCTCGTCATCAGCCTCGATGAGGGCGAGGGCCTCGGCCCGGGTCTCCGGATCAGGATCAGCCTCCATCCAGCGGCGGGCGAGATCGATCAGGGCGGCTTTCTCCATGGTGCCTCCAGCAGACATGCCCCGAGAAGGGGTCATCAGCGGGCGAGAGCCCGGCGGGTTTCGGACAGCAGGTTGCGGACAGTGGGCGAGATAGTGGCACAGGCTTCAGAGCTGAGCCACCCAGCTCACCAGCGTGCGCAGCGTCTCGGGATCGAGCAGATCACCCGAGAGCGGCATTTGCTGCCCCACTCGTCGGGGATAATCAGGCAGGAGCTTGAGCACGAGTGTGCTCTCCATGGGCTGACCCGGCCGCACCATCAACAACTCGGGCATCGAAGGGCTCTGCACACCCACCAGCCCCGCCTCGGTCATCTCCGGTGGCAGATCCGGTCCGTGACAGCCGCCGCAGCGGGCCTCGAGGATGGGCGCGACCTCGGACTCGAAGTCCACCAGGGGGGTCTCTCGGGGGCCCGTCGTCGATCGGGCCCCGATGAAAGAGTGCCGCACGTCTTCGGCCATCTGACCGCCGTCGAGGGCCCGGATGCGCTCGGCGCGAACCACGAGCGTGTACCCGATGCCAGGGGGTAGATCAGCGGTCGGCACGACCACCAGGCCCGGCGCCACCGGATCGTACCCGACACTGGCGCCCACCCGCAGGCCACCAGAGATCACGTCGGCGGCGCGGCTGAAGTCCTGATCAGGGTCGAGATAACGGTCGAAGGTGATCCTGAGAGGCTGATCCACAGGGGCGTTGGCACCCTCCACGGGCTCGATCTCGATCACGTGGAGTGATTTGGAGGCGTCATCGACACCGACGACGCACCCGCTGAAAGCCCCGCAGAACAGCATAAAAACTGGGATCAGAGGGGTCTTGAGGGGGGCAAAGCGGGTTGACAAGTTGAGGTGCATGTTCTAGCGTCTGCTGCGACCTTGTGGGTAACAACCCATAAGCTGTTGTTTTTTAAACTAAAATCAGGTCTCTGGGTAATGAGCGCATACCGTTTTCTCTCATTCAGCCTCTTTGCTGTCTACATGCTGCTCACGGCCTCCGGCTGTGGCCCAAAGTATCCCAACTGTGACGACGATGGCCACTGCGCAGAGCAGGGCCAGTTCTGCGTCAACAAGAAGTGCGAAGAGTGTCGTGACAACAGTCACTGCTCCAGCAAGGGTGCCGGGTTCATCTGCCAGTCCAGCCAGTGCCAGCGCAAGGTGGGCTACTGCGACGAGAACGTCGCCTGCCCCGGCAGCGGCAAGTGCCGTAACAACGAGTGTGGTCCTCAGTGCCTCGCCGACGACGGCCCCGACGGCTGTGGCGAGGGTCAGTTCTGCCAGGCAGGCACCTGCCAGCAGCGCCCCGAGTGTGGCCCCAACGGCGTGAAGCAGTGCCCCGAGGGCTTCGACTGCGTCGGCGGCGCCTGCACCGAGCAGCCCGTCGTTTGCGAAGGCGAGCCGGTCTACTTCGACTTCAACAAGTCGAACATCAAGGGCAGCGAGCGCGGCAAGATCGAAGCCATCGCCAACTGCATGAAGGCCGAGCGCGCCCCCAGCAGCCTCACCGTCGAGGGTCACTGCGACGAGCGCGGCACCGAAGAGTACAACCTCGCCCTCGGTGAGGACCGCGCCAACAAGGTGAAGAAGTTCCTCAGCAACATGGGCGTCGACAGCGGCAAGCTCGACTCCGTGAGCTACGGCGAGACCCGTCCCGCCGTGAGCGGCAGCGGTGAGAGTGCCTGGCGCCAGAACCGCCGGGCCAACTTCCGCTCCAACTGAGCCCCCTTCACTGAGCACCCTTCACCGGGCGCTCTCTCCCCTCGAGCCCGCCATGTCGACTCGACCCACGGCGGCCCTCCCGCCTCTTCTCTTCGCCTTCGTTTGCATCACCAGCATCGGTGTTGTCGGTTGCACTTCGCGTCCGCAGAGTAAACCTGCGGCCGGATCTCAACCCAGCACTGCTGAGACTGCACCCAAAGGCGAATGTGATACTGATCGGCCGTGCCCCGAGGGGCAACGATGTCGGTTCAACCAGTGTGGCCCAGCGTGCCTCGTCTCCCACGAATGCCCGCAAGAGCAGTGGTGCAGCGAGGGGCAGTGCATCCCGAGGCCCGAGTGTGGGCGTCACGCGCTGAAGTGGCATTGCGACTTCTTGTATGAATGCGTCGAGGGCCAGTGCGTTAAAAAAGGTTCGGCGGCCGCCTCCGAATCGGGCACCTCCGCCCCCTGATCTCAGAATCTGTCTCCAGGAGCACTCACCATGCGCCTCACCCGCACCCTCTTGATCGTCACCATGTTGCCCATGGTGGGCTGCGTCTCCCATTGGCGCGGCGAAAAAATCGAGACAGATCTCGCAGCCTTGCAAGGCCAGGTCGAGGCACTCACCGAGACCTCTCGAGATGGACGCAAGAGCCTCAACGACGAGCTCGCCTCAGCGGTCAAACGCATCGAGGGTCTCGAATCGAAGCTCACCGCAGCCATCGAGGGCTTGCGGACCGGCAGCGCCAACCGGGGCGTCGAGGTCGACCAGCTGCGCGAGCAGCTGCAGCAGCTCAACGGCCAGCTCGCCGAGATTCAGCAGAAGATGGCCAACAACACCAGCGCTCTGCCTGCGATCCCCAGCAATGGTGGTCAGCAGGGTGGCAACCCGCTGCCCGACGGCGAGGCCGACCTGTACCGGTATGGTTACGAGCGCAAACGCGACAACGACTGTGATGAGGCGATCCGGGCCTTCAGCAAGTACGCCCAGAGCTACCCCCAGGCTGCCCAGGCCGACAACGCCATCTACTTGATGGCCGAGTGCCTGAGCCAGCGGGCCGACTACACCTCGTCGCTCAAAGCCCTGCGCACCATCATGGAGAAGTACCCCAAGGGCGACAAAGTCGACGACGCCCTGATCCTGACCCACGACAACTTCGTGGCCCTCGATCGATGCAAGGATGGCATCCCCTTCCTCGAGCGTCTGCTCGCCGAGATGCCCAACTCCAACCGGGTCCGCGAGGGGAGCAAGAAGCTCAAGAACACCAAGCGCACGTGCCGTTGAAGCAGCGCACCCCGAGCGCCGACGCCCACCGCTGAGCAAGGCAGTGTCGAGCGGGTCCTGAGAGACCCAGTCCCATGGGTCTCACCCTGGGTCGCCGAATCACTCTGGGGATAACCCGGCGTCGAGGAGGCGTTGCCAGTGTACGTGAGCACCCCCATCACCCCGACCCCATACAAGGACGCCCCCCAGGTCATCTGGATCGGCTCTCCACCGGGCCCCTCGTGGGAAAAAGCCCTCAGCGACTTCGCCGTGATCCAGTGGGCCAACGTGCGCCAGGGGGTCATGGATCCCAACTTCAAGGCGGTCTTCTATCGTGGGAGCGCCGACACCGCTGTACACGCTCTGCCTGCGCTGCTCCAAGACCATCCCAAGGCGCCTGTGGTGGTCCTCGACCTGCTCACTGAGAGCGCCGAAGTGAAGTTGTTGGAGATGGGGGCCGAGGCGGTCCTCAGTGGCCGAGCGTCTGAGCGCTTGATCAAAGCCCGTCTGCGTCGCGTCTTCGCTGATCAGGCAGACAAGACAGTGGCTCTCCCTGACAGCCCCACACCGCCAGAGATGCGAGCGCACCAGTACAACCAGCGCATGATGGCCCTGTCGCAGGCCTCACGCATGCTCACCACCATGGATGACGAAGACGCCATCTTCCAAAACCTGGTGGAGATGGTGGCCCGGCAGCTCAAGAGCCAGCGCGTATCGATCATGTCGGTGGACCGTGAAGCCGGCGAGCTGCAGATGACCGCCGCCGTGGGGATCCCTGCCCACGTAATCAAAGAAGCCCGGAGCAAGATCGGCGAAGGCATTGCTGGTACATGTGCCGCCCTGGGCAAGCCCCTGTTCATCGACGACCATCTCGCAGCGCGGGGCTCGACAGATCTACAGCGGTACGTGCCCACCACTCAAAAGCGCGATCGCTCGCTGCCCATGTCGCTCACGGTGCCGTTGAAGATGAAGGGTGAGGTCGTGGGCGTGGTGAACGTCACCGACCGGGTGGACAGCAAGCCCTACTCCAAGTCGGACATCTCCTTCATCCAGGCGCTGCTCGGTCAGGCAGGGTTCCTGATGGAGAACGCCCGCCTGATGTCGCACATGAAGGCCCTCAAGGCCTTCAACGACGAAGTGATCGATACCCTGTGGGATCCGCTGTGCGTCTTCGACAACGAAGGGCGCATCCTGCGGCCGAACGATCGCTTCCGGCAGATCTTCGGCAACCCCGAGCCTGGGGCGATCCTGGCGCAGCACATTCAGCTCGCCGAAGACCTGCAGTACAAGCTCTCAGGTGAGATCACCGGTGCAGAGATGGAGGGCGGCCGCCGACACCTCGGCGAGTGGAACATCAACGATCGCGTCTTCGACGTGACCCTGGCCCCCTTCTCGAACCCCAGCAGCGCCCAGTTCCTGCTGTTCTTGCACGATCAGACCGGCAAACGTCAGATGGAGCGCCGGCTCGTCGCCGCGGAAAAGATGGCCTCTCTCGGGGTGCTCGCCGCCGGCGTGGCCCACGAGATCAACAACCCCCTCGCCTTCGTGAAGGCCAACACCCGTCGAGCAGAAGAGTACTTCACCGATCTGCTCGATCTCATCAGCGCGTGGCACGCTGCTGCCGACGCCGCGGGAGATCTCGACGCCTTCAAGGGGCCCCGCAACATCGAAGACGAGATCGACCTCAGCTTCCTGACCGAAGACATTGGCTGCATGGTGAAGGAGAGCATCGAGGGGGTGGAGCGCGTCGAGAAGATCGTGCTGGGCCTGAAATCTTTCGCCCACCCCGACAACCAGACGGTGCACCGCTCGGACATCACCAGTCTCATCGACAACGCCATCATGCTCACCAAGGGCAAGTGGAAGTACACCCTCGATGTGGTGAAGGCCTTCGAGGAGGTGCCTCAAGTCTGGTGTCTGCCCACCCAACTCGAGCAGGTGTTCATGAACCTGATCGTGAACGCTGCTCAGGCCACGCCGGAGTGGGGCACGCTCACCATCTCGGCGTCGTCGATGAAGGGGGGCGTGCAGATCGACTTCTCCGATCAGGGCAAGGGCATCCCCGAAGAGGTCCGCGCACGCATCTTCGAGCCTTTCTTCACCACGAAAGACATCGGTGAGGGCACGGGGCTGGGCCTGGCCATCGCCTACAACATCCTCGAAAACCACGGGGGTGAGATCTCGGTGCTCAGCGAGATCGGAAAGGGCACTACGTTCCGCTTGTGGTTGCCCAAGGGCGAGAAAGAGAAGCCCATCGTCGTCGAGCAGGCCTCTCGTTTCCGTATCTGAGAGGCCCATCAGGCCACTCCTTCTCTGCCCCGTGTTGCTTTCGTGGGCACATGTCGCTAAAAAACGGCTGCAACCCTTGGGCGGGTAGCTCAGTTGGTAGAGCGTCGGTCTTACACACCGCCGGTCGCAGGTTCGAGTCCTGTCCCGCCCACTTCATGACCCCTCATCTGGCAGGTCGATGCGTCGAGCAGCCCTCCTCACCGCCCTCACTCTGACGGCGGCGGGGTGCGCCGCCGACGACGAGCTGCTCGATGATGGGGGCGTCGCCTCGCCCGCCGACGCAATGACCGACGCTTCGGTCATCCCAGCCGACGAAGGGCCGCCGCCCTTCGAGCCGCCTACAGCGCTCACGGTCACCACCTACAACCTGCAGAACCTGTTCGATGTGGTGGACGACCCGTCTACGGACGAGGGTGAGTTCACTCCCTCGGCCCTCTGGACCGCCGAAAAGTTCCAAGATCGGATCGAACGTTATGGGGCCGTGCTCGGCACTGTCGGCGCCGATGTGATCGGGATCACCGAGGTCGAGTCCCTCAGCGTACTCGACGCCCTCGCCGAGGCCACCCTGGCTCAGGGCGGCCCTGACTATGCACACCGCGCCTTCATCCGCGGTCGTGACCGCCGGGGCATCGGGGTGGCGGTCATGAGCGTGTATCCCATCGTCGAAGAGCTCAACCGCCCCATTGACCTGCGCTTTGAGTGCACGGGCGGCGACGGCCGACAGACCCTCGACGGGCGCGACGCCGAGGCTCGGCCGATTTTGCAGGTCGACATCGACACCACCAGCGACGGCCTCGGCGATCTGACGGTGCTGGTGAGCCACTGGAAGTCGAAGAGCTCTGGTCCGTTCCCCTGTGACGAGGCCGCGCACCGACGCCGCTCAGGGCAAGAGCTGAGGGGCACGGTCGACTTGCTGCTCCGGGCAGACCAGAGCCGGCAAATCATCGCCCTCGGCGACTTCAACACCTTCGAGTTCGAGCCCCCACTCCAAGAAGATCTGCAAGCCCGGATGGATCCAGCCCAGGTCACCGAGCCAGGCCACATGTACAACACCTGGGGTGAGTTCGAATCCCTCTTCGAGGGGATGAACACCAACAGCAACCAGTGGAACCGCTCGACGAACAGCTCCTACAGCTTCCGTGGGGACTGGACCCGTCTCGATCACATCATCATCAATGGCAACCTGCTCGGTGATGATGACCGCTGGCGGCTCGTCGAGGGCTCGACGCGTACGTTGAACATGGCCCCCCTGATCCAACCCGACGGGCGCCCCGATGGCTATGATCTCAACTCGGGCGCGGGTTACTCGGACCACTTCCCCGTGAGCATCGATCTCGCTCGCTGAGCAGCGCGCCTGCTGTCACTTCAGTCGATTTTTGGATGATTTTGGGCTGCAGAAAGCAAAAAAGCCCTGGTGCGTGAGCACCAGGGCTTTGAGCGGAGCGGACGGGACTTGAACCCGCGGCCTCCGGCTTGACAGGCCGGCGTTATAACCAACTTAACTACCGCTCCATGCGGTGCATCGCAGTTGCGATGGGCGGTATATATATCGACGGCCTCGACGCAGATCAACCACTGTTTTCATTTTTTTGCGTTTATCTCGAATGGCCAAACCACGATGCCCCTGGTGGGCCTTTAATAGAGCCAGATCTAGGCTATCCACCCACAGGCACGAGGCGCACGAAGATCACGCTGTCGCTGTTGCCCTCGGCCCGCAAAATCACTTCGACCCGGCCGCTCAGGCGCCGACGACCCCACGTATCGTTGGTGAAGCCTCGATCGCTGCGCTGGCTGATGCGGCGGCTCTCGCCGTTCACCAGGAACAGCGCCCCGGTCTCGCTGCGATTCTCTGTGTGTCGTGAGCGAATCACGATGTCGTACTCGGCCTCCACCACATCATTGAACGCGAAGATCGCATCACCCCGGCGGTTGCCTCCGGCGCGATAGAGGCCTTCACAATCCGTGGGCTCGTGCTCGTCCCCTCGGGCGCTGAAAGCATATGCCCGGGCGGCGTTGTTCTCGCAGCCCACCACCCATGTGCGGCGGTTGGTGTACTCCGCCTGAGGGTATCGGATCTCCCGGACCACGGCCTCTGGGGGTGGTGGAGGCGGCGGGGGTGGCTCCTCCTGGCACTCATCGACCTGAGCGCGGACTGCCAGCTGCACATTGGAAATGCCGAAGAAGCTACGGTCCAGGGGCCCCGGGGCGAAGGTGATCACGTTCTCCCCTGCGATGACATCTGCGGTCACGTCCACCTGACCCGTACCCGGCTGGTTGTCCCAAGCCTCGTCTGCAGGCAGATCGTAGGGTCCGCGATCATTGATGAAGATGCGGCCCTCTTCACCGGGGTGATCCGCGTCGTAGCTGTCGAAGATCAGGACCGCCTCGTCGACGAAGGCAGGCGCCGGTACCCCAGGTACGCGGAACACCAGACGCTCGTTAGAGTTCGGGCCGACGTCGAACTCGATGCGAGGATCTCCGAAGGTCGTGGACACATAGCGGCAGTCCCGCGCTGGTGGAGGCGGCACCTCCATGTCGGGCTCCGGGGGCGGAGGCGTCATGTCGGGTAGGGGCTCCGCATCAGGTGGATCCAAAGCCATGTCGTCAGGCCCGGGCATCATGTCGAAGACCATGATGTCGATGTCGGCGTCGGCCTCGTCGAGCATCATGTCGCCCTCGACGCCCACATCACCGCCTTCAGCGCCCATGTCGACGGCCGACACCATGACATCGGCCTCGTCCATGCCTCCGGCGCCACCAGCAGCCCCAGAGCTGCCATCGAGCGAGCCCTCGGCGCAGGCCGCGAGAACCACCATCAGCATCGACAGCGTGAGATGCCGCACAACGAACCTCCAGTGTGGGTGAGGCTCTTACTCTGACAATTTGGGGCGGACGATGCCAGCGGCGCGGACCTCAGTCCACCATGTGGCCGTCCCAGCGGGAGATGAGATCAGCGATCACGGCTTTGTGGATCTGCCGTGGCTTGGCCCCCGAGCCCGGGCCCACGAGACCCTCGCGCTCCATGCAGTCGATGATGCGGGCGGCGCGGTTGTAGCCCAGCGACAGCCGCCGCTGCAGGTGGCTCGTGCTGGCCCTGCCGTCGCGATAGACCACCCGGACCGCGTCCTCGTAGGCAGAGTCGTACTCTTCGTCGCCGTCGGCGGCCTCTTTCTCTTCCTCGGTGGCCAGGACTGACTCGTCGAGGTAGTCGGGCTCGGCCTGCTCCTTGATGAAGGCCACCACCTCGTGCAGCTCGTCTTCGCTCACGAAGGCCCCGTGCACGCGGGTGAGGCGCGAGGTGCCCGGGGGCATGTAGAGCATGTCGCCCTTGCCCAGCAGGTTCTCGGCGCCGTTCGTCGACAAGATGGTGCGGCTGTCGATGCCGCTCGAGACCTGGAAGGCCATCCGCGTGGGGAAGTTCGCCTTGATCACCCCGGTGATCACGTCGGTGCTCGGACGCTGCGTCGCCAGGATCAGATGGATCCCTGCCGCTCGGGCCTTCTGGGCGATGCGGGCCACGCAGTACTCGACCTCTTTCCCCGCCACCATCATCAAGTCGGCGAACTCGTCGATGATGACCACGATGTAGGGCAGCTTCTCGGGCCCCTCGCCCAGGGGCGCCTCACCGGCGAACTGCTCCACCTTCTTGTTGAAGCCCTTCAGGTTGCGCACGCCAGCCTCTTTCATCAGCTGGTAACGGCGCTCCATCTCGTCCACAGCCCACTTCAGCGCCTGGGCAGCCTTCTTCGGATCGGTCACCACCGGCAACAGCAGGTGGGGGATGTCCTCGTAGATGCTCAGCTCGAGCATCTTCGGATCCACCATGATCATCCGAATCTCGTCGGGTCCGGCGTGATACAGCATGCTGGCGATCATGCAGTTCACACCCACCGACTTACCGGACCCCGTAGTACCCGCCACGAGCAGGTGAGGCATACGGGCCAGATCGGCCACCACCGGCGCCCCGTGGATGTCCTTCCCGAGGGCGATGGGCAGGTTGTGCTTCTTACGGAACACCGGTGAGCCGATGATCTCCTTGAGGTAGACCATCTCCCGGCTCTCGTTCGGCACCTCGAAGCCCACCACCCCCTTGCCGGGGATCGGGGCCACGATGCGGACCTTGATGGCCCGCAGTGCCATGGCCAGATCGTCGGCGAGGCCGGCGATCTTGCTGATGCGCACCCCTGGGGCGGGTTCGAACTCGAACATCGTCACCACGGGGCCAGGGTGGATCTCAGTGACCCGGCCCTGAATCTTGAAGGTGTCCAAGGCCGCCACGAGGCGATCGGCCTGCTCTTGCAGGAACGCCGAGTCCACGGAGTCGTCGTCAGGGCGCTCGAAGTCGAGGAAGCCCAGAGGCGGCAGCTCGTAGCCCGGCTTCTCCTCTTCGACGACAGGGCCGTCGATGAGGGGCTCCTCGGCCCGGTGCATGCGCTCCTTCACCACCGGCTTGTCCATCAAGTCGGAGGGCGGTGGCTCGGGCGGCGCCGACGGCGGCGGAGGCCCGGCCTCTACAGGGGGCGGCAAATCTACATGGGCGCTGACAGGCTCGTCCATGGGCGGCGGCGGCCGAGTGGGGATCCGCACGCGGGGCGCTGGGGGCAGATGACGAGGCACCTGGCCCACGGCGGAGCCGAATACAGTGTCCTGCTCACCTTCGGCGACGGCCTGATCGAGCGGGTCATCGAAATCGACCCCTGCATCCCCGAAGTCGACGACCTCGTCCCCACCCACAGAGAATGGATCCATCTCTGCCTGAGCAGGTCTCTGGGAAATGACCGGCTGTGCCCTGCGAGAAGGACGACGCTTTCTACTGGAGGGCGTCGCGTCCTGCTCGGGCTCAGGAGCCGCATCCATCTCTTCAGAGGCAACAGGCGCACTCTCACCGCCATCGAAAGCCACTGGGCCCATGGCCCAGGCTGGGGTGTCCCGAGGCCCCGAGACAGCCGGCTGGGGCTCGCTCTTGCGCTTGGAGCGCTTGCGACGACCCCGCCTGATGACGTCGGTCTCGATGCGACGCTCGTCCACCGCTGGCTCGGCATCATCTGAGGGTGGATCGATGTCCTCGTCTTCGAGGTTCACCTCCACCCGGGGTGAGAGGTTGGTGTCGACGTCAGCCTCGGCATCGTCGATGGTCTCGCCCTTCTTGCGCGATCGCTTCTCGGCCTGTGCAGCAGCCTTCTCTGCCTTGCTCGCCTCTCGAGCCTCGGCCTTGAGCGCAGCACGCTCGGCTTTGGCCCTGGCCTTCTCGGCCTTGCTCGCATCGCGCGCCTCGGCCTTCTCTTTGGCCTTCTCGGCCCGCTTCGACTTGAAGTCCGCCCACCAGGCCTTGAGCCGCTCGATGGGTGACTGCAGCGGGCCCACGGCGGCTCGGCCCACGCTGTAGAGGCTGATGCCCGTCGTCAGCATGAAGGTCAGGGCCAGCACGCAATACAAGATGATGTAGGCCCCGGTCTGCCCGAAGAGAGACTTCAGGATCTCGGCCCCGGTCGTGCCGACATGACCTCCAGCGTCGTGACCCATGATGGGGTGACCTGCCATCCAGAGATGGGCCAGCATGCTCCCGGTGAGCACCAGCAGGGGGTATCCGATGATGTCCATCGGCTTCACCGAGAGCCGACGGCCCACGATGAAAAATACGCCGGGCAGGGCCAGGGTCAGAGGCAGCAAAAACGCCGCGAGGCCGAGCACATAGAGCAACACGTCGGCGACGTGCGCCCCCACAGGACCGATCAGGTTACGTGTGTGACCGGTGCTCGCTGCGCCCCCCTGGGGATCGACATCGTCGAGATGAAACGATCCCAGAGCCAGCATGAGACACAGGCTGGCGCCGAGGATGGCGATGCCCAGGATCTCGCGCTTGAGCGGATCAGGTGGCTTCTGAGGCCCCTTCTCCGGCTTTTTTCTGGCGCTTCTGCTGGGCGCCTTCTGGCTGGTCTTCGAGGTGCGGGTCTTCCGCGGCTTCCTCGATGTTGCCTTCTCCGGTGTGGCTTCTTTGGTGGCGCCCTTGCGACGACGCCTCGACTTCTGGCCGGCGTCGTCGTCTGCGCCCCTGGACAAGATGTGATCCATGGGTGCTCTCGACGACTGTGTGGTTGCGCTCGCGCAACATCCCACGGGATGCTAAAGGGCTTTGGCGATTTACGCTAAAAAACCCCAGAGATTTCGCCCCGTCACGCTCAGTGCGCCAAACGTTGCAGCCATCAAAGACGGTTCGCCTTTGAAATCGGGCACATCTGATCTATTCGTGGGGCGCACCACCTCGAGAATGGAGCCCACATGGCCATCGACGAGCAATTGCTGACCCTGCTCGCGTGCCCCGAGAGCCGCGAAAAGCTGACTCTGGCCAGCCAGGACGCCTTGAGCAGCCTCAACACCAAAATCGGCGCAGGCAAGGTCCAAAACCGCGCAGGCCGCACGCTGAACAAGGCCCTCGAAGGCGGCCTGGTCCGTGCGGACGGGCGCTACCTCTACCCCATCATCAACGGGGTGCCCAACCTGCTCATCGAAGAGGCGATCCCTCTGGGATGAGGGTGATCTGCCGGGTGTGATTCACGCTGACCAGCACAGCCAGGATGGCTGCCTTCGATGGCTCAGCTGTTGGCGTTGAGCATGTACCGCACGATGCCATAGCCCACCGCCACGAGCAGCAGGACCACACCGACCACCAGTTTGCCGGAGACCCCGGGCTTCTGGGCCGGCGCCGTAGGCGTGGCAGGGCTCTGAGCAACAGCTTGGGCAGCTTGCTGAGCTGCAGGTGTCTGATCGGTGACCTGGGGCAGGGCCGACGTCTTGGGGATGGGTGTGGCCACGGCACCAGGGCGAGGCATCGACGACTCTTCGTCGAGCTCGGGCAGGTTGATGTCCCGGACCATGAGGCCTTCGTCCCGCGGTGCCGGAGGCGGCGTCTCGGGCGCCACAGGGCCGGCAGAGATTGGTGTGAAGGGCTGGCCCTGGGCAGCGCCTGCGCTCTGCTGAACAGCGATCGACATCAACGAGGCAAGATCACGGCGCTGAGTACCAGCGTCGATCTGCTGCTCAAACCGACGCTCGTGGGCACACCCCGTACGCCACGCCTGATCAGAGACGAGCACGAGGCTCTGCCCACCCCCCTGAAAGTAAGCCTCGAGCTGGCCCACCAACGGCCCAAGCTCACCATGGATCGATGCAGCCGTCCGCAAGAAGCCCATGGCTTCGGCATCGGCCTCGGCTTCGAGCAGGGCGCGCGCCTGGCGCAGAATCAACCGATGCTCGCTGGCTTCGAGTTGCTGGCCGACGGTGTTGAACTGCTCGGCGAGGGCGGTGGCGTTCATGGAACCTCGTAGGCGGCTGTGAAGGTCTCGGTTATAGCAGCGACCCCCCACGAGGCCAAACCCCTGGGTAAAAGCCAGATGATGTACCTAACGGCCAGTCGCAGTCTGGCTCAGCCACAACACAGACGGCACACCCACCTCAGAGACAAAAATCCAGCGTCACCTGGCAACGAATGGCATGCAGCGCCACCCATCAACGATGGCATGAGTATCGTTGCGAGCCACGAGACAGCCATCTTCGAATCATGCGAACACAATCGCAGTCATCCACCAGCAACTGCCCTCACCCCCCAAGCCAAAAAACCAACCACCCCAGCCCTCAAAGCCACAACCCACCTGTGCACATGCCCAGCGGAGGCGTGGAAGTGACAGCAGTCAAAAGCCCCAAAGAGCCCCACAAAGCCATAACCCACCTATGCACGAGCCCCGCGGAGGCGCGGAGGTGGTGGCAGTCGTCGTGACGTCGGCGAGTTTGCGTACAGACGTGGTGGCCCAACCGCAGGGGTAGCGAAGGCATTTGCCAGCGCTACCCCGAGGATTGGGACGCCGCGGCCTGTGCGTGAAATCGCCGGCGTCACGGCGGCTGACGCCGCCGCAGCGCCGGAGCCATAAAAAAAGGAGACCCGAAGGCCTCCTCTCTTCGCTGAACGACCACAACGGGTCGTCAGCTCACACGTGATGTGTGATTACTCGGCAGCGCCACCGGCACCACCCTCGCCACCCTCGTCGCCACCCTCAGGGGCGGAAGGCACGGTGAAGGTACCCTCACCACCGTCCTCGAAGGCCAGGGTGGTGGCCTCGCCGTCGAGGGGCAGGCAGTCGGTGGAAGCCTCGTCGGCGCAGACCTGGACCTGGTAGCCCTCGGAGTCGTTGCCCACGAGCTCGCGGATGGTGACGCCGCAGCCCTGCAGATCGCCGTCGAACACGACGGTGACGGTGCCGCTCAGGCCCAGGGACAGGTAGTCCGAGGGGGCCGAGGCGGGCTCACAGGTGGTGCCGTCGTCGAGGATGGCGTCGGCGTCGTTGCGAGCGGCGGAGCAGTTGTCACCGACCTCTTCGCAGATGCCGCCCTCGCCCTGCACGAAGGACTCGATGGCGGGGCTCAGGTTGCAGTCCACCTCGATGCCGCAGATGTCGGCACCGGGGGTACCGGCCATGTTCTCATCAATGGAGTTGTCGATGATGATGAGGTGGTTGTAGACGGGGGCCTCGCCACCGGCACCACCGACATCACCACCAGCGCCACCGACGTCACCACCGGCGCCGGCCTCGCCGCCACCAGCACCGCCATCGGCATCCTCGTCGTCCACGTCACAGGCGACGACGAAAGCAGCAGTGCTGATGCACAGGGAAAGAGCCAACAGTTTCTCGAGAACCTTCATAATCTCGCTCCTCTCTTAAGAGCCTTGAAAAGCTTGCTTCAGGCCAGAGCAGTGAAGGCGCTCTGGGTTTGCCCGATGCCACGCACCATCTACCTCGTGTACTCCCCGGTAGATGGATTGCTGGGCATCTTTACGAAAAAGCACAGATCGAGTCAAAGCCAGATCAGCGCCTTTTGGGGCGCGTACTTTATTTTTTTTCGGGCTGTTGTCAACCCTGTTGATGGGGTCTCAAACGAAGTCACCCACAAGGTTATTCACATGCGACGAAGCTATCGTGCGAATTCGTCGCTGTTCACATCAGTTGGACCTGTGTTGATCACCACACGATGGCGGCGATGATCAGAGCGAACACAGCGAGCACGATCCAGGTGACAGTCCGCCGAATGGGCGCGCCATCGAGCAACTCCCACTGGCTGAGCACGCTGGTCCTCGCCGCGGTGATTTGATTGCAGGTTTGTCCGGCAAGGATCGCCTGTGAGGTCTGTGCTTTGAGGCTGGCGATGGGTTTGGGCAGCAGCGTGATCTCGCGACCGAGGTCCACGTGTACGGCCCGGCGGCGCTCTTCGAGCTTCTCCGCCTTGCGTGTGCTCTCCTGCATCGTGGCCCGCAGCTCGGCGAGGCGCGTCTCCACCTGGGCTCGACGCTCTCTCTCTTCGTTGTCGAGGGTGGCGATCTGGCTCTTGAGGGCCTGGGCCCGGGACTGCTCTGCTTCGAGCTGAGTCTCGAGGGCCACCTCTTCCGCACCTTTTTGAGACACATCGCGATCGATCTCGATGAGCTGGGCATCGAGACCTTGCGTCACCTTCCTCAGCTCGTCGATGTCGCCTTCACCACGCTCGATCTGGCCCCGCATGAACTCGAGCTGATCTCGAACCTGCTCCTGGCGGCGCTTGAGATCCCTCAGCTCTGTGCTCAGCGTCTGTTGTCGGACGCGGAGCTCGCTCACAGCAGCGAGCTGAGGATCGTAATCCGCTCTGACGCTGGTCCGTCTCTCTTCGAGCTGCTCGAGCGTGCGACGGCCTTCGTCTTCGGTGGACTTCAAGGCCACGTGCATCAAGGCGTTACGCTTCTCGATGTCGGTGTGCTCGATCTCGAGGGCCTTGAGCGTGTCTTGAAATGGGGTGATGCCTTCCCAGATACGGTCGGCCCCATGCTTGTCAGCGAGCTCGAGGGCGGCACGACCGAGGGCCTCGAGGGCCCTGTCTCGGCGAATGACGCTGTCTTTGAGGCGGAGGTCGAAGAACTTGAGCTGACGACGAAAGTCGCTCATCAGCCCCAAGGCCGCCCACGTGTACTTGAGGTGGCCTCGAAGACCCGAGGGCTTGGGCAGGCTCAGGCGGCGGCTCTGAGCTGTGGGCGGTTTGGACCGTGTCGACACGGTCTCAGCGGCCACCCTTCTTCAGCTCGATCAACACCTGCTTGGCCACGGCCTTGAGGGTCTGGAAAACCCCGCTGCCGGTGGTGGCCACAGCCTCGTAGTCGGGCACCCCGGTGGGGTTGAGGTGCTGACGCAGGTAGTTGAGATCGACGGCGCTGGGCAGGTCGCGCTTGTTGTACTGCACCACGTAGGGCAGCTTGCGCAGATCATAGCCGTGCTCGGCGAGGTTGGCGCTGAGGTTGTCGAGACTCTCGAGGTTGGCGTCGAAACGCTCCGCCTGAGAGTCAGCGACGAAGACCACCCCATCAACCCCCTTCAAGATGAGCTTGCGGCTGGCGTCGTAGAACACCTGCCCGGGCACCGTGTAGAGGTGGAAGCGCGTCTTGAACCCCCGGATCTCGCCGAGAGCGAGGGGCAGGAAGTCGAAAAAGAGCGTGCGCTCGGTCTCGGTCTCCAAAGAGATCATCTTGCCTTTGGCCTCGGGGCTGGTCTTGGCATAGATGTACTGGAGATTCGTGGTCTTACCGCACAGACCGGGCCCGTAGTACACGATCTTGCAGTTGATCTCGCGGGACGAGTAATTGATGAAGGACATGCCGTAAAACCTGCTCTCAGAAGTCGCCGAAGAGGCTGTCGATGTCGTCGTCGGTGATCTCGGAGAACGTCGTCGTCCCCTGCTTTTCGCTCTTCGAGTTGATGATCTCGAAGATCTGCGCCAGCTCGGAGCTGGCCTTGCGCACCCTCAACCGCACCAGACCCAGTGACGAGCGCTCGTCGAAGATGACGACGAGGATGACGCGCTGCCCCACGAGGGAGATGTGGATGTTGTCCTTCTCGCCCTCGTGGAACTGGATGGCGAACTCTTTTTCGCCGAGCAGCTGCGCGAGGCCCCCAGTGGCGGCGATGTTGCCCGCGGTGAGGCTGGCCAGGGAGGTGGTGTCCAGCTCGCCTGCGTCGCCGCTGTTGGCGATGAGCTGGCCGTTCTTGTCGACGAGAAATACGGCCCTCGCCGACGCGTCACGGTGGAGTTTGTCACAGGCAGATACGATCTGCTTGTACTCCTCCTCGTACAACACCATCTGGGAATTCATCGGCTGCTTTTCCGCCTGCTGTATGGGTGCGAGTTAGGGGCGCATGGGGCGCTGTGCCCATGCCAGGGAGGACACTAGCATCGGCCATAATGCGGCACAAGGTGAGGGCAAAGGGGGAGAGCGCTTTGTGGGCGCCGTGGGTGCTTCAGAGCTCCCGCCGCTCCTCAAGGGCGCGAGAGAGCGTGGCCTGATCGGCATACTCGAGATCACCGCCGATGGGCACGCCGCTGGCGATGCGGGTCACCTTGACGCCGAGGGGGGTGCACAGCTTCTGAATGTAGAGCGCCGTGGCCTCGCCCTCGACGCTGGGGTTCGTGGCCACGATGACCTCTTGCACCGTGTCACCGCTGAGGCGGGCCACCAGCTGCTTGATGTGCAGCTGATCGGGGCCGATGCCCTCGAGGGGAGAGAGCACGCCGTGGAGCACGTGGTAGCGGCCACGGTATTCTCCAGTGCGCTCGATGGCCATGAGGCTGGGCACCGACTCGACCACACAGATCGTCTCGTCCGAGCGACGGGGATCAGCGCAGAAGCGACATGGATCGTCTTCGGTGAGGTTGCAGCAGATCGAGCACATGTGAATGCGATCGCGCACCTCGAGCAGGGCCTCGGAGAGATCGCGGCTGACGGACTCTTCGGCGTTCATCAGGAAGAACGCCAGACGTGCGGCGCTCTTCTCACCGATGCCCGGCAACCGGCTCAACGCCAGGATCAGACGACGGATCGGATCAGGCCGGACCACCTCAGAAGAGCCCGGGCAGGGAGATGCCGCCGGTGATCTTGCGCATCTCGGTCTGGCTGTGCTCCTGGCTCGCGCTCACCGCCATGTTCACCGCCGCGGTGACGAGATCGGCCACCTCGTCGAGATCGTCGGGGTTGATGGCCTCGGGGGTGATCTCGATGCGCTTCACCTTCTGGCGGCCGTCGACCACCACCTTCACGAGGCTGCCACCGGCAGAGCCCTCGAACTCTTTCTCGGCGAGCACCTCTTGGAGCTGTTTGATCTGGCCCTGCATACGCTGGGCTTGCAGCATGATGTTGCCGGCTCCGCCGCGGGTCTTGGCCATGATGATTCCTTTCTCTGGATCTAGGGTCCGTGTGGGGTCACGAGGGTGATCTCGCCGCCAAAGACCTCGAGGGCGTCGATCACCCGATCATGGGCCCTGGCGTGGGCGCTGCGGGCTTCCGAGCGCTCCTCGAGGATCCGCAGGCTGCGCGTACGCAGGGTCTCTGCAGCAAGGCGCTGATCACCAGGGGCGCAGGGTGTGAGCGTGAGCAGCAGGTCGTGACCTGCTGCGTCGTTCACAGCGGTCTGCAGCGCCTCAACATGGGGTTCGAGCGTGGGGAATTCCGCCTGAGGCACCGCCAGCTCCAGGGCGTGCGGATCAAAAGTCACGATGTGACCGTTGGCCTCGAGGTGAATGCCCAGAAACTCCACCCGCTGACGATGGGGCCCACGGCGCAGCCGCACGATGAGCTGTTGCAGACGGGCCAGCTGATCTTGCTCCGCTTGCCAGTCGATGGGCCCATCTGCCGCGTCGGGTCGGTCGGGGATCACCGGCAAATCTGCAGGATCAGGCCGCTCGAGGGTGAACGTCCGGGGCTTGACCGGCCCGATGGCATCTCGGTTGATGGTGAAGCCCACCTCTGCGGCGAGGGCTTCGAGGGCCGAGCCCTCGGAGGCAGCAGGCGCCTCAGATGCCTCCGCGGGGGCGATCCAGCCGGCCTTGCGGGCAGCGACGAGGGCAAGAGGGCCCGTCGTCGGGGGCCAGGGCGTCGGATCGTTCGCCTCAGGGATCGGGATCTCCGGCAGCGTCCACGGCACAGAGTCGGCAGGATCAGGCCATGAATCATCTTCAGCGGCGTCCACAGCCACATCGGCGGCAGCGGTGTGTGTCGCAGGGGCAGACGCCGAACCATCAGGCGCGGCAGGTACAGGCTCTACGGACGCCTCAGGCGGCGGAGTCATGGGCACAGGGGCCACATCCGCAGCCTGGGAGGCCGACTCTACCGGACCATGGTTGTAGGGCGCCGGAGACTCTGGGGGGCTCTCCGGTGCAGGTACACCCTGATCCACCAGGGCAGCCACCCGGTCAAAGGCGCTGATCTCGCTCTCTTCGTTCACAGCAGCCACGGCATTTGCCGAAGGCGCTGGAGTCGGCAAAGGCGCAGGCGTGGCCTGTGGCGCAGAGCGCTCAGGTGCAGGACGCTCAGGCGTCGGCGCCTGCGGCTCCAAGGCGTGGGCCTGCATGCCGAGTGCACCTGTGGGACCACCGTGGGCACCGCCGCCAGCGGTCCCTCCATGAGATCCGCCACTGTGAGATCCGCCACTGTGAGATCCACCGCCCTCAGGCATCTCGTCGAGGCGAGATTCCAGACGTTCGAGGCCCTTGAGCACATCAGCGAGGGGCAAGGTGGCACCCTGATGACAGATGCGCAGCGTCGTCATCTCCAGCACGAGCTTGGGATACGGCGACCGGCTGATCTCTTCGGCGCCCTTGAGCAGCGCATTGAAGAGTCGGTGAATGCGGGCGGGATCGATCTCGCCCACGAGCTGGCGCATGTGATCGATCTCGTCTTCGGTCTGGTCGACGAGGCGTGGGGCATCATCACAGATGCGCACCACCATCAGATCACGAATGTACTTGAGCAGCTCACCGGTGAACTTCTGCAGATCGATGCCGAACTGGAACAGCTCGTCGATGATCTGCAGCGCCGCTCGACCATCGGCGGCGATGAGGGCGCCGACGAGGGTGTGCAACAGACCACGATCAGCAACACCCAAGACCTCACGGACCTGCTGGGTGGTGATCTCGGTGCCGCAGAAGCTGATGACCTGGTCGAGGAGCGAGAGCGAATCTCGCATGCCCCCTTCGGCCTCCCGGGCGATCTGGTGCAGCGCAGGCATCTCCACAGAGACACCCTCGGCCTCGGTGATGCGCTGCAATGCTTCGGCGATGGCCCGCTCGGGGATGCGCTTGAAGTCGAAGCGCTGACACCTCGACAAGATCGTCTCGGGGATCTTGTGAGGCTCGGTGGTGGCGAGCACGAAGGTGACGTGGGCAGGCGGCTCTTCGAGGGTCTTCAACAACGCGTTGAAGGCACCCGTAGAGAGCATGTGCACTTCGTCGATGATGTACATCTTCTTCTTGCCGTGGGTGGGCAAGAACTTCACCGACTCTCTGATCTCTCTGATTTGCTCGACGCTGTTGTTGCTCGCACCGTCGATCTCGAAGACGTCGACGGAGTGGCCCCCAGTGATCTCGACGCAGGAAGGGCACTCACCGCACGGGTTGGGGGTGGGCCCCTTCACGCAGTTGAGCGCCTTGGCGAGAATCCGGGCACACGAGGTCTTGCCGATGCCCCGGCTGCCGGTGAACAGCAACGCATGGGCGACTCGGTCGCGCTCGATGGCGTTTTTGAGGGTCTGGGTGACATGACCCTGACCGACAACATCGTCGAATGTGGTGGGTCGCCATTTTCGGGCGAGGACCAGATAGGACACTGACCATGCCCCTGAGCTGACACTTCTACCTTGGGGCAGAAGTCGTGGGTGGGTGACGCCCTGAGGGGGCGGGCATCACCGCGAGAGATTGGTCGACGACCGGACCCAACACCCCGGAGGATCCGCTACCGTTGCTGCCTTCCGGCCCTGGCGGAGTTCACGGGCTCCGACCATCGGGCCCGGCCGTCATAAACTGCTGTGCAATATACACGGCAGTAGGAGTTGCGCATAGCCCCGAAGGGCCATACACACTCAGCGGAGAGGGAGGGATTCGAACCCTCGGTACCCGGTTAGGGCACACACGATTTCCAGTCGTGCACCTTCGGCCTCTCGGTCACCTCTCCAATCGAGATTTGACGCCATGAATCACAGCTAGAAATGGAGCGGAGAGGGTGGGATTCGAACCCACGGTGGGCGTAAACCCACACTTGATTTCGAGTCAAGCACCTTCGGCCTCTCGGTCACCTCTCCTCGGGAGCTGTCACTTGGGCGTCTGATCGACGTTTTGTCTGATTTTGCGCAGTGCCGTTTGAGCGCAGTGCTATCTGAGCGCTTCGCCGACCTTCGGTCAGCTCTTCGCTCCTCAGGCTATGCCTTCGTCGGCTTCGAGCTGTCCGGCTCACGCCGGACGGCTTTGCGCAGTGCCGTTTGAGCGCTCCGCCAACCTTCGGTCAACTCTTCGCTCCTCAGGCTATGCCTTCGTCGGCTTCGAGCTGTCCGGCTCACGCCGGACGGCTTTGCGCTTTTTGCCGCGTCGTGCCCTGAAGAAGGCCCGAAGCAGCTCGGCACACTCAGCCTCTCGTACGCCACCCAACACCTCGAGTCGATGGTTCAACCGAGGATCAGTGGTGATCGAGTAGAGGCTGTCCACCGCGCCGGCCTTTGGATCAGGTGCCCCGTACACGAGGCGGGTGACCCGACTGTTGACCAGCGCCCCTGCACACATGGGGCAGGGCTCGAGGGTGACATAGAGGGTGCTGTCGAGCACACGCCAGAACCCGACGGTTCGAGCGGCGTCTCTCAGGGCGACGATCTCCGCATGCGCGGTGGGATCACCCGTACACTCTCTGAGGTTGTACCCCCGACCGATGATGCGACCTTCGCTGACCACGATGGCGGCCACCGGCACTTCACCGAGCTCAGCGGCACGCTGTGCGTCGGCGATGCAGATGCCCATCCAGTGATGATCATCGAGAGCCTGATCTTCGGCGGTATGGTGGTGATCGGACATGAGCGGTGTAGGTCCCAATGAGATGGGCAACTTCGCACAAAAAAAGCCCGAACCCTTGTGGGGTTGGGCTTTGCGCACTCGGCAGGATTCGAACCTGCGACCCTCGGTTCCGTAGACCGATGCTCTATCCAGCTGAGCTACGAGTGCAAAACAGGGCGGAGAGAGAGGGATTCGAACCCTCGAAGGGGCTTCAAACCCCTTACTCCCTTAGCAGGGGAGCGCCTTCAGCCACTCGGCCATCTCTCCATCGTGCAAAGTCGCTTCTCTCGAAGCGGCCCTACGGGGCGCTCAATGTTCGATCAGACGTTTAAAACGTCGATCTTCGAGCTGTCAATGAACCTGATCACCTCGACCACATTTTGTGTCGGGATGATTTGAGTTTGGCGGAGGAGGTGGGATTCGAACCCACGGTGGGGGTGAACCCACAACGGTTTTCAAGACCGCCGCCTTAAACCGCTCGGCCACTCCTCCGCATGTAGCCATCTACATGCCCGGCCACCGAGCGAAGCGGTTTTTAGCGGACCCCCACTGGCAAGTCAACAGGTCTAATGACACCTGATGCGTTTTTATCCACAGCCCCCTCGAAAGAAGGGCCTGGGAAGCCACCCTCTCAAGGGGCAGGGATCTCGTCGGCCCGCATGTAGGGGCGCAGCGCCTCGGGGATCTCCACCGAGCCGTCAGCGCGCTGGTAGTTCTCGAGGATGGCCACCACCGTACGGCCCACAGCGAGGCCGGAACCGTTGAGGGTGTGCACCAGCACCGGCTTCTTCGCGTCGGGAGCGCGGTAACGGATCGCCGCCCGCCGCGCCTGGAAGTCACCGCAGTTCGAGCAGGAGCTGATCTCGCGATACGCCTGCATGCCCGGCAACCACACCTCGAGATCGTAGGTCCGGTTGGCCCCGAAGCCGAGATCACCCGTGCACAGATCGACGACGCGGTAGTGCAGGTTTAAGCGTCGCAGGACCTCTTCGGCGCACTTGAGCAGGTGCGTGTGCTCGGCGACGGAGTCCTCGGGGCTGCAGAAGTGGTAGAGCTCCACTTTCTGGAACTGATGCTGCCTGATGAGACCGCGGGTGTCCCGGCCGTGGCTGCCCGCCTCACGACGGAAGCACGGCGTGTAGGCGGCATAGCGCACCGGCAACTGCTCCGCGGTGAGGATCTCGTCCCGGTGCAGGTTGGTGAGGGGCACCTCTGCCGTGGGCACCAGCACGAAGCCGTCCTTGGCAGTCTCGAAAGCGTCTTCCCGGAACTTGGGGAACTGCCCCGCGGCGAGCATCGAGTCCTCGCTCACCAGGAACGGCGGCAGGATCTCGGTGTAGCCACCCTCTTCGGTGTGCAGATCGAGCATGAACTGAATCAACGCACGCTCGAGGCGGGCGCCGAGGCCCTTGTAGACCGTGAATCGGGCGCCCGTGATCTTGGTGCCCCGCTCGAAGTCGAGGATCCCGAGGCCCTCGGCCACGTCCCAGTGGGCCTTGGGCTCGAAGTCCATGGCCGGCTTCTCGCCCCAGTGGCTCACCACCACGTTCTCGGACTCGTCCTTGCCGTCGGGACACTCTGCAGCGGGCACGTTGGGCAGCTGCATCATGAAGCCCTTGAGCTGCTCCTCTACAGCGCGCAGGCGCTCTGCGGACTCTTTGATCTCGTTCGAGACCGCCTTCATCTCCTCGCGGAACTGGATGAAGGCCTCGCTCTGCTTGTCGGCCTTGCCCATGGCTTTCTGGGCTTCCTTTTGCCGATGCCGCAGGGCATCACTGGACTGGATCAGGGACCGCCGCTCGGCGTCGAGGGCGACGACTTCGCTGAGATCGAGGCCCTCGCCTCGACGGGTCAGCTGCTGAACAAAAGCCTCTGCATCACGAGAGAGCTGGCGGAGATCAAGCATGGTCCGGGCTCCTTTGGGGCCACATTTGGCGGCGTACCTTATCATGTTGATCGAGCCGATGCTTCCCCCTGATTTCAGGGTGGAACTGAGAGCCCCGAGCGGTACATCAACGGCTTCTGACACATCTCCTCACGACTGCTGGAGGAGATCGATATGGAACACCCCCTCGCCACCCTGATGAC
The DNA here is from genome assembly GCA_046290225.1 of Bradymonadia bacterium. GTDB lineage: Bacteria > Myxococcota_A > Bradymonadia > UBA7976 > UBA1532 > JBKAGE01. The sequence goes on along the minus strand of JBKAGE010000035.1, from coordinate 521,057 downwards.
CACCCTCTGGCCCGGCCAGTGTCTGCACTGCGCCTCCCCCTTGGGGTGGGGGCCTCTGTGTACCCTCTGCCACCGACTGATGCCCTCGAGGCCTCTGGAGCCCGTCTCTTCATCTGGGGATCTCACATGGTCGACCGGCGCATATGAGGGCGCCCTGCGCTCGCTGATCCGCAGGCTGAAATACGACCAGCGGATCGGTGGGTGGGGCATGCTCATGAAGCGCATGGTTGAAGAGATCCCCGAAGGTTTGCGCCTTGACCCGCCTGACAGGGTGGTGGGGATCCCCGGGCATCGCCAACGGGTGAAGCGCCGCGGGTTCGACCTCACTGCCGGCCTCACCTCGAAGGTGGCCCGCACGCTGGGGGTGCCCCAAGGTCAGTTGAAGCGTGTACGCCAGACATCGCCTCAAGCGGCCTGTGACTTCGCACGTCGGCTGACCAACGTCGAGGGGGCATTTGATGCCACGGCTCGGCTCGAAGGCGCAGATGTGCTCTTAGTCGACGACGTGACCACCACAGGCGCAACGCTCACCGCAGCGACAAAAGCCCTTCGGTCTCGTGGTGTTGTGAGAATCAGGTGCATGGTTCTGGCCCATGCCCCCAAAAACGTAACTTGATTACGTAAACATAGTGACTAACTTCGTAGAGCACACGGAGGACGCACAATGACCACACCTGACGACTACATTCGCTCTCTGGGTCTCATCGCCCTCGGCAGCCGACTGCGGCGGCTCAGCGACGTGCTGATGCAGAGCAGCGCCACCCTCTACGCTCAGGCGGACGTCGGCTTCGAGCCGCGCTGGTTCCCTTTGTTCAGGCTGCTCGATGCCAAGGGCCCGCTCACGGTGAGCGACGCCGCTGCCCACCTGCGGGTGACCCACGCCGCGGTGAGCACTCAGAGCCGTCAGCTTCGAGAGCGTGGCCTCGTGAATACGGGGAAGGATCCTGCGGATGAGCGACGCACGCTGCTCCGACTCACCGAAGAAGGCGAAGTGATGTGTCAGCACCTACGCCCGTTCTGGGGTGACATGATCTCTGCTCTGGAGACTCTGATGGGTGAGGGCGCTGATTTGATCTCAGCAATGACCGCCACGGAGAGTGCCTTGGAGCGTCGCGATCTGGTGGCCCGTGTACGGGACGCCACGGCCCACCGCGCCCCGCCCGAGGTCGAGCTCTTCACGCCCGAGCGGGCGCCGGACTTCGAGCGCCTGACGCTGGCATGGCTCAACGCCCACTTCGAGCCAGAAGCACGGGATCTGGAGATCCTCGGGGATCCACAACGCCACATCATCGATCCCGGAGGCGAGATCTTCTTCGCGGTGCACGACGGTGTGGCGGTGGGCACCTGCGCCATGATGCCTCACGGCCCTGGCGTGTATGAGCTGGCCAAGATGGGGGTGGACGAGGCCTGGCAAGGTCGAGGGATAGGCCGCAGCCTGCTGGAGGCGGCTCTGGCCTGGGCCGAGACCGCGGAGGCCCATGAAGTGGAGTTGGAGACGAGCAACATCTTGAAGCCCGCCATTGCGCTCTATCGCCGCCTGGGCTTCGAGGAGGCGCCCCTCAAGCCGAGCCCTTACGCTCGGTGTAATGTGCGGATTGAATGGGTGCCGCACCGGCCGCGCCCAAGCACGGCCGTCGCCAGCCATGCACCTCACCAAGCTCCCCGGGGCTCAGGCTCGAACGCCGGCTCGTCGGGGTTGCTGTTCACCGGCGCGCTCCGCTGAACGGGGGTGTCGTCCCCTTCAGGCCAGAGGAACCAGGCCACAGCGCCCGCAGCAGCCACCCCGGCGGTGATGAACATCGCGTCCGAGAGAATGCGGCTGTTCTCCATATCGCTCACGAGGCTGTCGTATTGCGCCCGATCGACGGCGGCGCCGCTGGTGCGGGCCAGCTCGTCTGCATCCTGACGGGCGTCAAGGGCTTGAGATCCGGACCACGCCCCCACACTCACAGCCACGGCGCTGAGGCCTACGAGGGCCCACCCGGGCCACCCAGGCCGGCCATGGGCGCCACCGATGCGGCGATCGAGAGGCACCAGGACCGTTCTGCGCTCCACGGCCCCACCATCGGGCAAGTTGATGGTGAAGATCTGAGCGGCATAGCCCGGTCGACGCAGCTCGACTTGATAGGTGCGGCTCTCAAGCTGCAGACCTTGTAGGGGCGTCACACCCACAGGCTGGCCGTCGAGGAGGACCTCGGCCCCCTGAGGGTTGCTGTCGAGGGTGAGCAGCGCCCCCTGCTCCGCGGCGTCGAGGTTGAACTTGAAGTTATAGGTCTGCCCCCGCTCGGCGACGATGGGCTTCTTGACGTGAGCGTAGCCCTCGAGATCGAGCTCGAGCACGTGCTTGCCCGGCATGATGATCCCCCGCCACGGAGTGCGACCCATGCGGCGGCCGTCGATGTAGACCGTGGCCCCGACGGGGGTCGTGTTCAGCTCCAGGATCGGACGCTTGAGCGTGTCGTCTGCTCGGGCGACACACTTACGGGCGGCCTGAGCCGTGGGGGCAGGTACGTTGGGCGCCTCGAGGGCTGCTCGGCAATGTGCAAGGGCCTGCTCGGGCTGCCCCAACGCCTCGAAACATCGACCGATGTTCACCTCGAGGTTGGGGTGAGGCACCAGCGCGTTGGCCTGCTGAAACATCTCCAGCGCTTCGGCGAAGTTCTTGGCCTTGAAGGCCTGCGCCGCCTTCAGGCTCAGCGCCCGGGCCTGATCTGCAGGGGGCGCCTGCTCACCTTGAGCCAGAGCGCCAGAAAGACCGGCGACACAGAGACAAAGGGCGACGATGACGATGCGAAACGACATGAAGCTCACAGACATGCAATGCACGAGGAAGGGTCTCAGGGCAGCAGCTCGAACATCTCTTTGAGCTTGACCTTCAAGACCTGACTTTCGCTCAGCTTAACCTTAACCGTGCGATCGGTGTACCCCCGGCGCTTGACCTTCCAGGTGAGGGTCTTGCTCGACTTCCTGCGCTTCAGGGTGAACGGCGTCCGACCCAGGGATCGGCTGCCTTCGAAGACCTCAGCCCCGTTCGGCGTGCTGTTGACGGTGATGGTCACTCGAGGTGCAGGCTCCGGCCGGTTGATCTTGGCCTTGGGTTGGGCGTCAGCCTCTGGTGGCTCAACGGCAGCATCACGCTGGGCGCCGACCTGAGCGCCGGCGTCGGCCTCAGTCACGGAGATGACGTCCATGACCATGGCATCTGACCCGGTCGGCACCATGTTCTGCTTCGAGTCCGCATCACCTGGGGGGTTTTGCCCAGTGGGCAGATCAGATGAGCCCGTGGTGCTTGCACCCCCGTTGTTGACCTGACCACCCTCGGGTCCCGGGCCATCGGGTTGCTGGCTCCACCACCAGCCCCCGGCGCCCAGTGCACCGACGAGCACCAGCAGGGCAAGCCACAGGCCCACCTTGCTCTTCTCGGGCTCCGGCTCCGGCTCCGGGGCGTTGGCCTCATCGGCGAACTGCATCGCCGTGCGGCAGCGCGCCTCTGGATCTTTCGAAAGCGCCCGATCCACCGCCCGAGACAGGCTCTTGGGGATCTGAGGCATCTCTGCTTCGAGGCTCGGGGGCTCTTCGTGGGCCTGCTTGAACAGGATCGCCATGGGGGTGGGGCCGTCGAAGGGCACCCGACCCGTGAGGGCCTCGAAAGCCACCACACCGAGGCTGTAGAGATCAGCGCGGCCGTCGACCTTGTGACCCGTGAGCAGCTCCGGGGCCATGTACTTGGGTGTACCCAGGGCCAGGGCCGTGGTGTTCGTGTTGTCGTCCACCGACTTCACAATGCCCAGATCCATCACCACGACACGGCCATCGGGCTGCACCATGATGTTGCCAGGCTTGATGTCGCGGTGGATCAACTTGCCACGGTGCAGCGCCCCCAAGGCATCACACACCGTGTCGATGATCTTGCGGGTCTCCTTCACCGTGAGGCTGCCCCGGCGCTTGAGCAACGACTTGAGGGTGTTGCCCTCGATGAACTTCATCACTAGGTAGTACGCGCCGTCCTGGCTGCCTACGGCATAGACCGGCACCAGAGCGGGGTGCTCCACCGCCGCCAGGGCCCGCGCTTCGCGGATGAATCGGGAGAGCGTCTGCGGATCGGCGTCGGCCTGACGAACCGCCTTGATGGCCACCGGGCGACTCAAGGTGAGATCAGTGCCCTTGTAGACCACCCCCATGCCACCGCGACCCACCTCGCCGTCGATGCGGTATCGTCGCTCCAGCAACGCCTCGTCGGCAAAAGGCCCGTTGGCCATCCTGAGGTCGTATCCACAGGCCGGACATACGGTCATCTCTGGATCGAGGGCGCAGCTACAGACCGGGCAGCGTGGATCTTCGACGGTCTGTGGGGTGTCGGTCTGCAAAGGTGTTCAGCGCCAAAGGGTTGTTTCTGCTTACCCCCTGTTCAAGGGGCAAAACATCATGCCAGAATCCACCGAATTGAAACACCCACGACCAGCTCAACCTTCCCTTTGCCTGATCCCCGAGGTGCACCCATGACCGTGAGCGGCGGGCCCTCCTGGGTACCGTGCCCGAAGTGTGGCCACCGGGTCTCCAGCGATCTCACCCACTGCGGCTCGTGTGGTCAGGTCATGCCCGAGCCCGGTGATCCGCCGGAAGACTGGGTGGGCCGTGAGATCGACGGCAAGTACGACATCGAAGAGATCCTGGGCATCGGCGGCATGGGCATGGTGTTCCGGGCGCGCCGCATGCTCGTGGGCGACGACATCGCCCTCAAGGTGCTGTTCCCCCGCTTCTACGCCAGCCCGCTACAGCGCCGGCTGTTTCAAGACGAGGCCATCGCCGCTGCCCGGCTGAGTCACCCCAATGTGGTGACCATCTTCGACGCTGACATCACCGCCGACGGTCGCACGGCCTACATCGCCATGGAGCTGCTCGAAGGCCAGACCCTCAAACAGCTGCTCCGCGCGAAGGCACCAATGGATCCGTCAGAGATCCTGCCCATCGCCATCGAGATCACCCACGCCTTGTCTGCAGCCCATGCCGAGCACATCGTGCATCGGGATCTCAAACCCGACAATGTGTACCTCGAGGCCCGGGAAGACGATCTCGACGGCGTCGCGTGGCGCATGAAGCTCGTGGACTTCGGCATCGCCGCCATGCTCGACGCCGAGCCCCGTGACGAGCAGGAACGCCTGTTCGGCACCCTGCGCTACATGTCGCCGGAGCAATGCCTCGGCGACGAGCTCGACGGGCGCTCTGATCTCTACAGCCTCGGGGTGATCTTGTACGAAGCCCTCACCCGGCGGCGGGTGAGCGGGCGCACCGTGACCTCGATCATTCAAGATGCGGTGATCCCGCCCAACCAGCTGCTGCCCCCGAACAAGCGTCTGCCAGAGTCACTCGAGGCCCTGGTGCTCGACCTTTTGTCCAAGCACCGCGACGATCGACCCTCAGATGCCCTCACCGTCTGTCGACAGCTCGAGATGATCCGCGGGCAGTTGAGCGCCGGCGCCATTGCGACAGGATCGCACAACATTCCTCAGGAAGGCGCCGAGGTGCACCAGGAAGACGAGACGGGCTATGTGCCCTTCGAGTCGATCTCTCTCAACGCCCCACCAGAGTATCGAGTGGACGAGTCCCTCGATCAGAGCCCCGAGCCCGCCCCGGCGCGACCTGCACTCATCCCCGCGCCGGAGACCCTCCCCGAGCCACCAGATCCACCACCGGAAGAAGAAGAGGCGACCTCTTCAGGGCGAGGGCGTCTGTGGTTCTGGGTGGGGGTGATCCTGGCCACCATGGGCGGCATCGCCGCCGGGGTGACCTGGCACATGCTCAAGAACACATAAAAGAAAGCCTCTGCGAGATGATCAACGGACACATCGTGCTCTGCCACCCCACCGACGTGCGCAATGTGGGCAGCGTGATTCGAGCCGCCGCGAACTTCGATCTGCAGTCGGTCCGTGTAGTCACCGAAGATCGAAGCCACCTCTCCGATGAGGATCTCTACTGGTTCTCCAGCGGCGCCGTGGAGGTGATCCAGGTGCAGTGGCATGCAGATCTGCCCTCGGCCATCGCCGACTGTGATCGCGTGCTGGGCACCAGCCGCCGACCCCGCGATCCCGACGCACCGCCGGAGTGGCCCGTGACCACGTTGACCGAGCACCTCGCCGAGGGCGAGCACGTGGCTGTGGTCTTCGGCACCGAGCGATCCGGGATGACCACCGCTGAGAAGAGCCGCTGTGATGCCCTCGTGCGCATTCACACGTCCAAGCAGTTCCCTTCGATGAACCTCAGTCATGCCGTGGCCCTGCTCGCTTATGAACTCGGGCGTCCCAAATCGGGGCAGGTGGGTGCGCCAGTGACCCCCCCTGAAGCCCCCCGTGCCTCTGCCAAAGCTCGGGATGGTTTCTTTGACCACGTGACCTCGGTCTGTGAGTTCACCGGATACCCGCCAGGACGAACACCAGACAACTTCGTGCGCCGTTTCAGGCGTTTGATGACTCGGGCCAACCCCGATCACGGAGAGCTGAGCATGGTGGCGGGCGTATTTTCCGAGATGCGGCGCTTGTGGGGTATGGTGTACGCTGCTGACGGCCAGACACATACAAATGGGCAAAAGGTCCTGGAGACAACTGCCGATACAGATGATGTAGAGGCAGATCTCGAGGAGCAGATCAGTGAGTCTGGCAAAACTTCAGGGGGGCGAGCGGACGGCGAACGCCATGACTGAGCCTGTGCCCTGTCCTGTGGACTTCGAGCAGATTCTCCAGGTCACTGACGGTGACGAGGAGTTTGTGCAAGACCTCGTCGAGATCTACGTCGACGACACCCCCAATCAGCTCGAGTCTCTCCTCGCCGGCATCACTGAAGGCGACAATCACGCCATTGAAGAGGCCGCCCACAAGATGAAGGGCTCCAGCTCGAACATGGGGTTCTGGAAGGTGGAGTTGCTCTCGTTCTTGTTGCTCATGATGGCCCGTGACAACGACGTGCAAGAGGGAGATCTGATCCTCGAGCGCATCCGTTACGAGAACTCGGAGGCCCTCAAAGCCCTCGATTACGCCATGAAGAACGGGCAATTCGTCGGCGCCGGCAACTTCTTCAAGGACACAGTGCGCGCCACCGCCACGGCCCTCTCTCAAGGCTCTGTGGCGATGCGACAGGCCATCACCACCTGGAACCTGCCAGCCCTTGCCCAGGAAGCAACAGCCCTGGAGCAAAAAGCCGCCGGTGGTGCCTTCTGGGTGGCAGAGCGGGCCGCTTGCGGGCTGCGCTACGCAGCCGAAGCTGGTGATGGCACCTACTTCGAAACATGGCTCGCCCAGTATGATCAGGGTGTGGCCAAAGTGCTCGCCTACCTCGACGTTCGTCGCTGATCGAGCCAGGGCGGCCTCTGCCCTGGCGACCGATCGACCTGCCCCGTTGTCTCTCCTGACTCGACCTTGCCGCATGCAGCCAGTATGTTGATGCGCCAATCCGCCCTGTACGGGGCGACGACACGAGGATGGGATGAGAGAGACCGCTGGCCTGAAGCCTCAGATGCTCCCCCGTTGGATCACGATGTTGTGCATGGTGGCGATGTGCGCCACGGCCGCAGTGTCGTGGATGCCTGCGGCGCAGGCGCAAGATCCCGCCCCTGCCGCAGGCAGCCTCGACGAGACCGAGGCCAACCGCCTCGCCAGCAAACTCGCTGATCAGCTCAAGAGCCCGTTCTGCCCAGGAAAGACCCTGCTCACCTGCACCAGCGGGAAGGCCTTTGAAGTCCGCCGGGAGATCAAAATCTGGCTGAGCGAAGGCAAGAGCAAAGAAGAGGTGCTCCAGCTGCTGCAAGAGCGCTACGGCGACGACATCCGCACCCCGCCCCAGCCCTGGCTCACGGGCCTGGTGCCCATCCTGCCCTTCGTGCTCGGTGGTGGTGTGCTGGGCATCGCCGTGCTGCTCTGGCGCAAGCGTGGGGCCCTCGCCTCGGACGAAGAAGATCTGCCCGAGCTCTCCGACGATCCGGAGACTCAGGCCCGACTGGCCCGGCTGCGCAAGCAGATCGGCGACGACGACGCATGAAGGTGATGAAGATGACGACGCGCACCCGCGGGGCACTTGTAGCCACCGCAGCCCTGGCCATGGCCCTGAGCGCTTGTGGCAAGAAGGAAGAGACCGGCGCCCCGACGAAGACCGACACCCCCTCCCCGGCGCCGGCCCAGCAGGCCAAGGTCCGTCAGCCCAACGCCCCGAAGACCGTGCCTCAGGTGCCTGCCGGTGGTACGCCGGGCAGCCAGCCTGCAGCAGCGCCGGGCAGCCAGCCCGCGGCAAAGCCTGCCGCTGGTAGCCAGCCTGCCATGCCCGCCGGCCACCCGCCCAAGGGGGCCATGCCCGCAGGACATCCCCCCACAGGGGCCGCTGGCAGCCAGCCCGCTGGGGCCCAGGGCCCGGTGAAGGGCACCATCAAGCTCGATGACACGGTGAAGGCCGGCGTCACCGCCGGAAAGACCCTCTTCATCATCGTGCGCAAAGACGCCGGCGAGGGCCAGAAGGGCAGCCTGCTCGCCGCCAAGAAGATCGCCGTCACCGGCGCCGATCAGTTCCCCCTCGAGTTCGAGATCACCTCGACTGATTTGATGTTCCCCGGCAGCGCCCTTGCTGGCAGCCTGCGCATCTCCGCCCGGGTCGACGCCGACGGCGACGCCATCAGCAAGACCTCCGGTGACGTGATCGGCAAGGCAGCCAAGCCTGTCATGGCCGGTGGCAGCGGCGTCGAGGTCCTGCTCGACGGCAAGATCCCCTGAGGGCAATCAAGCCCCTGAAGGCAACCCCCGCGAGAAGATACATCATGCGCCATCTCTGAGCGTCTGACCTCGCCTTCCCCTACCTGCCTCGACCGAGATCGAAAAGCACTCTTCAATCAAACGCCTGAGACAATTTCTCGACGCAGCCCCTCTAAAGTACAGACCATTCGCAGTCATCAAAAACGGGGGCTATCTGTTTTGTATGCGCTAAGGTGGGGGATATTTCCTGCTATTTTCATTTCGTTATTGGGATGCCATCAAGAATTTGAGGCCTCAATTGAGGACTCGAACTTCACATCGTCGATCTCTTCTGCAATCAATAGAAGACAGCTTCGCAAAAGAATCCCCTCACATACCAATGTCACCACTCAATCGTGCTCTCAAGACTGCACATCCAAGTCAAAGGCACACTTCGATACTTGTATTCGTTCTGGCAGCTCACAGAGTGAATGTGAAGATGATGTTGAAAAATTCAGGCAGGACTGCATTTCTCAATACTGCGAATATATTGAGACACAAGAATTGCTCGACCTGTCCATTCGCTGTGATTACGCGTGCAGAGTCATTGGCAGAGTGGCTCGTCTCGAATGCCTGGCGTTTGGCAGTACATATGAAGAGTGCCTCGAAGTCTCTAGGTCAAAGGTCGACAGTTGCCGCCTCGAATGCCCTCACTGGGACTCTGTGCCTGAGACCATCGACCTGACGCCAGCATTTGACGCGTGTATTGAGACTGCTCTCGCAGATCAGCGCGCATGTGAAGACATCGCCATCGCCGAGTATGCTCAGTGGTGGGCAGACTGCAAACGTGAGCGCGCACCCATGGACAGAATGGACGACTGCTACGCATGGGGGGCCGACCTCGGGTACGACCTGAATCCGCGCTACCGATGTTGGGGTATGTCTGACGAGGCAGTGGAAGACTGTGAGCGTGCTACTCGATGAGCCTCCGTCGAGAGTTCAAGCGGTGAGCTGCTCGAAGACCGCGTCGCCGTGGGCTTTGATGGCGCTCACGATGCCGCCAGCCTTCTGCATGGACTGCACCATGGACGAAGGGCGCTGAGCCTGGAAGGTTGCCCCATCGACAGTGACCTGCCCCTGAGCCAGATCGACAGAGATGTCGGCCCCGTCGACGGCCTTCTCATAGAACGCGTCGTCGTCGAGCACGAGGTAGGGCAGGGCCTCGTTCACGAGGTTGCGCTTGTGGATGAAGGCGAAGCTGCGGGCCACCACCACCTGCACGCCGGCCCCCTTGAGGGCCCACACAGCCTGCTCCCGGCTCGAGCCAGTGCCCCAGCCCGTACCGGCCACCACCACGGACTGCCCGGCCTTCACCCGATCAGCGAAGCCTGGCGCCACGTAGTGGAAGCACTTTGCGCCGAGATCTTCGAGGGCGGTGAGGTGACAGAATTCGCCGGGGATGATGGCGTCGGTGTCGATGTGATCACCGAACCGGTGGATCTTCGCGGCAACACTGGCCGGCGCCTCGGCGCTGGCCTCGGCCTGCGTCGATGACTGAGCCACAGGGGGCTCCACCGGGGTGGCCTCGGCGCTGCGGATCTCAGGGATGTTCACCGCGCCGGAACGGCCCAGGATCTGGTTGTATCGATCCTGATCGATCTGCTCGAGCCAGGGCCGTGGATCAGAGACGCTCATCGACAGCGACGAAGCGGCGACGGTGGCCCCTGAGGCCAGATGGGCGAGGGAGCCTGCGCCCATGCGGTTCTCGTAGTTGCGGTTCTGACTGCTCAGCCACACCTCGCCAGGGGCCGCCTTCTCGCTGGCCACTCCAAGACACATCGAGCACCCAGGCACGCCGACCCGGTAGCCCGCCTGCTCGTACACCGACCACAGGCCGTGGGCCTTCAGGTTGGCCTGAATCGACAAGTCACCGGGGATGACGAGGCGGTTCTTGCAATCGACGGGGGTGTGCCCCGCGGCGAGCATCTTCTCGAGCACCAGGGCCCCGAGCACGAGCTCTTCTTCGGTGGTGGTGCAGGCGCCGATGAAGGCGCCGTCGAGCGACATGCCCTTCACCTCGCTCAGGGCATAGACGTTGTCGGGGGAGAACGGCTTGGCCACCTGAGGCTCGAGGGTGTCGAGGTCGATGGTGAACTGCTCGACGTAGTGGGCCCCCTCGTCGGCCTTGAAGAACCGGGCCTCGCCGCGGTGGCTCTCGGGGCGCCGGGCGAGCCAGCGGGCCACCTGCTCGTCGGCTTCGAAGATGCCGTTGAGCCCGCCGAACTCGGCGGTCATGTTGGCGATGGCGAAGCGGGTGTCGGTGCTGAAGTCCTTCACCCCCTCACCGCGGTACTCCACCGAGCGCTCGAAGGCCACAGTGTTGCGACCCAGGGCTCCGAGGGTCTTCAAGATGACGTCTTTGCCGCTGAAGCCAAAAGGCAACCGGCCGGTGTAGTTCACGGAGATGGCTTCAGGGATCTCGATCCACGACTCACCGAGGACCATGGCCACGGTGATGTCGGCGCCGCCGAGGCCGATGGCGAAGACGCCGAGACCGCCGTGGCTCGAGGTGTGGCTGTCGGCCCCGAGGACCACCTGACCTGGCTGCACGAGATCTCGATAGAACTTGGTGTGCAGGATCGTCTCGTTGGCGTCGTAGAAGTGCTCGATTTTGCTCTCTCTGGCGAAGTCGCGAGAGAGCTCCGTGAGCTTCTGAGCCCGGGGATCTTCGATGAGCGTGACCGGATCGACGGTGTGATCGATGGCCAGATAAAACCGCTTCGGATCGTGAATCTTCGGCCGCCCCAGAGCCTGGTAGGTCTTGTCCATACCGTTCCAGGCCAGCTCACTGGCGATGGTCCAGTCGACCTTGATGCGCACGATGTCGCCGGGTTTGAGCCCCCCTGTGGGCGGCCGCACAGCGTGAGCGTAAAGGATCTTCTCGGTGAGGGTCATGGGACGGGTCGACGACATGGGGTCGCTCTCTATACGGTCATGTAGGTGGAACACAAAGTGCTGTGACAAAAAGCAAATTATGGTGTCAGAGATCGACTCTGCAGACCAGAGACTTGCAAGAGACACCCCGACCCACCACACTGTGCTTCCGATGTCATACCCCTTCTCCCAACGCCGAGCTTATGCGGTCACACTGTGGGCAATGCTCACCGCGTCAATGACGCTTGGTGGCTGCGCTACGGCGGTGCCCATCGACGCCGACGCAGGCTCCACCGAAGATGATCTCAAAGGCAATGTGCCCGTGGTCCAGCCGCCGGGTGCTGGCGGTCAGCCCGCAGGCGGTTCACCAGGCTTCGGCGGTCAACCGATGGGGGGCGACCCGGGCTTCGGTGGCCAGCCCGGCGGCATGCCAGGCTTTGGTGGTGATCCCATGGGTGGCACGCCAGGCTTTGGCGGTGATCCTGGCATGGGCGGTGCGCCAATGGGGATGGGCGGTGTGCCCGACGGCCCCTGCGAGCCCGGTGACTACCTTGGGCTCTGTGCCATCTGTGGCCCTGCCGGTATGGCCGAGGTGGCCGAGTCGGACGCCCGGTGCCCTGATGTGATGTGCGCGGCCGAGGCGGTCTACGCCTTGCGTCAGGAAGGCGAAGAAGAGATCTGCGAGCGTCGGGCAATCACCCTCGCCGCAGGTGATGGCAACTGTGCCGCCCTCGGTGAATGTCGCGATCCGATGGATCCTTCGGTCTGCGTACCCGGCGAGCCTGAAGAGGTGGCCCGTGTGCTTGGCCCCTGTCAGACCATCGACGGCTGCATCGAAGGTACGGGGCCCACCATCGAGAACGCCGCCGTGGGTACCCCGTGCGAGGGCATGGGCACCTGTCAGGCCGACGGCACCTGCCAACAACCCCCCGAGTGCTCGGTCTTCACGGCGCTCACCTGCAACCCCGGCCGCAACGGCAGCACCTGTGTGTGCGGCGAAGGCAACGCCGAGGGTGGCACGCCTTATTGCGAGATCCTGGTGCGCGAAGGCAACCGCACCCGCTGTGAAGAGTTCTGCGCTGCCCGGGGCTCGTTCTGTGTCGGCGCATGGAACGAGCGAGACGATACCTGCCAGCACGACGAGCGTCTCAACTGTAATCATGACCGCCTCGAGGATTACGTCTGCCGCTGCGCCGCGCTTTGAACGTCTGAGCGGACAGCCGTGCCTTTGGCACCGCCTGTAGCGGACGACCGCGCTGCGCGCCGTCTGTAGCGGACGCCTCGCCTTCGGCGAAAGCTGTAGCGGACGCCGAGTCTGCCTCCGGCAGCCTGTGCTGTAGCTTTCTAGAGAGTCTGATGTGGGTGGTGGGCTTCTCGAAACACTGTGCTGCTGACGCCGAAAGTGGTAGGGCAGGGCGCATAGGGCGTTCGCGGTAGTCGAGACCACGGCTGCCTCAGCTCGAAGCTTCGAAAGAAACTCCGGCTACAGGCCCAAAGGGCCGTCCGCCACAGGTTTCGCCGGAGGCGAGCCGTCCGCTACAGGCTGTCGCCGCCAGGCGATGACCGTCCGCTACAGGCGGCCCGAAGGGCGGCCGTCCGCTACAAAGGACGCACCATGAGCAAGATCAAGCCCCAGACGCTCCGGGGGTTCCGCGACTATCTGCCCGACATCATGGGCCCCAAGCAGCAGATGCTCGACGCTGTAGCGCGGGTCTTCGAGTCGTACGGCTTCGGCCCGCTGCAGACACCGGCGCTGGAGTACTCCAGCGTGTTGCTGGGCAAGTACGGCGACGAGGGCGACAAGCTGCTGTACCGCTTCAAAGACAACGGCGATCGCGACGTGGCGCTGCGCTACGACCTCACCGTGCCCCTGGCCCGGGTGGCTGCGGCGAACCCCCACCTGCCCAAGCCCTTCAAGCGCTACCAGATCGCGCCGGTGTGGCGGGCGGAGAGTCCGGGCCGTGGGCGATACCGCGAGTTCATGCAGTGCGACGTCGACATCGTGGGCAACGACTCGATGATGGCCGACGCCGAGTGCCTCGCCGTGGGCGCGGCGACGCTGCGGGCGCTCGGGGTCGAACAGTTCACGCTGCGCATCAACAACCGCAAGCTGCTCACGGGGCTCTTCGACAAGCTCGGCCTCGATCAGGGCGAGGCGGCCCTGGAAGTGCTGCGCGTCATCGACAAGCTGCCCAAGATCGGCGAGGCCAAGGTCCGCGGCCTGCTCGCTGAAGAGTGTGGGCTGTCTGCAGAGGCCGTCGACAGTGTCTTCGACTTCCTCAGCCGTGATCCCGAGACCCTCGGCGACTTCTTCGAGGGTGTGGAGACCGGGCTCAAGGGCGTCGAGGAGCTCACCACGGTCCTCGACCTGGCCAAAGCACAGGGCCTGAGCGACCAGGTGGCCGTCGATTTGTCCATCGCCCGAGGGCTGGACTACTACACCGGCACCATCTACGAGACCTTCCTCACGGGCATGGAAGACATCGGCTCAGTGATGAGCGGTGGCCGTTACGACGGCCTGATGTCGATGTACGGCAACCAGCCCATGCCCTCGGTGGGCATCAGCCTCGGCGTCGATCGACTGCTCGCCGCCCTCATCGAGATGGAGCTGGTGACCCTGCGGCCCAGCCCCACTCGGGTGCTCATCACCAACTTCAACGACGGCATGGTGAGCCACAGCTACACCCTGGCGAGCACGCTGCGGGATCAAGGCATCAACGCCGAGGTGTTCCTCGGCACGCCAAAGCTCAAGAAGCAGCTCGCATATGCCAACAAGATGAAGATCCCCTTTGCCATCGTGCTCGGCCCAGACGAGGTGGCCGAAGGGCTGGCTCAGGTGAAGGATTTGAGCACTGGCGGGCAGAGCAAGGTGCCCGTGGCTCAGATTGCAGAAGTGCTTGCCGCAGGGATCCCCAAGGCGGGGTGAGGATCAGGTGATCTCGGGGGCGATGCCCACCCACCCTTCCAGGGGCACCATGAAAGCCACGCCGGCGCCTGCGGCGGTGGCGTCTCCCGTGATGCGGGTCATGAGGGCGAGGGCGCTGTGGGCCTTGTCGGCGGGCACGGCGGCAAAGACCACGTGTGAGTCCACCGCGGATCCGGGAAACAGCCCGCGCAGCGCGGCAAAGATGGGCATCTCACCGATGAGCTGACCCATGCCCCGACCATCGACACAGGTGGCGCCGGTGATGCCCATCTCCACCATGGCCAGGATGAGATCTTCCACCCGGCGGTAGTCCTTCAAGATGTAGACGAGCAGTTTCATGGCGCAACGGTGAAGGGCCTCCTGGCCTCTGTCAATCGCTTTTGAGTCAGGCATGGAAACAACCTGCCCTTGTATTTCTATGTGGGTTTCGTCTAGACAGCAGCTCTTATGACACCGCCAGGGGAGTCAATATGAGACCCATCTACAAAATGCTCACAGCGGGGCTATTGCTCGCGGCAGCCACCCTCACCGGGTGTGAGTCCGAGAGCGAGAGCGCTGATGTATGCGTGCTCAACCAGGGCCGCGCCAACGAGGTCGAAGGCCTCTGTTGTACCCTCGAGAACGGTGATCAGTCACTCGACGGTGTGTGTGTCGATGGCTTGTGCACCAATGGCCAGTTGTCCCAGGAGTCCGACAGCTGTGGTGACGGCCGCCGGCCTCGGCAGCTGCCCGACAGCGGCCTGGTGACGGGCGGCAACGGCGGTGGCATGGCTGGCGCTGGTGGTGCCATCGGTGGCGCTGGCGGTGAGGCTGGTATGGGTGGCGCTGGTGGCATGGCCGGTGCCGGTGGTGCCATTGGTGGTGCCGGTGGTGGCATGGCCGGCGCCGGTGGCGGTATGGCCGGTGCGGGCGGCGGTATGGCCGGCGCTGGCGGTGGCATGGCCGGCGCTGGCGGCGGTATGGCTGGCGCTGGTGGCGGTATGGCCGGTGCCGGTGGTGGCATGGGTGGACCCGCCATTGGTGATGCCTGCGCTGACGATGCGCAGTGTCTCGGCGGCCCCAACGACATCTGTATCCCCGCAGAGAGCCCCGAAGGCCCCACGGGCTTTGAAGGTGGTTACTGCTCCCGGCTCAACTGCGCCGGCGCTGATCCCTGCCCTGCTGGGAGCGAGTGCATTCAGATCGACGAAGCAGGCAACACCGCCTGCTTCGACATCTGCGACGGTGGCGATCCTTGCCGCGCTGGCTACGACTGCAGCGATCTCGGTGGCCTCTCCATCTGTGCCCCTGCTCAAGACCCGGGCCCCGATCCAGATCCTGATCCCAACCCCGGTGTGGTGGGCGCTTCCTGCATGGACGACGCCGCGTGCGGCGCCGGTGGCACCTGCATCCCCGAGGAAGGCCCTGATGGCCCCTCGGGCTTCGTGGGCGGTTACTGCGTCATCTTCAACTGCAGCGACGCAAACCCCTGCCCTGCTGGGGCAGAGTGCTTCGTGGTGACCCAGGACGGCGGCACGGCCTGTCTCGACCTCTGCGATGCGCAGGACGCCTGTCGCGACGGCTACGAGTGCGTGGCCGAGGCCAACGCCTGTCTGCCTGCTGAAGATCCCGGCCCTGATCCGGACCCCGATCCTGACCCCGACCCGGATCCCGAGCCCGGCGTCGTCGGTGGCCCGTGTGCGGTGGATGCCGACTGTGGCGCCGGTGAGTTCGACGTGTGCATCCCTGAGATCGACGAGCAGGGCGAGATGACCGACTTCGTCGGCGGCTACTGCTTGCAGGTGGCCTGCTCTGACGCCAACCCCTGCCCCGCAGGCTCGGAGTGCTTCCAGGTCACCCAGGATGGGGCCACGGCCTGTCTCGATCTCTGCGACGAGCAGGATGTCTGCCGCGAAGGCTATGCCTGTGAGGCTGCTGGCGACCTGAGCGTCTGCCTGCCCCCCTCCCCGGACCCCGATCCCGACCCGGACCCTGATCCCGAGCCGAACCCCGAGCCCCCGGCAGCGGGTGAGATCGGCGGCGCTTGCGAGGCTGACGCTGACTGTGGCGCCGGCGGTGCTCTGGATGCGTGTCTGCAAGAGACCCTGGAAGACGGCACGGTGACCGACTTCACCGGCGGCTACTGCACCGCGGCGTGCGACGCCTTCACGGGCTGCCCCGACGGCTCGGAGTGCTTCACCGTCGACGCTGACGGCAACGCGCTCTGCCTCGACCTCTGCGCCGCGAGCAACGAGTGCCGCGAGGGCTACGTCTGCCTGCCCGAGGTGGAGGTCTGCCTGCCCGCCTGTGACGATGACGCCGACTGTGGTGAAGGTGGCACCTGCGATCTCATGACGGGCCTCTGCGAGGCCGCTGAGTAAGCTGCGTGCCCCTACGGGTGGTCAGATGTGATGCATCGACCACCCACCGCCTTGCATCCTCTTCCCATTCAGTGTGACATCCCTTCTTCGAACCACCCCTCTGAGGAACGTGTCGTGAGACTGGCTTTCTTTGCCCTGACCGCCCTGTGCCTGGCGGGGGTCTACCTTTCGATCGAGTTGGTGAGCGCTCACATCGGGGCCAATTATGGCGGCGTCGGTGACACGGGCCTCTGTCAGGCCCTTGAGGGCTTCTCCTGCGAAGCTGCAGCCCGAAGCGACTACAGCTCGCTCTTCGGGTTCCCCATCGCCGGCATCGGCGGGGTCTTCTATGTCGTGATGATGGTGGCCGCAGCTCTGGCCCGCTTCAACGACAACGAAGAAGGCCGCCGTCATTGGCAGAACGTGCTCGTCGGCGGCGGGCTGGCCTCGGTGGGCTACTCGATCTTTCTCGCCTACGTGAGCGTCACCCAGCTCGAGAAGCTGTGCCCGCTGTGCATGGGTCTCTATGGGGTGAACCTCGGCATGCTCATCGCCGCCGCGGCGAGCCATGTCGACGGTTTTGGGGGTGCCTTCAAGGGGCTGTTCCCTACGATCTTTACCTCGAAGGCCACTCTCGCCGCCGCAGGCTTGATGGTCACTGGCGTCATCGGCGGTCAGGCCTGGTACGCCGGCGCCGCTCAGGCGGCGAAGACCGCCTTTCAGACCCAGCCCGCTCAGCCCGACAAGTCGTTCGAGATGCCCACCGAGGGCGCCCCGGGCAAGGGCCCCGAGGATGCCAAGGTCGTGGTGGTGGAGTTCAGCGACTTCGAGTGCCCTTACTGCGGTCGCCTCACCGACGCCTTGAAGCAGGCCCAGGCCAACTACAAGAACGTGCGCATCTACTTCAGGCACTACCCCATGGACAACGCCTGCAACCCCAACATCGAGCGGGAGTTCCACCAGCACGCCTGCGAAGCCGCCAAGGCCGCAGTCTGTGCTCAGAAGTCCGGTCAGTTCTGGCCCTTGCACGACTGGCTCTTCAAAAACGCCAAGGGGCTCACCCCTGAGAAGTTGCAGGCTCAGGTGGCGGCCATCGGGCTCGACCCCGAGGCCATCACGCAGTGCATGGCCGATCCTGCCACTGTGGAGCAGATCAAGGCCGACATCGCCGCCGGTGACAAAATCGGCGTTCGGGGCACCCCCACCTTCCTGGTGAATGGCAAGGTCTTCGTCGGCGGCAAGACCCCCGAAGAGCTCGAGATCATCTTCGCCGAAGCCGCCAAAGGCAAAGCTGCACCTTCAGCCCCCGCTCAATGATCTTGAGGCCCTCGACGTGAAGACGCCCATCATCGACGCCCTCGCTGATCGCCGAGTGGCGGTGGTGCTCTCCAGCGCCTATTTCGGCTTCTACGCCCACACCGGCTTCATGAAGGCCCTCTACCGAGCGGGCATTCGCCCCATCGCTGTGGGGGGTGCGTCTTCGGGGGCCATGGTGGCGGCGATGGCGGCCACAGGCATGCAGCCCGAAGAATGGGCCGGCCCCTTGCTCGCTACCCGACGGAAAGACTTCTGGGACCCAGCGGTGCCCTGGCCCGTACGGCGCCGCATGCGCCGGCCCCCGGGGCTGCTCAAGGGACGCAAATTCGCCGAGCTGCTCGACGCACAGCTGCCCATCAAGCGGTTCGAGGACTGTCCGATCCCACTGCTCACGGTGAGCACCAACCTCGATCTCAAGCGCCGCCACATCGATCTCACGGGCCCTATCGTGCCTGCAGTGCACGCCAGCTGTGCCCTGCCGTTGCTCTTCGAGCCCGTGACCCGTGACGGCCACGCTCACGTTGATGGTGGGTTGATGGACAAAGTGCCGGTGCGGGCCATGCTCGACGCCTTCGAGCCCGAGGCCCTGCTGGTGCACTTCATCCCCTCACCGGGCCTCGCGGGCCCTGTGCCCCGCGCCCCGTGGGCCATGATGGATCACGCCCTCGATCTGGTCCGCAACGACGCCTGGCGGCTGCAGTGCGAGATCGCCCAGGCCCGGGGCGCTCAGGTGCACATCATCGAGACCCGCACCCCGCTCTCAGGACCGCTGCGGATGAGGCTGGGCCCCAGCATCGTGACCGAAGCCGAGTCCCAGACCCGATCTCAGCTGTACGCTCGGGGTTGAGGCCTTCAGCTCGAGGCGCACCTCTGGGGGCGCGCCGTCGATCAGCTGGGTCCACCGATGACGATCGGGCGGCAGATGCCGTGACTCGAGCAGCAGCGGCCGCACCCGCTCGTACGACGCCCGCTTGTGAGGCGCCATGGCGATGGCCCGGACCAGGAACTCGATGGCCAGCCGGGCATGGACCTCGGGATGCACCGAGAGCGTTTCTGCAGCGAGGGCCCTCAAACAGCCCATACGATGGTTGGCGTAATACGCTGCCCAGTGGTGCGCTTCGTCGCCCTCTGGAGGGGCACCCTCGAGCAAAGGCAGCCAGCCGGAGTGTCGATCGATGAAGGCCATGAGCACCTCTGCTGCCGCAGCAGGCCGATGGCTACGGTGCAGATAGTCGATGCGGGCCTGCACACAGCGACACAGCCACGACAACTCGGCGAGACGATCCCAGGGTCGATCGGGATCACCCTCCTCAAGGGCCCGCTCCAAATACACCTGGGCCCGATCATAGGCCCCGAGGCGGCTGAGCACCCGGCCCAGGCTGCTGCGCAGGGCAATGGTGGCCTTGAGCCCTGTACGGCGCGTGAGGGCCATGGCCAGCTCCAGAGCCTCTCGGGCAGGCTCGTATAAGGCCAGACGCGCCAGCAAATCACCGGCATGATGCAAGGTGGCCGGTGAGACCGGGCAGCCCGCCTTCACCAGCGCCTTCAGCGCCCGAAACGCCCCGAGGATCTCTTCTCGAGCGGCGTCGGGCATCGGGGGCCGGCGCCCCGTGTTGGGATCAGGGTTGAGCAGCGGGGCAAAGCGCCGAATGCGCTCGCTGAAACGGCGCTGGACCGCGTCGAGCATCTGCACCACCTCGTCGCTGTCGTCGCCGAAGTGGGCCCGGAGCACCGTGGGGAGATCCCACTCTGCGGACTGCAGCCGCCGCACCTCGTCGTGCAGCGTGCGGATCATCTCTTCGAGGGCGGTGTAGGTAGGCCCCGAGACCAGCGTCACACCACGGCCGGCCCAATAGCGGGCCATGAGATCGTTGGGCTCTTTCATGAGGGCAAAGGCCCGGCCACCCCGAGCGTTTCGCTGGATCACCGCGTGGTAGATCAGGTGGAAGTTGGGATCGCTCAGCCCGAAACCGTAGAACACAAAGGGCCTGCTCAACAGAAGGCTGTTGAGCAGCGTGACCATGGCTGGGCGGGTCACCTCGTAGTTCAGGTAGTCGTCTCGGGTGAGCACGATGGTGTCGCCGAGCAACAGATCACCGTGCATCTTCACCACCAGGCGCACATCGTCTTGCAGCGAAGCCGCCTCGGCCACCTCGTCATTGTCGACGATGACCCGAAAGGGGATGTCGAGATCGGTGAGGGTGGCCTCGACGAGGCCGTCGTAATTGGTGGTCACGATGACCGGAAACGGCATGTTGATGAGGGCTCGGTGCACGTCGGTGACGCACCCCCTCAGCGCTGTGGGCCCCGGGAGCATGCCCGCCAGGGTACGCTCGAGGCTGCGCCGGCCATGGGCCTGCACGAAGAGCTGAGCCTTGTCGAGGGCGTCGAGGCCTGCCCAGCCCCGACCGTCAGGGAGCCTGTCCCGTAAACGTTCGAGCAATTGATTCCAATTGAGGCCGGTGACTCCATGGGAAAAACCCGCCCCCACGAAGAGCACTGACTGACCTCGCGAGACGGCATCCACGAGAGGGCTCGGGAGGTTGATCGTCATGTCTCACTCCTGCACGACAACATGGGTTTTTGAACGTGTGGTTTGACCTACGGACACCACGATACTGAACTTGAGTTCAGTGAACAACCCAGCGGCCAATTTTGCACTGCGAAAACGACAACCACCTGTTTTAGAAAGAGATTCCCTGTTTCAAAAGATTGAAGATATCTCGAATAACGAGGGGGAACGTTCAGGAGTTGTTCAGTATGACGTTCAGTGCACGGATCGGGAGAGACATTGCGTCTTCACCTTGACCGATAGGATCCCACGGCTCGTGGTGGCAGCCCCACCTCAGGATCAGGATCCACAGCATCGAGGGCGGTGAGATCGCCAGAGGCTTCGATGTCGAAGCGCCAGATACGCGGCCGCTCAGGATCTCCATCAGGGATCAACAGCTGCATGGCGCCGGGGTCGAGCCACATCCCGCCGAGGGCATAGGGCGGGGCGTCGAGGGGCATCAAGCGGCCCGTCGTCGCGGCCCGGTCGACGAGGTACACCCCATCAGGCTGTTGCTGCACGTCCAGAGGGCTGATCACGGTCACGTAGGCACGACTGTCATCAAGGGCGGCGATGGACAAGCCCACGTGACGGCCTCCCAACTGTGCCGCCGAGGCTTGCCAGAGCGCGAGGCCATCTTCGAGATCGATGTATGCCACCCCGCTGTGGGCCAGCTGAGCCTCGGGGCCTTCGAGGAACACCCCGGTGCAGCCGAGCCAGAGGCCTCGACCAGAAGGCGATCGTGTCAGGGCGGTGCAATTCTTCAAAGGTGCGAGATCGACCTCGTCCGTGACCTCCCCCGTGGTGGGGCTCACCCCGAGCAACATCGACGATCCGCCTCGATCGAACTCTTCGGACAAACGCTGCAGCGTGACCCACACCCGATCATGGGCCTGGACCATGGCGCCCGGGCGAGGCCACAGCGGACCCTGGTCATCATCGATGCCCCACGGGGTGAGATCGACGCGATCGACGATGGTGGAGGTGGAGAGATCCACCACCAACAAATCGCCACCGCCATCGAAGGGGATGTCACCGGGCCTGGGGTTGGTCTCCAAACGGCTGACATACGCCCGAGAGGCGCTCACATGGGCCACATCTTGCGGGTTCGCGGCGAAACCTGTGTTGACATTGAGCTGACCCAGCACCGAGAAGTCCACCGGATCGAGCCATGTGATCACCCCATTGGGGAACCGGTCAACGAGGGTGATGTGATCCTCAGGGTGCGGACCACCGAGGACCACGTCACCCGAGAGGGCCGTCGACAACCCCAGAGGAGCGCTGCCAGAGTGAAGCACCCCTGCTCGACAGAGCTCTCCGGCGGCATCGAGCAATGAGATCCGGGTGGAGGTGTAGTCGGAGAGCACCGTCGCCAGCTGGCACTGGGCGTCTTCGTCAGGGGTGAGATCAGCCTGGGCCACGGGGGCATCATCACAGGCCCCGAGCATTGCCCACAGCCACAGCACACCTGCATATCTCATGGGGCCTCCAACAGAGGTCGGGCTGTGATTTGAGCCATGACGCTCACCCCAGGCAAGGGGTATCCCGCCAGATCGACCACCTGGGTGTCGGTGAGGTTGCGCACGGTGAGATCACCCCGCAGCTGCCCTCGAAAGGCGGTCACCCACGCGCCGGCACCGTACAGCGTGCGGTCGGGCACGGCGATCAGGTTGGCGAAGTCGAGGGCGTTGTCGCCGACATGCTCGATCTCTGCAGAGAGCCCCCATGCCCAAAAAGCGTCGCCCTCGTCGAACCAGCCCAACCGACCATAGACTTGCCGCCCGGGCCGCAGGGGGAGGCGCTTGCCGTCTCGGGCCACCTGCACGCTCTCGCTCCGCGCGTCGAGCCACGTGAAGGCCCCACGGACGGTGATGCCCCGATGACGGCCCCATCGGGTCCACAGTCCGATCTCGGCGCCCTCGAGGCTGGCAGTGTCGACATTGCGGGCCACGAGCACGCCCTGGCTGTTACGCTCGAACTGCACGAGATCGTCCACCCGCCCGACGAACCCGTGGGCTTCGAGGCGCAGCGAGGCATCCCGAGCGCTGTTGCTGAGGGCATACACTGCCCCCAAATCGCCCTGCCACCCGCGCTCGGGCTTCAACTCGGGGTTGCCGAGCACAGTGCCCGTGTTGCCGAACAATTCGAAGAGATCGGGAAACCGCACCGCCCGAGTGCCGTCGACAGAGAGTCTCAGACCATGATCAGCGTCGCCGAGCTCACGGCGCACCCCGATCCGACCGGTCCACTGACCATCGCTCACGCTTTCACCCTGAGCGGTACTGCTGCGCAGTTGGGTGTAACGCCCTTCGGCCACCCAGGACCACACTTCGTCAGTGAGGGTGACGCCTGCAGCCCCTGAGCCCCGCACTCTGTGGGTGGACTGGCCACGGCCGAGTGCAGGGTTCGCACTCTCGGGTTCGAAGGACTCATAGCGCCCAGCGAAGACCACCTGGGGGCTGAGCTGCCACGATCCCCACGCCACGTCGGCGGTGAGATCGGCGGTGGCTCCCGTGGCGAAGGTGTCGTCGCGGGTGTCATCCGGTGACAGCCCCACCTCGGAGAGCGGATCTTTCAGCTGGGTTCGAGACACGGTCAGATACGGCGAGACGGTGACCAGCATCGGATCGAGCCACAGCGCCCCCTGAGCGCCCACCAACCCTCGCCAGCTCTTCAACCGGGCCTCCTCTGCAG
The DNA here is from genome assembly GCA_046290225.1 of Bradymonadia bacterium. Taxonomy (GTDB): domain Bacteria; phylum Myxococcota_A; class Bradymonadia; order UBA7976; family UBA1532; genus JBKAGE01. The sequence continues at coordinate 497,588 of JBKAGE010000035.1, read as the reverse complement.
GGATCGAACCCAGCCCGGGCAACTCCACCGATCGGCTCTGCAAGAGGGTGAGCGCCTTGATGCTGAGCTCACCCCACTGCAGCCGCCCGTTGATCAAGGCCGAGGTGAGCGCCGATCGGTTGTGATCCCTGGTCCGCCGCACGTCGTCGCCTTCGGCGCCGAGCAGCGTGCCCTGGTCGTCGACGTACTCGAAGTCCCCCTGGGTGCCGCGATGATCGAGGGCGATGCCCCACGCGCGGCCTCTCTCGCCCTCGGCGAGCCACGCCTGGGCTGAGTGGGTACCGAAGCTGCCACCACCGACGACCATCTCCACGTCGCGGCCCTTGGGTACGCGGCTCTTCACGTCTACGACGCCACCGAGAGCGCTGACGCCATAACCGATGGGGGCCACGTGGCGATGAATCACCACCTCGCCGACGATGGCCGTGGGCAACGTGGATAGATCGACGGGCCCGCCAGAGGCCTGGTTCAGAGGCACACCGTCGAGAAAGATGGCCACCTGCTCTGCAGTCGACCCTCGGATGCTCAGCGTGGAGAACGCACCGAGACCTCCAAGGCGGGTCACCCTCAGCCCTGGCTGCTCGTGCAACACCTCTGACAGATCAGCACCGGCATCTTCTTGAACAGTGCGACGATCGATGGCGCCACCGGGCGCACGGCCAGGGCCCGAGGTCGCGCCGCCGATGACGACGATCGCCCCGTCGTCACCCGTGTCGTCGATCTCGATCTCCAAAGGCGTTTCGGGCGTGTTCGGGTCAACTGGGCTCTGCGCACACACCTCACCGGGCCACGACATCAACACGCCCAGGGCGATGGGGCCCAGGGTCTTCACCGCCTCACTCGACGGTGATCAGCGCGCTCCAGGGGAACATGCCCCCACAGCCCCCTGCCGTCGGATCAGCGTCGTCGGGGCGAGGCACCATGGCGGCGTCTTCAGCGGTGGCGGCGTCGAAGGCCGACTGGCAGTAGTAGGTGGTGCCGTCGACCTCGACCCAGTCGAACCGACTCCACAGCTCGGCATTGAACGCGTTGGCGGGGCCGTTCTGGGCCACGAGGTACTGATCCTCGAGGTTGATCTCGCCGGTGAAGAACACGCTGGAGAAGCCCTCGCCGGCCTGGCTCCAGAAAGCGCTGGTGATCAGGTGGAATGTGCCGAAGTCGTCGTCGAACCCACCGACGAAAGGCATGGTGCCCACGTTGAGGGCGCTCCAACCGAAGCCGCCACAGCCCGCGTTGGCGGGATCAGCGTCGTCGGCCCGGACCACGGCGAGGGCAGCCTCTTCGCTTTCGGCGTCGAAGGTGGTCTGGCAGTAGTAGGTGGTGCTGTCGACCTCAACCCAGTCGAACCGGCTCCAGAGGCTGGGGCTGAAGTCGTTGGCGGGATCGTTCTGGGCGATGATCACCTGAGCGTCGCCGTCGATCTGGCTGATGTTGAAGGTGGACTGCCCCGGGTAGAAGGTCTGAATCCAGAGGGCGTCGGTGATCCAGTGGCCACCGCCGAAGGCGTCGATGAAGTCACCGGTGAGGCCCATGGCCGGAGGCTCACCGCCGCCCATGCCCGCCTCACCACCAGCGCCAGCCACAGCGCCGCCCATGCCCGCTTCACCGCCGGCACCGGCGACTGCACCGCCCATGCCTGCTTCGCCACCAGCGCCGGCCACGGCGCCGCCCATGCCGTCGCCGCCTTCGTCATCATCATCACAGCCGGTGAACACCAGCCCACAGGCCAGGGCACACACCACCAGTGTTGACCAACGCATCTGCTCACTCTGCCATCGAGACATCTTCATCGCTCCTGCTCGTCAGACGTCCGCGCGTCGACGACTTGGCCGTTGTCGACCATCTCAACTGTGCACGTGCGGGCAGGGGCAGACACTCGACGGTCGCCGAGGCCAGGACCCACGCACCCTCCGCGAGGCGCACAGCGTCAAACAGCCCCACGAGATCGGGGGCGGTGATGCCTGGGCAGGTCTCCTGACTTCGAGCTGCGTGATCTCGTCGACCAGCGCACCCTCAGACACCTTCCCCCGCAGGGCAACGGAGTGGTCGACCGTGAACGGTCACGTCTGACGGGATCGCTCTACACAGTGGCGGGACCGTGCCGGATTCACACCGGCTTCCCTTTTCACCCTCTGCTCAGAGAGGGCACCGCAGGCAGATATGGAAGGCGGGTACTAGCAGTTTCACTCAACAGCGGCAAGGCGGTCAGCCACCATGTCGCGCAGCTGCATCATGCGGAAGGGCTTCGACAGGAAGTCGTCACACCCGGCAGCGAGGGCCTTCTCCCGATCCCCCACCATGCAGTGGGCGGTGAGGGCCACGATGGGGATCTGGTTCAAGTGCGCGTCAGCGCGGATGCGGCGGGTGAGCGTGAGGCCGTCCATCACGGGCAGGCTGATGTCGATGAGCATCAGGTCTGGAGGGCTCTCTTGCGCTTTGCGCAGGCCCTCTTCGCCGTCGATGGCGGTCTCGATTTGATACAGGTCGTCGAGCATCTGGCAGACCAGCTCTCGATTGTCCCGGGTATCCTCGACGTACAAGATACGCTTCATTTCATCCTCCCTCTCGAGAAGTGTGGGCAGAGGCGCATCGAGAATCAAGAGGATTTGCCGCAGGTTACTGGCCTACCCAGGCGTTCAGCAGGGGGGCGATGACACGCACCGCGCGACCTCGGTGGCTGACGGCGTGCTTCTCCTCCGTCGAGAGCTCCGCCGTAGTGAGGCCACGCTCGGGCAACTCGAAGATCGGATCGTAGCCAAACCCATGGGCCCCACGCTCGGCGCCCCGGACGATCTCGCCGTGCACCACCCCGGTGGCGATGTAGCAGCCGTCGCGCCGCTCCACACCCTCGGGCAGTGGCAAATCGTCGGGCAAACCGGCGATGGCGATCACACACACGAACTGGGCCCCGCGATCTTCAGCGTCTCCCACAGCCTTGTGCAGGGCGTGACGTCGATCCGCGTCAGAGCCCTCGACATAGCGGGCCGAGTAGATGCCCGGCGCGCCATCGAGGCAGTCAACGCAGATGCCGCTGTCGTCCGCCAGGGACGGCAGGCCTGTGTGAGCCAGAGCGCTCTTGGCTTTGATGATGGCGTTTCCGGCGAAGTCCGGGGCGTCTTCCACGGGCTCTGGGGCCGAGGGGAAGTCGCTCAGGGGCTGCAGCGGCACCCCAGGCATCAGCTCGGAGAGCTCTTCCACCTTGTGGGGATTGCCGGTGGCGACGACGAAGGTTCGGCTCATGACAACACTCTGAATGACACGTGAATGGGCAATGTTCAGCGGCGCAGGGCCGCCCGTTGAATCTCGAAGAGCTGCTCACAGGCAGCGGTGCCGGCGTCGATCATTCCGTCGAGCTCGGCCCGGGTGAAGGGGCGGCCCTCGGCGGTGCCTTGAATCTCCACCACCCCGGTGACGCTGCTCACGAAGTTGAGATCGACGTCGGCGCTGGCGTCTTCGATGTAGTTCAGATCTGCGATGACCTGGCCATTGCGCACCCCGAGGCTCACAGCGGCCAGCGGCTCGGGCATGATCTCCGGGCCGAGCTTGCCTGCGTCGACGAGCTTCTGCAGGGCGAGACACAGCGCCACGTACCCACCGGTGATGCTGGCGCAGCGGGTGCCTCCATCAGCCTGCACCACGTCACAGTCGATCCAGATGCTGCGGGGGCCCAGAGCGTCGAGATCCACAGCGGCCCGCAGGCTGCGGGCGATCAAACGCTGGATCTCCGCCGTGCGGCCGCCCACCTTGCCGCGCTCCCGTCGGGCGCGGGTCATGGTGCTGCCCGGCAGCAAAGCATACTCGGCGCTGATCCAGCCACCGCCGCTCTCGAGGCGATGGCCCGGGACCTTGTCCTCCACTGTGGCGGAGCAGAGCACGTGGGTGTTGCCCCACTTGATCAAGGCGCTGCCGGCGGCGTAGCGCTGGATGCCCAGCTCGATCTCGATGGGGCGCAATGCGTGGGGCTGCCGGCCATCAGGCCGGGGCTCACTGAGAGACATGAACAGGCTCCTCGGAGCGGGGCTCCTGGGTGGTGGCCTCGTTGGAAGTGGACGCTTTGGTGGTATGCCTGCGCCGGTGCTTCGCCACTCGGCGGCCGTAATCGAGCACTCCGTCGGCGATGGCCCGGGCCACAGTGGTCATCCCCGGCTCCCGGGTGACGTACCGGCCCTCTTTGTAGTGGTTCAAGAAACCCACCTCGACCACCACCGCGGGCATGTGGGCCCCCATCAAGACGATGAAGGGCGCCTGCTTTACCCCACGGTTGGGGAACGGGCTGTGTTTGGCGAGCTGGGCGGAGATGACCCCGGCGAGAGTCTCTGCATCTTGATGGGCGCGGCTCTGCGTCAAGTCGTCGAGGATCGCCTTCACGGGATCGTCACTGCGGGGCGCAGGGGCGAGGGCTTCGCCGGTCTCGAGGCTCTCGTATCGGGCAAGGCGCTCCGCGGCTTCGTCGGTGGCCCGCAGGCTCAGGAAGTAGACCTCGTGGCCTGCAGCACCGGCACGCTCGCTGGAGTTCAGGTGGATGCTCACCAGCACGTCGGCTTCGACGCGGTTGGCGAGCATCACCCGATCGGCGAGGCTCATGTCGGTGTCGGTGGTGCGGGTGAGGGTGACCTTGGGCACCCCCGCTTCTCGGAGCATGCCAGCGACGTGCTCGGCGATGACGAGGGTGTACTTTTTTTCGAACCCACCCTTGATGAACCGCGCAGGGGCGCCCTTGTTCTCGCCGCCGTGGCCCGGATCGATGACCACGTGACCGAGGCCGGTCTCTGCCTGAGCGGCAGAAGCGAAGCACAGCACGAGTATGGGCAGGATCTTCAACACGGGGCGCACTCTACTACACTCGAACACGTACGTTGAAAACGTCGTGGCCGTTTGCCTGCCGAGGCAACACACCATCAAAAAATGTGAGGGAAGAAAAAATTGGAGCCGATAGTCGGACTTGAACCGACGACCTACTCATTACGAATGAGTTGCTCTACCAACTGAGCTATATCGGCCTACATCAATCAGCGATTTGCTGACCAACGGCGGCGCAGAGTATCAATTCGATCTGAGCCGGTCAACACGTTCATCGACACCAGGAGCGTCATCGTGATCAAAGCCCTCGTCTCGGCGCTCTGCCTCGCGAGCTTCGGCTGCGCGGGCTCTACAGAAGAGGGTACCCCTGCTGATCCCTGCGCGTGTCCGCGGGGCACGATTTGCGTCGATGAGCAGTGTGTCTCCGAGCCTCCTGACGCCGAGCCCGCGGACGCTCGAGTCATCGCCACCCCCGACGCCCGGCCTGCCAGCGACGCCGAGCTCGCAGACGCTGAGATCGCCGACGCCGAGGTGTTCGATGCAGGCCTCGACATGGCCATGGATCAAGATCTACCCGACGCCGAGCTGCCAGATCTCGACCTGCCCGATGCGGACACCCGCTGTGAGCCGGGCTCGGTACAGGACTGCGGCCGCAACATGGGCCGATGCAGAGCCGGGCGACAAATTTGCGACAACGACGGCATGTGGGGCCCCTGCGAGGGCGAGATCGCACCAGAGCCGGAGTCGTGCAACGGCGCCGACGACGACTGCAACGGCGTCATCGACGACGGCTTCGACGTCGGCGAGCCCTGTGAGGGTCTCGGCACCTGCGGCCCAGGCGTGATCGAGTGCCGGGGGGGCTTTCTCACGGTGTGCAGCACCGAGCCTGGGGGCAGCGCGCCAGAGGCAGGGGCGGAGCGCTGTACAGGCGTGGACGAAGACTGCGACGGCCTCACCGACGAGGGCTTTGCCCTCAACATCCCCTGTGTAGGGGCCTGCGGCCAGGGCGTCACGGTCTGTGGTCCTGGTGGCGGGATGCAGTGTAGCACCGAGCCTGGCGGCCCGGACGGTGAGGTGCAGCCCGAAGTCTGCGATGGCGAAGACAACGACTGTGACGGCACTGCTGACGAGTTCCTCGGTGTCGGGGCCCAATGTGACGGCGTGGGCGCCTGTGGCCTCGGCGTCTTGGAGTGCGACGGCGCCGGCAACACCCGGTGCACCACCGACGCTGAGGGCTCGGAGAGCGAGGCGGCAGAAGAACAGTGCAACGGCCTCGATGACGACTGTGACGGCACCACAGACGAGGGCTTCGGTGTCGGTGAGGCCTGTGAGGGCGCAGGTCAGTGCGGTGCCGGCGTCACCGAGTGCACCGAAGCCGGCGCGCTGCGATGCAGTACGGATCCCGGCGGCAGCGCCTCCGAGGCCGGTGTGGAGCGCTGCAATGGCGCCGATGATGACTGCGACGGCAGCGCCGACGAGGGCCTCGATCTCGGCGCTGCATGCAATCGCCCGGGCCTCTGCGGCGCCGGCGTGCTGGAGTGCGGCCCCGCCGAAGATGTGATCTGCAGCTCAGGGCCAAGTGGGTCTGCAGATCGCAGCGAGATTGAGCAATGCTCCGGCATCGACGAAGACTGCGATGGCAACACCGATGAAGGCTTCGGCATCGGCACCCCGTGCGATGGTGTCGGCGCCTGCGGCCCCGGCCTGCGCGAATGCAACGGCGCCGGTGGATCTCGCTGTAGCACCGACGCTGGAGGCAGCAATGACGAAGGCACCGTGGAGATCTGCGACGGCCTCGACAACGACTGCGACGCCCAGCTCGACGAAGGCGGCGCCTGTGGCGGAGAGACCTGCCTGAACGCCCCCACAGTGGCCCTGAGCACCGCGGTCTCCGGCGACTCCACCGCCCTGGCCAACGACTACACCCAGAGCACATGCCTCGGTGGCTCACCGGGCCCTGACCAGATCTTCCGCTTCGAGATCGACGCCCCGGGCAGCTATGTCGTGGGCGTCGCCCCCCTCAGCGATGCTTTCGACGCCCAGTTCTGGGTGGCCGAGCAGTGCGAAGCCCTCGAGCAATGCCTCGCAGGCCGTGACACGGGCGCCGCAGGCCGCCCCGAGGCCCGCATCGTCAACGTGCCCCGAGCTGGCGGGTGGTACACCGTCGTCGACAGCCTCGGCGACACCGGCGGCCCCTTCGCCGTAGGTGTGACGCCTTTCATCTCCGGCGAGTCTTGCGCACAGGCGATCCCTCTCTCGATCCCTGGCCGCTTTGTGGGCACCACCGAGCGCCCCCGCACCAACGACGTCTCCGGCAGCGCCTGCCCTCCGGGCCGACTCACCGTGGGCGTCGATCAGGTCTTCAGGCTCACTGTGGCCGAGGCGGGCCTGCTGCAGGCCGTGGTGACCCCGGGCCAGCCTCTTGATCCTCGACGGAGCATCAAGCCCGTTGTCTACCTCGTTACCGACTGTGCCGATGTCGACGGGACCTGTGTGGGTGGTGCTGGGGCGCAGCCTGCGGGCTCGGCGGAGCGCCTCGAGGTGCAGGTGCAGCCTGGGGACTACTACCTCGTCGTCGACCACGAAGGGGATCTGGGTGGAGCGTTCTTGTTGGATGTATCGATGGAGTGAGCGGACGGCCGCCCTGCGGGCCGCCTGTAGCGGACGGTCATCGCCTGGCGGCGACAGCCTGTAGCGGACGCCTGCTGCGGCTTCGCCTTGCAAAGCTGTAGCGGACGCCGAAGGCGAGGCGTCCGCTACAGACGCAGCGAAGCGAAAGCTTTTGCTGGGTCGTCCGCTACAGACGGTGCCGAAGGCACGGTCGTCCGCTCGTCAGAACACGAACAGCGTCAACCCCAGCCCCACATACGGCCGAATCTCGACGTCGAAGGTGTCAGGATCAGCAAAGGCCTGCCCGCGGCAGGTCTTGCGGAGCACCTGTCGGGCTTGATCCTGGGCGTCGGGCATCCACTGCAGGCCGATGCCGAAGGTGAAAGCCACCGTGCGGCTGAGGCTGAACTCCGCGTGATATCCGCCGAGTACCCCACCGCCGAACTCTACATCGTAGAGCCCGCCGAGCTTGAGGGCGTGCTGGCTGTTGCGGCCCGCCTCGGTGAGATACCAGAGGCCCGCTCCAGTGACGCGGAGGGGCGCGTTGATCACCGTCTCGTCACACGGATCGCCCTCACCGGAGTCGAGGCTGTAGAGCGCCAGGGCCACAGCCCCCTCCACCGCCCAGGCGCCATCACGCCAGCGCACCAGGCCACCGTAGCCGTGCTCGCGGACGGCCGTGAGGCCGATGCCCAGGGCCCTCGGCAGGGGCAGGTTGGCCAGGGCAGGATCTTCAGGCTCGTCCACCACCCCGGGCAAGTCATCACCCGTAGACTCGTCCACCGGATCTGGCTCTGTCATCGCCGGCAAATGGGGCGGATCTTCAGACGGCACAGCCTCAGCTGGGGCGTCGTCTGTGGGAGCATCTTCGGAGGGGGTGACAGGCTGACTCGAGGGGGCCTCTTGAGCAAAGGCCCAGCCCCCGACACACAGCATCAACAGCACCCACCCCGTGTGGCGCACCATCGGCACAGGCTAGTCCTCCCGAGGCAGCTGGATGTCGTACTTCTTCATGAGGCGGTAGACGTGGCGGCGGTCGATGCCCGCCTCCCGGGCCACCCGGCTGATGTTCATACGGTGCCTCTCGAGCAAGCCCACCAGGAACTCTCGCTCGAACTGCGAGACCATCTGCTCCTTCGCCTCTTTCAGGCTCATGTCGCGGGCGATGGGGATCGCGTGCGGCGTGTGCTGCTTGCGATGACCCAAGCGGGCCTGCAGCTCCATGGGCAGGTCGTCCACCCCCACCAGGTCGTGCTCGCAGAAGGTGGCCGAGCGCTCCACGACGTTCTTCAGCTCTCGCACGTTCCCGGGCCAGTCGTAGCGAGAGACCACCTCGAGGGCCTCGTCGTCGAAACCACGGGGTCTGATGGCGTCGTTCCCCTGACGCAGCTGGGTGAGGAAGTGATCGATGAGCAGGGGCAGATCTTCGATCCGCTCTTTGAGAGGGGGCAGCGTGAAGCGCACCTTGGCCAGGCGGTAGAAGAGATCTTGCCGGAACTTCCCGTCTTCGATCATCTGCTGCAGGTTGCGGTTCGTCGCCGCCACCACCCGCACGTCGACCCGGATGGTGCGCTCGCCGCCCACCCGCCTGATCTCACCGTTCTCGAGGGCCCGCAGCAGCTTCGGCTGCAGGTTCACCGACATCTCCCCAAGCTCGTCGAGGAACACCGTGCCCCCATCCGCCCGCTCGAAGACCCCTTTGTGGGTGCGGATCGCCCCCGAGAAGGCGCCCTTCTCGTGACCGAAGAGCTCGCTCTCGAGCAGGTTCTCCGGGAACGCCGAGCAGTCGAAGATGACCAGCGGACCTCGGGCGCGGCGAGAGCGCTCGTGGATCGCCCGGGCCACGAGCTCTTTGCCCGTGCCCGTCTCGCCTTCCACCACCACCGACAGCTCGCTCGGGGCCACCTTGTCGATGATGCCGTAGATCTCCCGCATGCGTGAGGCGGCGCCGATGATCACGCCGTAGCGGCTGCGATCGATCGGGTAGATGGGGATCTCCTCAACGAGAGGCATGAAGCGCACCAGGGTGTTCCCGATGAGCACCTCGCAGTTGGGGTACAAGAACGCCTCGCGCACGCGCAGCTCGCCCACGTAGGTGCCGTTCGTCGACGTGTGATCGACGAGCAGATACTCGTCACCGATGAGCCTGATTTCGCAGTGGTGCCGGCTGACGGTGTTGTCGTGGAGCACCAGATCGTTCTTGGCGTTGCTGCCGATGCGCACGATCGGTTTGTCGACGATGAGCTCCTGGCCCTGATCGTCGGATTCGCCCTCCACCACCACCAGCTTGCACTTGTCGACGTGGATCAACTCAGTGGCGTTGCCGATGTTGACTTCAACTGTGCGATGTCGATGGTCTTCAGTCATGGTGTGGGACTTTAGCAGTGGCGCATGTGTAATGGCACCTTCTTGTGTGACTTCGATGCCTCACCTCGACGTGATGCGTATGGGTCACGGTGCATCTACCCACCACCAGAGTTGAAGTGAGGGCATGATCGAGCCGTCTGCGGCGGTTGACGCCCCTGACTTGAGGGGCTAATCGAACCACAACACCGACACATCGAGGCCAACATGCAGCGCACCCTGCTCACCGCGACCCCCCTGCTCATCGGCCTCCTGGCCTTCACTGCCCAGGGGCAGAGCCCCGAGACACCCGCAGCACCAGAAGCCCCAGCGGCGCCCTCTACCCCCACGGCAGAGTCAGTGCTCCAGGGCATCCAGTCGTTCTACAAAGACTCGAAGGATCTCAAGGCGGGCTTCACCCAGCACTACACCTACAAAGTGCACAAACGCACCCAGAAGTCCTCAGGCACGGTCTTCTTCAAGAAGCCCCGGCGCATGCGATGGGACTACCGCAAGCCGATCCCCAAGGTCTTCATGGCCGACGGCAACACGCTGTGGGTGTATGAGCCCGAGGAGGCCCAGGTCTTCAAGCGCGATCTCTCCCGGGCCCAGCTGCCCGTGGCGCTGACCTTCATGAGTGGCGAAGGTGATCTGACCACCGAGTTCAACGCTGAATTGCTCACGCCGAAAGATCCGGCCAAGGACCACCTCGTGAAGCTGACCCCCAAGCGGGATCAGGGTCACTACAAGTCGCTCACCCTCTCCGTAGACCCGAAGACCTATCAAGTCCGGGAGAGCACGGTGATCGACCCTGTGGGCAACATCAACCGGGTGGTGTTCCAAGATCTCAAGACCAACGTGGGGCTGCCCGACGCGGGCTTTACCTTCAAGGTGCCCAACGGCGTGAAGGTCATCGAGGGCGAGGGGCGCTGATCAACCCGGTGAGGCCCCAAGCTGCTTCCACATACCGGGCACATCGGCCATCTGCTTCACCTCACAGATGCGACCATCACGCAGCTTCACCAGGGCGTAGATGTCCACCTCGAAGCGCTTGCCCGTAGCGGCCACCCCCAACATGTCGCCATTGTGGGTGCCCATCCCCTTGAAGTGGGCCCCGATGCGATCCCCGGCCACGAAGACGTCGACCAGCTCGTGCCTCAGGTCAGAAGAGCCCTTGTAGTAGGTGTCGAGCATCTCAGAGACGAACATCGGGCCTTTGGGACCGGTGCCATCCATGCCATTGAGCGGATCGATGAAGACACAATCATCGGTATAGAACCTGCCGAGCTGTGCCTTGTCGTGATTGTTGAACGCAGTCATCAGCCCTTGCATGAACGCTTGATTCTCGTTGCTCTCGCTCATCGCCAACCTCCACAGTCATTGTGATTTTCAGGGCACTCCCTGCCCGGGGATTACTTGACCCTGCCCAGCGTCGAAGTTCAAGCCCCATGACTTGTGCCCATCGCATCTGATAAGGTGCCGCGCTTTTCATCCGGCCAATCCACCCCCTGTGAGGTGAGCCATGACCGCCAAGCGTGTTCATATTCTGTCTTTGGGCTGCCCGAAGAACCGCGTCGACGCCGAGACCATGCTCGCGAAGCTGCCAGGGGACGCATACACCCTGACACCGAACGCCGACGACGCCGACGTGGTGGTGGTCAACACCTGCGCCTTCGTGGAGTCGGCCAAGGTCGAGAGCATCGACGCGATCTTGGAGATGGTCGAGCTCAAGCAGCAAGGCAAGGTGGAGCAGCTGCTCGTCACCGGCTGCCTCGCCCAGCGCTACCCGGAAGATCTCGCCCGAGAGATGCCCGAGGTGGACTACTTCGTGGGCACCAACGATCTCGGCCGGGTGAACGAGGCCCTCGGGCGCCAGGCGGAAGATCGCATCCTCGTGGGCAGCCCCGATCGCCTCGACTTCGACTGGGAGGCGCCTCGGCAGAACTCCATGCCGGGCTACACCACCTACCTCAAGGTGGCCGAGGGCTGCTCCAACAAGTGCGCCTTCTGCATCATCCCCACCCTGCGGGGTCCGCAGCGCAGCCGCAGCATCGAGTCCATCGTGCAAGAGGCCATTCGCCTCTCCGCGGCGGGGGTCAAAGAGCTCAACCTCATCGCTCAAGATCTCACCGCCTACGGCTACGATCTGAAGCCCCGCACCAACCTCACCGCCCTACTCGAGGCCCTCGAGGCCGTGGGCGGCATTCGCTGGATCAGGCTCTACTACGCCTACCCCCGCAGCTTCCCCAAGGGCCTCGTCGATCTCATGGCCCGCTCGAAGAAGGTGGTGCCCTACCTCGACATGCCCCTGCAGCACATCAGCGACTCGGTGCTCAAGGGCATGCGCCGGGGCACCAACGGCGACATGATCCGCCGCCGGGTGATGGAGCTCCGCGAGCGGGTGCCGGGCCTCGTGCTCCGCACCACCATGCTCGTGGGCTATCCCGGAGAGACCGACGCCGACTTCCGCCAGCTGCTCGACTTCATCAAAGAGGCCCGCTTCGACCGTCTCGGAGCCTTCGCCTACAGCCGTGAAGAGGGCACGCCGTCGCACGATTTGCCCGACCAGGTGCCCGACGAGATCAAAGAGGCCCGCCTCGACGAGCTGATGTACGTGCAGCGCGACATCGCCCGGGAGATCAACGCCGAGATGGTGGGCCGTGAGGTGGAGGTGCTCGTAGAAGGGCCGAGCGAAGAGTCGGATCTGCTGTGGGTGGGCCGCACGGCCCAGCAAGCTCCGGAGATCGACGGTACAACCTACCTGAGCGCTCCCATCGATCTGAAGCCCGGCATGTTCGTGAAGGGTGTGGTCACCCAAGCCACCGACTACGACCTGGTCGTCGAGGTGCCCGAGGCCGTGGCCTGATCGCTCAGTAGACCGTGATCTCCATCGGCTGAAGAATCACGAAGACCTCGTTGGGGGGCGGGAACTTGAGCATGCGTTTGCTCTGCCTGTCGAAGCAGTGACTCAACGCCTTGGGGCCTGATTCCAGCTTGGTGGCCATGATGTAGCCGTTGAGCGCCACGATCCACTTCAGATCTGCTCGATGTTTGCCCGCTGGCAGCTTCGCCCTGTGAACACAGTACTTCAGGGCCCCTTTGAACGGCCTGGTCACACGCTGAACCATGGCACTATCAGCCCCACCCATGATCTCTGGTGGTGCAAAGACGATTTCAGGGCCTCTCTTGCCCTTCACACCCAAGGCGCCCGCAGGCGCCCGCAGCCCGGCACCAGGCTCGGTGACCTGCTCGTTGCTCATCCGACCGAGGATCTCGGCCATGTCGGCTGTAGACGCCTTGCTCCGCAGGGCGATGACTCCACCCGACGGCGCCAGAGGGCGGATCGGCTCACTCTCGGTGGTGATGCCCGACGAACGTCGGCCTTGGCTGTCCTCGGCCACCAGCGTCCAGATGAAGCGGCCCTGCACCGTGCCGGACCACGCCTCTGGGTGAGCGTCGCCCTTCACCTTGAAGGTGGCCACCTCGTCGGTGTTCTTGAAGAGGCGATAGAGCGCCACCTCACCCTGAGCCCGAGGCCATCGCAGATCGATTGCGTACGGATCTCCGAGTCGAAGGGCCTTCATGGCCTCTTCGCCGACAGGGCGACCATCACGGAGCAGTTGGGTCGTTGTCTGGGAGAGGTGGGTCTTTTCAGGCCATCGCGGCCCGTCGACATCAGGTTGGATCTGTACGGCAACAGGTGTCCCTGCCTCAGCATCACGGCTGGGACCCTGCGCCGACGCCGCGCATGCCATAGACAGGCATGCGCATGCCATGAGCAGCCATGAAGGCATGGCATGCATGGCAGAACTCAGCGGGTGGACTCTTCGTAGCCGCACTTGTCGCAGAGCCAGAAGAAGCCGCTGGGCTTGCTGTGGCGCACGAACTTCACCACGGCCATCTTGGGGTTGCCGCAGGAGGGGCACTCCCGGTTCTTACCAGCGTCACGGTCGGTACGAATGGCGAGCTTTGCAGGACGGTTACCCATGGTCTCTGCTCCTTGAAAAAGCCTGCAGTGAAATCAAAGGGAGGTCACTGAAGGGGGTTGTATATACGGTCATTGAAAAACCGGCGGCGAAGTATAAGGACGCCAACCCCCGTGATCAACCCCCTAGAAGGGCGTGCGCACATGGCATTCAATGCCTCGACGGAGATCGAGGATTCACGGTGATGTGCATCAGGGCTTCAAGGGGTGGGCTGTGGCTGAGATGACGGGGTCTCTGGCGCCGACTCGAAGGCCTTCTCCAGGGCGTCGAAGTTCGAGTCGGAGCCTGTGATGGTATCTACAGGTGGCCCGGGCTCATCCACCGCTTTCAGTGCCTTCAAGATGCTGGGCCAGGCCTCTGTCTCGGCAACGAGAGCCGCGGAGCGCTTGCCCTGACCATCTTCTGCAATGACGGACCACGTGAAAGCGCCCTGCACTGTGCTCGACCATGAGCCAGGGTGTGCTTCTGCTGTCACCTTGAGGGTGGCCACTTCTTCTTTGTTCTTGAAGACGCGATAGCGCACCACCCCTTTGGCCTCAGGCCAACGCAGGCTGATCTCGTAGGGCCTGCCCAGACGAAGCTCGGCGTTGAGCTCTGCCTGGCTCGGCTGCAGGTTTTGAAGGGTCTCTGCCCGGGTGACGCCCAGCTCGGCTTGCTCGGGCCATGAAGGCGCAGTGCTCTTCGTCTGGGCATGGCCACAGCCAGACATCAGCAGCCATACACACATCAAGAGCAGCGCGCGCGTCATCAACATGGGCAATCTCTCAACCCAGCTTCGGCGCAGGGGTGATGGTGAGCATGTGCTTCTTCGGGTCGAAGATCTCTTTGGGGATCCGATCATCGAGGTGCTCCTCGAGCCAGTCGGCGACACGGGTCTCGATCTCCACCGTGGTCTCCATCTGCTTGATCTCCTCCACGAGAGCCCGGCAGTCCTTGAGAGACAACATGCGGATCACCGTCTTCACCACGGGGATGCTCGCAGCGTTCATCGACATCTCGTCGAGGCCGAGGCCCAACAGCACAGGCGTGCAGAACGGATCGCCGGCCATCTCGCCACACAAGCTCACCCGCACGCCGCCGGATTTGCCTGCCTGAATCACGAAGTCGAGCAGCCGGAACACCGCCGGATGCAGCGGATGATACAGGTGGGCCACGTGCTCGTTGGAGCGGTCGATGGCCAGGGTGTACTGCACGAGATCGTTGGTGCCGATGGCGAAGAAGTCGACCTCACGGGCGAGATGATCGGCCATGACCGCGGCGCTGGGCACCTCGATCATGATGCCGAAGGGCACCTCGGAGGCCATACGCTGGTTCTTGGCAGCCACCTCGCGTCGACACTCGGCGATGATGCGCTTCACCGTGCGCACCTCGTCGAGCTCGCTCACCAGGGGCACCATGATGCGCAGGCTGCCGTGGGCGCTCGCCCTGAGCAGCGCCCGAATCTGGGTGCGGAAGATGTCCTGCTCTTTGAGGCAGAGCCTGATCGCCCGCAAGCCCATGACCGGGTTCATCTCCCGGGCAAGCTGCAGCGGGTTGATGAACTTGTCGCCGCCGAGGTCGAGGGTGCGGATCGTCGCCGTGTGGGGGCGGCACAGCTCGATGACTCGGCGGTAGTGCTCGTACTGCTCGTTCTCGTCGGGGAGCGTCTCCCGGTTCATGTAGAGGTACTCGGTGCGGTAGAGCCCCACACCTTCGGCGCCGCTGCTCTGCACCAGGGCTGTCTCTTCCCACAGCTCGATGTTGCCGGCGATCTTGACGTTCCGGCCGTCTTTGGTCACCGCAGGCTTGGTGCCCATGGCGTCGACCCGGGCCCGCTGGGCGTCGAAGGCGGTCTTGAGCTGACGGAACTGGTCCAACTCTTCGTCGGTGGGGTTGATCATCAACCGCCCCGAGCAGCCATCGAGAACCAGCATGTCGCCGGTGCCCACGTGCTCGGTGATCTGCTCGAGGCCCACCACGGCAGGCAGCCTCAATGATCGGGCCATGATGGCGGTGTGGCTCGTGGCCCCACCCACGTCGATGGCGAAGCCCTGGACCCGAGCGTGGAGCAAGAACGCAGTGTCAGCGGGCGACAAATCGTGGGCGATGATGATGGCGTCGGGGTGCACCTGCCCCAGGCGTGGATGGGCGCTGCCTGACAAGTTGCGCATGATGCGATCACCCACGAAGTCGACGTCGGCCTGTCGCGAGCGCAGATATTCGTCTTCGAGATCCGAGAAGATGCTCTTGATGTGCTCGATGGTCTTCTTGAGGGCCCACTCGGAGTTGAGGTGCTGATCCTGGATCAGCCGCCGCGTCTCGCCCACGAGCATCTCGTCACGTAACATCAGACGGTGGGCGTCGAGGATCTGAATGTCTTCACCCTCGGTGGTGCCCAGCTTCTGCTTGATGTCGACGAGCTGCTGGTCTGACGACTCGATGGCGGTCTCGAGGCGCACCAGCTCCGCGGCGGTGGACTCGGCCTCCACGTGGTACTGCGGCACGTGGGTCTGCCGATGCTCGATCCGATGTGCGCGGCCGATGGCGTACCCCGGAGAGACGGCGATGCCCTTGAGGGTGTACGTCAGCCGTGGCCGCGGCACTGGCGTGCCCTGGTCCGACACTACGAGGCCTCCCCGAAGCGATCGGCGATGAGGGCCCCGATGGCCTCGAGGGCGGCCTCCTGGTCGGCCCCATTGCAGGTGACCGTCACCGTGGTGCCCTTCGACGCCGCGAGGGTCATCACCCCGAGGATCGACTTACCACTCACCTGCGCCTGCCCCTTCTGGATGAAGACCTCGCAGGCGAACTTCGACGAAACCCCAACCAGCTTGGCCGCAGCACGAGCGTGGAGTCCGAGCTGATTGATGATTTCGTAATCACGGCTGATGCCCTGGCTCACGGCGTTCTCCCCTTCAAGCTGGTCAGAGCAGCGGAAATACGGTGTTCAACAGCACGATCACCCCCACGGTGAGCCCTGCGCCTCCATAGAGCAGAGCAAGCGTGGGGATTTTGCGCCGAATGCACAACATGAAGATCAGCACCAGGACCGAGAGCAACAACGGCCCAAAGGTGAATCCGGTGATCACATGCGAGGCGCCACCGGCCCCGATCGCACCACTGGCGAGCATGGCTGCGCCGATGCCCAAGCACAGCGCAGCGATGTAGTGGCTGTATTCTGCGAACCGCACGAGGGCCACCTGGTTGATCTTCTGGATGACGTTCTCACCCTCGTGGAACCCGGCCCATAGCCCATAGACCCGGAGCCCGAGGTGAAAGACGTTGTAGACGAGCAGGAAGATCACCGGCGCCCACTGCAGCCCTGCGAGCACCCCAGCGACGGCGATGGCGGCGGCCATGGGCTTGAGGCTGGCCCAGAAGAAGGCGTCTCCGATGGCGGCGAGGGGCCCCATGGTGCAGCTCTTGAACTGCTGCACCCGCTGTGGCACCGCCCGACCCTCGGCGATCTCCACCTCGAGACGCACCGACGCCCCGACGAGTGCATCGGCCATGTACGGGTGGCTGTTGAAGAACTCAAGGTGCCGGGCCATGGCCTGCTTGAGGGCATCACCAGCATAGAGCCGTGTCAGAGCCGGCATCATGCAGAAGGCGAAGCCCAGGTTCTGCATACGCTCGTAATTCGTCGCCGCCTGAAAGAAGAAGCTGCGCCACAGCGTGCGTAGATAGGTGGTGCGGGTGAGGGTCTTGCTCATCAAACCCCCTCCCCTTGTTGCATCACCACGGTGAGGGCCACCACAAAGGACGCCGCAGCCACCACGAGGGCCCGCCGGCGCCTCAGCGTGGACAACGCCACCGAGAAACCCAGCGCAGGGATCACGTAGAGCCCCACCACCTCGAGGGCGCGGCGGAGCGGCCCCGAGAGGATCGGATCAATGACCATGATGGCAGCGAAGCCGGCGATGAGGGCCGGGGCGATGACCACCACGGCGCTCAAGAAGATGCGGGCCAGCCCCAAGAACAACAACCAGGTGATGACCCGAGGGGCGCCGGCCTTGGCGGCCTCGTCGGCGCGGCTCACCAGGCTCAGGTTGGCCCGATCGATGCGCACGTCGAGGGATCGTGCCACCATCGACACCGGTGCGCCGATCAAGACGGCGAGGGCCGAGAGGGCCATGTTCACCTGATCTGTACCCACGGGGGTGCACTGAACCCCGACACAATGGCGCTGATACAGCAGCGCCATGCCCCCGATGACCACCGCCGCAGTGGTTTCGTTCGGGGGTACGTTGGTGCCCACCTGCAGGTTCGAAACCCACAACAGCTGCAAAATCGCACCGATCCAAAGCCCGAGGCCCACATCTCCGAGGGCGAGGCCCATGACGGGCACCACCACCAGAGGCTGTGAGATCATGAGCTGGAACGCCCCCCGACGATCGAGGCAGACAAAAGCCCCGGCGAGGGTGATAAGGACCAGCTCGATGGCCAGGGCAGAGACGTTCACAGATGCGAAGAGCTCATGGCGTGTTTGAGGTTGATGGGGTTGTCGGTGGGCAGACTCTGGATCTCCACCTTCACTCCCCGACGCATCAGGGCGCTCAGCTTCTCGAGCTGGGCGTCGTTGAGATGCACCGCACTGGTGAACTCACGGCTGCCGGGCGTGTGATGCACGTTGCCGATGTTGAGGGTGGGGAACGGGTGCCCGTTCTTGAACAAACCCGCAGCCTGCTCAGGACCCTCCATCAACACCAGGGTGCTGCTGCGCCCGTACCGTCGCGTGGTCAGCCACTGAGCACCCTCTTTGATCTTGAAGGCGTCGAAGGTGATCTGTGGCGGTACGCACATGCCGAAGAGCGACATCTGCATGTCGTTGTCGGGCACGGTGTCGGAGATGATCACGATACGCTCGAGCCGCAACTTGGGCATCCACGTGGCGATGATCTGGCCGTGCACCAGTCGATTGTCGATTCGATAGAAGGGATTCATGCCCCTCCTCTCCGCCGGCGCAACAGCGCGCCGGCCACCAGCACGTTCTCTCGGGTGTGATCGCAGATCATCTGCGCCACCTCACCAAGAGGCTCGGTGCGACACGTAAAGAACTTGATCAACATGGGCAAATTCACCCCCGTGATCACTTCGACGTCATCTTTGAGGAAAGACAAGCTCAGGTTCGACGGGGTGCCCCCGAACATGTCGCACATGACCAGCACGCCATCTCCATGGTCGACGTTGCCGATGGCAGACTGCAGACGCTCGCGGATCTCGTCCATGCTCTCCCCAGGGAGCACCGACACGGCTTCTACGGCGGGGAACTCGCCGACGATCATGCACGCGGCCTCGAGCAAGGCCTGGGCGAGGGTGTGATGGGTGCAGATGACAGCGCCGATCATGAGCGCACCTTCTCTCCGCCCTTGTCGATGTCTCGATGACGCACCTGGGCCTGGGTGCCGTGATCGCTCAAGTGAGCGCCGATGTGCTCTGCGAGGGCCACTGAGCGATGACGCCCGCCGGTGCATCCGATGGCCACGGTCAGGTAGCTCTTGCCCTCGCTCTGGTAGTAGGGCAGCGACTCATCGAGCAAGGGCAGAAACCCACCAAGGAACCTCTGCGTGGCCGGTTGGGCGAGCACGTAATCTCTCACCCCTGCGTCCCGACCACTGAGCGGTCTGAGCTCGGGGTTGAAATGCGGGTTGGGCAAAAATCGTACGTCCCAGACGATGTCGGCTTCATGGGGTACACCATGGCGAAAGCCGAAGCTGATCACGGAGACCGCGAGCCGATCGTGCCCCCCACCGACAAAGCCCTGCACGGCCCTTTTGCAGTCGTGCACATTCAGGGCGGTGGTGTCGAGGACCTGATGGGCCACCTCTCTGAACGGGTGCATCATCACCCGCTCGGCGTTGATGGCGTCGATCAGCGGCGTATCGGCGCCGAGGGGGTGAGGCCGCCGGGAGACGCTGTACCGCTTCTGCAATGCCGAAGGTGACGCCTCGAGAAAGAAGATGTGCTGGTCGACGCCGAGCTCTTCAGTGGTCTGATTGAGCAGGGTGAGCAGATTGTGAATCTCTTCAGGTGCGTGCACCGCCCGGGCGTCGATGCCGAGCACGAGGTGGTTGGTCTGACCATTCTCGGCGGCGAGCCGGATGACGTCGGGGATCAGAGGCGGTGGCAGGTTGTCGACACAGAAGAAGCCCAGATCTTCAAGGGCGTGGATGGCCGTGGAGATGCCTGATCCCGAGAGGCCGGTGACGACATAGAGCTGCAAAGGTGATGTCGACTCACTCAAAGTCTGCCTCCGAATGATCTGCCAACGGGGCCGCCCCCCTGCTCAAGAGCTGGGTGAGCCGCTCGGTAAAGGCCTGGGCAGAGTGTATGCCCTGGGCTTGAAGCAACCGATTGCGTGCAGCCACCTCGACGATGAGCCGCAATGATCGACCGGGCCTGACAGGAATCGTCAGGTGTGGGATCGGCACTCCGGCAATGTGCATGTGACGGGTCTCGACCCCAATTCGGTCATACTCTGCCTCAGGGTCCCAGTCCATCAACTCGACGATGATCTCCACACGCTTGCGCTCACGCACTGCAGCGGCGCCGAAGAGATCTTTGACGTTGATGATCCCGATGCCGCGGATCTCCATGTGGTGTCGGCTCAGCTCGGTGGCGGCGCCGATGATCACCCCGGCGGTGAGCTGATGAAGTACGACGACGTCATCAGCGACGAGGCGGGCGCCGTGCTCCACGAGCTCGAGGGCGAGCTCACTCTTGCCGATGCCCGACTTCCCCGTGATGAGCACCCCGACGCCGTACACGTCGAGCAGGCATCCGTGCATGCTCTCTCTCGGCGACAGCCGCGCGGCGAGCACGGTGTTGAGCATGTCGATGGCATCGGCAGACTCGAGCTCGGTGGAGATGATGACGCAGTCGTGCATCTCGGCGAGCTCGATGAGCTCGGGGGGTGCCTGTAACCCGGTGGTGATGACCACGGCAGGAAACCCCACGGCGATGAGATGGCTGAGCAGCTTGAGCCGATCGAGGGGTGCGAGGGTGGCGAGATAACCGGTCTCGGATTGCCCGATCAGCTGAATCCGATTCACGTCGAGGTGTTTGGTGTAGCCGGTGAGGCCCACACCGAGCCGCTGGATGCTCTTCGACCTGACCTGTCGATCGAGGCCATGGGCACCGGCGACGACGGTGAACGATTGACGGATGGTGCCTGCCCGTAACACTTCGCCGACGGTGGCTTCCATTCTTCCTCCGGGGCTCCGGCTGTGGGGTCCGGCGTCTGCGCCGCGCTCCGCAGCGTCTGCGCAACGCCCCAATCCTCGAGGTAGCCGGCAAAAGCCTTTGCTGGCTACCCCTGCGGTGTGGGTCACCACTCAGCCACTACGCCTCACGTCACAGCCACCGAACCCCACAGCCTGCGCCCCTCCGGGGGGCTCGGTCTGGTGTGGGCTCTCGCATGTGTCTCTAGAGCTTTTCGTCTTCGGCAGCGATGATCGCGTACATCGACTCGGCGTCGGGGGCACTCAACAGCGCTTCCACTGTCGCCGGGTCTTTGCACAGCCTGCTTACTCGAGCGAGGGCCTTCAAGTGCAATCCTTGACTCGACGTGGGCACGAGCAAAGTGAAGAACAAATATGTAGGGCCTCCATCGAGGCTCTTGAAGTCGACCCCATCGATGCTGCGACCGAGACAGGCGATGATCCCGTCGATCTTGTCGGACTTGCCGTGGGGGATGGCGATGCCTTCGATGATGCCGGTGCTCTGGAGCTTCTCGCGCTGTTGAAGGGTCTCGACGAGCAAGTTCGGATCGAGATCAGGGTTGACCTTCAAGATGCTGCCCACGAGCTCGCGCAACACACCTTGCTTGGTGGAGGCTTTGAGGTGGGCTTCGACGGCGACGGGGCTCAAAAAGTCGGTGATGCGCATGGGTGAACGCGTCTCCTGAGGGCTGGCGGACCGGTGGCCCTTCACATTCGCCCTCAGTGGTATCACAGGATCTGCTGTAGGGGTGCGGGGATCGAAAAAGAGGGGCTGGAGCTGGGATGGATCAGGTGCGGGAGGAGCACTCAGGCGGGCGTATGGCTTGGATCATGTTGAGCCCTGAGACCTCTCAGGGGTTCCAAGGCGTGCTGTTCGGATCGAGCGGATCGCTCCCAGCTCTGACCTCGTCACCATCACAAACACCGTCTCCATCGGTGTCGTACACCAGAGGATTCGAGCCGATACGATTCACCTCACGGCCATCCCCGAGACGATCACCGTCGGTGTCTCGCTTCAGAGGATCAGTACGCGTCTCCCTTACCTCTCGACCATCATCGAGCTGATCCCCATCCGTGTCTGGGTCGAGCGGATCGGTCCCGAGACGGTTCACCTCTCTGCCATCACCCATGCGATCACCATCACTGTCGAACTTGAGGGGATCTGTGCCCGTAGTTCTAAACTCCACACCATCACTGAGCTGATCATCGTCGGTATCACGATCGAGCGGATCAGTTCCGAGCCTGAGCACCTCAAGACCATCGCCTACTCGATCACCATCAGTATCGTTCCGGCGAGGGTTGGTCCCCAGTCGGCGCTCCTCAGCATTGGTCAGGCCATCACGGTCCCAATCATTGGGGTCGAATAGAGCACTCTCACTCACCCCCACGTTCAACGCCTCGTCAGTGGACGCTTCATCCTGCTCATCGATGGCATCGCAGCCGAGTACCATCAGGGACGCTGCCGAGAACACAACCAACTTCTTCCACATCATCTGTCTCCTTGTTGAGTGGGCCGTTCGTCTACCCAAGTCCCTCCTTTTCCAACAAACGTGCCACACTCCCCCACACAGACACACACGGGCAACATTTCGCATAAATTACAAACACTTAAACCACACAGCATCAGTAAAAATGACTTCAGTGAGTCTGGTTCGGTTCGTTTCACCTTGCCCCAAAACGGGCTGTCCGCCATGGAGCAAAAAGAAACATTAAAACAAAAAGAAACATGTGCCGGAGCAGTGTTCCAACATGCCTGTCAGATGGGTACGTCGCGGCGGTGGCGGCAGTCGTCGTGAGGTCGGTGAGTTCTCGTTCAGATGCGGGCTTTCACCCGCAGGCGCAGCGAAGGCCTTTGCCAGCGCTGCGTCGAGGACCGAAAAGTCGTAGCTGGGCAGGAAATCGCCGGCGTCACGGCGGCTGACGCCGCCGGAGCGCCGTAGCAAACTTAGAACAAGCGCTTTCTCTTGCTGCTGGGGAGGATGCCCATCATCTCGCGGTACTTCGCCACCGTGCGGCGGGCGATCTTCACCCCGTCTTTTGCCAGCTGATCGACGATCTTCTGATCGCTCAGAGGCTTCTTGGGGTTCTCGTCCGCCACCAGGGCCTTGATCTTCGACTTCACCGCCTCGCTCGCCAGATCGCCAGATCCGTCGTTCGAGCCGATCGACGAGTTGAAGAAGTACTTCAGCTCGTAGATGCCCCGCTCGGTGTGCACGTACTTGCCGTTGGTCACGCGGCTCACCGTAGATTCGTGCATGCCGATGTCTTCAGCGACGTCGCGTAGGATCAGGGGCTTGAGGTGCTCGACCCCCTTCTCGAAGAAGTCGCGCTGGAACCGCAAGATGCTGTCGGTCACCTTCACGATCGTGCGCTGGCGCTGCTGGATGCTCGAGATGAGCCACTGCGCGGCGTTGAGCTTGTCTTTGACGTAGTTCTTTGTGTCCTTGTTGCCCTTGCCCACGAGGGCGTTGCGATAGAAGTTGCTCACCTTCAGCTTGGGCAGGCCGTCCTCGTTGAGGATGGTGACGTACTCCCCGTCGACCTTTTTGATGTAGATGTCGGGGGTGATGTACTGCGACTCGTCCGTGGCGAAGGGGCGCCCGGGCTTCGGCTCCATCTGGCTGATGATCTTCGCCGCCTCGATGACCTCGTCGAGTTCGATGTCCATCTCTCGGGCGATGGCCAGGTAGTTCTTCTTCTCGAGGTTGTCCATGTGATCGCCGATCACATCTTCGACGATGGCTCCGGCCTCGAGCAAGCGGGCCTGAATCAGCAGGCACTCTCGTAGATCTCGCGCTGCGACACCCACAGGGTCGAAGGCCTGTACCAGCCCGAGCACCTCTTCGACGTACTCGACATCTCGATCGACCTCGTCGGCGATCTGCTCGACTGTGACCATCTTCATGTAGCCATCGTCATCAACATTGCCGATGATCACCAGGGCCACCTCTCGTTCCTGCTCGGCGAGATCGGAGACCTGCAGCTGCCACATCAGGTGATCGAAGAGAGTAGTGCTCTTGGTGAGCGTGGCCTCGTAGCCCGGGAGATCGTCGTCTCGCAGCCGCTGAGGGCCTGCCCCTGGCGTCGGCGACGAGTAGTTGGCCAGATAGGCCTCCCAGTCGATCTCCTTCTGGGCCTTCTCGGTGGTCTGCTCGGCGCCGCTCACCGTGGAGCTCTGGTCGAGCTTCTCAGCGGTGTGCTTGATCTCGGCGTTGCTCTGCAGATGCGCCTCGGCAGAGGTGATCTCAGACTGCTCTTCGAGCATGGGGTTCTCGAGGAGCTCGTTGCGCACCGCGCTGACCAGATCCATACGGTTGAGCTGGAGCAGCTTGATGGCCTGCTGCAACTGCGGGGTCATCCGCAACTGCAGAGTCTGCTTCATGCTCACTGACTGTCGGAGTTCGAGCGCCATAATCTCCCCTTGAGTCTCCCTCTCAGCGGCCCTGCGGGCGATGCGCGCCATCGCTGGAGGCAGATCCGAACGCGTCACCGAGCCAGATCTGCCGCACGCGGGCGTCACTGGCGATGGTCTCGGGATCGCCTTCCAGCAGCAACGCGCCGCTGTGAAGCACATAGGCCCGCTCACAGGCGTTGAAGGCGCGACCGACGTGATGATCGGTGAGCAGCACTCCGGTGCCGTGGGCGGTGATTGCCCGAAGCTGCGCGACGACCTCGTCGGCGGCTTTCGGATCGAGCCCCGCGAAGGGCTCGTCGACGAGGAGCACCCGCGGCTGGGCGGCGAGAGCGCGGATGATCTCCACTCTCCGTCGCTCCCCCCCGCTGAGGGTGCCCCCAGGGGCATGCATCACATGCCCCAATGAAAATCGTTCGAGCAGAGCCTCGGCCTGATGCCCTCGCTCGGAATGACTCAGACCCTGACGCCCCAATCCCAAAGCCACGTTCTGACGGGCGGTGAGATCAGGCAACAAGGTCGGCCGCTGTGGCAAATATCCCAGGCCTGCCCGCGCCCGGCGCCACAACGGCAGCCGCGTGATGTCACGGCCTGCGAGCTCTACACGACCACGCTGAGCCTTGAGCAAGCCGGCCAACATGCGGAACGTGGTGGTCTTGCCCGCGCCATTGGGCCCCAACAAGCCGACGATCTCGCCTGAGCGGACCTCGAGATCGAGATCGCGCACCACCGTCTGGGGCCTGGACCACGGATGCCGCCGCAAGGTGCGGTGCAACCCGATGGCGCGCAGCCCCAGATCGCTCATCGGCTCGCCCTCTTTTTGAGTGTTCGAGCCAGAGGCGGGGCCTTGAACTGACCTCGAGCCTGCTCGATTTGCACCTTGCCCCCCTCGGGCCAGTACCGGATGCGCGCGCCTGTGAGCCACGCTCCGGCGCGCTCCAGCCTGGGCTCGCCGGTGAGGGTGAGCACGCCTTCTTCGTGCCGATACGTTGCCTGACGCGCCATGGCCTTGAGGCCTTCACCCTTTACGGTGACCTCACCCTCGGCGTCGATGGTTTGCAGGACACCCTCGTCATCGTATCGGGCTTTGATGAGACCACACCGCAACTCGAAGTCACCTTGTCGGGCCACGACGTGTCCGGTGAAGCGGGCGGTGCCCTGCTTCTGGTTCAACACCAGGTTGTCAGCGCGAATGTCGAGAGGGATGGCCTCTGAGGCAGGCCTGGCATTGGGTGCTGCCGCAGGCTCTGCTGTGGCTGTCGAGGACCAGATACCGCCCAGGATCACTGCGCTCAGCAGTGACCCGCGCAACGATCTGCGCGAAGCCCCGACGGCGGCCTGACACATGGGCCAGCCCGCCTTTGGAGTGGGGGTGATGGGCGCCTCGATTTCAAGCATGCTCGAAACAGTAGCAGCATTCGTGCCGAGCAGGCAAACCATATTGGTACGCAGTGTGCTTGTTATTTTCTTGACCCTGGGGGGTCATCTATGACCCGCCCCCATCGATCATGTTGCCAGACCCACTGTTCCGGGCATTTCGCGATCTGCGCCGCGAGGATGTCGCTCGTCTCCTGGGCCACACGCTCGGGGGTCGTATTCACCGAAGTCGCCACGGGCAGTGCGTAGACTCGGTAGCCCTTACCGTGTCGCAGGTTCCACACCACACACAATGCCGTGTCACTGCGACATACCAGCCGACCACAGGTCAGAGGTGTGGGCGCCAGGTGGCCTAAAAACGACACTTCCGTGCCCCGCTCTCCCGTATTCTGATCGACGAAGATGCCCATGGCGCCGCCTGCTTTCAGAATACGCATGACCCCACGAGCGCCGCCTCCGGGGGTGTGCGTACTCACTTGCAGCGCCGCCCGGGTCTCTTCGAGCCATCGATGCACCGGGCCAGTACGTCTGCGAGCCGCAGTGGAGTGCACCGTATAGCCTTCACGGGCGAGGGCCGCCGCCATCAGCTCCCAATGGCCCAGGTGTCCTGTGGCCACCACCAGGCCCCGGCCTTCTGCGAGGGCCTCGTCGAGGCAACGCTTTGCTGCTGGATCAACGTCGACGTGCGGCAACACCTTGGGGTGCACCAACAGCTCCACCAGCCTCTGGCCGAGATCTGCCCAGCAATCACCTGCGGAGGGCCGATGCGCCAGAGCCGCCACGGCGATCCGCTGCGCCATGGCCCGCGACTCGGCGCGCACACAAAACCCCACGCACCGGCCGAGGCCACGCCCCAGGGCCTGAGCCCAGGTCAGCGGCAAGACCCCGAGGGCCAGGGCCAGCATCTTCAGGGCGCCCCACGCGAGGCGGTGCCTCAAAGGCCGGGTAAAGACCTTGATGCGCCGGCGGAGCAACTCAGGTTTGTGGGTGCCCATCGAGGGCCTCGGCGATGGAGAGGGTCTCGATCACGAGCTGTTCGAACGCTGAGGGGTCGAGCTGGGTGGCCGCGTCAGAGCGGGCCTTCGACGGATCAGGGTGCACCTCGGTGAAGAGCCCCTGCACACCCACGGCCACGGCGGCCCGAGCGAGAGGGCGAGCGAAGTGGCGGTGACCTCCAGATCCACCGTTTGACCCCGGCGGGGATTGCACCGAATGTGTGCAGTCGTAGACCACCGGCACGCCACAGGCCCGCAGCCAGATCAAACTGCGGGGATCGAAGACCAGATCACCGTGACCAAAGGTGGTGCCGCGCTCGGTCACCCACGCCCGGGTCGGATCGGGCAGCTTCTGCACCGCGTGCACCATGGCCCGCGGATCGAGGAACTGGCCCCGCTTGAGGTTCACCACCCGGCCTGTCTGACCTGCGGCCACGATCAAGTCGGTCTGGCGACACAAAAACGCTGGCACCTGCAGTACATCGGCCACCTCGGCCACAGGCGCGCACTGCTCTGGCCCATGCACGTCGGTGATCACCTGCAGCCCATAACGCGACTTGACGTCGGCGAGCATCTGCAGGCCCTGGGCGAGGCCCGGGCCCCTGAAGGCATCGCCGCGGGTGCGGTTGGCCTTGTCGAAGCTGGCCTTGAAGTAGAGCGTGAGCCGATGCCGATCGGCGATGGCGCTCAGGGCGCTGGCGATCTCGTCGAGCTGGCCGGGGCCCTCGATGACGCAGGGACCCGCGACGAAGAACATCTCAGCCACGATCCTTCTGATGCTTTGCGGCGGCGGCGACGAAGGCCGAGAACATCGGGTGAGGGGCGTAGGGCCGGGACTTGAACTCAGGGTGGAACTGGCACGCCAGGAAGTAGGGGTGATCAGGCAGCTCGATCATCTCCACGAGCTCGCCGTCGGGGGACAAGCCCGAGAACACGAGGCCCTCGGCCTCCATACCTGCGCGGTAGGCGTTGTTCACCTCGTAGCGGTGGCGGTGACGCTCGCTGATCTCGATGGCGCCGTAGACCTTCTCGGCGAGGGAGCCCTTCTTGATGGTGCAGGGGTAGGCCCCCAGACGCATCGAGCCGCCCTTCCGGGTCACATCTTTCTGATGCTCCATCAGGTGCACCACGGCGTGCTCGGTCTGCTCCGACTCGAGCTCCTCGATGGTGGTGGCTGCGGCGATGCCACAGACGTTCCGGGCGAACTCGATGACCGCCATCTGAAGGCCGAGGCAGATGCCGAAGAACGGAATGTTCTTCTCTCGGGCGTACTTGATCGTGGCGATCTTGCCCTCGATGCCTCGACGACCGAAGCCACCGGGCACCAGGATCCCGTCCACACCGTCGAGCATGGCCTTGGGGCCCTGCTTCTCCACCTCTTCGCTGTCGATGTAGCGCAGGCTCACCTTGACGTTGTGGGCCATGCCGCCGTGCAACAGCGCCTCGTGCAGGCTCTTGTAAGCGTCGACGAGATCGACGTACTTGCCCACGATGCCGATGGTGACCCGCTCGGTGGCCGACTTGAGCTTGCGCACGATGTCCTGCCACGGATCGAGCACTGGGCCCCGAGCCCAGATGTTCAGATGCTCGGAGATGAGGTTGTCGAGGCCCTCGCGGTGCAGGGCCATGGGCACCTCATAGATGCTGCTCACATCGGAGTTGGTGATCACTGCCTCTTTGCGCACGTTGCAGAACAGCGCGATCTTGCCCTTCACGTCGTCGGGGATCGGACGATCGCACCGCGCCACGATGATCTCGGGCTGCATGCCGATCTCGCGCATGTTCCGCACCGAGTGCTGAGTGGGCTTGGTCTTGAGCTCGCCGGCGGCGGGGATGAAGGGCACCAGGGTGACGTGCACGTTGATGGCGTTGCCCGGGCCCATCTCCACCTTGAGCTGGCGCAGGGCCTCGAGGAACGGCAACGACTCGATGTCGCCCACGGTGCCGCCGATCTCCACGATGCAGACGTCGACGCCCCGGGTGCCGCCCTTGACGAAGTCTTTGATCTCGTTGGTGACGTGGGGGATCACCTGCACCGTGCGGCCGAGGTAGTCGCCGCGGCGCTCCTTCTCGATGACCGTAGCGTAGATGCGGCCGGTGGTGATGTTGTTGTTCTGCGACATCTGGGCGGTGGTGAACCGCTCGTAATGGCCCAGATCGAGATCCGTCTCGGCCCCGTCGTCGGTGACGAAGACCTCTCCGTGCTGGAACGGGCTCATCGTGCCCGGATCAACGTTGAGGTAGGGGTCGAGCTTGATGTTGGTGACGGTCAGCCCCCGGGCTTCGAGCAGGGCGCCGATGGAAGCAGCGACGATGCCTTTGCCGATGGAGGAGACGACGCCGCCGGTGACGAAGATGAACTTGGGGTGTCTCTGAGTCATGGTCGCTCCGCGCGGTGAATCGGGCGCTGCCCGGTGAGGCGCGCTCTGGCTTCCGCCAGATCGGCGGGGGTGTCAATCGATAGCGTGGCTCTGGGGGCGGCGGCGACGTGAATCGGCCACCGGGCTTCGAGCCAGGTCAGTTGTTCGAGATCTTCGATGCGGGCCAACGGGCTGCGGGGCAGATGCGCCACCGTTTGCAGCACCTCGGCGTCGAATCCGTAAAGCCCCACGTGCAGTCGTCCGGGGATCGGCGCCCGGCTGAAATACAAGGCCCTGCCCTCTGGATCGCTCACCACCTTCACCGCGTGAGGGTCGTGCAACGCCCGCTCGGGCAGAGGCGCCCCGAGGGTGGCGATGGGGTGGCCCTCGGCGAGAGCGTTCACGAGAGGTCGGAGCAGGTCGGATCCGACGAAGGGCTCGTCCCCCTGCACGTTGATGACCCGCTGCGCGCCGATCTTCAGGTTGGCCAGCGCCACCCGCTCGGTGCCGCTGTGACACGTCTGGGGCACCAGCAGCGCGTTGCCTCCACGAGACTGCACAGCGTCGACGATCGTGGGGTGATCTGCAGCGACCCAGACAGCGTCGATCTCGGCGCAGCGGGCCACTTGGCGGTACACGCGCCAGACCAGCGGCTCTCCCACCAGATTTTGAAGGGGCTTGTCCTGTAGGCGGCGAGCACGCAGCCGAGCGGGGATGATGGCCACCGTGTCGGTGGAGTGGGGATGCTCAGGACTCACGATCGATTGGCGGTGGTACTTGTTTGCAGTGCCGCTGTCAATGCCTCATGGCAGCAGATCCTCGCAGGCCGGGATCAGGGCCATGTTGTCGCCCTCGGATGGTGTTTTGGCGCGTCTCGCCATTGAGAATTCTCAATCGCTCATCTATCCCTGATGAACAACCCTCATATTTTTGGTTCTGATGTTCAGCATTTATCGATGCCTCTGCCTCCTGGCGCTGTGGGGTGTGGCGGGATGTGCAGCGCCCCGCGTCCCTGAGAGAGAGTGGATTCTACAGCCCGAGATCGGCGCCTCGCTGATCAGCGCAGAAGCAGGCGACTCAACCTCTCTGCGCGCCTTTGGTGCTGGCGGAAAGGTGCTGCATCACTGGGGCCGATTCGGTCTTGGCGTCGGCGCCGAGTACAACGTCTTCGACACCCGCACGCTCGACGACAAGCCCGATGCCGTGAGCACAGCCCTCCTCGGCGCTGACGTCAGCGTGCTCTCTGCCGAAGGCCGCATTCGCAGCTCCACCAACGTGGGTTTTGCATGGCTGGTTCAAGGCACCGAGCTCGATGAGCCCGGCGCGCTGGGGTTCTTCTGGGAGGTGAGAGCAGTGACCTACCGGTTCAAGGTCGCTGATGATCTCGCGTTGTCGTTTTCGCCCCTCAGCGGCCTCCTCATCGTACCGGAGCCTTCCGGCATCCCGCTCGTCGACATCCAGTACCGCGTGAACTTCGCCGTGGAGTTTCTATGAGATCTGCACTGCTCTTCTGCATCGGGCTGATCTACTCGGCGTCGGCCAGCGCCTATACCTTGAACACCAGCGTGAGCGAATCGTGTCACGAGGCGCAGACCTTCGAGGCCGCAGCGTTGTTTCTCGAAGGGTTCGACGGCGAGTTGAGGGTCAAAGTCCCCAATGATCGGATCACTCGCCGTCTCATCGCCTCCGTCGCCAGCGCGATGCCACCAGGCCTCACCGACCAGGAGCTGTACGTCGTCGGGAGCATGGTGGTCGGCGTGCGTGCACCAGACACTGAGGGACACTCTACGCTCAACCTGTCGGCCTTGCGTCGCCTGCACGCAGATCCCGATCCGATCGGTCAGTACGCTCATGCTCTGCGCGCCACCTATGACGACGGCCTCATGGGCGACCTCATCGCCATCGAGGGCACCAAAGATGTCATCCGCGAGGAGCTGCTCCTCGGGGC
Organism: Bradymonadia bacterium; assembly: GCA_046290225.1. Taxonomy (GTDB): domain Bacteria; phylum Myxococcota_A; class Bradymonadia; order UBA7976; family UBA1532; genus JBKAGE01. The sequence continues at coordinate 466,558 of JBKAGE010000035.1, read as the reverse complement.
GATGTACCTCGGCGGGGCGCCTGATTTTGACGTCGAGCTCGGTAAACGCGCCTTTCACGCTGACCACTACGATCCACTCGAGATCACGGTGGCGCTGAGCGTCTACCACCTGGGCCGGGCAGCACATGCCCTCCAAGACGCACACGCTCATATGGTCAGGGCAGGTGATCGGTACGAATACATCATGCACGTCACCAACTTCGTCGACGCCATCAACGGACATCTGGAATCGGATCGAGATGGCCTCGCCCACTCGAGTGCGCTGGACGATTGCAGCCGCGATGACGTGAAGCCCATCGCTCGGCAATCCACACTGCGTACGGTGGAGCTGGTGCGCGCCTTCGACGACTACTTGCACACTGGCAGCTGGGATGCCTTGGAGAGAGGGCTCTCAGCCTGCCCCGACTCGGTGACGCGCCCCGAGAGCTGCGGTTGGATCGAGTATCTACCCGAGTGCCGCGAAGCCATCGAAGCCGATGACGAAGCGCGACAGGCAGAGGTGTGTTGTACGGCGGCGAACAACTTCTGCGCTGACCGCTACCCCGCGATCAAAATCGCCATGGAAGATCCTGCAGGCCCCTACCTCGGCTGTGAGGTGAGTCCCACCAGCTCAACGCCTGGGCTCATCGGTCTCGGGCTGCTGCTTTTACTGGTGGGTCTCCGGCGCGCTCGGTGGCTCGCTCCGGTGGCATGCCTTGCCGTCAGCCTCGGGAGCACGCCTGCTCAGGCAGAGCGAGGGCGGACGTTTTTCTCTGCAGGCAGTCACGTCAACAGCCTCAACGACACCCGCAACGCTTCAGTCCTCGACGTCGCCTTCGGCTACACATTCCGCTCAGGCTACCGATGGGGGCAGTGGCGGGCCTTCGGACTCGTCGATCGCAGTTATTGGATGCCGCTGGAGTTCGACAACGAGGTCGACGGTGGTGTGTTGAACATCGGCGCTGGCGCCGAGCTGCTGCTCTTCGACGACTTCATCTCCATCAGTGCGGCCATCGGGCCATCGATCCTGATGTTCGACGCCACCTTCGACGACAAGGGCTCTACGGGCTTGTTCCTGGAACTCAGGCCTGGAGGGTTTCGTTGGCACCCCACCGACCACATGGCCCTGGTCTTCGATCCGATCACGCTCACCGTGTCTCAACCGGTGTTTCGCGAACCCCCCATTCGCAAGATCCATCGACGGCTCAACTTCGCCGTCGAGGTGAGCTTTCTGTAGGCACATACACAAACACCCGAGCATGTGCATGCTCGGGTGTCGCTTCGTCGACCAGGGGTCGCTACTTCAAGACCTGGGACGTGGAAGGCTCACTGGATTCCCCCCCGTAGATCCCTACGGCCCGGGTGCGTAACAGCGATTGGCGAAGTTGCCTCAGGACGCCCCGGGCCGTAGGGATCTACGGGGATCAGGGACATCCTGAAATAGCCTTCCTCGTGTGGCATGACCAAGCATTCTCCAGGACGGCGCAACGCCGCCCAGATGGCTAGACCTGGTCCTGGCCTGACGAAGTGTTCTCTGCGTAGCATGGGCCCTACCAGGGCACAAGCGCCAAAGAGAAACCTATGTGACAGGGCGAAAACCATTGAAGATCTGCCTCGCACAGCTGCACCCCGTACGCCGCGATCTCGACCACAACCTCGCCCTGCACCTCGACGTCATCGAGCGTGCAGCCAAGGCGGGGGCTGATCTGGTGTTGTGCCCCGAATTGTCACTCGTCAGCTATGAGCCCGAGGATGCCGCCGAGCTGGCCATGAAGCTCGATGACACGCACTTCGATCTCATCGAGCAACGGAGCGCCGAGCTCGATGTCGTCACCGCCGTGGGTGCTCCCCTCGAGGGTATCGAGGGGGTGACCATCAGCATGATCATCCTGCAGGGCGGGCGGCCCAGACGGGCCTATGCCAAACAGCTGCTTCACACAGACGAACTGCCCTATTTCGTGCCAGGCCCTGGGCCTGTGCTGATCGAGCATCATGGGCATCGACTGGCACCTGCCATTTGCTACGAATCAGTCCAGCCCGAACACGCGCGTCAAGCCGTCGACCTCGGCGCCACGGTGTATGGCGCCAGCGTCGCCAAGCCCGGTCGCGCCATCGACGGCGCTCACGCCCACTACCGAAAAACAGCCTCTGATTCTGGTCTGCCCGTGGTCTTCGTGAACAGCGTGGGCCCCTGTGACAACTTCGTCGCTGGTGGCCGCTCGGCAGCCTGGAACACCGAAGGACAACTGCTGGGTGAACTCTCTGCAACAGCGCCAGGGTGCCTGATGGTCGATCTCGCCCACGAGCGGGCCTGGATCATCGATTGATCATCTGCGCTTGATTTTTACCCGGTGTTTATTATTATTACCCGGGTAATTTAAAGGAGCGCGCCATGCTGCAGTGTTTTGCATTCGCTGATCACACCCTCATCGCCCACGGCGAGGTCACCGAGGTGGTCTCCGCCGCCCGACGCCGATTGAGCGACGACCCGCCTGATCGACTGGCCATCTACAATGCCGTCACCGGGCACCCCATCGACTTCGATCTCCGTGGCACCGAGGCTGAAGTCATCGCCCGCCTCGTGGATCACCCCGCGGTACTCGAGGCGACACCAGAGCCTCCGCAAAAACGTGGCCGGGGCCGGCCCAAGTTGGGGGTGGTCTCTCGAGAGGTCTCGCTGTTGCCCCGGCATTGGGACTGGCTCTCGCAACAACGGGGCGGGGCTTCGGCGACGTTGCGTCGACTCGTCGAGGCTGCGCGCAAGGCCGCTGGGGACACCGAACAACAGAAACAGGCGGTGAACGCCGCCTACAGCTTCATGTCCGATCTCGTTGGCAACCAGCCAGGGTTCGAAAACGCCTCGCGGGCGCTCTTTGCCCACGACTTTGACGGCTTCGAGATCACCATCGCTCAGTGGCCTGAAGATGTGCGGGATCGCCTGCTGGTGTTCATCGCCGCGGCGCGAGGTGGCCCATGACTGTGTTGTGGATCCTCAGCAGCAACTTGAAAGCCCTCTGGGGTCGGGCGATCTGGTTCACCGTACCCGCGAAATACAGGCCATATTTGGGATCACAAAAGGCAAAGGCCCCCGACAAGCCTGCGTGACCGAGCAGCTCGGGGCTCGCCTGGAACGCGGTCATCCACCGAGGCAGCTGAAACCGCATGAACCCCGTGCCGTACTCCAGCGGGAACATGACCCGGCGGTAGATCTGCAGGGGCACCAACATCTCTGCGGGAAACAGCTCACCCTCGAAGAAGGCCCGCACCATCACCACCAGCTCCTGCGAGGTCGACACGATGCCCCCATCTGGCCCGAATGACACCATGGCCTTGGGGATCACCAGCGCGGCAGGGCCATCTCGCAGAGGAGCAGGCCGATCATCCTCGGGATCGGTGTAGAGCCAGGTCTGCTTCAGAGACAGAGGCTCGATGATCTGAGCGTTCAAAACCTCGGCATAGGTCTGCCCGGTCCGCTGCTCGATGATGGCCCCGAGCAGCTGAAAGTTGGTGTCGGAGTACAACGCCTTCCCCGGTGTGCCTGGTGCAAACCTTCCACCCTGCTCTCGGGCCCACTGAAGCACCTGTGCGAGATCCCACCGCTGGTCCTGCCCCTGACGAACCTGGCGTTCGAGGGTCAGGCCGCCCCCTGACGCCTTGCCTAGAAAGTAGTCTGCCAGCCCTGATGTCTGACTGAGCAGCCGCGCCACGGTGATCTCACCGGTGTAGTCGACGCCCTTGAAGGTGTGGAGCCCGGTGAGGTCGAGATCGAGGATGTCGACGAGCCGATCTTCGAAGTCGAGCTCGCCTCGGTGAATCAGCTGCAGAATCAACGCCGTGGTCATGAGCTTGGTGACGCTGGCGATGAAGAACGGCGCGTCGGGCTGTAGATCCCCTGCTCCCCCTGACCACGACAGGTGGCCACCATGATGGTGAACCGCAACGGTGGCACCGGTGACGTGACGATCGAGGGCCTTGTCGAGGCGACGCTGCAACAGCTCGGTGGTCGTGGCGGGCACGTAGTTTATCCTCCTATGCCAGTGTCGGGGTTCGCAGCTGCACTCTGCATCTGAAACTGCTTGGGGGTGCGGGCGTACTGCCGCTTGAACGCTCGGATGAAGCTCGACACGTCGGAGAACCCCGCCTGCCAACACGCTTCGGTGACATTGCACGCATGAGAGGAAAGCAATGTCGCCGCATGCTCGAGACGTCGCTGCAACAGCCAACGCCCTGGGGAAACGCCATACAACCGCACGAAGTCGCGTTTGAAGCTTGAGACACTCCGACCACTCAAGGTGGCCAGCTCCGCCACTGTCGTCCCAGCGATGGCGTGGCGGGTCACCGTATCTCTCAACCTCGCGTCTCCGTCTCCCCGAGACTCGGAGACGGCTTGAGCCCAGAAACCCCGAGCTGGCCCTGAGCTCATGGCGAAGAGGGCTTCTTCGACCTTCAAGTCGACGAGTCGATCGTGAGGCAGCGCATCGAGTTGGGCCGGCAATGCGTCGAGTAGGACTTTCAGGTAGGGCTCTGGCTCGATGATCGGCCAGACGTCGTTGGCAGCATCCACACCGAATATGCCGGGATTTCGCGCATCGAATGCCTGCAGAAACCCCATGTGCACGCACATGATGGTCGACGCATACGGCCCATACTCATCGAGGATCTCGGTCATCATGTGCACACCACGACGCAGCAACACCACCTGACCTGCTTCGACCACACACACCTGCCCGCCCCGCTCGAGCTGCTTTCGGCCACTGCGCACGTAGACCAGCATCGGCGCACACACGAGCACGCGCTGGCGGCTGAGCCCCGCGGTGTTCAGATACGAGACCACTACACCCTCGTCGCTCGCCCGCCACGCGTGGGGTGTGTCTTCGCCCAGATCGTCGGGCATGCGGATGACGCGTTGCTCTGAGGTCATGATCACCTGCTCATCGTGCTTTGAGCCAAATTGCATACTTTTTGGGCGTTCCGCACAAGCGGGATGTCGATGTGAGCGGTCACTCTGAGTGCACTTCGCAACACCGCGAACCCTAACGACCAGGAGTGCACCATGCGCCGTTTCTTTGCCTTTATCGCCCTCGCCTTCCTCGGAGGGTGCGCTGCCCCCACACAAAGCACCCACGCCTCAGACGATCTCGACCCGGTCACCGGGCAAGCGTTCACGCTCGAGGTCTCCTCAAACACCCTCGCTGAAGATCTCGTCATGCCTGAGGCCACGGTCTTCAACGGTTTTGGCTGCACTGGTGGCAACGTGAGCCCCGAGATCAGCTGGAGTGAGGGCCCCGAGGGCACGCAGTCTTATTTGGTGATGCTGTACGATCCCGACGCCCCCACGGGCGTGGGCTTTCATCACTGGTGGGTGGCCAACGTGCCGCCGAGCACTCTGTCTTTGCCCGAGGGCTTCGGCACCGACGCTGAAGCCTCGACGGCGTTGGGCACTGTGCAAGGTCGCATGGATTATGGCGGTGAAGGGTACGGGGGCCCCTGCCCGCCCATGGGCCGGACACACCGCTACCAGTTCTACGTCTGGGCCCTCGACGTGGCATCACTGCCCCTCGAAGCAGGGACATCACCGGTGGTGGCCCGGTTCATGGTGGGCCAGCACGCCCTCGCCGTGGGCCGCCTCGTGGCCACGTACGGTCGCTGAGGCCGCCATCCAGCGATCACTCTTCAGCGCATGAAACCTCAGTGCAGGAAATCTCAGCCCAAAAAATCGGTTTGACCTGAGGTGTCACGACGCTGTGGTCCAATGGTGCACTTGACGGGCCCACAGCGCAGCGGGACAAGACCTCTGACTCACAACTGGAGGGCTGAGTGCGCATTTTGTTGATTGACGACGAGCCGGACACCAGCGAGCGCCTGGCGCTCTACCTGGGCCGGGACGGCCACGCTGTGGAGTCGCTGTGCTGGGTGGAGAGCGAAGAGACTTTGCGGGCGCTCCTCGACGACTTTCGCCCTGATGGTGTGGTGCTCGACTTCGAGATGGAGCCTGCCGGGCCTCAGGTACTGGCCTGGTTGCAGGCCTTTGATCCGCAGATCCCCGTGGCGTTCTACACCAAGTACGGTGCCAGTGCGGATCACATCCACCGGATGATGACGGCGGGGGTCCGCCCCTCAGCCATCGTGACCAAGCGTGAAGCTGCAGAAGACGCCCGGCAGCTGCTGGCGGTGCTGGGAGGTCGGCCATGACGACCCCCACCAAGACACCCATGCTCGACTTCGTCGACGCCCAGGGGCGCGCCTCTCTGAGAGAGCTGGGGGCCGAGCTCGCCCGTGGGCGAGTGGTCCTCTTCGCTGGGGCAGGGCTGTCGATGAACGCCAAGCGCAAAGATGGTGGTCATCAGCGCCTGCCAGGCTGGTGGTCACTGGTGGAGAAGCTCCGCGCTGGCCTCGAAGACGATCTGGCTCAAGAGCAGGACGCGCTGCGCATCGCCGACTACTTCCGTGCAGCCCGTGGTCGCAACGCCCTGGTGAACGCCGTGATGGGGGCGATCCCCGACGCTGAGTACATCCCGGGGGCGGTGCACGACCGGGTGGTGGAGCTCAACTTCCAGGAGATCATCACCACCAACTTCGACACTCTGCTCGAGCGCGCCTTCGAGCAAGCCCACATCGTGCCTCAGGTGGTCACCGAAGGCCGTGATCTGGCCCGCCCTCGACAGCCACCCCGCATCATCAAGATGAACGGCTGCCTCGCACGCAACCCCGCAGACATCGTGATCTCCGGGGATGATTTTCTGGCCTATACCGAGCGGCACCGCCTGATCCAGGTCTTCATCACCCGCTGCTTCGTGGAGTCGCGGGTGCTCTTCGTGGGCTTCAGCCTCGACGATCCGGCCTTCAGGGCGATCCAGGACTGGGTCCGTCAACGGCTGGGCGACGATGTACCCATGGCGTGGTCGCTGCATCTGCGCACTTCGGCCACTCAAAGAGATTATTGGCGTCAACGCGGTGTCGATCTCATCGATCTCTCTGCTCAACCTTCGGATTTGGGCCCTGAGCAGAAGATCACTGCGGTCCTCGACGAGATGTTGCACATGCAACGTCAGGCAGAGCCACCCCCCGCAGGTCGGGTAGGCCGCAGAGGTCTGCACGACATCACCCAAGCTGATCCCCTCGATCACAACGCGCTTCGGGCTGTGGCTCGAGTGGACGGCTGGTCTGCAGGTGGGCTCGTGCTCGAGCGCCCTCCATGGTGTGCAGTGGCCCAGCAGGTCGACGCGTTGCTCGACGATGACGCCCTGGCCCCTGGAGATGCAGTGCTCTGTGCCGATCTCGCGCTGCGTATCTCGGCCTTGTCCGCACTCCCCGAGCCTCGACCCTCTGGCGCTGATCCGTTGAGCGCCCGACACAACGGCGCTCGCCTCTTGAAAGCCATCGAACGCCTCGCAGATCAGCCAGTGCAAATGCTCGATGCCCTCGATCCTGCATTGAGGGCGCGAGGACAGCTGTTGATCTGTCTGCTGGCCCCCGTGTCGATGTGTCGACGCATGGTGGATCGCTGGACCCATCATGACGGTGCCCTCAGCGCTGATCTCGACCGACTCACGATGTTGAGTTTTCACGGGATCTTGTCTGCCCAGCCGGGCCTGACACAACAAGCAGCGGAGCGTCTGCGCCTGATCGGCCAGCCCGAGGGCCCGGAAGGATCACCCCAGGCTCAGGTGGCCTCCACCCGATATCTGCACCTCATCCGAGCGGTGGGTGGCGGTGTCTGGGACTGGCCCGTGAGCCACCTCTACCGAGAGCGCCTCGAGCGCGTGGCGGGCCAGCTGCTGCTTGAGCGCGCCGCGCGTCCGGAGCGCGGGCCTGTACGGAGCGTATTGGCCCTGCTCAAAGAGATGGCCCGAGGGGCGCTCTTCACGGGGCCGAGCCCCGAGACGCTCGACGATCTCTGGGCCACGGTGGTGCAAGCCAACAGCCGCAACCCCGACTCGGTGCCCTGGATGGCAGTGATCGTGATCACGTTGCCCTTCGAAGGTGAGCGGTTGATCCGCGAGCGCAGCCGTCTGCTCGACGGCGCCTGGCGTCGCGGGTTGCTCGACACAGAGACGCTCACCCGATTCGCCGCCGCCCGCCTCGCTGACGGTGGCTTCGACGGCCTGCCCGACCGCACGGTCTCTGGCGCCCCAGCGAGCGGTCGAGGCGCTGGGCGATACGCCTGTGGGCTCGCGGCGCTGTTGCGGTGGATGATCGGTCGCGTCGACGAGCTGGTGGGCTCGGAAGGCGCCGCTCACCGTACGCTCTGCATCGAGGCCCTCGGCGAGCCGCTGAGTCACTGGCTCATGCACACCCCCTATCCTGAGGTCCGCAGCCACTTGCTACACGCCTGGTCGACCTTGGGACGTTGGCCCGAGCAGCCGGAGCAACGGTTCGAGGTGGTGCGTCGCTGGATCGATCGGCATCTCGACGGCCCGAGCCCGCTGCAGTCGATGCATCTGTCGTTGCTCGATCCACCAGGTCAGCCCATGGCGGTCGACCAGGATCGAGTGCGCATTCTCCTGGCCCTCGCTCAAGCAGATCGTCGCCGCGGCACCGCCTTCAGACACGATCTGCAACGTTGGCTCATCGGCCATGCCCAACATGGGGTTCTCGACGAGGGCACCCTTGAGTTGTTGGCCCGACACCTCGCCGAGTGCCTCATCGCCGATGCCGACGGGCCGGGCTTCTACTGGTTGAGCCTCGCGAGTCACATTCGGCAGAGCGATGTGCTCACCGGCGGCCTCGCCGTGCATCTGGGCGCACCCGAGCATCCACGCGCGCTGGCCACCTTCATCGCCGAGCGGTTCGACGCCCTCGATGAAGACGGATGGGCCCGATGGGACTTCTCGCGGCCGGCCTACCTCAACTGTCTGGTGCCCTTTGCCCAGGCCGGTGAGCTCACAGGCACCCTGGAGCGCGCAGCAGGCGATCTCAGCCCCGAGAGAGGCTGGAGCCAGGACGGCATGGAAGGTGCCGTGGCCCTCATCGCCGCCCAGCTGACAGCTTCACCCGATCAACCTGCCTTGATCGAGGCCCTCAGCGGGTGGATCGAGCACCATGCCACGGGTCGAGGCACCCTCGGCCCCGTCGTGCACATGCTCGACGCGGCCCATCTCACCTTGCTGCAGAGTCATCTGTTGCTCGCCCTCGACGACGAAGCGCGTCGGCGGCCTGAAGAGGTGGTGGGCTGGATCGCCGACACGCTGCTCGCCGCACCCAGCGGGGCGCTGCCCGATCTCGAGGCGGGGCTGGTGGCTGGCGTCTTCAGACGGCACCCCGGTGTGGCCTTCGCCACCCTCGACGCCGTCACCACCCTGATCGCCGACAACGATCGGGGGCCAGGTTTCATCGATCGTCATCGAGCGGCCATCGCGCGCACAGTCTCGGTGGTACATCGCCGTGCCCAGCATCGCCCTGCGAGCCGGTTCGTGGCTCAACTCGACGCCCTCGCGCAACACGTCACCTGAAAGGCACATCACTGCCTGAATGGAGGATCACATGCTCGACGCCCAACAGACCATCGACGCGCTGGTGATGGAAGCCAGTGCAGCGCCCGTAAAGGCGCAGATCAGACACTGGCTCGATCCCGAGTCGTTGCCCACACCAGGGTGGCGCTCGGGCTTTCTGATGCCGGAGATGGTCCTGACATGGCTGCTCGACGCTCAGGCACGGGAGGCCCAGGCCGAGGTGTGTGATCCGCTGGCGCGCTGTCTGCCTCTGCTCGAGCCCGATGGCGCAGATCTGCTCGTCAAAGCCCTGCTCGAAGGGTTCCAGAAAGCAGGGGCCGACGTCAGGGACAAGTTCGTGCTGATCCCTTGTGCTGCGTTGGCGAGCCCCGGACTCTTGCTGACCCATTTCTGCCCACTGGTCCTGCGTTGGGCCCGACGGCGGCGGGGTCGACTGGCCGCCTTCGCCATCGACGCCCTGGGCGCTGCCATCACCGCCCGCCCGGATGCACGGGGGCCCATTTTTGCCCTCGGCGCCCTCTACCCCACACTTCGTGACGCTCAGCGCAGGTCCCTGGCAGAGGCGATCATGGGCCACCTCGAGGCTGCGGCCCAGGCGCGACGGGTGGCCATCGGCACCTTGCTCGACCACGCCACCCCCACCATCAACATCCAAGACCAGCGTTGGCGGCTGTCGGAGCGTCCGCCTCTGGTGGAGGCCATGCCCGTGAGCCCCAAAGGTTTACGATGGTGGCTCGAAGGCGAGCCTGTCGACGCCGCCCCCACCACCCGTGGCTCATCTGGCCACCGCGCTCGGATCAAAGCGTTGTCCGATCAAGCGAGCGCCACGTTCGAAGTCATCTGTACCCGACTCCGAGATGCCACCCTCTCCGGCCGTGTGTGGTCTGCCGGCGGGTTCACCGCCCATATGCTGCACCACCCCCTCAGAGCGTGCCCTGCTCGGCACATGGTGTGGACCGCGCTCGACGATCGTGGCCAGCCTGTCGGCACGTTCCGACCCAGAGAGGACGGCGCACTCATCAATGTAGATGACGAGCTGTTCACCACCCCGCACACATGGGTACGCCCCGCTCACCCTGCCCGCCTTGACGCTGAGATCGTGGGGTTGTGGCAAGCGCACTTCGAGTATCACGACCTCCAAGCGCCCTTCGATCAGCTCGGCCGGCCCATGGAGACATGCCCGAGCCACCTGCAGCGATCACGGGTCTACCGAGGGCTCGACGGCATTCGATGGCGAGACATCCATGAGCGCCCTGAGGCCTTCGCAGGCGGGCCATGGACTTCAGTGTTGCGAATGGGGTGGCACGTGGGGTGGGTGCGCACGCTGCCAGGGCCTTCGGGGGCCATCGACGTCGTCGTGCGCACCAGCGAGGCCACCGATGACGTCGAGTGGCTCTACTGCCTGCAGCATCAACCCAGTGCCATCACCCACAACGACTTTCCGTCTCCACGGCGGGCCGACGATCGCAGTTTGATCCCACTGGGTGATCTGCCGCCGGCGATCTATGCGGAGATCATGCACGACGTACAGCGGATGTTCGCTGTAGAGCAGGTCAGCGACGGCGAGCCGGTGGCCGAGGGCCCTGAGGGCGCCGGCGGACCTGGGGCTGTTGTGCCCCCTGCTGATCGTCGTCCTGCCCATCGCCAGACATGCCGAAGTTGAGCGCCGCCGGATCCCCGGGGTTCTCGTGAGGTGAAGGCGGGTTGCGCAGGCCCGCATAGAGCAGTGCGATCAGGCCACCGGCACCGGCGATGGTGAAGCCCGTCGAAGCGTCGGTCATGATGCCCACGACGATGGCCAGCACCAACGACGCTGCGCCGATGAGCACCGCAGTCTTCACCGTGGGATCTTCCACGGTCTTCATCGGTGCAGCCTGAGTGATGGAGGGTGCCCCGGGCTCCGCCTCGACCTGAACCGCCTTCCGCGCCGCAGCGGCAGCAGCCTCGTCGGCAGCGAGATGGCATTTCTTGTACTTCAAGCCACTGCCACAGTGGCAGGGGTCATTGCGTCCGGGTCGATTGGCCACGTATCAGCTCCATGAATGTGCGAGATCACAGTTGTGACTCATGGTCGTCCGACCTTCCAGGGCAATCGCACATAGATGTGCCTTTTCGTGGCTTCGGTATGGTCCATATACGTGCGATTGCCCCGCTGAACACTGCAGTGTAGAACACGACGCAGATCATTCGAGGAAGGCCACCATGCCCATGACGGTCCTCTCCCCTGCCCTGTTGATGCTGTGCTGTGCTGTGTGTGTCTCCGGCTGCGACGACGGTGAGACCTCATCCTCCACCGAGAGAGATGCAGGGCCGAGAGCAGCCAACCCCGGCGATCTCGACGCTGCGACTGATCGCCCGGACTTCAACGCCCCCATGCCTGATGCCGCGCGCCCTCGGCCCGACATGCAGATCCAGCGCGATGCCATGGTGGGCGTGATGCCTGACATGATGATCCCCGATCGTGTCGTGCCCGACATGGATCTGCCCGATGCGGCGCCAGATATGGCCCTGCCCGATATGGAGGTGCCCGGCGTACCTCTCGACGGCTTCGGCCGGATCGAGGGCACATGTGGGGTGCTCACCCCCGAGGTGCTCATGAGCCCCGAGCCCCTGGTGGTGGTGAACCGCATCGACTTCGGGGACGACCCCTATGACGAGGGCGACTTCGACCTGCTCACCAATGGTGGGCAGGACATCCTTGAGGCGGGCAATGCCGGCGGCAGCTCCGAGTTCTCCGAGCTCTTTGCCTTCGAAGTCCTCGCTCGGTGTGAAGAGGCCCGGCTGCTCAAGACCGAAAACGACATCGCCTATCGGCCGGAGCCCGGCTCAATCACCGACTTCCTCACCGAGATCGACGGCCTCAAGGTGGGCGTGAGCGTCACCCGAGCCTTCATCTTCCCGCCTGACATGCCCTACCCCGTGGAGCGGGCCCAGGATCTACTCAACGACAAGCTGCTCGGCGTACTCTCCAGCTCTGCCCGAGTGGAGCCTGAAGATGCGTGGGTGAAGCAGATTCTCCATGTGATCGCATACGGCCCGATGCATGCCGAGTCGCTGATGACGGCCCACAGCAACCTCAACCCTGCCATCACCGCCGACACCATCGTGTGGATCACCATCTCGGACGGGGACGACGACTTCCTCTATTGAGCAAGTCATACATCGAGGGTGAGCTCGCCCGAGACCCACCCTCGATCAAGCGACTCACAGCACATCAGACCGGCATACGTTACGGTTTCTACACACGAAACTGACTCGTTTTGGTCAGTAGAGCCAAGACATTGTTTCCCATTCGCAACAATCAAAAATCATCAATATCAAATAAGAACCCAGATCTCACCTCGAAGCTCAAGCCAGCCGTTCAAGAGTCAGTTGAGCGCACAGGGTTGATGCGCCCAAAAAGGCTCTGGGAGGGATTCATGTTCGGTTTCATGCGCCGTGGCGGCTCTGAAGAGTCAGGCATCGAATTGTTTGATGAGGCGGCTGCCCAAACTCAGGATGCGAGCAAATACGGCCACTTGCTCAATGCCGTGAACACACCCATCATCGCATGTGATCCAAAGACGATGATGATCGAGTTCATCAATGAAGCGAGCATGCGTGAGCTGACCAAGCTGCGACATGTCCTGCCATCAGGCGTCGACCCTCGACAGATGGTGGGCGTCTCCATCGATGTGTTTCACAAGCACCCTCAACACCAGCGCAACTTGCTCGCAGATCCGAGCAGGTTGCCCCACGAGGCCCGTATTCAGCTCGGTGATCAATGGATGGATCTGCGCATCGACGCGGTCCGTGATCAGGGTGGCCGTTACTTCTGGGCGGTGCTCACCTGGAACATCGCCACCGATGTGGTGAAAGCCGTCGACGACTTCGAACGTGAAGTGCAGTCGGTGGTCGATGATGTGGCGAGCACCTCTCAGGGGGTTCGCAGCTCTGTCGAAGACATGGTGGGCCAGGCTCAACGCAGCTCCTCGGAGATCACCCACTCTGCTTCTGAGGTTGGTCAGGCCACTCAGAACGTCGAGGTGGTGGCCGCAGCCTCGGAAGAGCTGGCCTCTTCGATCAACGAGATCAGCCGTCAGGTTTCCGAGTCTTCCGCCATGGCGCAAGCCGCCGTAGAGGAAGCACATCAGACCCACCAAATCGTCGAAGGCCTCGTGCAGGCCAGCGACAAGATCGGCGAAGTGGTGAATCTGATCTCGGAGATCGCCGAGCAGACGAACTTGCTGGCACTCAACGCCACCATTGAGGCCGCCCGTGCAGGTGATGCCGGTAAGGGCTTCGCGGTCGTCGCCGACGAGGTGAAGAACCTCGCCAGCCAAACGGCCAAGGCCACTGAAGAGATCGCCCAGCAAATCGGTGCCATACAGGGATCAACCGGTCAGGCAGCCACCGCGATCAACAGCATTGGTGGCACCATCGAGAAGCTGTGTGACATCTCGACGGGCATCGCAGCCGCCGTTGAAGAGCAGGGGGCTGCCACCCAGGAGATCTCCCGCAATGTCAACGAGGCTGTGATGAACAATCAGAACGCCACGCGACAGCTCGAGGGCGCTACGGATCAGGTGAGGCAGGGTGAGTCGTCGGCTCAGGGGTTGCTGTCGATGGCCCAGTCGCTCGATGGTCGAGCGACTGATCTCTCGCAGCGCTTGAGCGCCTTCTTGGAGCAGCTGAAGTCGCTCTGACGGCTCAGGGCTGGGGGCCTTCCAAGATGTCGGCGCTGATCACGTTCTCTTCTGTAACCATGATCATCCCATCCTCACCCACAGCGATCTCCGCCACACCCCAGTAGGGCAGCTCACCAGTGACCGTGTTCGTCAGGGTCAGGGTCGGCTCACCATCGATGAAGACCTTCACAGTGGCGTCCACAGGCCCTGCGGTCATGGCGTCGATGAAGGCATCCCAGTAGTGGATCACCACCCGATAACGGCCCGGCACGGGGTTCTGATAGAACATGAATTCGGGCCCCAAGCCGTCGACGTCGTCTCGGTCGAGGCGGGGGTTGTCCGAGGCGTCACCGAGCACGCCCCAGTCGGGGGTCCGGTTGGCGTAGAAAGCGTCGTCGGGTACCGAGAAGAACAGCCCACCCTCACGGATGAGGTGCAGATCGACGTCGGTGCCGTCGAGGCCCCAGCGCAGTGAGATGTGCATCCGGGGGATCGGCGCACCGCCAGGGGTGGGCACGCCCACCGCGGTGTTGCCGCTGGTGACAAAGTCGGCGCCATTGTCATCGCTGTCGGTGAGGTTGTCGTCACGGGTGATGCTCTGCTCCACGGCGGCAGGCGCCGGGGTGCCCTCGCCGAGGAAGTTGTCCTCTTCGCCAAAGACGCCATAGCCCACGGCGTCGAGCAACTCGTCCTCGTTCCACGTGAGCCAGAGGCTGTCAGGGCCGTTCTGAAGATCGACGTTGGGCAGCACGGCATCAGCGAGATCAGTCATGATTTCGCTGGCGTTCTCGTCCACGAGCAACAGGAAGCCGTTGAAGGGGATCCGCAGCCCGTCGAGGGAGATCTCGGCGTACTCCTCACCATTGTTGCCGTTCCAAGCGGTGAGCTTCATGCCGTTGAGGCGCTGCCCGGGCGGGCCAGCGAGCTCGATGAACTCGTTGGGGCCGTCACGACCAGGGCCGTCGTAGTAGATCTCGCTGATGACCACCGCCGGGGGCGCGCAGGCCTCGTCGACGAGTAGATCGCAGTCGTTGTCGAGGCCGTCGCAGTTGTCGGCGGTCTCTTCGGCCACCCAGTTGGGGCCGTACTCTTCGTTCACGCACTCGACGAAGCCCAGATCACCGGCGCACTGCTGCACGCTGCCTGCGCAGACGCCCACCTGCAGGGCGCACGCAGGGGCCTGGATGTCCTCGTCGGTGCTGCCATCACAGTCGTTGTCCACGCCGTCGCAAAGCTCGGCCACCGGGGGCACCTCGCCTTCGCACTCACCGAAGACGCCGTTGTTGCACACCAGCACCCCGGACTCGCAGGCGCCGACGTTGGTGCCACAAGCGGGCTGGGGCTGGCCGACGACACACTCACAGGACTCGTCGATGTTGCCGTCGCAGTCGTTGTCGGCGCCGTCACAATCAGCGTCGGTCTCTTCGGCGACGTAGCGGGGGCCATACTGCTCGGCACCACAGGCGGCGAAGCCACCCTCGCCACCACAGACCTGCACGCTGCCGGCGCAGACGCCCACCTGCAGGGCACAGGCGGGGCCGACGAGATCCTCGTCGGTGTTGCCGTCACAGTCGTCGTCGAGGCCGTTGCATTGCTCGTCCACGGGATCGATGGCCCCCTCACAGGGCTGGAACTCACCGCCGGCGCAGGTCTGGGTACCCTGGGAGCAGGCGCCCTCGTTGCTGCCACAGGACTGCACGGTGCCGTCGACACAGCCGCAGCCCTCGTCCACCTCACCATCACAGTCGTTGTCCACGGCATCGCAGCTGGCCTCGTCGGCCTCGTACTGCGGGCCGTACTCCTGCTCGCCACAGGCCCCGAAGGCGCCATCGACGCAGCGCTGACGGGCGCCGGCACAAACACCCTGGTCCAAGGGGCACACAGGGGTCTCGATCTCTTCGTCGACGTTGCCGTCGCAGTCGTTGTCCACGGCGTCACAGGTCTCGGCCACAGGGGCCACACCGGAGCACTCGCCGAAGCGGCCACCGGCACAGACCTGCTCACCCTGGGTGCAGGCGCCCACGTTCACGCCACACACCTGCGTGGCGCCGTCGACGCACTCGCACTCTTCGTCCTGCAGACCGTCACAGTCATTGTCGAGGCCGTCACAGTGCTCGGCAGTCTCCACCTCGACATAAGCGGGGCTCTGAGCCAGGTAGCGGGCGGCATCACACTCAGCGAAGCCTGCCTCACCATTGCAGGCCTGCACAGCGCCCGCGCAGACACCCTGGTTCAGGGCGCAGGCGGGGGCTTCGACACCCTCGTCCACGTTGCTGTCGCAGTCATCGTCGGCGCCGTTGCACACCTCGGGGGCCGCCTCAACAGCGTTCCGGCACTCACCAAAGGCGCCGTTCACACAGGTCTGAGTGCCGGGGGTGCACAGGCCGATGTTGCTGCCACAGGGCTGGGTCTCGCCATCCTGGCAGTTGCAGGACTCGTCGGTGTTGCCGTCGCAGTCGTTGTCGAGGCCATCGCAATCGCCAGGACCTTCTTCGGCGCGCCAGGTCTCACCGTACTCCTGAGCACCACACGCGCCCCAACCCTGCTGGCCGAGGCAGCGGGCGCTGGCACCGGCGCAGACACCGGCGGTGCGCTCGCAGTCGGGCGCCATGGCGCCGACCTCTTCGTCGATGTTGCCGTCACAGTCATTGTCCCGGCCGTCACAGACCTCGTTCTGGGGACCAACCTCGCTCTCGCAGGCGCCCCAGGTGCCGCCGTCGCTGCAGTTCTGCACGCCCTGACGACACTCACCTTCGGCCTGACCACAGGGTCGGGACTGGCCAGGGTTGCAGGGGCAGCCCTCGTCGGTACGGCCGTCGCAGTTGTTGTCGAGGCCATCACACAGGCTCTCGGAGCCACCTTCGTACTGGGGGCCATAGCTCGCGGGGCCGCTGCAGTCGAGCCAGCCCTCGGCGCCACCACAGGTCTTGCGGGCACCGGCACACACACCGAACTGCTGGGCACAATCAGGGGCGATGAGGTTGTCGTCCGTCACCCCGTTGCAGTCGTCGTCCACCCCGTTGCACTGCTCGACGGCCACGGGGTTCACGCGGTTGTCGTTATCGTCGCAGTCAGGGCCCAAACAACCAGGGCCACGGCCGTAACCGTCACGATCGTTGTCGATGCAGTCGAACTGGCCACCGCCGGCACGGTTGCCAGCACCGCCGGCTCCACCCTCGCCGGCCATACCACCGGCACCAGCACCACCGACGCCACGGTCGATGTCGTCGTTGTCGGGGTCCTGGCCTGCACAGCCAACGGCGAGGGCCCCGATGAAGATCAGGGCCACGCCCCGAGATAAAAATGTTCTGCTCAGGCTCATGATGAGGCCTCCCGTCACACTGCCGCGCATCTGGCGGCTCGAGATCGGGTGGTGTTAGCAAGGGTCGATCCAGCCTGAAAACCTTTGAAATCCGTTGAAGCATCCCCTGATGCAGGCAGATCTGCTCCCCAGAGAGTGGTCACTGGAGTAGCCATTCACGACAAATCGATCGGCCTGGCTGAGCCAGCCGTGGCCACCAGAGCAGCCAGCCTCTGCACCCCCGCATCTCTGCGAGGCGCTGGCCCCCCACAGGTGACAAGCGCCGGCATCAGGGCGATACTCAGTCACCCGCTTGATGCTCGATTCGGAGTGTAGCCCTCCCGATATGTATGGTGTCTCGTATCTGATCCTCATGCTCTTCTCGGTCGCTCTACTCAGCTGCGACTCTGAGCGCACCTCTGCACCTCCAGCGCCTTCAAGAGCTTTGCCGGCCCATCTCGCCGGCGCACGCACACTGGTCAAACGCGGTGTGGCTTATCTGCCCATCTACGATGCCCAACGCACACCCCGTATCCGGCTGGATGGTCAGCTGAGCACAGGCCCCATCTCTGTATCGGTATGGTTCATGGGGCCCAATGGAGAACGCGAGGCAGGTGCGCTCAAAGAGATCCAGCTCGGAGAGTACCGATGGATCTTCACCGAGGGCGTGCCAGAGTCTTGGGAGGGCGATGGCTGGATAGAAGCAAGTCAGCGTGAGCATCAAGCTCGACGTTGGCCTGTGATCTGGGCTCACGCGCCGAGCCAGGTGCCTGAATTGAAGCCGATCATCGCCCTGCGCAGAGCCGGAAAATTCGCAGAAGCAGAGTCCCTGTTAAACGACTCGAGAGACAGGCTCAGTGGTCTGGATCGCATGTGGGCCGAGGTTGAGCTGGGGCGCATCCATTTTCAGAACCAGGACTTCGAAGCGGCGATCAAGTCATGGAAAACAGCCGCTGACACAGCATTGCAGGTCGGGGCTGTCAGCGAGGCCATCCAGCGCTGTATTGCACTGGTCCACCTTTACTCGACGACCGGCCAGATGGGCCTCGCGAAGGCTCAACTCGATCGCGCGCTCGACATCTACGACCACCATGAAGCTGGACTGGCATCCTCTGGCGCTCTGGCTGCCATTCAATACCAGGCCGGGGTCCTCGCTCGTTTTGATGGAGACATCATCTCCGCCGGTGAAAAAACCCTCGAGTCCATACGCATCGCTTCGATGAGCGGGATGTTCCGGTATTTCCTGAGCTCGAACTATTCGATGTCGAAGATCAATTCGATGATAGGTGAGAGCTGGGGTGCGATTGATGGGTACAGCTCGATCATCGAGTCGAGCCTGGGATTTCTCAGCCCAGTTGAGCAAATGACAGTCTACCGGACCCGAGGATACGAATATTTCCAGGCTGCAGTCGCACACCAAAGCTCGTCTTTATTTGATTTATCGGTAGAGGACTACAACGCAGCACTCAACATTGCCATGAAGCATGGGTTTGATTCGGCCTATAGCTTGATGCTGACCGAATCCAGCTCAATCAGACTGGCAACGGGTGATCTCCTGTCCATTGAGCAAATCATCGATCAGATTCATGACGACAAAACAACCTTGGATGACAGGCTCTTCTCGATCCTGACGCTCTCGATGATCATGAGAGACTTCGGGCATGAGGAGGCATCAACAGCCTTACTGTTTCAGCTCGTCAACGCCTCTCAGAATGGCCCTGATGGCCTGAACACCTACTACAACTTCATCGCCAAGAGCACGATCTCCGAGATCAATCAGGGCCTCTCTCGCCCAGAGGAGACGCTCGCTCTGTTGAACGAAGCGTGGGCGCACCTGAATGACTCGGCCAGGAAGGCCGACTTCAGCCATTCCAAGAGCCTGATATACAGCAACCAATCTAGATTCATTCATCATTTTGCAGATCAGCTGATCAGCTCAGATCATCTGAAAGAGGCGATCTCTCTGTATGATTTGTCCAGCAACAGGATCATCAGCCACCTCGCGGTCAACAAAGCAAACACACCTTCTAACGCTCTACTGGAGCAAGAGACGGCATCGAATGATTTGATGTCAGCTGACGCGCTCAAACGGCGAAGGCGCGCGGAGTCTGACCGAATAGACAAACTGCTGTCATCTCTCGACAAACAATATGCAGAGGCCGGCCAACGAGGCGTCGATCGTACGCTGGCGTCCTACTTCGATCATCACGTCAGCTCGCTCGAAGAGGGTGAAGCGATCATCTTCTTCAAGCCAGATGGGCGTGACTGGGAGACGTACTACATCGACAAAACACAGGTGAAGTACGCGCCGACGCTCGCCGCCCTCAGCGCACAAGTCACCGAGGGCGCCGCAAGGCACCATTTCTTCGTGCCAAACAGAAAACACGAAGCCTTTCGAGGCCACCTGGTGTTCCCCGAGCACTCGATCAGTCTGTTGCCGTCCATCTCAACACTGTCGAACTTGGATGACGTCAAATTCACTGGTCAGCCAGTCATCGTGATGGACCCAAACCAGGATCTACCCTTCGCCCGCAGAGAAGGTCACTGGCTGTCGGATCACCTCAAGGCGCTCAAGGTCGAGCACCACCTCATGGATCATCAGACGGCAAAGGGTGAGATCGCGCGCAGTTTGGGGCGCACCACTCTGTTTCACTTCGCAGGTCACGGCGCGCTGCTCTCGCGACAGCCCTGGAAGATCAACCTCAAGCTCTCAGGTGAAGAGAAGCTCACCCTGGCCGAGCTCATTTCGATCCAGCCCAGGGCCAGACTGGCTGTGCTCTCGGGGTGCAGGACAGGCGCTCAGGGTGAGCTGAGTCAACACGAGTCGATCGGGCTGCCCGAAGTTTTTCTGGCGTCGGGCACCCGCACCGTGGTGTCGACCAGCAGAGACGTGGATGATCGACTCAGCTCTGAATTTACTCGACTTTTCTACGGTCACGGAGGCCTCAGCGAGCCAGGAAAGGCTTTTCGTAAAGCGATCTCTACCCTCGCACGTAAAGATCCCGAGGTGAGGTCAGTATTTCAGATTTGGGGTCGCCCTTAGGCCCTGTACACCATACTCTGGTTTGGTTTTTCGGGAGGTGAGGTGACAATGAAGCAAGAGCACTGGTGCAGTGGTGTCGTGTTGGCCGCCATGTTTCTCGCCGCGGCCCCAGCCTGCAGCGCCCCCAAGAAGGCTCAACCGGGATCTGACCGGGTACTTCTGGCTGCGCACGGTGACACCAAGCCCATCCCCAATGCGGCATGTACCGAGCGTACACGCGTCTTCAATGTCGACACGCCCTTGTGGTCTTCAGCCCCAGACGCCGGATTCGCAGCACGCCTGGCCGAGGCGCTGAACGCACAGCTCGCAGAGAATGAGATGAGCGACGTCTTCTGCGATCCGGGAGATCGTGGCGAAGACGCATGTGATGCGATCGGCCGAGGGCGGATGATCCGCGCATCCGTGGACATGGTGCTGCCCAATCGCAGTCACAAAGGCATCCCGAAGTGGCGGCGCGATGGTCATCTGCGCTTTTACCAGGTGTCTTTCCACTCCGACGCGCTCACCCATCACGACGTGAGGCCGCTCTCGGTGCACGAAAATCATGTGTGCACTGTGCTCTCGCTCATCCAAGAGGCCAGCGCGTCGGCCAACCGGCTGGCCGATGACATGAAAGTGAGCCGGCGCTGGTGCGCCATGGGTGTCTCTGGCCCTCAAGCCCTGGCAGAGGGCCGCCTCACCACATGGCATAAAAAGGCGATCAGCTTTCGACCCAACCAGGACGCCATCAATCAACCCGCCTGGCGCCAGGCCACCTCGGCAGTGCTCATCGATACAGGTTTGAGCGATGACTTCGTACGGGTCAACGGCAGCATGGAGAGCAACGCCGACATCGGAGACACCGGCGATCAGACGCCCCACCTGCACGGCCTGGGCATGGCGCTCCTGCTCTCTTCTCTCACCGAGTACTCCGCCGCGGTCAGATCTCTGAGGGTCTTCGACAACAACGGCAGCGGGGTCAGCGGTCACCTGGCTCAAGCGCTGGACGAGGCGATCTTCGAGCGCGAGGGGCCAGCGGCGGACAAGCCCTTGCTGCTCAACATGAGCCTGGGGTGGGCCCCCGAGCTGGAGCACCCGCGTACGGTAGAGGGCCTCAACAAGTGCTCCACCGTAGAAGCGAGCCAGGGCGAGCCGGTGCGATACATGCTCTCCGGCGCGCGGCAGATGGACTCTGCGCGCCAGCCCATCATGGTGTTGGGTGCAGCGGGCAACCGACCCCTCACCCACACCCGACCTGACATGTTCAACAACCGCATCGATGACACCGAGGGTGATCCGTGCCCTCCGCCATCGATCAAGGGCCCTCATCTCCTGTACCCAGCCCGCTGGGGCCAGTACCCCTCGTGTGATCATCGAGGCCACGAGATGGCTCTGATTACGCCCATCAGCGGCGTCAACGCTGCCCGTGATCCCATCGGCCTCTCGATCCCTGATCAGGAGACCCCTCTGGTGGCGCCCGCCGAGCATGTCTATGTCACCTCGGGGGGCTCGATCACCCTCCCCGACAACCCCGACATCGTCCAAGACTGGACGGGGGTGGATCTGTGCAGCGTCGATGAAGCCGATCACGACACGGGAGAGCGTGTGCTGCGCCTGCCCGCCGTCTTCACGGGCACCTCGGTGGCCACGGCTCTGGTCACCGCAGCGGCCTCCCGTCTCTACGGGCACCTCGGCGTACGCCGGGATCAAGGCGACACCTTCGATCTGCCTTCAGGTCACGTCATGTCCCGGCTGCTCTACATCACCGGCGAGGGCCTCTGTCGCGAGACCGGCGATGGCACCCCCGTGCGCCAAGTGTCCCTTGCCCGCGCCGAGGCGCTGGTCTCTGAGTGCGACGCTCGGTTCTTGCCCAAGATCTTCCGATGCCTCGATGAAGCAGCAGGCCCTGAAGTCTTCGCAAACCGAGATCTCATTCAAGCATGCAGCAGGCTCATCGAGGGACTCTGCCGCATCGAGATGACTCAAGATCGCAGCTGTGAGCCCTCGGAGATCACCGTCGACTGGTCGGATGAGATGACCAGCGCCCACAACCGTTGTCTCGATGGGCAAGAGGTCACCCCGCCAGAGTCAGCGCCGGGCCCCGACGCCTGGCTCCCATGCGAAGATGGCGTGTGCGCCGGGCGCTTCGACTGGGATCGCGTGACCCTCGGGCGCCTCGGGCCTCAACCGGGTGGTGAACTCTGCCCGGCGTGTAACGGGGTCGTCGCCACCAACGATCGAGATGACTCCATCCGCTTCTCGTTGGACTTATGGCTCAGCCGCGCTTATCCGGAAGAGACGATCATCACTGATCCCAAACTGTATGTGCTCATCAATGGCGATGTGCACGAGGTCGACCTCACTCACTACAGCCATCTGGGCGACTGGGTGCCTGGAGGTCAGGTGAAAATCGAGAACATCGAATCTCATTTCGACGCACACCTGATACCCGACATCAAGGGTGCGCTGTTGTCGGTGAAGATGACTCAATCGAGCATGACAGCGACGAACTACTCGGCTCTGAGCATGAAGCCAGAGTCGCCATAACATGCACGACACATGAGCACACCCACGCCACCAGAAGGCCCTCTCGAGCCTGATCCCATCGACGATCTGCTCAAGCTCTGCCCTCCGAGCGAGCCCCTGAACAGTGAGTCCCTGAGCAGTGAGCCCCTGGACAGTGAGCTCGATCTCGTCACCATCGCCGCCCTCCGTGGGGGTCGCCTCGACGACGAGACCAGTGACACCGTCGCCGGACAGCTCGCCGTGGATGCTGAAGCTCGGCGTCTCGCCCTCGCCTATGCGCCCACCACCGAAGCCAGCCTGGAGCAGTGGGCTCTCGAGCAAATGCCTGCGCCCAAGCGGCAATGGGCCACGTGGGTCTCCCTCGGCGCCCTCGCTGCTGGCGTGCTGCTGGTCGTATGGACCACGATCGGATCCCGGAAAGATCTGCCCGCTCTGCCCAGCTATGGCATGGACACCCCCCAAGGCGCCGTGTCGATGATCCGCAGCGAAGATCAGCCCAAAGCCAAATGGGGTGTCTACCTGCCCGAGAGCAAAATCAAGCTCATCGTGCGTCCCAAGAAAGACATCTCGGGCCAAGCCCCCACCTTCGCTGTGCTCATGGCCGAAGAGGGCGGCGCTCTGAGCAAAGCGCCCGCCGGCTACACCCTCGACACTGGGGCCTCGGGCGCCTTCAGGCTGACCGCCGAGATCGGACCATGGCTCGGCGAGCGCTATGGCCGCTTCGTACTCTATGTCGTGATCTCCACCGATCCTGATGCCGCCAGCGCCCTCGTCGGCGAGCCCGACACAGCGCTCACTGATGGAGCCAGCGTGGACGCCCGAACCACACAATGGTATCCCGTCTTCGTCGACTATCGACGCTCTGCTGACGAGATCGAGCGGCCGTGACCACTGACGGCCGCCCTTCGGGTTGCCGTGAACGTCCTGATCCCCTGGCCCACACTCCTCGCCGTCGTCTTCGCTGCCGAAGGCGTCGAACACCCCGACTTCGATCTGATCCGCGGCGCCCTCACAGGCAAACGCGCTGCTCAGAAGATGCTGATTCGGCGCCTGATGCCCGTCATCTGCGCCCATGTGCGTCGGGCCCTCGCTCGACAGTCGGGGCGCATGACCGCCGCAGAAGATGGCCACGACATCGTGCAAGAGGTCTGGCTCGTGCTCATGCGGGAGGACGGCGCCCAGCTGCGCAACTTCGATCCGCGCAAGGCCTCGCTGGAGTGGTACGTGGGCATGGTGACCGATCGCGAGATCGGGAATCGGCTGCAGAAGGCCCGAGCCATCAAACGAGGCGGCGATCAGAAGATGACCGACATCGACGACGCCCACGATCTTTCTGCCCCTAATGCTGATCCCGAAAAGAGCGCTGCGGATCGACAAATGGCCGCCCGGCTGTCAGCGCACCTCATGCAGACGCTCCCGCCGAAGGGTCAGCTGGTGTTCCGGTTGCTCTACATCGATGGCTGTGAGGTACAGCAGGCCGCAGAGCTCATGGGGGTCAACCGGCAGGTGGTCTACAACTGGCAGTTCAAAATTCGGAAACTGGCCCAGGCCTTCGTGGCCGAGGCGGCGTAACCTCGACGCGACCGGTCAACTTTCACCCCGGGAGCGCACCCATGCACCTCACTCAGTACCAGGTCGACGCCTTCACTGATCATGTCTTCGGCGGCAACCCCGCAGCGGTGGTGCCTTTGCAGGACTGGCTGCCCGAGCCGGTCATGCAGGCCATCGCCGTGGAGAACAACCTCTCGGAGACCGCCTTCTTCGTGCCTCTGGGGCCAGGGCGCTTTCATCTGCGGTGGTTCACCCCTGCAGAGGAGGTCACGCTCTGCGGGCACGCTACGCTGGCCACCTCTCACGTGATCTTCACGCACATCGGCGTCGAGGGCGACTCGATCGTCTTCGACAGCCTGAGCGGGCCGCTCACGGTGACGCGGAGCGCCGAGGGCTACACCCTCGACTTTCCGACCCAGCCCATCGAGCCTTTGAGCGAAGTCGAGACGTACACTGAAGCCATCGGCACCTCAGCGCTCGAAGTCTGGCGCTCCATGGACGACATGGCCGTGGTGGCCACCGCCGAGGAGGTACATCAACTGAAGCCCGATATGGGCAAGATCGCCGCCCTCGACACTCGGGGACTCATCGTCACCGGCCCTGGTGGGGGTGACTTCGCGGACTGTGACTTTGTCTCGAGGTTCTTCGCTCCACTGCACGGGATCCCCGAAGATCCTGTCACCGGATCAGCCCACTGTATTCTGGCGCCGTACTGGTTCGAGAGGCTGGGCAAGCACGAGATGATCGCTCGGCAAATCTCGGCGAGAGGTGGGCACTTGCGGGTGCGCTATGCCGGGGAGCGCACTTTCATCACCGGGCAGGCGGTGGACTTCATGAAGGGTGAGATTCAGCTGCCCTGATCTGCCAGGACTCCACGACGCTCACTGCTCAAGCAGCGTATCCCAGAAGTCGCACTTCTCGCTTCGAATACCAGCCTCGGCGGTGACACCGGCCCCATCGAGCACCAGCAACTGCTCGGTGATGTCGTATTGAGGCCACATCGGCGCCACACCGTCATTCGGATCTCCCTGACGCGCCACCCGAGCCCAGTATCCACCGACCATCTCCGCAAGCGCTGATTCAGCGGCCGTGGGGCGATACCCTGCGAGGGTCATCTGGTCGAAGACGAAGAACAGCTCGATGGCGTGATAGGCCCCAAAGTCTCTCAGGCGTGCAGAGTTCTCGAGGTTCTGGGTGAAGAAGTAGCCGAACGTCGGGCCATGGGCCGAAGCCGCCTCCAATGATTGCCGGCTGTTGCAGACGAAGCGGGCGTCGGTACTGATCTGCACGAAGGCTTGGGTCGGTGTCTCGTAGTCTTCCGCGGGGTAGAGCGCGAGCACCTGATCGGCGAGGGCGCCGAACTGGCTGCGGACCACCGCTTCGTACCCTGCGACTGTAGCGATCTCGGGGGTGTCTCGAGCGGTCTCGTCGCTGTTGGCGCCGGAGACGAAGATCACGGGGTTGTGCTCACCTCGACGGATCACCTCGATGGGCTGATCGGTGAGTACATGGCCATCGACGTAGGGCTTCATGGCATCGCTCGCAGCGCCCACGGACACCACAGGGGGTCGATCGAGCAGCAGCTGCTCTGCAGTGCGCGCCCGCATGCACGATGGGATGTCTTCAGCGTCGGCGCAGCCGCTGTTCTCCACTTGCGTGCGGCCCTCGGCTTCGACGTCCGCCCGTGGGGTCACCCGACACGGCCCGCTCTGCATGATGCTGGCATAGAACAGCCCCCGAGCCAGCGGTGAGCTCACCATGATGCAGGTGTTCCGGGCACCAGCAGACTCGCCGAAGATCATCACCCGATCTCGATCTCCACCAAAAGCTGCAGCGTTGGCGTTGATCCATTCGAGGGCAGCGATGATGTCGAGCTGACCATAGTTGCCGCTGTGGCCCTCGGGATCTTCAGCGTCGAGGGCGGGGTGGGTGAGATAGCCCAGGGCACCTAGGCGATACTGAATCACCACAACGACAGCATCGTGGGCCTCAGCAAGCGCCTGACCGTCGTACAGAATCTGGTTCCCTGCGCCGACGGTGGCGCTGCCGATGGCGTTTCCGCCCCCATGGATGAAGAACATGATGGGCCGGGGGCGCCCCCCTTCGAGGGCAGCCTTGGGCGTCCAGAGGTTGAGGTAGAGGCAATCCTCATCGCCGAGCATCGTCCCCTGGGCGTTGAGCTGCGGACAGGCAGGTGCATAGTCAGCCTGCACGCGAATGCCCCCATAGCAGGCCGGCGGCTCAGGGGCGCGCCATCGAAGATCGTCCACTGGAGGCGCAGCGAAGGGCACAGCGCGATAGAGCCATGTGTCGCCGGACGCCTCCCCTTGCAGATGGCCCTCGGTGGTGGCCACGAGGCCAGGGGCCTCAATGTCATCTATGGGGCAGTCCCCAGGCGCCACAACACCGCCGGCACCGCCTTCAGGCATACCACCCACAGGCTCACCACCAGCACCACCCTGACCGCCGCCTCCACCAGTCCCGGGGTCTGTCGAGGCTGCAGCATCGGGCTGTTCAACTTCAGCGTCGGATGAGGTTTCAGTTGCCGAAGTGCCGTCGTCGCAGCCGACAAAGAACAACGTACACATTGTGAGGCAGAGGGCATGTCGCATGAGCGAACCTCGAAAGCATGGTGCATCTGAGCATGCATGTCGGCACTGGTCATGCCAGACATCAGCTGAAGCACACGATCAAATGTGCTCAGTCTCACAGAAGCTGTGTTGGGGAGTGGGGATCAAAGGCAGGGTGTTGCAGGCCTGATGGCAAAGCTGCATCGAGACGAGCGCTCACGCCTTGGGGCGAGCACTGACAGAGAGGCACCCTGAAGCGATCTCTTACTCGAAGATCGCCTCGTACAAGCTCTCGGTTTCTTCTTCAGCCTTGAGGGACTCTTTGAGAGAGATGACCGACTGGCCCTCTTCTGCGTGAAAAATCACCACGTGAATCGCCGCATAGAGAGCGGGCTTTTCCTCAGCCGCGTCATCGGGCTCGCTCACCGTGTTGTCGTCGATACGGTATGCGAGCTCGCCAGAGGACGAGAGCACGATCCCCATTGGGTTCGACCCGTTGGCCACCACTGCGTACAAGATCTCGCCGTCTTCGTGCGTGATCTCGACATAGGAGAGGAAATCCGCCTCGGGATCCATCATGTACGCGATGGCCGGATCATCGAGGTCCTCGAACGACATGGTGTCGTAGTCCATGTCGGCGATGTTGCTGTCCTCAAAATAATCGTCGAGCGTCTCCTGGGCGTCTTCGAAGTCCCCACGATAGATGTAGTGCGCCTTGAGTGTGGTGAGGATGGCCTGCTGAAGCGTCTCTGAGATCCGGCCTGCGTTGAGACCACCATCGTACGCCCGCGTGTAGAGTGTAACGTCTTTCATCATCGGTCCTCGCTCAGCTGTGAGCATGCTGAAATCGGAGAGTGCCCGATGATGTGGGGATCGTCACCTGTTGTGTAGATACAGGCGGCGTCTTTCATCGGGGCATGGTTCACATACCCCACATCTGAACATTTGAACAGCAACAAAAGGCATCCACTGCACAGCTATTCGCAGACCTGCTCCAGATCACAGGGCACCCAGCCCTGGGGCAAGCAAGTGTCGGGGAATACGAGGGGTGATTGCATGAGCGCGCGCGGATCCTCACCACACGTTTCGGCGTCGCCGCAGCCCCGATCAACATCGATGCAGCCGCCATAAACGCTCATCCAATTGCTGAAGTCCTCCATGCAAATCTCCTGAGCAGGGGCGCCATAGACCGGGCGACAGGCCTCTGCCGCCATACAGGCCTCTTCGCCCAGCTCGTCACAGCCGATGTTGCAGGGTGGCAGCTCTTCACACTCGAAGATCTCATAGTCATCGTAGACATATACATCTTCCTGATTCTCGCTCGTCTGGATCACCCCCACCCCAGGCACCCCAATGCAGACGCCTCCAGCGGTGACAGCACAGGCAGGGCAGATGCCAATGCCAGGCTTGTCCTGCTCCTCAGGGATTTGCTCACCACAAAAGATGAAGGTGTCGAGTTCTGGGCCACACCAGACATGCCCCATGACAGGCACACACTCAGGCTTGGACACACAGCTGGCCTCGTCGAGGCCCTCACACCCGGCGGGCGAGGGCGCGTTGCATGCCTCCGCATCCGCGACCCAGCCAGGGGCGACGCACGAGTCGGGGAAGATGCGCGCTTCGCCAGTCTCGGCGCTCGCTGCACACGTGAGCACGTCATCGCACCCGTTTTCAGGCGGGGTGTCACACGCCACGAAGCTCGTGTTCTCCTGCCCGAGCACGTACGCCATGTACGGGTAGCATCCGTCAGCCGCTCGACACGCATCCTCATCGAGGCCCGTGCATGCATTGGGCTCTTCGAAGCACATGTCCACCGGCGGACACGCGCCATAGCCCGGGGGCACACACTCCGGGAACCCGAAGACACCCTCAGGGCCAGCCGCACACTCCACGGCGGGGTTGCAGGCGCCGGCGTTGGGCTCCGCGTCTCCACACGCCACGAAGGTCCGAGCCTCGGGGTTCGACTCGACGTCACAGGCTGCGGGGTAGGGGTACCCGTAGTAGGCCACACAATCAGCGTTGTCGGCGCAGGCTGCCTCCCCGAGCGCTTCGCACGCACCAGGGGCCGGATCAGGATCTGGACCAGGGCCTGGATCCGGGTCTGGCTCATTGGGGCCTTCACAAGCGATGCTGCCGTCATCTTGATCGACACAGACACGACCCTGGCGACACACATCGCCCGCACACTCGCAGGTAGGGTTCTCGGCGCACGCTTCAGCGAACGGCAGACAATCAATCTCCCCGTTGGGGGTCTCACAGGCGAGGCCGGTGATGCACGCAGCAGCGCCGGGCATGCACACGAGATAACCCGTCTCGCGAATCTCCGGGGTGTTCTCGCCGCTCGCGCCGCCTGAGCCGACAGCGACCTCTCCACCCTCGTCCGTCGCCGACTCGGCGATACAGCCGGTCATGCCCAGCATCACGGCCAGCGTCAGCCAATTGCGCATCTTCATTTCTTTCTCCGCGTACCTGTTTTGGGCGCCCGATGGGCGAGATCATCGTCTTGTGCTGAATGTGGGGGCTCGTCGACGGGCGCCAGGGCGAAGGTCACCGCGTAACGTTGGTGGCCCCCAGCCTCGAGGGCGTCTTCTTCTGCCTCGCTGCAGAGCACTCGAAGCTGCTGGGCGATGGCCCGACCGAGCTTCTGCATGTCTTCTGGCGTACCCGCGAAAGACAAGGTCCGCGCCACTGCGGGACGCTCGTCGATGGCCAGAAAACGGGTGCGCACCGCCGCAGCGATGACATCGAGCTGATGGTTCAGACCATCGATCCGGGCCTGCATGTCTTCGCGGACCAGGGAGACCCACGCTGGTTCCAGGCGGTAGGTCACTGGAGATCCGGCCTCTGCCGTGAGACGGCCAGAGTCCACGAGACTCGGCAACAGACGCTGAATCTGATCCGGGCTCACGTGGGTGAGGGCGGCGATCAGGCCGTCGAGGCTCAGGGGGCCGTGGCTCAGCGCCTCTTCGATCTCACGGGCGAGGCCCTGCTCCTGCTCGGGGCTCAAGAAATCGCCGCGGTGCTGGTGGGCGAGGTTGCCCACAGTGCGCAGCGATGTGCCCAGCAGCCGAGCCATGTCGGTCTGGGTGAGATCAGGGGTGCGCTTGAGCTCTTCGTAGTAGGCCAGCCGACACAGCTCCTCCACTGCCTTCAGAGGCAGGTGGAACCGCCGACACAGCCGGGCTACGGGCCGCAACAGCGAATACACCAGCCTGCGCTGGTGCTCGGGGATGGATGTGGGGTTGCGCTCGTTCATGGTGGGGCGACGTTAGCGACATATGCCAAACCACGACAAGCAAAATTTTGCACACAAAATGCATCTATCTGCATTCACATCGTTTTCGAAGCGACCCGTGGGCCCACTCGGGTTGCGGCCTCAGAGCCCCTGTGGCTTATTCACCGGCACGATCAGCGCTGATCGATTGTGCATGGAGCAGCAGAGATGAGTGAGATCCCGAACAAGTACGACCCCGCAGATGCGGAGGCGCGTTGGGCAGCCCGCTGGGCAGAGTGGGGCATTTACACCTGGGACCCGAGCCGACCCCGGGAAGAGACCTTCGTCGTAGACACCCCACCTCCGACGGTCTCGGGCTCGCTGCACATCGGCCACGTATTCAGCTACACGCACCAGGATCTGCTGGCCCGCTACCACCGCATGCAGGGGAAGAACATCTTCTACGGCATGGGCTGGGACGACAACGGCCTGCCTACAGAGCGCCGGGTGCAGAAGGTGTTCGGGGTGCGCTGTGAGTCGCAGGTGCCCTACGACGCCGACTGGAAGCCTCGTCGCGACAAGGGCAAGAAGGATCCGGTCGAGACGATCAGCCGCAAGAACTTCATCGAGATCTGCGAGCAGCTGACCCACGAAGACGAGCAGGCCTTCGAGGCTCTGTGGCGCCGTATGGGTCTGTCGATCGATTGGGATCAGACCTACGCCACCATCGACGAGCGCAGCCGCCGCACGTCGCAGTGGTCGTTCCTCGACCTGTTCGAGAAGGGGCTGGTCTACAACACCGAGTCGCCGACGATGTGGGACACGGACTTCCGCACCGCCGTGGCCCAGGCCGAGGTGGAAGATCGCGATCGCGACGGCAAGATGTACGACATCCGCTTCGCCATCGAAGGCGGCGGTGAGTTCACCATCAGCACCACCCGACCCGAGCTGCTGCCGGCCTGCATCGCCGTGGTGGCCCACCCCGACGATGAGCGCTACCAGCCCTACTTCGGCAAGAAGGCCATCAGCCCGCTCTTCAAGGCACCGGTGCCCATCATTGCTGCGGATCACGCCGAGCCCGAGAAGGGCACTGGCATCTTGATGGTCTGTACCTTCGGCGACATCCACGACGTCGACTGGTGGAAGGCCTCTGACCTGCCCCTGAAGCGGGTCATCGGCATGGGCGGCAAGCTCGCCGCCGCCCGCTTTGGTGAGGCACCTTTCCTGAGCCTCGACGCCGAGGCGGCCCAGGCGGCCTACGACAAGATGTCGGGCCTGTACGTGAACCAGGCCCGTCGCGCGGTGCTGGAGATGCTCGCCGAAGAGGGGACCGGCCCTCACGGCGACGGCGTAGCCCTCACCGGCGAGCCTCAGAAGGTGAAGCAGGCGGTGAAGTACTACGAGAAGGGCGATCGTCCCCTCGAGTTCGTGCCCACCCGCCAGTGGTTCATCAAGATTCTGGAGCACAAAGACGATCTGCTGGCCCAGGGCGAGAAGATCGCCTGGCACCCCAGCCACATGTCCCACCGCTACCAGATCTGGGTTGAAGGGCTGAACCAGGACTGGTGCATCAGCCGCCAGCGCTACTTCGGCGTGCCGTTCCCGGTCTGGTACCCCATCGGCCTCGACGGCGTGATCGACTACGGCAGCCCCATCGTGGCCCCGAAGGCCCGCCTGCCGGTGGATCCGATGGTGGACTCACCTCCGGGCTACACCGAGGTGCAGCGTGATCTGCCCGGCGGCTTCACCGGTGATCCTGACGTGATGGACACCTGGGCCACCTCGTCGGTGTCTCCGCTCATCCAGAGCATGGGCGTCACGGATGACGAGCGGCACGAGAAGCTGTTCCCCATGGACATCCGGCCTCAATCTCACGAGATCATCCGGACCTGGGCCTTCTACACGATCGTGAAGGCCTGGATGCACTACAAGCAGGTGCCCTGGCACAATGTGGTGATCTCCGGCTGGGTCGTGGCCAAGAGCGGTGGCAAGGTGAGCAAGTCGAAGGGCAACGCTGCCGAGACGCCTGATGATCTGCTCGACAAGAACTCCGTCGACGCTGTGCGTTACTGGACGGCTCGGGCCCGCATGGGCACCGACACTGCCCTGGACGAGAAGGTATTCAAGGTGGGCAACCGCCTGACCCGGAAGGTGTTCAACGCCTGCCGCTTCACCTTCATGCAGATCGAGCGCGCCATGGGCGAGGGGGCGACCGCCCCGGATCTCTCGGCGGTGACGCACCCCGTGGACATCTCGTTCCTCGCAGGCTTGCGCGAGACGGTGCGCAAGGCCACGGCGCAGTACGAGAGCTACGAGCCCGCTGGCGCGCTCCAGGCCGCTGAGGAGTCCTTCTGGGACTTCTGCGACGACTACCTCGAGCTGGTGAAGTCCCGCAGCTACGCCGAGGAAGACTCGGCGGATCGCGCTTCGGCCATCGCCACGCTGAGCCACGCCATCAAGACGTACCTGCGGCTGCTGGCGCCGTTCATCCCGTACGTCACCGAAGAGGTGTGGTCCTGGCGAATGGCCACCGAGGACAACCCCTCGGTGCACACCGCTCAGTGGCCCACTGATGACGAGTTCGCCCACCTGCCTGAGGGCGCGGAGCGTACGTTGTACCGCGACGCCGCTTCACTGCTCGCTCAGGTCCGCTCGGCGAAGTCCTCGGCGAAGAAGAGCCTGCGCTGGCCCGTGACCAACCTGCAGATCACCGGCGCTCAGGATCTCCTCGACGCCATCGGCCCCGCCATCGACGACATCCGTCGCTCGGGCAACGTCGCTGATGATGGCGTGACCCTCACCGCCGGCGAGGCCGCTGAAGGAGATCGCTTCGCCGTCGAGGTCACCCTCGCCGACGAGAACCCCAGCGCCTGACCTGATCTGACCCGCCCCACCTGCTCAGCGTGACTGAGCACCTGCCGCTCAAATCTGATCAATCAACCACTTGATGAGGGCGCGCTTGTCCTGCCCGAGGGCATCGAAGAGCCGCGCAATCGTGGCGGCCTCGTCGCTGAAACCTGCGCTGGGTTGTGTCTGCGGTCGTGGGCTGATTTCGACACTTTCAGTGGGTGTGTCTGCATCGACGAGCACGAGATCGACAGGGGGCAGATCGAACGCCACAGCGATGGACTCGATCATTTTGAAGTTCAGGGTGCGGTTCCGCTTCCCCGAGAGGGCGTCGCTGAGTTGAGGCGCCTTGGGATACCCGCCACACCGGCGGGCCAGCTCCGAGACGGACCACGCCCGATCGTCCATCTCTTCCATGATGCGATCGACGATTTGCTGATGCAGGGTGCCTGGGCCTGTGCCCTCGGGATACTCGCTCATTATCGCCGTCGGCACCGACCATCGTCGCAGAAGAAGTTCGGTGATGAACCACGTCCGGGATCATCACAGGCGAAGAGGCCGTCACAGTCGTCGTCCATGTCGCACGGCACCGCCTCACACTCCCCATGCTGCTCGGTGCAGAAGTCATACGCACCAGGGCATGTCTGGTTCACGCAGCCTTCGATACACGTAAAGGCGTTCTCGGGAGGCAACGGCGGATCGAGATCTTCACAGCGGGGCAGGCGGCCAAACCCACCGATGGGAGAACGATCGAGAGCGGACTGAGTCCCAGGGCCCATGATCCCATCTGTCTCGAGGGGATCGTCAGGTCGGTTGTGATTCCAGAGGGCCTGGAAGGCATAGACAGCCAATGTGCGCAGATCATCACCCTCCGGATAGGTCCAACCATCAGACTCGTTGATGGCGGTGAATCCGGCCCGCTCGAGGGCATCGTCGAGCTGAGCAGGGCTGTTGTTGGTGAGCGACAGCGCGCGGCCTGTCACATATGCGCTGGCTGAAGGCGGCCGATCGGTGTTGTCGCAGCTGAGGTTGTCTCGAACGCTATAGAAGAACCACGCCAAAGCCGGATCTCGAAAAGCCCACAACACGTTGAGGGGTACCCCGGCATCTTCACTGGCTCTGAGGGCAGCCTCGTGGGTTCTCGCCTCGAGCCATTCGGGCTTGGGCGGCGCAGCGACCGAGAAACAGCCGGGCCCGTTGCACAGGCTCAGGGGCACGAACCGGTTGGGATCAGCACATCGCATCAATTCTGAGATCTCACTGGAGAGGCCCTCGAGCAGATCCACCGGCGGCTCGCAGCCACGCCAGGCCGCCTGAGCCACCGTGGGCCCACGCAACGGCGGCAACTCTGGCGGCCCGTCGCCCTCACACAGCTCGCGCTGGAACCCGAGCAGGGGAGTCGCATTGAGCGCCGCTTCGGTGGCGTCGTCGAACTCACCAGTGAGCTCAAGTGGATCATCGGCCCGGTTGTGATTCCACAAAGCCTGGAACGCCATGATGGAGAGCGTGGCCATGCCCTCATCTTCCGCCAGCACATAGTCGAAGTGCGGCCGATCGGTGGGCAGATTGTTCTCCCAACCCCGCTGCTCCATGATCCCACGCCATGCACCAGGATCGTTCAAGTCGACGCTGAGCCCGTTCTGGTGATTGGAGAGCCCTGCAGGTGCGGCGAAGTCACAGCCCTTCAGGGTCCACAAGAAGAAGAGATGCTGGAGCGCGATGTCTCGATAGGCCCACCTGATCACCATGGGTTCATTGCTGCTCGCTGCGGCGTCGAGCAGATCATCTACCCCTCGAGCATCGACGAGGGCGGGCCTCAGCGGACTGAGCATTTGCCAGTTGCCATCAGGAATGTCGGACAATGATCCCGGGCGCAGGCAGTTGATGGCGTTGACGAGCTGTGTGGAGAGCCCATCGAGCAACTCTACTGGGGTCTCGTCACCCTCCGTAAAGCAGGTACGATCAGCAAATTGGGACATCGACTCCCCGTCGAGGAATCCACCACCGGCTCCACTGGGGCCACCGCCCATGCCACCCATACCGCCGACTGCACCACCGGCTCCGCCCTGACCACCTGCGCCTCCTGGAGATCCACCCTGGCCACCTGGGCTACCGCCCATGCCGCCCACCGCGCCACCAGCGCCGCCTGGGCGCCCGCCTTGGGGTGATCCAGCGTTGCCGCCAGCACCTCCAGCTCCACCCATGGGGGTGCCCCCACTGCCGGCCTGGCCCATCTGCTCCCCACCGGGTGCGATGTTGCTCAAACCGTTGTCTTCTTCAGCACAGCCACCAAGGCTGAGCGTCAGGGCGGCGCCGACGATGATGTGTCGGCGGAGAGTACGTCGTATGGGATTCACAGGGCAGGCCTCGCCATGGATCAACTGGGCTCTTGACGCGCCATGTTGGTCTGCATTCCCTGTCGTGATCAATTGGTTGTTCGGTGGCCAGCCTCAATGGGCTCGACAATGGGCTCGATCAAGCGCCCCAACCTCGCATGAAGCCGTCGATGTGCTCTCGCAAGAAGAGGTTGAAGTCCAGGGGCCTGCACGCATGCCCGCCGAGTTCGTCTTGATGCAACAAGGCCATCAAGAGAGGGCTCAAGAAACACAACGCCATCACACGTGGCTCACCCTCACGCAGGTGGCCCTGATTCATGTGATGTCGCATGCGCGCTTCGAGGGCTTGCTGAAGTGGCTCGTACAAGCCGTCCAGATATCCAGGCCCACGGGTGGTGTGCCCCAGACCAAGCTCGATGCCTGTGGCGTGAATTCGGCCCACGCCGAACATCCGCCAACCTTTGATCAAAAAGTCGGCTGACCACCACAGCGAGTCTTCGAAGGTCTGATCTGTTTCGGAGGCCACCTGATCGAGATACGGCTGACTTCTGTCTGACCAGAACTCGAAGATGGATCGCAGAGCACCCTCTTGATCACCAAAGTAGTGCCTCAGAGTCGGCACACTGACACCGGCACTCTCTGCAAGTTGACGGAAACTGGGCAAAGGTCGACCCGGTGAGAGCACAATGGGAATCATGCCCTCGATCAAACGCTCTCGCCGATCTGCGTATCCGGGGTTTCGGGTGCCTGATGGACGCCCCATGGTGCCTTATCCGTGCTCTTCGTGTTCAAAGAGGATGGCACCGAAGGGTGGAGGTTGCCGAGAAACTACTCTTCTTCGAGAGTGCTCAGCATTTCGATGAGCCGATTCAACTCATCAGAGCTGTGAAATTTGATCTCGATGCGCCCTTTGCCCCCTCGATGTACCAGGCGAACAGGTGCTCTGAGCGCAGTCCGCAGCTGGCTCTCTACGGCTTCGTGGACCAATGAGGGTGGCTCTGGCTCGGATTCGGGCTCGGCCGCAGCAGCTTCGGCCTTCTGAGCCTGTTTGGCTGCCCGTGCCTGGCGCTCGGTCTCACGCACTGACCAGCCCTCGGCCACAGCCCGATCAGCAAGCTCCACCATGATCTCTTCATCAGGTGCGGTGAGCAGAGCCCTGGCATGGCCACCGCTGAGATGACCGCCCGCTACAGCAGCACGAATGACTTCAGGCAACTTCAACAACCTGAGGGCATTGGTGACGGTGGTGCGGTTTTTACCTACCCGTAGAGCCACCTCTTCTTGAGTGAGATCATATGCGTCGATGAGGTGGTGATAGGCCTCTGCCTCTTCGAGGGGACCAAGATCATCACGCTGAATGTTCTCGACGAGTGCCAGCTCATACGCCTCAGCATCTGTGGCCTCGCGAATGACGATGGGCACCCGCTCGAGACCTGCCCGCTGAGCTGCACGCCATCGACGCTCACCGGCGATGATGATGTAAGCGTTGGTGTCGGCCTGACGCACGATGATGGGCTGAATCACCCCATTTGTGCGGATGGAGTCGACCAGCTCTTGCAGGCTCTCCTCACGAAAAGCAGTACGGGGCTGATGATCAGCCTGCCCCACTTGTCCGATGGGGACTTCCAGTGGTCGGCCGGCTTTGGTGCTCTCTTCATCAGCGGCGGGGATCAAAGCGGAGAGTCCGCGACCCAGTCCGCGCTTGGGTCGACTCATCGGGCGCTGCTTCCTTTCTGGCTGGTCTTCGCTTTAGCCGAGGTCGTCCTGGCCTTCGCCGGGCTCTTGGCCTTCGACGACACGCGCTTGCTGGGATCGAGGTGTCGCTTGATCAGCTCTTGGGCCAGGCTCCGATATGCCTGGGCACCCCGACTGGCCTTGTCATAATGATGGATCGACTTTCCGTGGGAGGGGCTCTCGGAAAGCCTCACGTTTCGAGGGATCACGGTGTCGAAGATGCGGTTGCCAAAATGGCCCCGTGCATCCTCAGCGACCTGATGAGACAGGTTGTTTCGACGATCGAACATGGTGAGCAACACCCCCTCGAGTTCGAGGGCTGGGTTGATGTTCCTCTGCATCAGGTTGATGGTCCGCATGAGCTGAGAGATGCCCTCAAGGGCATAGTACTCACACTGCAACGGGATCAACGCTGAGCTCGAAGCGGCGAGGGCATTGACGGTGAGCAGCCCCAAAGACGGCGGGCAGTCGATGATCACGAAGTCTTCGAGATCATCATCGGCCTGAAACGCTTCTTTGAGTCGATATTCCCGAGCCACAGAGTCGACGAGCTCGATCTCAGCCCCAAGCAAGTCGTGGCTGGCTGGCAACAGCGACAAATTCTCGACGTCCGGGCTCTCGAGCCGGATGTCTTTGACCCGAGCCATGCCAATGAGCGCGTGATACACGCTGCGTCTTCTCTGGCGAGGGTCGAATCCGATGCCGCTGGTTGCGTTGGCCTGAGGATCAAGATCGACGAGCAGTGTTCGCGCCCCTTCGAGGGCGAGACCTGCGGCGAGGTTGACGGCGGTGGTGGTCTTACCCACCCCACCTTTCTGGTTTGATATGGCGATGATGCGAGCACTCATGAGTCGACGGATACCACATGGTCAGGGGGGTGCCAATGGCAGAAGGGTGTTTCATGTGAAACATTTTTGGCGCGGGTTACACGGCAGGTTTCACGGCCCGATCCCAACGCTCAATTCGGCGCGAGACCCCGTCTGAGAGCCGATAATCGACCCCAACTGCACACTCAAAGTCACTCACGTTCACTGGCGGCCGGCGGGCCGCGAGCATGCGAATGAAGCTGTCGACATGGGCCCCAGCTTCGACCGCGAGCTCAGGCCAGACCTCGACGGGCGCGACTGCCCGAGAGACGACTTGGGCACCCTGACTCAATTCGGTGGGCCAACGACCGTTGATGACCTGCACATGCTTCAGGCCCATCTTCACTGAAGCTGTTCGCAAGAAGGCAGATCGCTTGGAGATGGGCTCCACGAGGGTGATGGGCTGCTCACTCCAGACACATGCCAGCACCAACCCTGGTGTGCCATTGCCAGAGCCAACATCGAAGAGTGGCTGGTCACCGCGCAACACGGTCAATACCGCGACACTGTCCACCAGATCCCGATAGAGCACGTCCTGGCTCGCCTGCGGCCCCGTAAGGTTGTGTACCCGGGCCCACTTCTGACGCATCTCGAGGTACTGCCCGATCAGGCTCAGGGCGTCATCGGTCAGCTCGATGGGCAACCCTGCGCTGGCCAGATGCCTCTGAAAGCCCTCTGGGTCAAAGGGCACTGATGGCGCTCTACTCCTGCGTGCCATCAGCCATGGCCTCAATCACGGTGGTGCAGTCAGCAGCGGAGAGCGAAAGGGATCCTTGCCACTCCGCCTCGTTGAAGTTGTCACTGTCGGTGGCAGACAGCCGAACCTCGATGGAGTTGGGCGCCGCAGCTTCGAGTACACAACAATTTGTGGTCTCTTGCTCTGCTGCACACAGATACTGAACGTCATCCCCACTGGCCCATTCGATCAGATGAACTTCGGGGCGCTCACCAGAGATGCGCCGTGGGTGATCAGCGCGCTCGCTGTTCAACCCAATCACTCCACTGCCTGTGGGGCCGACAGCCAAAGATGAGCCGCCACAGGGCGCTCCACTGACCTGAATGGAGACATCGATTGGATCTCGCTCTATGTCGAAAACTTCGAGGACGAGATAGGTCCGATCATTCTGCTGGCAATAGGCAATCGCCTGAACCTCAGGGGCCACATTGGGCAGTGTGTACTCGTCGGTGCAGGCGGTCTGGGTGACCGCCCAAAATGCGGCGGTACCGGCCAGGGCCAGTTTAGAGACAAATCTCATGAAGTGCGGGTCTCCTCTGCTTCAGCGAGGGCATTGATCAGTTCCACGTGAAACATCCCGTTTGTGGCGACGAGGGCACCAGATTGCAAATCAATGGGTCCACCCTCGAAGCTGGAGACCTTACCTCCAGCTTCGGTGACCAACAATACGCCAGCGGCGACATCCCAGGGTTTCAAACGGAACTCCCAGTAGCCGTCGAACCAGCCGGCGGCGACATAACACAAATCCAAAGCCGCCGCGCCCATACGACGTAGACCGCGCGTCTTGCGCAGCAGATGAGTGAATCGATGGCCGTTGTTATCAGGCTCTACCCACTTGTTATAGGGGAAGCCGGTGGCCAGCACCGACTGGCCAAGATCTGGGGCTGTACTGACATTGAGGCGTTGCCCGTTGAGCCAGGCACCCCCTCCCCGCAGGGCAGAGAAACACCATTGCCTGAGAGGCTCGTACACCACCCCCACTCGAGGGCCCTCATCATCCACGAGGCCCACAGAGACGCAGAAGTGAGGTACGCCGTGGCTGAAGTTTGTCGTCCCGTCCAGTGGATCGACAAACCAGGTACGGGCCCCTCCCCCACTCTCCTGTTGGCCACCTTCCTCGCCGATTATCCGATCAGCGGGACGCTGACTGCGCAGCGTCGAGACGATGGCTTTTTCTGCAGCCAGATCGATCTCCGTCACCAGATCAACCTTGCCCTTTGACCACACTTGCAGGCTCTGGCCCCAAGCCCGGCGGATGATCTCACCTGCTTGCTCTGCCGCATGTCGAGCCACCATCAAATCAGCCTCGAGGCTGCCTCCTGGCATCTCAGTCGTCACTGCGCATCCTTTGAGCTTCGTCCAACCACTGCCACACCAAATCGTGGATCAATGGCCTGAACTGCCGAATCAATGTGTTTGTTCGCGTGGGACTCACCCGATTGGTCAACAACACCACCACGGCCTCCCTCTCGGGGTCCAACCAGATGGATGTGCCCGTGAATCCCAGATGACCGACGCTCCCAAGGCTGATGTGTTGACCAGCAGAGCTACGACCCGGTGTCGGGGTGTCCCAGCCCAACACCCGAGTGCCATTGGGATGCATCCAGCTTCGATCACACGTGAGCTGCATCAGCTCCGGTGAAATACCCAGATCACTCCCCTGCCCCAACCAGGCCTTGAGAAACCCCTGCCCCAGAGCGAGCACACTCTCTAGATCACCAAAGGCTCCAGCATGTCCGCAGAGGCCACCCATGGCCCAGCAGTTGTCGTCGTGTACCTCGCCACGGAGCAACCGGCCCCGCCAATCACACTGCTCGGTGGGCGCATAGCGCGCCACCTCGTGGAGTGGTTGCTCCAAGGCTCGAAAATGAAGAGCCGAGGGTGAATGGCCAGGGAGCTGAGGCCATACATCGCCAAGTGAGCCATCGACCCGACCCAAGAGCTCGGCAAGCAATAGAAAGCCCAAGTCGCTGTATCGCTCTCGAGCGCCAGGATCAGCCTCCAAAGCGTCTTGTCTGATCGACGCCAGCACCTGGGTGTAGACCTTGCGATGCTCGCCGGCCAGCGCTGCTGAAGCGTGCTCTTCGAAGTAGCAGCGATGCGCCGCGAGGCCTGTGGTGTGATTGAGCAAACGCCACACCGGGCTCGTGGCCAGGGATCGTGATTTCACATCGATCCAACGCCCAATGGGCTCGGTCAGCGTCAGACGGCCAGCTTCGACCAGTCTCAAACCCCACAACAGAGTGGTCAGTGGTTTGGTCAAGGAAGCGAGATCGAAGATCGTGTGAGGTGTCGCCTGCCCCGCGTACCAGCATCGGGATTGACCTCTGAGCGTGCTCACGCCAAGGGCCAGAGCAGGTGCCACTCTCAGGCCCTTGGCATCTGGGAGGGCTGCAGTCTTCAGGGCTTCGTCGATGTGTCCGATCCAATGGCTCATCTCAACCCTCGTCCCCTCTCCATATGCCCTGTTCCGGCGACAAGACCCCAGGCCATCCGAGCGGCACGATCTGAACTGGCCCTCGATGACCAGCCGGTGCACCTGTGATCAGGGGTAGAGGTGAGACATCCAGTGCCATGGCCTCGGTTTGGAGCGTACTCTCAGCGTCGAGGCCCAAATCGCCCAGCCATACACCGTGAGCGTGTTGGAGCCATGGGGTTTGGAGCAGCTGATGGAACGCTCGATCAATCCGATAGCGGGACTCACCCACCTCTTCGAGCAATACAATCGAACCTGAATCGACAGGCATCAGCTTGGTGCCTGCCAGTGAGGCGAGCACCATCAAGTTCCCACCCAAGATGGCGCCTCTCAGCTCTGGCCCTGGTCCAGGCGGGCATGTGACGGACCATCGAGGTCGCCTCAGCGCATCGAGCGATCGTACAGCCAGGCTCGGATCATCACCGAGCAGGGTCACGGTGGGCCCATGGAACGTGACCCAACCAAGATGACGCTGGAGACCACTCAACAAGGCGGTGACATCGCTGAAGCCCACGAGGATCCTCGGCGATAGACCTCGGGCAGCATTGATGATCTCGGGGGTCACTCGCGCCGCGCCAGAGCCCCCACGGGCACACCAGATGATGTCGACACCAGGCTCGGAGAGCGCCGAGATCAACTCCTGCGCTCGAACCTCGTCAGAGCCAGCGTAGTAGCCGCGCCAGACATCGAACATGCGATCCGACGCCCAACGGACTTCACAGCCGGCGGCTCGAAGTGCCTCGACGCCAGCCTGCAGGCGGGGACGATGTGCTGGACGAATGCTGCCAGATGGGTGGACGACCCGAACAACTGGGTGCTCGGGCAATGGAGGTGGGCGGAGCGGGGCAGGCACCAGGTGCTACTGCTCGGCTTTTTGCTTCGCCAACAGCACAGCGCGACGCTCGAGACGAGCAGCACGGCGCGCCTCGGCTTCGGACCACCGACGACGCTCTTCATCGGTGAGCAGGGTCAGCATCGGCACCTCGACAGGATGATCGTCACCATCGAGAGCCACAAAGGTCAGGTAGGCCGTCGCTGCATGAAAACGCCGACCCGTGGCCGGTGACTCTCGCTCGACCCGTACGCCGATCTCCATGGAAGATCGCGACACGAAGTTCACCGATGAGCGCAAGATGACAATATCGCCCTGCTTGATGGGCAGGTTGAAGTGCATCTCGTCGATGGCTGCCGTGACCACCTTCTGCCGACAGTGCCTCTGAGCAGAGATGCCTGCGGCGATGTCGATCCACTGTAGAACCCGGCCGCCGAAGATGGTGCCGTGGTGATTGGTGTCAGGTGGCAGCACCAGTTGGGTCATCTCCGCCTGGCTCTCCGCCACCGGGCGGCTGATACGATCGCTCATCAATCTCCCCCACGGGGCGCCGACAAGCCACGGGCCCCAGGGTTGCCCTGGCGCGCGCAGCAGAAGCGCCCGTTCAGGTCGTCACATCCGGCAGCACCCCCCTGGCCACCAGGGCCGGGGATGAAGAGGTTGCCCGCCAGATCAGGATCAGAAGTTCGAGTGTATACCGCATAACTGACGCCACCGCTGCCACCGCCACCATGGCCGCCACAGCCACCATCGCCGCCGCGACCACCACGGCCGCCGTCACTGGAGTCGTCACGGCCACCACCAGGGTTGCCATTGCCACCACCGTCGCCACCGTTGTTGCCACGGCCACCGGCACCGCCGACACCGCCACGGCCACTGCTGATCTCGTTGTTGATGAGCTCCACGTCGGCACGCACCATGAACACGCCGAAGGATCCACCACCAGCAGTCCCACCAGAGGCG
This sequence comes from Bradymonadia bacterium, assembly GCA_046290225.1. Taxonomy (GTDB): domain Bacteria; phylum Myxococcota_A; class Bradymonadia; order UBA7976; family UBA1532; genus JBKAGE01. The sequence goes on along the minus strand of JBKAGE010000035.1, from coordinate 423,486 downwards.
CCGTTGCCACCGCAACCGCCAGCACCACCGCCGCCGCCACCGCCGCCGCGATCCGCGTTGCACACACACCCCACGAAGTCGAGGTCACAGGGCTCGAGACCACAACGATGGCAGCTGCTCACACCGGCGCCACCGCTGCCGCCGCCGCCACCATTGCCATGGCTGCCGATACGGCCCGAGGTCCCTGCGTTGCCGATCCACAAGTCGTTGATGACCTGGCCGTTGCCATTGCCCGCGCTTCCGTGGGCGCCGTTGCCACCGTTGGCCCCGTCTCGACCTGCATCGCCAGGGTTGCTGCACCCCGCGCTCCGCGCCACACCGCCAGAGGTGCCACCGACGCCTGTGCCGCCAACACCGCTGTTACCGTTGCCATAACCGCCACGACCGCCGTTGCCGCCGGTCCGGTTGCAGCTCGAGGTGCCCCCAGGCCCACCGTTGCCGTTGCTGCTCCCGCCATCGTCGCCGTTCTGGCCGTTGGTGCCAGCCCCACCGTTGAGATCAGCGGAGGGCTGGAACGTCGCGTCCCGGCCACCCGTCCCGTTGCCGCCGTCACCGGAGGAGATCACGTTGTGAGACAGGGTCAGCGCCCCCTCGACGGCATCACGGACATACACGCCGTAGACCGACTGCCCTGAGACCGCAGCGTCGAGGCTGGTGATGTGCATGCCCTGTACGTCAGTGCGCTCGTCGATGTTGGCGATGATCATGCCGAAGCCGGCCCCTTCGATGCGGCTGATGAAGGCACCGAAGTTTCGCCGCCAGCCACCCATGGCATCGTACCCGCCGTACACACCCACGCCGTTGCGCACCACGACGATGCCTGAGTAGGTCCCGCTGGAGACCAGCACCTGATGCATGTCCAGGTCCTCGGCCCGGGTGATGGCGGCATTGATGCTGTCGAAGGGGTCGTCGATGGTGCCCGCAGCGCCGGGGCGACCGTCAGCTGAAACGAAGACAGCATCAGAGATGTCACCATCGATGCCATCACAGTTGGCGTCGATGCCCTCGGCGTCGGGCCAGTCTTCGTCCTGACACTCGAACTCGCAGCCGTTCTCTTCGAGGCCGTCGCGATCTTCAAAACCCTCGAGGCAGGTGTCGAGTCGGCAGTTCCCACCAAAGCAGACCGCCGTCGCGCCGTCACGCTCGCAGGCCTGGTTGCACCCACCGCAATGCTCCAGGCTCACGTCGAAGTCGAAGACCTCATCCACCTGGCCATCGCAGTTGTTGTCGATGTTGTCGCAAACCTCGACACCGCCGTTCGTCAGCGCGCAGCTGTACTCACAGCCGTTCTCCAGAATCCCGTCGATGTCGTAGAAGTTCTCCTGGCACTGGGCAATGCGGCAGGCGCCGGTGACACAGCGATTGAAGGCGTTGGGCAGGGCACATGCGTTCCCACACCGGTTGCAGTTGTCGACGTCGGAGAGCAGGTTGAAATCTTCGTCGGTCTGCCCATCACAGTCGTTGTCCACCTCGTCGCAGATCTCGACACCACCGTTGCTCGGCACACAGGCATATTCGCAGCCATTGTCCAGCCGACCATCGATGTTGAAGAAGCCCTCGTTGCAGGCCGCGAGTACACACCCGCCATCCTCACAGGCAGAGGCTGCGTTGGCGAAGAAGCACTGGTTTCGGCACTGACCACAGTTCTGCACGTCCGAGCTCAGATCATAGTCCTCGTCGGTCCGAGCATCGCAGTCGTTGTCCACCTCGTCACAGGCCTCGGCACCATTGTTGGTGAGCACACAGGCATACTCGCAGCCATCGTCGATGCTGTTGTTGGCATCGAACCAGCCCAGCTGACACGACTCGAGCTGGCAATCACCAGCGGCACACAGCGGGTTGGCGTTGGCGAAGGCACACACCGCGTTACAGGCGCCGCAGTGATCGAGGCTGATCTGCAGATCGAAGTCCTCATCGGTCTGCCCATCACAGTCGTTGTCCACCTCGTCACAGGCTTCGACCCCGCCATTGCTCGGCGCACACTCGAACTCGCAACCGTTGGCCAGCTCACCATCAAGATCGACCCATCCCGCTTCGCACGCTTCAATGGCACAAGCACCCTCGGCGCACACCGGCATGGCCCGAGGAAAATCACAGGCGCTGTTGCAGGCGCCGCAATGGGCCACATCTGTCTGTACGTCGAAGTCCTCATCGGTCTGCCCGTCACAGTCGTTGTCCACCTCGTCGCAGGCCTCTACGCCTTCCTGGGTGATCACGCAGACGTACTCACAACCGTTTTCGATGATGCCGTCGTTGTTGTGGAAGCCCTCTTCACAGGGCCCGAGCAGACACTGACCCGCTTCGCAGAGGCCTTCAGCGTTCTCATAGGTGCACGCGTTGCCACAGAATCCGCAGTTGGCGTTGTCGACCTGGAGATCAAAGTCGTCGTCGGCTGTACCATCACAATCGTTGTCGAGCCCGTCACAGCTGAGCTCGGCGGGGCTCTCGTAGACCTCAGGGTAGTTACAGGCCCAGCCACCCTCCAAGCAGATGACCACACTGCCGAGGCAGACCCCGTCGCTGAGACAGGTCATGTCTGCAGGGGGCGTGGTCAGCGACTCTGGCTCGTCCACCAGGGAGTTGCAGTTGTTGTCGCGACCATCACACAGCTCCGGCGCCCCCTCGTGGGTCAGAGGATCGTTGTCGTTGCAGTCGAAGCCCAGGCAATCATCGCCATCACCGTACCCATCGCCATCAGCATCAGTGCACGGCGCGCAGGCCCGCTCCACGGGCACACACTGGCGGAAGGTCAAGCCAGCATCCCCTACCCCAGCATCGAGATCCTCGATCTCGTCGGCGATCTGACGCCCGATGACATCGACACACTCGTAACCATCAGGGCAAACTCCCGTGCGGGAGCAGTCCTCACCACACCAGGTGCTCAAGCCAATTTGCAGGCAGAGATCTTCATTGTCGTCGCACTCGCGATCCGAAGCGCACCGACGACAGAGATCAGGGCGATCAGCGAGACAGTAGAAGTCGCGATCGGCACCATCAGAATCAACGGGAGTACACTCGAAGCCCTCTGGACACTCACCGCCCACACAGCGCTCGGTGCACACCTTTCCACCGGCAGGGGCTTCGATACAGAAGCCTGAAGCACACTCAGCCCCACTGCGACACGGATCACCGAAGGCACCGAGCATCGCAGCGTCGGGTCTGAAGACGAGAGAAGCATCAGGTCTGATGGGTGGGCCGGTGTCTCGGGGGGCCATGGCATCCGTGTCGGAGGCACCCACAGGATCTCCCCCATCTGCACAGCCAAAGAACACCATCAAGCTCAGGGACGCGCAGGCCCCCCATACATGGCGACGTTTCAACATTGGGTACCTCGTTCAAATGCTCGGCAATCACGGTAGCAAGGGCCTGATTTCAAAAGAAGGGTACATACAGACCCACTGCTCAAGCAGATCTTCATTTGTGCCCTGCAGCCCTGGTGTGCCGCTGGTCTTTACCGTTTGGATCGCTGTGGGGGACGTCGCTATTCCACGACAAAGTACATGAGGGCGCCACAGAGAGCCGCGCCCACGACAGCGAGGGCCATGATCAAGGGGCGCTGATCAATGGGCTTCTTCTGGCTCTCTGGGATCCGGGGCAGCTGCTGGGTCATGTCCATCGCTTCGCGACGGGCCCGGGCCTCGCGATGCTTCTCCTGCTCTTCCGGGGTCATCGGCCGCGCCACCCGAGCAGCATCAGGTGGGGGCGTTTGGGCAGGTCGGATCCGAGCCATTTGCTGAGTCGGCGCCGTATGAATGCCCGGTTTGGCTTTGGGCTTGGAGGGCGTAGGTGATGGCGAAGGCTCGACAGGGGTATCAGCCGCCATGGCCCGAACCTCTGCCTCGGTGAGGTTCACCGGATCGGTCTGGTCGAGCTTCGTGGACACTGGCACTGGGGGGGCCTGGAGGGTCGGGCGCGTGCTGTTGGCGGGCTCAGTGAGCAAATGAATCGGTGCCGATACAGGCTCAGTGCCGTCATCATCGCGGATCATCGTCTGAGCAAGCTCTTTGGGCGTACCCAGAGGTCGAGTTTCGAATCGGGCCCGGGGCCGAGGACGCTCGATGGGGCTCATCTCGAGGGTGGCGTCTTTACCGGGCGGGCCCACCCGTGGAGGCGGCCCCTGAACCTTCGCGCCAAGGGTCCCATCAGGGGATTTGGGCATCGTGGGCATCCCGACCAGGGTGCCGAGAATACCACGACTGCTCTGAGCAGTCTCGGTGAGGGTAGAGCCGTCCACATGCTCGTCAGCAGTGCTGCCTTCCCTGAGCGTGCTGCCTTCACCAGGCGTAATGCCCCGTGGCAGCGTGGGCTGCACGAGCGTCTGACCCTCCATGGGCAGAGGCACTCCACAATAAGGACAGCGGCGGCGAGCCCCCTTCAAATCTCGGCCGCAAGACGGACAGTGGCGCATCAACCTCCCTCAAACACGGACCTCGGCATTAAACCACACCTCACAGAGCAATCGCGGGGGAATCCCCTGCGATTGCTCCGCATTGACGAGTCCCCTATCATGTCGAGCCCCTCAGCCGAGTGATGGTTGAGGGCGCAGAACCAACAAAGAGCCTCCTGACCGGAGGCCGAGGCATCAGAACCATGACGTTGAAGGTCTACAACTCCCTGGGTCACGCCAAAGTCCCCTTCGAGCCCATCGAGCCGGGCAAGGTGCGCATGTACGTCTGCGGGGTCACCCCCTATGACCACAGCCATATGGGACATGCCCGCTGTTACGTCGCCTTCGATGTCGTGTTCCGCTACCTCAAGTACGCCAACTACGAGGTCACCTACGTTCGGAACTTTACCGACGTCGACGACAAGATCATCAAGCGTGCAGCAGAGCAGGGTGTACCCCCTCTCGATCTCGCTGAGACCAACATCCAGTCATTCCATCGCGACATGGACGATCTGGGTGTGGCCCGGCCTGATCACGAGCCACGGGTAAGCGGCACCATCCCCGAGATCATCGCCCTTGTGCAGCAGCTCATCGACAACGACATGGCGTACGCCTCCGAGGGCGACGTGTACTACGCCGTGGAAAAGTTCGAAGGGTACGGCAAGCTCAGCGGTCGCAAGCTCGAAGACATGGAGGCCGGGCGATCCGGTCGGGTGAACGCTGAAGACACCAAGAAGCGTCACCCCATGGACTTCGCTCTATGGAAGGGTGCCAAAGAAGGCGAGATCTCTTGGGACAGCCCCTGGGGCCCTGGTCGGCCCGGGTGGCACATCGAGTGTTCTGCCATGTCCAAGAGCGTGCTCGGCGAAGAGCTCGACATTCACGGTGGCGGCAGCGATCTGGTGTTCCCTCACCACGAGAACGAGATCGCCCAATCCGAGGGTGCCCACAATCACCAGTATGTACGCTACTGGCTGCACAACGGCTTCGTGAACGTCGATGGTGAGAAGATGTCCAAATCGCTGGGCAACTTCTTCAGCATTCGAGAGGTGCTCGATCTCTATGAGCCCCTCGTCTTGCGGTTGTTCCTGATGAGCACCCACTACCGGCACCCCATCAACTACAGCGACGTCACCCTCAACGAGGCCGCCCAGCGCATGGGCTACTTCTACGAGACGCTGCGCAAGGTGGACCTGCTGCTCGCCGAAGACATCGCGCCCTTCAACGGGCCCGTCGAGGGCCAGAAGTTCATCGAGACCTTCGAGGCCCAGTTCCGCGAGGCCATGGATGACGACTTCAACACCGCGAAGTCCATGGCCCTGCTCGCCGAAGCCTTCAAGCTGCTCAACGAGTTCGCCTCCATCCGGAAGGCCAAGCGCAAGCCCATGGCCGCCGCCGGGGCTCGCATGCTCATGCAGGCGTTGCGCAAGGTCGATGCCGTACTCAACCTCTTCAGCGACGACCCCGTCAGCTACCTCGAGCGACATCGCACCAAGGCAGCCGCTCGTCGTGAGCTCTCTCTCGAGTGGATCGAAGAGCGTATTCAGGCCCGTCTTGACGCCCGTCAGGCCAAAGACTGGGCTGCTGCTGATGGCATCCGCGACGAACTGCTCGAAGCCGGCGTGGTCATCATGGACGGCACCTCGGGCACTGACTGGTTCGTACAAGACGTGCAAGAGAGCGCCGCCCCCGCCGAGGCCTGACACCTGTGCCCCTTTCAGGGGCATCCCACCCTTTTGAAGCCATCACTCCAAAAAAGTACGAAATCCTGTTGATGGCCCTTCTGCGATTCATCATGAAGTGATCACTCCAAAATGAAACGCATCTCGAAAGACATCACAGGAGAATGACCATGAAGCGCTTTGAAGGACAGAAGATCGTCATCACGGGTGGCTCTGGTGGCATCGGCCTGGCCACGGCAGCGCGCATCATCGAAGAAGGCGGCGAGGTCCTCGTCACCGGCACCAACGAAGTGAAACTCAATGCCGCCAAGGCCCAAATCCCCGGCCTGCGCACCTTGGTGAACGACGCAGGAGATCCAGAGGCTGTCGCCACCCTGACCAGCTGGATCAAAGACAACTTCGGTCAGATCCATGGTCTCTTCCTGAATGCTGGGTACGGCGTCTTCATCCCCCATGACCAAATCACCGCTGAGGCCTTCGATCAACAGTACAACGTCAACGTTCGAGGCCCAGTGCTTCAGGTAGGCGCCATCTCCGGGCTCATCGCCGACGGTGGAGCGGTCGTCCTGAACACCTCGGTCGCACAAGACCTCGGCATGCCAGGTGCCGTGGTCTACGCCTCCACCAAGGGCGCCCTACGCACCGTGACCCGCGTGCTCGCCGCTGAGCTCGCCGGCCGTAAGATCAGGGTCAACGCTGTGAGCCCCGGGCCCATCAGCACTGGCTTCTTCGATCGCACGGGCATGTCCCAAGAGCAGATCAATGGCATGGCAGAGCAAATCGTCGCACGGGTGCCCCTCGGCCGCTTCGGCACTCCTGAAGATGTTGCTGCGGTGGCATCGTTCCTGTTGTCCAACGACGCCGCCTTCGTCACAGGGTCCGAGTACGTGGTCGACGGCGGGATGACCGAACTGTGAGGTGAGCCATGGCAGGCCGACCCCGAAAACGCCCTGTGGACGAGAGCTTGGAGATCGCCGCCGAGGTGTTCTGGCGCCGCGGATACGAGGCGACCTCGATCAATGATCTCACCGAGGCCCTCGAGATCGGCCCGTCGAGCCTCTACAACACCTTTGGCAGCAAGGCGGATCTGTTCCGTCGTGCCATGGACCTCTACAACGCCCAGAACGGCGGGTTCATGGTGAGCGCTCTGAGCCGCCCTCATGCTGGTGAGGCGCTCAGAGCGTTGCTGGTCAGCGCGGTGTCGACCTTTACTCGCCCTGACCGCCCACGTGGGTGCGCGGTGCTCTCTTCCGGGCGCCTCGACCAGCCCAAGAGCGCTGACGCTGATGCCGATCTCATCAACCGCCGTACTGCGACACTGATGATGCTCACCCAACGCATTGAGCAAGGCGTGAGCGATGGACACCTCAAGCCAGATCTAGACGCGAAGGGCCTCGCCCGGGCCATCCTCGGGGTTCTCCAAGCGCTCTCTGCCCAAGCACAAGATGATGCCTCTGCAGATGATCTTCACCGAATGGTGAACCAGATGCTCCCCATCATCGATCTCGCTCAAGCCCAACCTGCCTGAAAAAAACCTGACATATACCTGTCATTCAGTGCCATCAGACTCGATCTAGTCCATGACAGGCGGTGCAACTGTCGGTCGAAACATGGCATCATCCATCGGTCTACACTGAACGGTTGAGCAGAATGAATCCCATCGAGCTTGTCAGCGAGTTCACACCTCAAGGCGATCAACCACAGGCCATCGAACAGCTTGTGGAAGGTCTCAACATGGGCCTGCCCCGCCAGGTACTCCTCGGCGCCACGGGTACAGGTAAGACGTTCACCATCGCCAACGTGCTCGCCGAGACGCAGCGACCTGCCCTGGTCCTGGCCCACAACAAGACTCTGGCTGCCCAGTTGTACGGAGAGTTGAAGGCGCTGTTCCCCAACAACGCCGTCGAATACTTCGTCAGCTACTACGACTACTACCAGCCCGAGGCCTACGTGCCGGTGAGCGATACCTTCATCGAGAAGGTGTCGAGCATCAACGAAGAGATCGATCGCATGCGCCACGCCGCCACCCGCTCCTTGTTGGAGCGCCGCGACGTGATCATCGTGAGCAGCGTGTCGTGCATCTATGGCCTGGGCTCAGCAGAGGCGTACTACAACCAGCTCGTCGCTCTGGAAGAAGGCCAGCGCATCGACCGCGACGAGGTCATGGCGCAGCTGGTCTCGATTCAATACGACCGCAACGACTACGACTTCCACCGCGGCACCTTCAGGGTGCGGGGCGACATCATCGAGGTGTTCCCCGTGCACTCCGAAGAGAACGCCTACCGCATCGAGTTCTTCGGCGACGAGGTCGATTCGATCCACGAGATCGATCCCTTGAGAGGTCGCAAGATCGCCAGCCTCGACAAGATCGCCATCTACCCTGGTAGCCACTACGTCGTGGGCACCCGGCGGCTCAAAGAGGCAATCACCGAGATTCAGGACGAGCTTCGAGAGCGCATCCAGCTCTTCAATGCTCAGGGCAAGCTGCTCGAAGCGCAACGCATCGAGCAACGCACGATGTTCGACATCGAGCAGCTCGAACAGCTCGGTTACTGCAGTGGCATCGAGAACTACTCCCGGTTCCTCACAGGTCGTGAGCCCGGTGAGCCACCACCCTGCCTGCTCGACTACTTCCCCAAAGACTGGGTGCTCGTGGTCGACGAGAGCCATGTGACGATCCCTCAGGTCTCGGGCATGTATCGCGGCGACCGATCCCGAAAAGATGTCCTCGTCGATCACGGGTTTCGTCTGCCCTCCGCCCGCGACAACCGCCCGCTCAAGTTCGAGGAGTTCGAAGGCCTGGTACGTCAGGCCATCTTTGTCTCGGCCACCCCCGGCGATTGGGAGCTCGAGCAATCAGAGGGGGTGGTGGTGGAGCAGATCATCCGCCCCACCGGTTTGCTCGATCCAGTCGTCGAGGTTCGACCAGCGCTCGATCAGGTCGATGATCTGCTCGGCGAGATTCGCCCCACGGTCGATCAGGGCATGCGGGTTCTGGTGACCACCCTCACCAAACGCATGAGCGAAGATCTCACTGACTACTTCAGAGAGGTGGGTGTGCAGGTGAAGTATCTGCACAGCGACATCGACACCATCGAGCGCACGGCCATCTTGAGAGATCTGCGCTTGGGCAAGTTCGACGTGCTCGTGGGCATCAACCTACTCCGAGAGGGGCTCGACCTGCCCGAGGTGGGCTTGGTGGCGATCCTCGACGCCGACAAAGAGGGCTTCCTCAGAAACCGTACCTCACTGATTCAGACCATCGGCCGCGCCGCACGCAACGCCAAGGGTCGAGTGATCTTGTATGCCGATCGCATGACCAAATCGATGACGGCGGCCATCGAAGAGACCGACCGCCGACGCAACAAGCAGATCACCTACAACGAGAAGCACGGCATCACCCCGAGAACGGTGACCAAGTCGATCACTGATCTCGAGCAGGTGGTGGAGTCGCTCATCGACGACGAGAAGCAACGGGCCGAAGCCAGCCTGATCGCCGAGACCCTGAGTACGCTGGACGACAAGAAAGATCTCGAACGCCAGATCGAGGGCCTCAAGAACGAGATGCGGCAACACGCCTCAGAGCTCGAGTTCGAGAAGGCCGCCGAGGTCCGTGACAAGATGCTCACCCTCGAGAAGCTTCTGTTGACCCTGTAGAGAGGTTCAGATGCCGTTCAACCCCGAGACTGATCTGGCCCTGATCCCACATGATCCTGGGGTGTACCTGATGAAGGGCGCCGACGGAGAGATCTTCTATGTGGGCAAGGCGGCCAACCTGAGCAAACGCCTGAGCCAGTACTTCGGCAACACCAGCGATACCCGCTACTTCGTCAGCCTGCTCGACAAACTGCTTCACGACGTTCAGGTGCTCATCACCAACAACGAAGCTGAAGCGCTGATCCTCGAAGCGGAGCTGATCAAGCGCCACCAACCGCGTTTCAACGTGCGCCTGAAAGACGGCAAGGGCTTCCTGCACATCCGCATCGACGAGCGGGAGCAATGGCCTCGCCTCTCGGTGGTGCGCCGAGTGCAAGACGACGGCGCTCGCTATTTCGGCCCGTACTATTCGGCAAGCAAGCTCCGTGAGACGGTGAAAATCATCGAGCGCAACTTCCAGCTGCGTGGTTGCGAAGACGGCACGTTCCACAATCGGGCTCGGCCCTGTCTGCAGTACCAGATCAAACGTTGCTCGGCGCCCTGTGTGTTGCCCAACCTCGAGGAGAGCTACCGACAAGAAGTCCGCGACGTCATGATGTTCCTACAGGGTCGTAAGGCCGATCTCGTAGAGCAGCTCAAAGCGCAGATGATCAAGGCCGCAGAGCTCATGGACTTCGAGCGTGCGGCGGTGCTCCGTGATCGAGTGCGGGCCATCGAGACCAGCCTTCAACCTCAGCAGGTCGTGGTCCAACAGAACATCGATCGTGACGTCATGGGGCTCTATCGAGAGGGCAGCCTTGTCGAGATCGCTTTGTTGTTCATCCGCTCGGGCAAGCTCGTGGGCTCCAAGACCTTCAGCTTCGAGAACCAGGAGTGCCCTGACGAGGAGATGGTGAGTACCTTCCTGAACCTCTACTACAACGGAGGTCACGAGGTGCCCGACGAGGTGTTGCTGCCTGTACCCGCTGAAGGGCAAGAGGCACTTACAGCACGTCTCACTCAAGTGAGGGGTCGCAAGAGCGTCATCAAGGTGCCTCAGAGAGGCCCCAACAAACGCCTGATGGAGATGGCGGCCAAGAACGCAGAGCAGGCATTCTTCCAAGCGCGACGCTCCGAAGATGTACGTCACAAGGGGCTCGAGCGTCTGCAGAAGCGGCTCAAGCTGAGCAATTTCCCCCGGACGATGGAGTGCTATGACATCTCGCTGTTCCAGGGCACCGCACCTGTGGCATCTCGGGTGGTCTTCGAGAGTGGATTACCCAAACGCTCGGCCTACCGGCACTACAAAATCAGGCATGTCGAGGGCACTGATGACTACGCGATGATGCGTGAGGTGCTGATTCGTCGTCTGAAGCGAGGCCTCAAAGAAAGTGATCTGCCAGATCTGATCGTCGTCGATGGTGGTAAGGGCCAACTGAACGTCGCCTTGGCGGTGTTCAAAGATCTGGGCATCGAGGGGGTAGACGTCGTGGGCCTTGCGAAAGCCCGAGTGCTGGATGGCCCCCGAGACGACAATCGCGGCATGGAGAGATCAGACGAGCGGGTGTTCAAACCCAACGTGAAAGATCCCATCATCCTACGGCCGAACACCGACGAGATGTTCTTGATGGCCCGCCTGCGCGACGAAGCCCACCGCTTTGCGATCACGTTTCACAGGAAACTTCGCATGGGGCGCAACTTCGACAGCGTGCTCGACGCCATCCCTGGCGTGGGCCCCTGGCGCAAGAAGACGCTGCTCAAGACCTTCGGCAGCGTCAAAGCCCTCAAAAATGCCCCCATCGACGAGATCGCAGATGTGCCGGGCATCGGATGGACTCTGGCCACCGAAATACACGACGCGCTGAGCCATTTCAGGGCAGGCCGAAGGTAATTCAGCCCAAAGAACACTTCAGAAAAGCCTCTCCTTCTTCCGATGAAGATCCATCATCTATGGAGAACGCGATGTCGGGCTCAACGGACAAGCAACAACTGGGTCTACAGAAATCCGCATATGGTCAGCTGATCAACTCAGCAGGCAAGCTACGCATGCTGTCACATCGTGCCATGTTGTTTCTCAACATCATCACAGTGACCCCAGATTCAGAGAAGCGCGCATCAGCACATACTGAGCTCTCTCAGATCTTGCAGGCGTTCAAGGGCATCTTGGGTATGCTCATCGATGGAGATCAGAAACTACACGTGCCGCCTTTGTTTTCGCCGACTGCGAGGCAAATCTTGTTCGATGCCCCCACTGAAGCAAAGGCCACCATTGACGGTTGGCTCCAGCAAGTAGAAGGGTTGGCAAATCAAGCTCAGCCTTCCCAAGAAGTCATCGACCAGTTGACTCGATTTACGACTACAGAGTTTCTGGCCATCCTCAATCGGCTCACCCAGGCCTTTGCAGATGACCACCAACACTTACTCAACCAGCAAAGCGACGCTGTCAGCGGCGTACTCGACGAAATTGCCCGAATCACCAATCAGGTGCGTATGATCTCACTCAATGCCACCATCGAGGCGGCCCGTGCGGGCGATGCAGGCCGAGCTTTCGAGGTCGTGGCTCAGGAGATCCGAGCGCTCTCCGCACGCTCCCAGACGGCCTCCGACCACATCCGTGAGTTAGTCGGAATCTAAAGCCATGACACTGGCACTCCGAGTCCGCTCTGCGGCTCTGATGGGTCTTGGTTGTGCGGTGTGCATGGGTGTGTTCGGTTGGCTCGCGCACCTCTGGGCCCAACACACCGGCATGATCATGCTCATCGGATCATACGGCGCCACCTCAGTTGTCCTGTTGTGTTTGCACGACGCCCCCATTGCCCGACCACGAAATCTCATCCTTGGCCACCTCATCGCTGCGGTTGTTGGCGTTCTGGTGCGATCTTTGGATTTTCCAGATCCACTGGCCCTGGGGTTGTCCTTGGGGCTTACGATCACCCTGATGGTGCTTCTCGACGCGATTCACCCTCCAGGTGGTGCAGTCGCTTTGATCGCGATTTTAAGCCCCCCCGAAATCATCGGCTCAGGCTGGGGTTTCATCTTTGGCGCATGTTGCCTCGGCGTCGTGACATACGGCCTGATGGCTTTCTTGTGGGTACGGCTCCTGAATGTGCCTGGCCTCGCTCGACCACGACCACCTTCACCGAGTGATTGAAGCTGCTCCGCTCCAGAAGTTAAGCTGCCCTGCTTTCTGAGGAGATGCCCACGCATCAGCCTCACGCTCTGGAGGAATCATGCATATCCGTCTTCACCGCAGGGGGTGGCTTGCCACCGCCCTGCTGAGCATTGGCTGTCTCACGGCATGTGACGACAGCACCTCGGCTACAGGTGAGCCCGATCAAGGTCAAGGGGGCTCCGGCGGCCGGGACATCATGCTCGATGCTGAGCCTGGAGGTGCTGGCGGAGAGGGTGGAATGGGTGGTGCTGGCGGCATGGCCGAGGGCGGTGCTGGTGGCATGATGGCAGGTGGTGCCGGCGGCATGGCGCCCATGCCTGACGCAGGCATTCAACCAGGTCTGCGGCTCACCCCTGAGAGCATTCGGCTCGAGATCGGCAATGTACCGCCAACAGCTCAGTTCACCCTCGAGGATGTCGATGAGGAAGGGGTCGCGACCGCCATCGACGGCAACGAGGCCGAATGGTTGTTGAATCCCACCACCTTGGGCACCATCGATGAAAATGGCCTCTTCACCAGCAACAACCAGCTGGGCATGGGCCGGGTGGAAGCCCGACTGGACGGCGTCTCTGCATTCGCCACTGTAGAGATCGCAGGCTCAGCTGACATCGTCGCTGAAGGCACTGATCCCAACGCTCCAGAGCGCTTTGCCGAGGCGCCCAGGGATGGTGAGTGCAGCCCCCCTGTCCTGCTCTACCCTGAGCCCTTCACTGTGTTCCCCCGCACCATCACCGGCGTAGAGTTTCAGTGGGACACCAACGGCCACGATCTCTTCATGTTGTCCTTCGAGGCAGGCAACAGCAGCGTCCGATACTACACGAACCAGAATGCATACACGCCCGCTGAAGGCTCCTGGGCCAGCCTGTTGCAGCAAGCGGCGGTGGGTCAGCCCCTGCGCCTCACGATCTATGGCTTGGGGGGTGATGGGCCCATCGCCTGCGCGACGGCCACCAACGCCTTCACCGTCGATACATCCAGTCTTCAGGGCGCCATCTACTACTGGTCGACTGCTGATTCCGGCATCATGCGGCTGGCTCCAGGTGATGAGGCAGAGGCTTTCCTGAACCCTCAGACAGCCCCTCAAATCAACTGTCCGGCATGCCATGCCCTATCGCGAGATGGCAGCCGTATCGCCTTCACGCGCACCAGCTTCCCGCCCTTCGGTGACATGGCCACATCCCTCGTGGATGCCCCCGCTGACATGCTCTACGACCCCACGGGGATCGCGGGCTACTTCCCCAGCTGGGCCCCTGACAACGTGCAAATCGTCGCTGGGTCGAACGGGCAACTGCTCATCAGAAATGCTGACACTGGGGCACAGATGGATCAGCTGCCTCTGCCTGCAAGCACAGTCGGTGGCTCGCCTGACTGGTCCTGGCAGGGTGATCGCATCGTTGCAGCCATTGGCCCCTCTGGCTTGGCCAATCCCCTCCCCGATGCAGGCATCAACAGCGCGGACATCTATCGTTGGCAGCTGGTCGATGGCATGTGGCAGATGCCCGAGCTTCTGGTTCAAAAGCCTGCTGAGCGCTGGCTTGACCGTCCTGCCTTCTCTCCTGATGGAGACTGGGTGGTCTACAACAGCATTGGCTCTGACCCAAACCCTGACGATGACATGGGCAACCCGAACTCAGAGCTGTGGTTCATCGACAGCACTGGGGGTGCCCCCATCCCTCTCAGCCGAGCCAATCAGGGCGCATTGTTGGGCAACAGCTGGCCCAAGTGGGCACCCGATGACGGGCGGGGTCGCCTCTGGGTTGCCTTCAGCAGCACCCGTAACTATGGACACCGCCTCGAAAACGACCAGAGGCAATTCGCCAACCCACAAATTTGGATCACTGCCATTGATCCTGAAGCCGCAGCACGGGGCGAAGATCCCTCTTCACCGGCATTCTGGCTCCCCGGCCAAAGCCTCGAGAGTGGCAACCACATCCCCTACTGGGCAGTGTACGAAAAAGAGTGAGCGCACTCTGTTTCACAGTTCCACGTGAAACATTCTCACCCAAAAAACTCTCTACTTGCTGCGCCCCACCTCAGCCCCTGCGCCTCCATGACAACACATAACTGAGGCCGCACCAGAGCCAAGGTCAGGCTCCTCTACGTACGATTGCCCTCCCCCTTGCTCTATCCACCACAGATTGCTAAGAAAAGCCCATACATTCAGTGGAGCTGACCATGCGCCGCGCACTCACGAGCTGGACCCTCCTCGGGCTGATGATCTGCAGTCACCAGGCCGGTGCTGAGGACAATGATCCCAGTTTGTATCGCTTCCAAGATGCCGACGGTCGTCCAGACCAGGCCGCCTTCAAAGAATACGCTCTGGAGTTGGGCAGCACCCTGTCGCCCAAGCTGTTGGCCCCCGCCGAAACGCTGGGCATCAACGGATTCCAATTCGCAACCCAGTTGTCCATCACCAACATCAATGACAGTGAGGACTACTGGCAGTTGGGCGTGGAAGACTCGAGTCCCCCGACAACCCTGATGGCGAGCCACCTCATCATTCGGAAGGGTCTCCCCTTCAGCTTCGAGGTCGGGGGCAGCGCCACGTATCTGATCAACAGTGAGTTGTGGGCCTTCGGCGCCGAGGGCAAATGGGCGCTGAACGAAGCCATTGACGATGCACCAGTCGACTTCGCTGTCCGAGCAGCCTATAGCCGAATGGTGGGCTCAATTCAGATGAACCTGTCGTCGTTCAACATGGACTTTGTGTTGAGCAAGAGCTTTGGCGTCGCCGGAGTCGTGAACATCGCGCCATACATGGCGTACAGCCCCCTCTGGGTGTTTGCCAGCAGTGAGGTCCTCGATCCTACACCGGCCATCGCCGACGATCCCCAGCAAAACTTTGTCCTCTCTCAGGAAGAGCCCTTCTTGAATCGGTTCGTGTTCGGCATGCGCTTCATCTTCGCCAACGTGAACTTCACGCCTGAGGCCAGCTTCGCCCAGGGCATCCAGACCTACAGCTTCAACCTCGGCCTCGATTACTGAAGCAGACTCAAATGCTGATTCAGGATCGACTCGAGCTGTGACGGGCATTGTGGCTGGGCCTTTGTAGGCAGTCATCGCTACGCTCTGCCTGCGTAGGCGCCGGGCCTTCGGCACATCTTCGATGCGCCTCGTCGGTCGCGTACACGTACAGCCACCTGCTGACGCAGGCACCTTCCCGGGTAGGCAGGGTCGCTCAGGGCTGTGCCCTATTTGCTCGCTCCCCTGCGTAATGAGCTTCTTCTGTATCTTATTGCTGGACCCGCCGGGACTCGACCTACCGCGAGCCTGCAAGCTCCTGTGCCCCAAGGCTCGGCGTAAGCCCCAACAGCGTCGGAAGCAGCACAAAGCCACACCAGAACTGACTTTTTACGCAGGGGAGCGAGCGAATAAGGCGAAGCCTTGAGCGACCCTGCCTACCCGGAGGCCTGCTCGCGCCAGCGAGTGTGCCGACGTGTACGCAGCTCCAAGGCGGGCCGAAGGCCGGCCGACAAAGCTGCCTACGCAGGCAGAGCGAAGCGATGACTGCCTACCAAGGCCCAGTCACAACCTCCAACACAGCTCAGCTCTTGCTCAGTGTCTCAATCGTGCTTGCGCCCACGTCGATCTGCACGAGAGAGCTCATCCTTGAGTCGCTTGGGCGTCTCGTCGAAGATTCGATCCACCACCTCGGCGAACTTCTCCAGCCCATCGATTCCGCTTGAGCCCAACACCTTGATGAGCCCCTCGCGTTTGCCGAGCAGACGGCTCTTGAGTTGATCGAACTCTTCTTGCGAAATCACCCCATCATCTTTGAGTTGATGCAGCGCACGGATCTCTTCCGCAAGGGAGCCCACATCCCCACGCCTGAGCTCGATCAGTGCAGGGTTGAAGGTCTCGTCGAAGGCTTCCTGAGATGTGAAAGACAGGGCAAAGACGTCATAAATCGACATCCAGAACGGCACCGTGGTCCAGAAGAACAGCACGCTGCCGATGGCTCGAGCAATGCGGCCGAGATACCAGTTGTGAATCCCGAAGACACATCCCACCAAAGCCAGGAACACCGCCATCCATTTGCTTCTGGCCCTGAGGCGGCGGCGAGCATTTCGATCAATGATCTGAGGTGGTCTCTTCGTGGGTGGAGTTATAGGCACCTGAGTCAATGCCTCTGAGCGCTTCTCCACCAGTGCAGACGGCTCAGGCTCTCCGTTGAGGATGAGCTGAAGACGACTGCGTGTCTCAGCAGCAGACTCAGGGCGGTCTTCCACCTTTGGCGACAACAACGCCGAGATCAGCGACTTCACAGACTGAGAAGCGTGGACATGCGGCGTCCAGCTGAGCAGGTGATCAGGGCCCACGAGATCGAGAGGATCGCGGCGGCTCAAGAGCACCACCATCAAGACCCCTACAGCGTACAAGTCCGTGCGAGGCTCAGCGATTCCACGGAACTGCTCAGGTGCCATGAATCCGTACGTTCCAGCGACTGTACTGCCACCCAAGCGAGGATCTTTGAGCACATCTCGCACCGCCCCGAAGTCGATCAGGACCAGGCGTTTATCCGAGCGACGCCTGATCAAATTGCCAGGCTTGAGATCACGATGAATCACTGGCGGCGCGAGACTGTGCAGGTGCTCGAGGATCTCCAGCACCTCATCAGCGATCTCCAACACCTCGGTTTCGGTATAGCGATGAGCCTCCATTTCCTGGGCCAGCGTGGCACCCTCGATGAAGGCCTGCACGAGATAAAACGCGCGGTGCTTACCCGAGCCAGTGACGAAATGCGCTACGTAGGCAGGGATGCACCCATGAGAAAGCTCGCGGATCACCCGAGCCTCTCGCTCCATACGGGCACCTACAGATTCAGCCTGAGTGTGTCGGAGCGGCATCTCCTTCACGGCGACTGTGTCCCCGGTCTCCTGGTCGAGCGCTCGATAGGTCACCCCAGCAGCGCCCTGCCCCACAATCTCGATCAAACGGAAGCGATCATGAAGCAGTGGCGAAGCACCACATGCCGCGCACTCCGAGGCATCGGTGGGCGTCTCGGCCCCGCACCGGGCGCACAGGCCATGATCGAACTTTGAAGTGGGCGTCTCAGTGCTCATCGGCTGAAGTGTGACATACAATCCCGACCCATGGGCATCTACATCATCCTCGGGCTCGCAGCGGCCATCGGCTTTACCTGGATGGGCGCGAGCATCGCCAATAAGTGGCGTCGCCGGCAACTCACCAAAGTCAGAGCGCATGGTCGAAACCAGGAGAAGAAAGCCCCTGAGCTGATGAGGCGTCGGGGGTACACCATCGAAGCGATCCACCCCGAGACGTTCTACACACTCTGGGTTGACGAAGAGCCTCATCAAGTACGGCTCGAAGCCGACATGATCGTATCGAGAGATGGCGAGCTTTATCTGGTCGAAGTGAAGACACGCAAGAGCGCATCACCCAAAAATACCCTCACACGTCGTCAGATGCTCGAATACAGCCTTCATTTTCCAGTGGATGGCTTGCTGCTTCTTGATGCTGACAATGACTGGCTCTATCAGATCACATTTCCCAAACAAGTCCAAACCCGGACCAGAAGTTACCACCTGATCATCGGCATCTTGCTCGGTGGGCTCATTACCGCTTCGATCTTCGTGATCTTGCGTGAGTTTTTTCTGTGATTGACACCGACTCACGTCACCAGGAGAATGCACCGATTTTATTGCCTCTCCGCCTGTTTTTGATGGAGGTACGACGAAGCATGGCAACTGAGAAATTTCTGTTCACTTCCGAGTCGGTGACCGAAGGTCATCCCGATAAAATCGCTGACGCGATCTCAGACTCGATCCTCGACGCAATGCTCGAGCAGGACCCCACCAGCCGGGTGGCCTGTGAGACCATGGTCAGCACCGGATTCATCTGCATTGCCGGTGAGATCACCAGCAAAGCTGTGATCGATTACCAGTCCATCATTCGGAACACTGTCCGAGAGATCGGCTACACCAGCTCCGACATGGGCTTCGACGCCAGCACCTGCTCGGTGCTCGTCGCCCTCGACCAGCAGAGCCCCGACATCGCCATGGGCGTCAACGAGGGTGAAGGTGACTTCCAGGAGCAGGGCGCTGGTGATCAGGGCCTCATGTTCGGCTTTGCCTGCAATGAGACCCCTGAGCTCATGCCTCTGCCGATCTCGCTGTCCCACAAGCTGACGGCGCGTCTCGCCAAGGTCCGCAAGGACGGCACCCTCCCCTTCCTGCGTCCCGACGGTAAGGCTCAGGTCTCTGTCGAGTACCAGAACGGCAAGCCTACCCGGATCTCCACTGTGGTCGTCTCCTCGCAGCATGACGAAGAGGTCGACAATGAGACTCTGCGCACCGGCATTCGCACCGAGGTCATCGACCATGTGCTGCCTCAGGCCTTCGTAGACGCTGACACCCAGTACTACATCAACCCCACGGGCCGGTTCGTCATCGGCGGCCCCATGGGTGATGCTGGCCTCACCGGCCGCAAGATCATCGTCGACACCTACGGTGGCATGGGCCGTCACGGTGGTGGTGCCTTCAGCGGTAAGGATCCCTCCAAGGTCGACCGCAGCGCCGCCTACATGGCCCGCTACATCGCCAAGAACGTCGTCGCCGCCGGCCTCGCCGATCGCGCCGAGGTCCAGCTCGCCTACGCCATCGGTGTTGCCGATCCTGTGAGCATCAACGTCGAGACCTTCGGTACCCACAAGATCGACGAAGATCGCATCGCCGCCCTCGTGCGGGAGCACTTCCCCCTCAAGCCTCGGGGCATCATCGAGCACCTTGAGTTGCTCAAGCCCATCTACCGAGGCACCGCCGCTTACGGCCACTTCGGTCGGGAAGACATGGGTTTCCGGTGGGAGCAGATCGACAAGGCCCCTGAGTTGCGGGCCGCGGCAGGTCTCAACCAGTAATCAGGCAGGCTACTCTACGGGCAGGCGCTCAATCTTCGCGCCCAACGCCCGGAGCTTCTCGTCGATGCGCTCGTAACCGCGATCGATCTGCCGCACGTTGTAGATCGTCGTCTTACCTTCAGCGCACAGCCCCGCAATCAGCATGGCCATACCCGCGCGTACGTCGGGGCTCTCGACACGACCACCATGGAGTGGTGTCGGGCCGACCACCACCACTCGGTGGGGATCACACAAGATGATTTGCGCACCCATGTTCTGAAGGTGATCCACAAAGAACATGCGGCCCTCGAACATCTTTTCGAAGAAGAGCACCGTGCCCTTGCACTGCGTGGCCACGGTGATCGCGATGCTCATCAAGTCAGTGGGGAACGCCGGCCAGGGTGCATCGTCGACCCGGGGCACGTGGTTGTGCACATCACGGCGCACCTCGAGAGACTGGTTCGGCGGCACACGCAGGCGGTTGCCTTCGATTTGAACTTCGATGCCCAAGCGCCCGAACACCGTCAGGATCATGCGCAGGCTCTCAGGACGAATGTGCTCGATGACCAAATCGGAGTTCGTCACCGCTGCGAGGCCGATGAGGCTGCCGATCTCGAGATAATCGCTGTCGATCGTGTGGGTCGTACCCTTCAGATGAGGCACACCGTGGATCGTCAGGGTGTTCGTACCGATGCCTTCGATGTGAGCGCCCATGTTGTTCAACATACGTGCAAGCCCGCACACATGCGGCTCGGAAGCAGCGTTGCGCAGGATCGTCGTGCCATGGGCCAACGAAGCCGCCATGATGGCGTTCTCCGTGGCCGTCACTGACGCTTCGTCGAGGAAGATGTCAGCGCCCTGCAAGCGATCCGCCCGAAACTCGTAGTTCTGGTCCACACGCGTCTGCACACCCATGGCCTCCAGCACCTGCAGGTGTGTGTCCACTCGGCGGCGGCCGATCACGTCACCACCAGGTGGAGGCAGAACGACGTGGCCGCGGCGGGCCACCATGGGCCCGGCGAACAGAATCGACGCCCGTACGCGGCGGCAGAGATCAGGATCGAGGGCATCGTCCGAAACCCCCTTCGTACAAATGTAGAGGCGGTTGTCAGCCTGCCATTCTACCTGAGCGCCCAGGGCTCGGAGCACATCGCACATCACCTCGACGTCGACGATGCGGGGCACGTTCTCCAGAATCATCGGCTCTTCAGTGAGCAGCGTTGCCGCCAGAACAGGCAATGCCTCGTTCTTGCTGCCGTTCGGACGCACAGTGCCGTTCAGGCGATGGCGACCTTCAATGACGAACTTCTCCACGATCAGGACTCCTGATGATCAGGACGATCGACTTCGATCGCCCCCTCATGAACATTGAACTGGCGGTGCTCGGCATCGAGCTTCAAGAAAGACGGATCCGTAGTGGTGATGAACACCTGACCTTCGAACGCATTGAGGAACTCGAACAGTCGGGCATTGCGTTGTGGATCCAACTCACTCGACACATCATCGAGCAAGAGCACCGGGGTCACCCCTCTCAGAGCGGTGAGCAACCTGATCTCTGCGATCTTCAACGCGAGCACAATGGCTCTTTGTTGCCCCTGGCTCGCATACGCTCGGGCAGAGCGCCCGGTCAGCTCGATGGCGAGATCATCAGAGTGAGGTCCGTGCAACGTGTGACCACGTTGTCGATCCTTCTCGCGCTCGCCTTGCCAGAGCTTCAGCAGAGCAGACTCATCGTCTTCAGATTGAGCAGAAACACTTGGGCGGTATTTGATCTTCGACTTCAGGCCCGCCCCAGCAATCGCAACAAAGGCTTCTTCGAATAAAGGTGAAAGATCAGACACATAGGCACGACGTGCAGCCATCAGCTTCGCACCATGACGTGCCAGGGTCATCTCGTACGCCTCGAGGGCATAATCTTCAGCCTCTTGACGAAGCAGGGCATTTCGCCCAGCCAGTGCACGACGATAACCCTGCACCTCGCTGAGATATGCCGATCGACCCGTGAAGATCGCACGATCCAGGAACTTGCGCCGATCCCCCGGGCTGCCACGTACGAGACCGACATCCTCAGGGGTGAAGAGGACCACCGAGAGCACCCCGAAGAAATCAGAGTGACCGCATTTCTTGCCCTCTCGCAGTGCCGTACGCTCGCCGCGATTACAGCGCACCTCGAGGCTGTGCTCGAGACCATCCACGTCGACGAAACCTCTCACACGGGCCAGATCCGAACCCCAGCGGATCAGCTCCACTAGGCGGTTGGCCCGAAGTGGGCGTAGCGTCGCCAACCAGTAAATGGCTTCGAGTAGATTGGTCTTCCCCTGGCCGTTCTCGCCCACCAGCACGTTGAAGCGCTCGTGGGCTTGCAGCTCGACCTGGGAGAGATTGCGGAAATCTTGGAGGGTAATGCGGGTCAGGTGCACAGCATCGCCTCAGAGGCGCATCGGCATGACCACGAAGAGATAATCATCGTTCTCGTGCTCGCGGATGATGCCCGGTGAGAGCGCCTCGTTCAGGTGCATCGCCACCTTCTCCGCCTTCAGGTTCGACAAGATGTCGATCAGGTAGCGAGAGTTGAAGGCGATCGTCAGATCAGAGCCGTTGTAGCTCTCCGGCGTCATATCTTCACGGGCGCGTCCGAGATCGGGGTTGTCGGAGCCGAGGGTCATCTGCCCTTCCGACAGCTCGATCTTCACCCCGTGCGTACGCTCGCTCGCGAGGATCGCGATGCGCTTGAGCGATTGCAGGAACGTGAGACGATCGAGCACAACCTCGCGCTCGGTGCTCTTCGGGATCACCTGCTGGTAATCTGGGAAGGCTGCGTCGATCAAGCGAACGAAGAGGCGAACCTCAGGCGTCTCCAGGACGAAATTGTTGTCCAGGAATCCGAACTGAACCTCGGCGCCGGCCTCATCGAGCATACGCTTGATCTCGGTGACGCCCTTCCGGGGCACGATCACACCATCCCGCTCGGGGATCTCCACGTCATCTCGACTGGTGACCCGCTCACCCTTGCTCAAGCGATGACCATCGGTCGAGACCAGGCGCATCCGGTTGCCCGAAATGCAGTGGAAGTAGATGCCGGTGAGGTTGGGCCGTGACTCGTCGGTGGCCACCGAGAACGACGTGCGCTCGATGAGCTCCTTAAGGGCCTCTCCATCGACAGGCACCAGATTCAGACCCTCGCCATCGGGCAGCGAGGGGTAATCCGTCGCCGACAATCCGTTGAGCACGAAATCCGAAGTGCGGCACTTCAGCTGAATGCGCTGTTGATCATCGACCGAGAGGCTCACCTCCTCACCAGGCAGGTTTCGGCAGATGTCGTAGATCTTCTTCCCATCGACGGTGATGCGGCCCGCCTCTTCCACACGGGCCTCGATCTGACCATCGAAGGTCACGTCGAGATCGGTGGCTGCGATGCGCAAAGCGCCATCAGCTCGGGCTTCCAGCAGGACGTTCGACAAGATTGGCAGGGTGGCCTTCCGGCTCAGGACCCCTTGGATCCGGGCCAGGCCACGAGTGAGGCGCTCCCTGCTGACAAACAGTTTCATCGGCTCTCCGCTCCACGGATGTTCCAGCGATACTTTCCGCTTCTTTGTACAGGATCGATCAGATCTTATGTGGAGATCGTAATAACAGTAGGCGCTGTGGATTTGTGGATAAACTAGGCAAGCCTACGATTTTTATGATCGTTTTTCTCAACAGGATCCGTCGATAACCTCTGTGGACAACATGGGGATATCTTCTCCTTCATTTTTGTCCACATTTCGACCACAGTTTATCCACAAGTTTCCCCCAGAGGCACCCACTGATCGCTGTGGATCACGGATCCGCAGATCCCACCGATGTGTAGGCACCAGATGTGGCCATTAACGAATCGGTAATACGGAGCTCAACGGTGTCGAATGCGCTCTGGGGTCAGCGCACCCCACCGAGAGCGTGTGGATCAGCTGGAACGTCGGTTTGTCGGTTGATGTCGGATAAGGCTCGAGCATGGAGTTCGGCCGAAATCTCTGTCCGTGCAGCTCACGACCGTTTTCGTCCCACCCTGCCCATGGGGTGGCCTCGCACGGAAACGACCGATGAAGGCCCCTTCATGGACCTCCTGATGCATGACCCTGGGTCTGGCTGGGGTTGAGGATCCCTCCAGGTGGGGCTCGAAGGTCAGCGAACGACTTTCTGAGCCAGGCCAGAAGAGGTGCTCGGGCACGAATTGAGTTGGCCCGATTTCAACAAAAATTGGACTGTGGGACGCAGATTCAAGCGTCGAGTGCGGCTACAGTGAGGGCGGGATCACCAGCACACTACCAGATCGAGCACACATGTTGACCATCCCGAGGGATTTACAAGACGGAGGCCGTGGGTCGGTGCTGCGAAGTCGCGCTGCCTGGGTGGTGGCGTATCGCAACCTGGAGGGCGTGGCTGATCTGCCAGTCCTGGTCGCCCACCCCACCCTCGTGTACGTGCGTAGAGGCATCAAGCAGCTGCGCGTGCCAGGTGAGCCGATCCAGGTGGTACAGGCAGGTGAGGTGGTGCTCCTGCCCGTGGGCTTTCGGTACATGTCCGAAGTGATCCCGGAGCACGGTGCATACGAAAGCACCGTCATCGCCTTCGACGCGGACTACCTGGTGCGCACCATCCCTGCCTCCAGCTACAACAGCGAGGCGTGGACGGAAGGTTGTCTCGTGGATCCCCTGCCATCAATTCAGACGCTGGTGCGTGATGTCTCGGAGGCTGTCGAGGGATCTCTCGGCCGGCGGATCGTCAAACTCAGGCTCGAAGAGATCGTGTTGCGGCTGATCCACGAGTCGGTCCGAGGATGTCGCATTCTGGTGGACGGCGTTCGATTCGGCGTAGAGCACGAGGGGCGTCTGCGAGAGACGATGGAGAGGCACTTCAGATCGCCACTTGGTCTCGAAGAGTTCGCCGCGCTGAGTGGGCGGAGCTTGTCGAAGTTCAAGCGGGACTTTCGGGCGAGCTATGGCATCTCACCGGGTCGTTGGTTGAGAACGCGTCGTCTCGGCCTCGCCGCAGACTTGCTGCAAGGATCCGACATCTCGGTCACGGATGCATGTGCCGAGTGTGGGTTCGGGAACCTCTCCCATTTTGTTCAGGCCTTCGCTCGACATCATGGGGTGACGCCCAAGCAGTGGCAACTGGCCTCCCGTTCGGCAGGTGTCGAACGTTGAGCCGGGGCGTACAGACATCTCGATTCATGCGAAGAAGTGGCCCAGACTGAGGTGAGCCTGCCTCCGAGGTGCACGGAAAACAAAAGGCCCCTTGGAGCAGGGGCCTTGTTGGGGTTGAAGCTGAAGAGATCAGCTTCAGGGCATGCGGCGCTCGATGGCCTCGACCTCGGCGCGGAGGCCCATGTCGGTCTTCAGGTTGCGTTCGACCTTGCGGAAGGCGGCGATGACCGTGCTGTGATCCTTACCACCGAACCGGGCACCGATTTGCGGGTAGGAGCACTGGGTGTGCTTCCGGCAGAGGTACATGGCCACGCTTCGTGGGTGCGCCACGGCCTTGTGACGCCGGTGACCCTTCAGATCGGAGATCTTCACGTCGAAGTGATCGGCGACCAGACGCTGAATCGCTTCGATGCTGATGGCTCGCGCCCGGGTGTCGATCAAGTTGCGCAGTGCTTCTTGAGCCACAGGCAACGTCAGCGTCTTGCGCGACAGGCTGCAATACGCTGCGAGACGAATCAGGGCGCCTTCGAGCTCTCGCACGTTGTTGCGGATGTGCTCGGCGAGGAACATCGACACGTCGTCGGGCAGCTCGATGCCGTTCCGGGCAGCCTTTGCACGCAGGATGGCCACACGGGTCTCCAGTGCAGGGGGCTTGATGTCAGCGATGAGACCCCACTGGAACCGTGACCGGAGTCGGTTCTCCAAGCCGTGGATCTCCTGGGGCGTCTTGTCGCTGGTGAGCACAATCTGCTTCTGAGCGGCGTGGAGCGCGTTGAACGTGTGGAAGAACTCTTCTTGAGTACGCTCCTTACCCGACAGTACGTGGATGTCGTCGACGAGCAGCACATCGCACTTCATGCGGAAAGCTGCACGGAAACGATCCATGCTCTGCGTCGAGATGGCGTTGATCACCTGATTGGTGAATTCCTCAGCGCTCAAGTAAGCCACCCGAACACCTTGATGTCGCGCACGCATCTCGTGGGCGATGGCATGGAGCAAGTGAGTCTTGCCCAGACCGGTGTCGCCATAGATGAACAGCGGGTTGTAGGCCTGAGCGGGTCGCTGTGCGATGGCATCGCACGCCGCATAGGCGAACTGGTTGCTGTCACCTACGACGAATTGATCGAAGGTGTAATGGGGGTTCAGCGGGAAGTCCGGAAGAGCTGTCCGGTCGTCCTCTACCGCTTCGACACGCTTGCGTGCGTTCGATTTGGTGCTGTTTTTGTTTGAAATGTGAGGTGCTTTTGTTGCTGAGCCCGACTGAGGGGACCCAACAGCAGCTTTATTTGACTCTTTGACCTCAATTTCTACGGAGACGGGACGCCCTGAAGCTTCACTTAGGGCATCGACGAGAAGGTCAGCGTAGTGATCGCGGACCCAGTCACCGAAGAATGGATCTTCGACCTGAATCAGGGCCTGACCACCTTCGATCTTCACCAAGCGGAGAGGTTCGAAGTACGTGGTGTAATTGGCCGCAGTGACTCGAGATCGGATCGAGGAGAGAGCGGATTCCCAGACCTGACGCACGTGTCTGCACTCGCATCATGGTCAATGGCACGTATTGGGGCCGTATCCCTATATCAATATGGGATGGCACCAGGGTGCTATCGACCGAACATTAATGGTTATCGTTTTTACGGGGTGACCTGACAAAAAACCACGCTCGCTGAGTCCCCTTGCGAGTCGTAATCAGTGCCGCGGTGAGGCCCATTAAGCATGGCGCTCGATCACCCCGCAAGTTCTTTTCTTATGCTCGTGAGAATAGCAGTGGTTTCAGATGTATGCCACCCATTTCTTCACCTTTTACATAAGATGTTTCGGGCTTGGGTCGCAGGGACTCTGAGTTTTGCCGGAGAGAACCGAACACTCGTGCAGTGGTTACCCCCGAACTCGAATGCTGTCGAGTTTTTCAATGTGTCAGGCATGTTCCGGCGCTGTGACCCCATTGAGACGGGCTCCAGGCCATTCTCCGTCTACCCCCTCGTGGGCCCAAATTTTTGTCGATCTTCGGCTCAAGTTTTTTTTGGAGGGTGCCCGACGGGCCGCTCGAGATGGCATCGGATGCCATGGGGTGCCATCCCGGAAGTCATGGGCTGCCATCGAGGGAGTCATCGACTGCCATGGCTCGACCCATGGGTGCCATCTGCAAGGGGTTTGGTGATCTTGGTTGATCTTCCGAGGGGGTTGTGGTTCCATTCGCCGCCCTCAAATCGAGGGCACGCTATTCGAACGTGAGGAATTTTCCATGAAGCGCACTTTTCAGCCCAGCAACACCTCCCGCCGGCGCACCCACGGCTTCCGTAAGCGCGCCTCCACCCGTGCCGGCCGCGCAGTCCTGAAGCGCCGCCGTCAGAAGGGCCGCAAGAACCTGGCCCCGGCGACTTACCGCAAGTAATCCCCTGGGGGGTTCGAGCCGATCAGGCACCTCTCACGCGTGCGCGCTTTATCCTCGCGCGCGCAGAGATAAGATGTCACCGCTCGATTGCCTCCACCCCCGTGCCCACCGCTGTCCCCTCAGCGACAACCCATTCGGTGCCCGATGAGCCCCTTGCCTGAAGGTCAGCAGTTCCCCAAGAGCAGCCGCCTTCGCCGTCGCAGGGAGTTCCTCTTCGTGCAACGCCGAGGATCACGGGTGAGCACCCGCCACTTCGTGTTCTATGGTCGCCTCACAGGCGGTCGTCCGATTCGTCTCGGCATCACCGTGAGCAAGAAGGTGGGCAACGCCGTCGTGCGCAACCGTTTAAAACGGCTTGTGCGCGAAGCTTTCCGCAAGCACCCCGCTGCGCAGACCAAGGGTCTCGATGTGGTGCTCGTGGCCAAGAACCAGACCCCGCCAGATGACTACGCTGTGATCTACAAAGAGCTCTCTGAAGGGTTGCGTCGTTTGCGTAACCCGCCTCAGAAGGGTTCTGGCAAAAGGGGCTCCGGGCGAAAGCACTCGAACCACAAGCAAGGCGGCCAGAAGCATGGCAGCCACAAGCACAGTGGTCAGAAGGGTCGTACCGGTCAGTCTGGTCATGGGCGCAGCCAGAACGAAGGTGGCGCCCAGACTCAGTCCGAGACGAGGGGCTGACATGACTGCGCTGTGCGTCTGGTTCATTCGCGGATATCAGAACTTCATTTCCCCGTTGTTGCCTCCTTCGTGCAGGTTCGTGCCGAGCTGCTCTGAGTACGCAATCGAGGCCTATCAAAAACACGGCTTCTTCGGCGGCAGTCGCCGCACGTGTAGCCGTATTTGTCGTTGTCACCCCTGGAGCCCAGGCGGTTACGACCCAGTGGATGAGCCATGAATGAGAACACCGACTACCGGCGGATGATCCTCGCGGTGGTGATGAGTGGCGTGGTCCTGGCCCTCTGGACCTATATGTTCCCTCAGCAGCCACCCCCGAAGCAGAACGCCCCTGATGCGGGCGTGGCTCAGAACGGTGGTGAGCAAGGCAAGGCTGGCGGAGACGCTACGAAGCCCGACGAGAAGCCCGCGCCGAAGATCCCGGTTCTCGACCCCAGCCTCGAGAAGATCACTGGCCTCAAGGCCGGCGATCTCTTCAACCTCGAGCTGTCGAACCTGAACGGCGCGTTGAAGTCGTGGTCCCTCACTGAAGATCAGTACCTGATCAAGACCGATGACGGGCTGAAGCCTGATCGCTTCGTGCGTCCGCTCGGTGAGGCCGACGACAAGAGCGTCTTCCTGCCGCCTCAGCTCGACGTGCTGGCGAACGATCTTTCGGTCGTCGGGGTGTACGACGCCAAGGTCGCAGATGATGCCAAGTCGGTGAGCTTCACCCACCGTGATGCCACGACGGGTTTGGAGATCGTCCGCACTTGGCGGGTGAGCGATCTGCAGTACGTGCTTGATGGCGAGGTCACCGTGCGCAACACGGGCAATGCCGCCGTCGACGTGGCCTTGAAGGGTCGTATGGCCGGCCTTCAGAACGACAGCGAAGCCACTGGCTCGATGTTCACCCCCCCGATCTACCTGTTTGAGTCGTTGTGTCAGGAGAAAGAGGTCTTCCACCGGGAGATGATCGCCTCCGTGGCCAGCGATCTGAACGACCCGGAAGAGCCGACCGCCTTCGCCAACGGGGTGCAGTGGGCCGCGGTGAACAACCGTTACTTCATGATGGGTATGCTGCCCGGCGTCGGCGCTGATCCCATCAAGGCGTGTGAGTTCTTCGTCGATCCCAAGAACGCCGGTCTGCCCGAGACCACCAAGATCCCCGTGGGCTTCAGCCTCGCCGTCACGGTGGCCGACTTCGGCGCCTCCAAGCTCGAGCCTGGCCAGACGCTCTCCCGCAAGTTCCAGATTTACGGCGGCCCGAAGAAGTACGAAGTGGTGAGCGCCACCACGCCCCCCATGAGCGACGCCGTAGACTTCGGCTGGTTCACCGTGGTCTCGGTGCCCATGCTCAAGATCATGCGGCTCTTCTTCAGCTGGGTGGGCAACTGGGGCATCGCCATCGTGCTGCTCACCATCCTCGTGAAGCTGCTCACGCTGCCTCTTACCCAGAAGCAGTACAAGTCCATGGCCTCCATGAAGAAGATCCAGCCTCAGATGAAGGCGCTTCAGGCCAAGTACAAGGAGGACAAGCTCAAGCAGCAGCAAGAGATCATGAAGCTCTACAAAGAGCACAACGTGAACCCTCTTGCCGGGTGCCTGCCGGTGGTGCTGATGATGCCCATCTACCTGGCCCTGTACCGGACGATCTACTCTTCGGTGGAGCTGTACCAGGCTGATCTGGGTGGCTGGATTCACGATTTGTCCCAGCCCGACCCCTTCTACATTCTGCCTCTGGCCCTCGGTGGGCTGATGTTCTTGCAGAGCCGGTTGTCGCCCACTGCGGGCGATCAGGCACAGCAGAAGATCATCATGTATTTGATGCCGGTCATCTTCACCTTGATGATGCTGTTCCTGCCGGCGGGCCTCGTGCTGTACATTGCCGCCAACACCATCATGGGTCTGGTGCAGCAGTACGTGCTGTTGAAGAAGGCAGAAGCAGAGCCGGCGCCCTCCCTCAAGAAGGGCAAGAACGCCCGGGCCTGATCGCCCTCGACGCTTTCCACTCGATTTTCAGGAGAATTCCATGAGCAACGGTCAGGCCATTCAAGCGGCCTCCGAGTTTTTGACTGGCCTCTTCGACCGCATGCAGCTCTCGATCGACGTCGAGGGCACCGAGGTCGACGGCGAGATCATCCTGCGCCTCACCGGCAGCATCTCCAAGCTGCGTGATCCCGAGCTGGTCACCGCCATCACCCAGCTGACCTCGAGCGCGGCCTCTCAGGCCACCGGCGGCCGCGTACGCTGCACGCTCGACGTCGGGGGTGATCTCGATCGTCGCAAGGCCATCATCAGCGCCGCTGTGGTGGAGATCGCCGATATGGTGGTGCGCACGGGTCGCCGAGGGGTCCTCGACGGCCTCTCCCCTGCAGAGCGTCGCCTGGCGCACACCGCCCTCATGGGCGACGACGAGGTGGGCACCCGCAGCGTCGGCGAAGGCGAGCCTCGCACCCTGCTCCTGGAGCCTGCAGAAGTGGCCAGGAAGTTCGCCAAAAAGGCCCCTGCGAGAGCCCCCAGAAAGGTCGCCGAAGAGGCCTCCGCGGAGGCCTGATTCAGCCCCCTCGACCCCCTCGCCGTTCACACCATATTTTTCCCTTTAAAATCAGGTGTTTGGGGTCCGCAGGTTTACTTGTGGATGGCGCTCTTTTGTGGTACATTTCTTCGTCTTTATGTAAAGCGCTCAAGGCCGCTGATTTGCCGCATAAACGCGGGGTTGGCGAGCCGGTGGCGCTTGAAGGATCGATGACATGGCTGAAGAGCACGAAGTCGAGTCTGGTGTCGCCACTGCCGAGCCGGAAAACTCCACCTACGACGCCTCGAGCATTCAGGTGCTCGAGGGGCTGGAGGCGGTCCGGAAGCGGCCTGGTATGTACATCGGCGATCCCAATGACGGTACCGGCCTGCACCAGCTCGTGTACGAGGTCGTCGACAACTCCATCGACGAAGCCCTCGCGGGTTACTGCGACACCGTCACCGTGATTCTGCACAACGACGGTGGGGCCACCGTCGAGGACAACGGCCGCGGCATCCCCGTGGGCATGCACCCCAAAGAGGGCCGCAGCGCTGCAGAGGTCATCATGACCGTGCTGCATGCCGGCGGTAAGTTCGACGACAACTCCTACAAGGTCTCCGGTGGTCTGCACGGGGTGGGCGTCTCGTGTGTGAACGGCCTCTCCGAGGTCATGGAGCTGATCATCCACCGCGACGGCGGCGAGTATCGTCAGACCTATCACCAGGGGGTGCCCGAGGCGCCCCTGGCCCGGGTGGGCGACAGCACCGAGACGGGCACCAAGATCAGGTTCATGCCCGACAAGACCATCTTCGAGGGCGTGCAGGAGTTCAGCTTCGACATCCTCAGCGCCCGCCTGCGGGAGCTCAGCTTCCTCAACCGCGGCGTGGCCATCACCATCGTGGACGAGCGCGGCGAGGGCCAGCGTCATGACTTCAAGTACGAGGGTGGCATCTCCTCGTTCGTGGAGTTCTTGAACCGGCACAAGTCGCCGGTGCACAACCCGCCCCTGCACTTCATCAGCGAGCGTGACGGCATCGAGGTCGAGGTGGCCCTGCAGTGGAACGACTCCTACCAGGAGAACGTGCAGTGCTTCACCAACAACATCCGCAACCGCGATGGTGGTACTCACCTCTCGGGCTTCAAAGATGCCCTCACCCGTACGGTGAACAGCTACGCCAACGAGAGCGGCCTCACCAAGGCGCTGAAGAACTCGCTCTCTGGTGATGACGCCCGTGAGGGCCTCACCGCCATCATCAGCACCAAGGTCCCCGACCCGAAGTTCTCCAGCCAGACCAAAGAGAAGCTGGTGAGCTCCGAGGTGAAGCCCGTGGTGCAGTCGGTGGTGGCCGAGTGCCTGAGCGACTGGCTGCTCGAGAACCCTGGTTACGCCAAGAGCATCATCAGCAAGGCCATCGACGCCGCCCGTGCCCGCGACGCCGCCCGCCGCGCCCGTGAGCTGGTGCGCCGCAAAGGCGCCCTCGACTCCGCCTCGCTGCCCGGCAAGCTCGCCGACTGCCAGGAGCGCAACCCCGAGCGGGCCGAGCTGTACCTGGTGGAGGGTGATTCCGCCGGTGGCTCCGCCAAGCAGGGCCGTTCCCGGGCCACCCAGGCCATCTTGCCCCTGCGCGGTAAGATCCTGAACGTGGAGAAGGCCCGCCTCGACCGCATGCTCTCCAGCAACGAGATCACCACGTTGATCACGGCCCTGGGCACCGGCATCGGCATGGACAACTTCGACATCTCGAAGTTGCGGTACCACAAGATCATCATCATGACCGACGCCGACGTCGACGGCTCGCACATCCGTACGCTGCTGTTGACCTTCTTCTATCGGCAGATGCGGGAGATCATCGATCGGGGTTACCTCTACATCGCTCAGCCCCCGCTCTACCGAGCCAAGAAGGGCAAGACGATCAGGTACCTCAAGAACGAGCACGCCATGAACGAGTTCCTGCTCAGTGGCGGCACGAAGAACGTCTCGGTCATGGGTCTCGACGGGAACCCCATCGAGGGTGAAGCGCTCAAAAACCTGCTCGGCCGTGTCATTACTTATTACGAAGATCTCGGTCGGGTGATGCCTCGCGGTGACAACCGCGTGGTCGACGCGCTGCTGCAGACCAACGAGCTCGCCCCGGAGATGTTCCTCGATCGCGACGCCCTCGCCGTGGCCATCGAGAAGACTGGTTCGTTCTTCAAGCGGCTGCACCCCGACGACACGAGCTTCGACATCCTCATCGAAGAGGCGCCGCCCCCCATCATGGAGCTGCCCCCTGCTCCCGAGGGTGAGGAAGGCGAAGAGCTCGAAGAAGGCGCCGAAGCGCCCGAGCCGCCGGAGCCCCCCGTGTACGACGGCCCCACCACCTATCAGATCGTGGCGTGGTCCCGTCTGCTCGGTGCCGATCGCAAGACGGTGATCGACGAAGCCTTCGTGCGCACCAACGGCGTGAAGAAGCTGCAGCGTCACCTCGAGGTGCTCGGCAACCTCGGCACCGGGCCGCTCACCCTTCAGGTGGGCGACGACGAGCGCACCGTCGCTGATCGCCGCAGCCTGATGGAGTCGATCCTCGGTGGCGGTCGCAAGGGTCTCGACATCCAGCGGTACAAGGGTCTCGGTGAGATGAACCCCGACCAGCTGTGGGAGACCACCATGGATCCCGACACCCGCACTCTGCTGCAGGTTCAGATCGAAGACGGCGAGAAGGCCGACGAGATCTTCACCGTGCTCATGGGTGATCTCGTGGCCCCCCGCCGTGACTTCATCGAGTCCAACGCCCTCAACGTGAAGAACCTGGACGTTTGATCAGTGAACCGGTAACACTGGTCTCACCATGCTCGACCGCGCCTACATTCACGCCATTGAGCGTGCCTTCCTCGAACAGAGCGGCAAGGGGCTGATGCTCTCCGCTCGAGATCTCGAAATGATCCAACGTTGGGCTCGGGCGGGGTTGCCCGCCGAGGTGGTGATCCAAGGCATCGAGCGGGCCTTCGATCATCGCAAGAAGACCAAATCGATCAGAGGCCTCGAGTCGGTGCTCAAGTCAGTGGACGCCGTCGCTCAGGCGTGGCGTGCCCGGCAGGTGGGTAGCCGCCCGACCCCTCAAGCGGGCACCCCTGTCGTGCCCCCGTCGACGCCGCTGACACCCCCCGCACGTGATCCTCGACCCAGACCGGAGATCGCACCGCACCAGCCCCTCGCTGCAGAGCAGGCCGAGCTGACCCGGGCCTTCGACTTGTTGCTCAGCCAGGTCGAGCGTGCCAGAGCCGATCTGCACGAAGATCGGTTGATCGCCCTCGTCGATCTGCTGCTCGGTCGCCTGACTCAGCTCAGAGATGATGCCTTGATCGGAAAAATTGAAGACCCGGTCACCGCTCTGGAATCTCTAGAAGAGAAGGCCAGCGAGGCCTTCTGGGATCGCCTCGACGCGGACACCCAGGAGATGTTGTCGGCGAAGGTCGATGATATGCTCGCCGCGGAGCGCAAGGTGGCGAACCAGACCAATTGGCAGGCCACCCGTGATCGACAACGTCTGCGGCAGGTGCGTCGTCATCTGGGTTTGCCCGATCTGCAGTTGAGGCTTGCGCCCCCTTCGTGGTGAGGACACCCTCACAAAGGCTCTACGCCGGTTCCGTTTTCAGAGAGTTCAGCCATGCAGCGCGAGTGCCCGATTTGCGGCAATGAGTTCATCGTCTCCAAACGCCAGGGCGACTATTCCCTCGCCGAGCGGTGCACCTGCAAGGTGAAGTGTACCCTCTGCGGGGGCGTGGGCTTCACCTTCGTCACCAATGATCAGGGCTACACGAACGCGGTGCCCTGCGAGTGCAGCCCCCTCGATCAACGCATCAAGTTCTACAACCACGCCCGGTTGCCCGCGCGGTACAACCAGGCCTCGTTCATGAACTTCGAGACGCCTGATCTGCAAAAGCGCAACGCCCGGGCGCTGGCGAATCGGTTTGCCTCGGAGTTCGTCGCGGGGCAGCGTGGCATTCTTTATTACGGACCCTGTGGGACCGGGAAGACCCACTTGATGGTGGCGATCTTGCGCCACCTGCTGATCAAACGTGGGGTGCAGGTGCGGTTCGTGGAGTTCATGCACCTGCTGTCCGATCTGCGCGCCTCATTTGATCAGGGCCGTCATGGCAGCGCTGAAGCCCTCATCGAACCCTTGATTCACATTCCGGTGCTGGCCATCGACGAGCTGGGCAAGGGGCGGGGCACCGAGTGGGAGCTCTCGGTGCTGGACGAGCTGATCAGCAAGCGGTACAACGCCAACCGCACCACATTGTTCACGACGAACTATGCGC
Source organism: Bradymonadia bacterium (assembly GCA_046290225.1). Classification (GTDB taxonomy): domain Bacteria; phylum Myxococcota_A; class Bradymonadia; order UBA7976; family UBA1532; genus JBKAGE01. The sequence goes on along the minus strand of JBKAGE010000035.1, from coordinate 388,698 downwards.
CAGGCCGTGGGAACGGCGGCGCAGATGGCCAGCAGGTCCTCGTCGATCGCGTCGGGGAGCGCATCTACTCCCGGCTGATCGAGATGTGTCATCTGCAGCCGATGAACGGCGAAGACTACCGTCGCCGGGCCGCCTTTGGCTGACTTCACCCATCTGGGTAGTCATCACAGTCATGTGAACCCACAATTTGTCCACAGAATCCCGATTGACGTTGCCGGTGGGCGGTGATAGGTTGCGCCGAATTTTTGGCTAGGCACGGAAGGTGACATTACCAACCATGCAGTCCCTTCACGTCACTGTACAGTCGATGGGTCTCATCGACATCGACGCGACTTTCTTCATCCAACTCGGCCTCTTTCTCGCGCTGCTGATGATCATGCGAGGCCTGGTTTTCAAGCCCTTCCTCGAAGCCGACGCCCGTCGGACCGAGAAGACTGAGAAGACCCGGCAGGAAGCCCGCGTGCTGGACGCCCGCGCTTCCGAGCTGTCATCCCGGTACGACGAAGAGTACGGCGCTGCCCGCACCCAGGCGTCTTCTGCTCGTGCCGCGCTCCGCGGTGAGGGTCTCGATGCCAAGGAAGCTGCCATCGCCAAGGCCACTGCAGAGACCACCGCTCACCTCGACGAGGTACGGGCGGGGATCAAGGCAGACGTCGAGAGCGCCCGGCAGTCCATGCTCGGCCAGGTCGACGATCTCGCCAAGCAGGTCGCCGAGAAGATCATCGGCCGTCCGGTCTGAACCGCAGCACGCAGAAGGAATACTGACAGCCATGTCATTCCAGAGCACGCCATTCAAGAGCGCGTCAGCCGTTGCCCTGCTCACCCTCCTCAGCACCCCCGCCATCGCTGGTGGTGATGGTGAGGCTGGCTTCACCAACGTGATCTTCCACGCGGTGAACCTGGTGATCCTGCTGGGTCTGGTGATCAAGTACGCACGCAGCCCCATCCAGAAGGCCCTCAAAGATCAGGCCGCCGCCGTGGCCGCCGACATCGACGAGGCCCGCCGGCTGCACGACGAGGCACAGAAGCGCCTCGACGATTACGACGCCAAGATCAAAGAGCTCGACGCCAACAAGAAGCAGATCCTCGAAGAGTATCGCCAGCAGGGCGAGAGCGAGAAGGCCAACCTCATCGCCGAGGGCAAGGCCGACGCTGATCGCCTGCGCCAGGAGGCCGAGCGCACCGCAGCCCACGAGCTGCGTCAGGCCAAGGTCAAGCTGGAGACCGAGCTCGTCGAGCGCGCCGTCGACGCCGCCACGGCCCTGATCTCCGAGAAGATCAACGCCGCCGACCGTCAGCGTTTGACCGCCGACTACCTCACCCAGCTCGAAGAGGGCATCAAGGGCTGAGGAGCCCCGTGGTTTAGGAGCCAAAGTGAGCACCGCCGTCATTCATCAGCGTTACGCTCAGGCCCTCCTCGAGATCGGCCTTGAGAAGAAGAACTTCGAGCAGCTCGGTCGGGAGCTCGATCGGGTCAGCAAGCTCTTCGCCAACAGCGACGAGCTCGCCGAGCTGATGCGCAACCCCAGCTTCAACGTCGACAGCCGCAAGGCCGTGCTCGGCGAGCTGCTCAAGCGCGTCATGGTGAGCCCGATCACGCGGAACTTCTTGTTCCTGCTCACCGATCGTAACCGTATCCGCCATCTGCCCGAGATCACCCGCGCCTACCATGATCTGACCGACAGCATGTCCGGTCGTCAGCGGGCTCGGGTCACCGTGGCCACCCCCCTCAGTGATGCAGATCAGTCCCGGCTCAAGTCGGCGCTGCAGAAGATCACCAACCAGCAGATCGTGCTCGAGATCAAAGAAGATCCCTCGATCCTGGGCGGCATCATCACTCACGTGGGCGGCAAGGTGTACGACGGCAGCGTGCGCACCCAGCTCGAGAACATGAAACAGCGTATCCGCGAGGCCAGCCTCTAAGGCCCTCGCCGACAGAACCCAGGCCCACCGAGGGCCAGCGGCCTTCGGGCCGACGAGACGGAGAACGTGATGGACATCAAGGCCGAGGAAATCAGCCGGATCATCCGCAAGCAGATCGAGGACTACGACAAGCAGGTCGAGGTCAGCGAGACCGGCACCGTCCTCTCTGCCGGTGACGGCATCGCCCGCCTGTACGGGCTCGAGAAGGCCATGGCCGGCGAGCTGCTCGAGTTCCCTGGTGGTGTTCTGGGCATGGTGCTCAACCTCGAGGAAGACAACGTCGGTGTCGCCCTGCTCGGCAACGCCAACGGCATCAAAGAGGGTGACGAGGCCCGCCGCACCGGCCGCATCGTCGACGTCCCCGTGGGCGAGGCTCTGCTCGGCCGCGTGGTGAACGCCCTCGGTCAGCCCATCGACGGCCAGGGCCCCATCGAGACCGCCCACCGCCGCCGCGTGGAGATCAAGGCCCCGGGCATCATCCCCCGGAAGTCGGTCCACGAGCCCCTGATGACCGGCCTCAAGGCCATCGACTCCATGGTGCCCATCGGCCGTGGTCAGCGCGAGCTCATCATCGGTGACCGCCAGACCGGCAAGACCGCCGTGGCCCTCGACACCATCATCAACCAGAAGAACACCGACGTGCACTGCATCTACGTGGCCATCGGCCAGAAGCAGTCCACCGTCGCCCAGGTGGTCGAGAAGCTGAAGCAGAACGGGGCCATGGAGTACACCACCGTGGTGGCCGCCTCCGCCTCTGACCTCGCGCCCCTGCAGTTCATCGCGCCCTACACCGGCTGCACCATCGGCGAGTACTACCGGGACAACGGCAAGCACGCCCTCATCATCTATGATGACTTGTCCAAGCAGGCCGTGGCCTACCGTCAGATGTCCCTGCTGCTCCGTCGTCCGCCGGGCCGCGAGGCGTACCCCGGTGACGTGTTCTACGTGCACAGCCGTTTGCTCGAGCGCGCCGCCAAGATGAGCGACGAGCAGGGTGCCGGCAGCCTCACCGCGCTGCCCATCATCGAGACCCAGGCTGGCGACGTGTCTGCCTACATCCCCACGAACGTGATCTCGATCACCGACGGCCAGATCTTCCTGGAGAGCGACCTGTTCTTCTCCGGTATCCGGCCCGCCATCAACGTGGGTATCTCGGTGTCTCGCGTGGGTGGCTCGGCGCAGACCAAGGCCATGAAGAAGGTGGCCGGTACGCTGCGTCTCGATCTCGCCCAGTTCCGCGAGGTCGAGGCCTTCAGCCAGTTCGCTTCCGATCTCGACGCCGCCACCCGGCAGCAGCTCGAGCGCGGCAAGCGCCTGGTCGAGTTCCTCAAGCAGCCCCAGTACAGGCCCATGAGCATGGAGCACCAGGTCCTCGGCATCTACGCCGGCACCAAGGGCTTCATGGATGAGATCCCCGTGGCGAAGGTTCGCGCCTTCGAGACCGGGCTCATCGACTTCTTCGAGTCCAAGCACAAGGGCGTGCTCGACGACATTCGCAGCACGGGCAAGCTGGAGAAAGACACCGTGCAGCGCATGGAGGCCGGCATCAAGGCCTACATCGCGGAGTTCTCTGCCTGATCTCGGGTCACCCCGAGTTCTGGTCGAGCCACTTCACTGGCACACCTTAAGAGGTCTGAGGCCCCCAAATGCCGAGTCTGAAAGAGGTCCGTAAGCGGATCACCTCAGTCAAGAACACCCAGAAGATCACCCGCGCCATGAAGCTGGTGGCCGCGGCGAAGCTCAAGCGCGCTCAAGACGCCATGAACGAGCTCAAGCCGTACGCCACCAAGCAGCGGGAATTGCTGGAGAACCTTGCGGCCCAGCTCGGCCCCGAGGCCGTCACCGCCCACCCGCTCCTCGAGACCCGTGAAGAGGTCAAGAAGATCGGCATCGTGGTCATGACCAGTGATCGCGGCATGTGTGGTGGCTTCAACAGCTACATCAACCGCAAGCTGGCCAGCTACGTCGCTGAGCGCCAGGGCGAGGGCGTCGAGGTCGTCGTCTTCCCCCTGGGCCGTCGGGCCAACCTCTTCGTCAAGAAGATGGGTTACACCGTCGGCAAGAGCTTCGCGGAGATCATTCCGCCGGGCCAGGAGCTCGACATTCGCGGGATCACCGAGACCGTCGCCGCCGCCTTCACCAGCGGTGAGCTCGACGAGGTGTTCATCCTGTCGAACCGATTCAAGAACGCGATTACCCAGATCCCCACCGTGTCGCAGCTGTTCCCCGTGCCTCAGCCCGAGGTCGAAGAGGGCGCCGCGACGAGCGTGGATCTGATTTACGAACCCAGCCAGCAGGCGCTGTTCAACTACGTCGTACCTCGATACGCCGAGGTTCAGGTCAGGCAGGCGATCTACGAGAGCATCACCGGCGAGCACGCCGCCCGTATGAACGCCATGAACAACGCCACTGACAACGCCCAGGACATGATCTCCCGCCTCACGCTGGAGATGAACCGGGCCCGTCAGGCCGCGATTACCACCGAGCTGATGGAGATCATCAGCGGCGCCGAGTCTCTGAAGTAGGGAGAACCCCAGTGAGCGATCAAACTGGAAACATCGCCCAGGTCATGGGCCCCGTCGTGGACGTGCAGTTCCCCGAGGGGAACCTGCCCGAGATCATGACCGCCCTGAAGATCACCAACCCCGCCATCGACGATCGCGAGGGCAACCTGGTGGTCGAGGTGTCGCAGCACCTCGGTGACTCCATGGTCCGTACCATCGCCATGGACACCACCGAAGGTCTGGTCCGCGGCATGCCGGTCACCCCGACCGGCTCGCCCATCGCCGTGCCCGTGGGCAAGAAGACCCTGGGCCGCATCCTGAACGTCACCGGTGATCCGATCGACGAGCAGGGTGACGTCGGCGCCGAGACCTCGATGCCGATCCACCGTGATCCGCCCCCCCTCGAGGAGCAGAGCACCCGCGCCGAGATCTTCGAGACCGGCATCAAGGTGGTGGACCTGCTCGCCCCTTACGCCCGTGGCGGTAAGATCGGGCTGTTCGGCGGTGCCGGCGTGGGCAAGACCGTGCTCATTCAGGAGCTCATCAACAACGTCGCCATGAAGCACGGTGGTTACTCCGTGTTCGCCGGCGTCGGTGAGCGTACCCGTGAGGGCAACGACCTCTACCACGAGATGATCGAGTCGGGTGTTATCAACCCCAAGAACCTCGAAGAGTCCAAGGTGGCCCTGATCTACGGTCAGATGAACGAGCCCCCTGGTGCCCGTGCCCGCGTGGCTCTGAGCGCACTCACCGTCGCCGAGCACTTCCGTGACTCGGACGGTGGCCGCGACATCCTGCTCTTCGTGGACAACATCTTCCGCTTCACCCAGGCGGGCTCCGAGGTGTCGGCCCTTCTCGGTCGTATCCCCTCCGCCGTGGGTTACCAGCCGACGCTGTCCACCGAGATGGGCGCCCTTCAGGAGCGCATCACCTCGACCCGGACCGGCTCGATCACTTCGGTGCAGGCCATCTACGTGCCCGCTGACGACTTGACCGACCCCGCGCCGGCCACCACCTTCGCCCACCTGGACGCCACCACGGTGCTCAACCGTAAGCTCACCCAGATCGGCATCTACCCCGCGGTGGACCCCCTCGACTCCAACAGCCAGCTCCTCGCCCCCGACGTCGTCGGTGACGAGCACTACGCCGTTGCCCGTCAGGTCCAGGAGATCCTGCAGAAGTACAAAGACCTGCAGGACATCATCGCGATCCTCGGTATGGACGAGCTGTCTGACGAGGACAAGATGACCGTGGAGCGGGCCCGGAAAATCCAGAAGTTCCTGTCGCAGCCCTTCCACGTGGCTGAGATCTTCACCGGTAAGCCCGGCAAGTACGTCGAGCTGCCCGACACCATCAAGAGCTTCAAGAAGATCGTCGACGGCGAGCTGGACCACATCCCCGAGCAGGCCTTCTACATGGTGGGCGGCATCGACGAGGTCCTCGAGAACGCCAAGAAGATGGCTGAGGAAGAGGCCGCCAAGAAGGCTGGCTGAGTGGTCTGAGGGTCAATTCGACCCTCGGGCTTCTGACGAAGGAGTCGTGTGATGAGCCTGATGAAGCTTGAGGTGGTCACCCCCACTGGCGCAGTCATCTCGGAAGAGGTGACGTCGGTGGTGGCCCCTGGCGCCACCGGCGAGCTGGGCATTCTCTTCGATCACCGCCCCGGGCTCATCATGCTCGGCGGTGGCTCGCTCACTTACCAGGGCCCCAAGGGCGCTGGTGAGATTCTGCTCCGCGGCGGCGTCGCCGAGGTGGGCCCCGAGAAGGTGCTCATCCTCGCTGACGAGGCCTTCGTGAAGAGCGGTGATAGCCTGGAGTCTGCCAAGACCATCGCGTCGTCCCTGCTCGACGACGCCAAGAAAGCCCTCCTCGAGGCCGGCTTCATCTCCGACGAAGAGTTCGAGAAGATGGAGTCCGACACCCGCTTCGCCGAGGCGGTACTCGGCTAACTCCGGCGCTCCGGCGGCGCCAGCCGCCGTGACGCCGGCGATCTCCTGCCCAGCTCCGACCTTTCCGTCCTCGAGGTAGCGCAGCTACCTCTGCGGGTGAAAGCTCGCATCTGGACGAGACCTCACCGACCTCACGACGACTTTCGCCCCCTCCGCGCCTCCGTGGGGGCACGTTCATACGTCCGTTCCAGCTTTGTTGATACGACGATATAAGGGTGGTGAGGGTGCGTATCAAGGTGGTGATGGGCGCGCAGTCGTAGCCGGAGGGCAGGCTCTGAAAAAGTGCTGCGAGCACCCAGCGCCGGCTTGATGCGTGCCATCGCCGCACTCATATAGCCACAGCGTTCGGCGAAGCTCGATTACAACTCACTGCCATCGTACAACTGATCGTCGTCTGGTCGTGAAGCCCTCGCTCATGAGAGTGGGAGCGTCGTCCTCACGTCACTACTGACAATAACAGCCCCAGCCATCGCACCAGGGAGGCGCTGCACCGCAGAAGTTGCCGCTGCGATCAAAGTACTCACATCGCCCGGCGAATTGGTTGGCCTGCCAAAAAGCGTAAGGCTCTGCCCAGCATTGCTGTCCGTTCAAATCTAGATACACACATTGTCGAGTTGGCGGGTGAAAGCCAATCCCTCCCTGCCCGCAAGTCTGGGCACCGCCAGGCTGAGTTTGACAATCTGGATCAGGTTGAGGGCAGTACAAATCACAGTAACCGTTGCCGTACAGGCTGTAGAGCTGACATGGATCTTGTGCGGGTTGGTCATATCCGCAGTCGGGATCTATGTCACCGCAGGATGGATCACATGTGCCATCCGAGAGGCACTCGCCGCTGGGTGCAGCGCAGCTGCCACCTGGACAGAGTAGAGTCCAGCAGTCTGGGTCATCAGGGCATTGCCCATCGCACATCTCGTCTTCGTCGCAGGTCAGCGAGCGTCCGTTGTCCACCACCCCCATCTGGGCGAGCCAATCTTGGTGAAGATCGAGGCGCTGGTAAGTGCCTAAAAAGGCGCATTGCGCGTCGCCGTACGAAGTGACACCTACCTGCCGCCACACACCGTCAATTTCCATGAAAGCAGGGCCTCCGCTGTCTCCCCTGCAACTGCCAGTTCGGGCGTCTTCGTAGCGGATTCCTTGAGCGATGGTTGCGCTGATTGTGACCTGCGTGCGCCGACGAATACCACCACCGATCGGCATATCGTTGACGACCTGAGATGCGCCATAGCCCACCAAGATCATGTTTTGACCGATCAGCTGCTCTGCGGGTCCAAACCACAGTCGTACAGGGGCCACTGAGTTGATCGGGGTCGTCAAGCGCAGCACCGCCAAGTCTCGGCCGTGCTCAAACTGTCGAAGATCGCCCCCGTTCGGAGGAAACCCCAGCCACTCTGGATGGATATGAATGGCGGAGATGGCAGATGAGGCAGAAGGCTGTAGAGGCTCACTGCCAATGACGAAGCTGAGATTCCCGTCTCTCGGGCCGCTGAGCATGTCCACGCAGTGTGCAGCAGTTAAGATGGTACTTGGATCTGTGAGTGTGGCTGTACACCAGCTTTGGCCCTGATACATGAGCACGCCTGTAGCGGCGAAAGAGCGAGACGTCTGACCGCCGACGATGCGTCCTTCGAACTCTGGATCGAGATCGTTGACATCGACGCATTGCCCCTCGTCACAAGCCAACCCTTCGTCGCAGGTGTTGTTCCCATAACACGCGCAGCCCTCAGATCCATCTTCGCAGTTGGATCCACCGGAGCCACCTGTGTCCAGCAGAGTGCATCCGGCCATAAACAAGGCGAGCAGCGCGTTCGCCCACGACATTGTCCTCATGTGAAACCCCCTTCTGTGTCATCGATCGCGCCTTTGCTTTAGGGCAACCAATACTCTGGCATCTACTACGTGACTCTACGAACGTTGTCACGACTCGCTCATCCAGTCGAGCGGCGCCTTCCACTTGTGGGCATCCACTGGCCCCCTGACATCGAGCGCATCGATCGCATGTACGATCACATCCCCGATAGGCCGTGATCCTTGCCCGAGCGCCCCAAATCCAGCATTGGAGGGGATGCTGCGAATGCAGGTGTATATTTATTGCAATCGACTTGCATTATGATGCAGAGCCCATGTGTTGGATGAGGTATTTCGATGACGACCACCGCAGAGAAGGCAGCGAAGAACGAGGGCGTTGATCGCCTCGGCGCCATCGCCAGCGGGTTGTGCGCGATCCATTGTGCTGTCTGTGCGCTGTTACCTGCTGCTTTCGGGGCGCTGGGGCTTGGCTTTCTTGTCGGCCACACCACCGAGTGGATCTTCACAGGGGTGGCGATCGTGTTCGCGGGTGTCGCCCTTGTCATGGGGTGGCGTCAGCATCGATCCCGTGTGGTGGCGGCTGTCCTGGCTGTGGGCATCATGGGCCTCCTCGCGTCACGAGTCATCGAGATGAGCGGTGAGCATCATCACGATCATGCTGCGGAGTCCGGGCATGTTGCCCATGGTGAGGCGGATGCTCACGCTGGAGAGCACGCTGATCATGGCCATGACGATCACCATGCAGAGGCTGCGCATCACGACAAGGGGCATGCAGAGCATGGTCACGAAGCGGGAGAAGTATCCATGGCGCACATGGCAGGCACCGCCGTGGGCGTGCTCGCGGGTTTGATGCTCTTCCTCGGACACATGCTCAACATTCGGGCCTCTCGGCGTTGCCGAGAAGCGTGCTGCGACTAGAGCAGCATGCTTCTCCCCTCTCCTACTTGAGCTTTTGCCCCGGGTCGGGCATTCCATTCAGCATCTCGAAAACTTGATGAGCGGTCCGTAGATCATGCCCCAGTGGTGTGGCCGTACCGTGAAGAGAGCGTCATGTCAGAGCGTGGAGAATGGAACAGCCGGCTGGGGTTCATCCTCGCCGCAGCAGGATCAGCCGTGGGCCTGGGGAACGTGTGGAAGTTCCCCTACATCACCGGTGAGAACGGCGGTGGGCTCTTTGTGCTCATCTACCTCGCCTGCATCGCCATCGTGGGTCTGCCGATTTTGATCGCTGAGATCCTGGTGGGTCGGAGCACTCAAAAGTCCCCTGTGGGGGCCTTCCGGGAGATGTCGAAGCCCAAAAGCCCCTGGCTCGGTGTCGGCTGGCTGGGTGTGCTCGCCGCCTTCGTGATCTTGAGCTACTACAGCGTGGTGGCCGGGTGGGCCATGCACTACGTCTACCTCTCGGTGACCGACACATTCAGCGGCCAGAGCCCTGAAGAGATCGGCAAAATCTTCGGGAGCGTGTACGGCGACACCAATCTCAACCTCGTCTGGCACCTGGTCTTCATGGGTCTGACCATGGCCATCGTCATCGGTGGTGTGAAGAAGGGCGTGGAGCGCTGGAGCCGTATTCTCATGCCCCTGCTGCTCATCATGATGGTGGGCTTGCTGGTGAAGGCCATCACCATGGACGGCTTCGGTGACGCCTTCGACTTCGTCTTCGGGTTCAACGCCGACAAGGTGACCGGCGCCTCGGTGCTCGAGGCCTTGGGCCACAGCTTCTTCACCTTGAGCCTGGGCATGGGGGCCATGCTCACGTACGGCAGCTACCTCAGCCGCAAAGAAGACATCGTCGCCAGCGCCGGCATCATCGCCGTCTTCGACACAGGCATCGCCCTGCTCGCCTGCCTCGTGCTGTTCCCCATCACCTTCAGCTATGGCATGGAGCCCTCCGCCGGGCCGGGGCTGGTCTTCGCCAACATCCCCGTGGCGTTCTCTCAGATGCCTGGGGGCACTGTCCTCTCGGCGGTGTTCTTCGTGTTGCTCACCTTTGCTGCGTTGACCAGCGCCATCTCGTTGCTCGAGGTGGCCGCGGCATACTTCATCGACGAGAAGGGCTGGAGCCGCGCCAAGGCCACCCTCGTCACCGGCTTCACCATCATGGTTTTCGGCGTGCCCTCGGCCCTGAGTGGTGGCACCGACTTCTTCGGCAAGGACTTCGCCGAAGCCACCACGGCGGTCTTCGAAAAGGGCAAGAACTGGTTCGACCTGTTCGACTATCTGGCGAGTAACTGGATGCTGCCCCTCGGCGGCATGGGCATCGCGCTCTTCGTGGCATGGCGGGTGAGCGATCAGGCCCGAGAGCAGGGCTTCAAGACAGGGAGCAAGTACGGCAAGTTGTTCTGGGGCTGGGTCTACTTGCTGCGCTATGTCGTGCCGGTGGCTGTAGGCGCTGTGTTCCTACACGCCATCGGGGTGTTCTGAGCTGCCTCAGAGTGGCAGCGCCCCCATAACCAGGCGATCGCCTTCGAAGCCACGTTGCAAGCCGAAGTGGGTCTCGTTGCCCCCGAAGGTCTGCAACAGCGTGGTGTAGAGATCGCCTGTGGTTCGATCGGGCAGGCTCAAGTGGCGTCCCATCTGTACGCCTGCGCCAGCGTTGCCTGCGAGGATGACCGGCAGGTGGCGCGTAGAGTGCCATCCGCCGTGGCCCAGCTCGCTCAGCGCCAGCACCAGCGTGTGGTCGAGCATCGAGCCATCACCTGTGGGCTCTGGCGTGTTGGCCAGCCGGTCGAGCAGGTGGTTGAGCTGGGCCATGTACCACTGGAATACCATCACCATGGCCGCCCTGGCGCTGGGCGTTTCCCGACCCAGGTGCACCATCTGGTGCCAGGTGCCCCACAGGCCACTCTCACCGCGGTAGTCGTCGTCATCATCACCTGCCATGCCGTTGAAGCGGACCGGCAAATCATCGATGAAGGGGAACTGAGGGCCGTGGTAGCGCGTGAACTGCAACGTGCCCACCCGAGTCAGATCGCACGACATCGCGAAGATCAGGTTTTCGATGTGGGCTTCTGCAGATTCGTTGTCGAAGTCGGCGTTCCAGGGTCGATAACCCGGTGACAGCGTGTGCCCGCCAGGGATCGTGCACGCCGCAGCAGACATCGGCGCTCGCAGACGGCGCTCCAGGTTGCGGATGCGGGTGGCGTGTTCTTCGAGGCGGCGCCGGTCTGCCGCCCCTGCCCGGCTCTGGAGCAGGTTGAAGTTGCCACGGACGGCTTCGAGCACGCTGCCGCGCTGGGCGGTGAGGCGGTCGGCGCGGGTCATCGGGCCTCGCTCAGGGGCCGGCGCGGCCTGCACCAGCCTCTGAAACAGTGACACCGGGTCACCCTCGCACCCCGCAGCGACCGCCTGGCCCTCTCGGCCTTCCCAGAACATCGTGTATTCCCCGAGCTCGTCTCCACCGATGCCGAGGTGCAGCGACTGAAATCGGGTGTCGGCGCTGATGCGCTGTGCGATCACGTGATCGATCGAGGGGCCATACGCGTCACCGTTTGGGGGCTGCTCGTGCTCGGGCCGCACGCGACCATTGTCCATGCTTCCCGCGAAGGGGAAGGCCGTGAGCAGGGTGCGCCCTGGTGGATTGTGGCCATTGCCCTGGCGCTGCTCCCGGCGCACCACGTTGTCGATCTGCGAGAGCACCAGCAGTCGATCCCGGTGCGGCGCCAGAGGCTGCAGAATCTGTGAGAGTTCGAAGCCGCGGCCCTCGCCGCTCGGGGTCCAGGCGTCGTGGAGGGTGCCCTGGGGGTGCACCATGATGATCAGACGTCGGGGCCCACCGGCCGTTTGAGCACGAGCGTGCTGGCGCAGGCCCATCATGGGTACAGTGAGGGCGGCGCCGCCCACACCTCTCAAGAAAGCGCGACGATTCAACATCATCTTCAGTTCTCCTCGATGTGGCGGTAGCGGAACGCGTCGGAGGTCACGAGGTTGAGCATGAGCGCTCTAATCTGGCCTCCGCTCTGGCGTGCCTGGCCCTGCAGGTGGGCGATGGCTCGGCGATCTTCGCGTGTGAAATCATGCACGTGTCGGCCGAACATGGACTGGAACCACTGCCGGGTCAGGCAGTCCAGGACTTCGGGTTGATCTGCCAGGAAGCGCTGCATCTCGCCGAGATCCTCGAAGGATCCACGCACGCTGCCTTCCCAGATCTCGCTGGAGGCGTCGATGAGGGTGCCGTCGCGGTACACCTCGCGCAGCTCACCGAGGGGGCCGTACGCCTCGAAGCCCAGGCCAGCGGAGTCGATGCGGGCATGGCACCCGTTACACTCGGGCACTGCGCGGAGGATCTCCGACTGCGCTCGGGGGTTGGCCCCCCGCTCGAGGGCCTGGAATCGCTCCAGCGCGTCGTCGGGGGGAGATCCCAAATCGCCACAGAGCATGCGCTCGATGACGAAGACTCCTCGATGGATCGGAGAGCTCTCTGTGGGGCTGGCCTTTTCGGCCAGAAATGCCGGCCGAGTGAGGAGCCCGGCGCGCTCAGGGCCCAGATCGACAGGCTCTCCGGAGAACGGCACGTCGTAGAAGTCGGCGAGCTGCTCGTCGATGAAGCCTGTCGTGCTCGAGAGCAGATCCTCGAGGGTGCCGTCGGTGTCGAAGATGGTGTGCAGCAGATACTGGTCGAGGCCTGCCTCCATTGCGTCGGCGAGGCTGGGATCGAACCCGGCGAGCGCCCAATCTTTGTCGTGCAGGTGGCTGCCGCCGAGCTGCATCCATTCACGGAAGAATCGCAGGGCAGCGCCGTGGGCCCTGGCATCATCGAGCATGCGCCGGGCTTGAGCCTCGATCTGCGTGCGAGTGCGCAGCTGCCCGTCTTCCGCAGCGCTGAGCAAGGCCTCGTCGGGCAAGGTGTCCCAGAGCAGATAGGCCATGCGAGAGGCGAGTTCGAAGTCGGTCAGGCGACGCAGCTGGGGCTGATCGTCGACAGGCTCTCCGATCTCGATCTGGTAGAGGAACTGCGGCGCCTGCAGCAGCACCTCGGTCATGAGGGCGATCCGCTCCTCGAAGGGGAGATCGGCCTCTTCACCGGCCTGGTAGACCTGGAGCACGACGGACCACTCGTCATCGGTGAGGGGGCGACGCCACGCCCGGCGGCCGTAGTGGCCGATGAACTGCAACGCGCAGTCGAAGTCGTCTCGCCCTGGGCCGTCACAGCCCTCAAGCAGAACTCCAGTGCGCTCGGCCACCTGCAGCGCCACCTCTTCGGCGAGATGGAGTAGCTGCTCGGTGGCGGCGTCGTTCACGGCGTTGGCGTTGGCTTCGCCGCTGTAGCCTGTGACGCTCACGCCCGGCGCAGGGAGCGGCGCTTCAGTGTGAATCTGGCCATAGAACAGGTCGTGCACGCTGTTTCGAATTTGAACTCCGGTGAGCCGCCGCATATCGGCAGCCACGGCGCAGATGCCCTCAGCGCACGTTTGGGGTGTGCCTGTGTCATCGCCGGGCTCTGGGCGCTCTTCGGGATCAGGTGGGTCGGGTGTGTCTGGGGGCAGGTCCGTGTCGGACCCTGGCCCAGGTCCTGTTGGATCAGCGTGCATACCGCCCGATGAGAGCGAGCCTTCACCTGCATCACACCCTACAAAGGTGGTGTTCAGAACGATGGCGATGAGTAGAGGCCTCAGCGGTGTCTTTGCCATGTCAATCTCCCGCAGATGGTGTCGGGTGACTGAAATGGCAAAGCGCATGCCATGGGATGGCATCTCGAAAAGCCCATGACTGCGTCGCGGAGGCATGGAGTGTCACTGTGACATCGGATGGGTGTCCCAGGTCTGCTGGCAGTTGAGAAGAGTGGCTGATCGCGCAAAGATGGATTCTGGCTAGGATCTCTCAGGGGGGGGTGCCGTGAAGAAACTCTGGTTGTGGGTGATGTGCGCAGTGTTGTCGAGCTGTGAGCAGCATGCGCAGCTGCACGACGAGCCGCAGTTTTGTTACGACGGCCCATGTGTGGCTCAGGCGTCGGTGCATCAAGAGTTCGAGATGCCCCCGAGGTCTCAGCTCGATGTGCTCTTTGTCATCGACAACACATCGACCATGGCAGAAGAGCAGGCGGTGCTTCGAGAGACCCTCGAGTCGCTGCTCCCGCACGGGCTGAATGACAGTGTGGATCATCAATTCGCCACCATCTCCACCGACATGGTGAACTCAGGACATCGAGGCAAGCTTCAGCAGGGTGCTGAGAGCGAGGCTGAGCTGGGTTGTCCAGAGGCGGTCCCCGAAGTCATCGCATCACGACATTATCTGGATGATCCTCAGCGCTTGATTCGAGATCTGCAGTGCCAGGTGAGCGTGGGCACACGTGGTGGGTCGATCGGTCAGGGCCTCGAAGCGATGCGGCAGAGTCTTTCGTGCAATGGCCCCAACCGATCGAGGCTCGGGCCGTGCTGTCGGCCCAAAGACGGGCTCACTGTAGAAGAGGCAAATCGAGATCCCGAGGGCTGGGCGTACGATCCGTACTGTGAACTCGGTGAGAAGCGCTGCATCACTGAGGTCAACCCCGAGGACCTCGTCTTTCCGCGGCCAGGCTCGCTGTTGATGGTCTACTTCCTCACCGACAAGAACGACTGCTCAGCAGCCGATGGGATCTCCACCGAGGCGCCTGACCCTACGCGATGTGAGTGGGATCGCGATCGGCTCACACCCGTCGCGGTGTACCAGGACGTTTTGAACAAGCTGAAGATGTCTCCCGAGCGTCAGATCGTCGTGAGCGTCGTCACCGGGCCTCGGCAACTCGATGCCAAGGGTCAGGAGATCTACTACAACGCCCCTCGAGGCAGGGTGCCGGGCGTTTGTGATCCCGACAACAGCGCCTTCGACCCGGAGGCGATGCTGATGTGCTGCCCGGAGGGTCAATGCGAAGGAGCAGTGCAGCCCACGTGCAAATCGCCTCTGGGATCTGCATACGCCGGGCGGCGCTATCTGCAGTTGAGCGAGTCTTTTGACGTCAATGGGGTCGGCTGCCCCATCGAGGACGAGTTTTCGGAATGTATCTCGATCTGCATGGAAGACGCCTACGTGGTGCCGTTCGAGGCCTATCAATATAAATTGAGCTGGCGAGGAGGGTTCTGTCTCGATCGACCTCCAGCCTGCATTGCTGATGATGGCGCGCGTTGTGACTCGGGGGGCGAATGGAACGATCCTCGAAACTACAGATTCACCGTCGGCCTCATCTGTGGCCCATGTGAGCCAGAGTGTGGTCCAGAAGGGCAGCGGACCGAGGTGCCGCTCAGTGGATATCACATCGCTGAAGACAACACTTGCCCTGGTGGATTTCTCATCTCGCTGAACGAGTTACCTGAACCCGGCGTACGCCTGACCCTCGACTACATCCCTCAGCCTTGATGCCGCAACCAGCTGAGTGTGAATCGCCACAACACTCTGTGGGCCCCACCTCACAGTATTTGCAGCCTCCAAATCGTATGTTGTTGAAATTAAAGTAGAACGTCTCATGGCATAGTCGCTGCAGATGCTCCGATGCAACACCACGGCAACTTCGCTCTGACGCGCCGATGTTGCCCACATTCATCGGAGGCCCACATGCACCGCGCTCACACCTTGCTTCTGCTGCTCTGTTTGCCGTTTTGTGTCGCATGGACCGGTGATGGCTCGGCAGATGTGGTGTGGGCCACCGAGATCGAAGGTCATCGTCGAGATGGCCACAGCCAGGCCTTCGTCAAGACACATACATACGGCACATTGCGAACAGTGAGCGTCAGATATCAGAGAGAGCCTGATATCGACGTGAACATCACCCTGACCGTACCTGCAGAGCGTCTCGAGCAGGGCACCGTGGAGCTTGAGCCCTCTCAGGTGGACTTCCGCGAGAGCGGTGATGGGGCCTTCGAAGATCCTCAGATGGCTCAGGGCAGCAGCCTCACCCTGTTTCACAAGTACACCCCCGCCACCATCGAACTCAGCCTGGAGATCTTCAACGGGACCAGCTGGCAGTTCATCAACCTCACTGGACTCTTGCATCCACCTGCGCGCTTGGAGCGAGGACCCGCCCCACCCTCTGAGGATCGATCAGGTGGTCGAGTCGTGGTGGCGGTCGACGACAGCGGCGGCTGCGATGGCAGCGACTGGGATGACGATGACGACAGCGACGAGTGGATAGACGAGTACGAGCCGCCTCCGAGTGAAGACAGCGGTGGGTGTGACAGCAGCGACTGGGACGATGACGACGGCTGGGACGACGACGATGACGACAGTGATGCCATGGACAGTGGCAGCTACGACTGGGGCGACGATGACAGCGGCGGTGGGTGCGACAGCGACGACTGGGAAGATGACGACGACAGCTGGAGCGACAGCGGATCAGACGACAGCGCCGGCTGTGAGGGCGATGATTGGGAAGATGACGACGACAGCTGGGATGACGACAGCAGCGGCGGGTGCGTGCCCGAGGCCGAAGCGGCCACCGGCCGACGCAAGAAGCGCTCCCCGTGGATCAAGCGGGCCGTGCGGTGGATCCCCTGGGCCTGTGTCTTCTTGTCCTTCCCCCTGATGCGTCGGCGCCGCCGCTGGCGCTGAGCGAACTCCCCTTGCTGTCATAACGTTGACGCCACCCCCCTTGCGAGAGGACAAGTACACCTGCACCCCATCACTCCAGCGTCTTTAAGCGTGAAGAGTGAGATATTCCCGCGGGATCAGGGCACTCAAGGAAGAGATGCCGCAGCAGGTGACCCATGACGACCATGCCTCAGCACAACGCCGTTCCCATTCCTTCGAAGACCTCGGTCTCTCGAGTCATGGCCGGCAGCGCGATTTTGCTCGATGCCAGCGATGACTCGATCCATCGGCTCAATGGTGTCGGCACCTTTGTCTGGAATTTGATTACAGATAAAAAGAACACCGTGCGCGAAATCATCGAGCTGGTTGTGAAAGAGTTTGCCATTGATCAGCAAACTGCACGCAAGGATGTGGAAGATTTTCTCTTAGAACTGCAGACACGTCGCTTCATCGACTTTCAGTGAAGGTTGATGGGGGTAAATGTGGTTCTTGAGTTATCTAAAAGGGTTACCGTGCAAATCTTCAAACTGGGTCAAGCCCATGGGTCATCGCTCCGTAAAGGTGAGGCGTACCAGACCCACTCTGGACAGCCACGCATTTGAGTAATTTCGGATCGATCACACATTCCGGCACAACCACCGGATAACGGCAAGGGCAGCACGGAGGGCTCGGCCATGAAGAGATTCCAGTCACGATACTGGCAGCCGCTCGCATGGATGGCGGCGGCGACAGCGGGCCTCGGCGCCTGTGATGACGGTGGGGGCAGCAGCAGTGGAGGCAACGGCCTCCAAGCGCAGTTCGTCACCCCCGAGACCAATGGTCAGGCCATCACCTGCGCCGACGACCAGAACCTCGAGACCCAGGACACGATCGAATACAACGTGTCGCTGCTGGTGCGCCTTTCAGGGGCCTCCAACGAGGGCCTGCAGCTGCGGTTGAGCATCTCCGAGGGCGACGCCGAGCCGGTGACGCAGCCCGTGCCCGCATCGGGCCGGGTGCTCTTCGGAGGATTCCCCCTGCCGGTGCAGGATGGTGTGAACCTTGTGGCGGAGCTCGTGCGCGATGACGCGGTCGTGAGCACGGCTACAGTCAGCGTAAACACCAGCTTTGATGCTGAGGATCCAGCATGTGTGCCGGCGAATCCCACGCCGACTCTGGCCTTCGCCAACCCCGCAGATCAGACGGTGTTCACCGCCGCTGACGATCTCGATGGCACCCTCGACAACGGTCTGCAGACCAACATCACCGTCGCTGCGGAGAATCTCCCTGCAGGTACGGTGGAGCTGACCATCGCCGGGGCCCCTGCAGGGACCGCTGAGCTGGCTGACGGCAACGCCACCTTTGAGAATGTGGCCCTGCCGATCACCGGTGATGCCGAGACCGCTGTGGCCCTCATCGCCTCTGCAGAGACTGTGGAGGGTGAGCGCGTCATCGCCGAGGCCTCGGTCACCGTAGACGTCACCGCATGTGCGGTGACCCTGAGCCCCGAGCCCACTGAGGGGGTCTGTGACTTCGACGCCACCGCCGATGCTGATCCCGACATCGACGGGGTACAGGTGAACGTGCAGGCTTCGAGCACCTGTGGCCGGGTGGTCTTCATGGTGAATGGTGAGGCTCAGCCCGGCATCGACGTCGTCGATGGCACGGCTTCGGCCCTCATCACCCTGAACGAGGGGGCCAACACGGTCTCGGCCCAGGGCAGCACGCAGTCGGGCCTCGCCGGTGAAGCCGCCGAGATCACCTACAATGTCGATGCCAGCGCCCCGGTCATCAACTCTGACCAGCTCAGCCCCCTCCGAGAGAACGTGCTCGCCGTCGCTGACGGTGAGGCGCTGCCCGAAGGCGGTATGCGGGTGACCTTCACAGGCACCGTGGAAGGGCTGCCTGAGGGTGCCAACATCACCGCGGCCTTCGAGCCTGCGTTGCCCAGCTTCCGCAATGGTGACTTTACTGTGGGTGCCGAGGGCGCCTTCAGCATCCCTGTGGAGGTGGCGGGTTATGTGTGCGGCCGCACCCTGACCCTCACCGCTGCAGACGACTGCGGCAACAACACCTCGGTGGAGTACGAGGTCTGCTTCGACTCCACTCAGCCCGACATCCGGCTGGTGAGCCCTGCAGGTGGCTCGGTCTTCACGACCGCGAATGATGCTCGCCCTGGTGATGCCGCCGAGGATGAGGGCATCCAGGTGCCCATGGCCATCACCGTGGTGGACGATCGGCCCGCTGAGGTCGATTACGACATCTACATCGAATGTCGTCGCCCCAACCAGAACTACAGCAGCCGCTTCACCTTGCCGGGTGATCGCATCCGTCGCTCTGATCTGGTTGATGGCGGCGCCAACGTGGTGGCCACCTTCCGCGGCGCCGACGCTGGCAGCCTCGGTTGCCGCGCCACCGCCGATGCTTCGCCGAACCCTGCGGGCACCCAGGAGGTGCCTCAGGATTACTTCGTGGTCCTCGACACGCCTTCGTTCCAAGTCACCAGCCCCAACGCGAGCCAGTGCTTTGCAGACGGGCAGGTCTTCGTGGGCGGCAGCGGTCAGAACCTCGCCGAGAATCAGGCGGCCTTCACCGCCACCTTCACCCCTGCCGGTGGCGGTGACAGCGAGACCCTCGATCTGATCGCCGGCGGCAACGAGGCCTGGTCGATCCGCCTCGGCGTCGACGAGGGCACTGATGTGTTGCCCGAGGGTGACTACACGGTGGCTGTGGCCGGCACCATCATCGGTGGCAACGCTGTGCCCATCGATCCTGTCGAGCCCATCGCCTTCACCGTGGATACGACTGATCCCGAGGTGAGCCTGCAGAGTCCGGCACCTGGCTCGGTCCTGCTCATCGGTGACGATGACAATGGCGATCTCTCCGACTGCATCCAGACCGGCTTCGAGTTGGCGGTGGTCGATCCCAACGTCGCCGAGGTGTGCTATCGCCTCAACGGCGCCGCCGAGCGCTGCGCCGCCGTCGTCGATGGGGTGGCCACCACCATGAGCGAGACCTTGCTCGATGGTGAGAACACCTTCTCGATGCGGGCTCAGGACTGCGCGGGCAACGAGACGACGGTCGAGACCACGGTGACCGCGGTGTGCGGTACGCCTCGTATTCAGATCGTCGATCCCGCCGATGGCAGCAGCCTCGCCCTCGGTGCAGACTTGAACCCGGAGGTCGAAGGCTTCCAGCTTACGGCCAACATCGACTCCAACCTGCCCGAGGGTGCTCGGGTGGAGCTCATCGTCACCGAGGGTGAGCAGGAGACTGTGTTGCCCGCTCGCGCTGTCGACGCTGACGGCAACGTGTCGTTCCCGGTGACGGTGACGGTGCCGCCCGACGCCGAGTCGGAGTACACCTTCAACATGCAGGGCCGCCTCGACGACGGCACCTCTGCAGGGCCGCAAATCACTGTGGCGATTCGCCTCGTGCCCCCGAGCATCGAGCTGCCTGCCTTTGGTGACTGCGTGAACGGCCAGGTAGCCGACGCCAGCGCCGAGCCCGGCTTCCAGTTCGCGGTGACCGCCATCACCGAGCGCGTCGATACTGGTCAGGTGGCCACGCTCGAGGCCACCTGTGATGGTGGCGAGCCGATCTCGGTGACGGGCACCGTCGACAACCTGGGCTTCATCGACTTCCAGCCCCTGTCGCTGCCCGACGAGGCCAACTGCACGATGGTCGCTTCGGTGGCCGACGCTGCGGGCCAGAGCGTGAACGATCAGGCGGCGGTTCAGGTGGATCGGGTGGCCCCCCTCGTGGGCTTCCTCAAGCCTACGCCTGGTCAGACCCTCAACGACTTCGACGACGAAGACCTCCGCGACGTGCCTGATGCCGCCGGTATCCAGGTGACGCCCCGCGTGAACGTCTGTGGCGCCGCGGGTCAGACCATCGCCTTCACCAGCAACCCTGATGCCCTCGTGGGTGACGAGCCCCTGACCCGGGTGGTGGGCGCTGGCGAGTGCAGCCAGGTCTCTCTCGACCGCTACACCATGCCCCTCGGCGATCTCAGCTTCACCGCTACGGTCTCCGACACCTGTGGCAACCAGACCCAGACCCCGGTGGACTTCGTGGTCGATCCCGGCGCTGCCATCGTGGTGAACGCGCCCGGCGACGGCTCTACGGTCCTGGTGAACGAGGACGCTCAGCCCGAGGTCGAGGGTTGCCAGCTGAACCTGCTCGGTCAGACCCGTGGCCTTGGCGCTGATGCCGAATTCTACGTGTGCACCAACTTCGCTCAGGGCGACGGTCCTGCTGCCTGCGACGGTCAGTCGTCGGCCCTCAACGGTGCCTGCGCGATTCAGGGCAACTCTGCCGAGGTCTTCGAGTGCCCCCTCAACCTGGGGAACGGCACCCACACCCTCACCGTGGTGGGGGTCTTCGGTCAGCGGGTGGTCTCTGATCCCATCACGGTGGTGGCAGACTGCAGCGCGCCGACGGTGGAGACCATCACCATCGATCAAGATGCCAACGCCGATGCCTGTGTGAACCGCGGCGAGCGGACCAACGCCGCCTCTGCAGGGGATCGAGCCCAGTTCTCGGTCACTGTGGCGGTGGACGGCATGGAAGACGGCCGTGCGGTGCGCGTACGCCAGGCTGGGGCCGAGGCGCTGCTCGGCAGCGGTACGGTGTCCAACGGCTCGGTGAGCATTCCTGTGGAGCTCGATCCCGGTCAGTACACGCTCTACGTCACGGGCGCAGACGAGGCCGGCAACCTGCTGCCGGCCCTCGGCACCCCCGAGCTCGTCGATCAGGCGGTGCGCATCAACACCGTGGTGCCCACCCCCGCTGTGGTGAACCTCGCGGCGAACAGCTGCCTCAACGCTGCTGCCGATGGCGATGCAGAGGACGCCTTCCAGTACGCGCTGCAGGTGACCCCTGGTGGTGAGGCTGGCGAGACCCTCGACGGCACGTTGACCATCGACGGCGGCAACGCCATCAACGCTCAGTCCGGTGGTGGTCTGATGACCTTCCCGAACTTCACCGTGGCCGATGGCGTCTACAACGTCGAGGTCACCGTGGCCGATGATTGTGGCAACGCCGCCACCGTGAACGCCATCCCCTTCGAGGTCGACACGCAGGCGCCGGAGCCGCTCATCGCCAGCCCTGCTGACCAGAGCAGCTTCACCGCGGACGACGACGCGAACGGCAACGCCGCCGACGGCTTCCAGGTGGCTGCTTCGCTCGACTTCGCCGATCGCAACGCCATCGAGGCGGGGCAGATCATCCGGGTGTTCAACGGTGAGCAGCAGATCACCACCACCCCGGCCCAGCTCGATGTGCCTGCAGGTCTCAACGGCGCCATCAACACCACCTTCACCCTGCCCCCGGGCAGCCTCGACCTCGTGGCACGCGTCGAAGACGCCTGCGGTAACCCTGGGGCCTCGACGCCGGTGAACGTACAGGTGGAGATCGACGGCTGCTTCAGCCAGATCCAGGGCATCGTCGGCGCGCCGGCCATCCTCGGCCCCGCAGACGGCAATGTGCAGGGCAACACCCTGGTGCGCACCGTCGAGGGTGCCGTGGACCTCTTTGATCCCAACTGCCTCAACGCCGACGTAAACCTGCTCGCGGATGGCCAGGTCATCGCTGGCCCTGTGGCTGTGAACGGCGGCTTCGTGAGCTTCGCCGACGTGGCGCTGCCTGCGGGGGATTCGATCCTGCAGCTGCGGGCCAGCCTCGACGGCAACGACACCCTGTCGCTGGGTCAGTCCATCTTGGTGGACATCGAGGCCCCTCAGGTGAGCGTCACCAGCCCCGCCGACGGCGCCGCTGTGCTCACTGACGACGATGCCGGCACCCCCGGTCAGCAGATCACCATCGTGGCTCAGGTGAACGAGGCCACCGATGGCAGCAACCGGACCGCCAACCTCGAGGTGAACGGCATTCAGACTGCGGGCCCCGTGGCCGTGAACGCTGCGAACCCCTCCAACGTGACCTTCGCCGGTGTGACCGTGCCTGCAGGCGCTGTGGCGCTGCGGGTCTGTGTGAGCGACGCCGCCAGCAACGAGGCCTGCACCACGCGGAACGTGAACATCGACCCCGAGGCCCCTGCGGCCATTGGGGATCTCGCCGCAGCCGTCACTCACCCCCGCCGTCCCACGGTGCAGCTGAACTTCACCGCCCCTGGTGATGACGGCGCCGGTGGTGACCGCGTGTCTCAGTACGCCGTGCGCTATGCCGCTGCCGCCATCGCCGACGAGGGCGCCTGGGATGTAGCCACTGATCTGGGCACCTTCGCCGCCACCGCTGATGCGGGCGCTGCGGAGAGCATCACCCTCGACGCCCTGCTCCCCCTCAACGGGGTGCATCAGGTGGCCGTGCGTGCCATGGACGACGTGGGCCGTATGGGTGACCTGGCCAATATCGAGGTGGACGTCACTTTGAACCAGGCTGTTGTGGAGCTGACGCCCCGCAACGACGTCGCCTGGGACAACGACAACTTCCTGAACACCGCTTCGTTGCTCACCAGCGTGGGCGACGTGAACGGCGATGGTCGGGGTGATGCGTTGGTGGGTGCTGTGCAGTACGACGGCTCCTTCGCCTTCGAGTTCAGCCAGACCGCCATCGTCCTCGGTGCCGCTGATCCTGCGGGCATCTCCACGGTGGAGCTCGACGTCGCCACCGTGGGCGCCGTACCCGTGATCCAGTACGGCCTGCAGACCACTGGTCTCGGCGACATCAATGGTGACGGTCTCGACGACTTCGCCATCACCGGTGTGGACTTCGCCGTGGGCTTCGGCGGTACGGTGGGTGTGTACTTTGGCTCGGCGGATCCTGTGGAGCTGGCCACGGTGGACTCTGTGATCACCGTGCCCGGCCGCTACATCACCTGGGTGGGCGCTGCGGGCAACTTCAACCAGCTCAACGCCGACACGGTGGCTGGGGTGACCTACAACGACATCCTCATCGGCGGCTCCAGCGCCTTCGACGGTCGGGCCGGTGACGAGGCCTTCGTCATCGCTGGCCGTGGAGCGTGGCCCGCCACCATTGACGCCACCGCCTTCGACGCAGGCAACGGCATCACCCGTATCTCGGTAACGGGGGCTCAGAACATGGGCGCCTCGTCCTCGACGGTGGGTGATCTCAACAACGACGGTCTCGACGATGTCGCCGTGAGCGTGGGCGACTCCCCCACCAACTGGACTGGGGTGTACGTCTTCTACGGCGCCAACGATCTGCCCGAGAACTACGCCTACAACGTTGCAGAGACCACAACGTTCGCCCTCGCCAATCCCTGTCCTGCAGCGCAGAGCAGCTTCGGCAGCTCCATCGTCGGTGGGGCCGATCTGACCGGTGACGCCAACGGCGGCGGTGACTTCGTCGTCGGCGATCGCGTCTCACGTCGCTTGTCGGTCTGGGACGAGGATCAGAACAGCACCGACTGCTTCGGCCGCGGTGTGCAGAACTACGGCGCCATCTTCGACCTCGCCGGCGACATCAACGCCGACGGCTTCGTGGACCTGGTGGTGAGCCACAACAACTACATCGACAACCCCGATCTCGACGCGTGGGTGTACTTCAACGACGGCAGCGGTATGTTCGGGACCGACGCGGTGGAGACGCCTCGCGGCGTCGACTTCACCCTGTCGAGCCCCGCCCGACACAAGATCGGGGTCGCTGGCCTGGGGAACTTTGACGGCGATGCCACCGGTTACGCAGACTTCGGCATCGTATATAAAGAGCCCGGTGGTACCCTACGGGTGGTGATCTTCTACTAAGGTCTTCCTGAGAGGAGCGAACACATGAGCGACGAGCAGCGTCAGCCCGAATTCGAACAGGATCACGAGATCCAGCACGACGATGATCTCGGCACCCCCGAGACCCGTCGGGCCTACGAGAAGCCTGGCTTCGTCACCAGCGTAGTCTTCGAGCGCGCGGCCCTGTCGTGTGGCGCCCTCAACATCACCCCCGGCCCGCCCCCCTTTGGCTGCAACCTGCAGTCCTGAGTTGCCCCCCACATCCATCACCCTCCACATCGCCGGTGTCGCTCTCACCCTCTATGGTGAAGGCCTCACGGACATCTTCTTCGGCACCCCCCTCGGTGCCGAGGCCCTCGATTGTTTTGTTGAGTCAGGCAACGGTCTTGCCGAAGCTGTCGGAGAGGGTGCACAGGCGTATTCATCTCATGGAGCCCTGCACTGTGTGCCCTTGACCTGTTGTGTGGAGGTGCGCGTCGTCGAGTGCTGGCCGGTCCCCATGGGTGAAGCTCTGAGCCAGAAAAACAGCTCAAATCACACACTTGGTGAGACTCGAACAGCTGCTGGCGACTCCAACTCCATAGACGGCACGCAGTTTTGCTACTGGCGAGAGGATGTACGCCTCGAGCTGAGCGCCGACGGCACCACCGGGGTGACCTGGATGGATGGCAGTCGGGGTGAGATCTGGGCGGTGGTCCAGCTGGTGTTGAGCGCGCTGCTGCTTCGAGAAGGCGGCGGCCTGATTCACGGATCAGCAGGTGTGGTCGATGGCCACGCGTGGCTCAACCCCGGGCCTTCGGGCACGGGCAAAAGCACCATCGCTCGAGAGGCGGGCTTCGATCACGTGCTCGCCGACGAGATCGTGGCGGTGAGACCACGGGGAGACGGGGCGGGCTACATCGCCTGGGGTACACCCTTCTGGAGTCAGGGGCGCACATTGCCTTTGAACCCCAGAGGGGCGCCCATCGCGGTGATGACCCGGCCGGTGAAGGCCACCCAGGTGGCCCTCGGTCCCCTCGCCGACGACGAGGCTGTGGCCTGGCTGTTGCGCTGTGTGACAGTCTACGACAACGCCCCCGCAACTCGGGGGGCTGCATTTGGGCTGGCCTGTGATCTCGTCTCGCGGGTCGACCCCATACGGCTGGAGTTCCCCAAGGAGGGCCCATGGCTGCCTGCGGCGCTGAAGGCGTACCGCCAGATATCTTCAAGCAGGCCTATGACCTGAACATCCCCGTGCGCATCCACTGGGACATCACCTGGCGCTGCGATCACAAGTGCGTGCACTGCTATCTCACTGATCGGCGCAAGCACGAGCTGACCTATGACGAGTGCGTCGACGTGCTCGACCAGCTCGCCGAAGCCGGGTGCATGTTCTTGTTGTTCAGCGGGGGTGATCTCTTCCTGAGGCCCGACGCCGCCAAGGTGCTGCGGGCCGCCCGGGATCGTCAGTTCGACGTGAAGATCATCACCCACGGCAACTTCATCGACGATGCCCTCGCCGATGATCTCGCCGACATGGGGGTGTCGTGCGTGGCCATGTCGCTGTATTCCGGCGGCCCCGAAGCCCACGAGGCGGTGACGCGGATTCCCGGCAGTCATCAGAAGACCATCGACGCCGCCCGCCGCCTCAGAGAGCGTGGGGTGAAGGTGCAGCTCAAGACACCGGTCATGGTGCACAACCGGACCGACTGGCACACCGTCGAGGCCATCGCCAAAACGTACGATTGTGAGTGGGTCATCGACGGCCACATCATGCCCGACGATCAGTCCGACTTCGCCCTCACGGGCATCGGTCTCACTCACCCGGAGCGTATCCTCGCGGTGATGAAGGGCATGGAGAGTCGTCGCGACGAGATCAGGCCCGCCCACGAGATGCCCGACGTGCCCAGCTCGGGGAACACCTGCTCGGCGGCCCACACCGCGGGCTACATCTCCCCTGATGGCGAGCTCTACCCCTGCATCAACTGGCGGGAGCCCATCGGGGGTCTGCGAGAGCACAGCTTCGCCGAGCTCTGGTGGCATCACCCCACGGTGAAGAAGCAGCGGGAGCTGAAGCGGGCGAACTATCTGCAGGACTGCGAGGGCTGCGGATTCCACGGCAAGTGCGGTTACTGCCCGGGCATCTCCCACGCCGAAACCGAGCAGGCTGATCGTCGCAGCGCCTATGTCTGCGAGCGTACCCATCTGACCATGGCTGCCATGGATTACATGGACCGCCTCAACGAGACCGACGAGCCGGTGCCGGCCCCCGGCGACGAAGGTGAGCTCTTCGCATCTCGGCCCACCTTCGCCGAGCGTCAGTGGGCTGCTCGGCGACACGGCATGGCTCGCCCGGGCCATCGCCTGCGCCCTCGAGGCGACGATGGTGTCTCCCTGGTGCAGATCGGCGAGCCCCGGGCCCGGTGATTCGATCACCTGTCAGCACTCGGGATGATCCCGCCCTCCAGACCGCTGCTGCCGAGATGGCCCGCGAGGCGTTGAGTCGCGGCCAGCCTTTTACCTTTACCGCCCTCGGCGCCTCGATGCGCCCCTATCTGCGTCATGGCGATCAGGTCACCATCGCGCCCTTGAGCGCGCCCCCGAAGTTAGGTGAAGTCGTACTGCTCGACGTCGGTGAGCTGGGCATCGTCCACCGCGTGATTTGCGCCCTGCCCGGCGGACGCGTGTGTGTCAAAGGCGACGCGTTGCCGACCATCGATGGTTGGTTCGAGGCCCACCAAATCTTGGGGCGAGTGATCACGCTCCGCCGCCAGGGCAGGGTGATGCGCCAAGGCCGCTATGATGCTGTGGCTGTCTCGGTGATCGGCGGGCTGGCACGGCGCATACGCAATCGCGTGCAGCGGCAGAGCACTTGAGCATGCTCAGGCCGTGCAGGTGACTGACCAGCAGAATGTGAGGGGGAAGCTGAGCTGCATTGAGCCCCAAGGTGGGTGCAGCCAGGGGTGGAGTCGCCGGTGTGGGCGGAAGGGGTCGCTCAGAAATGGGCGGTTGTTCCGCCCATGTTGATGACTTGCTGAGCCTCGCGATACACGCTCTGCACGTCGGTGAGGCGTGCGATGAGCTGGGTGAGGCGGTGAGCCACTTCAGCAACTTCTTGTGAGGTCATCATGACCTCCTGGGCCTGCTCGAGGTTCTGGCGGGCCACGTTCTCCACACTCTCGATGTCGTTCATGACGCTGAGGGTGTCGTGGGCCGCAGAGAGTGCTTTCTCAGAAGACTGGGCGACATCGGTGCTCACAGTGCGGATCTGGCTGGCCACGGCGTTGGTCTCGTCGTTGGCCTGGTTGATCTGCGAGACGATGGTTGATGCAGACTGGCTCTGGGCCTCCACGGAGTCGGCGATCTGAGCCACAGCGGAGCCCATCTGCTCGGTGGTGTGGGTGATGGCCTCGATGATGGTCACCGTATGGTTCGCCTCATCGACCACACCCGAAACCTTCCCGCGGATGTCGTCCACGGCCTTGGCGGTCTGATCAGCGAGCTCCTTGACCTCCTCTGCCACCACGGCAAAGCCTCGGCCTGCCTCACCGGCTCGTGCGGCCTCGATGGTGGCGTTGAGGGCGAGCATGCGGGTCTTGTTGGAGACCTGCTCGATCATGGTGAGGATGCCGGAGATGGAATCGATGGCAGAGCTGAGCTGATTGACGTTGGTCTTGGCAGCGGTGCTCTGGTCGAGGGCCTCTTCGATGACGCGCCTGACCTGAGCGGTGGTGTCCTGGATGCTGTGAATCTCGTGCTCGATGGTCTGCACCCCACTCGTCGCCTGATGCACCGCACCCGCCAGGTGTCCCGAACGCTCTGCGATCGACGTGGCGCTTTGCTTCGCCGAATCCAGCGAGCCTGCAGCCTGGCCTGAAGCCTCGTTCGCTGAAGACGCCCGTCCCTTCGCACGGCTCGCTTCGCTCACCGCCGCTTCGGATTGCTCCGACAGGCTCTGGGAGACCCGAGACATCTTCTCGGCGGAGATGCTCAGCAGCTGACCTTCAGTGGCCACGGTGCGGACGAGGTGCTCGATGTTGTCCATGACGCGGTTGAAGGCAAAGCCCAGCTCGCCGGCCTCGTCGTTGCTGTCCTCCGACAAGCGCATGCTGATGTCGCCTTCACCATAAGAGAGTTCGGTCATGCGCTTGAGCAGGTGACCCGTACCCAGCGTCGCCCCGTGCTCGATCTGGTTGAGACCAGCGAGCTCGTCCTCCGTGGACACACGCATCCGCTCCACGAAGACGTCGAAGGCCTTGAACACCACATACCCGAGACCGAAAGCCCACACGAAGGCCAACAGAGCCCCACCAGCCTGAACAGCGATCTGCTCGAAGCGACCGCCGGCTGCGAGCTGATCAGCGGGGGCGAAGATGCCCACGGCGATGGTGCCCCACATACCAGCCATACCGTGTACGGGCACAGCACCCACAGCGTCGTCGAGCTTGAACTTGCGCTCGAGCAGCTCAGCCCCGTAGTACGCCACCAGGCCACCCACAGTACCGATCACCATCGAAGAGGGAATCGACACTGCATTACAGCCAGCGGTGATGCCCACGAGGCCACCGAGCAGACCGTTGATCGACCGGTCCGGCCGATAGTGACCGTCCTGGTATCGGCCGATCATCATGCATACAGAGCCGCCAAAGGCGCCGGCGATGAGGGTGTTGGCCACGATGGGGGCAAAGCTGGAGTCACCGGTGGTCGTGGAGCCACCATTGAAGCCGATCCAGCCGATCCAGAGGATGAGTGCGCCCATGGTGGCGAGGACGGAGCTGTGGCCGTGAATGCGCACGGGGTTGCCCTCTTCGTCGAAGCGACCGACGCGGGGGCCGAGGATGACGACCATGGCAAGGGCGACCCAGCCACCGACGCTGTGCACCACCGTGGAGCCTGCGAAGTCGAGGAAACCGATGTCAGCCAGCCAGGCCGTGTTGTTGCTGTCGAGCAGGTTGCCCCACGCCCAGTGACCGAAGACCGGGTAAATGAGCACCGAGACCACCACCGAGACCACCAGGTAGCCACCGAACTTCATGCGCTCTGCCACAGCACCTGACACGATGGTCGCTGCAGTTCCGCAGAACACTGCCTGGAACACGAAGAAGGTAAAGCCCCAGTCATCCATGCCATCGAGAGCGAAGAGTTTGCCCTCGATGCCGATGAGACCGCCGGCGCTGCTGCCGAACATGAACATGAAGCCCACGAGGCAGAACATGACCACCGACAGCAACATGTCGGCGATGTTCTTCTGCGCCACGTTGATGGCGTTCTTCGACCGCACCATCCCTGCTTCGATGAACAGGAACCCGCACTGCATCAGGAACACCAGCGCTGCGGACACCATCGTCCACACATGGTTCATGTTCCCTTGCAGGCCATCAATGGTCTCTTGGGTGATGGGTTTGGGTGCGTCTTCACCCAGGGCGATGCTTGGCAAAAGCAAGCAGAGCGCTGCAGGCAAAAAACGCCCCCAACGCTTGAGATGACCGCGACACATGAGCTTCCCCCTCATGACGGTTCGATTGAATGGAGCGAATGTGAGGACTGGAGCGCCTGGGTGTCGCCTATGAGGCGAAGGATTCGTCCCAGGACGAATTCAAATAGTGACGGATGTACATGACCGTCGAAGAGGTCGGTAAGCGGAACTGGGCGCCGAGGCCATTGTCGGCCACACGGACGATTTGCATCTTCACCATGACGCGCCGGATCTGCTCATTGAACGGCATGACCAGAGTGGCTTTGAGCACTTTGCCAGGAGGCCACTTGTTGCTGGCGCCATCGATGAAGCACCCGCCGAGCGAGATGTCGCTCACCTGGTATGATTCGTTCTCGATTTCGATGACGACACGGCGCACACCGTGTCGATTATCCAGTCGCTTGTCTTTACCGTGTGCCATGGATTGCCCTGACTGAGAGGCCCTCACAAAACAGCTCCCGTCGTCAGTGCCGCGATGCACTTCGCGAGACGCGAGAAACCGTCCTCGACGATGCGTTGGCATCGCCTGCGGGTGTTTCTCACGCCTCACTCGCGCCTCACGACCCTGACTCGGTCCGCTGTTGTGTTAGGACCTCTGAATCTGATGTCTCGTCATCACAACAAGAGTGTTGCTCACCGACTCCGACATACGGCGTCGACCATGGCTTGGTTGAGGGAGGTGGGCAGGTTTTGTGGTGAGGTCGTTCAAATGGGTCACGAGGGACCCATGGGGTGTATCAGCCTGTTACATCATAGGAACATGGTGTGGGTAATCAGTGACTCTGGTCTGATTGAGCTTGCTGATCAGAAGCCACCGCAGAGGTTGCCCACGGGGTTGTTCGAGACCTGACCGAGGGGCACCAGGTTGAGCGCGGGCCATTCGATGTCCACCACGAGCCATTCATCACCGACGCTGTTGAGGCGTTGAGGGCCATACGACGCCACCACGTTGCCAAACTGCAATATCTCCACGGTGGCCCGAGGGGCTTCGAAGCTCTCGTGCTCGGCCCAGTACTGCACCAGCACCCGGTAAGTGCCTGGCTGTGGCTCTTCGAGGTTGATGTTCTCGGGGCCGAAGCCATCGACGTCGTCGAGGTCGAGGAACGGGTCATCTTCAAATCGGTTCGGATCGCCCCAGTTGGGGTTGGGGTTGCTGAAGTAACAGTCACCTTCGCAGGTCCAGATTTGCCCGCCGGGACCAAGCAGGTGCAGATCGACGTCGTTGAGATCAGTGTCCCACGACAAACGCACGTGCAATGCCACCTCTTCGATGGGTGGGGGTGTGGCGAGGGCGGTGACGTCCACCCGAGTCTCGGGGCTTTGTGGATCAGTGCTGAGGATGTTCCAGAAACCGGCCTCGAGGCCCGCGCGGCGGGGCGCATAGTTCAGCTCCACCATCTGACGCTGCCCAGGCTGGAGTACCAGCGGATAGACGGGGTGCACGATGTCGAAGGTGGTGGGCAAAGTGCCGAAGAAGGTCTGGCCACGACGGATGGCGTTGATTTGCACTGGGGCCTGACCACACGAGACCAGCTCCACCATACGGCGGGCGATCTGCCCACGTACCACTGGACCGAAGTCCACGCGTGCAGGGACCACCTCGAGGCACGGATCAGCACCACCCACCTGCTTGCGCTCAGTGCCGAGCTGCACGATCACGGGCTCTGCCTGGGCGCGATCGGTGCGCACGACGAGCCGACCATTGTCGGGCAGGTCGTCGTCGGCCGTGTAGCGGATCAAGACGTCGGTGCCCTGCTCGGGCACCAGGCGGAGAGGCAGCTGGGGGCCATCTTCGATGACGAAGGTGTTCGATCCCTCGAGGTTCAGCTCGGTGAGGGTGAGCACGCCCTCCCCTGTATTGGTGATGCGGGTGTTTCTCACCGCGGTGCTGCCCACCTCGAAGAAGGTGTACACCAGCAAATTGGGCTCGGCTGCGAGGCCCCCTGCTGCTGTGGGATCGGGCAGGCAGAGATCGTTGATGCAGAGCAGGCCCTCGGGGCACATGCCCTCATCATCGCATCGCTGACCATCAACGCACCGCTCTCGGTAGCACACACGGCCGGGCCCGCACTGCTCATCTCTCAGACATTCCGCTTCCGGGGCTGCATCGGCCATGGCCTCACCACCCATATCGGGCATGTCGGGCATGTCGACGTGGCTGTCTGGTGCATCCACACCGAGATCGGGCATCGGGCGCATATCTGAGGGTGCGGCCTGGGCGTCCCGGGCGATGCGACCTGCGTCGGCCGGATCATTCGTGGCGCTGTCGTCACAGGCAAGGACCAGGCACGTCAGCGCCATGGCCCAGAGGGCATAGTGTGTGGTCATGAGAGATCTTTCAGTGAATCGGCCACCACTGCACGTCGGTGCTTCGGGGACGTACCAGGGCTTCGTCGGCGAGGCGCATCGCCACGGCGCCCGGAGGCTCGCCGGAGGCGTCGGACTCGTTGAAGATGCGGGCGACGCTCTCTCGAATACGACCAGCGGCGTGCTGTGCGGTCTCGATCCAATCGGTGCGGTGCTCGAGGTAGTGGGTGGCGCCGAGGATCACCGCGCCACTGTTCACGGCGAAGTCCGGGGCGTAGCGCACCCCGCGGTCCATCATGATGTGGTCTGCCTCGTCGTTGAACAGCTGGTTGTTCGCGGCCCCCACTACGGCCTTCACCTTGAGCGAGCGGGCCACGTCGGGGGTGAGCACGGCGCTCGTGGCACAGGGGCAGAAGACATCTGCTTCGGTGGTGTACACCGTCGCCGCTGGCAAAGGCTTGAGGCCGAGGTGCTGCACCGCACGCTGCAGGCGCTTCTCGTTGAGATCGCTCCCGAGCACCTCTGCCCCTGCCTCTACGAGGCGCGAGGCCACGCCGTAGCCCATGGCACCAAGGCCCTGCACCACCACTCGGGCGCCTTGCAGATCTGCGCCATGCCCGGTCACCTCCAGGGTGGCGCTCATGCCTGCGAGGATGCCCTTCGCTTCGGCACCGGCGAGGTTGAGATCCTGCTCGTCGGGTACGGCGACGAAGCGGGTGCTCTTGCGCATGTGTCGCAGATCATCCGCGGTCACGCCCAAGTCACCGCTGGTGTAGAAGCGGCCCTGCAAGCTGTCGACGTATCGGCCATAAGCCGCGAACATCGCCGCGCGATCAGTGATGCCCGGGTGATCGATGATCACGCCTTTGCCGCCGCCGGCACCGAGGCCGGCGAGGGCGCACTTCCGGGTCATGGCCACCGCCAGCTCGATGGCGTCGTCGAGGGCCATGGAGGGATCGGCATATCGGTAGAGCCGTGTGCCTCCGATGGCGGGGCCGCGGGTGGTGTCGTGGATCACGATGCAACCCAGAAGGCCCGTCGCAGGATCGTGCACGCTGACGATCTGTTCGAGGCCATGACGCTGCATCAGGCTCAATGTATCCAAGGGCTTTCCCTCCACCGAGGAATCGACGACGATGGCGCCATGAAGACTTCTCTCGTGCTTGATTGCTCTCCCCACGAGATCCGAGTGGCGCTGCTCGAAGACAACCGTGTCGCCGAGTTATATGTAGAGCGCCGCAAGGATAGCAGCCTCGTGGGCAATATTTACAAGGGTCGCGTGGTCCGGGTGCTTCCGGGCATGCAGGCGGCCTTCGTCGACATCGGCCTCGAGCGGGCCGCGTTTCTCTACGTGGCCGACGTGGCCGACCCCACAGGGGGCACTCGAACAGAGGCTGCCTCGGGCACCTCGACACTGCACGATGCCCGATCTGATCTCAGCCAGAGGCCGATCCAGAGCCTGCTCACCGAAGGGCAGGAGATCATGGTGCAGGTGGCGAAAGAGGCCATCGGTACCAAAGGGGCTCGCATCACCAGCCATGTGAGCATCGCCGGTCGCCACCTGGTCTACATGCCCACCGTCGACCATCTGGGCATCAGCCGGCGTATCTCCGAAGAAGACGAGCGTCGACGCCTGCGTGGGATCCTCGAAGAGCTGGTGCCTGAGGGGGGCGGCTTCGTGGCACGCACCGCCGCCGAGGGTCGATCACCCGAAGAGCTGCGGGCCGATCTCGAGTACCTGCGGCAGGTGTGGAACGACATCCTCGCCCGGACCGAGTCGTCACCGGCCCCCGCGACGCTGCATGAAGATCTCGATCTGGTGCTGCGATCAGCCCGAGACATGGTCACCCCCGACGTCGACGAGGTCATCATCGACAACCCCCGTGAGCATCAGCGCCTGGTGACCTTCATGCGGCGCTTCATGCCCCGGTACACCGACCGGGTGCAGCTGTACGAGGGTGAGACCTCGATCTTCGAGGCCTTCGGCGTCGAGATCGAGATGAACCGCGCCCTGGGCCGGAAGGTGTGGCTCAAGAGCGGGGGCTATCTGATCATCGATCAGACCGAGGCCCTCACCGCCATCGACGTGAACACAGGCCGCTATGTGGGTCGGCGCAACCTCGAAGACACCATCGTGCGCACCAACCTCGAGGCCGTCGAAGAGATCGTGCACCAGCTCAGGCTGCGCAACATCGGTGGCATCATCATCATCGACTTCATCGACATGGACGACGAGGCGAACCGCAACCGCGTGTACACCGCCCTCGCCGATGCCCTGAAGGCCGATCGGGCGAAGACCAACATCCTGAAGATCAGCGATCTGGGCCTCGTGGAGATGACCCGCAAGCGCGTGCGCGAGTCGTTGCTGCGCACCATCTCGGAGCCGTGCTTCTATTGCGAGGGCTCCGGGGTGCTCAAGAGCCGGACCACGGTGGCCTACGACATCTATCGCACGTTGGTGCGTGAGGCCCCCTTCATGCACGATCCCGAGCTCACGGTGGCGGTGCACCCCCGAGTGGCCAAGGTGCTCCTCGACGAAGAGCACGCCATGCTCGAAGATCTCGAGAACCAGACGGAGAAACGCATCCACGTGGAGATCAGGGCTGACTTCCACCTGGAACACTACGAGCTGCGCGGTCTGATCCCCGCAGCGGGAGGGGCGCCATGAGCGCTGGTCGTCAAGAGAAGCGCTCGGCCACCCGGGTGAGCATCAACCGCGACTTCGAGTCGATCGAGGAGTTCGTCGCCGAATACGCCCGCGACATCTCGCTCACGGGGGTGTTCATCCGGTCGAAGCATCCTCTGCCCGTGGGCACTCAGGTGAACTTGAAGTTCAGCCTGATCCACCAGGACATCGAGATCATCGAAGGTGTCGGTGAGGTGGTGCGCACGGTACAGCCCCCGCAGCGCGAGGCAGGCATGGGGGTGAAGTTCCTTGAACTCACCGCTGAGTCTCGCGACTACATCATGCAGGCAGGCAGTCGGGCCCTGCGCTGAGTCACTGCGCTGAGTCACTGCGCTGAGTCACTGTGCTGAGTCACTGTGCTGTTTCAGCTGAAGCGGCCCGGTTGAAGCGACTCAGTTGAAGCGACTCAGCCGACGCGGCTCTCGCGTCCGGTGAGCAGCGCCGTGAGCTCGGCATAGGCCGAGTTGATGCGTTGGGCCTGATCATGGGCATTGGCCTCTGCATCGGGATCATGGGCAAAGCGATCAGGGTGATGCTCTCGCATCTTCCGGCGGTAGGCTTTCTTCACCTCGTCGAGGGGGGCGCCGTCGGGCAGCCCGAGCAACTGATAGTACTCGTGGCGTTTTTGAGCGCGGTCCATCTGGCGCTGGGCTTTGCCGAGCTCTTCTTGCTTCTGCTGGATGTAGGCCCAGGCTTTGGCCTCCATCTCCTTGAGCCAGGCCTCGACGCGGGTCTGAGTCTCTGTGCGTAGATCCTCAGTCAGCTGATTCAGGCGCTCGACCCGTCGACGGATCGCCGGCTGCTGCATGGCCGCTTCGGCCACTTGCCGCCCTCGCGCTCTCAATCGACCGACCAGGCCCATGAATCAACCTCTCGACGTGAACACCCTCGGTGAGGGGGAGCAATATGCGCATTTATTCGGCGAGCGCAACCGCCATCCCTTGCCGTGTGTACGTTGCACCACATTCTGTACATGTGGCCTCCTCGGAGATCTCGGGGTCGACGCCGAGGTCGAGAATGGCACCACACTGACAGGCCCAGCCGTGCAGTCTCGCGGGGTTACCATAGACGAGCCCATGGTCGGGCACGTCGGCTGTGACCACCGCGCCGGCACCCACGAAGGCAAATCGGCCCAGCCGTACACCACAGACGATGGTGGCGTTGGCGCCGATGGAGGCCCCCTTGCACACACGGGTGATCTCGTAGGCATCTCGCCGGGAGACGTGGCTGCGGGGGGTACGCACATTGGTGAAGACCATCGAGGGCCCACAGAAGACGTCGTCTTCGAGGATCACCCCCTGGTAGATCGACACATTGTTCTGCACTTTCACGTTGTTGCCGAGGGTGACGTTGCGCTCGACGACAACGTTCTGCCCGAGATTGCACCGCTCGCCGATGCGCAGCGGGCCCAACAACTTGCTGAAGTGCCAGATGCGGGTGCCTTCACCGATCTCCACCGGGCCGTCGATCTCCGCCGTGGGGTGGATCTTCACGCCAGGGTATCGGGTGACGGGCTGCTCACCCTCGAGCTCGATGGGGCGACCCTCGTCGAGAGCGCGTTGGGCCGCCTCGAGCACCTGCAGCACCGCCAGGCCTTCGGCCCCGTCGGTGATGGGGGCCTGTCGATCGGTGATGCGGGCGAGGAAGTGGGCGCACTCGTCCTTGAGGGGCTCGCCGGCATCGAGGGGGATGACATCGCCTGTGGCTTTGCGGGCCACGGGGCGTTGATCCACCCAGTCCACCTCGTGGGGGTAGAGCACCAGCTTGCTCTCCCAGGGGGCCTGATCGTCGAAGACCGCCATGCCCCGCTCGCCGATGAGCACGAGGCGCTGCTCTTTGTAAGGGTGCAGCCAGCTCACGTGTACGTGGGCGTTCACCCCCGAAGGGAACTCGAGGTGGGTGAGGGTGACGTCGGGCAGGTTGGGGTTCAGATAGGCCCCACCCATGGCCTGTACGCGCCGAGGCTGCTCCCCCACGAAGTGCAAGATGAGCGAGATGTCGTGGGGGGCAAAGCTCCAGAGGATGTTCTCCTCGTCTCGGATCTTGCCGAAGTTGAGCCGGGTGCACGACACGTGGCGTAGCCGCCCCAGCTGGCCTCCGCGGACCAGCTTCTCCAGAGCAGTGACCGCCGGGTGATAGCGCAGCAAGTGCCCCACCATCAAAATACGATCCCGAGTGCGGGCGAGGTCGACGAGGCTCTGACCAGCGTCGACCCGCAAGGCCAGGGGCTTCTCCACGAAGACGTCGAGATCTGCTTCTAGAGCTGCACGGCACAGCGGTGCGTGCGTCACCGCCGGCGCTGCCACCGCGACACCGTCGATCAACCCCTCTGCCTTGGCCCGCCAGACCGCCTCGGGGCTGTCGACGATGGGCACGTCGGGGTAGAGCTCGGCCATACGGCTGCGCGCATCCGGGTGTGCGTCGCATATCAGAGCCAGGGCTCCGAGCTCATTGAAGTTGCGGATCAGGTTTCGGCCCCAGGCACCGGCGCCGATGACTGCGATACGGGGAAGGCTCATGGCAACACCCTGGCTGTGCATTCACACAAGGTCGCAAAC
The DNA here is from genome assembly GCA_046290225.1 of Bradymonadia bacterium. GTDB lineage: Bacteria > Myxococcota_A > Bradymonadia > UBA7976 > UBA1532 > JBKAGE01. The sequence goes on along the minus strand of JBKAGE010000035.1, from coordinate 351,329 downwards.
AGCTCGAGGCCGCCACCGCCCTCGAAGTCGTCGTGGTTGGTCTGGCACGTGACCTCGAGGGCACGCTCGCAGACATCTTCGTCGTACACCCGCCACGCGGCGATACACGCCACCCCGAGGATCGTACACACATCATCACAGTTGTAGAGGCCCACCCGCTCTCCAGGGAGCCCGGAGAGCATGTAGCCGCACATGTCGGCGACGGGCTCGACAGAGCACTGAGCGAGGAAGTCTTCTCTCACCTCGGTGATCTCGGGGCAGTCGTAGCGCACTGCTGCGTCAGGTGAAGCGACGCCCATGTCCTCTGGCTCGGGCCTTGGCGCTGCATCGGGGAGCCCGGGCAATGGTTGAGTGCACCGCCCTTCGGTGCACACCAGACCTTCAGCACAGTCGAGCGCCGACATACATGGATCGAAGAAGCCACCACCTGGGCTGCCACCCATGCCCCCGCTGCCGCCAAAGCCACCGCCAAAGCCACCGCCAGAACCCCCGCTGACGCCTTGATCAGGATCAGGCAGCTTGCCCGTTGTGCACACTTCGTCGACGCAGAGCGGGCTCTGCACCGGACAGTCATCAGGGGAGATGCACTCCGGCGCCTCTCGATCGACACACCCGGCCGAGATCGTCACCACCGCTGAAAAGGTGAGCCACTTCATCAAAAGTACAACCCTTTTCGGCCCTTGCCCGTGTCGTCTGGTGATGTCTTGCGGCCCTTTGAAGGGCTCGTGGGTGTGTTTGCCCTGGCGTCGGCTCGACGTCGGCGGCTGCGACGCCGGCTCGAAGATTTGGCGGTGGGGCGGGGCGATGTAGGGTCAGCTTCTGACGGAGCGGGCTTCACCTCGGTGGCCGGCTCATCTGCAGCGACGGCCTTTGATTCACCCATGTTGCTGGCCTCACCCATCTCACCTGCGTCGATCTCCAGCACGGGGTGCACCAGCGGCGATGAGCCTTCGGGCTCTGGTGCCACCGCCACCTTGCCTGGCGGAGGCTCCACAGCTCTGACGTTCACCACGTGCTCGGGCTGCGCAGGTGCGTCGGCAGGTGCCTTCATCCATTGATAGGCGCCTGCCCCTGCGAGGCCCGCGACCACCCCTGCAGCGAGGGCCCATCGAGCCCGGTGCGCGCTGCTGCGTCGTACGCGGCCCACCCAGGCGGTCTCGTCATTGACGATTCGAGGCTGCTCGGCGCAGGGGTGAGGCAGACGCTCCACACGTGACAGCGTCTCCATGGCCGAGCTCGGTCGACCATCAGGCGACTTCGCCAGCAGGCTCGAGATCAGGGCCCCGAGATCAGGCACGACCCCGTCGATCTTCGGAGGCCTGCGATTCACGTGCAGCCAGCCGAGTCGATACTCTGGTGGCATGGTCTGCAGTGACTCGGGCACGGGATCTTCCGGTAGGAAAGCCGTACGTCCGATGAGCATTTCGAAGAGCACCAGCCCCACGGCGTACAGATCTGTTTGCGGTGACAGTTGCTCTCGAGTGAATTGCTCGGGGGCCATGTAGAACGGCGTGCCGATGATGCCGTCGCCTGTGGTGAGGCCGGGGCTGTCGTCGACAGTGAGCGCCTTGGCCACACCGAAGTCGAGCACTTTGGGGTGCTCGCGGCCAGTGGCGTCGTGTACCAGGAAGATGTTGGCGGGCTTGAGATCTCGATGGATCACCTCCGCCTGGTGCGCTTCTTCCAGGGCAGAGAGCACACCAATGATGATCTTCAGCGCCCGAGCCGGATCGAGGACCTTCTCTCGCTTGAGGGCTGCCTCGAGGCTCGTGCCCGAGAGCAGCTCCATGGCGATGAAGGGGCGGCCGTCGGCGAGCGTGCCCGTGTCGTATACCCGGACTGTGTTGGGGCTGGTGAGGGTGGCGATGACCTGGGCTTCCTGGTCAAAGCGAGCGAGGGCTTGAGGATCGCCGTTGAGCCCCGTGAGCACCTTCACGGCGCACGGGCGCTGATGCAGTTTGAGGTCGACCGCGCGGTACACGACGCCCATCCCGCCCTGGCCCAGCTCCGAGTCCAGCCGATATCGGCCGATGAGCACCTCGCCGATGAGTGGATCGATCACCATGCGATCCATGTCCCGATCCCCACGCCCACCGCGGCGAGGGCACACAGCGTCAACGCCAGCACCCACCAGGGTGTCGACGCCTCGTCATCTTCATCCTCGGTGTGGTCGGCCATCCCCAGCACTTCGGCCATCTGCTCTGGATCCATCACCGTCGTGTCGGGATCTGTAGAGGCACCTCGGGGGCCCTGGCGGAACTCCGGGGTGTTCATGAGGGCCAGCCGGGCTGTCTCGGCGTCGGGGCTGCGGCGCATCGGGCGTTTGGCGAGCAGGCTCTCCACGAGGGACCACAGGGCAGGGGAGAGGCCGGCGATGGGCGGCGGCGCCTGGTTGATGTGCAGCCAGGCCACTCGGGCGATCCCGTGCAGGTGGCCCACCTCTGGTGGGAGTGGATCCTCCATGCGAAAGGGCGATCGGCCCGCGAGCATGCAATACAACAGACAGCCTGCTGCGTAGAGATCGGCCTGGGCGTCGACGGGCTCTCGGAGGAACTGCTCCGGGGCCATGTACGTGGGCGTGCCCACCACCATGCCCTGCTCGGTGAGGGCGGGCCCGGCGTCGGGGCCGATGTGCTTGGCCAGGCCGAAGTCGAGGATGCTCCCGTGGGTGATCACCCCGTCTTTCATGTTCAAGAACACATTGGCGGGCTTGAGATCCCGGTGGATCACCCCCGAGCGGTGAGCCACCTTCAAACCCTCGAGGATCTGTACTGCCAGAGTGACCGCCAGGGTGGGTGAGAGCGGCCCGGCGGTCTTGATGTAATCATCGACAGTCTGACCGTTGAGCAGCTGCATCACGATGAAGGGGCTGCCATCTTCGAGGGCCCCGGAGTCAAGGACGTCGACGATGTAGGGGCTGCGCATCTCGGTGATGATCTTCAGCTCTCGAGCAAAGCGGGCTCGCCCTTGGGGCAGCTCACTGTCGAGGCGCAGCACCTTCAGCGCGCAGGGCCGATCGTGCAGTCTGATCTGTGCCGCCTTGAACACCACTCCGGAGGCCCCGTGGCCCAGGATCTCATCAAGGCGGTAACGGCCTTCGATGACAGTGTTGAGCAAGGCTGTGTGTTGCACTGTAACCAGGGGCTCCCGATCTACGATCGACAGCACGACCATAGCATGACTTCAACTTGAGTTTGGCGGCTCGGTGTCTACCATCAGGCAGACGCGGGAGATGGCTCTATGCCCTGGATCTTCAATCGCGGTGTCGTGACGCTCTGCCTCTGTATCCTGGCCGTGTCGGTGGATCCCGCCCACGGCAGGCAGCGAGCCGTTGATCTCGAGGCCGCTGCAGACGACGCCTTCAACGCAGGCCGATACATGCAGGCCCTGCGTTTACTGCAGCAGGCCTACGACACAGATCCGAGGCCGGGCATCCTGGCCAACCAGGGCCTGGTCCTCGAGAAGATGGGGCAGCACGCCCGGGCTGTCGGGCGTTTTGAGCAATATCTCGCCTTGAACCCGCCTCGCTCTGGCCGAGAGATGGCCGAGCTGAAGATCGCCCAACTCAAGCCCGAGGTGATCTTCATCTCTGATCCACCGGGCGCATCAGTGCGACTCGACGGCGACGCCCAGACCATGGGCCGCACACCCTTCAAGACCAGCCTGGTCATCGGCCCTCACTTTGCCCACATCGCCCGAGAGGGCTATGCCGTGGCCCGGCCGAGCTTCACCGTGCGTCGTGGCCAGCAGGAGACCATCGAGGTGACGTTGATCCCCGGTGGGTCTGAAGACCCGCTCGTGGGTCAGTCAGGATCACCTGACAAACCCTGGTGGCTCGTCGCCAGCGGCGGTACCGCCCTCGGCGCTGCTGTGATCTTCGGGGGCCTCACCGCCAGTGAGATCAGCGCCCGTGACGACGCTGGCAGCGTGCGAGAGTGGCAGGATCATGCCGACACGGCCCACGGCTATTCGATCGTGGCGTACACCGGATTGATCGTCGGCGCCGCAGCCTTCAGCGTGGCGTGGTGGCTCTGGGACTGATCGTGCTGTGCGCTCAGCCGATGGTGTCGATGACGATCTGAGCGCCCACTGCCCAGGCGACTCTGCCCATGGCCTTGTGGCACGCAAAGGGGCTCGGCCAGGGCAGGGGGGCAGGGGGCGACAGGTGGATCACGTCTCCAATGTCAGTGCGCTCGAGGATCACCTCTCTGCCCACCGGCACAAGGCCTCCATAATCACCCCAATCTTTGTGAAAAGCGTCGCGATGGGACCACCCGCGCCACTGGCCGTCTGCACTTGTCCAGAGGAGAGAGAGGCGAGGTTGGGGTGGGGTGGGCGTCTGTTGAGCCTCTGGTGCTCGAGCGGGTCTCACCTCACCGCTGCGCAGATCGACCCGCTCGGTCATGGGCACATCTGAGCGGGTCACCTCGACGATCACATGCTCGTTGTGGTGACACATCGACATCCCATCGAGGGCATCAACACCATATCCATCGTAAGGATTGGTGCGATGGATACGTCGTCGTCGCGTCATGTCGTAGATCACGCCAAAGCGACTGACCATATTGCCCGGGCTCGGATCCCCTACCCACTCCACAGCGACATATTCGGCGCCTCGAGAGACGTGGAGTCGATGTGCATAGAGCCCGGGAAACAGCCCCTCTGCATCCACATCTTCGGCCTGCTCGACGTCCCCAGGGTCCAACTCTTCCGCGGTGACCTCTTCGCTGTTCGTGACCACGCTGGAGATCAAACGCTGGGCATCACGGTCGAGCACGAGCACGACGGGGCCTACTGAAGCCACCAGTCGCTCGCCGCTCTCGTCGAAGGCCAGCGCGGACACAGGCCCGCAGGGCGCCTCGTCCATCTCGATCACGAGCTGCTCGAGGGCAGTGTGTGGCCAGAGTGTGGTGAGATCGAAGGCGTGCATCGGGTCGCGTTATTGGGGCAGGTCTTCTGGGTCGAAGCTCGGTCGATCCGGCGCGGGCTTCACGGGTTTCACAGGCGTCGGACTCACCGGGCGTACATCCCAGCCGCCGCCGGCGTCTTCCATGAAAAAGTTGCCGGCGTCGATGGTGCCCTTGGGGTGGGCTACCTCTTTGGGGGCGGTGCCTGCGAGGAAGTACTCGTCTACACCCTTGGCGCCGGGCGGCGCCCGCAGACCACTCTCCTTGTCGATGGTGACCTGCTCCACCCCTTCTGGGGCATCAGGCCATCCGGGCAGATCGTCATCAGAGGCTGCGGCGTCGACGTAAGCGCGCACGATGGGGGCGGCAGCCTTGCCGCCGGTCTCTTTACGACCCACCGGTGTGCGATCGTCGAAGCCCACCCAACCCACCATGACCGCCTCGGGCAACAGGCCCACGAACCACAGATCACGGGCCTCGTTGGTGGTGCCCGTCTTGCCCGCGATGGGTCGATCGAGGCTCTTGAAGGCGCGGTAGGCGCTGCCTCCGGGGCGGACCACACCTCGCATGGTCTCCCGCAGCAGCCAGGCCACCTCGGGGGCGATCATCTCTTCAGAGGACCAGGGCGCCGTCAACGGCGTCTCCACAGGGCGCCCTTCGGCGTCTTCGATGGCGGTGATCATCCTCGGGGGCCCACGCCGACCGCCTGAGGCGATGGTGGCGTAGGCGTTGGCCAGCTCGAGGGGGGAGACCTCGCTGGATCCCAGGGCCAGGGTCAGGTTGTCGGTGAGCGGCGACTCGATGCCGGCGTTGCGGGCGAAGCGCTGCACCGTGGGTACCTTGACGTCGTAGAGTAGCTTCACCGCGATGCTGTTCACCGACTTCGCCAGGGCTTCCTTGAGGCGCATGGGCCCACGGTATTTCTGGGTGTAGTTGCGGGGCTTCCACCACTTCTCGCCGTGCATCGGCCAGGTCTCGGGGGCGTCCAGCATCACCGTGGCGGGTGTAAAGCGGGCTGTCTCGTAGGCGGCACCCCAAACGAAGGGCTTGAAGGCGCTGCCGGGCTGACGCTTCGCCAACATGGCCCGGTTGAAGGGCTGCCCACCGTGATCATCCCCACCCACCATGGCCTTCACGTCTCGGGTCACCGGATCGATGACCACCAGCGCCCCTTGGGGCCCCACCTGCAGCGAGGCGTGCATCTGCTCGGGGTGGCTGGGGCCGTCGTCGCGGATCTTCACAGGGACGACGTGGCCCACCTGGAAGGGCAAGGCCTTCTCTTCGTTTCGGAAGCGGTTGAGGGTGCTCGTGGGGATCGTGGCGGTGCCCACCCCGAAAGAGACGACCAGCTCGGCTTTGCTCACCTGGGTGATCACGCCCTCGGTGGCCTTGTTCCTGGCCGGCGGTTTGTCACCGAGAGCCTGGGCGCGTTTGGCGAGCCACCGTGTGCGGCCTGCCTTGTCGAGGCGCTTCAGCTTGCCTGTATACTTCTGGCGAGCGTCCACCCCACGCAGGCCCTTCAACACCGCTTTCATGGCCATTTTTTGTCGATCGAGGTTCAGCGTGGTCTCCACCCGCAGCCCCGCGGTGTAGAGATCGATCTCCAGGGGCTTCAGGGCATCGACGAGTTGACGACGGATGGCGTCGACGAACCACCCGGCCTCTTCGGGGTTCACTTCGGTGAAGGGCACCAGCTTGATGGGTCGACCCTTGGCTGCGTCGACAGCGTCTTTGGGCGCGAACCCCTTCTGCCCCATCTGATCGAGCACATAGGTGCGTCGAGCAAAAGCCCTGTCGGGGTGGCGGAATGGGGAGAGGCGGTTCGGAGACTGCACCAGCCCGGCGATGAGGGCCGCCTCTTCGAGGTTCACCTGGCCGATGTCCTTGCCAAAGTAGAACCGGGCGGCTTCCTGCACCCCATATCGACCATGACCGAAGTAGATCTGGTTCAGGTACAGGTACAAGATCTCGTCTTTGGTGAGCTTCTCCTCGATGCGTCGGGCAAGGATGAGCTCTTTGGCCTTACGAGAGACGGTCTTCTCGGGGCTGAGCAGGAACGTCTTCACCGTTTGCTGAGTGATGGTGCTGCCGCCGCCCTTGATGCGCCCTGATCGCACCGCCTTCCACAACGCCCGGGCCATGCCCATGTAGTCGAGGCCTTCGTGCTCGTAGAAGTCGGCGTCCTCCGCGGCGAGCATGGCCTTCACCATCACGTCGGGGATGTCCTTGCGGGGCACGACGGTACGGCGCTCGGTGAAGAGCTCGGCGATGAGGGTCTTGCCGTCATCGGCGTAGATGCGGGTGACCTGAGGGGGCTGGTAGTCGTCGAGGGTCTCGAGATCGGGCAGGTCGCGGCTGAAGTAGATGTACCCGCCGACGAGCGTGCCGACGCCGAGCAGCATCAACACCAGGCTCGAGATCAGAGCCCACTTGAGCAGCCGTCGGATCAATGAGGGTCGAGCGCCAGCCATGGTCTGCTTTCCAAGAGGTCCCAACAAAACAGCTCCCGTCGCCAGGAAGGCAGTGTTATCGAGCCCAGCCAGACGAAGGTACCCGATGGGCAACTCTTCGCTCCGTCGGCTTCGCCTTTGTCGACTACAAGTTGTCTGGCAGAGCCAGATACCTTCGCCTGTCTGGGCATCAGCACGTCGCGAGGTGCACGGAGCTGTCCTCGACGGGCCTATGAGCCTGCCTGCGGGTGCTCCGTGCTCCTCACTCGCGCCTCACGAACCCTGACTCGGTCCGCTGTTGTGTTAGCACCTCTAACACAAGCGCCCATGAGGCGCTGTTTTCCGTGCAATGCTCACAGATCAGATACAACAGCGTTGGCCTGCCGCTGCATTTCTTGTAAGCCATCGAGCATGGACTACACCGTGCACCAGTATCGATTTCGCCTCGAGTACCGTGGCCGCACCGTAGAGGTGGGCGGCCGCAGTCTCGAAAACGAAGACGGGCAGTTCAACCTTCAGACGCGCTTGAGCAGCCCTCAGCAGAACAAGATCCTGCTCGAGGTGCAGTTCTGCGACGACGAAGAGCGCATCTGGCCGCTCTTCTGGCGGGTCTGTCAGCATCGGGGGGTGCTGCCCATCGCCTACAAACGACAGAAGCTGAACGGCGGCTGGACGGAGTGGGAGATGATCCCGATGCGCCCGGAAGACTTCCAGCTGGTCCCCCGCCCGATTCCGGAAGATCCCAAGCGGTTGCCTGACGACGCTTGAGCGGACGGCCGTGCTTGGGCACCGCCCGCTCAATCCGGCGGAAGTTTTTTGCCGCAGCTGCTGTCTCCCTTGATGCTGGCGACGACTCAGATCGAGGAATCACATGCATCAAGTCACCCCATCATCACCCCCCCGAGGCTTGTGGGTCTGGGCCCTCGCCCTCTGCCTGTGGGCAGCGCCAGCCCTTGCCGATCCCGGAGAGGGCTCGATCCTGTGGCGGTTCCCTGGAGACTATGGCCCCGATGTACGTGAGGCCGTCGCCGAGGCCGCCAAAGGATCAGCCACTCAACAGCATTTGATCACCGAGACTCAGCTCGACGCGTGGATCGACCAGCTGCCCCCTGCAAAGTTCGACAACCTCGGCTGCCTCGACGACAGCGCCCGGTGCGAGACCCCGCTTGGAGAGATCGGTCGACAGCTCGGCCTCAGCGCACGGGTCGACGCCGCCGTCACCCGAGACGAGCAGAGCGGCGCCTTCGTGATGAAGCTGGTGCGCACGCCAGCAGCGGGTGGGGCGCCACAAACCTTTACCGTTCGGGGTGACGATCTGCCCACCGTGGCGCAGAAGGCTCTCAAGAAGCTGGGCGGGTTTTTTGCGCAGGTCGAGGTGAAGGTCACCCCCGAGACTGCGGAGATCTGGGCCGGAGAGCAGCGACTGGGTCAGGGGAGCGGGGTGTACGAGCTGCCCGTGGGGGATCATACCCTCAGGGCGACAGCCCCCGGCCACATCGAGGCCAGCCAGCCCGCCACGTTGAAGTCGGACAAGGTCGTCGCCGTGGTCTTTACGCTCAGGGGAGAAGGCGGACGCGTGAAGCTCGCCTATACCCCAGCCCACGCCGTCGTCTATCTGGGCAAAGATGTCTTTGCTGAGAAGCCTGGGGAGTACCCCATGAAGCCCGGCACGCACGTGCTGCGCATTCAAGCGGACGGCTATCAGCCCCACGAGGTCACCGCCAAGGTCGCCGAAGGCCAGCGGACCCCCGTGAAGGTCGACCTCGTGGCCAAGAGCGGGTTCCTCGAAGGCTTCCTGCCGCCCCCTGATCCCGTGACCACTGCGCATCCCTACTATGTGCGCCTTGGCTTGCGGGGGCTCACCATGCTCGATGGTGACTTCGACGTTGGCGGAGACCGGCTCGAGCTGAGCCGCCTCGACGAGTCGGTCACCTTCACCGGCCTCGAGCTCGGCGTCGGCTGGCGAGGGGAGACCCTCATGATTGAGCCCTTGTCGCTCATGTACGCTGGGGGCGGTGGTCCATCAAATGGTCGGCTGTCCGGCGGTGACGAAGCCACCCTCAACGATCTCAGCCGGTGGGTGATCAAACCTGCCTGGGTGGGCGTGAGGCGGCCCACTGGCCCCTTCGAGCCCTATGCCCTCGCCGGGCTGGTGCTCAGCTTCGAATCCTTTGAGATCGAGGGCACTGATCCTGACGCTGCGGGGCCGGCCACGGCGCCGAAAGATACCTCTGCAGGGCGCACCACCCTGACGCTGGGCATGGAGCTGGGGGTGCGCTACCACATCACCGAAGACTGGTTTGCCGCCACCGCCCTGGAGATGGAGTGGTGGCCCGGTGATCGACTCACGATGTCGTACATGCTCGGCGGCGGCTTCGCCTTCGACTGGCCTGGAGGTTGGCCCAAATGGTGGTGAGCATGCGCAGGTTGATGTTGTCTCTCTCGCTCTCGGTGCCCTTGTCGATCTCAGTGTCCCTGTCGGCCTTCGCCGACGAGTCTGCCGAGACGCCACCCACCGAGGCCCCCACGAGCGAGGATGATCCTCGCCCCATCGTGAATTCGGCTCGAGCGGCTTACAACGAAGGGCGTTATCAGGCTGCCAGCCGCGACTTCCAAGAGGCGGTTCAGGCATACCCAAAGGAGGCGCCCCTCTACCGGGATCTCGCCCGGGCGCGGATGTACGCCAAGAACCCCGCTGGGGCCGTCGTCGCGTACAGGCTGTACATACAGCTGGCCCCTGACGCCGATGATCTTGAGAAGGTGCAGGCCGAGTCTGAGCTCGCTGCCCGCCAGGCTGGTGATGCGGGTAAAGATCCACTCGCCGGACCCCGGCGCACCTTCAAGTCAGCCCTCGACAAAGGTCGGGTGGGCCGGTTCGCTGGCCCCGATGGCGCCTTCAAGGCCATGGACGATGCCCTCGAGGCTGGGTTCATTGGCCCTGAGATTCACGCTGCCCGAAGAGAGCTTGCCGGCTTCTTGAAGCAGCAGAGCGATGCCGCCCTCGATCGGTGGTGGCGCCCTGAAGCTCAGGCCCCTGCGGCCATGCTGCAGGCCCTGGTTTCAGGCTGGAAGGCCCAGAAAGAGCGGCGGAAGCTCACCGGCGTCGAAGCTGGCCGCGCCTCGGCCATGGTGGGGTTGCTCGAGCTGAGCAAAGGCCAGCATCAGCGGGCCTTCGACGCCTTGAGCCCCGTGGCCCCCTCCGATGCCCGGATCCGATACGCTCAGGCCCTCGCCCTCGCCCGCCTCGACCGACACGATGAGGCCAGTGCCATCCTGCTCGCACTCACCCGCCAGCTCGACGATCCGCAAGTGTGGTGGTTGTTGGGGTGGACCCAGCGTGCCAGCGATCAAGACGCGAAGGGTGCCCTCAAGCGGGCCTTGGGGCTCTGACGCGAGGCGTGATCAGAGCTTCTTCGGTGGCATGCTCTTACGGCAGTTGTTGATGATGTGGCTCACCCCTGGGGCTCCTGGAGACACTTCGAGCACGGGGTTGAGCGTCTTCACCGCCCGGGCGCAGTCTCCATCTTCGAAGAGCTGACGACCTTCGGCGAGTTCACGGCGGATTTGGCCCAGCTGCGCCTTGAAGGCGATGGCTTCGGCTTGATCAGGCACGGTCTTCAGCGCCTGACTCACCGTGCGATCTGCGTCATCGAGCTTGCCATGCTTCAAGAAGCGGCGGGCTTCCCCGAGCAGACGCTGTGCCTGATCTCGTGCCTGGCGCTCCGCCTTTGCCTCTGCTTCGGCGGCCCGGCGGGCTCGCTCCGCCGCCCGTTGCTCTGCCGTGATCTCGGGCTTGGGCGGCGCGGCTGGCTTTGGCGTCACCTGCTTGGGTGACACGGGCTTGGGCGCCTGCGCGTGCTTCTGCTTCGGAGGCTCAGGATCGGCCTTGGGCGCTTTGACCACCGTGTCGGCCTTTTGCGGCTCACCCACCCAGACCATCAAATCAGCCGGGCCCTTGGGTTGGCTCTTGGTGCCAGCTTCAGGTCTCGCGCCCGTGTGTCCAGCGGGCTTTTGCTCTGATTGTGCTTTGGGGCTCGCGGTGGTCTGCGTGGGCGCATCGGTGGTCCCCGACTTGCCCTGCCCGTCAGGTGACCAGACCCACGCCGCGGTACCGACGAACACACACAGCAACGCGCCGGCGACGGCCAGCGAGCCGCGGCCGGGCAGCGCCCACGTGGTCATGGGGGCCAGGGAGGCCCCAGCATCATTGATGCGTGTCGGCGGTGGAGACATGGCCACCGCCGGCCCCTCTGGCGGCGTGATTTGGGTTGAGATCGCCGGCTCGGCGGTGGTGTGGCTCGAGACCTCCCCAGCCTCGGCGAGGGCCTCTTCCAGCAGCTCGATCAGACCCATCGCCGTCTGGGGGCGATGCTCCGGGTTCTTCTCAAGGCAGGACATCGCCACCTCGGTGAGGGCCTCGGGCAGACTCACCGGGGCCACAGCCTCCAGCTCTGGGGGCGTATCGTGAGCGTGCTGGTGCATGAGGTTCATGCGGTTCTTGCCGCTGAAGGGCACCTGACCCGCCAGAAGCTCGAACAAAATCACGCCCAGAGCGTAGATGTCTGCCCGACGGTCGACCTGCTCTCCCTTGGCCTGCTCTGGGGCCATGTACTCCGGCGTACCGAAGACCATGCCCGCCTGAGTCAGGCCCGGCCCTTCCTCGTCGAGGTACTTGGCGATGCCGAAGTCGAGCAGCTTCACGTGGTATCGGCCCGGGCGGACCTCCACGAGCAAGATGTTGTCGGGCTTGAGATCCCGGTGCACCACCTCACCCTCGTGCACCACCTCGAGGGCTTGAGCCACCTGAATGATGAGCTCCACCGCCAGGGACATGGGCAGACGATCGTGGCGCCGGAGCAGGTGGGACAACGAGATGCCCTGGCAGTACTCCATCACCGCGTAGGCCAGGCCTTTGTCCTGCCCATAATCGTGCAGCGTCACCAGGTTGGGGTGGATCAAGCGACCGCAGGCCAGGGCTTCGTTCTCGAAGCGGGGCAGGATCTGTGGATCCCGAGTGAAGCGCTCGTGGAGCACCTTGATGGCCACAGGCTGTCCGAGGCGGGTGTCCACGCCGCGGTACACCGTACCCATACCGCCGGCGCCGATTCGGCGCTCCACGCGATATCGCCCGCCGAGGGTGGCGCCGAGCAGGGGATCCACCGCGTGCTCGTCCCGTGGGCGTGCGAGACCGCAGCGCCCACAGTAAAGGGCGCCGGTCTTCAGTTTGAAATCGCAGCGAGGACACTTCATCAGACGAGCATGGTAAGCCCGGCCGGTCAGAAGGCAAAAAATCAGTGGCTCATGGCTGTCAGATCGATGTGAGTGAAGTCATCGATCACATGCATGCCTTTCACTCGATCAGGGGCGATCGCGGCACCCTTCACTCGACGAATCACGGTCTTCAGCACCTGTTGAGGGTGTTTGCGCGCGAAGGCTCGGTAGATCTCCGGATCTTTCTCCCCAGCATCGCCCACCAGGATGAAGCGTGCTTTGGGAAAAGCTCGAGCCAGCCCTTCAAGGCGGGCGCCTTTGTAACTGAGCTGATCGAAGATCGGATCAGCGCCCTCACCGATGCCGAAGTTCTTCAGGATGATGGCCCCAGGCGGCAGACCATTGATCTCGAGGAATGCCCGGATACGGGTGATGAAGTTCTGAGGTGACCCGCTCAAGTACACCACCGCATCGACCGATCCCTTAAGTGAGCGGGTATACGCTGCCCCAGCGCCGGCCACTGGTTTGAGCTGAGCAGCGTTTTTCAACAGGGCATTCTTGAGCAAATCGCGTTTACGGGTCACGCCGCTGTGCATGACCGTATCGTCGAAGTCGCTCACCAGAATCAGTGGGCTCTCGCCGAGGACGAAGATGTGATCCTCGGTTGGAGGTGTGGGGTGACCGCGATCATCGATCAAGCGTGCTTTGACCACCTGTGGGCCGAGGGCCAGTGGACCATGGGTCGTGGGCTGATCCACGTGGAACACCCCATCGTCGTCGGTGGTGGCCACGACACGCTCTCGCCCGATGACCAGCTCCACCTGTGCATCTTCGATCTCGTCGGATTCCAGCGTTCGGGCAGTGTTCCAGAGGTTCTTGAGCCGGCTGCGGCTCGCCGAAGGCTTCGCGTGCCCTTTGTCTTCGATCACCCGGCCCTGGAGCAGGATGCGATCAGCGGGGGAAATCGTGGGATAGAGCAGAATTCGCCCCGGATCAGGGTCTGCCCGAGCGGAAGTACTGAATAGGATTAGAAAAAATAAAAAGAAGCTAAGAGGGAACGCTCTTTTTCGGAAATGCGGTGTGCCAAAGTAGAACATGCGGCTATAGTCCTTGCATGAATTTTCCGAATGAACGAGACGAGATGCGTTTATTCGTTCATGAGTGCTGTGGAGCTGTTTGGGGGAACACGTGATCCAAGGTGGTCGATCAAAGGTCCTACTTGTAGAGGACGATGTTCAAGTCGGACGATTCTGGCAGCAAGTGCTGGAGTCGAGGTTTGATGTCGAGTGGGTGGCAAACGCCGAAGCTGCCGAGCAGGTGCTCGAGCGCAGTGACGACTTCGATGCGGTGCTCACCGACTTGTGTTTACCGGGTAAGTCAGGCCTCGAGCTCTTGCAGGTGGTCAAGGCTCAATATCCTGACAGCGCGCGCTTGATCATCACGGGGAACGCAGATCTCGATTCCGCCATGGCGGCGATCAATGACGCCAAGGCAAGCGCCTACCTGACCAAACCATGTACCGCTCAGACCCTGCTGCACACAGTGCAACAAGCCATCGAAGAAGCTCAGGGCGCCGCCCTCGACGAGCTGGAGCGCCTATCTCCTCGAGAGCGGGACATGGTGAAGGCGCTGAGGGCAGGCCTGGCGCCCAAGCAGATCGCGCTCGACTACAAGATCAGCGAGCACACGGTGCGTAATCACATCAAGTCGGTGTACCGCAAGCTGGGGGTGCACTCTCAGCTCGAGTTGATCAGCAAACTCACCCGCCACTGAGCTGTCACGCCTTGCCCATGATTCGGGCCAACAACCCCTTCAGCCCCTGAAACTCTGTTGATGGCGCTTCGGTGAGCTCCCCCTTCACCACGTGCTCGACAATGGTCTGCTCCTCATCAACGGGTTGGTGTGCGTGCGTCAGCTGGCGAATGCTCTCGGCGACCATGACCGCGTCATGAGGTCGATTTGCGGGCTTCTTGGCCAGCAATGCCAGAGTCAGAGCGCAAAGTGCTGGCGGTAGGGCCCGTGTGGACACGCTCTGGGGCTCTGGTGGGGCCGACCAGGTGTGAGCCATGCGCAATGCCACAGGATCTCGATCAGAGAAGGGGACCTGACCCGTGAGCATCTCGAACATGATCACCCCCAGGCTGTAGAGGTCACCCTTGGGCCCTGGGGATTGCTCTGGTGGGGTGTACCAGGGTGTGCCCATGCGCGTGCCCGGCGCCGTCAAATCAGGTCCACCCAGGTGACTCTGCATCGCTCGGGTCAGGCCAGCGAGGCCGAAGTCGATGAGCCGCACATGACGCGGCATGCCCGGCTGGGCATCGATGAGCACGTTGTCAGGGCTGAGATCTCGATGGGTGATGCCGGCAGCGTGGGCCCCGGCGAGGGCCAGGGCGATCTGCCGACTGATGGCCATGATCTCGTCGATGGATAGAGGCTCTCCCTCGAGCAGATCGCTCAAGGTCTGGCCAGGTACGTACTCCATGATCAAGTAGGGCTGACCGTTGGGCATGGCGCCGGCGTCGAGGCAACTGACGATGTGCGGGTGACGCAACAGACTGAGCACCTGAGCTTCCCGACGGAATCGATCCCACCCATTGCTGTGTGGTGGGATCTCCTGTGAGAGCAGCTTGACGGCCACCACCCGCCCGATGGGCTGCTGTACGGCGCGGTAGATGGCGCCGACACCACCGGAGGCGATGTGATCGACGATCTGATAACGACCATCGATGACGAAACCGGATGTGGGAGGCTGAAGATGCATGCTCCGGTGAACGGAGCAGCCGACCCGAGGCTTGAGCCTCAGGTCGAGTGGGGTAGGTCAGGGGGGTATCAGGCCTCGACGGCCTCTTCGGCGGCAGCCTCGGCGGCGGGTGCCTCCTCAGCGGGGGCCTCCTCGGCCTTGACGGGGGGCGGGTTCTTGGCCACGACGTGCACCTTGATGGTGGCCACGACGTCGCGGAACAGCTTCACGGAGACCTCGAAGACACCAGCGTGCTTGATGTTCTCGGTGAGCTGGATGTTGCGGCGATCCACCTCGAAGCCCTCGTCCTTGAGACGGGCCTGGATCTCCATGGAGGTGACCGAGCCGAAGAGCTTCTCGTTCTCGCCGACGGCCTTGGAGATGGTGAGGGTGACCTTGTCGAGCTTGGCCTTGCGGCCCTCGGCCTCCACCTTCATGGTGGCGGACTTGCGCTCGATGATGCGCTTCTCGTGCTCGACCCGCTTGAGCTGGCGATCGTTCGCCGGCACAGCGAGGTTACGGGGCAAGAGGAAGTTACGGGCGTAGCCATCTTTCACGGCCACGACGTCACCGATGTGACCGAGGTTGGACACGTTCTCCCGCAGAATGACCTTCATGATCGACTCCTTTGGGCTCAGTGGGCCTTGGCGGTGGTGAAGGGCATCAGGGCGACCATGCGGGCGCGCTTGATGGCCTGAGTGATCTTCCGCTGGTTCTTGGCGGTGAGGCCAGAGACACGGCGGGGCACGATCTTGCCGCGCTCGGTGATGAAGTACTTGAGGATCGAGGGATCCTTGTAATCGATCACCAGGGTCTTGTCGGCGAGGAACCGATCGACCTTGCGGCGGCTACGACGACGATCAAAACGTGCATCACGCATTGGCTGCAGCCTCCTTGGCATCGCTCTCAGGGGCACCGGCCTCGGCGAGGGCGGCCTCGAGGGAGTAGTCCTCGTCGAGCTTGATGGTCATGAAACGAATGCAGTCATCGTTCAACCGCAGGCGACGCTCGATCTCCTGGGTGACCCCAGGCAGGGCGGCGAAGACGGTGTAGAAGTAGATACCCTTGGAGCAGTCGGTGCCGCTGGGGGTGTGCTTGATTTCGTAGGCGAGCTTGCGCTTGCCCCACTCTTCACGCTTGACGATCTGAATCTTCTCGGACTCGTAGACCTCGTTGATTCGACCCTCGAGCTTCGCACGACCTTCGTCGGTGACCTCAGGCTGAAGGATGTAGATCAGCTCGTACTTGCGGAGCTTCTCGATCTTCGGCAGTCGGAAAGACTGCGTGGACGATGCCATAGTGCTTCTCCCCATGGGTTGAGCAGCCCGTGACGCACTGTCACGAGCAGGGAGCAGGTCATACACCTCGCGGTGCTGACCCAGTGATGAAATAGGACGCTCGTGAAAAGGCCCCCGAAACGGAGGCCCTTACGCGAACGGGCGAGCAAGGTATGGGATCCCTGCTCGCCGATCAAGGGGTGATTACCCCCCTGACCAAAACATCTCTGCCCAGAACGGCCGCCTTACTTGGCAGCGTCCACCACCTTCTCGATGGCGGGGGGGTTGGGCTGATGCTCGGCGGTCTTCTTCTCGCTGTGCATCTTGTAGAGCACGGGGGCGATGACGAGGGCCACCACGGACATCAGCTTGATCAGGATGTTCAGGGCCGGACCGGCGGTGTCCTTGAAGGGGTCGCCGACGGTGTCGCCGATGACGGCGGCCTTGTGGGCCTCGCTGCCCTTGCCGCCGTGCTGGCCACCCTCGATGAACTTCTTGGCGTTGTCCCAGGCGCCGCCGGCGTTGGACATGAAGATGGCCATCATCACGCCGCCGACGGTGGTGCCCACGAGCAGGCCGCCGAGGGTCTGCAGGTCGTAGAGACCGGCGACGACGGGGGCGATGACTGCGAGCAGGCCGGGGGCGATCATCTCCTTGATGGAGGCGTCAGTGCTGATGTCGACGCACTTGGCGTACTCAGCCTTGGCGTTGCCCTCGCGCAGGCCGGGGATCTCCCGGAACTGACGACGGACCTCTTCGATCATCTTGAAGGCGGCGCGGCCCACGGCCTTCATGGCCATGGCGCTGAACAGGAAGGGCAGCATGCCGCCGATGAACACACCGACCATGACCTTCGGGTCCATCACGTTGATGGAGTCGAGGTGGGCCTTGGTGGCGAAGGCGCTGAACAGGGCCAGGGCGGTGAGGGCGGCGGAGCCGATGGCGAAGCCCTTGCCGATGGCGGCGGTGGTGTTGCCCACGGCGTCGAGCTTGTCGGTGCGCTCGCGGACCTTGGGCTCGAGGTGAGCCATCTCGGCGATGCCGCCGGCGTTGTCGGCGATGGGGCCGTAGGCGTCAACGGCGAGCTGGATGCCGGTGGTGGAGAGCATGCCCAGGGCGGCCATGGCGATGCCGTACAGGCCAGCGGTGTAGTAGGCCAGCAGAATCGCGGCGCAGATCAGGATCGTGGGGATGGCGGTGGACATCATGCCCACGCCGAGGCCGCTGATGATGTTGGTGGCGGGGCCGGTGGTGGACTCGTCGGCGATGCCCTTCACGGGCTTCTTGTGATCGCTGGTGTAGTACTCGGTGACGATGCCGATGAGGATACCGGCGGCGAGGCCACCCACGGTGGACCAGAAGACGCCCATGGCGGTGTACTTGGTGTCGCCGTAACCGAATTCGTTGTCGCCGAGCATCATGGTGATGAGCACGTAGCTCACGCCGAGCATGACGAAGCCGGCGCCGAAGGTGCCGGTGTCGAGTGCGCGCTGGGGGTTACCGCCCTCTTTGGTACGCACGAAGAAGGTGCCGATGATGCTGACCACGATGCCAGCGCCAGCGATGAAGAGGGGCAGGAGCACGGGGTTGAGCTCGTTGCCCTTGTCCATGCCGCCCATCCAGGTCATGCCGAGGATCATCGAGCCGATGATGGCGCCGACGTAGCTCTCGAAGAGGTCGGCGCCCATACCGGCGACGTCGCCCACGTTGTCACCGACGTTGTCGGCGATGGTGGCGGGGTTACGGGGATCGTCCTCGGGGATACCGGCCTCGACCTTACCGACGAGGTCGGCGCCGACGTCAGCGGCCTTGGTGAAGATGCCGCCGCCCACGCGGGCGAACAGAGCGATCGAAGAGGCACCGAGGCTGAAGCCCGAGACCACGTTGAGCACCTTGTTGAGCAGCACGGGGTTGCTCAGCTCACCCTCACCGAGCATGCCGGTGGTGCCGAAGACGAAGAACAGGCCGCCGAGGCCCACGAGGCCCAGGCCCACCACGCTCATGCCCATGACGGCGCCGCCGCTGAAGGCCACCTGGAGGGCCGGGGCGAGGCCCTTCTGGGCTGCGTTGGTGGTGCGCACGTTGGCGGCAGTGGCCACGCGCATGCCGAAGAAGCCCGCGAGACCGGAGCAGATGGCCCCGATCACGAAGGAGAGCGCGATCAGCGCGTGGCTGTCTTCCTGGCCGGAGTTGGCCCAGGCGAGCAGACCCGCGACGATGACGACGAAGATGGCGAGCACCCGGTACTCACGGCCCAGGA
This sequence comes from Bradymonadia bacterium, assembly GCA_046290225.1. Taxonomy (GTDB): domain Bacteria; phylum Myxococcota_A; class Bradymonadia; order UBA7976; family UBA1532; genus JBKAGE01. The sequence continues at coordinate 332,484 of JBKAGE010000035.1, read as the reverse complement.
AGGCCATGGCACCCTCACGGATGTTCTGCGCGATCTCTTTCATGTGATCGTTGCCCGGGTCTTGCTTGTTGACCCAGCCCGATTTCACAAAGGCGAACAGCAGCGCCAGCACGCCCGCGGCGGGCGCTGCCCAGATGAAGCTTTCCACGAGTCCCGACTCCTCTCCCCAACTTGGGTGGGGCTTCCAGGCCCCTGTGTTTGTTCAGGTTCCTGAGAAATTACATTAACTTGCGTTGACCGAGTTCATGGCCTTGCGCATGCCCTCGGTGAGCCACGCCTTCACCGCCCGGCCGCCCTCGTCGAGGAAGGCCGGCAGTGACTCGCGCTCTTCGCCGGAGGCAAAATCCCCCAGCACGTATCGGTTGACCGCGCCCTTCTCGGGGCGGCCGATGCCCATGCGCAGCCGGGCGAAGTCCCGAGTGCCGAGCTGAGCGATGATCGATTTCAGGCCGTTGTGGCCGGCGTGACCCCCACCGAGCTTCAAGCGAACCGTGCCATACGGCAGATCGAGCTCGTCGTGGATCACCAGGATGTCGTCGAATTCCACATCGAAGAACGAGCGTGCCGGCGACACCGACTGCCCGCTGAGGTTCATGAAGGTCTGCGGCTTGAGCAGCGCGACAGATTCGCCGCTGATGCTGCCTGTGCCGTAGAGCCCCTTGAACTTCGAACGAGAGGCCTGAATCCCTGCGTCGTCGGCAAGCTGATCGATCAGCATGAAGCCGATGTTGTGGCGGTTGCCGGCATACTGGGCACCGGGGTTGCCCAGACCGACCACAAGTCGACGAGACATGGTGGGATCCTGGTGTAGGGGTTCCTGTTGTGGGGTTTCGAGCGCGAGAGAGGCTGTGCCCGGACGATGTTGTCACACAGCGCGCCGGGCAGCAGATCAGCCCTCTTCTTCCTCTTCTTTCTTCTTGGCGCCGCGGGCCTGGACGACCTTCACCACCACGAAATCACGGTCGAAGAGCACCCTGGCGCCCTCGGCCACGTTGAGCTCGCTGGCCTTCGTCTCGTCCATGATGTTGAGCTCGGTGATGTCGATGTCGATGGAGGCGGGGATGTCCTTGGGCAGGCTCACCACCTTGACGGTCTTGTAGGGGGTGCGCAGGCGGCCACCGAGGGAGACACCGATGGACTTACCGGTGATCTTCAGGGGCACCACCGACACGATCTCCTTGGCCGGATCAGGGGCGACGAAGTCGACGTGCTGAATACGGCGGGAGACGGGGTGACGCTGCACCTCGCGGACGAGCACCTCGTGGGCGCCGGCGCCCTCGACGTTCAGGGGGAGCAGAGCGTTGAAGCCCTTGGGATGGCGCAGGGCCATCTCAAGGTTCCGGGGGTCGACGACGACGTTCACCGGGGCTTCGATGCCGTGTCCGTACAGCACCGCGGGCATCTTGCCCTCGGCCCGAAGGCGGCGGTTCGTACCCTTGCCGGTGCCTTCGCGGAGACTGGTCTGGATGGCTGTCGTTTCCATGGTTTCCTCTTCAATAGAGCCCGCACCATTGCGGGTGGACAAAAGCTTTAAATCACTCGAACAGGCTGCTCACCGAGGAGCGATCCTGGATACGCTTGATGGCCTCACCGAACAGGTAGGCCACCGAAAGGACTTTGATTTTGGGGCAGGCCTTGCCGGCCTCGGTCAAGGGGATGGTGTTCGACACCACCACCTCTTCGATCACGCTCTCAGAGATGCGCTTGATCGCCGGCCCGGAGAGCACCGGGTGCGTCGACACGGCGTACACCCGCCGGGCGCCGAACTTCTTGAGAGCCTCGGCGGCCTGGCAGAGCGTGCCCGCGGTGTCGATCATGTCGTCGATGATGACCGCGTCTTTGCCGTCGACGTCACCGATGAGGTTCATGACCTCGGCGACGTTGGGGCCGCTGCGGCGCTTGTCGACGATGGCGAGCTGCGCATTGAGGCGCTTGGCATAGATGCGGGCCCGCTCGACACCGCCCGCGTCGGGGCTGACGATCACGGTGTCTTTGAGATCGAGCGTGCGCAGATAGTCCATCATGACCGGGGAGCTGTAGAGGTGGTCGACGGGGCCGTTGAAGTAGCCCTGAATCTGACCGGCGTGCAGCTCCATGGTGATGATGCGCCCGACGCCGGCCACCGAGACGAGATCGGCGACGAGTCGAGCGGAGATGGGCGCCCGGGGCGAGACCTTACGGTCCTGCCGAGCGTAACCATAATAGGGGATGACCGCTGAGATGCTGCCCGCCGAGGCCCGCTTGAGGGCGTCGAGCATGATGAGCAGCTCCATCAGGTTGTCGTTGCCCGGGGCGCAGGTGCTTTGGATCACGTAGACGTCGGCCCCACGGACCGACTCGTTGATCTCGATGTTGATCTCACCGTCGGAGAACCGCCCCACCCGGGCGTTGCCCAGGGGGGTGTCGAGGTAGGCGCAGATCTCCCGTGCCATCTCTGGGTTCGAGTTGCCCGTGAAGATCTTCACCGGAGCCATGTTTTCGCGCCTTTCGAGCGAAAGAGCTGGGGCGGCAGGATTCGAACCTGCGATAGCCGGATTCAAAGTCCGGAGGCTTACCACTAGCCCACGCCCCATCAGGGGTTTCGACCACAACCATCCCCGGCACGGGCATGGCTTTGGACGCGGCCTTCTAGCACAGGGGGGTATAGGTGTCAACGGCCCCCAAAGGCTTGATCAACGCCGAGCAACAGACTGTCAGAGAGCCAGGGAGGGGGAGCCATCGGGAGTCAAAGATGGCAAAAATGACAGACCTCTATCTGTCATCACCCTCTACAAATCAAAAATCCCCCTACAAATCATTGCAGAGGGATCAACACCTCGTCACATCACCAGGCAAAGCCCACGAGAGGCGGCCAGGTGGAGGTGTGGAGGCGGCGCCAGCCGCTGGCCGACGCCACCAGGGCACCGAGACTTACAGGTTGCCCTTGAGGCCGGCAGCGACCTTGAAACCCACGGTCTTGCTGGCGGGGATCTGGATCTCCTCGCCGGTGCGGGGGTTGCGGCCGGTGCGTGCGGCGCGGGACTTCACCTGGAAGGTGCCGAAGCCGGGGATGAACACGCGGCCTTCCTCGCCCACCAGACCGGTGGTGAGGGCCTTGAAAGTGGCGTCGATCACCTCGCCGGTGATGCGCTTGGAGACGTCACCGCCGACAGCCTCGTGGACTGCATCGATCAGCTCATGCTTGGTCATTTTGCTTCTCCGTTGAGTTTTTAGACCCGAAGAGGGCCGATCAATTACTGGTTGACCTTGTTCTTCAGCTCAGGCGCCGGCTTGAAACCCACGTTCTTGGACTCGGGGATCTGGATGGTCTCCTTGGTCCGGGGGTTACGGCCAGTGCGAGCAGCACGGGTCTTCACGGTGAAAGTGCCAAAGCCAGGCGCGGAGAAACGGCCGTCTTTGACGATGGAGCCACCAACAGCGTCGAACAACGCGTTGATGATCTCGCCCACCTTCTTCTTGGTCAGCTCACCGTCAATGGACTGATGAACCTCTGCAATGAGTTCCGCCTTCTTCATGGGTCACCCCTTCTACGGCCTCTGGTTTAGGTAGTAAACCTGTAAAACAACTGGGTTACGAGCAATGCGGCGGAGGTTAATCGCGGATTTTCCGGAGTGTCAATAAAAAAGGCAGGGGGCCAAGGCCGCGCAGGGCCTTTTTTCATGCGGTCCCGAGGGCCATTGGTCTCCGAAAAATCCCCGTGTTCGACCTCACATCCGGAGTGTGCGCCCAGATCGCGCTCACGTCCAAATTTTGGCCTGAGAATTGGCCCGAAAGGGTTTCGAGGGTGAAATCATCCGTCGGATATCGATGAGGGTTGTTGTATGTAGTCAAGTGGACTACTTTGTAGGCCGAGCGGCGCGCGCGGGTTTTTTGCGCAATAGAATCAGAGCCCTTAATCACGCCACGACTCCGTGGTAGATCGCGACCTGATTGGAGGTCAGATGCGCATTTTGGTCACCGGCGCCGCCGGATTCATCGGATCGAACCTAGTCGATCGACTGCTGGCCATGGGCCACTCGGTCCTCGGCCTGGACAACTTCAACGAGTTTTACGATCCGGCCATCAAAGAGGCCAACATCGCCTCGGCGCTGCAGCATGACGCCTTCGAGCTGGTTCGTGGTGACATCCTCGATCGCGATCTGCTCGAGCAGGTCTTCGCGCGGTTCAAGCCCGAGCGGGTGATGCACCTCGCAGCCTGGGCCGGCGTGCGCCCGAGCATCGAGCGCCCGGGCCTCTACCAGCAGGTGAACGTCGAGGGCACCACCAACCTGCTCGAGCGTTGCCGCGCCGATGGCGTGAACCGCTTCGTCTTCGCCTCTTCTTCGTCGGTTTACGGTGATCGGGACAAGGTGCCCTTCAGCGAGGCAGATCGCGTCGACTTCCCGATCTCGCCCTATGCGGCGACGAAGAAGGCCGGCGAGCTGCTCTGCTACACCTACCATCACCTCTTCAACATGCACGTGAGCTGCTTGCGCTTCTTCACGGTGTACGGACCCCGCCAGCGCCCGGAGATGGCGATCCACAAGTTCACCCGCATCATCGAGAACGGTGAGTCGGTGCCCATGTTCGGCGATGGCTCTTCGTCGCGGGACTACACCTTCGTGCAAGACATCGTCGACGGCGTGGTGGCGGCCATCGAGCGGGTCGAAGGCTATCGCATCTACAACCTCGGCGAGTCGAAGACGATCACCCTCAAGGCCCTCATCGACGAGATCGGCAAGGCCCTGGGCAAGTCCCCCGTCATTGATCAGCTGCCCTCACAGCCTGGCGACGTGAGCCGCACCTTCGCCGACGTGAGCCTGGCGAAGACGGAGTTGGACTACCACCCACAGGTGACGGTGCAAGAAGGCATCAAGCGTTTCGTGGAATGGTTCCGGGCCCAAAACAGCTGAGCCGGAGCGCCAGGGCGTGTCTTCAGCCCCGGCATCGCCGCTGCTTCTGCAGCCAGCAGCGCGCTACTTGGTGGAGCGCTTGAGCAGGCCCTCGACATGCTTCTTGAAGGCGTCGGGGGCTTTGTCTTCGTGGTACAGCTTCCCGTTGATGTAGATGGTGGGGGTGCCGGTCAGCTGGTTCTTGATGCCCTCATTGCGATCGCGCTCGATGATCTGGGCGACGGCAGGGCTCGCCATGTCGACCTTGAACCGCTCGGCGTTGAGGCCGAGCTTGCCCGCGAGCTCGACGAACTTCTGGTCGTTCAGCATGCCCTGATGCTCGAAGATGAGATCGTGCATGGGCCAGAACTGCCCCTGCAGGCCCGCGGCGACGGCAGCCTTGGAGGCCTTCTCGCCGTAGGGGTGCATGGGCAGGGGGAAGTGCTTGAAGTAGACCGTGACATCTTTGGGGTGGGCTTTGACGATGTCGCTGAGCACCCGGCTCATGATGCCGCAGAAGGGGCATTCGAAGTCGGCGTACTCGACGATGACCACCCGGCCGTTGTCGGCCCCCTTCTTGTAGCTGCCCTTGAAGTCGAAGGTGAAGGTCACGTTGTCGTCGAGGTACTTCTTCACCACGGCCTCGCGGACCTCTTCGGTGCTGAAGCCCTCGCGGAACTTGTCAGCGCCGTAGGTGGCGAGGTTGGTGGCCCGCTCGCAGCTCTTCTGCTGTACACACTCGGTGATGCTGAGCTTGGCGTTGCACGGGCAGGCGCCCTCGCTGAGCAGTGCTGCGAGGGCGGTGATCTCGTCGGCTTCCATGTCCTTCAGGTCGACGCCAGGCAGCGCTGGCCCCTGGGCGGCGGCGCTGCTGACGAGCAGCCCGGTGCCGATGAGAGCGGTGAGAAGCATCTTGAAGAATGTCGGAGCGGCGCGCATGGCTTACCCTGGGTGCGATGCAAGGGGCGCCACGGTACGCAGCGCCTCCCAGCGTTGTCAACACGGGGAAGGGCCCTGTACCTTCCCGGAGAATTGTTCGATGTCGAGGAGTACATGGGCGTGGATCAGCATCGGTGGAAACAAAGGCGAAACTCTGCTGGTGGTGGCTCGACGGCTGGAGTCGTCGATCTATGCGATGGCGCCGCTGGCCACGGGGCCTCTGGTGCAGAGCCCGCGGTACGTGACGCCGCCCTGGGGCGGAGTGCCGCAGCCCGAATTTCTCAATCAGGTCGTGGGCTTTCAGACCCAGGTGGGGGCGCTCGAGATCCTCGACGCGCTGCAGGCCATCGAGTTGGACCATGGTCGAGAAAGAGTGGTCCGCTGGGGCCCTCGCACCCTCGATCTCGATCTGCTCATGTTGGGTCAGCACGTGGTGCAGCACGATCGGCTGACGCTGCCTCACCCTCTACTGGCGCAACGGCGCTTCGTGTTGCAGCCGTGGGCCGATGTGGCGCCACAAGTGCAGGTGCCGGGTCACGAGCAGACGGTGGCGGAGCTGCTCGCCGCTTGCCCCGATGGGTCAGAGGTCTCGCGCTGGTCGCCCTGATCTCACCGACGCTCGCCTCCCAGGCGTTTGCCAAAGACGGCGACGGCATGGTGGGCCCGAAGATGGCAGCGCCACCCAAGGCAGATCGGGTGCCGTTCAAGGCTCCACTGCCACCGCCGAAGCTCGAAGATGTTGTGGAGAAGGGCATGCAGCAGCCCGAACTGCTGATCCGCTTCGTCGAGGCCCACCCCGACAAGTTCCGCGGCGGTGGTGTGCCGGTAGATGTGGTCCGCATCCTGGCGCCGATGTTGTTGCAGGCTGATCGTGCCTTCGAGGCGGAGAACATGCTGGCTCAGGGGGTGAAGATGGCCCCAGAAGATGGCCAGATGCAGCTGAGCCACGGCCGCGTGCTGCTCGCCCTCGGACAGCGCCCAGGGGCCATCAAGGCTCTGGAGAAGGCGGTCGAGTTGATGCCCGCCTCTGCAGAGGCGCACTTCACCCTGGCCCGGGCATATCTCGAGAAGCGCCCCTATGACGACGCGCTGTTGCGCAAGAGCATCGAGGTCTTCGGCAAAACCCTCGAAATCGCCCCGAGCTTCCGGGGCCCTGAGGGGGCCACCACCGCCGACATCTACTTCGAGATCGGCATGGCGTATGCCCGCATGAGCCGTCGTACGCCGCAGACGGCCATCGGGATGCGGGATGCGTGGGTGAAGGCGCTGGAGATCGACCCGAAGTTCAAGCCCCGGAGCAACCCCGAGGTGAACGCCACTCAGTTGAAGCAGGTCATCAGCGATCTGAACAAGCAGCTGGGGGAGTCGCCTTGAGCGGACGACCGTGCCTTCAGCACGGTCGTCCGCTCAGAAGATCACCGCGCAGAGCACTCCGAAGCCCACAGCGGCGACAAAGGGGTTCCACGGATCGTAGTAGCCCACCGGCTGGTAGCCGTACCCGCCATAGTAGTCGTAACCCCCGTGGCCCCAGCCCCCGTAGGTCTCGGTCTCGTAGGTGGTCTCCTTCACGGTGTTCTGATGCACCGTGCCCTCGGGCAGGCTGAAGTCGAGCAGGGCGCCGCACGAAGTGCAGCGGTGCTGCCCCGAGTGCACGTCACCGCCGCAATTGGGGCATTCGAACTCCGCAGTGTTCGGCGGAGGCGGTGGGGGGCTGAAGTCGGCGCCGCAGTGGAAGCAGTGATCGAAGGCCTCGCCGTCGGCCTTGGCGTGGGCTTCGAAGATGGCCAGTGGGCTGTCGCACTTGCTGCAGTGGTAGCCGTCACGCTTGCGCTGCTCGAGCATGCCCGCGGTGTAGATGTTCTCCATCACCCAGGCCGCCTCTTCTTCGTCGTCGGAGACGTCGGTCCAGCGGTATTGCGAGTCAGCGATCTCCTGCACCTCGCGGAAGAACTTCCCCGTGCGCATCATCAGCCAGAAGTCGTCGCTCTTGAGCTCACCGTCGGCGAGCTTCTGCAGGAACACGATGCGGTAGGGGTCGATCTGCCCTTGGATGAGCCCCTCGCTCACCATGCGCTCCGACAAGAACGTGAGCATGGCCAGTCGCATGTCCGCGGCGTTGGGCGAAGGCTCGAAGCGCGGATCGTGGATGTGATCGAAGACGTGGAGGATCAAACCCTCTTCGTCTCGCTCACCCTCTTCTTCGCTGAGCTGCCGGGTGAGATCGACGTGGGCGAAGACCTCGAAGTGCAGCACCTGATCGTACATGGCCACCATCTTGTCGCGGAACTCGCGACCCTTTTCGGTGGGGGCCCAGTGCTCACCCTCGTGCTGGAGCAGATCTTTGGCCAGCATCTCGGTGAGCTCTTTTTCGATGTGTTGATGACCTTCGCCGATGTCGACGATGTGCAGCTTCTCGCCGCGCTCCATGAGGCGATAGATCACCGTCATGTAGATCATCTCCCGCTGCCACTCGGGGCGGGTGCTCTGTGCGCTCATGCGGTTCTCCTCAGCGCCGACGCCGGCTGCCGCCGAAGCTGCTGCGACGACTGCTGCTGCTCGAAGAGGAACGACCGAAGCTGCTGCGGCTGCCGCTCGATGACGAGCGCCCGAAGCTGCTGCGGCTGCCGCTGGTGGTGCTGCGGCTGCCAGAGCCGAATCCGCTGGTGGTGGAGCGACTGCCGCTGGTGGTAGAGCGGCTACCGCTGGTGGTAGAGCGGCTGCCGGAGCCGAAGCCCGTGGCGGTGCTCTTGGGGGCGGTCTGCTTGCTGAACGAGGTGGCCTTGCCGGAGCGGCTCGAGAGCCCCTTGCCGCTGGTGGTGCTGGTGCTCGGGCGGTTCACCCGGTTCTGCTTCACGCGCTGGGCGGTCTTGGTGCTGGTGGCGGGCTTGAAGCTCGAGGGCCGGCTGGCCTTGCTGACGGGGCTCACCCTGGTCTGGGTGCGGTAGGTGGTGCGCTTGGTGGTGCGCACCGACCGGCTGTAGATGGGCCGGTAGCTGTAGTACGAGGGCACCATGGGTGCGTAGTACACAGGGCGGCTGTGGTTGAGGGCCCAGACCATGAAGGCGGCAGTGCCGACGGTGGCCATGGGCGAATGGTAGCTGTAGTAGTAGTTGTTGTAGCCCCGCACGTAGTTCGGGTAGCCGCCGCGCACGTGCACCTGGCCATCGCCGGCGGTGTTGGGACCCACCCTCAGCGTGGCTACGCTCACCGCGTCGGCGACGTTGCCCTTCGACGAGGGCACCGCCTTGAAGTTGAGCACGGTGTCTTTGTTCTCGCGCTCCTCGTGCACCAGCACGTAATCGATCTGGTTGTCGTTATCGAGATCGACGTTGTTGATGCCGTTGTCGGCGTTGATCGTCTCTTCGAGGGCCTTGGCGTTGGCCACCTTGTTCTCTTTGACCAGGCCCACCACCGTCTCGAGATCGAAGGCCTCGGCGTCGATCAAGAAACTCTGGCCTTCCACCGGCCGGACAGGGGGCTTCTTGTCGTCACCGCAGCCCATGGAGGGCACGATGAAGGCAAAGGCGAGCATCGAGAACAGAGCGTTTCTCATCCACATGGGGGTTCCTTTCTGAGCGATCAGCGAACAGCGTTCGACCGTGTACGATCAGTGGGGTGGCGACGCGTGAGCAGAGTGTACGACACAGAGTGTTGATACACGCTGTGGCCAGAAGTCTTTTCAGAGGTCGATGTCATTGGCCCTTGAGCAGGCGGGCGGCCTGACGGGCAAAGTAGGTGAAGATGATGTCGGCGCCGGCGCGGCGAATGGCCAGCAGGCTCTCGAGGACCACCTTGTCCTCATCGAGCCAGCCGCGCTCGCAGGCGGCCTTGATCATGGCGAACTCACCGCTCACCTGATAGGCGGCGATGGGCAGGGCGGTGTTCTCCCGCAGACGGCGGATGACATCGAGATAAGGCCCTGCGGGCTTCACCATAACGATGTCGGCGCCTTCAAGCTCGTCGAGCTCGAGCTCCCGCAGCGCCTCGCGGCTATTGGCGGGATCCATCTGATAGGTCTTCTTGTCACCGAACTTCGGCGCCGAGTCGAGGGCATCTCGGAAGGGCCCGTAGAAGGCCGAGGCGTACTTGGCGGTGTACGACAGGATCGACACCTCCTCGAAGCCCGCGGCGTCGAGGGTGCTGCGGATCGCGCCCACCCGACCATCCATCATGTCGCTCGGGGCGATGACGTCGGCGCCGGCCATGGCGTGAGACAGAGCCTGCCGGCAGAGGATCTCCACCGTCTCGTCGTTGAGGATGCGGCCCTCGTACACGATGCCGTCGTGGCCATCGCTGCTGTAGGGGTCCAGGGCCACATCGGTCATCACCACGAGATCGGGCCACTGGGCCTTGAGCCGCTTGATGGCTCGCTGTACCAGCCCCTCGGGGTTGTAGGCCTCTTCGCCACGAGAGCTCTTGAGTGACTCGTCGATGGCGGGGAACAACACCACGGAGTTGATGCCTTCGCCGATGGCGCCGCCCACCTCTTCCATCAGCGCGTCGAGGGACAATCGACTGCAGCCCGGCATGCTGCCGATGGCCTCGACCCCTTCACCGTCGTGGATGAAGACCGGGTATACGAAGTGCTCCGGCCCCAGGTGGGTCTCGCGATGATAGGCACGAACAGGGGCGGATTTGCGGTTGCGGCGGGGGCGGATGCTGGGACCCGTGGCGGTCATGAAGTCTCCTGTGTGGACCCGAGAGCGATACCAAGCTGGCGGTTCGAGGCCTGGCAGAGTAGCACCTGAGATCGTTGATCGCATCTGCAGCCCTGGAGTGAGCGTGCGGTTCGAAGCGCGAGCGTTGTCACGAGTCATCGACGATCGGCCTCTCTTTCGCGAGGTTGATTTTGCCCTCGACGAGGGCGAAGTGCTGGTGGTCCAGGGCCCCTCGGGCTCGGGCAAGAGCCAGCTGTTGCGTATGCTCGCGGGCCTGATCCCAGAGGCTGCAGGGCAGATTCTCCTCGATGGCCGCGCCGCGGAATCCTGGGGTCATCAGCGTTGGCGGGCCGAGGTGGTCTACGTGCCTCAGAGCCCGGCGATCCATCCAGGCACACCCGCGGAGCTCGTGGATCAGATCAACGTCCTCAAAGTTCAACAACAGCGCTCAGCCGAGTGGCCTGCGGGTGATCCCGTGAAGCTCGGGTCGAATTGGGGGCTCGCTGCTGATCGGTGGCATCAGCCCTGGCACATCTTGTCTGGAGGGGAGCGCCAACGGGCTGCGCTGGCCATCGCCATCGCTCGACAGCCGTCGGTGTTGCTGCTCGACGAGCCCACGAGCGCCCTCGACCCCGAGGCCACCCTCGCTGTGGAGCGGGATCTGATCGGACGCCGGCTGGTGTGGGTCACTCATTCTCCGGAACAAGGCGCTCGAGTGAGCGAGCGTCATCTGAACTTGGGAGACTACCGTGGGTGAAGCTGCACCTGATCTCGGCCCGGCGAGCCTGCTCATCGCCGGCGCGCTGGTGTTGGTGCACGGCGGCCTCTCTGTGTGGTTGCGCCTCGGCCTCACCAAACGGCTGGCCATCGCCGTCACCCGCATGGTGGTGCAACTGTTGTTGCTGGGCTATGTGCTGGTGCCGGTGTTCCAGTGGGGCCATCCTCTGCCGATCCTCGCGGTGTGTCTGGCCATGCTGCTCATGGCCACCCGAGCGGCGATCAAGCGTCCGAGCCGTCGCTGGCGGGGCATGGGCCCGGCCACCTTCGGATCTCTGGCCCTCGGCGCTGGGGTCTCGGCCCTCATCGGCACCACCCTGGTGATCCAGCCAGATCCGTGGTGGAGCCCCCGCTTCCTGATCCCGGTCCTGGGCATGATCCTCGGGAACGGTCTCACGGGGATCAGCCTCGGTCTCGACCGTTGTCTGGCCCTCTTCGACGAGCACCGCGATCGGGTCGAGTCGCTGCTGGCCTATGGCGCAACGCCATGGGAAGCGGCTCGCCCAGTCGCCGCGGAGTCGATCCGTACAGGGCTGATCCCCATCATGAACACCATGACTGTGGTGGGGGTGGTGAGCATCCCCGGCATGATGACGGGCCAGCTGCTCGGCGGCACACCGCCTGGTCTCGCCGCGCGGTATCAGATCGCCATCATCTGTTTGATCGCGGGTGCTACAGCCGTCGGGGTGCTTGGCGCAGTGCTGGCGACGACCCGGGCGCTCTTCGACGAGGCGGGCCGTCTACGACCCGAGCGGCTGATTCAACAAGGCTGACGAGACATCTTGCAGGTATGAGTGTGTGCTGTGTATGGCACACGTTGTTCGTGTGGGTGAGCTGTTGTGTCTCACGTTGGGGGCTAAAACGTTGAAAACAGGTGCCTGACACCCTGGCATCCACATTGCTGTCAAGCCACTGGCCGTACATTTGACATGGCTTGGAGGCACAGCACGATGTTGCGATACGTCACCGGCACGACCTCGGTCGTGATCCTCGCAGGCATCTTCACCGGGTGTGGGGAGAGCACCCAGTCCACCGCCTTGGGCGAGGTGGTCGAGATTCCTGCCACTCCCGAGGGCTTCACCGAGAGCCTCGATGACAAGATCAGGCGGGGCCAGCTCACTGAAGAGCGCCCGGAGGTGGGCACTCTGTCCACGGGATGTACCGCCACCCTCGTGGCCCCTGACGTGGCCATCACCGCGGCTCACTGCGTGGGTTATCGCAGCACGAGCCGGCCGGGGAACTATGGCAGCTTCCGGGTGCGTCCTGCAGGGCAGGATCGCCAGTCGTTCACCGTCACTGAGTACAAATCGTTCAGCCGGCAGCTTGGATCTGGTGACATCGCGCTGCTGAAGCTCGGCAGCGTCGTGCCCGAGACCCTGGCCACACCGAGGCCTCTGGCGCCTGAGACCCCCACCGAAGGGACCGCGCTCTCAGTGTGGGGCTATGGATGCACTGAGCGGGGCTACAGCACCGACTGGCAGAAGCGCAAAGCCGATTTCACCCAGGGTGAAGCCACCAACCACCTGTGTCCCGGTGATTCTGGTGGTCCGGTCTTCGACGAGACCACCGGCGCCATACTGCGCATCAACAGCGGCTACTACCGCGATCGGTTCGGCACCGACATCTTCGGTCACGTACCCACATACTACGCCGAGGTGAGGGCGCAGGTTGTCGCCTGGAGTTCGGGGGATATCCCCGAGATCAACAGTGGGCCTCAAGAAGATCGACCCGAGGACGATCCGCCGTTGGGTGATCTCTCCGATCAAGAGGAGCGTCCAGAAGACGATCGGCCAGAGGGCGATCAACCCGAACAGGACCAGCCCGAACAGGACCAACCTGAGCAGGATCAGCCTGAGCAAGACCAGCCAGAGGGTGATCAACCTGAGCAAGATCAGCCCGAGAACGATCAACCCGAGCAGGAGGACAAGCCTCGGGCAGAAGATCCTCAGCAAGAGGTCTGCGGGACGGATCGTCAGGTCTTTGCCCAATGGACTTGCACGGTGAGCGGCCGCTACAAGCACCTCTGCACCGAGGGCCAGGCGCCCCAATGGGTGGCCTGCCAGGCCGGGTGTCGGGTCATGGCGCGCGGCGAAGACGACATCTGTGCTGAAGACGGTGAAGCCGAGGTGTGGGGGCGGTGCCCGCAGAACTGGCAGCCCTACACCCAGTGGACCTGTACCCGAGAGCCACGGATCATGGGCCGCTGCAAAGATGGTGATCTACAACTGCACCGCTGCGCCAACGGCTGCACTCAGAAGCAGGGCCCCGATCACTGCACTGAGTGACAGCTATGCGCTTCACCTCGTGGTCGGCGCGATGTCGATTCGGGGTCTGATGTAGGCGTCGGGCCTGTCTTTAGGCGGTGCCCCTGCTCGCCTGCGTCGGGACTTCACTGGTTTGACATCTGGTGTGTCTGCGTCGACTGGCCCGTCATCCGGTGGACTCATGTCTGGGACCACCACATCTGGCATCACCACATCAGGTAGGTTTGCGTCGAGGATGTGTGCATCCGCGGGTGCCAGGGTCGGCGCGATCGTGGCATCGTGTGTTGCCACCTCGCCGTCGGGTTGTGGGGTGTCATCTCTGAACATCATCAGGCCTGCCAGGGTGACACCCATTGCGGTCAGGGCGATGAGCAATACCTTGAGCACTGCCGGTCGAGAGCGTGTCTCTGTCTCCGCTGTAGAGGCTGGTGCTGAAGCGACCACCGAAGAGTCGACCCTCTCGGTGGGTGGCGCAGGCACAGGTACCGGCGGCCCTCGAAAGTCTGGTCGCTGCTCCGAGAGCACTATGGTGCCCTCTGAGGGAGAGTCCAACGAGGCGGCCGCTTGCTTCAGCGCGTGCTTGAGCGCTACGGCGCTCTCATAACGATCGTCTGCTTGCTTCTCCAGTAGCCGATGAACGATCGACTCCAGTGGAGGGTGAAGAGGTGCCTCGCCGAGGATCTCTCTGAGGGGCTTCGGTGTGGTTTGCTGGTGCTTGAGCAGGATCGACATGGGCGTCGTGCCTGCAAATGGCACATCTCCAGTGATCAGCTCGTACAGGAGTATCCCCAAACTGTAGAGATCACTGCGCAGGTCGACCTGCTCCCCACGGCCCTGCTCCGGGGACATATAGTGAGGCGTGCCGAAGATTTGCCCTGTGGCCGTCATCTTGGTGTGCTCACCCAGCTTGGCGATGCCGAAGTCGAGCACCTTCACCAGCTGTTGTGTGCCCACCTGCTCGATGAAGACATTCTCGGGTTTGAGATCCCGGTGAATGATGCCCTGCTCGTGGGCTTCGATGAGCGAGTTGCAGATTTGTGCCCCGATCTCGAGGGTGGCCCGGTCAGAGAGTGGGCCGTCAGCCAGCACTGCGTCGAGAGGCTTGCCGAGGAGCAGCTCGGTGACGATGTAGAGCCGGCCATCAGGCGTGCGACCAAAGTCGATGAGCTTGAGCGTGTTCGGGTGTCGCAGCTTCGAGATGATGCGCGCTTCGTTCTGGAAGCGTTTGACCAGACCCTCGCTCTGTGAGGCCTCGCGGTTGAGGATTTTGATCGCCACGTTGCGATCGATGGTGAGCTGGCTGCCGCGATAGACGATGCCGAAGGCCCCTGCCCCCAGACGCGCCTCGACCCGGTAGCGGGCGTCGAGGACCATGCCCAGCTGCTCGTCTCCATCTGTCTGAGGTTGGTCTTCGATCAGCCGTGTGCCGTCCGTTGGGCAGAAGACTGTGTGCTCATCAAAGGTGCGATCACAGGTGGGGCATCTCATCCGCAGGCCGCTTCAACATCTGATTTCGAGAGCGCGAACATATCTGAATGTCTGATGTGGTGTGAGCAGAGTCTGTCGGGAAAGTGGTTGCATTTACGCATCCCAAATCACAAGTATGACGCCGTTTATACCTAAAATGTCTTTGTTTTCAGGATTCTGGGGGAGGCTGCTCATGAACAGGTCGATGATCTGCATCGGGGCCATGGCCGCTGTCATGTGCCTTGGCTCACCGGTGCGCGGGGCACCAGCAGAGTGTCCACGCGCCTTTGGCGAGCACATCAGGCAAGGCAACGATCACTACCGGGCGGGGGATCATGAAGCAGCGCTGAAGAGCTACGAAGCGGCTCGGGTTGCATGCGCCGCAGATCCGGAGCCGTTGGTGGGGATCTCCTTCGCGCAGCACGAGTTGAGGGCTTGTGACGAAGCGCTGACGGCGATCCGGTCATATCGAGTGGCGTGCGAGCGCTTCGACTGCGGGGTGGCAGACTTCGTGGTGAAGCGGATGCAGCGCATCGAGAAGGAGTGCGAGATTCCAGTGCGTATCACGACGTCACCTGCAGGTGCAGCCCTGCAAGTCGGCGACGAGGCATTGGGGCAATCCCCACTGAAGAAGAGTTGGTTGCCTGGCGAGTACACGGTGCTTGTCACCCTCAAAGGTCACGAGAGTGCGCGCATCGAACTGAAGGTGCCCTTCGCTGGCCCGCCTCAAACAGTCGACGTGGCATTGAAGCCTGTCATCAAGCAGGTGGTGAAGCAGGCACCCAAGCAGGCTGAGCAACCTGTCGTGAAGGTGGATCCCGAGAAAATCGAGATGCCCCCAGCCACTGGGGGGTCTGAGGTTGGACCATGGATCACCATGGGCGCTGGGGTGCTGGCCCTGGGCGCTGGCGTATGGTTCGCCGTGCAGGCCTCGGGGGCAAAGTCAGATGCAGAGGCACTCGAGCCCCATGAGACCGAGCAGTACGACCGTCTCGAAGGTGATTTCGACAACGCCAGCACCGCCATGTGGCTCAGCTTGGGCGCTGGAGCGGTGCTCACTGCTGCGGGGGCGGCCTGGCTGATGTGGGAAGACGATTCGGGGGCTTCGGTGTCGCTCAACCCAGGTCCTGGCATGACCACCCTGGAGGTGCGCTGGTGAAGAAATACACGCTCTTGATGGCCCTCATGCTTTCGAGCACTGGGTGTGACTTTGCTGAGCCGCTCAGCTGTGATGTCGACGAAGACTGCGCAGGTGGAGGCAAGGTGTGTGTCTCGAACAGGTGTGTTGCGCCATTGAGTGGCCCGGACGCCGAGAATCTGCCCGACGAGATGCGAGATGATGGCTTACCCGACCGTGTGATCCCCGATGGGGAAGACATGTCGCCAGATGTCGACGCCGCAGTCGATATGCGCCTTGTAGATCCAGAGCGTGATGCTGGCCCTGAGCCAGAAGACATGGCTGTTGATGGGTCTGAGACAGAGCCGCCATGTGTGCCCTCTGAAGAGGTGTGCAACGGGGTCGATGACGATTGCGATGGCACTGCTGACAACGTCGAAGGCCTCGGAGAAGCCTGCAGAGCGGGTGAGGGCATCTGTGCAGCAGATGGTACGTGGGCATGTACACCAGAAGGTCGCGTGTGTGATGCCGAGCTCGGCGAGCCTGCCGAAGAGGTGTGCAATGGCATCGATGACGATTGCGATGGCAATGCCGACGAGACGTTCGACGGCCTGGGTGAAGCCTGCACCGAAGGTGTGGGGGCATGTGCAGTCGAAGGCATGATTGTCTGCACTGACGATGGTGTAGGCACCCAATGTGATGCAGAAGCCGGAGCACCTGGCGTCGAGTTCTGCAATGACGTCGATGATGACTGTGACGGCAACATCGACAATGTCGAGGGGCTCGGTGAGCCGTGCAGCGAGGGCGTGGGGCAGTGCGCTGCCAACGGGGCTCGGGTGTGTGGTGATGGTGGCCTGGTCTGCGACGCGACCCCAGGCGAGCCAGCTGATGAGCTGTGTGATGGGAACGATAACGACTGTGATGGTGAGACCGACGAGGCTTTCGAGGATCTGGGTGAGGCATGCGATGTGGGCCAGGGCGCTTGCCTTCGGGTAGGGGTCAACGTGTGCAACGTTGCGCGCGACGGCACCTTCTGTGATGCCGAGCCGGGCGAGGTTGCGGTTGAGCTGTGTGGTACCGGCATCGACGAAGATTGCGATGGCCAGCTCGACGAGCGGTTCCCCGATTTGGGTGCCGTGTGTCAGTTGGGTGTGGGTGAGTGTCGGCGTGGGGGCCAGTTCGTGTGCACCCTCGACGGCAGTGACCTCGAGTGCAATGCCACACCCGCACCACCAGGAGAGGCGGAGCTGTGCGGCACGGGCCGAGACGATGACTGTGATGGTGAGATCGACGAGGGCTTCCGCATCGGAGAGCCATGCTTTGGGGGCATTGGTGCATGTGAAGCCGAAGGTGCCTATGTGTGCTCGCCCAATGGGACCGAGCAGTGCGAGGTCACCCCAGGCAGCCCCGAGCCCGAAGTGTGCGACGAGGCTGATAACGACTGCGATGGCAACACTGACGAGGGTGTGCTGAGCAGCGCCGAGCATTGCGGCGCGTGCAACACCCCGTGTGCTGGCGCCAACGCCACCACCGAGTGTGTCGAGCAGGTCTGTACCCTCACCGAGTGTGCCCCTGGCTTCATCGACGCCAACGGCGTCGCCAACGATGGCTGCGAAGTGGAGTGGGCCAACGTCGCCCCCTTCTATGTGGACAGATTCGCCAACTTCGATGGTGAGGCCGACGGCTCGGCTCTGCGCCCGTTTGTCACCATCTCTGCAGCTCTGACCTTCATCAGCGCCAACCCTCAGCCGGGGGAGGCCCGTCGAGTCGTGGTCCTCAACCCCTCAATCGAGACTGAGACGCTTGAGGTGCCGGCCCTCACACGCATCGAGGGTGAAGATGCGCCTGTGAGCGTGCCGACCTCCTCCGAAGGGCCCAGCGTCATTCTCGCGGGCCGTTTTGCGGCCATGAGGGGGTTGAGGGTGAGTGTGTTCCCTGGTGAAGAAGAGGAAGAGGGTGGGGAGGCTTGCCGGCATTTTGCTCACCGGTGCACCGACGCCATCGTCGAGATCGCCGGTGATTTCGCTCGGGTGGAAGAATCCACCATCAATGCCAGTGACCTGTGTCACACCGGAGTGTGGATGTCGTGTGGTGAGCAATGTGCCCTGCACAACACCACTGTGAGCAACCTTGAGGGTCGATGTGGCTATTTGTTCAAAGACCTCCAAGTACCCGTTGCAGACCAAAGAGTGGAGTTCGATCCCGCGGAGCGGGTGAGAGGTGTACTCGTCGGCCCCAGGGAAGGTGCGGCGCTGCCCAGGGGGGTTTCGATCCGTGAAGTGACCATCACGGCTCTGCGAGGGGGCACTGGGAACACGATTCGGTCCAACCGCGTGCACGGATACACCGACGGGATTTTCTACGGCAACACGGGGGGCGATGTCGTGGGCTTGGACATTGCCGCCGCGCGAGACTTCGTTCTCGAGAACAATCAAATCTCGGAGCTGACTGCTGGCCTGGGTGGACTGTATCCGAGTGGGCTCGTACAAGTTACCCATGCTGGAGTGGGCGGTGAGGCGGTCGCCATGGCGCTGGGAGATGCTTCGAGCGGCCGCATCTCCGGCAACCGCGGTCAGGGGCTCAACGGTGGCCCTGGGGGCGACATGCACGCCTCGAGCAATGCCGGCCGTGGGGGTCATGCCATGGGCATTCGCTTGTCGGCCGACGCGATCAACAACGTCGTGGTCGACAACGCCTTCGAGTCGGTGAATCCAGGAGAAGGCGGCGCCGTGGGCATTCGGTCCGGTAACGCCTTCCCGTGGACGGATCCAGACGAAGCATCAGCCAATGGCACGGCCTTCGGCGTGTATTTCGAAGACTTCACTCGATACAACGCCTTCGACCTCGCTCTACCCAACTTCATCGAGTGCGAGCCTGTCTTCTACCGACATTGTGATGGTGCCCAGGGCGAAGAGATCATGGCCCCTGTCGCCGTGACCCGCGCCGACACCACCAACGTGGGCAAGCTCGTGGTCGTCGAGTGCCCTGGCGTGATCATCTCTGATGCGGAGATCGGTGGCATTCAGGGTGCTGTGGGCGTGAATGGTCCAGGCATCGATGGATACCCGACACCGGGAGATCCTGGCGTGGGGATACGCATCCACGATTCTCCTGGGGCCATCGTACGTCGGAGCCGTGTGTTCAACATCGTGGGTGGTGAGGCCGGTCGGCCGATCGACCAGCCAACGAACAGAAGCCATGGCGCAGATGGGGTCGGGATATGGGTGGAGTCCAGCCCCAATGTGATTTTCGAGCAGGTGCTCGTCAGCGGTGTACAAGGTGGCGTGGGCTCACCTGCGCATCCTGCCCGTGCGATGTGTGGTGGTGTCGACGGTCGTGCTGTGGGCATCCAACTCGACAACTCGGGGGCGAGGTTTGATCATGTGCTGATTCAGTCGCTCAGCGGCCGAGACGCTGTGGGCGTCGAAGTATCAGGTCAGGGCTTGCACCAGATCAGTCACCTCACCGTCGCTCGCTTGGATGGAAACTCTCGGGTACACGAGACGTGTCTCGCGATGGAAGGGTGGAGCAACCCTCTGGGTCTGGTCGATCCACCCGCCATCCCTGGCGCTGCTGTTCGGGTGGTCGATGTAGGGAGCATCGTGCAGATTTCGAACAGCCTAGCCTATGAGGGTACTGGCGTCTTCACCGAGGGGCCTGAAGGCACCCTGGCGATCTCTGACAGTCTGTATGGCGACATCGCGCTCGAAGCTGATCCTGTCGGGGAGTTGGCAGGAGACGAACTCGTCGGTGGGTTGTGTAGCCTCGCACTCGCCGAGGGCTCTCCCCGAATCGTGCTTGCTGATGATCCTGGCAGCTGCGCGCAACCGCAGCCTGATCCTCAGGCTGTGTGCATGATCGAGCCAGGCCATGTGGGCCCGACTTGGTACGTCGATGACGTGCGACAAGGATCACCATGGGGCTTGTCCGGTCAATGCCCTGAGGCCGTAGCACCAGCAGCCTGTCCGGAATAGGCCCCTTCGAGTCAGAGGCATGACGCATCTGCGACATGGCACAGACCCGGCGATTTTCTCTCCCCCATCACATAAAGAACCGTGAAGAAGAAGGCACCTCCTCGGCGGCCTCGTTATGCTCCTGCAGCGGATCGCGGGCGACCAAATGCCCGAAGAGCCATCTAAACTGCCGCGACACAACGCCGAGGAGGCCATGCGCACACCCCCCTTCAGAGGTGGTCTGACACTGTGGTGGCTGACCTTCGCCCTCACATGCCCCGCCATCGCCTTTGCCCAGACAGAAGATGATGACGACGAAATCATCCTCATCGAAGAAGACGAGGACGATGGAGAAGAGATCATCCTCGACGAGGGCGAAGGTGAGGCCGTGGAGTCGACCCCCGTCGAGTCCACCCCGGCAACACCAGAGGGCGCCGATCAGCAGACCGAGTCACCCGAGGCTGGGCAGCCCCCCGAGGGCGTGCCTGTTGAGGCCCAGCCCGTCGAGTCCCAGCCTGCAGAGGGCGAAGAGCAGGACGGCCCCAAGCTCGTGGCCCCCAAGTTGCTCAAGTTCGTCGAAGCCGTGTATCCACCGGCAGCCCTTGAGGCGCGGCAGAGCGCCGAGGTGATCATGCTGATCACCATCGACGAGCAAGGTGCCGTGACCGAGGTCTCCGTGACCAAGTCTGGTGGCGCCGAGTTCGACACCGCGGCCCTCGAGGCGGCGAAGCAGTTCGTCTTCAGCCCCGCCACCGCCGACGGCGAGCCCTTCGGCGTACAGATCGAGTACCAGTACGTCTTCGAGCCCCAGGTCGAAGAGGTCGAGGTGCCGTCAAACGTCGACGTGGGCGTGCTCAAGGGGCGTCTGCGGAAGAAGGGCACCGGCGAGGGCCTCGGCGGCCTGCGTGTGATCATCGAAGGCACTGATCTCGACGCCTTCACCGACGAGAAGGGGCGCTTCGCCTTCGAGTCAGTGCCCGCCGGCACCGTGCAGATCCTGGTGCAGGAGCCCAACTTCGCCCCCATCAAGGACGAAGAGACCGTCAACGCCGGCGAAGAGGTCACCGTCGAGTACTTCATGGAGCAGGTCGATTTCACCGGGGAGATGGTGATCATCGGCCGGCGGCCCAAGAAGGTGGTGGCGCGGCGTACCCTCACCATTCGGGAGATCAGAAACCTGCCGGGCACCTCTGGCGATGCCCTGCGCATCATCCAGAACCTGCCTGGGGCGTCTCGTATCCCCTTCGGCGCCGGTGATCTCGTGTTGCGGGGTGGTGGCCTCACTCAGCCCTACCTCAACGAGCTGCCGATCCCTCAGGCGTTCCACTTCGGTGGCCTGCGGGCCACGGTGAACAGCGATCTCATCGAAGACATCGACATCTACCCCGGCAACTACTCACCGCGGTACGGCCGCGTGAACGGTGGCATCGTCAACATCAACCTGCGGCGCCCCAAGACCGATGGGGTGCACGGCGCGGTGCAGGCCGACGTCTTCGACGCCTCGGCTCTCGTCGAAGGCCCCATCGGTGAGGACGCTGAGTACGGCGCCCTCGCCGTGGCCTTCAGGCGCAGCTACATCGACGGCGTGCTGACCTTCGTGCTGCCCGATGACGCCGGGGTGAGCTTCCGCACCCTGCCGCGGTACTACGACGGTCAGATTCTCTACGATCTCGAGAAGGGGCGGCACACCTTCAAGGTGCTCGCTTACACCAGCAACGATCAGCTGGTGGCGGTCATCGAGGAGCCTCCGGAGGAGAACCCGCAGATTCAGGGGAACGCCCGGTTCAACGTGGGCTTCACCGGCGCTCAGGCCGAGTGGCAGTGGCGGGCCTCCGACGAGGTCACCAACACCATGAAGCTGCAGTTCCAGTACAACGAGATCTTCGCCGGGGTGAGCGACGTGTTCCGCCTCGACTTCAAGATCTACGACTACTACCTGCGCGACGAGGTGCAGTGGGATCTCGACGACAACCTCACCCTGCGAGTGGGCACCGACAACTTCATCCAGTACGGCGACATCTTCGTCAAAGGCGACGGTGGTCCGCCCAAAGAGGGTGATCCGCCCGAGGGTGAAG
Source organism: Bradymonadia bacterium (assembly GCA_046290225.1). Classification (GTDB taxonomy): domain Bacteria; phylum Myxococcota_A; class Bradymonadia; order UBA7976; family UBA1532; genus JBKAGE01. The sequence continues at coordinate 310,363 of JBKAGE010000035.1, read as the reverse complement.
ATCGATCCGAGACCATCACCAGCCAGACCTCGCTCACGTTCTATGCCCCTTCGGTGTGGACCGAGCTCGATCTACAGCTCGGTGACTTCAACATTCTGCCCGGGGCCCGCGTCGACTACTTGACCCAGGTGGGCCAGGCGGCCCCTCAGCTGCGCCTCACCGCCCGCTGGAAGCTCACCGCCGACACCTCGCTCAAGGCCGGGGTGGGCATGTTCGCCGAGCCGCCACAGCCCGACGAGACCGACGAGGCCTTCGGCAACCCCGATCTGAAGTTCCAGGAGGGCATCCACTACTCCCTCGGGGCTGAGCACAAGTTCACCGACTTGGTGAACCTCGACGTCACCTTCTACTACAAGGACTTCGACCGGCTCGTGACCCGGGACGATCGCCCCGACGTGCGGTTCAACAACAACGGCATTGGGCGCTCGTACGGTATGGAGTTCCTGCTCCGCCACGAGCTCGGCGAGCGGTTCTTCGGCTGGATCGCCTACACCTATCAAATCTCCGAGCGACGAGATAACCCCGGCGAAGCCTGGCGCCCCTTCGATCTCGACCAGACCCACAACCTGATCCTGATCGGCCAGTACAAGCTCAGCCCCACATGGTTCGTGGGCACCCGGTGGCGCTATGTCACCGGCAACCCCACCACCCCCATCACCGGCTCGGTCTATGACAGCGTCAACGACACCTTCAGCCCTGTGAGTGGCGTGGTGAATAGCGATCGGCTCTCCGACTTCCACCAGCTCGACATCCGCATCGACAAGGTCTGGAACTACAACACGTGGCGTCTCAACGCTTACTTCGAGCTGCAGAACACCTACAACCGGGGGAACCCCGAGGGCATCAGCTACAACTATGACTACACCGAGAGCCAGGAGATCACCGGGCTCCCGATCATCCCGTCCTTTGGCTTGAGAGGGGAGTGGTGATGAAGCGCGCACTCATGATGATCGCCCTCGCCGGCGCCCTCACCTCGGGCTGCCAGGATGAGTTCGATTCGAAAACCATCATCGACGGATACCGCATCCTGGGTTTGCAGCTCGATCCACCAGAGCTGCGCCCCGACACTGCCGAGGTCACCGTCACCGCCATCGACGTGAACAACGAGGGCGCCACCTACTCGTGGTCGCTGTGTGCCATCAGCGCCGGCACCATCAGCGCCTTCGAGTGTTTCACCACCGATGAGCTCGGCATCGAAGATCCGACGGCCCTCGGCCTGCCCAGCGAGGAGCTCGAGTTCCCGCTCCCCGGCGACACTGCACAGATCACCTTCAACTTTCAGGCGATCCAAGGGGCGGTGATCGGTGCCTTCCGGACCTATGTGGAAGACACCTGCGAGGGCGTCGAAGATGTGACCCAGACGATCCTGTACCGCACCCAGGTGCAGATCTTCGGGGCCAACAGCTTCTTGAAGCTCACCAGCGGCGTCGAGGGCGATCGGGTCGTGCAGACAGCCCACGCGCTGCTCATCGCCGACAATGAGTTCCCCGCCAACGTGAACCCTCAGATCACCGAGTTCACCCTCGACGGCGACGACGCCGATCTCACCGCCCCCGCAGGATCCGAGGTGGTCTTGTCGGTGGCCCTCGCCGACGGCGCCCGAGAGGACTACGCCGACTTCGACACCATCGAGGTTCAGCAGGAGTGCGCCGTCGATTGCGCCGTGAACGACACCTCAGGCTGCGTCAACGTCGGCGAAACCACCGAGCGCATCACCTACACCTGGTACACGACCGGTGGCGAGACAGACCCGCCAGTGACGGTGTGGAACGACACCACGGGCAATGGCAACAGCTCGGTCATCACGTTGCCCGACGAGCCTGGTGAGATCGAAGTGCTCATCGCCGTGCGTGACGATCGCGGTGGCCTCGACATTGAGCGCCACACCATCACCGTCACTGCTGCCGAATAAAACGTAGTCAGCAAAGGCAGTGATGAGCTGACTAAGCGTTGGCACCTCTGCGGAGGACGACCACCCCCTTCTCCACTGGATGATCCCTCTGCTCGAGCTGCTCGAGCGTGCGCCAGTGGTGAATCATCTTCTGCTCGTCGTCGCGGGCCGAGTCGTCGATGACCACCAGGGCGTCCGGCGCCAGGAACGGCTTCAGCTTTTCGAAGGCCGGGTGACGGGCCAGCGAGGCCGTGCCCCCAGGGGGGCCGTCGACGAGCACGAGCCCAATCTGCTCACCTTCCAGGGCGGCCTCGAGGGCGCCGGTGTGATACCAGGGCTTCTCGCCGAGGGAGGTCTGGGTATTGTCGAGGGGCGCGTGCACGACGGTGGCCCGGTCCGTCAGGCCGTGGGCCGTGATCATGTCTCGGGTTGCCTGGGCGTATTGCGCCTCGTGGTCGAAGGCGATGACCCGTCCGCCCTCGACGTGCTGCTCAAGGGTGTAGGCAGAGATGAGGGTGGAGAACCCGCTGCCCAGCTCAACGACACGGCGAGGTGTGTGCTCGGCGATCAGCCCCGAGAGGATCACCAGCAGCTCAGGTGAGGCCGTCCAAGGTGTCGTGAGGGGCAGTGGGATACGCGGAGAAATGCTCTGGTGCAGGTGCGCCCAGGCCTCGCTCCGGCGCTGGGCGCGCCTGATGTCGCGGCGGATCAGGTGCGTGTGCCGCACACTCAAAACCAGCAGAGCGATGATCCCGATCAGGGCGAGGGAGACGAGGATGGGTGTAAGCATATGAATTTCATGGTGTGCGTCATGTGTGATGATGGATCATGTGCCGCGGGCGCATGGATTCAAGCAGACGCGTCGAAGGGTGATTTGGGTCGAAGAAACATCGGTTCGATATCACTGTTGTCGCTGCCGAGTAAACTCACCGCGGCCAATTGCATGCATTGTGCATCATAGATTGCGCTCACCGATGGACGGTGAGTGCAGATCGTGGTAAGTCGTTTTCAACGATTTTCAAAAACGATCAATTTGGGCCTTGAGGTGCGTCATCTCAGGGCTCGACGGCACCTGCAGCAGTGTGGCGAGGATTCGATGACACCCCAGGAAGCAGTAGAGGCTCTGGCCCGGCACCTTGATCACAAGGGGCTCAAGTACACGCGCCAGCGTCGGCTCATCACCGAGATCTTCTTTGATCCCGAGCGGGCAGGGCATCACCCCAGCGTCGAAGACATGTACGAGTGGGTGCGCAAGGAAGACGGTTCCGTGGGCTATGCCACGGTGTATCGCACCATGAAGCTGCTCGTCGAAGCGGGTCTCGCCTCGACCCGCAACCTCGGTGACAATCACACCCGTTATGAACCCCACGTTGAAGGGGAGCATCACGATCATCTGGTGTGTCTCGACTGTGGCACCGTCATCGAGTTCGAAGATGACGCCATCGAGGATCGTCAGGAAGAGGTGGCCCGTTCATATGGGTTCAGCCTCGGAAACCATCGAATGGTGCTCTATGGTCGCTGTGATGGCACATATGCTCAGTGCCCCAAAAAAACAGAGGTATCCCCGTCACCCACGCTGGTGCAGATCGAAGATCAGCTCTGACCATTCTGGCTGTACGCACGGCCCGCGGTTCATGTCATTGCACAGGTCGACACACACCCACCCATGGGTCGTCACTGTTGCGGACATTGTCACCACTGAGTTTTTCCACAGGGTATCCACAGACCCATCGACGGCGACATCAAAGGTGTCTATGCTTGCCGGTGCTCTCAGCCATCAGTGCACACCCATGAAACTGCATGGGTGCATCACTGAAGGTCGCTTGAGGGGAGAGGTATGACAATGAATGCCGGCACGCAACTGCACGCTCACGATCGGAGACATCTGCGTCCGATCGCTGCGGTGGACATTGGCTCGAACTCGATCCATCTCACCCTCGCTCGCGTAGACGAGCGTGGTGAGATCGAGGTCCTCGAGAAGCACAAGTACCCTGCGCGCCTCGCCGACACCATCCGCCCTGACAAAACGATGTCTGCTGATGGCATCGAGCGCACCGTCGAGACCTTGAAGAAGTTCCGCGACGTGGCCACCAAGCATCAGGCCGAGGTTCGGGCGACGGCCACTGCCGCTGTGCGCGCCGCCCGCAACCGCAAGGAGCTGCTCAGCAGGGTGGCCCGAGAGGCGGGCATCGAGGTCGATGTCATCTCTGGCAAACAAGAAGCCCGTCTGACTTACAGCGGGGTCATGTATGGCTTGCCTCATCTGTCGGCGCGTCAGGTGCTCTGTGTCGACGTCGGCGGCGGATCGACCGAGCTGCTCGTGGGCCTCGGGGGCCGCGCCGAGCGGGCCACCAGCGCCCGTGTGGGCTCTGCGGTCATCTCCAAGCGCTTCTTTGGGTCTGATCCCGTCACCTTCGAGCAGATTAGGCTGGCCCGCCGCAACCTGCGTCACACCCTGTGGCACCACGTGCGGGGTGCCCGAGATCACGGCTTCGAGCATGCCGTGGCCACCTCGGGCACCATCAAGCGGGTGGTCAAGCTCGCCCATGGCATCGGGGCGCTCCCCGAATCCGCGGGCAACCAGAACAGCGTCTGGCTGCCTCGAGAGGCCCTCGACGCCGTGGTCGACGCCCTTGCTGCGGCGCCGACCCGGGCCGAGCGCCTTGCCCTCCCGGGGATGGATCCCACCCGCGTCGACGTGATGCTCAGTGGTGCTCTCATCTTCGAGACCCTCACCCGCATGATGGATCTCGACGGCTGGACGGTGTCCTCCGCTGCGCTGCGCACTGGCCTGATCTTGGAGACGCTCCGCCGCCGAACAGCCCCTGGCACCGAGAAGCCCTGAGCGACACCTGAAAAAGCGCTGAGTCAGCCCTGGCTGTCGATGCTGTCGAGGGTGCTCGTGTGCCCGGTGCCGCGTTGCGCCTGGTTGGCCACCAGCAATCGGGTGGCGCCTTTGACGTCGACAGGCCGGCTGAAGAGGTAACCCTGGCCATAATCACAGTGGATCGACTTGAGACGGGCTTTTTGAGCCTGGGTCTCGACACCCTCTGCCACCACCCCCAGATCGAGGTTGCGGGCCAGCATCACGATGGTGCTCACGATCTCCGAGTTCTCGCCGCTGCCGTCCATACGGCTCACGAAAGAGCGGTCGATCTTGAGCATGTCGATGGGGAACCGGTGCAGGTACGACAGCGACGAGTAACCCGTACCGAAGTCGTCCATGAGGATCTGCACATTGAGATTCTTGAGCTTGAGCAACACGTCGATGATCGACTCGACGTCTTCCATGACCACGCTCTCGGTGATCTCGAGGCGCAGTGAGCGGGCGTCGACCCGGGTCTCGGTGATGATGCGGGCCACTTGATCGATGAGATCGGGCTGGCTGAGCTGAGTGGCGGAGAGGTTCACCGTCACCGAGAGGCGGGGCATGCCCGGGAATTCGGTGCGCCACTGGCTGATCTGGCGACAGGCTTCCCGCATGACCCAACGACCGATGGGGATGATGAGCCCGGTCTCTTCAGCGACAGGGATGAACTCTTCCGGGCTCACGAAGCCCCGCTCGGGGTGCTGCCAGCGAATCAGAGCCTCGAAGCCGGCGATGCGATCGTTCGAAAGGGTGATGATGGGCTGGTAGTAGACCTCGAACTCGTTGCGATCGACGGCGCGGCGCAGATCGGTCTCGAGGCGCAGCAGCTTCACCGCTTGATGGTGCATCTTGCGGTGGAAGATCTCGTGACGGGCGCGGCCCTGGGCCTTGGCGCGGTACATCGCCGTGTCGGCATCGCGGATCACGTCGCCAGGGCGCTCGTAGTCGGCGGCGCTCACGGCGATGCCGATGCTGGCGGTGGTGAAGACCTCGTTGCCGTTGAGCGCAAAGGGCAAGCTGAGCTCTTGCTGGATGCGATCGGCGATCATCATGGCGTCGTTCATCTCGGCGAGATCTTCGAGCAGCACGATGAACTCGTCACCGCCGAGTCGGGCCACGGTGTCGCCGGGGCGCACAAAGACCTCAAGGCGTCGAGCTACGGCGACGAGCAGCTGATCGCCCACCACGTGGCCGAGGCTGTCGTTCACCATCTTGAACTGGTCGAGGTCGAGGAACAGCACCGCATATCGATGTTGGGCGTCGCGGCGGGCCTTCTTGATCGTCTTGGCGAGACGCTCCATGAAGAGGGCGCGGTTGGGCAGGCCGGTGAGATCATCGTGGAGCGCGTCGTGGAGCAGCTGGCTCTCCACGAGCTTGCGCTCGGTGATGTCGGTCTGAGATCCAGCGATGCGCACCGCTTTGCCCTGAGCATCTCGGACCGCGAGCCCACGGCTCAACATCCAGCGATCGCTGCCGTCGGCGTGCAGAATACGGTACTCGCTCTCGAAGTGCGGCGTGTGCCCGTCGAGGTGGCTTTGCAAGCGGGCGCGCACGCGCTTGGCGTCTTCAGATTTGATGCGCCCGAACCACTCTTCGGGATCAGCGCTGAAGGGCTGGCCAGCGGCGCCCACCATGGCCTGCCACCGGGGGGTGACGAAGAGGGTGTTGTGCTCGAGATCCCAGTGCCAGAGGCCGTCGATGGCCCCCTGGGCGGCGAGGACCAGGCGCTCTTCACGCTGCCGTACGTCTTCGAGCTGATGCAAGTGAGGGCTGATGTCGGCCACCATGGCCACAGCCCCGGTGACGTGCCCGCGGGCGTCTCGGATGGGCCCGTAGAAGATCTCGTAGAGCTGGCGCCCGGCGAAGACCCTTCGAACAGTCTGGCCGCTGGACAACACCTCAGTGATGGGTTGGAGCAGCTGACCTGTGGCGCCTTTGATCTCGGTGACGGGCCAACCCACCAGACGTTGGCCTTCGATCAAATCGAGCTGGCTGCCTTTGACGCCTCGATCGTCCACCGACAACACCTTGCCGCTGGCATCGACGGCGAGGGTGAAGATCACTGACGACGTGCTCTCACCAAAACTGGGCAGGTGAGCGTTCTCGTCACCAGGCGCTGTACCCGTAGGGATCGACGCGGCGCTGGATCCTCGACCACGTCGAGCGATGAGCGCGCCACCGATGGCCCCGGCGACGAGGGCAGGGGCTGCCCAAATGAGGCCCTCAATCATGTCTCGACCCGATGAGATCGGAGGACCAGAGCTCGGGGAAGCTGGTCAGGTGGAGGCACATGTGGGGCGCGTGAGACATGGTGTTCAGATGTATGGACCTTTACGAAGGGTAGGTCCCCCTCGTCAGTGGATCAAGTGAGACGGTGTCGGATGATATCATGTGATAGGGGGAGATGTAAGGCCTGAGGCCACCCCTGTCCATGAACAACCCGCTCCTCAGGTGAGATATGCCTCGGTGATGCGGCGGAGGTCGGCCGCGCGGCCCAGGCGTTGCCACAGACTCGCCGCTTCGGTGGCGATGTCGCGGGCCCGGTCCGGCCAGAGGCCGTGCACATCGCTGGCGATGTGTTCGAGCATCCAGGCCAGATCAGCATCAGCGCCGTCGAACCTGCGGCATTTCTCAAGCAGCGCTTCGATCTGATCGGGCCAGGTATGATCTCTGAGGGTGGGATCAGTCGTCAGCAACCACAGGGCCTCCGCCCGCAGCTTCAAGAGCGTACGGCCGGTCTGCTCCAGGGTGTCTCTCAGTGGTCGGAGCATCGATCGCGCGAGGATGCCCTGGCCTTTGAGGGTGAGGACCTGAGCGAGGCCGAGAGACAGCCTGGGGCTCGGTGATCGGCCCAGGTGCTCCAAGGTGCTCATGGCCGTGCGGTAGGTGTGCTCGGCGACGGACAGATCGCCCCGGGCGAGGGCTACGTGGGCCAGGAGCCCCTCGCTGCGGGCGATGCCGGGGCCATAACCGACCTCGGTGTAGCGCTCCAGAGCTCGGGTCGCGTCGGCGATGGCCCCCTCGAGATCACCGCGGTGGAGCGCTGTCTCGCCGAGGATGAAGAGGGTGCGGGCCTCTTTTTCGATGTCTCCGGTCTGGGCAAACCGGGCCCCTGCCTGCTCGGCGAAGGTGAAGACCTCATCGAGGTGTCCCTGGTGTCGACACACGCGGGCGATGCCCAGCTGACAGATGCCCACACCCTGATCGTCATTGATGTGCTCGGCATATTGCATGGCCGACTCGAAGAGCTCGCGGGCGAGATCGAGCTCGCTGCGGTTGAGGGCCAGCCGGCCGCTCAGCTCCAACGCGCTGGGGTAGAGATCGGACCACTGGTGCAGGCGGGCGTGCTCGATGGCGAGGCGGGCCCACCCTTCTGCTGCCTGCTCGTAACCCGAGCGCGAGAGCGCTTCTGCGCGCACCAGCCAGCCCTCGCCCCATCGCGCGTCCGCGCCGGTGGCCTGGAGCTTCTTGAGAGCGTCTTCCCTCAGGTCGAGCAGCCTGATGGCGTCGGTGTACAGGCCACGGGTGATGCCGATGCGGGCCCCACGGAGCAACGGCTTGATGGCGTCTTGAGGCCGCCCACCAGCGTGCAGGTGTCGCCCGAGGCGCTCTGCGGTCTCGGGGCCCAGCCTGCGCTGCAGGGCTGCGGCGCAGGCGATGTGGTGGGCTGTGGCTCGCCCGGTGTCTCGCGCTCGCCTCAACAAGCTCTCTCGCATAGCGCCGTGAATGAAGGACCACCGCGCGCTGGGTCCCCCGGGGTTTCGGGCCACGAGGTGGTGGGTGATGAGGCGGTGCAGGGCGGCGAGGCTGGCCGGGAGCCCCGCATGAGCGCAGGCGGTGGACCACTCCTCGGGATCGACGTGCAGGCCCAGGGTCGCGGCGATCTCGAAGGCCTGACCGGTCGCCGGATCGTCGAGCAGGTGGTCGAGGCGTTGGATCCAGAGAGCGTGCACGTCATCGGGGAGCTCGGCGTTGACACCGGGGGCGAGGTCGAACCCCTGCAGGGTCTCCACCAACAGCCCACGCTCGATCCAGTTGCTGATGAGCTGGATGGCGAAGTTCGGACTGCCCTGGGTTTGCTCGGTGACGCGCTGCGCCAGCCTGGGGGCGATCCCCATGTGCAGCATGAGCAGCGCGCTGAGCTCCGACTCGGCGAGGGGGCCCAGGGTCAGACGGGTCGAGCGGGCGTGGGCGGCGATCTCGGCGAGGTGGCTCTGCTCCGGGCCCTCTTCGGGCATGCCATCGGTGCGCAGGGTGAGCACCACCATCATGGCCATGGGCTCCGAGCCGGAGATCCGCAAAATCTCCGCCACTTGATGCAGGCCGTCGAGGCTCCAGTGCACATCGTCGAGCCAGAGGATCACCGGCCGGGCCTGGCTGAGCCGCAGCAGATACTTCAAGATCGGATCGCTCTGGCTGTGTGGCTGGTCGAGATCGAGCATGGAGCCCGGCAGCGTCGGATCAGCGGTGAGGCTGGTCGATGGTTCCAGGGCGTCGGCGAGGGCCTGCCCTTCCACGGGATCAGTCACCCCGAGGTCGCTCAAGGCGCTGAGCACACGGTCGAGCAGCGCCACCGAGGTGAGGTTGCTGGTCTTCAAGTGCCGCACCAGCATGGGCCCGAGGCCGTCACCGGGGCCACGCTCGGGGCCGTGGAAGGCCTGGAGCACTGTGGCCACGCCGGCTTCGTGGGCCAGCTCGCAGAGCCACCGCGCCAGGCGGCTGATGCCCACACCGGAGAGCCCCTCGATGATGGCCACCTGGGCTTCCTCGCGCTCCACGGCCTGCTGCAGAAGACCCCAGAGGCGATCTCGCTCTTCGACTCGCCCCACCATGGGCGCGGTGCGCAGCGCCTGGAAGCCCGGCCCGAGCTCGTTCATCGAGCGCAGATCACCGCCGGTGCCCACGGCGCGCCAGTCGAGGGGGAAGGGCGGCCGCTCTTCGCCGTCGAGGCTCATGAGGGCAGAGATCTCGAGGGTGCCCAGGCCAGGGATGTCGTTGAGCGTGTGCTCGTGATGTGGGGTGATACGCCCGGTGATGTCGTCGTCGTCTTCTACCTGGGGGGCCCACCAGTAGAGCGTCGGCGGCCGGCCGGCGTACTGCCCGGCGATGCACACGGTGTCGAGCCGGTGACCCGCTACGGGATCGAGCCGCCACAGGGCCCACGCGGCATCGGCGGCCCGCAGGAATCGATCCTGTGGAGATCGTGACATCAGCCGGGTGATCCACTCTGCGAAGCCGTCGGGCACCGGGCAGCAGGGCTCGAAGGGGGGCGGCGGCACCACGAGCTGCAGTCGCATCGTGTCCCGGGGGTTGGCCCCCTTGAAGGGTCGCTGTCCGGAGGCGAGGTGGTAGGCCAGGGCGCCGAGGGCGTAGAGATCGGTCCACGGGCCCTGATCTCGCCATCGGCCCGTGACCTGCTCCGGGGCCATATAACCCGGCGTACCGGCCACTGCAGCCACCCCGGCGTCCACCTCCGCCACCGCTCGGGCGAGGCCGAAGTCCGTGAGCCTGATGGCCGGGGCTTCCTGTGTGAGCAAGACGTTGGAGGGCTTGAGATCGCGATGGATGATGCCCCGGGCGTGGGCATGAGAGAGTGCATCGAGCAGCCACAGTAGGACCCCTTGAACTTCGGCCCAGTTCAGCAGCCCGCAATGGCTGGAAAGGGGCCCGCCCGCCGCCTGCTCCATGGCGAGGTAGGGGCTGCCGGCGGTGAGGCGACCCTCGCTGTCGGCGGCAGCCATCTTGCTGATGATGCCATGATCGAAGACCTGGATGATGGCGGGGTGATCCACGGCGCTGACGGCCTGGATCTCGTGCTTGAAGGCGCTGATGCGCTGTTGGTCCCGCAGCGCGCTGTCGTGGAGGACCTTCACCGCCACGGGCCGCCCGGTGCCCATGTGGACCCCACCCCACACAGATCCCATGGCCCCCTTACCGAGTAAGTGGCTCAGCTCGAATCGACCCAGTGTAAACCCGTGCTCACCCATGATGGTTCAGTGTATCTCACCCTCTGGGCAGTTGTGCAAAAGTGAGGGAACGTGTTACCTGCCGCCTCGATGAGCAGGCGAACCCCTTTGATCTTGTTCCTGGTGGCCCTCGGCGTCTTCTGCGCCTTCGCCAACGTGCGTCTGCGGATCCACAGTCAGGACAATCACTTCGTCTATCTCGCCGACGCCTTCCTCAATGGCAGCACCGAGCTACAGCGCAAGCCACCGCACGGAAACGATTGGGCGAGCTACAAAGTACAACAGCTCAAAGGGGCGTCGGCGGAGAAGTACGGCAGCGAGGTGAAGGGCTTCTTCACTCGCCGCAAGGGCAAGGGCAACGAGTTCCGCACCCTCGCCGGAGACCACATCGAGATCCCACGGGCAGATCGAGGCGCCGCCGAGACGAAGCACTTCGTCTCGTTCCCGCCCATGCCTGCGATCTTGATGCTGCCTTCGGTGGCCGCCATCGGATATGGCACCAACGACGTGATCTTCACAGTGATCTTCGCCGCCCTGAACTTCGTCCTGGCATGGCTGGTGCTGCGACAGCTCAGGCACAGGGGTCACAGCGATCGCAGCGACTCAGATCACATCTGGCTCGCAGCGCTGCTCACCTTCGGCAGCGCCCACTTGTGGTGTGGGGTCATGGGCAAGGTGTGGTTCACCGCCCTCGTGGTGGGGGTCACCTTCAACCTGCTCTACATCTGGTGGGCCATCGACGCCCGCAAGCCGCTCCTCGCAGGCATCGCCCTCGCCTGCGGCTTCGCCACCCGGGCCTCTCTGGTCTTCGGCGCGGTCTTCTTCTATCTGCAGCTGTGGCAGCGGTGGTCGAAGCAAGATGCTGATCGGCGTTCGATCATCCGTGACTTTGCGCTCTTCAGCGCCCCGTGCCTCGTGGTGGGGGTGGCCTTGATGGCCTACAACTACGCCCGCTTCGAAAACCCCCTCGAGTTCGGCCACACCTACCTCGCCGGGGGCCACCTCGCCCGCATCAGAGATTTCGGCCTGTTCCACCCCGAGTTCATCAACCGGAACCTCACCGCGGCCTTCACCCTGATGCCCAAGTTCACCGATCACGCGCCTTATGTGCAGCTCAGCAAGCACGGTATGGCGCTCTGGGTGAGCATGCCCGCCATCGTCTACGTGCTCTGGCCTCAGCGGCGTCATCCGCTGGCGCAGGTGGCGGGGATCACCGCCGTGGTCATCCTGGTGCCTTTGCTGCTGTACCAGAACACAGGCTGGATCCAGTTCAGCTACCGCTTCGCCCTCGACTTCCTGCCCTACCTGCTGGTCTGTCTGGCCCTCGGCGGTCGCCCCCTCACCCGGACCTTCAAGGCTCTGATCGTAGTCTCGGTGCTGGTGAACGCTTTGGGCGCGGTGACGTTCCAACGCAAAATCGGCAACGGCCTCTATGCCGAGTTCATGACCGAAGAGCCCCGGCGATAGCGGCAGCTCACTGAAAAGCGCGGCACATCAGCCCACGACGACACATCTCGGGTAAACCCCTCCCGAGGCCGTCGTGCAGCACCCCTGGCTCCACATCGCCATCGCCTTCGTCGTTGGCACCGTACCTGTGGCGATGGAGCCAGGCTTCTGGCCCTGGGCGTTGGCATCAGGGGTGTTGCTCGCGCTCGGGTCTTCCTGGGTGATGGTGCACAAGGTGGTGGTGGGGCTCTGGTTGTTGGGGTTCGCCGCTGGGGCACTGGCGAGCATGGGCCCGGGGCGCTGGTCGTGTGAGATGCCGCCCCCACCAGAGAGCCCCCTCGTCGGTGAGATTGTTGCCCTTCACACGAGAGGACCGAGCTACGTCATTGATGTCGCCCCCGATCAGGTGCGCCCATGGCGACTCAGGATCATCCTCGACGCACGCAACCCCGAGATGGCCCCCGGTGCCCGCGTGAGGTTTTCGGGCGCGATCCGCTCTCCGACCCCCGTGGACAACCCTTGGCAGTTCGATCACGGCGCTCACCTGGCACGAGATCAGGTGGCGTGGTTGGGCCGTGGTGTCGTGCAGGTGGTCACGCCCGGTACACCCGGGCTCGCGCTGCGGGCCCGAGAAGTTGCTCGAAGTCGCCTGAAGTCGATCGGGGCGCCACAAGGGGCCGCGGTGTTGATGGGCTTGCTCCTCGGCGATCGACACGCCGTAGATGATCGCGCACGGCAGGGGTTCCAACGATCGGGGTTGGCGCACCTGATGGCCGTGAGCGGGCTGCATGTTGGAGGCCTTGCTCTCTCGGTGATGGCACTGGTGACGTGGCTGGCCCGGCGCTTGGGCGCAGCGTTGCCCTTTCGATGGGCCGTGGCCCCGGCGATCCTGGCGGTGTGGATCATGGTGGCCCTCGCCCAGCACCCGTTGAGCGCCACCCGCGCGGGCATTATGGCTGCGGTGGCTCTCGTCGGCAGGGCCATGGGGCGCCCTGCTGATCCGCTCAACCTCGTTGGCGCCGCGGCGATTTGGGTGCTCGTCGACGATCCTCTGGCCTGGCAGGGCCCTGCATTCCAAATGTCCTTCGGCGCGGTGGTGGCGTTGATCCTGGCGCCGAGGCATTGGTCGGGGCCCATGGGGGCATTGGCGGTGGCCACGCTGGCGGCGTGCTCAACTGCGCCGATTCAGGCATGGCACTTTGGCTCGGCGACGCCCATCGCACCTCTGGCCAACCTGTTGTTGGTGCCCATCGCCGCCTTCGTGGTGGTGCCTCTGGGTGCCTTCGGACTCGTGGTGTTTCCCCTCACCGAGCAGCCTCTGCTCTGGGCGGCACACTGCAGTGGGTGGCTCTCTGAGGCAGCGTTGATTCTGGCCCGATGGGGCGATGGCGGGGTGATGGTGGGCGCTCAGGCGGCTCTGCCCCTCACTGCGCCCTTGATCGTGGCTCTGGGTATACGCCTGCAGCGAGCTCGTCTGGCGATGGTCGTTGCGCTGGTCGTGGGGGTGCTCTGGCTGGGCAATCGATCATCTACGCTGATGGTGGAGTGCCTGGCCGTAGGTCAGGGCGATGCGTTGCTGATCTCTACCCCTGAGGGGGCTGCCCTCATCGACGGTGGCCCCGACACCGCCGGTCGGGTGCTCTTGAGCCACCTGCATCGTCAGGGGGTGACGCGGCTGCGCTGGGTGGCGCTCTCCCACGGGCACCCCGATCACTTCAACGGGCTCATGCCCTTGCTCGAGGATCGCGCCATCACCATCGAGGCGTTCTATTACAATGGTCGCTGGCCCCGAGGGCCAGATGGGCAGCGTATGGCCAAAGCGTTGGCGAGACGTGGGGTACGGCCACGTCGACCACCAGTGGACGCGCAGTCAATCGGGGCGCTGCAGGTTCGGTTTCTCGCCGTCGGAGGCCCGGCGTACTGGTCAGAGAACGACGCGTCGCTGGTCGTGCGGCTCGATGGCCCTGGCGGCAGCATGCTGCTCACAGGTGATGTAGAGGCAGAGGCCGAGGCAGGGCTCGTCGCTCGTGGGATCAAGCCGGTGGATGTGCTCAAGGCGGGCCACCACGGCAGCAAGACCAGCAGCACAGCAGGTTTCATCGATGCCCTGAGCCCTCGGGCGGTGATCTTCACCACCGGCCGGGACAATCGATATGGGTTTCCTCATGGGCCGGTGAGGCGTCGCTATCGTCAGCGGAACATCGAACAGTGGCGCACAGATCGACACGGTCTGGTGCGCGTGATTCTAAGCGACCCCATGCGGATCGAGAGCCATCACCACCGGTGACTCTTGTGACCACCTCAGCTGACCCTTCCCGGCCAATGCACTGGCCACCTGCCCCGTAGATCGTGCCTGCTCACGGCCAAAACGCGTCTCGTGCGGGGTTGGATCGATCATTGCTCATCACTGAACACATCCCGCACATCCGAGGTCGACCCATGCGCATTACAGCTTCACTTCTGCTCAGCCTCTGCTTGCTCCCTGCCTGTGATGGTGGCGAGACGGCGACCACAGCCCCAGAGGCGGCACCTGAAGCCCCTGCCGCCGAGGGCGCGGGTGCGGATGGCAAGCAAGACACCACACCCACTCAGGTGGGCTTCATCAAATCGGTGGAGTTGTTGGAGCACGAGGTCGTCGACGGTGAGAAGGAGACCTTCTACATCACCGCCGAGGTGGCCGACGCCTTTTACGACGACGCAGTCGATGGCGAGACGTTGAAGGTGGAGATGTGGCTCCTCGATGGCGACGCCAACCCCGAGTTCAAGATCAACACCACCTTGACCTACCACGTCGACGGCGCAGGGGCCTTCGTCTCTGATCTCGTCGACGCGTCAGACTTCCTGCCCTGGAACACGATGAAGATGCGCCTGACTGGTGAGCGGGGCTACGACGACTTCGTCTTCACTTACGGCAATGATCTCGGTCAGGTCACGGTCGAGCCGATGGACACTGGTGTTTGCATGGTCGACGCTGAGTGCGGTGCAGGTGAGGCCTGTGTCGATGCCGCGTGTGTCGCCATGGCCCCCGAGACCATCAAGCTCGTCGCTGGTCTGGAGATGATCAGCCACGAGGAGATTGATGGTGAGAAGGAGACCATCGAACTGGTGGCCTACCCCAGTGACGAATTCTACAACACGCTGGAGGACGGGCATGTTTTGCAGATCAGCCTCTGGGCCTCTGACGGCGCCTCGAACCACGACTACAAGATCCCCGGCGCCCTGGTGTTCCATGTCGACGGCGTCGGCGCATACATCTCCGGCACGCTCGACACCTCCGATTTGCTCCCCTGGGGTCAGATGACCGTGGAGATCACCGGTGAGCTGAACGGCGAGTCTGTGCATCAGCAGTTCGTCTTCACCCCTGGCAACTTCACCGCCGCAGAGATTACGGTTGAGGCGCCCGTCGTCGAGCCGGTGGAGATGATCAAAGAGGTCGAGGTGGTGGGCTTCGAGTCTGATGGCGAGCGGGCGGCGCTCCTCATCACCGGTGAAGTGACCGAGATGTACTACGACGCTCTGCTCGGTGGGGAAACGCTGAGCCTCGAGCTTTGGGCTGCAGATGGTGCTTCGAACCCCGATTACAAGATCCAGGCTGCGATGACCTACAACCCTGATGGGGTGGGGGCTTTCATCTCCGACGTCATCGACGTCTCCGATCTCATCCCGTTCCGGGCGCTTGGCGTACGGGTGCACGGTGAGTACGCAGGGCAGCCCGTGGACCAGACCTTCACCCTGACCCAGGATTGAGGGCCTTCACACAACTGCGGACCTTCGAGATCAGCCCCAAGCGGTTTGATTTTGTGGGTGAGCGCCGTCATGATCTACGGCGTCATGGGCCATGTGGGCGTCGGCTTTTTGTTGGTAGCTCAGTTTGGTAGAGCAATTGATTTGGTATCAATAGGACGCAGGTTCAAATCCTGTCGTACGAAACCGCCTTCGTCGGGCCCTGACTTTTCTAAAAACCCCCTCCGCACTCGAGCGGTGGGGGTTTTGTTTTGCCCGCGGGCAGGGGCACATGAGGCGGCCTATAACTGAAACAGCTCGCTCAGGGTGGGCTGAAACGCTGGCAGCGCGCTCGACTTCAACGCCTCACCTTCACTGAAGCGTCGAGTCTCGGTGGTGCTGCGGACGCTGACGGACTGCGTCGTCGGATCAGCGAGCCAGACCTCTGACACGCCAAACTGAAGCCATTGGTGGGCTTTCTGCTCCACTGCGCGCCAGCGGTCGTTGGGAGATATGACCTCGATGGCGACGAGGGGAGGCGTGCGGAGCCATGTCTCGGTGTACTCAGGCACATCGAGATGTACGGCGATGTCAGGGGCTCTGACGATGAAGTCACCGAGTTGATAGCCCACATCACCCGTGAGGATATCAGCGTTGGAATATCGATCTCGATGTGCACGGAAGAAATTGCCCAATGCTGTGGAGATCAGCGCACACGTCCGCCCATGAGGGGCCTTCATGGGGCTCAATTCCACCACCTCGCCGTCGACGAGCTCACATCCATCCGGGTATCGGTGCTGATCGCGGAAGAAAGCCTCCGCGGTGATTCGGTGTTCCGGTGATGGGGGGGTCGGCATGGTGAACCTCCTGAGCACTTGAGCATAACGGCACCTCGGTGATGAGCAACGCACCTTTCTCTATGTGCCGTGCATCAGACCTGTTCCACGAAACCCCTTGCCCCCAATGTCTGCTGCCCCCAGAGTCCCGTGCCATGAAAGACGAACACGCCACCGACACCAGCCTGCCCTTCGCCACCCTTGATCTCGATCGGCTCAAGCGCCGCGGGATGCCCGAGGTGATCCTGGGCACTGGCAAGACCCCCACGCAAATCGCCGAGATCGCCCGCCGCTTCGACGCCGCTGGCCAGCGGGTGCTCGCCACCCGCGTGACGCCCGAGGCCGCCGCCGAGGTGATGCAGCTGATCGAAGATCTGCCTGCGGAGTACGACGCGATCTCCCGATGCCTCACCGTGCAGCGCTCGCCAGCGCCGGCGGTGGGGTTGGGGACGATCCTGGTGGTCTCTGCAGGCACCGGCGATGGCCCTGTCGCCGCCGAAGCCATCGCCTGCGCCCGGTTCTGGGGTCACACCGTCGATGAGATCCACGATGTCGGCATCGCCGGGCTACATCGCATCCTGGGCCACGTCGAGCGCCTGCGCCGAGCGTCGGTGATCATTGTCTGCGCCGGGATGGACGGCGCGCTGCCCGGTGTGGTGGGCGGCCTCGTCGATCGGCCGGTCATCGCCGTGCCCACCGAAGTGGGCTATGGCGCCAGCTTCAACGGCGTCGCTGCATTGCTCACCATGCTCAACAGCTGCGCCGCCGGGGTCACTGTGGTGAACATCGGCAATGGCTTTGGCGCTGCCTATGCTGCGGCGCAGATCAACACCGCTCCGCGTACCGAGGAGCCTCGCTGATGCATGGCCCGCGCGTCCTGTACTTCGACTGCTTCAGCGGCCTCGCCGGGGACATGACCCTCGGGGCCCTCATCGACCTCGGCCTCGACGTCGAGGCCCTCGTGGCGGCGTTGCGCACGCTGCCCCTGGAGGGCTGGCATCTCGAACACCACACCGTGGTGCGTAACGGGCTGCGGGCGACAGATGTGCACGTGAAGGTGGGCGAGGCTGAAGAAGGCCCCGCCGTGGAATCGCCTGAGGGTGATGCGCACCATCATCACCATCATGACGATCATCACCACCATCACTATCGCGACATCGTCAATTGCATCGAAGGCGGGCGTTTGCCCGCAGAGGTGGTGCGCCGGGCCCGGGCTGCCTTCGACGAGATCGCCCGAGCCGAGGCGCACGTGCACGGCAGCACCATCGAAGAGGTGCACTTCCACGAAGTGGGTGCTGTGGACAGCATCATCGACATCGTCGGTGTGGCATGGGGGCTGTGGTCGCTGGGCATCGATCATGTGGAGAGCGCGCCGCCCCCCATCGGCAGGGGCTTCATCCGATCAGCCCATGGGCGTATGCCCTGCCCTGCCCCTGCCACGTTGGAGATCTTGAAGGGGCTGCCCATCATCGGCACCGAGCTGAACCGCGAGCTGGTCACCCCCACAGGGGCCGCCTTCGTGAAGGCCTGGGCCCGGCGGGTGGGTAGCTTCCCCGAGATGGTGGTCGAGGGCGTGGGCTTTGGCGCCGGTGACGCAGAGTTCCCTGATCGGCCCAACCTGTTGCGCCTCGTGCTCGGCCGTGAGCAGCCTGAAGAGGCCCGGTGCTTCGTCACCGAGGTCAACCTCGACGATCTCAACCCCGAGATCACCGGCTACTTGATGGACGCCCTCTTTGCCGCCGGGGCCCTCGACGTGTGGTTCACCCCCGTGCACATGAAACGCAACCGCCCTGGGGTGGTCGTCGGGGCCCTCACCGAGGCCGGGAAGCAACCTGCTGTGGAGTCAGTGCTCCTGGAAGAGAGCTCGTCTCTGGGCCTGCGTCGGTTCCCCGTGAGTCGGGTCAAGCAGAAGCGCGCTCACGTCACTGTGCAGACACCCTTTGGTGCCGTACCGGTGAAGGTGGGCCGTCGTCAGGGTTCCGTCACGAACGTGGCCCCAGAGCATGTAGACTGTGTCCGTTTGGCCCAAAATGCCGGTGTGCCGTTGAAGGTGGTCTACCAGCACGCCATCGCCGCATACCTGAACGGCGAAGAGAGGTGAGTCCATGATCGCGTTGTGTCTGCTCGTCGCCCTGATGGCACCACCCGCCGACGATGCGCCCAAGGGCGACGCTTCGACAGAGGCGCTCACCGCCGAGGCCATCATCGAGCGGGCCACGGGTCGAAACGCGTTGGGGTTCGAGGCGGGCCAGGCCAGCGTGCGCATGGTTTTGCAGGACAAGGCTGGCAAGCGGAAGACCTACGCGATCAAGTCCGCCACCCTGCTCGGAGAAGATGCTCGACGCCGTAGCCTGATCAGGTTTCAGGAGCCCGCCGAGGTGCGCGGATCTGCCTTCTTGCTGCTCCAGGGCGAGGCCGTCGGCGCCGACGACATGTACCTCTACCTGCCCGCGCTCAAGCGTACACGGCGTGTCGCCGGCGCTCAGCGCAAGGGGGCCTTCATGGGGAGTGATTTCAGCTACTCCGACATGGAGAGCCGTGATCTCAAGGCCGCCACCTACACGCGCAAGGACGACGTCGAGCTCGAGGGCGTCAAATGCCATCACGTTGTGGCCGTGCCCAAAGACGACCAGTACACGCGCATCGAGCTGTGGGCGCGCATCACTGATTTTTTGCCCCAGCAGATCAAATTCTTCGGTGCTGATGATCAGCTCGTGAAGGTGTATCGGCTGCACGAGGCCAGGATCATCGATGGCGTGCCCGTGGCCACCAAGAGCCAGATGTGGACCAAAGCCACAGGCCACAACACATTCCTCTTCGTCGACAGCGTCGACCGCAAGACGGCCCTCTCTGCGGCAGATTTCACCCCGCAGCGCCTCGCCACGCCGTGAAGCGACTGTCTCTGGTGTGCTTGCTCATCGCCAGTACGGCCTGGGGGCAGGATCCTGATCTCGAAGGCATGCCCGGGCTGCCCGATCTCGACGCGCCGGGGCTCGATGTCCCAGCGGCGCTGCCCGAGCTGGCACCGCCGACACAGAGCAACACCAGCTTCAGGGGCCAGTGGCAGAGTCGCGTGCTCGGTGATCTCCAGGAAGATCGAGAGGGCGAAGATGTCATCGAGGTGCGCAACCAGCTCGAGCTCGAGCTGACTTCGGAGATCAACCCGAAGCTCACCGCCGTCGTCGGCGGTCGCATCACCCACGAAAGCCGGGCGCCTCATTGGGACTTCGCCGAAGCGAGAGCGTTGGGCGAGGCCGAGCTGCGAGAGGGCTACCTCGCCTGGCAGAGCGGCCCGCTGCGTCTCACCGGCGGTCATCAGACGATCCGGTGGGGGTCGACCGAGGCGAACAGCCCCAATGATGTGCTGGCACCCATCGATTTGCGCCAGGGGCTGCAGCCCGGACTCCAAACCCCGGCTCTGCCTCAGGTGGCGGCCCAGGCCATCTACACCTTCGATGACGCAGGCAGGATCTCCGCAGAGATGGTGGTGTTGCCTTTCTTCACCCCCCACCGGGTCGACCTCTTTGGTCGAGACACTGCACCTGTCCCCAGCGGCAGCCCCTTCGTGCTCCTCGCCTCTGGTCTTCGAGCGTCGACACCGCGCTCGGTCCAGGAAGATGTGCAGCCCTTGCTGGTGGCCTTCAATCCCCCCGACGAGCACTTGGGCAACGCCAGCGGAGGTGCGCGGCTCTCCCTGAGAGGCTCGGGCTGGGATCTCAACTTCAACAGCGCCTACCTCTGGGATCGAACCCCTGCGATCCGCATCTCTCCTGGTGGTCTGATCCCCATCGAAAGCACCACCCACCGGCAGCTCACGCTCGGCGCCGATGGGGTGCTGGCTTTGGGCGATTTCACCCTCAAGGCCGACGCTGCGTGGAGCCAGAACCGTGTGCTCTACACCGAAGGACTCACCCCAGCCCGCAGCCCCGTCGTCAGCTGGGCCGGCGGCGTGGACTGGCTGCCCCACGAGGACTTCTCCATCACCGTGGAGTGCTTTGGGTTCATGCCCCTCGAGGATGCCCCTGAGGGGGAGGTGTGGTTGCTCATCGGTGATCATTTGATCAATGCGGTGATGTTCGCTCGCTATCAGCCTGAGTCCAGTGATTGGGGCTTCACCGTGGCAGGGCAGCGCGGACTGACTCGAGGAGATTTCTTCGTCTCGCCTCAGGTGGAGTACAGCCCGGCTTCCGGGCACCAGCTCGCCCTCGGGGTAGCCATCATTCATGGGCCCGATGACAGCCTCGGCGGTGTGATCAAGCACAACGACCAGGGCACGCTTCGGTACACCATCGCGTTCTGACCCTGCTCTGTCTGTTCAGACAAAATTCGCCCTCATCAAAAAAAGCAGACCGGACGATGTGTATCGATCAGTTACGCTCGCCACGGGAGACTGATGGCGGGGCACATTGACCAGAGGGCCTCTGTTTGCTCGAGGCCTCAGAGAGAGGGAGACCTATGAAGACCTTGCTCGCATTCGCCGCCGTGACCTTCTTCGGGACCGCTGCTTACGCTGGGCTGCCCCAGTGCAGTGGCAACTTCTGCGCGGGGGCCCAAAACGGCGGCAACTGTCAGATCGCCGGCGAGGTGCACACATGCGGTAAGTGCACGGGCACGCCCAACGGCATCCTCTACAAGGGCGATCTCTCCGATGCCACCGCCTTGGAGAAGTGCCAGCAGCACGTGAACAAGAACAACGGCCGGATTCAGAACCTGAAGGCCAACTCTGCGGCTGCGGCCAAGGGCGACAAGAACGTCAAGGGCGCCCCCACGAGCGGCAAGGGCGCCGCCAAGGGCAATGGTAAGGGTGCTGCCAAGGGCGTTCGGGTGGAGATGAAGTCCCAGAAGAAGCCCTGAAGCGCTT
The DNA here is from genome assembly GCA_046290225.1 of Bradymonadia bacterium. Classification (GTDB taxonomy): domain Bacteria; phylum Myxococcota_A; class Bradymonadia; order UBA7976; family UBA1532; genus JBKAGE01. The sequence goes on along the minus strand of JBKAGE010000035.1, from coordinate 288,771 downwards.
CCTCAGCGGGCACTGCTCACTGGATCGTGACGATGGCGCCGCCATTGGCGATGGCGCTCACCGAAACCTCGTCCACGTCGCCCACATCACCGCTCACCAGTCGAGTCCGGCTCAGGCCCACCAGCATGGGGCTACCGAGGGGGCTGGGTGCAGGGACCACCTGCCCAATCACTGAGGCGTCGACGGTGTAGCTGCCGTTGTCATCGACAGCGCAGAAAGCCCACTGCCCAGCAATCGGCTCTGGCGCGAAAGGATCACCCCCCATGGGGATCAGTGTGATCAGGAGCGTGTCGCCATTCCCGGCGCTCCAACGCACATCGAGCGACTCATCGTTGTCCTGGGCGTAGCCGAACGCCGGTGGCGCCTGGACCCGGACCGCCCCAGGGGCGGAGATCTGGCTGGAGAAGGGCGCGAAGTGCGGCCCGCCCATGCCCTCGATGTCGATCACTGTGCCCTCGATGAAGAGGTCCTCGGGGATCGCTCGATCAGCGGTGTAAGTGAGGCCGAAGGCTACCTCGCCCTGAGGGCTGAAGGTGTATGGCCCGCCGTTGGGGCCAGTGACCACCACTTGGCCACCGTCGTAGCCTCGCTGGTTGATGCTCACGTCAGGATCAAACTCGGTCACTAGACAGCCTGGTGTGTTGCCGAGATCGACAGGCTCGGTGAAGGCCACATCGATGGTGGCGGCCTCGCCGGGGGTTTGAGTGAGTACCACCGAGGCCACGAGGGTGGTCTCTGGCCGCGGCCCGGGATCCACCATCTCCATGTCAGGGCGGCCCGCCATGGCGTCAGGCTCGTCCATCATCATGTCGGGCTCGCCGCCGCCAGCACCGCCCGCCATCATCATGTCGGGGCGGCCCACCATGGCGTCGGCTTCGGGGCCGACGGCAAAGTCGGGGCGGCCCACTGCGGCATCGCGGCCGCCGACTGCGCCCCCCGTGCCACCGGCACCACCAGAGGCACCCTCACCCCCTCCACCGTCACCGCCATCATCGCCAGAGCACGCAGGCATCAGGCTGGCAGCCAAAAGGACAGACAGAAGCGTTCCAGAACGTCGAAAGAGTAACGTGGGCAAGGTTTGCATCCGTTGAGTCATAGTATGCATCGTGGTAACCCGCCAGCGGAGACCAGATCCAGGGTCAAATCAAGGGACCAGACCGAATGGACACACACGATCGCGAAATGCAGGCCCTCGGGCAGCGGGCCCGGGCCGCCGCTCGACAGGTGGCCAAAGCCTCCGGAGCGGTGAAGACCGCCGCCCTGCAGGCCATGGCCAGCGCCCTGCGGGCATCCACCGCCGAGCTGCTCGCAGCGAACGCCGAAGATCTCGCCAGCGCCGACGCCCGAGGGGTCACCGGCGCCCTGCGAGACCGCCTGAAGCTCACCGAAGAGCGCATCGAGAAGATGGCCCGAGGCCTCGACGAGATCGCGCTGCTGCCTGATCCAGTGGGGCAGTCACTGGGCACCACCATCCGCCCCAACGGGTTGCGGGTGGGGCAGGTGCGGATCCCTCTCGGCGTCATCGGGATCGTCTACGAGGCCCGGCCCAACGTCACCGCCGACGCCGCAGGCCTGTGCCTCAAGGCCGGCAACGTGGTGATCTTGCGTGGGGGCAGCGAGGCGGCCCACAGCAACACGGCCATCCTGAAGGTGCTCCGGGCCGCTGCAGAGTCAGCGGGCTTGCCTGCAGACGCCTTCATGACCCTGCCGAGCACGGATCGGGCATGGGTGATGGCCATGCTCAAGGCCGAAGAGTGGCTCGATCTGGTGATCCCCCGAGGGGGTGAGGCCCTGATCAGGTTCGTGGCAGAGCACGCCCGCGTGCCCGTCATCAAGCACTACAAGGGTGTGTGCCACGTCTACGTCGACGCCGCCGCCGATCTCAACCAGGCCCTCGATATTTGCTACAATGCGAAGGTCCAACGACCTGGTGTCTGCAATGCAGCCGAAACATTCCTCATACACCGCGACATCGCGGCGGAATTCCTACCGAAGCTCAGCGAGCGGCTGTCTTCGGCAGGGGTGGAGGTGAGAGGCTGTGATGTCACCCGCGGTCACCTGACTGATGTCAAGGCGGCCACTGCAGACGACTATCACGCAGAATTTTTGGATTTGATTGTTGCGATGCGCGTCGTTTCGTCCATGGACGAAGCCATCGAGCACATCGAGACGTACGGCTCTGATCACACGGAAGCCATCGTCTCTGAAGATTACACCGCCGTGCAGCGGTTCTTGAACGAGGTCAACTCGTCGGTGGTGGTGGCCAATGCCTCGACCCGGTTCGCCGATGGGGGTGAGCTGGGCCTCGGCGCCGAAATCGGCATCAGCACCACCCGCCTGCACGCTTATGGCCCGATGGGGGTCACTGATCTGACGGCTCGAAAGTGGGTCGTTTACGGATCAGGTCAAACCAGGAGCTGAATGGAAGCCAAAGAACTCGCAATGTTCCTCGCGGACGCCCTCAACGAGAAGAAGGGTGTCGATATCCTCATTCTCGATGTGGAGGCGCTGGTGGGCTACACCAGCTATCTCGTCATCGCCAGCGGTCGCAGCGATCGTCAGGTGGCGGCCATGGCCGATCACCTGGAGCGCTCGGCCCGCTCGGAGCTCGGGGTGCGCACCCTGGGCACCGAGGGTGCTCGGGAGGGCCTCTGGGCCCTGCTCGACTTCGGTGACGTGGTGGTGCACGTGTTCCAAGAGGAGGAGCGGGCATACCGCGATCTGGAGAGCCTGTGGGAAGACGCGCCGAGGGTGGATTACGAGCCCGAAGGTGCGGAGTACTCCCCGGGCTTCCTCACCGCGTTGGCCCACTGATCTCAACCACCCGCTGATGCTCGGCCCGAGGCGTTGATCTTCGGGCCGGGCGCGAAAAGACAATGAAGCTCTCAGTCATTGCCGTAGGCAAGCTGAAGATGTCGTTCACCCAGGCCGGGTGCGACGAGTACTTCACCCGTCTACGACGTCACTTCCCTCATCGTGTCGTCGAGGTCAAAGAGCCCAACCGCAGAGGCGGTGGCTCTGTCGATCGGTGGCGTCAACAAGAGGCCAAAGCCTTGATGGCGGCGATGCCTTCACCGGGTTTGGTGGTGGCCCTCGACGAAGGGGGTCACACCTGGGATTCCCAGGGGTTCGCCCGATGGCTCGCTGATCGTCGAGATGAGGGGGTGCCCGAGGTGGCCTTCATCATCGGCGGCCCTGATGGCCTCGATCCTTCAGTGCGCAAGCGCGCTAACAAGATTTGGAGCTTGGGCCGCATCACCCTGCCCCACGAGATGGCTCGCCTGGTTCTGGCAGAGCAGCTGTATCGGGCGGGGATGATCCTGGCAGGGGCGCCTTACCACCGCTGATGCCGTTGCAGAGCGGTGGAACCTCATGGTGCTCTAGAAATCTGACCAAGAGTCGAATAGGCCAGTCGCGGAGGTGGTGGCTGAGCCCTTGTAGGCAGTCATCGCTTCGCTCTGCCTGCGTAAGCGCCCGGCCTTCGGTCGCCCTTCGGGCAACCTCGTCGGTCGCGTACACGTTCAGGCACCTGCTGAGGCAGGCACCTTCCCGGGTAGGCAGGGTCGCTCAGGGCTACGCCCTTCTCGCTCGCTCCCCTGCGTAAAAAGTCAGTTCTGGTGTGGCTTTGAGGGCACCCCCAATGCTGTTGGGGCTTTCGCCAAGCGTTGGGACTCAGGAGCTTGCAGGTTCGCGGTAGGTCGAATCCCGGCGGGGTTCAGCAACAAGATACAGAAGAAGCTCTGTACGCAGGGGAGCGAGCAATCAATGCGTCAGCATTGAGCGACCCTGCCTACCCGAAAGGGTGTCCGCGCGAGCGGATGCCCGAACGTGTACGCAGCTCCAAGGCGGGCCGAAGGCCGGCCGTCGGCAGCTGCCTACGCAGGCAGAGCGAAGCGATGACTGCCTACAAGGGCTCAGCCACCACCTCCGTGATTGGCCAACTCGACTCTCGGTCAGTTCTTTAGGATCGATAAGAGGCGTTGATGTCGATGTACCCCTTGCTGAAATCGCAGGTGAACACCGTCGAGCTGGCCTCACCCACCCCCAGGTCGATCTGAATCGGATACTCCGGCGTCTTCATGATCGTGTGGGCCCGGGCTTCTGATTCGGGGCCTTGCCAGACCCCTTCCGCGTAAATCACCACATCGTCGATGCGCACACTCACGCGATCAGGCGCGATCTGCACGCCGGCGCGGCCTGCTGCGGCGACGATGCGGCCCCAGTTCGGATCTTCGCCGTGGATGGCCGTCTTCACCAGCGGGCTCAGGGCGATCGTCTGCGCTGCCTGCCGTGCCTCGGCGGTCGATGCGGCACCAGAGACCGTGATGGCCACCGTCTTCGTGCCCCCTTCGGAGTCGCGGATGATGTCCAGAGCCAGCTCGCGGGCGATGGGCTCCACCAGCGCCTCAAAGGCTTCGAGATCAGCACCTGTCAGGGCTTCACCGCCTGCAGCGCCGCTCGCCAGCAGCAGCGCCGTGTCGTTGGTGCTGGTGTCGCCGTCCACCGTGATGGCGTTGAAGGTGCGCGTGCACACTCGAGCCCAGATCGATTGCAGATCAGCTGCGGCGATGGGCGCGTCGGTGAGCAGGAACGCCAGCATCGTGGCCATGTTGGGGTGGATCATGCCCGCCCCTTTGCAGGTCCCCGCCACGGTGATCGTGCGGCCGGCGATCTCACCCGAGACCGTACGGTGCTTGGGGCGGGTATCCGTGGTCATGATGGCTTCGGCGAAGGCCGGCAAACCCTCGGCCGTCGCCGCCTCGACCACCTGGGGCAGCCCCTCGGTGATCACGGCCATGGGCAAGGGCGCGCCGATCACGCCGGTGCTGCACACCTGCACTGCTGCCGGATCGACATCGAGCAGCGCCCCCACCGCGGCGGTCATGTCTTCTGCGTCGGACATGCCCTGATCGCCGGTACAGGCGTTGGCGTTGCCGCTGTTGACGATGACCGCCCCCACCTCGGCGCTCGCCTGCAGACGCGTTCGGCTCAGGACCACCGGAGCCGCCACCACGAGGTTGGTGGTGTAGACGCCGGCGCAGATCGTGCCCGAGTCACAAACGATGAGCCCCAGATCGAGGGCGCCGTTCTTTTTGATGCCGCAGTGCAGGCCAGAGAGCCGGAAGCCGGCAGGGATCTGAGTCATTGGAGTGTGTCTTTTTCGAAGTCGGACAGGTGGTAGGTCTCGGTATGGACCGGCGTCTGATCAGGCTGGTCGATTGTGTAGAACTCGATGGTGAGCGTGTCGGGGGTGAAGATGAGCAGGTTGAACCCGTATTGCTGCCGGGCGAAGCGCTGATGCACCCCTTTGCGATCCTTCACCCTCGGGTCATCTGAAGGAACAAGCTCGCGCACTTTGCGGCCCCCTGCCCCACTGATGATTTGCACATACGGGCCATGCTCTTCGAACGCGCTCGCGTTGGAGTCGACGTGCAACAACTCGAGGTGATGATCGTGTCCCGCCGAGAACACCTGTACGCCGCACTCTCGGATCAGCGGATCGATGAGCTGGTGCATGTTCCGGTTATTGTCGCCGATCCGTTTCACGCTGCTCGTGTAGTGGAAGTGGTGGCTGAAGATCAGCTTCCAGCCGCCCTTGCCATTGCACAGCGCCCGCTTCGCAGATGCATGCTGCTCGGCGACGCGGGCCTCCCACTCATTGGTCTGTTTTGGGTCGTCGAGCTTGATCCGCGTGTGGATGATGGTCGTGTCGAGGCCGAAGATCGTGATCCAGTCGGGCAACGCGGGCACCTCGAACCACGCGTGGGGCATACGCCAGCGCGTGGACTTGAGCGTGTAGTTCACCTCGCCCTGAGCGCTCAGGCGCCAGTCGTGGTTCCCAAGCACGGACCAGAAGTCGAAGCGCCCGAACTTCTCGTAGATGTTCTCGAAATGGCTCAGGAACGCATCGTCGTCCTCTGAGGAGACCCCACGCTCGTAGATGTTGTCGCCGTTCACCAGGGCGAAGTCACACTGCTTGGCCTGGCAGATCGCGTGCATCAAGTTCGCGGTCATCTGCTGGTACTCACCGTTGGACGGATCACCAGCGTCGCCATAGTTCAGGATGACGAGACGCTCTTTGCCTTCGTGGTGTGCGTACAAGCTCGTCATCTGGCCGGGATCGACGGGGACCACCTTCTGCCTGATGTTGCTGCGGCAGGAGAGTGCGCTGAACAGCAGGAGGATGACGAGCGCTCGCATGGCCTTACCGGCTCTCTCGCCGAATGCCGATGACCGAGAGGGGTCGCTCTGCCTCACCCTTGGGCCGGGCGAGGTGGACGAAGACCGGGGGCATCGTGTCATCGCCGCGGGTCGTGGTGATCTCCAGGATCGTATAGCCATCGTGGTCGTCGCTTGCGGCCTCGAGGCCCTTGAGGCAGGCGTGGCCCTCGGCGTTGGGTGTCGCCTCGGCGGACCACGAGGTCGACCCGCCGGCATAGTCGTAGCTGCGGGCGGTGTAGCGGGTCTTGCTCAGATCTACGTCTTCATCCCAGGCCGGCAGCGTGTAGAGCAGCTGCAGATCATCGAAGCAGAAGGTGTCCTGCTTCACGGTGAACTGATCGAGGGGGGCCATGAACTGGAACCAGTAGCTGCCGATCTTGCGCTGTCGGCCCACGAGGGTCTTCACGAGGTAGTCCGTGGTCTCCTGCTGACTGTAGCGGCCCATCTCCACGGCGGCGCGGATCTGCGGCTCGGTGAGGCGCATGAGCAGCTTGGCGCCCCAGAAGTCGTCTGCCCGATCTCGCCGCAAGAACGGGGTGAAGGGCTGGCGCACCTTGAACTCGCCGGGGTGGAAGTGCTCGATGTCGAAGTCACCGGCGCCGTGGGGGCGGTAGGCGGTCCAGCCCTCCCAGGGGCGCACCCACAGGCCCAGGCTGAAGAAGCTGGCCAGGATCTGGGGGTAGTCCATGGCGACGTAGGTGTAGCCGTCGAAGGGCTGGCGGTTCTGGCGGCTCATCACGCCGAGGGCCTTACCGAAGTCGAGCAGGTAGTGCACGATGTAGTGGCTCTTCCCGTCCGGTGACTCGGCCCACATGTCCAGCCAGTTATCTTCCTTGATGTCGGTGTGGCGCAGCCATGAGAAGAAGATGTACTGCCCCCGGATCACGCGGCGATCTTCGTGGGGGATCGTGTCGTTGGGATCTTCCTCTCGCACGCCTTCCTGGGCGTAGCCGCCGATGGGGACACCATCGAGGAACTTGCTCGCGAGGGCTCGGCGGCGGCCATCGGCCATCACCGGCAGCGAGTTCATTTGTCGATCGATCTGTGCCTGCTCGAGAGGCAACTTGTTGCCGAAGATGTCTTTTTGGTAGGCGCCCTTCTTCAAGGTCAGCTGATCGGGGGTGAAGAACACCACCGAGTCCTCAGGCACGTGATAGCCCAGGGCCCAGAACAGGCGCTGGGCTACGACATCGGCCCCTGTCTCCACTTCGGGGTGGCCAGGGGCATCGAACTTGAGCAGGTAGCGGCGGCCCCTGGCGTCTCGGATCAAGAAGCCCAGTGACTTGCCCCCCACCTTGCTGCTCAGGATCTCCCATGGCGGCTCGGGATCATCGGTGTTGGGCCCCTGCCTGATCTCGTCGGGGCTCACGTCGCGCACGCCCACCCGGTTCACGAACCATGTCGAGTCGGGCACCTCGTCGAAGCTGTTCACGTCGAGGGCGTGGGTGGGCACCGGGACCGACATGTACCGGGGCAGGTTCCGGGTGAGGTAGGCGTCGAGATAGTACTGATAGCGCGCGAACTCACGCTCGGGCGGCTTCTCGGGCACGTCGAGGCGATCGTTCACCTGCCAGACCGGCGGGGCGTTTTCGAAGCGGAGCTCGCTCACGGCGCCGCCACATCCCACGAGGCCCCACAGCAGGCCCGTCATGACTACGAGACGTGTGAATTGCATGTTGGCCTCCTGCTTCAAAATCTCGCCCGGGTCTGCTGGATGGGGTTGATGTTGAACACGAAGAAGAGGTCACCCTCCTCAGAGGCGGCCACCTGGAACCGGAAGACGAAGCTCTCGAGAGAGTGGAACTGCACCCCGCCGCCGTAGGTCTGCCGCATGTTCTGCCACTGCATGGCGCTGGGCTCTTCCCAGACCCGCCCGATGTCGGTGAACAGGTAGGTCGCGAGGTTCTGGTTGAGGGCGTACATGTACTCGGCGGTCAGCTGGCCGGCGACGCGATCTCGGAACCGGTCCACGGGGTAGCCTCTCAGGAACTGCCCGCCCCCGAGCATGGGGTAGCTGTCGAAGGGGATGTGCTCCCGAGTGCCGATGGTGGTGTCGATGAAACCCCGCAGCAGCAAGACACGATCACCGAAGGCCAGGTTGATGTAGCGCTCGATGTCGATGCCGGTGCGGATGTAATCCGAGGGATCGTCGGTGACCCCCTTGGTGTGGCCGGCGAAGGTGGTGATTTGCCAGCCCGTCGAGGGGGTGGCCCTGGAGATCCAGGGGTGAGCGGGCTTCAGCGTGCTGAAGGTGATGGCCAGCTCGTTATAAACGTTGAAGAGCTCCTCGGCGTACCCCACGAGTCGGGACTGGTCATAGGCTTCAGTGAGTACCGTGGCCGTGTCCGAGGGGGTCTGGGCGAAGGTCCTGATCTGCCAGATGTGACCCAACCTGAAGTTGAAGGGCCCTGCAGAAGCACTCAACAGGGCGCCCCACCGCAGGCGGTTCTCACGGTAGCGGGTGTTGATCGCCACACCACCCAGAGGATCGCTCACGGGATCACCGGCCTCGAACTCGGTGATGTCGCCGTTGCCGATGCCGTAGAAAGGCCGACCCGGAGCGATGTTGTATCGGGCTTGCAGCTCGAGGTTGAATCGATCGCCGAGCAGGCTCCCGCTGGTGAAGCGGAACTGATAGATCTGCCGGAACTCACCGCCGAAACCCGCCCGCAGACGGTATTTTTCGCCATAGCCCAAGAGATCATTGCCCTCGACCCGAGCGCCGATGTTGAGACCGAAGCCGGTCTCGAAGAGGGCGGTGGGGTAGGCCCCGAAGCGCCGATCTTCAGTGAAGAAGAAGTCGGTGAAGATGGTGACCACGTAGTCGAGACGCTCGAAGGCCCAGGCGACGGCTCGGAGCGGCACAAAAGCCAGCTCCAGCGCCCACCTCGGCAGAAACAGCAGCACTCTGGGCACCCAGAGCAGCCCGTTCCGTACGCTGTGATCTTCGGGCACCGCGATGCCCCCCGCTTGATCTGCAGGTGGGGCGTCGGAGAGATCCACCTCAGATGCCGGATCGGCCTTCTCTTCAGCCGCGGGGGTCGCCTCGGTGCGCTCCACCGTTGCAGCCTGAGCCGGCGGAGATGCCTCCGCTGGTGCCGCCGTTGTTGGCTCTGTTGCCTCAGACTGGCCTTCAGCCGGTGGCGTGTCAGGTGAGCCCGACTCAGATGGCGCCGCCTCAGGTGTCGTTGACTCAGCTGACTTCGACTCAGGTGCTGCGACAGCCGTCTCTGGCGGTGTCTCCACGGCTGGTGTCGGGCTCTCGGTGGGGCTCTGAGCATGGGCGCTGCACACCAGCACAAGGCTCAGAAGCAGCCCACTCCACGATCGAATGTACGCGTGCATAAACCTGTTCACTCCGCACTCGGGCGTCACGAGACTCCAACAAAACGACCCCGGTGGCCAGCCTTGAAGTCAGAGAGGCGCTCGACCCTCTGGCTTCAGCCTGTGATCTCCCCGAGGGCGAGGTCGAGCTGGGCCTGCCAGTGGGGCAATCGCAAGCCCAGCCGTTCGGCGAGCAAATCGCCCGACATCACTGAGTAACGAGGACGCGCCGCCGGCGTGGGCCAGGCCTCGCTGGAGACCGGCTTCACCACAGGCGACTGGGCGATCAGCCGAGGGGCGGCACGCTTGAAGATGTGCTGTGCATATTCGAACCAGGTGGTTTGACCACCCGCTGGCAGGTGGAACAACCCTTGAGCGGCCTCGTCACCGCGCAAATGCGCTGCGGTGATCTGCGCTACAGCGGCAGCCACAGGTCGAACCCAGGTGGGGGCGCCCCGTTGGTCTTCCACCACAGACAGCTCAGGGTGGCTGGCCCCCAGCCTCAGCATCGTTCGCAAGAAGTTTTGTCCGCGGGTGCCGTCGTATATCCAGGCGAGGCGCAGTGTGGTCCAGCGCCCGCCTACGGCATCGATGGCCAGCTCTCCGGCGAGCTTGCTCTGGCCATAGGTGTTGATCGGCGCGACGGGATCGGACTCCACATAGGGTCGCAGGGCCCCGCTGTGGTCGGAGATGCCCGTGCCGCTGAAGACATAGTCGGTGCTGAAGTGCACAACGGCGGCATCAACGGCCTTGGCGGCTTCGGCGATTACGCCGGGGGCGGTGCCGTTGATGGCCATGGCCCGGGCAGGGGCCTCTTCGGCTTTGTCGACAGCGGTGTAGGCACCAGCGTTGAGCACCACCGAGGGTTTGAGCTCGGCGATGGTCTCGGCGATGGCGCGATGGTCTGATAGATCGAGTCCCTGCCGGTCGAGAGCTGCCACGGGTCCCAACGGAGCCACTGCGCTCTGCAAGGCCCAACCGAGCTGGCCATGTGCACCTGTGATGAGGATGGGTTGCATGTTGGGGCTCCGGTGAACGTATCCGGAGAGGGAAGATAACAGGACCACTGATGATGCACATTCGAATGGCTGTTTCTGTGGCGATGCTGTGGCTGCTCACTGCATGCGGGCCATCCTACCAGGACTTGGTGCAGGGCTCGGCGAAGGCCCCTGATGTCTACGCCTATGCTGCCGAAGAGTGTGACGGGTACCGAGATGACGATGGCTGCCGCGCCTTCATCAGAGAGATTTGCGGCACCCTTCAAAAGAAGACCGAGGCACGCGTCGAGCGGTTGATCAGCACCGGCGATTTGCAGGGTGCCGCCCGTGTACTCTCCAGCCAGTCCGTGCCGCCTTGCCCACTAGGCAAGACTCAATATCGCGTCGAGGTGGCAGCGCTCTCCGAGACGGCCCAGTGCGGTGACGAGGCTGGGTGCAGAGCCGAGCGTCTGCATCGTGCCCTTGCTCATCGCGCCTTGCCCATCGTGCGCGCGTTGATTCGCGATCAGAAAGATCAGGTCTGCACCTACTTCTCCACCACGGCGGATCGACGCCTCGCCGAGGCAGCCCCTGCGGGCATGGGTGATTCGAGCAATGGTGATGTGGCCCCTCGCTTTGCTCGCCTGCGCCCGGGGCTCACCGCCCTGGAGAAGGCGTCGAACTGGTGCCCCGACAAAGCCCTCGAAGCCCCCGTCGCCACGCTGAGGCGCGCCCTCGATGGTCTCGCGGGTGCCTCCTCGCGCTCTGTGAGCACGCTCGCAGACTGCATGGATTATGTGCGCAAGGCCCGCTGGCCCGCTGAGCACCCTGTGGCTCAGAGCTGCGACGTGGCCCGAGTACACGCCCGTCGCCACCTCGACCGCTGGGTCGGCGAAACCCTGGAAAGGGGCCGACTCGAAGGCGCAGATCTCAGCCACTTCGCCATGGCTGTTGATCGGCTGTACGGCAACCTGGCCATCACCAGCAAAGCGAGAGCGCGCGTCGCCAGAGAGAGGCGCGACACACCTGCGCTTCCCGTCAGCGTGAAGATCAAGGGCCGGGAGAGCCTCGGTGACTTCGTGTTCCATACGTCACAGTCGGTGAAACGCCGAGCAGACCAGATCGCCCAGTGGGCTCGGGTCGAGGTGAGCAAGGGCGCATCCAGCAGGGCCGTGAGCCAGCCAGGGTTCGCCGTCGAGGTGCACATCCCTGCCGATATGGTCACTGATCGCCGCGAAGACATGACCGAGGGCCGATCGACCTACCTCGCCGGTCACCGTGAAGTGCCCAACCCCGCCTATCTCGACGCTGAGCGCCGCTGTCAGAACAGCACCTCGGACTATGAGCGCTGCCAGCGCCAGTACGACAATGACATGACGACGTTTCGCAGCTGTGAAGCGCGCCAGGCCGAGGCCCGGGCCAACAACCGCTCTGTGCCTTACTGTCGACGCCCGAGCATCTGCAACAGCAGCCGAAAGCTCTCTGATTGCGGCGCAGGCCTGTCGTCGGTGCCCCCTACGCTGCAGGAAGAGGTCTGGCGTGATCACGTGTACGCGATCCGCCACGTGAGCTTGAGCGCCCGCCTCGCCGCAGAGGTGACGGTTAAAGGCCTGTACCCTCATACCCTCACTGCACGGGTGCAGTTCGAAGCCAGCGATCGAGAGGTAGACCCGGAGCCCCAATACAACGTCGAAGGTGATCCCCTGCGCATGCCCACTCGCAGCGCGATACAGGTGGAACTCTCACGGCGGCTGGCGGGCCGGGTGTTCGACATCATTGCGGCAGAGCACGAGCGCATTTGCGGGCACTTGAAGGCTCAGGCCCTCGACGCAGAGCCTCACCGGTCGGTGTCGACGCTGATGGCGGCGGAGCGTTATGACTGCGGTGACAAGTCAGGGCTTATCCGCGGGGTCGTGGGTCGCGCACTTTGACCAAGCCATATCTCGAAGTGCCTGCACACGCGTGGTGTGAGAGAATGCCCCCCTGAACAGGCCATCTTCGAGCACCCTCATGTCCGCACTCAAACTCGCCATCGTCCCCGTGACCCCATTTCAACAAAACTGCAGCGTCATCCAGTGCACCGCCACCAACCAGTGCGTGGTCATCGACCCGGGTGGCGATCTCGACCGGGTCGAGGCGGCCATCGAAGAGATGGGTGGCACGCTGAGCGCCATCTGGATCACCCACGCTCACCTGGATCATGCCGGCGCCACCGCCGAGCTGCAGCGCAAGTCGGGTGTCGATGTCATCGGCCCTCACAAAGAAGACCAGTTCTGGATCGATCTGCTGCCCATGCAGGCCTCCCGCTTTGGCTTTGGGCACGCAGAGGCCTTTACGCCGACGCGGTGGCTGGATCAGGGCGACACGGTGCAGGTCGGCGAGGTGGAGTTCCAGGTGTTCCACTGCCCGGGGCACACCCCAGGGCACGTGGTCTTCGTGCAGCCCGAGGCGAAGCTGGCCGTCGTCGGCGACGTGCTCTTCAAGGGCAGCATCGGCCGCACCGACTTTCCTCGGGGGAACTTCGAAGACTTGAAGTCGAGTATTCGGGATCGGCTGTTCCCGCTGGGGGACGACATCACCTTCATCTGCGGGCACGGGCCCACTTCGACCTTCGGCCACGAGCGGAAGACGAACCCCTTCGTGGGCGATCAGGCGGTCTGAAGCTCTACAGGCGTGAGAGGCACTGAGCTGGCCAGGGTGGGCAGCCGGGCGGGGTCGATCTCGGTCAACTTTGAGGCTGCAGCGTCTTTCACAGACTGAATCGGATCAGAGATCGGCCAGTCGATGCCCAGCGTCGGATCATTCCAGATGACCGAGAGCTCGTCGCCGGGGCTGTAAAAAGCCGTGCACTTGTATTGCACCACCGTGTCGTCCTCGAGGGCCAGGAAGCCGTGGGCGTAGCCCGAGGGCACATAGAGCTGGTGGCGGCTCACGCCGTCGAGGTGCACCCCCAGCCACTCGCCGTACGTCGGTGAGTCGAGGCGCACGTCGGCGACGACGTCGAAGATGCGACCGCTCAGCACGCTCACCAGCTTGCCCTGACCGTTCGGGTGCTGCAGGTGCAGACCCCGGAGCACCCCCTTGCGAGAGACTGAGAGGTTGTCCTGCACGAAGGACTCGCCAGAGGCCGGCACGCCCATCTTGCCGTAGCCAGCAGAGTGCCAGACCTCGGCGAAGCTGCCCCGCTCGTCGCCGAAGATGCGGGGTACAATCAGCTGCACACCGGGTAAACGCATGGGCTTGACCTGCATCAGGCCCCCTCCGCCAGGGCCATGAGGGCTCTGCCGTAATCCGTCTTGAGCAATGGCATCGCCAGGGACTCCAGCTGCGCCGTGGAGATCCAGCCTTTTCGCCAGGCGATCTCTTCCGGGCTGGCGATCAAGAAGCCCTGGCGGCTCTCCACCGACTGCACGAACTGGGCGGCGAGCATCATCGCCTCGGGTGATCCCGTGTCGAGCCATGCGTAGCCTCGGCCGAGCTGCTCGACGTTGAGGGCCCTGCGTTCGAGGTAGAGGCGGTTGAGATCAGTGATCTCCAGCTCTCCTCGATCAGAGGGCCGCAGTGTTCTGGCCAGCTGCACCACCGAGTCGTCGTAGAAGTAGAGCCCAGTGACGGCGTACTTCGAGCGGGGCTGGGCGGGCTTCTCGTCGAGGGCGATGGCCTGACCAGAGGTATCGAAGGTCACCACGCCGTATGCCCTGGGGTTCTCCACGGGATAGGCGAAGACCGTGGCTCCCTCTGGTCGATCTGCGGCGCGCTGCACCATGGCTGAGAGGCCCTGGCCGTAGAAGATGTTGTCGCCGAGGACCAGGGCGCAGCCTTCGCCGCCGATGAAGTCTTCGCCGATGATGAACGCCTGGGCGAGGCCGTCGGGGCTCGGCTGCACAGCGTACTCGATGCGCATGCCCCACTGGCGGCCGTCACCGAGCAGGCGCTGGAAGGCCTGCTGGTCGTGGGGGGTGGTGATGATCAACACCTCGCGCAGACCCGCCAGCATCAGCGTGGTGAGCGGGTAGTAGATCATTGGCTTGTTGTAGACCGGCACCAGCTGCTTGCTCGTCGCCAGCGTGATGGGGTGCAGGCGGGTGCCTGATCCCCCGGCGAGCACGATGCCCTTTTGAATCTTGCTCATGGGCGGTCGCCTCGCCTGGCGTAGTTGCGCTCGATCCAGTCCCGATACGCTCCGGTGCGGACCTGTTCTACCCAGGCCTCGTTGCTCAGGTACCACTCCACTGTGAGATCGAGGCCATCTTCGAAAGTCATCGTGGGGGACCAGCCCAGCTCGGTTGTGATCTTGTCGCTGTCGATGGCGTAGCGGAAGTCGTGGCCCGGCCGATCGGCGACGAAGGTGACGAGCCCTCGGAAGTCATCGGGATCCCCCATGGCGTGTCGGGCCACGGCATCACAGATGGCGTGCACCACCTGCAGGTTGGTGCGCTCGCTGTCGCCGCCGATGGTGTAGGTCTCTCCGTCGCGGCCCCGCTCGGCCACCGCCCAGATCGCCTCGCAGTGATCAAGCACGTAGAGCCAGTCACGTACGTGGCCCCCGTCTCCGTAGACCGGCAGAGGCTTGCCCTCGAGGGCGTTGAGCACCATCAGCGGGATCAGCTTCTCGGGGAACTGGTAGGGCCCGTAGTTGTTCGAGCAGTTGGTGATGCGGATCGGCAAGCCATACGTGCGATGCCACGCGCGGACGAGGTGATCGCTGCCGGCCTTCGAGGCGGAGTAGGGGCTGCTGGGATCGTACGGGGTGTCTTCGTCGAACCGGCCTTCGGCGCCGAGGGATCCATAGACCTCGTCGGTGCTCACGTGATGGAACACTTTGCCCGTGAGATCACGCCAATGGCGACGACAGGCGTCGAGCAGGGTGAAGGTGCCCACGATGTTGGTCTGGATGAAGGCGCCAGGGGCGGTGATGGAGCGGTCGACGTGGCTCTCGGCGGCGAAGTGGAAGACCCAGTCGGGCTGGAACTCGGTGAAGATCGACTCCACGGCGGCGGCGTCGGCGATGTCGGCCCGAGTGAAGTGATAGTTCTCACGGCCCTCGAGGGCCGACAGGCTCTGGGGGTTCCCGGCGTAGGTCAGCGCGTCGACGTTGAGGAAGACGTCGTCCGGATGTCGAGGCACCATCAGGTTCAGAAAATTCGACCCGATGAAGCCGCTGCCGCCTGTGATCAAAATCCGCGTCATCTGCCTTCGTTATCCGGCGGGGCAATGCTTTGCCATCGGGTGGCGCGCCGAACTTCTTGAGGCTCAATCAATCGCTGTCACGTGGCGAAGATCAGCGCCGCAAGATGCGAGAGACAGTGTGCTTGCCCATCCAGCGCAGCTGGTCGGCCTTTTTGGGTGCAGGGGGCGTGCGCATGCCCACCGAGTCTCGCCGTGCGTGGGCGAAGCTGAGCATGAGGCGCAGGCGGTTGAGGTAGGTGTGGTGTGCGGCGACGTGGGCCATCATGGGCAGCAGCGCCGTGCGCTGAGGTCGGTCGGTGATGGCGGTGAGGGCGGCGTCGAGCATGGCGCCGATGTCGGCCTCGCAGATCAGCTCGTCATCGAAGAGCGTGGCGACGGTGGGGTTGTTGCTCACCCCCCAGGCGCCGTAGCTGATGTTCTTGAAGATGCGGCAAGGCACGTAGTTGCCCACCTCGGTGGGGTTCTTCAGCTGATGTAGCCCTTGGAGCGCAGGGGCGATCTTGCCCTCGCGGACCAGCCGCATGTTCTCCTCGAAGGAGACCGAGCCGGTGTGCACCTTGACGTCCGCGTGCTCGGGCCACGGGGCCTGGAGCAGCTGGCGGCCGTAGTGGGTGAACACGAGGCCCCGATCGACTGTGTGCTGGGCCAGCTCCACCATCTCGTCGGCGTTGGCTCGCCAGAGTGAGCCCACGAACACCACCTCACGGCGATCAGCGTCGCTGCTCAGGCCTTTGACCCGCTCAGCGTTCTCGGCGATCTCGCCGGGGAGCAGATCGGTGGCCCAGGTGATCGTGAGGTTGGCCTCTGAGAGCGAGGTGTAGTGACACGGCTCGCCCTCCACCGGCACATAGTCACCTTCGGGCCGCCCGCGGAAGACGTCGTAGAACACGCACCGACCGGCCTCGATGTACTCGGCGAAGGGGTCGACGGTGAGATCCTTGGGGGCGTGGTTGTGCAGGATGTAGTGGGCGCTGGGCACCAGGGGCATGGCCCAGTGCACCTTGTCGGCGTTGATGTTGCCGAAGACCACGGCATCTTCGAGGGTGCGCATCAGCCCGCGGCTGCGGTTGTCCACCCAGTGCAGAGAGATCTCCGGTGTGTCGGCGAGGATCAGCTCGAAGGCGCGATGGATGGCGGCCATGACCCAGTGATGGGTGTGATCGCGTCGGGTGTAGCCATAGAGCACCACTTTTTTGGCGCCCAGCGCCCGCAGATGCTCGTGGATCTCGTCGATGATGGGTCGTGGGTCGATCATGGCGCTCTGAAATTAAGGTGAAGACTCACCATATCACAGCCATCAAAGGGCGATTGCCCCGGGTTGGCCCCCTTGACGCCGCGGTCGACTCGGGCCATTGATGGCCACCCCAAGACCCACGCAGAGCTCGGCCCGCCTCATGTCCAACCCCCCAGAAGACACATCTGAAGAGCGGCCTGCAGAGCAGCCCGAAGATCAGCCAGACGCGCAACAAGAGCCCACCTCGGAGCGCAATGAGGTCCGCGACGCGAGCATCCTGGTCTTTGGTCGGTTCATGGCCATGGTGGCAGAGGCCATCATGCCCTTCGTCATTGTGCGCTTGCTGGGCAAAGCCGACTTCGGCGCCTTCACGGGCCTGATGCTCATCTACACCACCCTCTCGGTGGTGCTCACCGCGGGCTTCCCCGCGGCCATCCTGTTCTTCCTGGCGGGCCGCGACGCAGAGGCGCGCTTCGCCATCTCCCGGCGACTGTTCGGCGCGGTGATGGGCCTGGGGGTGATCATCGGGGTGGTGCTCTATGTCGTGGGCCTCGTCGGGAACGATGTGCTCGACGCCTTCGGGCAATGGGTCTCGGATGATCCGCAGGGAGAGCGGGCTGATCTCAGTTATTTGAAGTATTTCGTGGCCTTCCCCGTGCTCGACGTGCTGGCCCGGGTGTTCCCGAACTTCCTGATCGCCGAGAACCGCGCCAGCAAGGCGGCCACCTTCGGGGTCCTGCGGGCCATCGGGATGAGCGCCGGCATGGTGATCCCCGCGGCCCTGGGCCTGGGCGTGCCGGGCATCGTGGGTGGGCTCACCTTGTTCTCGCTGATCCAGGGTGCCTGGATCGGCCGCGTGTTCATGCAGCAATACCGTGGGGTGGCTCACGTGCCCTCGGAGGTCAGCCTCGGCGAGATGGCCCGCTTCGCCTACCCGCTGGGCCTGACGGACATCATCAACAACCTCAACGCCGCCATCGACCGCTACGCCATCTTGCTGCTGATGTCGGCGCAGCTGTTCGCAGAGTACCGCGCCGGGGCCTGGCAGCTGCCCATCACGGCCATCGCCTACAGCGTCGGCCACGTCTACATGCCCCGCTTCGTCGAGCTGATCAAAGCGGAGCAGCCGATGACGGTCATCGACCTCTGGCGAGAGTCGATCCACAAGGTCTCGCTCATCATCATCCCCATCTGCATGATC
Organism: Bradymonadia bacterium; assembly: GCA_046290225.1. GTDB lineage: Bacteria > Myxococcota_A > Bradymonadia > UBA7976 > UBA1532 > JBKAGE01. Next base: position 270,623 of record JBKAGE010000035.1, on the reverse strand, counting down.
TTCGTCGTCGGCGCGGAGGAGTTCATTCGGGTGGCCTTCACGGATGACTACCTGGGCGCGGCCCAGGTGTTCCGCATCTACGTGATCTACACGATGGGCCGGGTGGCCAGCTTCGGGGTGCTGATCCTCGCCGCAGGTCGCTCACCGCTCCTGTTCAAGGCGTCTTCCTTCGCCCTGGTTTCGAACCTGGTGCTCACGATCCCCCTGGCCCTCTGGCTGGGCTTCATCGGCCCCGCTCTGGGCACCCTGCTGGCCTTCATCCCCATGGTGGCGGTGTACTGCTACTACATCGCTGATGCCCTCAAGGTGCCTTTTACGCACACCTTCCCGGTCTTCATCTGGCTCAAGGTGGTGCTGGCGGCTTCAGCGGCGGCGATCCCCGCGGTGCTGCTCAAGAATGCTGATCTGTTGCACCCGCTGGTGGGCCTGGTGGCCTATGCGATCATCATCATCCCGATGTTCACCCTCATCGGCCGGGTGACGGGGCTGATTTCGTCAGCTGACCTGGCCTTTGGTTTGGGGTGGGTGCGGTTGAAGTTTTTGAAGTCTCAGGGCTGAAGGGGAATGGCTGGGCCTCTATGGCTGGCCGCCCCAGCGCACCAGGTTCTTGCGACGGCGGTATTTGCTCACGTGGAACCGTACGTCGTTGAGGAACTTCCGGAACGGGCGCTTGCCGCGATCCGAGGGGTGCCACTGGTGCAGCATTGACGTCTGCTCGTGCACCCAGATCAGTGAGAGCCCCGAGCGGGTGGCGCGGAACTTCATGTCGTTGTCTTCCATGCCCCAGAACTTGAAGCCTTCGTCGTAACCGCGGATGTCGTTGAAGAAGCTGCGTTTTGCCATCTGGCAGGCCCCAGTGCCCAGCTTCTCTCTGAAGTCCGCCTTGCTCAGCAGATCCGGAAAATCCTCGAACCGCCAGGGCTGCTCCGGCACTGACTCGGGGAGATCCCGGCAGCGGCACACCACGAAGGCCTGATCCGCGTTCGCCTGTTGCGTGCTCAGGAGCGTGCTCAGGAAGTTCGGCGCGAAGATCATGTCGGCGTCCGTGCAGAACACGAAGTCGCCCCGGGCGGCGCGGATGCCGTAGTTCAGGGCCCGGGAGCGGTTCCAGACCTCGTCGGTGTCGGTGCGCACCACTCTGGCGCCGTGGCGCTCGGCCATCTCGAGGAGCAGGCGGGCCTCCTCGGGGCTGGAGCCAAAATCACTCAATATCACTTCGTATTGATCGTCTGGCAGATCCTGCCATCGGAGCGCCCTCAGGCAGTTCTCCAGTCGATCGCTGCTGCGGTTGCGGATGGGGATGATGGCGGAGATGAGCGGGAGCGGCACTGGACGACCTCGGAGCTTTGAGCGCGGGCTGGCGTTGAGAGGCACTCTAAGCACCGTGTCTGGTGTGAGCAACCGCCCGCGCGGTCTGGGAGATCGACAAGCGTGTTGTACGTAATCTTCAAAGTCGTCAAGCTGCGCCGGACGACATCACAGAGGCGCGCAGAGGCATACGCATGAGGACCGTATTGATGCTGGCAGAGCACTTTCCCCCCTCCTTCGCGGTGGGCGGGAAGCGGCCTTATCGGTTTGCCCGGTATCTGCCCGAGCATGGGTGGCGCCCCGTGGTGATCACCGGCCCGGAGCCCTCTCCGGAGCGGGCGGACTCTACGCCCCATCCCTTGCCCGACTCGGTGGTGCTCCAGCGCAACCTGCTGCCTGGGTGGTGGCCTGAGCCCAAGGGCCGGCCCAGCGATGGCACGACCGCTCAGCCCACCACCGATCGCCCGGAGCAGAAGAAGTCACTGGTGAAGACCGTGACGGGGCAGTTTCAGCTGCCGCTGAACTCTCAGGCCTGGATTCAGCGCTGGATGTTGCGCCAGATCCGCGAGGCGGTGGATCGCTGGCAGCCCGAGGTCATCTTCTCTACGTCGAGCCCCTACTACATGCTGCGGCTGGGCATCGCCGCCAAGAAGATGACCGGCCTGCCGGTGTGCCTCGACCTGCGCGATCCGTGGTCGCTCAACTTCAACCAACTGCGTAAACCCAACTGGACGCGGGCGGTGGAGGCGCGCCTCGAGTCACGCTACTTCGCCGCAGCTGATCAGGTGCTGCTCACGTGTGAGCACGCCGCTGAGGCTTACCGCCAGCTGTACCCAGGCTTGCCCGAGGGCCACATCCGCACCATCTACAACAGCTTCGATCCGGCGCTGGCGCCGCCGCGAGGGGTGCACATCGACCCTGACGGGCCCATCGATCTGATCCACTTCGGCAATTGTTATGGGCCCCGGAAGCTGGCGACGGTCATTCGAGCCGTCGCCCGTCTCCGAGATGAGCAGTGCCCAGGCGCGGAGCGCTTGCGGCTGGTGAACCTGGGGCGTCCGGCGCAGACCGACTTGGACCTGCTCGCTGATCTGGGTCTGCAGTCCATGCTGCACTGGGAGCCGTACGTGCCTTATGCCGAGGGCATCACCCGCCTGGCGAAGGCTCCGCTTCAGCTGCTGCTGGCCTATGGTGGCGAGACCTTGTACGTGCCGGCGAAGACCTTCGACTACTTCTTGTCTGGAGCGCCGATCCTGTGTCTCTCCGGCAGCTCCGAGCTGCGGGGCATGGTGGAAGATACAGGCACGGGGTTTGTGGCAGCCCCTGATGACGTGGCCGCGGTGTGCGACGCGCTGCGGAAGGTGCTCGCTGCTGCTGTGGAGGGCAGGCCGGCGGTGACCCCTAAGGGGGACGCCGTGGATCAGTTCTCCGCGCCCCACACCGCCGGGCTCCTGGCCCGAACCCTCGAAGGTTTGACGGCGCGCTGAGCGGTCAGATCTCGCTGCGGATTTGCTGCAGGTGATGGGCTACGCGCTCTGCGGTGTGGACCAGCTCTTCGGGCGTGTGCAGGTTGCACAGGAAGAACCGCAGCCGGGCTGCGTCGTCCGCCACGGCGGGGTACACGATGGGCCGGGCGTTGATGCCGTCTTCGAGCAGACGGGCGGCGAGGTGCATCGCATGCAGCGAGTTGCCAGTGATGACCGGCACCACCGGTGACTCGCCTCGGGCGGGGCCCACGTCGATGCCCCGCTCGGTGAGGGCCTGAACGAAGGTTTTGCCATTGCGCTGCAGCTGCTGCACGCGCTCGGGCTCCTGGGCCATGAGCTGCAGCGAGGTGAGCGCCGCCACGCCCAGCGTCGGGGGCAGGCCAGCGGCGAAGACGAAGCCCGGGGTGGTGTAACGCAGGTACTCTACCAGGGCGTTGCTGCCGGCGATCCAGCCGCCCATGGCGCTCAGACTCTTGCTCAGAGTGCCCATCCAGATGTCGACATCACCGCGCTCGAGGCCCCAATGCTCGCCGACGCCCCGGCCCGTGGCCCCTACGGTGCCGAAGGAGTGGGCCTCGTCGACCATCAGCAAGCAGCCGTATTTGCGCTTGAGCGCCACAAAGGCCGGTGTGTTCGAGATGTCGCCGTCCATCGAGTACACGCCCTCGGTCAAGATGAGCACGCGCTCGTAGTGCGGGCGCAGCATCTTGAGCTGAGACTCGAGGTGCTCAGGATCCTCGTGACGATAGCTCCGGCGGGCAGCTCCGGAGAGCTTGATGCCCTGCAGACACGAGTCGTGGATCAGCTCGTCGTGCAGGATGAGATCCTTCGAGCCGAACAGGTGACCGATGGTGGTGACGTTGGTGGCGTGACCCGAGCCCATGACCACGGCAGCGTCGGCGTTCTGAGCGGCGGCGAGGCCCCGCTCGAGCTCACCGTGGAACGGCCGCTCCCCACTGGCCACCCGGCTGGCGCTCACCGAGGTGCCGTACGTGCGCATGGCGGCCTCGACGGCGTCGAGCACTCGGGGATCACCAGAGTAACCGAGGTAGTTGTAGCTGCTGTAGTTCAGGCAGTCGCGGCCGTCGATGAGGCTGTGGCTGCGGGCGGTGCCCTGGTGCACGTCGAAGTAGGGGTTCTTCAAGCCCAGCGCGCCCACCATATCGAGGCGCATGCGCAGGTCTTTGTACTCTGGGGCCTCGGCGAAGTCGGTCCACTCGGGCTTCAGCTCCATCGCCTCGGCGGCAGGGGCTTCAGTTGCAGGGGTCTCAGGTGCCTGGGGCGCTGGATCGTGGCCCTGATCAGGGGCCTCGATGGCCCGCAGCTCTGCTTTGAGGCCCTCGGCGAGCAGCAACAGCGCGCCGCTGGCGTCGAGCAGGGCCACATCGGCAGTGAACTGGTCGCCGGTGTGGCTCTTCAGCCGCACCTCGGCCCAGATCTCACCTGCGGGCAGCGGCGCGATCTGGACCAGACGCTCCAGAGCGATGGGGGTGCCCCCACGCTGGAACTGCACCCAGGCGGCCACGGCTGCGAGCTGGAAGGCCGAGTCGAGGGCCAGCGGATCGACAGACCAGCGATCTCGCGCGGTGTCGGGCATCCAGTCGCTGGGGCGGCCGGTCTTCACTCGACCACGGATCACGTCGGGCCCAGCGCCTTCGGCAGCGACGAGGCCGCGCAGCATGGGGCCGTGGAACGTGACGTCGCGGTAGAAGGTGTCGAGATCGACCCCCACGGGGCCAGTGGCGTCGACGGCGGCCCAGGTGGGCAGGTCGAGCACAGGCCGCACCGTGGCGGTGTAGTGCAGGGTGTCTTCAGGACCAGTCACTCGAGCGGCGTCGCCGTTGACCTGCACCGTGAGGTGGGTGTCTTCGGTGACCGTCACCCCTCGGAACAAGCGCACGTTGCTGACCTCGAAGGGCCCCTGCACGGCGCTGGACCACGCGATGAGATCGACCACTGAGGCCATGGGCAGCACCGGCACACCGCCGATGGCGTGATCGTGCAGGTACGGGTGCGCGGCCACCGACAACGGCACGCGTTGCTGCACGCGGCGATCGCGCTGAGGTACGCGGCGGGCCCTCAGGCTCACCCCGATGGGATCGGCGAGATCGGCGAGCACGGCGTTCACGCCCGCCTCGGTGCCCACGAAGTCGACGCCGCTGGCTCGCATGGTGGCCTTGACCCCCTCAGAGAGGGTCTGCCCCATGGTGCTGTCGGTCCAGGGGCCGAACTCGGAGACCACTGCAGGGATCGGCAGATGCTCGGCGATGGCGGCCATCTGGGCGTTGGCTGCAGCGTAGTGCAACTGGTGCCGGTTGCCGAAACGACCTGCCCACGAGCCGATGGCCACAGTGCGCTTGAGCCCCCGGCCACAGGCGGCGAGGCTGTTGAGCCAGCCCTGAGTCTTGACCGCGCGTACACTGCGACCCGCCTCAAGGCTCACCTGACCTACTGCGCCGTCGGCGAGGACACCAGCACAGTGCACCATGGTGTGCACTCGGCCATGCCACCTCTCCAGCGCCAGCGCGATGCCTTTTTTGTCGAGCACGTCGGCTTTGACGAAGGCCACCCGCTCGCCGTGGGTGTGCCACAGATCTTCTGCCTCGCTGGAGGGGCCCTTGCGGCCCACGAGGGCCACCATGCCGCCGGCATCGAGCAGCCGCTGGGCAATGGCGAGGCCCACGCTCCGCATGCCCCCGGTGATCACCGTCCAGCCCCATTTGGTGGGTGCAAACGGCTCTGCGGTCTCCGGCGCTGGGGCCAGATCGGCGATGAAGCGCCCTGTGGGCGTGAACAGGGCGTCGACGGTGGCGTCGGCGCTCACTGCAGCCTGGGTGAAGATCTCCACGCGGGCTTCGGCGCTGAGGCCTGCGTCGAAGCGCAGGCTCTGGCAGCGGCTCTCGGGCCACTCTCGCGCCAGGGCGCGGATCACCCCGGTGAGGCCCTCGGCCCAGAAGTCCTCGGCGTCGCGGAGGACCATCACGTCGGGTCGGTGGCTGTTGCTGTCGAGGGTCTTGAGGGTCGACAGCAGCGCTGCGGCAGGATCAGGGGCCGGATCGTCACCATCGACGACGAGGGCCAGGTGCGGCTGATCGACACCGTCTGCGCACCAGACGAGCACATCGCATTCGGAGGGGCTCACCAGCGCGTTGCCGCGTTGCTGCAGAGCGCTCCGCACCCCCGCGGCGCTGACGCCGGGCCCGGCGATGGCCACCTTCAGCCCTTCGGGCCACGGGGTGGTCGACGTGGGGAGCGGCGCCTCGACCCAGTGGGGTCGGAACCGCGACAGCGGATCGTGATCATCGATGTGCGCTGGCGCCTCGTCTGCTGTCGAGGTGTTCGCCTCGGCGTTGCTGTCGCCCTGAGCGGTCACGTAATCAATGAGATCCTGGATCCTGGGCTGGTTGACGAAGAGCTCCTGAGGCAGCCCGTCGAGGCCGTCGATCGCCTTGACCAGCTGCTCCCCGAGATCGACGAGCATGAGCGAGTCGAAGCCCAGATCCTCCATGAGCCGCATCTCCACCTTGAGGGCGGCGAGCGGGTAGGCGCTCACCTGAGCCACAGTGGAAAGAATGACGGACTCGGCAGAGGCGGCCTGAGCAGACGACTCAGCGGGCACGTCGACCTGCGGTGCGGGCGCGGTGGCCGGGCTCGCCGCTGGCTTCTCAGCGGCGAGGCTGCTGGTCGTCGTCTTGGGTTGAGCTGTGGTTTGGGCTTTAGCCTCACTCTGCAGACCCACGAGGGTGGTGCGGCCATTGCCCTCGCGCTTCACGCCCCAGTGCCATGTGCGGGGGAGCACCTCCGGGGGCACACTGGCCACGGGGGCCGAGCCGGTGATGGGCGCCGTGTTCACGGGCACGCCCGCCACCCAGAGCTTGCCCAAGGTGAGCAGCAGGGCGCCCACCGAGAGGTGCTCTTTGTGGCTGCTCAGGGTGAGCACGCCCTTGTGGCTGCCCGCCTCGAGGGTGCCTCGGGTGAACGAGGCCAGCGGGCCGCCGACACCCACCTGCAGGAACAACTCGGCGCCGGCCTGCTGGCACTGCTTCAGCGTATCCACGAAGCGCACCGGCGAGGTGGCGTGGGCTTTGAAGACCGCGCGGGCTTCGTCGGCGTCGGCGTAGGGATGATCCTGGATACACGACGCCAGGGGGATCTGCGGATCAGCGAGGGGGAGACCATCGACGACAGCGCTCAGATCAAGATCGGCGAAGACTGGGGAGTGGAATCCGTGAGAGACCTGGAGCGGCGTGGCCCGCATGCCCGCAGCTTTGGCGGCCTCGGTGATGACGGCCACCGCAGGCGTCGTGCCGGAGACCACCACCTGTCGGGGGTGGTTGTGGTTGGCCACGATGGCTTCACCGTGGTGGTCGTGCCCCACAGGCAGAACTTCGACGAGGAGGGCCTCGGCCCGCTCTGCGGGCACGTGCAGGGCCACCATAGCCCCAGGATCACCCTCGTGATCGGCCATGGCGGCGCCCCGAGCCGCCACCCAGCGCAGGCCTGATTCGAAGGGCAGGACCTCGGCGGTGACCGCGGCGGTGAACTCACCGACGGAGTGACCAGCCACAACGTCGAGCTGCACACCCACCTGATCCAACAAAGCGGTGAGGGCGTGGCCCACGGCGATGAGAGCAGGCTGAGCGTTGCGGGTGTTGGTCAGCTCGGCCTGAGCGGCTTCATCGTCGATGGTCTCGGCGCGGAGCTCGGGGTAGAGCAGCTCCGAGATCGGGCGCGTGCACACCTCGCTGGCCACAGAGTCGGCCTCGGCGAGGGCGTCGGCGATGATCGGAAAGCGATCTTTGAGGGCCCGCAACATGCCGATCTGCTGGGCGCCCTGGCCAGGGTAGAGCCCTGCGATCTTTGGGGGCGTCTCCGGTGCGAGGGCTGCCGTGGTGCCGTCTGCGTGCTCGCCGGCCTGGGCCGCCCGCAGCTGGGCTACGAGGGTTTCCCGGTTGTCGGCCACGAGGGCCAGGCGAGCGGGCTGGGCTCGGCGGACCTGCCATGCTCGGGCCACTCCAGCCACGGTGAGGCTCGGATCGGCCTCAAGAGCGTCGGCGGTGCGGCCGGCGAGGGTCTGCAGGCTGACCTCGTCAGGGGCCGAGATGCACACCAGCTCGAGCTGGGGTGTGGGCGCGGGCGCGCCATGCGCAGCCATCGAGCCGCCATTGGCTGAGCGGACGACGGCATGCACGTTGGTACCGCCGAAGCCGAAGCTGCTCACCGCCGCGAGGCGATCGGCACCAGACCACGCCTGCTGGGCTGTGGGTACGAAGAAAGGCGAGTCGTCGAGGCCCAGCTCGGCCTTGGCCCCTTCGAAGTGGGCCATGGGGGGCACCACCTCGCGAGAGAGCGCCAGCGTGGCCCGGATCAGGCCCGCCACTCCAGCGGCGGACATCGTGTGGCCCACATTGGCCTTTGCCGAGCCCAAGGCCGCCTGCTGAACATCACCGCCGAGGGTCTGCATCAGGGCGGCGAACTCGGTCTTGTCGCCCACCGCGGTGCCGGTGCCGTGGGTCTCCACGTAGCCCAGATTCGAAGCGCTCAGCCCCGCGTCGGCCCAGGCCATCTCGATCACGTCCATCTGGCCGGACTGCACCGGGGCCATGGGGCCCTCGCCGCCACCGTCGTTGTTCACGGCGATGCCTTCGATGATGCCGTAGATGCGATCCCCGGCGGCCTCGGCGTCATCGAGGCGCTTGAGCATCACCATGCCAGCGCCGTCACCCTGCACGAAGCCGTCGGCCCGGGCGTCGAAGGGCAGGCAGCGCCCCGAGGGGCTGATGGCCCCGATGCGGGAGAACGCCACGTGATGCTCCGGGGTCAGGCAGAGGTACACCCCGCCTGCCAGGGCCACGTCGGTGAGCCCCGCCCGAAGACCCGTCACCGCCTGGGCCACCGCCAGCAGAGACGAGGCGCACGCCGCGTCCATGGTGAAGGCCGGGCCCTTCAGACCCAGCTCCTGAGCCACCGTGGCGGCGATCATGTTCGAGAGCACGCCTGGTGCCGTGAAGGGCCGGGGCGGGATCACGCGATCGATGGCCGCCGCCAGGGCCGAGGGGTCCACCATGCCGTCGCCGAGATCACCCTGAGCCATCATCTGGGCCAGAATCCGTGAGGCCATGAGCGTGCGGAACTCCACCGCCGTCACCCCCACGTACACCCCAGTACGCTTTGGCAAGGCCGAGGTGTGCATCCCAGCGTCCGCCACCGCTTGAAGGCTCACCTCCAAGATCAAGCGTTGCTGTGGATCCATCACTTCGAGGCGCCGCGGCGGGATCTGCAGCGCCACCGCGGGGAAGCTCTTGATGTCGTCGATGAACCCGCCCCGTGTGGTGTAGGCCTTGTCGGCCTTGCGGGGGTTGCGATCGAAGAAGCCGTCGTGGGTCCAGCGATCCGCGGGGATCGGACCAAAGCCGTCGACGCCGGCGAGCATCTGATCAGCGTAGGCGTGCAGATCTTGAGCGCCCGCAAAGCGGCAGCCAATGCCGACGATGGCGATGGGGGTGGTCGTGTGCATAGGGGCTTTCTTCAGCAGAGATAGGCTTCAGCGAAGATGTGCTTCAGTGGAGACAGGCTTCAGCAGAGATGAGCCCGCTGGCAGCTACTGGCTCGCGTGGACCAGAGCGATCACGTCACCGAGTGTGCGCAGCTCGGTGAGCTTCTCTTCGGGCAGGTACAGGTCGAGGGTCTCTTCGAGGTAGCCGAAGACCTCCATCAGCGACACCGAGTCGAGGCCCAGATCAGCGAGGGCCATGGTGGGCTGAGGATCAGTGAGGGCTGCGGCTTTGCGAGGCGCCACCTCGGCGATGCCCTCTTTGAGGGTGTTGAGGATCTCGGCGTCGGTCAAGAGAACGCTCCCCGGCCCAGGGCCCCACGGGCCTGGTGCTTCATGCGGGCCCAGGTGCTCCGGGCCACGTGGCGGGCAAGGGTGGCCTTGCCGGCGATGTTGCTCGGGCCCTGGCCCTGAGCACGAGAGCCCTGAGCCTCGAGGGTGCCCTCGATGAACAGCTGGCGGGCCTTGCGGCGCTGCAGTTTACCCGAAGACGTCTTGGGCAGCTGGCCCTTCTGCAAAATCACCACGTGATCCACCGGCACGCCCTCGGCCTTGCGCAGGCGATCCCGCACGGTCTCGGCGAGATCCTCAGGGGCGTCGATCTGGGCCTCGAGGGCCACCACCAGGGCCTCGGTGCCGTCACCGGGCACCGAGAAGCAGACCACGTTGCCTTTGCGCACACCGTCGATGGTGCCCACCGTCCACTCCAGGGACTGGGGGTGCAGGTTGCGGCCGTTGAGGATGATCAGATCCTTCAGTCGCCCCGTGACGAAGATCTCGCCGTCGAGCACGTAGCCCAGATCACCGGTGTGCAGCCAGCCGTTCTTGAAGGCCGCCGAGGTGGCCTCGGGCTGGTTCAAGTAACCCGCGGTGACCGAGGGCCCCCGGAAGCACAGCTCGCCCTGCACGCCCTCGGGCAGCCACTTGCCCTCGGCGCTGATGGCCCGGACCTGGTGGCGGCGCAGCGGGCGGCCGCAGGAGACGTGCTCAAGCACCGCGGCGCCGGCCTCGGCGGTCACCGCGCAGCCTGTGGCCTCGAAGGTGGCGGCGTCGACCACGCGGGTGGAGAACTCACGATCGGGCAGCTTCATCGACATGGCCAGGGTGGCCTCGGCCATGCCGTAGGCCGGGGTCACCACCGTGGTGGGCATGCCGCAGCGATCGTTGAACAGCTCGGTGAACTGCCGCGCCCCCTCGGGCTGGATCGGCTCGGCGCCCACACCCACCAGCCGCAGGCAGGACAAGTCCCACTTCGAGAGCTGAGCCTCCTTGGCCCGACGAGCGGCGAGGCTCAGGGCGAAGGGCGGGCAGAAGGTGATGGTGCTCCGGGTGTCGTGGATGCCCTGCAGCCACGCGTTGGGGCGCTTGAGGAACCGCAGAGTGGGCATGAGCACGATGTCGAAGCCGTGCAGGGTGCCGGTGATCACGAAGCCGATGAGGCCCATGTCGTGGTACAGCGGCAGCCAGGCGAAGGCCTTGTCGGTGTGCCGGTCGATCTCGAGGTGATCCACGATGGCCTGGCTGTTCGCCGCCAAGTGCTGGTGCTGAACCACCACACCCTTGGGATCAGAGGTCGACCCCGAGGTGTACTGCAAGAAGCACAGATCATCGGCCTTGGGCACCGGCAGATCAGCCACGGGCTCGCGGGGGGCCACGAGCTTCTCCACGGTGAGCACGCCCTTGAGGCAGGGCACCTTGCCCATGACACCCCACACGATCTTGTCTAGGGCCTTCGAGGCCACCAGGGCCTTCACCTCACCCTTGGTCAAGATGCGGCCGAGGCGGCCGAGGTAGGCGTCGAGCTCGCCGAGGGCCATGGGGGGGTAGAGGGGCACCGGCACCATGCCGGCGCGGATCGTCCCCAAGAAGGCCACCACGAAGTCTTCGGGCTCGATGACGATGAGGCCCACCCGATCGCCCACCTGCAGGCCTTGATCGTACAGGTGCCCGGCGAAGCTGCGGGTGCGGGTGTTCATCTCGGCATAGGTCACGAGACGCTGCTCGCCCTTCATGTCGATGAAGGTGTAGCCGCCGTTGGGGCGCATGCTCGGGAGCCGGTCGAGGGCCTCGGTGAGGGTCGGAGCGACGAGGGGCTGCGGGGACTGGATGTTGGGTGCGTTCATCTCGGTCTCCTTCACACGCGCTGGGCGGTGGAGTCGTCTGCCTTCTGGGGCAGGGCTTTGATGTGCCCTGCCTCGGCGAGCCAGGCGATGGTGGGTTCCAGAACCGCCCGTGCGGGCCGGGGGTCGAACCCCAGCGTCTCGCGGGCCTTGGTGTGATCGACGAAGTAGTAATAACGAGCGTAATCGAGGACCTGGGGCACGACGGGCGTGGGCAGCTTGATGGCTGCCATGGCCCGGACCACAGCCCGGACGGGCCCCACCGGCAGGCGGAGCACGGTCTTGTTGGGCTTGCCGGCGATGTCGAGGGTCAGGCGGGCGAGGGCGTCGAGGGTGAGGTTGTCCCCCCCGAGGATGTAGCGCTCGCCGGGCTCGCCCTTCTCGAGGGCGGCCACCATGGCCTGAGCCACGTCGTCCACGTGCACGATGGCGGTGCCCCCCTTCAGGGTGAGGGCAGGCCAGCCATTGATGAAGTCGATGAGGTTGCAGGCGGTGATCAGGCCGGTGTCTTCCGGGCCGTACACCTCGCAGGGGTTCACGATGATCGCCGGCAGGCCCTGCTCCGCAACGTAGCGGCGGACCCGCTCCTCGGCCTTGTGCTTGGCGATGGCGTACCGCAGCGGGGTGCCTTCGAGGCCGAAGACCTCGTCTTCGGTCATCTCCCGGGGCTCGGTGGTGCCGTTGATGCCGAGGATCGACGAGACGAAGACTGTGCGGATCTTGCCCGCGGCGAGGGCGGCCTCCATCACGTATTCAGTGCCGGAGATCACCGTGTCTTCCAGCTCGTCCGACTCCATCTTCTCCCAGGCGCTGATCGAGGCGAGGTGGATGCACCCCTGAGCGCCCTGCATGCCCTCGGTGAGGGACGCTTGATCTCGCACGTCGCCGATGAAGCGCTCGAACTCGAGATCATCGATGCGATCGGTGTTGCTGGTCTGGCGCAACAGGCAGCGCACCCGGTAGCCCTGCTCCACGAGCAAGCGCACGACACGGCTGCCGATGAACCCGTTGCCACCGGTGACGAAGATGAGGCCGCGATCAGACATCTAGACGACTCAGCTGATGGTGATCCGGCGGGCTTCGCCGGTCTGGTGCACAGTGGGGGCCGGCAGGGCCTGGGTGGGCACCTTGCGGCCGGCGCCGAGGCCCGTGGCCACCTTGGCGATGGTGAGCAGCCAGCCGTTGTACCAGCGCCACTTCTGCAGGTGGTTGGCCAGGGCCGCCTTCTGGCGGAAGGTGCTGGCCTCGCTCAGGGGCCGGGTGATGGTGGCGTCGCAGTGGCGCTTGGCCTCGCCGTAGATCTTCTCGAAGCGGCTCACCACCACGTCGGGGTGGCTGCGGGCCCGGCTCATCTCGGCGGCGGTCTCCGCCATCCTGGCCCGGAGCGCGTCGTCGTTGACGAGCTGCATCACGCGCTTCGCGAAGAGCACGTCGGTGTCGGCCTGCTTGGGCTCGACGAGGAACCCGTTCACGCCGTCCTCGACCTGATGGGCCACGCCCATGTTGTCGTTGAGGGCCACCACGGGCTGGCGGCACCACAGAGCCTCGTTCACCACGTTGCCGAAGGTCTCGGAGATCGAGGTGTAGGTGAAGACGTCGCTGTGGGCGTACCAGTCGACGAGCTCGCCGTGCTTCATCTCCCCGGGGAAGTGAATCCGGTTGGCGTAGCCCGTCCGTGAAGCGAGGTTCACGAGGTTCACGTGATCGTGGCCGTCACCGACGAGGGTGAGGGTGATGTCGGGATCAGAAGGCGCCAGATGCTCGGCGAAGATCTTGATCAGGTGATCGAGGCTCTTCTCCCGGTCGTGGCGGCAGACCACCAGCAGTCGCTTGCCCTTGGTGAAGCCCTTGGGGAACGGATCACGGCCCGGGGTCTTGGAGAACTTCGCCGGGTCGATGGGGCGGCCCACCACCTCGATGGGGATGGTGACGCCGCGGTCCTTCCAGTACTGCACGAAGTGCTTGCTCTGCACGATCAGGTAGTCGCCCTGGTTGTAGAGCTTGGCGAAGTTGCGCTCGAGCTTCGAGGCGCTGTTCATCAGGAACCGCCGCACCGCGGGCTTCTGCCACATCTTGTCCGAGATGACGAAGTGCGAGTGGGTGGGCAGGTGCACCGTGTGAGTGTTGAGCACCGGCACCCGGTTCATGCGCCGCATCCAGACCGCGTAATGCACCATGTGGGTGTTGGTCTGGGAGTGGATGACGTCCACGTCGGGGGCGTTCCACATGTGGCCGAAGCTGGCCGGCATGGGGATCTTCACCTTCGGGTGCGTGGGGTAGGGGCGGCCTTTGTAAAGCTGAACCTCGGAAGCGTCGATAGGATCTTCACTGCCGGTGTCCGGCCCCATGAGCACCACGCTGTGCCCCCGACCCTTCATCTGCTCGTACAAGAAGCGAGTGTGCAGGGCAGGCCCGGACTGCACGGCAACGGAAGGATACTCAGTCATGATGCCGACGCGCATGTCGACCTCCTTGGGGGCGATTCGTGTTGGCAGCCCCTCTCTGCAAGGTCCGATCCAGATCAAATCGGCCCAAATCTGCGATCTGAGCTCGAGATCGACCCGATCCGGTACGCAGTCGATGGCAGATTTCGGTGGATTTTCCCTGGGTTGTCAGGGGGTGGGGTAGAGTTTATCCACAGGCTGTGGGACTCTGGGGTAGAGGTTAAGTGTCTGTATTTGCTATGAATTCTCTTTGAATGTTTCAGAAGGCCGGTCAGCGGACCTCGGGGTGGAGTACGCGTACTCCACATTTGTGTCAGGTGGAGTAGCCATACTCCATGTATTCCGCTGCTGCGGTGCAGTGGAATCACAGCCGACTGGCGATGTTCATGCCTACGTCGAGCATGCCGTGGTTGATCAGGTGGGGCAGTAAATCGAGCATCTCCGGGTCGTTGAAGCTCATCCCGAAGTTGAAGAAGAAGTACACGTAGCTCGACTGCAGCCCCACGCGGCTCTCGTAGCGGGCCCCCACGGCCATCGAGGCGTCGCTCTCCTGGCGCATGGTCTGCCCGCGGTGAACCGACAGCGCGGCGCTCTGTTCGATGCGCACCCCAATGCGGGAGTAGGACGTACGTGACTTCACCTCCCAGCTCGCCATCAGGTTCTCGAAGACGAGGCTCACGTGGCGCATCGACAGCGGATCACTCTCCACCGCCATCTCTACGCCAGCGGCGTAGCGCATCGTCTCCCGGTCATTGAGCCACCACAGCAGCTTCGGGGTCACCACGACGCGATCTTCCACGAGCAGTCGGCGCACCTGCAGATCAGCCTCGAGGGTCTCGGTGAGTTGCAGGTCGGTGAGCTCGAAGGCGCGCACGTCGACGATGTTATCTTCGGTGAACCACAGCCGCAGCCCCAGGGCAGGCACACCGAGGCTGTAGTAGCGGTCTGTGGGGGTCTCGATGAGGGCCACCTCGTCCCGCAGAGGGTGATCCGGATCACCTTGTGTCGAGGAGGCGCCCGTCTCGGCGTAACCCACCTCGAGCCAGCGGGTGATTTGCACCCGGCCGCCGAGGAGTCCCTGAGCGAGAAAGTAGGGGTAGGCCCCCTGTTTGGGCTCGATTTCTGTCACGAGATCGTCGAAGCGTCCGCCTACGAGGCGTCCCGTGGTGAAGATCGTCAGGCCCAGATCGAGGGGGGCATAGTCCACGGCGATCAGCCCGCCGGCGCCGCTCTGCGCCGCGCCCACGTCACCGTCGATCTCCGCACCCTGAGTGCACTTCCGAAAACCCAGCATGAGATGCGTGCCCAGCGTCAGTGAGGTGGTGACCCGCACGGCTTGATCAGGTTCGATGAAGACACGGTCGGCATGCTCGGTGATGGTGTCGGTGTACCGCTCCAGACGCTGGAGGTCGTACAGGTTGAACACTGGATCCTGGGCATAGCGCAGGTTTTGTTCGAGCAGCGGGCTGCAGTCGCGACCGTGGGCCTGGGCGGCGAGCAGCATCAAAGCCGTCAGAGGCAGAAACAATGTTGAGAGTCGGCCCAATGTGTCACCTCGAGTGAGAGGGGGTGGGCCCTTACACGTAGAGCCTGGGCGATCGATTCAAATCACGGGTCGAATGACGCACCACAGCCGACAACTTCCCGGCAACCCCCTTGCAGCCCCTGCCGCGGTCGGGCACCAATGCGACGTTGAAGACTAGAGAAGATCTGTGCGCATGGGTCGTCTACGGCCCGCTCGGATGCCCGGCACCCGAGCCGCCTTGAAGGACACACTGTGAGAGGCACTTTGTGAAGATCGTAGACGTCGCCGAGTTCTACGCCGACGAAGGCGGCGGGGTGAAGACCTACATCAACCAGAAGCTCAAGGCCGGCGCCGAAGCGGGCCATGAGATCGTGGTGGTGGCGCCAGGGACCGAGCCCGGTGAAGAAGAGCGCAACGGCGGCAGAGTGATCTGGGTGAAGGGCCCACCCATGCCCTTCGACCCACGCTACACCGTGTTGTGGAACGAGCGCGCCGTACATCGCGTGCTCGACGCCGAGCGTCCCGACGTCGTCGAGGGGTCGTCGCCCTGGACCGGCGGCTGGTTCGCCGCCCGGTGGAAGGGCCCTGCGGTGAAGACCTTCATCTTTCACCAGGATCCGGTGGCGGTGTATCCACAGACCTTCCTCGGCAACCGGGTGGGCACAGATCGCGTCGATCGACTCTTCGGTTGGTACTGGGGCTACCTGCGCACGTTGAGCACGCGCTTCGACTCCACGGTGGTGAGCGGTCACTGGCTCGCCCGAAAGCTCGGGCGGTTCGGCATCAACCGGCCTCAGGCGGTGCCCTTCGGCATCGACAAGCAGCGCTTCTCTCCCGATCACGCCAGCGCCGAGCTGAGAGCGCGATTGCTCGCCGAGTGTGGTGTGCCTTCAGATGCCTCGCTCGTCGTCACCATCAGCCGGTTTCACCCCGAGAAGCGCCTGGGCACCTTGATCAAGGCTTTCGAGCAGGCGAGCAAGGTGCGACCCATGGGGTGGGTGATTTATGGTGACGGCCCCATGCGTAAACAGATCAGAAGGCTCGCCGCGAAGGTCCCTGGGATCTACGTGGCGGGCTTCACCAAAGATCGTCACGAGCTGGCCCAGGCGTTGGCGAGTGCCGACGCCATGTTCCACGGATCAGCGGCAGAGACCTACGGGCTGGTGGTGGCCGAGGCCTTGTGCTCGGGTCTGCCCATCGTGGTCCCCGACATCGGCGGGGCTGCTGATCTCGCGGGGCCTGATCATGCCGAGGTCTACCCCACGGGGGATGCCGGAGAGGCCGCGAAGGCCTTGCTGCGCATGCTCGATCGTGATCCCGTGGCCCTCAAGGCCGGAGCCGCCACCATGGCCGCCGAGCGCATCGGCACCATGGCCGACCATTTCGCCGAGCTTTTCGAGTTCTACAGCACCCTCGTCGCGGAGCGCCGTTCATGAGCTTCACAGAGCAGATTCAGCACACCATCGAGCGGGTGATTCGGGGCCTCGTGGCCCACAAGTGGGTGGCCCTGGTGGTGCTCTTCGCCTTCACCGGCCTCGCCGGCTGGTGGGGCACGCAGATCCAGATCCGCTCGGACATGGAAGACCTCTTCCCCGAGGACACCCCCCAGGTGGTCCGGGCCCGTAAAGCCCGGGAGATCCTCCGCACGCCCTCTGATTTGCAGATCCTCATCGGGTCCGACAATCAGGAGACGAACCGCGCCGCCGCTGCGGTGCTCGCGGAGAAGCTCGCGGCCCACACTGATCTGATCACCGAGGTGGAGTACCGCCGGGACGTGGACTTCTTCGAGAAGAACGCCCTGCTCTACCTGCCCATCGAAGACGTGCAGAAGATGTACGACGGGGTGACGGGGGCCATCAAAAAGGCGGTGAAGAAGAAGCTCAGCCTGGGCCTCGACGAAGACGACCCCCCGCCGCCCCCGTCGGCAGAGAACGAGCGCAACGAAGAGGAGTCTCTCCCGGACATCGACGAGCTCAAGAAAGAGAACCGCGGCGAAGATCTGCGGGAGTACTTCGAGAGCCCCGATGGCCAGGTGCTCTCGGTGAAGGCCTACCCCAACTTCAAGCCTTCGGACGAGACGAAGACCCGGGCGCTGATGGAGAAGGTGAACACCGCCATCGCCGAGGTCGAGAAGACCTACCCGGGCCTGAAGACCACCATCGAGGGCGACTACACGCAGCTGTCCGCCGCCGTCGATCAGATCAGAAAAGATCTCGCCTCGTCGAGCTCCGTGGCCCTGGGCATCGTGGCGCTGATCCTGGCGTTCTCGTTCCGGCGCATCCGGGCCATCTTCTTGATCGTGGTGCCTCTGCTGGTGGGCCTCGCCTGGACCATGGCCTTCGCCCGCCTGACGGTGGGCTACCTCAACCTGATCACCGCCTTCATCTTCGCCATCCTGGTGGGCCTGGGCATCGACTTCGCGGTGCACGCCATGAGCCGGGTCAACGAAGAGGCCCGAAAAGGCAAAAACCTCGAAGACGCGCTGGCCTCTGCCCTCACGGGCCTCGGGCGGCCCATGGTGGCGGCCATGTTGACCACCATGGCCACCTTCGGGGCCCTGATGTTCTTCGACTTCCGGGGCTTCTCGCAGTTCGGCTTCATCGCCGCCGCTGGTGTGGCCCTGTGCCTGCTGGCGGTGTACCTCGTGCTGCCCCCCCTCGCCGCGGTCATCGGTGGGGTCCGGGTGGTGGCCGACGGCGCCGGTGATCACGCCGAGGCCGGCCAGCCCACAGAGAAGGGCGTGCGGTTGTCCCAGGCGAGCATCGGCGTCTTGCTGGTGATCATGGCCATCGGGGCCACCCGCATTCAGAAGATCGAGTTCGAGGGCGACATGCGCAAGATGCGGCCCCCCTCGACGAAGAAGTCCTCGGCCCTGAAGCAGAAGTACCGCAAAGAGGCCGAGACCCGGAACGCCAGCCCCGCCCTTGTGATCACCGACAACCTCGATCACACGGCCTCGGTGCACACGCAGTTCACCGATCGCATCGAGTCGGAGCCGCTGCTCGACGACGTGGTGTCGATCTACACCTTCATCCCCGAGGGGCAGAAGGAGAAGCTGCGGCTCATCAACAAGACCCGCAAGAAGCTCAAGCGCAAATACGGGATTCTTGAGGGTGAGGACAAAGTCGAGGCCGACAAGCTGATGCCCTACCTCGAGCCCACCGAGGGTGGCTTCGGGGTCGACGGTCTGCCCGACTGGGTGAAGACCAAGTTCACCGACGTCGACGGTACCCTGGGTCGCTATGTGCTGCTCTACCCCAACGGGCCGAAGTCGAACGCGCCCCACGTGCTCAAGATCCAGGACGCCATCGGCGAGGTCGATGTCGAGGGCAAGACCTACTACGCCACGGCGCCGTGGATGATCACCGGGGCGGCGTACACCACGGTGAAAGAAGAAGGTCCTGTGGCCGTGGGCCTCGCCGCCCTGGTGGTGTTGCTGCTGCTCACCCTCGACCTGCGTCGCCCCCGGCGCATCGCCCTGGCGTACATCCCGCTCATCACTGGCTTCGTGATCTTCCTCGGCGCCCTGGCCTGGCTGCAGGTGCCCCTGAACCTGTTCAACATCGTGGTGTTGCCCACCATCTTCGGCATCGGCGTCGACACCGCCATCCACCTGCTCTATCGCGTGGAAGAAGAAGAAGGGTCCGTGAAGCCCGCCCTGGCCACCACCGGCGTGGCCTCTGGGGTGGCGGCGCTCACCACGGCGGTGGGCTTCGCCAGCTTGCTGATGGTGAACAGCGAGGGTCTGCAGTCCATCGGCTCGGTGGCCGTGGTGGGCATCGCGGCGATCTACGTCACCACCACCAGCCTCACGGCGGCCTTCGTCACCATCGGTCGGCATCGCCGCTTGAAGTCTGGCGGGGGCACCTCAGCGTGAGCACCGAGATCCCTGCGAAGGCGCATTTCATCTGGTTCGGCACCGGCCTGCACTGGGTGCACGCCCTCTCGATGATCTCCGCGGCCCGCCGCGGAGGGTTCGACGAGGTCATCTTGCACCACGCAGACGATCTGACCCCGGCGCCGGCGTGGCCCACCCTCGCCGCAGCCCAGGCGCGCGGTGAGCTGACGCTGCGGCCCCTCGATCCTGAGGCGATCCTCGGCGCCGCGGGGCCCCACGGTCCGGCCCTGGTCAAACTCTTCGAGAAGCTCACCCAGCCTGCAGCCCGGGCCAACATGGTCCGCGCCGCGCTGCTCTACAGCGAGGGTGGGGTCTACCTCGATACCGACACCATCACCGTGGCCGATCTGACCCCTCTGCGGCGTCAATCCACAGCGTTTTGCGGCGTCGAGCGGGTGGTGTTCCCCGAGCACGTGAAGCGCTCGAAGAACCCTCTGGTGCAGGCCCGAGCCTATGCCCAGACCACCATGCGGGATCTCATGCGTCGGGCCCCCGAGGGCTGGCGGGCCTTTCGCCGCATCGAAGAGGCCTACCCCGTGGCGGCGAACAACGCGGTGCTGGCGTCGACCCCCGAGCACCCCTTCGTGAGCGGGCTGTTGCAGGCCATGATCGATCTGCCCGAGGCCCGGCAGACCGTGCGCTTCGCCCTGGGCACACACCTGCTGCAACAGCAGCTCAAAGCCTACAGCGGCGCTGACATGGTGGTGCATCCCCCCGAGGTCTTCTACCCTCTGGGGCCGGAGATCTCGGAGCACTGGTTCCGCACGGTTCTGCCCAAGGCTTCGTGGCCTGTCATCGGTCGAGCCCCGGCCCCCGACGAGGTCATGACCGAGCGCACCCGGGTGGTGCACTGGTATGCTTCGGTGCGCACCAAGAAGATCGTGCCTCAGATCAACCCCGACTACGTTCGGCGCCACGCCGATCATCAGCTCTTCAGCGCCCTGGCGGCGTCGTTCCTGTAGGAGACCGTATGCGCCACGTCTTCAAGAAGCCTGCCTTCGTGGCCCCCACCCTCACCACGCTCCTCGCCCTGAGCACTTGGGGCTGCGGCTGCTCGCCTGCGCCGCCGAAGCCCACCGCCGGTGGTGCCGGCGACGTGAAGATGGTGGAGGTGACCGAGCAGGATCTGATCCTGGGGTTCGCTCAGGAGAAGAACCGTGATCACGACGACTTCTCGGAGATGTACGTGCTCCGGGGCAAGCTCGACAACGGCGGCACGATCTACACCCGCCTGCGGGTGACCAACTTCGGCCCCTCTGCAGACGGCCGGGCAGCGTTCACCTGCCACGTGACGATGCCTGACGAGACGCGCCACTCCTTCTGGCTGCGCCGGGACGATCGCAAGTGGAAGTGGGGCAACGACGGCCTGATGGCTGATCTCAAGGGGGCCAAGGTCACGGGGGGCGTGGGTCACTTCGAGGCTGAGGCCGAGAAAGATGGCCGTACCCTGTCACTCAAGGTCACCAGCACCCACAAGCCCCTGCAGCCGATCCCGCCCAACGCCCTCGTGGGTGGCGAGAGCTTCTACCAGGCGATCCTGATGATCCCCCACGGCAAGATCGAAGGCACGGTCACCCTCAAGAACGGCGAGAAGATCGAGTTCACCGGCGGTGGCCACATGGAGATCCGCCGGACCAACGTGGCCCCCCACCATCTGGGGCGCCGGTTCTTCACGCTGCAAGACATCTCCGCCGATCAGACGGTGCACATCTGGGGCGTGACCCTCACGGAAGATCTCGGCGGCAACAGCTCGGGCTTCGCTCTCAAGGCCAACAACGACACCATCGAGGCCTACGCCCCCATGCTGGCCCTCGAGGCTGCCGAGTGGGAGAAGCACAAGAAGAGCGGCTACAGCGTGCCCCAGACGCTGGCCCTCAAGCCTGCCAAGGGCGAAGGCCTCACCGCTTCGGTGAAAGCCGGCGAGCTCAAAGAGGTGAAAGACGAGCTGAAGAACCTCAGTTGGATCGAGAGGACCGTGGCCGAGCGCTTCGCCAAGCCCTTCAGTTACAAGCACACCAGCGATTACTCGATTACGGTGCCCGGGAAAGAAGGCGCCGAGCCGGTGACGATCGAAGGCAAGGCCGACTACACCTACCAGCGCCTCAACTGAGGCGCCCTGCCCTGGAGCCGGGCGCATGAAACGCACGCTCTCCCTCGCCGCTCTCCCCGCAATCCTGCTCACCTCTGCCGTTGAAGCTGCTCCAGAGCAATGCTCGGTGGTGGTCAACCTCGAAGCCAGAGATCCTGAGGCGGGCCTCGTGCCACAGCCCCACGTGATCGATGTGGGCAAAGGCACCCTGGTGCGCTCGCTCTACGACGGCGCCGTGGCTGTGGCCATCGACGGCAAGCTCCACGAATATCGAGTGGTGCGGCTGACCCGTAAAACAAGCACCCCGCTCAACGTCTCCGCCAAGATGTCGATCACCGTGGACGAGGCATGGTCCGAGCTGCAACACCGCCTCGAGGGCGAGCCGCTGTTCGAGACAGTGATGGGCAAGCCTCTGGGCTTCGAGGTCGATCCGAACGAGCCCGATCAGGCCCTCGATCTCGACGAAGACCACCGCATCTCGGTCAGAGGCGTCTTCGGCACCTACCTCTCTGGCCACACCAGCTCAGGGGGCTATGGCGGGGGCGCCCATGGCTTCGACGACACGACCGACTGGGTCTTCGCCGCGGGGCCAGAGCTGAAAGAAGTGCACGTGGGCAGCCTGCTGGGCGACGCCAACGTGAAGGCTGCCCGGGCTTATGCCCACGACCAGTACGAGAAAGAGCAGGTCAGCGACGACTTGCCCATCAAGTGGCTCGATCTCAAGGGCGCCGTGCTGCAGCCCACGCAGACTGGTCTGCACCTCGAGTCGGACCTCTTCTGTTGTACGTGGGCCGAAAACCACAATCGTTTCACCGTCTCGGTGGATCTGCCCGAGCGCCCCGAGTTCTTGAAGGGCCTCGTGCCTGACTCCGATGGCTGGATCGATGGTGGGTGTGGTGCGGTACGCGTGACCCAATCAGGCATCGAGACCAGAGGGCCCGATGGCGCCATCAAGCACGTGGCCAGGGTCCCCGCCGGATCTCTGCTCGGCGTGTCCTGGATCACCGGGCCTGAAGCCCGAGGGCGAGACGTGCCACGTGCCGATCTCACCGTGCTCAAACGAGGCGCTCGGGTGATGATGAAGGCTGGCGAATACTACGACGCCGTCGATCTCTTCACCCTCGCCGTGACGCTCACCCCCGATGATCCGGGGCTGCTCGGAGAGCAGGGGTGGGCACTCTTCAAGGTGAAGCGCTACACAGAGGCCCGCGCTGTCCTGGAGAAGGCCCTCACATTGGCCAAAGGGGGTGAGCGGATCGGTGCGCTGAGGTTCAACCTGGGCCGAGTGGCTGAAGAAGAAGGCAAGGCCGCGGAGGCGGTGGTCCACTACAAAGCGTCGTTGAAGGCGCGCCCGGGCAATGCGGTGGTGAAGAAGCGGTTGAAGGGGCTGAAGACCCGAAAGAAATGAGTGTGTGGGCGTCCGTAACTGACGGACCAAAGGCACGGTCGTCCGCTCAGAAGTCGAGCTTCTTGGGCTTGGGCATGCTGCCCCGCAGGCGCTTGGGCATCCCCTTCCACAGCGTGGTGATGTAGCGCGGGGCCCGGTGGTCCTTACCAAACTCGGCGATGTTCCCCTTGGGCAGCTTCCCCTTGTCGAACTTGATCTTGTGACCGTCGCGGATCACGTAGCGGGTGCCCTGAGTGCGCCAGGCCTTGCCGCTGGGCATGTGGGTCACGGGATCGTGGTTGTTCGACCACCACCAGCTCATGTTGCCCAGCAAGGCGTTGTACTTATTCTTCCAGGGATCGCCACCGCTGCGGGGGGTGCCGAAGGTCATCACCCCGTCGATGCCCACCTTGTCGTCTCGCTTCAGGCGGTAGGCCACCAAGTGGGCTACGGCGGCGCCGAGGCTGTGGCCCACGATCCAGACCTTGCGGTTGCCCTTGTGGCGGTTCAGGTTGTCCCTGGCCCAGGTGTAGATGCTGCCGGCCTGGTCCTTGAAACCGTCGTGCACCTTGATCTTGTCCTTGCTCCACTTCGACTTGGTGATGCGGGCATCTTGCGTGAAGTCGAGGATGCCCTTGCTGCCCCGGGCCACCAGGAAGATGTAGTTGTCGGTGGTGACGATGGCGGCCTCGGCCCCGGTCTTTTTGACCTTGATGAAGGCCTTCTCGGTGACCCCAAGCGTGCGCCATGCTTTCTGGCGCTTTTTCTTCTGCTCGTAGATCGCGTTGGACAAGCCCGCGGCGAGGTACGAGGCCCGATAGGGTGTCGCGGTTTTGGCGTCGGCGCCGAAGTCGGCATCGAAGCTGTTGTAGTTGTTGGCGTGGGCGGTGGTGGTCAGTAGAGCCAGCGCCAGGGCGAGCACCCAACGTGCAGACATTGGTCCTCCAAGGGGTCGTGAGACAACATGTGGCCAGTGAACGAGCGATATACGGGATTCATGCAACGGCGGGCATCATTTTCTCAGCCAGATCGTGAGGACCTCTCACTGAGAGAGGGGGTAGGTCTCGACGATCTCTTCGCCCTCGGCGCTGGTGGCGAAGATCACCCACCGACCCGCCTCCTGCCGGAGGCCGAGCTCGGCGACGACGTTGCCGTCACGGAGCACCCGGCCTTCGCCGCGCCAGAAATCGTAGTCGGTGGGGTTGCCATTGCTGTGGGCCGTGCGGAGCAGCACACCGTCGGTGGTGTAGGTCGAGCCGTCGGCGGTCCAGCGGCTGATGTACGTGCGGGCGCGGTTCTCGACATAGTTGTCGAAGAGCACCGCCTCGTAGTTTTCTTCTACGCGGGCCTCGAGGCTGAAGCCCTCGGCGGTGATGGTGCCCGTGAGCACGCGATCGGCCTCATAGGCGGCGCTGTTGGTGGCCACATCGACACTGCGGCGACCTTCGTAGCGTAGATCTGCGGTGTACTGCACGCCATCGAGGCCGCGAAACTGCCCCTGGATCACCCGCAGCTCATCCACACCCTGGTTTTGAGACAGCAGGGTGGCGTCTACAGTGCCGTTGTTGGCGCTCATCGACAGATCGACGGTGTGGGCTCTGCTGAGGAAGTCCTCGATCGTATCGGCGGCAAAGTCACCGTCGAGCACTCTGATTTGATACGTGAAGGTGTTGTCGCCGAGCACGACCAAAAGGCGGTCGTTCGGGCTCGCGTCATAGACGAGCTGGTCGCCTTCCTGTCTGAGCGTGCCCGTCGTCACGAGTTGCTCTCCATTGGCCCCGAGCACGCTGGCGGCGATGGCGGCCTCGACCCCCAGCTGAATGCCGTCGCCATGAGCCGCTTGAGACTGCTCTTGAACAGTCAAGCCCCGAGCGGCCTCTGCAGTGGCGGTCTCCGGAGCGCCGCCCATGGTTGAGCCGCCCATGCCCGACTCGCCAGCGGGGTTGCCTGTACCTGTGTCGCCGTCGTCATCCCCTCCGCAACCCCACGTGAAGGCCGCCAACAACACCCACAGCGCATACCTGCTCTTCATCCTCTCCTCCTCGACAGGTTCGAAGCGTCGAGCCTAGCGTTTTTGGCGATTTGATGTGCTACGAAGTTGGGCATGCACCACCCGACGAGAGTTGATCCATGAGCAACCCGCTTCAGGCTGCCCAAACGGCCTTCGACGCCCTTGATGCTGCCACACAACAGACGCTGAAGGACGCGGCCACCGCAGCCATGAACGGCAATGGGTATGACAAGCAGATGGCCGAGCTGGTGAAAGAGCACGGTGACGCGGTGTGGGCGGCGTACACCTCCAGTGAGGTGATGGCGCAGGTGATCAAAACCTCACCATCCTACTCCCTCGACAGCCGCTTCAAGCACGTCGCGAAGGTGGCCCTGAACGCCGATGAGACGGTGAGGCCCTGGGTGCTCGTGAACCTCTTTGGCCAACTGCCCCGCTTTCGCAAATGGGACGACAACCCCGACGCGTTCGCCAAGGTCGTGGTGCGCGCTGGTCCTGGGCACAGGGAGGCGGTCCGCCACGTTCTCAGCGAAGGCAAGGGGGGCAAGCATCGCGCAGCCCTCTACGAGCTGTTGCGCAAGAACACCGAAGAGGCGGACTTCGAGGTCTTGCTGGCGGGGATGACCGATTCGACCCAGGCTGTGCGGAGAGCATGTGGCTCGATCTTGATCGGTGAGCTGGTCGAGGGCTTCAACCGGATGCAGCACCTGCTGTCATCGAAGAAGAAGGCAGGGCGTTTGGGGGTCGCCGAGTCGATCATCCTGCTCTCCAAGTCTTCGAGAGAGACTGTGAGCGCGGTGGCGCTGCCCAAACTGCAAGAGACCCTCGCCAAGGAAAAGAGCCCAGACGTCATCAAGACCCTCGAGAAGGCCATCACGGTGCTCGGGGGCACGCCTCAGCGGCCCGCCCCTGTCGTCGAGGCCGCTACGGGAGACAGTGCAGAAGCCCTGCTCGCCGGTCAGCGCAAAGGCAAGCCGCCCAAATTCATCGATCTCGCCGCGCTGCCTCCGCTCAAAGACAAAGCGGGCACGGCGCTGAGCGAGAACGCCCTCAAGGCCCTCATCGGCCGCCTGAAGAACGAGGGCCCCGAGGCGGAAGATCGAGACGATCTCGCGCCCCAGGTGCGGGCCATGCTCGACGACGCCAGCGCTGAGGCGTGGGGCGAAGCCATCTGGACGATGTGGCGCAAGAGCGGGGAGTCTGCGTCCCACAAGTGGGCGCTGTTTCAACTCGCCGTCATGGGCGGCGCGGGGTTTGTCGACACCACCGGGCCCACCCTCAACGACATGAGCTATGGCGGCGGCAGCGCTCGGGCCGCCTGGCATCTCGAGGTCTATCGGCGCATGAACACCCCCCAGACTCTCGGCTGGCTGCTGCACTGGGCGTGGTACGGCACCTCGGGATCATTGTCCTACAGAGCGAAGCGCAACCTGGAGCTCGAGGCCAAGGCCCAGGGTGTGACCCGCGGTCAGCTGCTCTCCAAGGTGCCGCCTTTCGCTGGCAGTGGGGGATTCAAGAGGTTCATGGTGAGCGGTGTCGCCGCAGGCGGCGCGCCGGTCCTCGGCACCCTCGACTATGGTCCCCGCCAGCTCTCCGTGGTGCTCGACGGCAGCGGCAAGGTCATGGTGGAGCAGCCCGGCGGCAAGCGCACCGCCAGTGCCCCCAAGCCCGTGGCCACCGACGACCCACGCAAGGCCGCTACGGCAGTGAATGAGCTGAAGAAGATCAAGGCAGGCCTCAAGGTCGACCTCAAGCGCGCCACCGAGCTGCTCGAAGGCACGCTGGTCACCCAGAGGTCATGGTCGTGGGCCGTGGTGCGGGATCAGCTCGCCCCTCATCCGGTCATGGGCCCGCTGCTCGGTGGTCTGGCGCTGAGAGCTGGCGATCAGGTGGTGCGCCTGAGTGAAGATCGAAAAGGTGCTCTCGACGTGGGCGGTGAAGCCGTGACGCTCGCCGATGACGTCGAGGTGAGACTGGCCCACCCCGTGGAGATGGACGCCAAGGCCCTCGAAGCCTGGCAGGCGTTGCTTCCGAGCCAGCCCTTCGACCAGCTACAGCGCACGATCTACAGCTTGCCCGGCGATTTCGATGGCGACTTCGAGGTGGAGTCCACCTTCCAGCTGAAGCCGAGAAAGTTTGTCAGGACGCTCGAAGATGGCCCGTGGATCGAAGGCCCCCGCGAGGACATGGGCTGTGTGGGTGACGCCCGGCTGATTTGCCCTCGAGGCCGTCTCTGGGCACACTTGGAGCACTCGGGGTACTACCATTCCTATCTCGACGGGGCAGATCCCATAGAGGCCCGCAGGCTCTACTTCTACAACTTTGACGGCATGGTAGACGCCCAGGTGGTGCCCAAGGCTTTCCTCAGCGAGGCCATCTACACGCTCAGATCCCTCGGCGGTCAGGTGAACAACGTCGTCGAAGGCTGAGCGCGCCATCGAGCACAGCACAGCGAGCAGACCATGGAAGATCTCACCATCACCGGAGGCCCCACCATCCCCGGCGCCGAGCTGCAGGTGGTGGTCAGTCGTGCCTCGGGCCCTGGTGGCCAGCACGTGAACAAGACCAGCACCCGCATCACCTTGCGGTGGTCGGTCAAAGACAGCGCGGTGCTCAGCGAGGGGCAGCGGGCGTGGCTGTTACAACGGCTCTCGCACCGGCTCATCGGCGGTGGAGATCTGCAGGTGAGCGTCGACGAGTACCGCAGTCAGCTGCGCAACCGCGAGGCCGCCCGCGCGCGCCTCGCCGACGTGGTGTCCAAGGCTCTTCAGCGCCCCAAAGCCCGCAGAGCCACCCGGCCGTCGAAGGGGGCCAAGGCGCGACGGCTCAACGCCAAGAAGCAGCGCGGGGCCCTCAAAGCCAGCCGCCGCAAGCCCGGCATGGATGACTGAACACCCCCCACGACACACTTACACCATCACCAGGAGACACCCCCATGAAGAGATTGCTCTCGACCTGCCTCGTCGCGTTGTTGGCCACGGCCCCCGTGGTGCTTGTCGTCGGCCAGGCCGCCGCCATGCAGAACATCAAGTGCATGCCCAAAGAGCGGTTGATGGTGCAAAAGCTCGCCGAGCAGGGTGAGAAGCTGGGTGGGCTCCTCGACAAGGCCGCCGAGGCCGTCGAGGCCGAAGAGAAGTTCGATCTGAAGTCAGTCTTCAAACAGGGCAAGGCCCTCGTCAACCAGAGTCAGGCCTTCGCCAAGAAGGTGGAGACCCCGGCGCTGCGCAAGCAGATGGCTGCATTTGGAGAGAAGTTGAGTGGGGCCCTGGAGGGGGTGAAGCGGGCCAGAGACGGAAAGGCCAGGGTCGAGGCCTTGAGGCAGGTGGGGGCGGTCATCACCGCCGGTATCGGCCCGCGAGAGCGATGACCACCCCCGGCGCGATCTCACTGATCACGCCTTCTGCCACAGCCCCGACATCTCGCCGGCGAACCGCAGCAAACCATCACCCCAGCCACCGAGGATGAAGGTCTTGTCGTAGAACTCCGGCATGATCGTGTCCTGGTAGCCTGCGACCTGGACCAGATACACCATCACGTTCGGGTTCACCCGCTCACGGTAGGCCTTCACGAGCTTGGGCACGTCGATGTTGTGCCCATTGGACCACAAGTAATCCTTGTAGTCCGACGCGTTGCGGCCATACAGACCACCGTGGCCCGCCTGCATGTCGGAATACACGAAGACGTGATCCCAGTGCTCGCTCTTGCGGATCGCCTCGTCCCAGAACAGCCAGATGCCGTTCTCGGTGCCCCCACCCACCCGGTTGCCCATGGCCTCGGCGGCCTTGAGCTGGTCGAAGACCGAGCTCTGCTTGCGGATCGGCATGGTGGTCAGCCGATCGCCGAAGACGCCCAGGTGGCCGTCGTCGGCCCGCATGCCGGTGAGCACGCCGGTGAGGTTGCCGATGGTGGCCACCTGCATGGTGCCCATGGACGAGGTGGTGGTGCCCCGGGCAGAGCCGGAGTTGTCGCACAGCGACATCACTCGACCGTTGAAGTGGGGCAGGTTGCCCAAGGACAACATCAAGCACCGCTCCACTGCGTCGAGCAGATCACCAGAGACCTTCTGGCTCTGCAGCGCCCGATACGCGCTGTAGTACCGGAACGGCAACTGCCGGCCCTTCTCGGCGCCGCGGACCAGCTGATCCCGGAACATTGCCTCGGGCACCCCAGCCTGGCTGAGGTTGCGCAGGTTGCGCAGGAGCGCCATGTGACCCATACGGGGCAACGCGGCCTCCCAGCCCGCCTGATCAGAGCCCTGGGCTGACACGATGGACTCCCAGGTCTGGCCGGTGATCTTCAGCTCGCCCTTGGCCAGCTTGCTCAACGCCTCCCCCTTCGGGTGCACGAGGTTGACGACGTCGACGGTCTTCACCTCGCGGCTCTCCAAACGGTACTTGGCGAGCTGGTAGGCGTCGAAACGCTGCAGGGCGTCGCGCCAGGTCTTCTTCAAGGCGTTGGGCACCGGCTTACCGTACCTGGCGAGCTGATACCCGAGGCCGACCGCAGGCTCGTCGGCGCGCTGGATGATCTGGGCACCATAGCGACGCACCAGACCGGTCCCCCGCACAGACGGGTGATGGGCCGCCCGCACCAGGATCACCTGGGGGGTGGTCCGGATGTTCTCCTCGCTGCGCAGGCGCACGGCCTCCTGCAAGGTGGCCTCGGCATCGGCGTCGAGGGCCTCGTCGATGGCCTTCTCCATCAACTCGGCAGGCGAGAGGCCGCGCCAGGACTGCGGATCGAGGCCGTCGAGGGTCTCCCGCAGTCGGGAGACGTCGCGATCGGAGAGCCGCGCACGATAGACGTGCTGTACCTTGACCTTGCGATCGTCACCGCTGTCGCGGTGGTAATACATGGGCTCCCCGAAGAAGCAGGAAGAGGCTGCGATTCGCAGCCGCTTGATGGCATCGCTCATGTCATACGAGGTGCCAGCCATCCAGTTGAGGTGGCTCTTGGCCTGCATGCGGCGCTTGTTCTTCTTACGGCGGTTCAAGAAACCCATGGTTCACCTCCCATTGAGTGGGGGAATTAAGAGGTCCTAACAGAACAGCGGACCGAGCCAGGGGCGTGAGGTACGAGTGAGACATCCAGAACACCCGCAGGCGATGCCGGCTAGCGCCTTTAAAGCATCGTCGCGGACGGTTTTGGATGTCTCGCGAAGTGCTGAGTGCAGACAGACGATGGTATCTGGCTTTGCCAGACAACTCGAAGTCGACAAAGGCGAAGCCGACGGAGCGAAGAGTTGCCCACCGGGTACTTTCGTCTGGCTGCACTCAACAGCGCTGCGGCTCTGGCGACGGGAGCTGTTTTGTTAGGACCTCTAAAAGAGAGTTTTCGGGCACGGGCACGGGCACGGGCGCGGGCACGAGTTGATACCGATGTGGACCCGTGGCCCTGCCCTTGCTCTGAACGAAGGCCTGTTACTCTCAGGATTTAGAACTAGAGCGTGGAGCGGGATTCGAACCCGCGTCTTTCGGGTGGAAGCCGAAGTAACCCGTTGTCTCACTGCAGGGGGGTGAACCCCTGAGAACGCCGACGATGGGTGTTCAAATGTTCTGGACCGCTGAACTATCCACGCACATGGCTCCCAAGGGAGCCGAAAGAGAGCGAGGAGAAAACGCAACAGGGGGTGTGTTTCGAGTTTGATTAACAGTCAAATGAAGTATCCCTGAAGCTCACTGCCTCACAGTGCTGGGAGCAGGATTCGAACCTGCGGCACGCCGATTTACCAACGAAGTAACTCCAGACCCTCACTGCCGGCGGATGCCGGAGAAGCCGAGTTGGAGGGAAAAACCTTCTTCAGCTGCTCTACCTGACTGAGCTATCCCAACATGTTCGAGCGTCTTGCCGAAGCGTCACGCTCGCTCTGAGACTAGAGCAGGCGCCGTGCCAGGTTTTGGGCGAAGCGTGTTGTGAGCGAGAAAAACTCAATCAAAACGAAGGTGAAGGTGGTCATGGGGGCGAGAGGTCTTTGGTGGGGATGAGAGGGGTAGGTGAGGGGGTTGGCTTTTCAGCTCGTTGTTTGCGCATTATGGCGCGTGTGTCTCATCGGTGGGCGTGTGAGACTCGGTCGGCGATCTGCTTGCGCTGCTCTGGTGTGAAGATCTCGTGGGCCTCGATGGCTGAGTCGGCGGCCTTGTGGGCCATGGCCCGGAACTCGTCGATGCGGGCGTCGATGGCGGCGTGTACTGCCTCTGCGTTGGGCTTCTCGGCGTTCCACTCTGCCAACAGGGTGGTCTTGAGCTCCCCTCGGGTCTTCATGAGGCCCAGACCTTCATCGACCAGGTTGTCCACGAGGGGCTTGAGACGTGCCTGCTGATCGTCAGTGGCGTCGAGTCGATCCATGACGTCTTCGAAGCGGTCATCGACGAAGCTGGCGATGCGTTCGGGATCCATCTTGTGATGTCCGAACCACCCTCGAGCGCCGGCGACGGCGGTGAGGGAGAGCATGGCGGTGACGACGAGTGCGATTTTGGTGCGGCGATGCATGAGGTGGCTCCTTTGTAGGTGATTGATGTGACCTTGCGTCGCACTCTGCACTCTGAAGACCCAGTGTGTGCACTCTGTTGTGCGTTCGTGAAGAAGCATGAACAGAGCGGCTGTCTGTCTTTGGCCCGGACTTTGCCCATGGGCCCTCCCAACATGATTCGAGCCATCAAAACCCCACAATCACGGGGAGATGGCTGATGGGGTGGCCGGCTACACCAGCTGAAGTGGCCACCGAGGGAGAGTCGAGATGAGCCGTTTTCAGATGCACGTGATGGCAATGCTGATGGCTGGTGGTGCCATTGTTGGCTGTGACGCACCCCAACAGAGCGCGGAGAAAGCCAAGGGGCCTTCCGCTGCGGAGCTGCTCAAAGAGGCCAACGACGCTGTGGCCCTCGATCGCAACAAGGCCGACAGCTTGCGACGCCCCACGGTGATGGGGGCCATCGGTGATGGTGACGAGGTGAAGGGCAGCTTCGGCAATGGCAGCCAGTACCTCGCCTGGCACTTCACTGCGATGTCCGGTGACGTCATTGAGCTCGACGCCTTTGGCACCAATGGTGACGCGCTCGACACGGTGCTCTTCCTTTACCTGGCTGATGATCAGGGTCGCCCCAAGGCCCGTGCTCTGGCTTACGACGACGATGGCGGTGAGGGCTTCGCCAGCGCCCTGAGCTTCGAGGCGTCTGTGGCCGGTGGCTACGTCGCTGTGGTCCGCCGTTATGACTTCCGAGCCTGGGGTGAGGTGGCTGTACGGCTCAACGTGCAGAAGTCCGAGCCCACCTGTACGCAAGATGCTGACTGTGGCGAAGGGGCCTTCTGCCATCCGAGTTACGACGGGTGTGACATCGTTGAGACTGCTGGCATCTGTCTGCCCACGCCCATGGCGTGCACCGCCCACTACGATCCAGTCTGCGGCTGCAACGGTCAGACTTACAGCAACAGCTGTCAGGCCCACGCCTCGGGCATGGCTGTGGCCTATGAGGGTCGCTGTGAAGAGGTGGTCCTCGGTGAAGAGGGTGATGACTGTGACGCTGACGATGCCTGTGGTGAGGGCCTGGTCTGTGCTGGCAGCCTGCACGCAGGTACTGGCCTGTGCGGTGCTGAAGAGCTTCGGGCCACTTATGTGGGCCAGGGCGGTGAGATCCCCGACAACGATGCTGATGGTCTCAAGCTGACGGTCGAGGTGGCTGGTCTGGCTTCAGTGCCCACCGACATCATCCTCTCTCTTCAGATCAAGCACACCTGGCAGGGTGACCTGCAGGTGGAGCTGATCGATCCCAATGGCACGGTGGCTCAGGTGTGGGACCGCGAGGGCGGCAACGCGCAGGAGTTGACCTTCGAAGGGCCGGTGACGGGCATTTCGATGGACGACGAGGTGAACGGGACCTGGACGTTGGTGGTGCGTGATCTGGCGGGCTTCGATGTGGGCTCGGTGGAGTCCTGGTCGCTGACCCTGGGCAGCCGCTGGGATTAGTGGGCTGGACTGTGAAGAAGGCTATGGCTGAACCCTTGTAGGCAGTCGTCGCTTCGCTCCGTCTGCGTAGGCGCCAGGCCTTCGCCAGTCCTGCGGACCGCCTCGTCTGGCGCGTACACGTTCGGGCATCCGCTTACGCGGACACCCTTCCGGGTAGGCAGGGTCGCTCAGGGCTTCGCCCTGTTCGCTCGCTCCCCTGCGTAAAGAGCTTCTTCTGTATCTTGTTGCTCATGCCCGCTGGGATTCGACCTGCCGCGAACCTGCAATCCTCAGAGTCCCAAGGCTCGGCGTAAGCCCCAACAGCATTGGGGGTGCCCTCAAAGCCACACCAGATCTGACTTTTTACGCAGGGGAGCGAACAATCAATGCGTCAGCATTGAGCGACCCTGCCTACCCGGGGGCCTGCTCGCGCCAGCGAGCGTGGCGACGTGTACGCAGCTCCAAGGCGGGCCGAAGGCCGGCCGTCGGCAGCTGCCTACGCAGGCGGAGCGCAGCGACGACTGCCTACAAAGATCTCAGCCATCACGTGCATGTGTGCGCTCAGCGCCCCAACGCTCGAATTCGATGAGCCACCCGAGCCAGCAGGTCGTCGTCTTCGAGCATTTTGGCCAGCCGCGTCGCTCTCTGAGTGATCTCGCGGCCCTCTTTTGGGGTCACCATCTGACTCAGCATGTTGAGGGCCATGATCCGAAACCGGATGAAGCCCCCATCCCCGGCATATTCTGCTGCGATCTGTGCAAGCCGGGCACCTTCAGCGGCGTCTCCGAGCTTCCAGGTGCACCACGCGAGCCCTGAATTTCGCCTGAAACACGCAAAGGGCACCATCGGATCTTCTTCGATGGCCTCGAACAGCTCGATGGCGCCTGCATAGTCAGCCGTGTCACCCGGCAAAGGCCTGGTGAGGTGGTAGGCGCGCTGGCCGTTGAGCCGGGCGCGGTAACAGAGACGATCAGTCGCCGTGAGCGTGTCGTTGCCAATGAGCGCATCGACCTCGTCGAAGAGCTGGCAAGCCACGTCGCGATCCCGGCCGTCGGTGGCGATGCGAGCCTGCAGCAGTTTGATCTCCGATTGCGCAGCAGCCCCCGCGTTGCGAGCCACGCGCATGGCTGCTGCCAATCTCCCAGTGCACGCGTCGAGATCCCGCATGCGATGGTGCACCGACGCCATCCCCACGTGAACCCAGGCCGCCACCGGCGACTCCGACACCGGCGGTCGATCCCACTGCCGCAGCTGCTCGAGTCGAACTGACGTGGGCAAGTCGGCAAACCGGCCGTGATACTGAGCGAGCCAGCGGGCCCAGATCTCGGCCTCTGACGGCACGCCGAAGAAGCGCAGCATCCAGCGCCCGTACTGGCCACCTGGGCGGTGCGCCCTCGCCGCCAGTCGACGCAGACCCTTCTCTACAGACTGAATGTCCAGCGGGGTGTCGACCACACCAGCCGCGCGGTCCACGAAAGTATCCGCCAGAGCCGCCCACCCACCTGCCTCGGCGACGAAGTGGCTCACGTACTGCTTCCAGTCGAGGCCCGTCGGCGGACCATGTCCGAGATCGTGTCCTGGCACTGCGCGCTCCCCCTGTGGCCCAATGCAGCCATGAGTTACGTAATGGTCGATATCGAATCGGACGGTCCGATTCCCGGTGACTACTCCATGGTGTGCTTTGGCGCGGTGATCGTCGAGCCTGGGCTCAGCCGGACCTTCTATGGTCAGCTACAGCCCATCTCGGATCGATGGATCCCCGAGGCCCTCGCCGTGAGCGGCTTCACCCGGGAGCAGACCCTGGCATTCCCCGAGCCTGCTGCTGTCATGGCGCAGTTTGCCGAATGGCTCGAAGCTGAGTGTCGAGGGCGCAAGCTCTTCATCTCCGACAACAACGGCTTCGATTGGGGCTTCGTGAACTGGTACTTCCACCACTTCCTGGGCCACAACCCTTTCGGCTTCAGCTCCCAGAACCTGGGCTCGCTCTACAAAGGTCTCGTGGGTGACACCTTCAAGACCTTCAAGCACCTGCGCAAAACAAAGCACACCCACCATCCGGTGGACGACGCGCGGGGCAACGCCGAGGCGCTGCTGCACATGAAGCAGGAGATGAATCTGAAGATAAGGCTGAACTGAAGAACAAGGCAGGTGGGGGCTCAACACCCCCTCAACTCTCTTAAAAAGCTACAGCTCAGGCTGCCGAAGGCAGACTCGGCGTCCGCTACAGCTCTCGCCGAAGGCGAGGCGTCCGCTACAGGCGGTGCGCAGCACGGCCGTCCGCTACAGACGGTGCCGAAGGCACGGTCGTCCGCTCAGACCGAGGGCACCTGACCCTTCTCGATGGGCGGGTTCGCAGCCTCGTCCATCTTCGCCGCCTCAGTGCCCTTCCAGAGCTGGCCCTCGTGGCGCAGCGCCTCAGTCAGGACCTCATCGGCGTGCTCCGCCAGCACGATGCGCATCACGTTGCGCACCCGCTGCGGGATGTCCTTGATGTCCTTCTTGTTCTCCTTGGGGATGATGACCGTGCGGATGCCACCGCGGTGGGCCGCCAGCACCTTCTCCTTGAGGCCGCCGATGGGCAGCACTCGACCGCGGAGCGTGATCTCACCGGTCATGGCCACGTCGTGGCGGGCCGGGAGCTTGCACAGGGCCGACACCAGGGCCGTGGCCATGGTGATGCCCGCCGAAGGGCCGTCCTTGGGGATCGCGCCTTCGGGGAAGTGAATGTGCAGGTCGACGTCCTGGTAGAAGTCGCCCTTAAGGCCCAGAGCCTCGGCGCGGCTGCGCACGTAGCTCATGGCCGCCTGAGCCGACTCCTGCATCACGTCACCGAGCTTGCCGGTGATGATCAGCTTGCCCTTACCGGGCATCATCGAGACCTCGGTGTGCAGGATGTTGCCGCCCACCATGGTCCAGGCCAGACCATTCACCAGGCCGATCTCGTCCTGGCCCTCGGTCTTGCCGAACTTGAACTTCGGCGGACCCATGTACTTCTGCACCTGCCGCGTGGAGATCTTCATTTCGAAGTCTTCCACGTCGTTGCCGTCGTTGCGGAAGGTCAGGAGATCCTTTGCCACCTTGCGGCAAACACCCGCCACCTCACGCTCGAGGCTACGCACCCCGCTCTCGCGGGTGTAGCGGTTGATGAGAAGCTGCAGCGAGGCGTCGGTCCACTGCACGTTGGCCTTCTCGATGCCGTTGCGCTCCATCTGCTTGGGCACCAGGTAGCGCTTGGAGATGTTGAGCTTCTCGTACTCGGTGTAGCCCGAGAGCGAGATGATCTCGAGGCGGTCCTGCAGGGGCAGGGGGATGCCGTGGATGTTGTTCGCCGTGGTGATGAACATCACCTGTGACAGGTCGTAGTCGAGATCGAGGTAGTGATCGTTGAAGCTGTCGTTCTGCTCCGGATCGAGCACCTCGAGCAGAGCCGAAGACGGATCACCACGGAAGTCGGTGCTCATCTTGTCGATCTCGTCGAGCAGGATGACCGGGTTGCTGGTGCCGGCCTTCTTGAGGCTCTGGATGATCTTGCCGGGCATGGCGCCGATGTACGTACGGCGGTGACCGCGGATCTCAGCCTCGTCGCGTACACCACCAAGGGCCAGACGCACGAACTCGCGGCCGGTGCAGCGGGCGATGGAGCGGGCCAGTGAGGTCTTACCCACACCGGGGGGGCCCACCATGCAAAGCACGGGGCCCTGCATCTTCTCTACGAGGCCGTAAACAGCCAGGTACTCCAGGATGCGATCCTTGGGCTTGCGCAGCCCATAGTGATCCGCGTCGAGGATCTCCGCAGCGGCCTCGATGTCGGCCTTGTCGGTGCTGGTGTTGTACCAAGGCAGGGACAAGATCCAGTCGATGTAGTTGCGCACGACGGTCGCCTCGGCGCTCATCGGGCTCATCATCTTGAGCTTCTTCAGCTCTTTGCGGATCTTGATGTTTGCCTCTTTGGGCATCTTCTTGTTGTTGATGCGTTCTTCGAGCTCTTGCAGCTCGTTCTTGAACTCATCACGGTCCCCGAGCTCCTTCTGAATGGCCTGCATCTGCTCATTCAGGTAGTACTCTTTCTGGGACTTCTCCATCTGCTTCTTCACCCGGCTGCGGATCTTCTTCTCGACCTGCAAAATCTCGATCTCCGACTGCATCAGCTCATAGAGCTTCTCGAGGCGCACCGCAGGATCTTCGGTCTCCAGAATGCCCTGCTTGTCGGAGAGCTTCAGGTTCAGGTGAGCCACGATGGAGTCGGCGAGCTTCGCCGGATCGTCGATGCTCGACACCGCTACCTGCATCTCCGGGGGGATCCGCTTGTTGAGCTTGACGTAGTTCTCGAAGGTGGCGTGCACCTGACGCATCAGCGCCTCGAGCTCCACGTTCTTGGAGATCTTCTCCTCGATCTCCTCCGCCTCGACCTTGAAGAGCTCCTGGGTCTCCACATAGTTCGTGATGCGGGCCCGGCGCTTGCCCTCGATGAGCACCTTCACGGTGCCGTCGGGCAGTCGCAGCAGCTGGATGATGGTGCCGATCGTACCCACGCTGAAGATGTCTTCAGGCTTCGGGTCGTTCGTCTTGGCCATCTTCTGCGCCGCGAGGAGCAGATCTTTACCGGTGGCCATGGCCTCTTCGAGGCTGTTGATCGACTTCTCCCGGCCCACGAAGAGTGGCACCACCATGTGCGGAAACACGATGATGTCCCGCAGCGGCAGCAGCGGGAGTGTACGGGTCTGTTGATTGGGGTCGTCGCTCTTGAAGAACATGGACATATCGCTTTGCTCTCTGTGATCAGCGCTGTCGGTACATCAGAAGAGTCAAAATGTTGGCGAGTTTAGAGGCTTGCCCTGGGGCTCAGCCCGCCTCGCCTTCTTTTTGATACAGCAGCAAAGGCTGCTCTTTCTTCATGATGACGTCTTCGTTGACCACGACCTCCTTGATGTTGGGCTGACTCGGGACTTCGTACATCATGTCCAGCATGGCGCTCTCGAGAATCGCTCTCAACCCCCGAGCGCCAGATTTGTGACGCAGTGCGAGCTGTGCCACAGCCTTGAGGGCTTCGGGGGTGAACTTCAGCTGTACCCCATCCATTTCGAACAAACGCTTGTATTGCTTGAGCAGAGCGTTCTTGGGGCGGGTCAAAATCTCGATCAGGGCGTCTTCGGTCAGCTCGTTGAGCGTGGCCCGCACGGGGATGCGGCCCACGAACTCGGGGATCAGACCGTACCGGATCAAATCTTCTGGCTGCACGTTCTTGAGCAGGGCCTCGACGTCGAGGTTCTTGCGGCTCTTGACCTCGGCACCGAAGCCCATCTTCGACTCACCGGTGCGCTGGGCCACCACCTCGGCGAGACCCGTGAAGGCGCCACCGCAGATGAACAGGATGTTGGTGGTGTCGATCTGCAGGAACTCTTGCTGGGGGTGCTTGCGGCCGCCCTTTGGGGGCACGCTGGCGGTGGTGCCCTCGATGAGCTTGAGCAGCGCCTGCTGCACACCCTCACCGCTCACGTCGCGGGTGATCGAGGGGTTGTCGCTCTTGCGGCTGATCTTGTCGATCTCGTCGATGTAGATGATGCCGCGCTGGGCTTTTTCTACATCGTGATCAGCCGCCTGGAGCAGGTTCACCAGGATGTTCTCGACGTCTTCGCCGACGTACCCCGCCTCGGTGAGGTTGGTGGCGTCGACGATGCAGAAGGGCACGTCGAGAATACGGGCGAGGGTCTGACCCAGCAGGGTCTTGCCGGACCCAGTGGGGCCGATGAGCAGGATGTTGCTCTTTTGCAGCTCCACCTCGTCATTGCTGACGTTCATCTCGATGCGCTTGTAGTGGTTGTGCACCGCCACGGCGAGCACCTTCTTGGCCCGCTCCTGACCAATGACGTACTCGTCGAGCACGTTCTTGATCTCGCTGGGCTTGGGCACCTTGACCCGGGCGGTGGTGCCTTCGCTCTTCCCCAGCTCTTCGGCGATGATGTCATTGCACAGCGCAATGCACTCGTCGCAGATGTAGACGCTGGGGCCAGCGATCAGCTTTTTGACCTCTTTCTGCGACTTGCCGCAGAAGGAGCACTGCAGGTTGCTCTTGCCATCATCTCTTTTCTGGCCAGGCACCGATCACCTCGATGGGTCGGGGCTCGACGCTCGGTCGAACCCGCATAGGGCTATAAGATGTATGTTCGGTCCCGAGGGGGGGAGACCTGAAGGGCTCGTCGAGATTGACCCTTCAGAGGTCCTCTCAGTCCGACGCCAACGGATCATCCCTAAGCACGTGGGCCCAGAAGACAATGTCCCAAAATGCAGTGTCCCAAAATACACTGGGGCATAAACCCCAAGGGTCAGACACGCCAGGACGGTTGAGGTCGCCGGGTTTGAGCGGGTGTCTGCTCGATCACCGAGCAGATGCTGATCAGCAGTCGCTGAGATCAGGGCCGTCGCCGCGGTCCATCACCTCGTCTACGAGGCCGTATGCCTTGGCCTCGTGGGCGTACATCCAGCGATCGCGCTCGGTGTCGGCGGCGATGGTGTCGAAGGGCTGCCCGGTGTTGTGGGCCAGGATCACGTTGAGGCGCTTGCGCAACCGCAACATCTCCCGAGCATAAATCTCGATCTCGGTGGCCTGACCCTGAGTGCCGCCGAGAGGCTGGTGGATCATGATGCGGGCGTTGGGCAGGGCGAAGCGCCGGCCCTTCTGACCACACGACAGCAAGAAGGCCCCCATGCTGGCGGCGAGGCCCATGCAGATGGTGTTCACCGGGCAGCGGATGTGCTGCATGGTGTCGTAGATCGCCAGGCCGGCGGTCACCGAGCCCCCAGGGGAGTTGATGTAGAGCGAGACCTCCTTCTCGGGATCTTCGCTCTCCAGGAACAACAGCTGGGCCACGATGGTGTTGGCGATCTGATCGTTCACCGGGGTGCCGAGGAAGATGATGCGATCCTTCAGCAGCCGGCTGTAGATGTCCCACCCACGCTCACCGCGGGGGGTCTGCTCGATGACCTGGGGGATGATGATGTTGCTGGGGGGGGTGTTGTAGGGCGGCTTTCCTGTGGGCTCGCTCATCGGTGTCTTCCTTGAACGCCGAAGATTCGAGCCCTCATCGGTGCCCGAATCAGTCGTTATCGTGATCGTGATCGTCGTGATCGTGATCGTGGTTATGCTCAGGAACCGCCTTGGGGTTCCGGGTCACAGTGGCTTTCGATAGCACGAGATCGAGCGCCTTGTCGTGACGGATCGAACGGGCGATTCCAGCCCTTTGTTCCGGACGACGGAAGTACTGACGGAGCTGCATCGCCATCTGGGGCATCTGCTGAACAGTGGCCTCGATGGCGGCGTTGATCTCGCGCTCGTCGGCTTCAATGTTGTTCTGATCCACGATGGTGTCCAGAACCAGTTCACAACGCAGCTCGATCTCGGCGTCGGCTTTGAGCTGCTCCTCGCTCTTGGCCTCATCGGAAGACGCCTCGCCCTCCTCGCCGGATTCACCCTGCGCAGCCTTTTGGGCTTCGGCCTGGGCCTGCTGCTGCTTGAGCTCTTCGATACGACGCTCGAAGAGGGTGGGGGGCAGCTCGAAGTCGTACTGCTTGCCCACGAGGCCCCGCAGCTCGTCGAAGACGTCGCGCTTGGCCACGTTCTCCCAACGGTTGGCGAAGCCGTCGCGGACCTTGGTCCGCAGGTCTTCCACGTCTTCGGCGCCGAACTTCTTGGCCAGCTCGTCGTCGAGCTCGGGGGTCACCTTGCCCTTGAGCTCGTGGATCTTGCAGGCGAACTGAGCGGCCTGACCGGCCAGCTGATCGGCGTGGTAGTCCTCGGGGAAGGTGACGTCGATGGTGAAGTCTTCGCCCACCTTCTTGCCGACGACCTGCTCCTCGAAGCCAGGGATGAACTGGCCGCTGCCGAGCTCGAGGGTGACGCCCTGAGCGGTGCCGCCCTCGAAGGGCACGTCGTCGATGCTGCCGTTGAAATCGAAGACGATGCGATCACCGGTCTCGGCGACGTCGCGATCCTCGATGGTCTGCCACTCGACGGCCTGCTCAAGCAGGTGCTCGAGCTCATGCTCGATGTGGCTGTCCTCGAAGGTGTACTCGTCCATCTCGATGGCGAGCTCTTCGAAGGGCTTCAGCTCGATGTCGGGGGGAACCTCCACCTTCACGGTGAAGCTGTACTCTTCGGAAGGCTTGATGGGGCCCACCTCCCACTCGGGGCGTGCCACGGGGGTGATGTTGTGCTGCTCCATGGCGCTCTGCCATGCATCGTCGACGATCTGGTTGGTGACGTCGGCGACCACCTGACCCTGGTAGCGCTTGCGCAGCACGCTCATGGGCACCTTGCCCCGACGAAAACCGGGGATGTTGACCCGCTTGGCGAGACGGCTGTAAGCCGCCTGGACCTGCTTGTTCACCACGGCGGCGGGGACGGTGATCTCGACCCGCCGGTGGACGGCGCTCTCTGACTGGATTTGGACCTGCATGATGAAAAACTGCCAGGATCAGGGGGTTGGATAGATGGGCAAATGCATCGAAGCAAGAGCATGATGTGCGAGGGGGGGGACTTGAACCCCCACGGTCAAAAACCACTGGAACCTAAATCCAGCGCGTCTACCAGTTCCGCCACCCTCGCCCGTGACGCAACGTCAAATCTCCAGCTGCCACGACGAGGGTCAGATGGAAAAAATGGTGGGCCATGTAGGAGTCGAACCTACAACCTGCGGATTAAGAGTCCGTTGCTCTGCCATTGAGCTAATGGCCCACACAAGATGAACGTCGAGGACGGTGGACGGGGGATCGACCGAGGTAAGATGTGCGCCTGCCAAAGACAGAACACACATGGGTGAGGCGAGAAAAAGGCCAGAAGAAAGGGTAGTGGGCCATGTAGGAGTCGAACCTACAACCTGCGGATTAAGAGTCCGTTGCTCTGCCATTGAGCTAATGGCCCACACGATGCACACCCGGCAGGATTCGAACCTGCGACCTGCGGATTCGAAGTCCGACGCTCTATCCAGCTGAGCTACGGGTGCACAAAGAAAAAATGGGGTGGATGATGGGACTTGAACCCACGACCCCCGGAATCACAATCCGGTGCTCTAACCAACTGAGCTACATCCACGCACGCCTGGCAGGATTCGAACCTGCGACCGTCGGCTTAGAAGGCCGCTGCTCTATCCACTGAGCTACAGGCGCCCACAAAACTGGGAGGCTTGCCAGGCTGTTTGCCAGGTACTCGCCAGGCCCCAAATCAGACCTGGTCAAAACCAACGTTGATCCTGTCAAAGAACATCACCCCAACGGGTGAACAAAGACCCTGGTGGGATATGGTCGGGGTGAGAGGATTTGAACCTCCGACCACCAGTACCCAAAACTGGTGCGCTACCAGACTGCGCTACACCCCGGTGTAGTGCTTGGCTCCCATCAGAGCGCGCGGAAACCTATCGGGTTGAGACGCGAGGCGTCAAGCGATTTCTTGAAGTGTTTTTCTGAAGCGCGAGAAGTCATGGCTTTTCGCCATTGTTCGCCTCACCCGCCGGTGAGCGCCAGGCGCCGATATTGCCAGACAACAGCGTATGGCGCGGCGAGTATGGCGAGGGCGAGGCCGAAGGTGAGGCCGAGGTGGATCTTCGACAGCAAGAACCCGCCGCCGATGCCGAGCACGGCGAGGGCCAGGCACAAAGTGGCCATGCCTTTGAGCCGCGCGGTGCGCAGGGGACCGTCGGCGGTGTAGTGCACAATGCCGTAGAGCGGCGGCCCGAAGTGGATCGAGATGAAGAGCAGGCTGCCGTACAGCCACGCTTCCCAGGGCAGCTCGGAAGACATCAGAGGAACAACGTGATGCCGGCGACGAGCTGGAAGTCGTCGCTCACGGTGAGGTTGTGACGGTAGCCGATGTTGATCTGACCGCCGCCGCCCTTATCGCTCATGATGAAGCCGAGGCCGCCGGTGACGAAGTCGGCCTCCTGGGTCTGGTCGCGCTCGTAGCCCACCCGCAGGGGC
Organism: Bradymonadia bacterium; assembly: GCA_046290225.1. Taxonomy (GTDB): domain Bacteria; phylum Myxococcota_A; class Bradymonadia; order UBA7976; family UBA1532; genus JBKAGE01. The sequence continues at coordinate 227,893 of JBKAGE010000035.1, read as the reverse complement.
ACGCTGTCCTGAAGCAGGAACTCTGCCCCGGCCATGATGCGGGGCTTGGGCGACTCCTCTTCTTCAGAGCCTTCAGGGCGCTCGGGGGTGACGTTGACCACCACGTCGACGCCGAGGGTGAACCGCTGGTCGACGAAGGCGAGGCCACCACCCACCTCGGTGGGGAACCCGGGATCATCGGTGGGGGCGATGTTGTGCCCCACAAGACCGAGGTTGATCTGATCGGTGAGCTGCATGAGCAGGCCCGCGTCGAGGGTGAAGGCGTTGAGATCTTCGATCGGATCTTTGCGGGTGAGGCTGAGGTAGTGCAGCGCCACACCGATGCTGACGCGATCGCTCGGGGCCGTGGAGAAGCCCACCCGCACGTCGTGACCGCCCTCTTCGACAGGGGCGTTGTTGTCGGCGAAGCCGTACCCGTAGGCCACGCCCATGGCCAGAGCGGGCTGGGTGCGGGAGTCGACGACGTTGAGTTGCCCGACGTTGGCCTTCGACGCGTTGCTCCGGGCGTACCCGAACTGGGCGGCATAGACATAGTCACGGCTCATGCCCGCAGGGTTGATGATGAGGGCGCTGTTGTTTCGTGGATCAGCCCTCACGGCGTTGCCCATGCCCACGGCCCGTGGCGAGATGACCGATTGGGCGCTGGCGGTGCCGCCGAGCATGCAGATCAGAGCAGGCGCGCCGACGATGGCGATCGCTGCGAAAGAGGCGCCACTGAGGGCGCGCAGGCGTGATTTCTGGTCTCGGTGATGCAACTCACCCTCCGTTGACGCGGCGCGGGGCGGCATCTTATACCACTCCACCATGGCCCACCTCATCATCCTCGCCGGACCTGATGCCGGAAGCTCGTTTACCCTGAGCGGGCCCTCTGTGGTCGGCCGGGGGGACGACTGCCAGATCAAGCTCTCTGATCGCACTGTGAGCCGGTCTCATTTTCAGATCGTGCCCGACCCGAGCGCGCCCGGGGGCAACCGGTGGCGGCTGGTCGATTTGGGCAGCCGCAACCGCACGGTGGTGAACGACGCCCCGACGGCATCTCATTCCCTCGAAGATGGGGATCGCATCCACATCGGCGTGACCACGCTCGCCTTCGTGGATCATGGCGGTCAAGAGACCACCCTCGGCGGTCAGCGCAAGCAATCGACCATCACGCTGGAGATCAAGGGCCTCACGGAGGTGCACCCTGGAGAGCGCAGCCGTCTCGCTGGGGTGTACCGCTTTGCGGAGCGTTTGTCTCTCGCGATCGATCGGGCCGAGCTGTGTACGGCCATCGAGGTGGGCGTGGCCGAGGTGCTGCCGGGCACCCGACTGAAGATGGAGATCGCCGACGACGAGGCCCGCCCCAGCCGAGGTCAGGTGCCCCTGGGGCCAGCGCTCCGCGCTCGGGTGATGCAGGGGGGCCACAGTGTCACTGCGGTGATCTCGCAGGGCCTCGGTGAGGTGCCGGTGATGGCGGCGCCGTTGGTGAGCAAGGGGCGCACGCTGGGTCTACTGGCTCTCGCTGGCGCCATGACCGAAAGCGGCCAGGGGTTCACCGAGGCCGACTTGAGCCTGCTCACGGCTCTGGCTCAGCAAGCAGGCCTCGCGCTGGACAACATGGCCCACGCCACGGTGCTCAAGGCAGAGAATGCCCGGCTGAGGGCGGAGCTCTCCGGTGGTCACGCCTTCGTGGGGCAGGCGCCGGCGCTGCAACCTGTGATCTCGTTCATCGGCAAAGTGGCCCCCACCCCGAGCACGGTCCTCCTCACAGGTGAATCGGGTACGGGGAAAGAGGTGGTGGCCCGCTCGATCCATCAGGGGAGTGGCCGGGCGGAGCAGCCCTTCGTGGCGGTGAACTGCGCGGCCCTGGCCGAGTCGCTCATCGAGTCGGAGCTCTTTGGTCACGAGAAAGGCGCCTTCACCGGGGCCACGACGCAGAAGGCGGGCCGCTTCGAGCAAGCCCACGGTGGCACCTTGTTCCTCGACGAGATCGGCGAGCTGCCCCTGGCGAGCCAAGCGCGGTTCCTGCGGGTGCTCGAGGAGAGCCGCTTCGAGCGGGTAGGTGGCACCAAAACAGTGACCGTGGACGTGCGGGTGGTGGCGGCGACGAACCGAGATCTCAAGGCCATGGCCCACGAAGGGCGATTCCGCGCCGATCTCTATTACCGGCTGCAGGTGCTTCAGCTGAAGTTGCCCCCACTGCGGGATCGACGCGAAGACATCCCCGCGTTGGTGCATCACTTCTTGCGTCGAGGATCCAGCCGCCGTGTGCAGGCCGTCGATCCCATGGCCCTCGATGCCCTGGTGGCTTATCGGTGGCCCGGCAACATCCGAGAGCTGCGCAACGTCGTCGAGCGGGCCCTGGTGCTCGGCGAAGGCGCCACTCTGCGTCTGGAAGATCTGCCCCTGGAGGTCGTGGAGAACCACAGCCGCACCCAGGAGATGGCCCAGATCACCCCACCGAGCGCCATGGGGCATCACATGCCCACACCGGCGTCAGAGGCTCCGCTGCTCACCCTCAAGCAGGCTGAGCAGCGGGCCATCGAGCGGGCTCTGGCCCACACTCGAGGGAACAAAGCACAAGCTGCAGCCCTGCTCGCCATCGATCGCAGCACGCTGTACAAGAAGATCCGTGACTATGGGATCGTCACCTGAGCGAACATCATCGCTTCGAGGAGAGACCAGCATATGAGTACAGCGTCAGGCACCATTTTGATCATCGATGACGAGCGGAACATCCGCCTGACGTTGCGCATGGTGCTCGAGGGTGAAGGCTACGACGTGCTCGAAGTGGGCAGCGCCGAAGATGGCCTCAAGCTCGTGCCCCGCGAGCGGCCCGACGCGGTGCTGCTCGACGTGAACCTGCCGGGCATGGACGGCCTGGCCTGTCTCAAGGCCCTCATGGAGCACGACGCCGACCTGCCCGTGGTCATGATCAGCGGCCACGCGAGCATTCAAGACGCCGTGGAGGCCACCCGCATCGGCGCCCAGGATTTCCTGGAGAAGCCCCTCAGCCGGGAGCGCGTGCTGGTCACTGTGGCCAACGCCTTGCGCACGGGCCAGAAGAACACCGAGCTGCGAGATCTCAAGGTGCAGGTGGAGCGCCCCTGGGCCGGTGGCCTCGTGGGCAGCACCCCGGTCATGCAGAAGCTGCGAGATCGCATCGCCAAGGTGGCCCCCACCCGCGGCCGGGTGCTCATCACCGGGGAGTCTGGCACGGGCAAGGAGCTCATCGCCCGAGCGGTGCACGAGGCCTCTGATCGAGCCCACAAGCCTTTCATCAAGGTGAACTGCGCGGCGATCCCCGCCACCCTCATCGAGTCGGAGCTCTTCGGCCACGAGAAGGGCGCCTTCACCCACGCCGTGGGCCGTCGCCGAGGTCAGTTCGAGCAGGCCGACGGCGGCACGCTGTTCCTCGACGAGATCGGCGACATGAGCCTCGATGCTCAGGCGAAGGTGTTGCGGGTGCTGCAGACCGGTGAGCTGACCCGAGTGGGCGGCGAGAAGGTGATGCAGGTCGATGTGCGGGTCATCGCCGCCACGAACAAGAACCTCGAAGAGGCCTGCCAGAACGGTGAGTTCCGTGAAGATCTCTATTTCCGGCTCAACGTGGTGCCGCTGTTGTCACCCCCTCTGCGGGTGCGTCGGGCCGATGTGCCGGTGCTGGCGCGCCATTTTCTCGCCCAGGTGTGCGAGGAGAACGGCTTCAAGCCCAAGACGTTCTCCGAAGAGGCGCTGCAGGCGCTGCAGTCCTACAACTACCCCGGCAACGTGCGCGAGCTGCGCAACATCGTGGAGCGCATGGTGATCTTGTCGGGCGACGTCATCGGCCCGGAAGATGTGCCCGATGGGGTGGGCGGCGGTGGCGCGTCGACCTCCGGGGTACGCATGATCCCCCAGGGTACGCTGCGAGAGATGCGCGACGCCGCAGAGCGCTCGTTCATCGAGAGCCGCCTGCGGGAGAACGACTGGAACATCAGCCGCACGGCGGAGTCGCTGGGCCTGGAGCGGACCAATCTGCACAAGAAGATGAAGTCTCTGGGCATCAAGCGAGGCAACTGATCCACCTGTGAGCGCGTTGCTCACCGGGCTGTTGTCGTTGATCTGCCTGCTCGGCGCCCCTGATCCGTGGGCGCCCTATGTAGATGCCCTGCAGCGCGCCTCTTCTGATCCTGCGGGGGCTGCAGAGGCCCTCACCCACCTCGCCCATCGCAGCACCGACTCTGAGGTGACCCGCGAGGCCCTTTGGCAGGCCGGGCGCATCTACCTCGATCAGCTGAAGCAGCCAGAGAAGGCGCGACTCGTGTTGGAGCAGCTCGTGTTGCTGGCACCTCGCAGTCGTCCTGGGCTTCGGGCCATGGAGACCCTGCGCTGGCTCGAGAAACATCAGGACGTCGAGCAGGCGAAGGCTGTGCTCTCGGCACCGACGGCCTCTGCAGAGCAGATCGCGCAATGGATAGAGCGGTGGCCGGAGCTCGCCGCGCTCCGGTTTCGGCTGGCAGAGGTGGATCCACAGTCTGCAGAGGCCCTCGCGCCCCTCGCAGATGATCCCGAGCTGAGCTGGCGCGCCCTCAGGGCTCAAGGGATGGCCCTCTACAGCCGCGGAGATCTCGAGCCGGCGCTCACGGCCTTCGAGGCCGCAGGAGACACGGCGAGCGCTCGACGTGTGCGCTTCAAGGTGTGGTTGAGGTGGGCCTACCGAGGGTCGAGCGCCGTAGTCTTCTTCTGGTTGATCATTGCCCTGGCTCGCGGTCGTCGCCACGGCGCGTGGTGGCCGCCCCCAGTGATCGTGCTCTACCTGGCCCCCGTCACTGTGGCATGCCTGCTGATGGCGGTGCCCATGGCAGAGGCCTTCGCGCCGGCCATCCTGATCCTCGCCGTGGGGGCTGTCGCCGCTGTTTGGATCGCCGGCGCCGGCCCGCCGCCGACCCGCCCCTGGCTCAGCGCGCTGGTGAGGGCTGGGGTGATGGCGGCGTGGGTCTATGCCATCATCTACCACTTCGATTTGTTGGAGCTGCTGTGGCACACCCTGAAGTACGGCCCGGAGAGGTAACGCCACCTGTGGGCGCTGGCCCCCGTGGGCACAGACGCGCCCGGGGTGTGTTGGGCGTGCGTTTCGGCTTCAACCCCAACAGCAGCAGCCTGGGCATCGACATCAGCTTCTTGATGATGGGCCTCGCTGGCGTCTCGGTCATCAGCGCCGCCGCCAGCGCCTTCCTGCACGGTGTGGGCAGCAAGAGCGATCGCGAGGCCTCGGGGAGCGATGATGACGCTGATCGCTGATCTCCAGGCCCGGTTGAAGGGCGCTGTGGGCTTGAAGGTGAGGCCAGAGCCTTGGGGCGCCATCGTGTCGTTGGAGCGGCCCGCAATGTTGCTCTACGTCGATCAGCCCATGGCGCGGCGTCTAGGGGTGCGGGCCGAGTCGCTGTGGCGAAACGGTGGCACGCGCCACAGCGCCCCAGTGGAGGTGCACTGGACGCTGAGCCGTCGGTGTGATCAGGCCTGCCCGGGCTGCTACACCAGCAGCACGCCCCAGGCGCCTCCTGCCGATCTGTCGCAGATCGAACACGTCGCCGATGCCCTCGCCGAAGCGGGGGTGCTCCATGTGGCCCTCGGCGGCGGAGAGCCTCTCGCCGACGAAGCCACCTTCATCGCCGCCCGGGCTCTCAGACAACGGGGCATCGCGCCGAGCACCACCACCAGCGGCGCCCCGGTCACCGCAGATCTGGCGCAGCGACTCGGCGACTTTGCTCAAATCAACGTGAGCATCGACGGCGTGGGCGTCGACGACTACGCCCGAGTGCGAGGCCCGACCCCAGAGGGCCAGCGTGAGCGGTTCGAGCAGGCCGACGAAGCTCTGAGGTTGCTCAAGCGGCACCACGGCCGCGCAGGCATCAACGCCGTGCTCACGCGCCACACCTTCGACGCCCTACCGCGTCTCGTGGCCTACGCCCGCCGTCGCCGTGTCACCGAGCTCGAGCTGTTGCGTCTCAAACCTGCGGGCCGAGGCATCTCTGTCTATCGCGACCTGCGCCTCACCCCCGCGCAAGGCAGGGCGCTGTTGCCCAAGGCCCTGCACCTCGGCCGCAAGCACCGGGTGCGCATCAAGATGGACTGCTCCCTGGCCCCCTTCGTGTGCCATCACCAGCCTGAGCCTCGAGTGCTGCGGTTCTTTCGCATCGGCGGGTGCGAGGCCGGAGACACCCTGGCCTCTGTGGGTCCTCATGGCCGGGCCACGGGGTGCAGCTTCCTCAGTCAGCCTGCAGGCTCGGCCCGGCAGGCCTTCGTCACGGACTGGCCCTCTCAGCCGCTCTTCGAGCGCTACCGTCGGTATCGAGCCGAGGCGCCGGCGCCGTGCGACACCTGTGATTACGTCGATGTGTGTAATGGGGGGTGTAGAGCGGTCTCGGCTCACCTGACCGGCGACGCGATGGCCCCTGATCCGGAGTGCCCTCGGGTGATGGCTCACCCGTAGAAGTGCCCGCCGAACTCCACGAGCAGATTACACGCTGCGTGATATGCCATCGGGGCCCCCACGCCGCCAGAAGCTCTGCGAAGCCAGCCAAAGAGCAGGCTCGGGAAGAACACCGCCAGGCGGGCCGGGTGTGGGATCGTCAGGTAGTGCCCCACAGCAAAGAGCGCGCTGGTGATCAACATGCTGGTGACGTTCACCTCGACACCGAAGATGCGGCGATCACGGCCTACGAGGCCGTCCAGGGTCGTTTGTAAGTAGCCTCGGTAGAACACCTCTTCTGGCAGGGCCACCAGCAGCAGTTGCACCAGCACGATGTTGATGATCCACCACCAGCCTCGCTCTGCCTCGAAGGGCATCTCTGGTGCCGGGCTCAGGGCTGTGCCCAGTCGGAGACGCTCCGGAGGCAGGCGATCACCACCCGCATCGACGTCCACCGACATGCGGTGCCCTGGTGCGTTGAACACCACGCGGCCTCTGTCGCCCCCGGAGAATAGCAGTCGCGGTGGATCAGACTCGAAGGTGGGGCGGCCCCCATGATGTCTGAGTACTCGGGGCATGACGTCGCTGGTGATGGTGGCCTCGAAGCGTTGCCCTCGTGGCAATCGCCAGGTCAGCCAGAGATCATCCTTCACCGTGTAGAGGCGTACCTCACCGGGCTGCAGCTGCACCACCTCTGGTGGATCAGTCATCTCCAAAGGCCAGTGATCGAAGCGGGCCTGACCTAGCGCCCATTGTTGCTCTACGACGGTGGTCTGCCAGACGTGAAAACCCGCCAGATAAGGTGGGAAGGTGATCACCATCAACAACAGCGCCCATTTCACGTGGCGTAGAGGTTGTGCGCGGTGAATGCCGAACTTCGCCGGATCCCGGCCGGTGCGGTGCAGCCACTCGATGGGCAGGTAGAGGAAGGTGGCCGCCACGATGACGAGCACGTAATTCCGGATCCAGCCCACGGCGCCTTGGAGCAGGGTGAGGCCCACAGTGACCACCACGGTCACCATGAACATCAGGGCGATCTCTCGAAAGGCTGCTTTTCTGGAGAGGGGCTCTCTGGAGCTGGGGGTGGCCATCGGGCTCAGGCGAGCCCCATCTCGGCCTTCAGGGCCTTGACGACCTTGAAGTAGGTCTTGCGATCGTAGGGGGTGTTCAGGATGTGGAATTCCTTGCGAACGAGCCCCACACAGCCAAAGCAGTAGGTGCATTCGGCGCAATCGGTGCACAGCTCGAGGTACTGGCTGGCCACACAGCGCTCACACTTCAGCAAGTGCGTGCTGTTGTGACAGTGGGTGCACCCCTTCACGTGGGTGCACTGGGTGCAGCCCTCGCTGTTGTGGGCGTAGTTGCAGCCGTAGCAATCGGTGCATCGCTCACAGAACATGCACTGGGTGCAGTTTTCGCACGTGTCGGAGGCATAGCTGCCCGGATTCTCGGTGCGGCTGCCCTGTGACCGGATCAGCTCTTTCAGCTCAGCCTCGAACGTCCGACGGTTCATGGTGTCTAACCCTGTTGCATGGAGGCTTGTGGGTACCGGCTGGCGAGAGGTTTTGCAACAGCATGTAGAGGAGAAGAACTGGTGGTAGGTCGATAGGTTACATTTCTCGACCTGTAGGTTTTTGGGGGTGGGTCATGAGGGACACATTGACGTACACCTGCCTCAGGATCAAAACTTGACTGCGACGTGTGATGGCCATTGCGCCTGTGGAGCATGTAGGATACACCCATTGATCGGTGTACTACGCCACACCCAATGGCCTCGCCGTGACACATACGAAGTTTTTGTATGTGTCAAAGACGATGGAGGTCTGCGCACGTGAGAGTGCCTTCGATCATCACTGTGGGTTTATGGGTCGGTCTCTGGACCTTGACCGCCCACGCAGGTGATCCGCCTGATCCGGCACATCACGATCATCACAGCCATCATGCCCATCTACACGGCCCCACTGACATCGCCGGGCCTGATCTCGCGGGCTCTGATCTGCACATCGATCACACCCCACCTTTGGTGCCTCATCGGGCATGGAAGGCTCGAAAGCCCGGCAGCCAGCCCGTTTATTACGTGCGCGCCATGGGCCCGGTGGCCGAGTCTCACACGCACTTCGCCTGCGAGGTGATCCGTGAGGTGTTCAACATCAAATGCTTCGTGATGCCGGCGTTCCCGCTCATGGGCCGTGCATATGATCTCGATCGCAATCAGTACGATGCTGATCAACTCATCGATGGCTTGTTCGATGGCATCCCCGACAACGCTGTGGGCCTGATGGGTCTCACGAATGCCGATCTCTTCGAGAATGGCAGCGGCCGCTTCGTCTTCGGCCTGGCCAGCGTGGTCGACCGGGTCGGTGTGGTCTCCCTGGCGCGTTACCGTGGGCACTGGTGGGACAACCCCTCGGATCCGGTGCGCTTCCATGAGCTGATGTACAAGGTGGTTGTGCATGAGGTGGGCCACACCCTGGGCATTCAGGAGCACTGCCCCGATACCCGGTGCGCGATGCGAGAAGATCGCACCCTGGAAGATCTCGTGGAGTCTCCGTCGCGCCTGTGTCACCGCTGCCGCAGCCGCGTCAAACAAGGTTTGAGGCAAACTCCGGGCTCTGCGGCCTCTCACTATCTGCGGGGCCACAGCATGCTCAACCGCGGTCGGGTGAAGGCGGCGATCCATCACTTCGAGCGGGCGGTGCAGCTGTTCCCCAATGACGCGCGTTTTCAGAACGATCTTGGCGTTGCCTATTTGAAGAAGGGTGATCGGGCCCGGGCGTTGCTCTCTTTCCGAGAGGCCGCACGCCTGAACCCTCAGTTCCCGAACCCACGGTTCAACGAGAGCCTGATCTTCGCCAGCGTCGGTGACGTCGACAAAGCCCGCCACGCCTTGGAGCTGGCCCTCATCGCTGATCCTGACTGGGCGTTGGCACACAAACACCTCGGTCAGCTTTATCTCGATGCCTTTGGTGATCCTGATCGGGCGGCGCTGCATTTCGAGCGCTACCTGGCCGCTGCGGGCGATGATCCACTCATCGCGGATCACCTTCGGGTCATCAAGGGTGGTGGTGAGCGCTGAGGCGTCACCTGGGTGGATGCCACATGTCGGCAAATCCCCGACCCATCACACTGTGAATCTGGTAGCGTGTAGCCATCCCACAGATGGAGCGCCTGCATGACACAACTGCACGCTACAGATCTGCGTCGTCGAGAAGAGCTCGCCCGTCAGGCGGCGGAGCAGACCACCGAGCAGGCAGATCAACGCCAGCAAGGCACCGACGACAACCCCGAGGTGGGGATGGCGTGGGTGGGCTACCTGAAAGACATGCTGGGCCTCTCGACCGACGAGCAGAACGCTGCCCAGTCTGCGCAGACCAACTTTGTGGAAGCCCGTCGTGAGGCAGAGGTGCCTCAGAGCCGCGAGTCGGCGAAGGTCGACACCCCCAAGCCGCCCTCCGTGGCCGATGAGGTCGCGGCGGTCATCAGCCTGAACACCGAGTTCAAAGACATGCAGGTCAAGGCTGTGGAGTCGTCTCTGACGAAGGCCATGACGCGCAGGCAACGGCAAATTCAGTCGGCCTTCGATGCGGTGAACCAGCCTGAGTTCGCAGGGCAGGCCTGGGCCGCAGAGAAAGCGAAGGCCCTCAAGGCTGATCTGGAGCGACCCCTCGACGGCATCATCACTACGGCAGACTGTCGCCACGTTGATGCTGGTCTGCGCAACGACGTGATCAAGCACCATCGCCAGCTGACCCGGGCCCGTGACGAGGCGCTCCACGCGAGGCACTCCTTCGCCCGCTACAACATGTTCTTTGCTGATGAGCGGGTGGTCGAAGTGCTCAGAGGCACAGGGATCAGCGCGGCGGAGTTGAAGGCCCTCGTGGCTCAAGAGTCAGGTGACTTCACGCTGACAGATACTCGAGGCGACATCGCGGGCCCCGCCCAGATCGGCGCCAGCGAGGCTCGAGAGGTGGGGGCAAACCCCAAAGATCGCCTCCAGGCAGACACCGCCATCTTGCTCGCAGCGCGGGTGCTTCGGCAGAAGGTGGAGCAGCTCAAGGCCGAGCTGAAGCACGGCCTGCCCTCTGGCGACGACTACAAAAAGTTCGTCTTTGCGTCGTACAACGCTGGGGCGCGCACTGTGCGCCGCGCCCAGGAGGCTGCGGTGGAGCGAGGCTTGGATCCGCTGAGCTGGGACGATCTCGTAAAGGGCGGCCCCCGCGATTCTGCGCTCACCGACGGCATCAAGGAGGCGCTGCCAGGGCTCAAGGCCACCTCGAAACACGTAGAGGTGGCCAGCTATGTCGATCGCATCTTCCACCGTATGGAAGGTGTGAAAGAGCAGAGCTGAACACAGCGCGATCAGTCGTGCAGACGTGTCCAGGTGTTGGCGGGGCTCGGAGGCGTCAGCTGCTCGTCGAGCAGCATGTATTGATCGAATGTCATGTAAGGGTGTGTGGCTTTTCGGCGATCGTCGATGGCATTGAATTCCGCTTCGATGGCTTTGAGATCGACGCCCGCTTCTTCCAACTTGCTCCTGAAGTAGGCCTTCTGTGCAGGCTCGTCGGTCTTCAGATACAGGTCGAGGTAGTGCTGTTGAGCCAGAGCAGTGCGTCCTGCTTTGGTTTGCAGTGAGGCCAGCAGACCGCGATAGGAGAGGGGCGCCTCGGGCATGCTCGCCGCGAGCGTGAAGTAGTCGAGGGCCTGCAAACGGTATCGCTCAGAGGCCTGCGGGGTCTCACCCTTCATCTCGAAGTAGAGGTTGAACCCGATGTTGTAGGGCATGCGCGGATCATCCGGGAAGTGGACCATGCCCGCCTCGTAGATGCGGTTCGCCGATGCCACCGATTCATTGGTGATGTTCGAGCCATAGAGGATCATCATCGCTGTGGTCTCGTAGGCCTCTCGAAACATCGGGTCGAGGGCGATGATCTGGTCGACGAAGGTCTCGAGCCACATGAACTGGCGATCAGTCTTGAAGTGAGATCCGAAATATCCGAGCACCCTCACCCAGAGCAGGTCGGCGGCTGCTTGCTCATAGCCAGCGCTGGCCATGCGCAACGTCGTCACGCTGGGTACATAGAGGTTCTGTAGACCAGAGGGGGGCTCAGGAGGCTGTCGAAGCCGCGAAATGTCTGCGCGGCTGCGGTATCGAAAGCCAACAGCGATGAGCGTGAGGAAGGCTGCGAAGAGCAGCAGGCGGCGGGCAGGGGCGGAGCGGATCACGTAGCGGCCTCTCAGCTGACGCTCGGGCCCGTGAGTCTACACCAGAAGATTACTCGGCGGCTTCTTCGATGCTCTCGACCATGTCACCGGTGCGGACCTCGCCCTCGACGATGTCGCCGAGCATGCTGAAGTTCACGATGACCTCGTCGCAGCTGGGATCGCCGGTGGCCTGGATGTTGAAGGTGGCGTCGTCACCGGAGCCAGCGCTGTCGAAGGCGTACTGGAAGAGACCCTCGTTGAGGGTGAAGTCGAGGACCTGCCAGGTCTCGTCGGCCCAGGTGTCGGCCTCGGCCTTCCAGGGGCCGGCGGGGCAGTTGTTGGCTGCGGGGGTGGTGGCCACCGTGGTGGGGAAGGTCTTCTCCTCGAGGCGCTGAGCCTCGATGGTCTCCGCGGTGTTGTCCACCTGGCTCTTGGAGCTGTTCCAGTAGGCGATCGTGCCCTTCTTGATCAGGCTGATGGCGTTGGTGGCCTCAGCAGTCTTGGCGTTCCGGGTGTACTCGATGAAGGCGGGGATGGCGACCGCGGCGAGAATGCCGATGATGGCGACCACGATCATCAGCTCGACGAGCGTAAAACCTTTACGAGTGGTACGAAGCTTCATGGGGGGCTCCCTCAGATCTCTTGTGTGTATTGATGGGAGCGTGTTCGATCCCATCTTCCCTCCAGACGTCAAACTGCTCGACGCCACATGTCACAGCTCAGTCGCAAAGGCTGTGCCAGCACGAAAAAGCGCCAAAAATGGTCTGGTTTCGAAAAAAGTGACGTTTTGCGTCACCCCTCACTTGGACGAATTTGGGCAGGGTGACGTTTTGCGTCACCCCACCTCGTCCCCTTCGGGGTTCGGGCTGTGCCGTTGGGGGTACATCGAGAATTTGCGGGTGACGATGGTGCACAAGCCGCAGCTCAGGGCCGCCGCAGGGCCATAGGCCGGGCCGAACACCTCAAGCACCAGGGCGATGGCCGAGAGGGGCACCTGGATCACCGCCACCAGGGCGGAGGCGATGCCCGCCACGACGAAGATGGCCGGATCGACCCCTACGCCGAGGCCCAGGGCCACGAGCAGGTGGTGTGTCGCTGCGCCGCTGACACCGCCCATGAACATCGCAGGGATCAACATGCCGGCGCTTCCGCCTGACTGAACCGTGAGGGCCGTGGTGATCATCTTGCCCACCACGGCGAGGCCCAGGATGCCTGCGGTGGTGAGCGGGGTCGGCTCAAAGTGGCTGTGCAGCGTACCGCCGTTGAGCAGCTCGGCGAGGGTGTGCTCCCCCATACCCAGGAGATGATGTGGGGCGAGGCCCAGCGTGAACCACAAGGCCAGAGCCAGGCCGCCGCTTGCTGCGGCGGCGAGGGGGGCGGTGAGCAAAGGAGGCACACGGGCGAGGAGCCCGTGGGTGTGCTTGAGCACCAGACCCATGCCGATGGCCACCGGAGCGCTCACTGCGAGGGCCACCGCCACCACCTCGAGGTATTCGCCCAGGCGGTACACACCCGGACGCTCTGGTGCGACGAGCAGCGGTGTGGGGCCCAACAGGTGGTTGTTGAGGCCGTAGACCACAACCGCGCCGAGGAGGGCGTAGACCAGCTTGCGATAGATGATGCGATCGCTGAAGGCCAGCTCGGTGGCGAAGAGCGCCGCTGCGAAGGGGGCACCGAGGAGCGAGCCCACCGCCGCGGAGACACCGACCAGCTGATAGGTGCGCAGTTCGAACTCGCTGCGGATGCGGAGCACGCGAGACCAGCCAGCGCCGGCACATTCTCCCATGAGGACCACAGGGCCCTCGAGGCCTCCGCTGGCCCCTGAGGACAGCGTGATCGTCGTGAGCGTGGCCTTGCGCCAGAGCAGCCCGAAGGCTGACTTGTTGTAGCGGGGTTGCGGATCGTCAGCGAGGTGGTCGTAGGTGCTGTGATAGTGGGCCAGGGTGACGTCTACGCCGTCACCTCGGGCGTCGACCCAGGCCGGGCGTCTGTGGAGCGCGCCCTGCACCAGCCCGCCGAGGGTGAGGGCGGCGACGAGGGCCCATGGACCCCAGGTGTGCTCGAGGCCCGTGAGGAGCAGGCCATCGGCCGCGACGTGCACCACCGTGCGCAGGACCGCACAGATCGCCCAGACTGTCACGCTGATGATCAGCACCGCCAGGGTCATGCGCAGGCGCTGGTCCCAGGTCTCTTCGGAGAGCTCGCTCGCGGCATGGTCGAGGTGATGACGCCGGAGGTGGTCTTTTTGCCCCGCCATCTCAGCCGTGTTCGATCTTTACGCTGTCGAGATAGCGTCGTAGGGCGTCGGCGCTCTCGATGATCGTCTGGGCATGGCCCGCCTTCGCCCCCTGCTCCAGACGGCGGCCCAGCTCGGAGATGCGGGGGAACCCATAGGCACCACCAGTACCCTTCATCTGATGACCCAACACCCGAATGCGGTCGTAGTCGCCTCGAGACAGGGCGTCGCTGATCGTGTCGAGATCCTGATGGCGGGCGGCGAGAAAGCGCGGCACGAGATCGGCGATGTCGGGATCGACCTGCACGACGGTCTGGGGGGTGGGGGTCGTCGTCAGCACCATGGCCTCTCGAGGCCAGCGCGCCTGCTCCACGAGGGCGAGCAGCGCCTGACGCTTGATGGGTTTGACGGTGAAAGAGTCCATCCCCGCTTCGAGGCAGGCTTGCCGAAACTGTGCCGTAGCGTGGGCGGTGAGGGCCACGATGGGCACGTCGGGTCGACCCATCGCCATGGATCGCTCTTTGATGATGCGGGTGGCTTCGATGCCGTCCATGCCCGGCAGGTGCACATCCATCAAGATCAGATCGAAGGTGTTGGTCAGAGCGCTCTTGATGGCGCGTTGTGCTGTGTCGGCTACTTCCACCATGTGACCTGCACGGGACAAGATCCGGCTCACCACCACCTGACTGTCGGGGTTGTCTTCCACCAACAGCACACGGCGGACCGCACGGGGCAGGGGCATGGCTCTGCCGGTGTGCGCTCCTTTGCCCGAGAGGGTCTGACTCAGCACCTCGATGAGGCGTTTGCGCTGAAGAGGTCGGGGGAGCCGCGGTAGATCCGTGGCCCAAGATGCGCTCGGTGTGTTGATGGGGGTCATCAGCAATGTGGGGCGATCGGGCCAGAGATCCCGACTCTGGGCGGCCACCTGAGCCACAGCAGGGAAGGTCGTGTCCAGAATCAACGCATCCCAGCGCTGGCTCTCGAGCATCGAGCGGGCAGAGGTCAGATCTGTAGCGGCAGAGAAAGCCGTCTTGGGCAGGTGGGCTTCGAAGAGGGGCGTGATGATGGCATCGCGTTCGACGAGCAACACCCGCACGCCTTCGAGCTGTGCCTTCAGATGAGCCAGCTCGTCATTGCGCCAGGTGTGCACCGGGACTCTCAGGTCGACCGTGAAGCGCGCCCCCTGGCCTGGGGCGCTGTCCAGAGTGATGTGGCCGCCCATGAGGTTGACCAGCGTATGTGTGATGGTGAGCCCCAGGCCGGTGCCACCGCTCCTCTGGTGCCCCGCCGTACCCTGGTAGAAGCGCTCGAAGATGCGTTTTTGCTCTGCCTCGGCGATGCCCTGCCCCGTGTCCGAGACTGTCAGGCGCAAGTTCACCATGTCGTGTCGGCCTTCAGCGAGCGCCAAAGACACCTTCACCTCACCATGATCGGTGTACTTGATGGCGTTGCTCACCAAGTTGAGCACGATTTGCCGGAAGCGCTGAGGATCACCTGTGACCTTGAAGGGGAGCCGAGGGTCGATCTCACAACGTAGAAGTAGCCGCTTGTCTTCAGCGCGCTCCGCGAGGGATTGCACCACCAGCTCCACCAGCTCTCCCGGATCGAGATCCGCATGGGCGAGCTGCATTTGACCTGCTTCGATCTTCGAGATGTCGAGGATGTCGTTGATCAGACTCGAGAGCACCTCGGCGTTCGACTTCATGCTGTCGATGTACTCGCGTTGCTCCTTCGACAGCGGCGTCGCCATCGTGAGATCGACCATGCCGAGCATCGCGTTGAGCGGTGTCCGGATCTCGTGGGTCATCACCGCGAGGTAATCGCTCTTCGATGCGCTCGCTTGCTGGGCGCGATCGCGGGCGTCTTTGAGGACGTCAACGGCTTGGGTGCGCTCGGTGATGTCATATGCACAGCCCACCACTAGGTCATCTGCCATGCCCTGAAGTGTGAGCTCGAGGTGGCGGATCTGACCATTCACCGTGCGGGTCTGCATGGTGCGCAATGGACGCGTTGTGTCGAGCTGGGCATAGAGCGCGCTGAGCTCGTCATTGAGCGTGGCGCCCACCACAGGTTCGATGTCCAGCAGCGCTCTCGCTTCCTGGGCAAAAGCCACATTGAATTCCACCAACCGCAGCTCGGCATCGACCGCCCAGAGGAGAGCAGGTGCCCCTTGTGCCAGCGCACAGCAGCCATCTGAGGCAGGTGTCTCAGCAGAGGCTGGATACAGCTTCACCAGGTGTGCGAGCTGGTTGCGGAGCTGAGGGGTGAAGATGCCGCGCGTTGTGTGCACGCAGACCACCATACCCGGCGAAGCTTCGCCTGCCTGGACGGGCCGGAGAGGGGCATGCAGGGCACTGCGCACGCCGGGTGTGATCGAGCCGCCACGCCACTCGTCTACACGGCGGATGTCGAAGAGGGACACGGCCTCGCCATTGAGCACCCGCGTAAAGAGATCCCCAGGTGACCACAAGCGATCGTTCAAGCTCGGGTGGGTGGAGGCCTTCGTGAACAGGCGCCCTTGAGCATCAGAGATCAGGAGGGCACAGCCGTCGGCACCCGTCAGCCGGGCACATTGGTCGAGCAGGCACTGGTCCAGCTGTGAGCCCAGGGGCGTGCCCACCAGGTGAGCAGCAGCCTCGAGCACTGCCACGTCTCCCTGTGCGACCTCTGCCTGTCGCTGAGCGCCCAGCGCTTGCAGGACGGGCATCAGGGGCTCTGGCGGGGGCACCAGAGCGCCGATTTGTCGTGGGAGCCGGGTCCAGAACCAGGTGGAGACCACGATGCCTTCGGCCCAGAGGCGCTGACCCATCATCAAACGGCCCTCAGGGCCTGGATCAATGGGGGAGCAGACCACAGGTACCCCGGGGCCGACCAGATCGCGCACCCCCTTCAGCGCCTCCTCTTGATGGGCAGGGAGAGACCAGACCCAGACGAGGTGAGGCTGCTCTCCGACGCGGCGTGCATCGGCGAGGGCTTGATCCGTGAGCGCCCGGGTGGTGCCTCTCACATCAGCGCCAGTGGGGCCTCCGGCGAGTCCGAAGGCCCCGCCAGGATCGCGAATGCCCATCAGGGTGATCGGGTGGCCGGCGGGCTGTTGGGGGAACGTAACCCCCATCAGCCGTGCCCAGGGTGCGTGTTGGTTCAGGTCGTGGGCCAGGGCCTTGAGATCGTGGCCTGGTGGGACGCCGAGGAAGAGCAGATCAGGTGCACCGCCGAGGTAGGACTCCAGGTGTGTCCACAACCCTTCGGCGACGGGTCGGGTGGCGTCTGCCGGAGAAGCACATGAGATGGAGACCTGCACGCCGTCAAATTCCCAGTGTGTCGATGAGCTCGACCACTGAAGACCGAGTGTCAGCCGCGATCAAGTTCGATGTTGAACTTCTTCATCTTACGATAGAGCGTCGTACGGCCGATCCCCAGCTGGCGTTGGGCTGCAGAGACGTTGCCCCGGTGCCGATCCAGAGCCTCGATGATGGCCTGACGCTCGATCTCTTCGAGCGTGGTCGCTGGCAATGGCGTGTGACTGGGCTCCGCTGGCAGGGGGGAGGGCGTGATGACCGTACCCAGCCCCGAGGAGAGCCCCCGCACGCGATGGGGGAGATCTTTGAGGGTGATCGTACCCCCCGAAGACATCACCGCCGCGTGTTGAATCGCGTTTTGCAACTCGCGCACGTTCCCTGGCCAGGGGTAACGCTTGAGCGCCTCCAGAGCTTCGGCTGAGAGCCGGAGGGGCTCTGTTTGATCATGCAGGCTGAACTGCTCGAGGAAGTGGTGGGCCAGCAAAGCCACATCTTCGACGCGATCTTTCAGGCTCGGCACCTGCATCTCGAAGACCGCCACTCGATAGAAGAGGTCTTCGCGGAACTCCCCGGCGACCACAGCCTGGCTGAGGTGCTTGTGGGTGGCCGTGAGCAGTCGGAAGTCGCTGCGGATCTCCTTCACCCCGCCCACGCGGCAGAAGGCACGCTCCTGCAACACGCGCAGCAGCTTGGCCTGCACCGAGAGGTCGAGCTCGGCCACCTCGTCGAGGAAGATCGTACCGCCGTCGGCCCGTTCGAAGCAGCCCGCACGACGGTGGGTGGCCCCAGTGAAGGCACCCTTCTCGTGACCAAACAGCTCAGCCTCGATGAGGCTCGGGGGGAATGCGGCGCAGTTCACCGCCACGAAAGGCCCATCCCGGCGACCACTCGCCTCGTGGAGTGCTCGGGCCACCAGCTCCTTCCCCGAGCCGCTCTCTCCATGGATCAGGATCGACACGTCACGCGCCGCCACCCGCTCGATGGTCTTGAACAGCGAGCGCATGATCGCCGAGGCGCCATGGATCCCACGATAGGTGGTGCGATCCTGGGCCTCGAGATCAGCGAGGCGCGTGGCCAGCTTGTGGTGATCGACAGCGTTGCGCACCGCGGTGAGCAGCTTGGTCTCGTCCACCGGCTTGGGCAGATAGTCGTATGCACCCGACTGCATTGCCCGCACCACCGAATCCACCGTGTCGTCAGCGGTGAGGATGATGATGGGCAATGTCGGATTCTGTCTTCGTAATCGCTCGAGGAGCTCGAGACCGTCTGCGTCTGGCAGGCCCAGGTCGAGGCAGATGACGTCCGGCAGGGTCCAACCCAAGGCGTTGAGCATCGAAGAGCCATCGTGGTGGACCTCGACGGCATAACCAGCGCGGGCCAGCCAGCGGCTGATCAGTTCACACAAAAATGTGTCATCATCGACGAGGAGCGCCGTGGGCTTGAGCGTTCCCATTGATTCACCTGAAGACGTGAGCATTGTCTACATACCTCCTGAGCAGCTGAAACACCTCCGTAGCCAGCAGAGGAATGTCCTCAGTGCTGGAGCTGGGTGGGGATATGTAGGATAAGGTAGCATTATCCATGCCATGCAAAATGGGCCACAAATGTAAGGAAGTGGTGTTCCAATGTGGCTCACTGTTCTGTTTCGGTTCATTATTGGATGGGGATGACTGACCACATCACATCGCTAACAGCCAAAAATGAGCCATCGCTCGGGGTGCATTACACCAACGCCGAGATGGCGGGTGTACTGATCAGGGTCATTCTTGACCCACTCACCACCGAAAAAGACCCCAAATCCATCCTCAATCTGCGCATCCTCGATCCAGCATGTGGTGATGGATCGTTTCTGTTGGGCGTCGCTGACTACCTGACACACACCCTTCTCACTCCTCCTGATCGAACGGCGCGTGTTGCTGACAGTTCACTTTCAATGCTCAAGCATCGAGTCAGCCAGTGCATTGCCGGTGTAGATGTAGATGAGCGAGCCGTCAATCTTGCCTTTGCCCGTTTACACGCTGCGGGCTACCCAATTCACCGCAGTCAGATTCGTTGCCTGAATAGCCTGTTTCAGGCTGAAACATACTCTGGAGTCGACAAAAATCCGCTGACCCTTGAGTCAGCCTTCGGAGAAATGTTTTCGAGACCCAGGCCGGGTTTTGACGCAGTATTGGGCAATCCGCCATATGTCGATGCCGCAACTCTCATGAAAAAAGCGCCTGATATCAGGCGCTTGTGTTTGCAGGGGTATCAGACGGCCACTGGGGCCTGGGATTTGTACTGTGTGTTCATCGAGCGGGCGCTCCAGCTGACACGTGCAGGGGGTCGTCATGGATTCATCGTGCCCAGCGCCTTGTGTGCTGCGGAGTATGCCCGCGGTGCGAGAAGCTGCCTCGTCGCCCATGGAGGGTTGACCGAGATCATCGATCTCCGCGACTCAGATGGCTTCGATGCTCGTGTATATCCAATGGGTTATGCGCTGACAGTCGACACGAACCGCTCGCCTCAGCCCGTGCAGATCAGCGGAGCTGGGGCCGTGAGAGCTGGCTCACCCACATCATCATCTGACCCATGGCCGTTGTTGGATTCTGGCCCTGATTGGGCTCTGACCCACGCGCATCCTGACTTGTCGACACTTGCAGAGGTACATGGCGGTGCAACTGTGTCAGAGGCCTACACCATGGCACCTCTTCTGACCGAGGTGTGTCATGGTGATACATGCTCCATACGTGTGATCAACACTGGAACCATCGATCCGCTGTGTGTTTTGTGGGGCAAAAAAAAATTACGATATTTAGGCCGTCGTCTTCAATCTCCCGTGGTTGCACGCCCTCAACTCGACGATCTGCCGCCAACACGGCTGCAGCAGAGTCGACAAAAGAAGGTGGTGGTGGCTGGTCTGAGTCGCCGCTTGGAGGCGGTGGCTGATCTCGAGGGCGAATATCTGGCTGCGAAATCCACGGTGGTGGTGATGCCTGTGGATGGGGTGTCGGTGGCCTACCTTGCTGGTGTGATCAACAGCGATGCAGCCTCGGCCTGGTATCGCTGGCGATATGGCACCCTGGCGTTGAGGGGGGGTCACCTGCGAGTGGGCCCACCACAGCTGAGGGCGCTGCCAGTGCCTGATCCCCGTATGTACCCTGAGGCGGCTGCCGAGGTGGAGCGCCTCACCCTGGCGTTGTGTGCCCTCGATGGTGAGGACGAGGTGCTGTGGCAGGCACTGAACTCAGCGGTGAATCTGCTGTACGTCGCTCAGGACTGAACGTCGGGGACCCAGTAGGTGTCTCGTCCACCGATGGTGGTCTTGCGCACGGTGTGGCCGTCGGGATCAGAGCTGCGTTTGTAGACCCTCAAAATCTCGTCGTAATCCAGCTCGAGATCGATGGCCTTCTGTACGATCGCCTGGGCGGCCTCGTGGAGACGATTGACCTCGTCGGTGCTCAGCGAGTTCGCCGGTCGGCTGGGGTCGATACCAGCATCATAGAGCGACTCGCAGACGTACATGTTGCCGAGGCCAGCCTGCTTCTTCTGGTCGAGCAGGAAGGGCTTGATGGCCTGTTTGCTGCGGCCAGCCTTGTTCTGGAAGTACTCCAGACTCCACGGATCAGCGAAACCATCGTCGCTCTCGTCGGTGGTGATGACGTCAGGGCCCAACTTGCTCAAGTTGTTGATGGCGCTGGCGTCGTGCTCGCCGGGGAAGATGTTGAGGTGGGCTTTGTACTCTGGGGTGTGGAACCCCAGCGTGCCGCTGGGGCCATGCAAGATCACCGTGCGGCTGTTGCTGGTGGGCCGGCTGCTGTGGTGGTGGTAGTGACTGGTGAACGGATCGTCCGCCAGGCTCCACCGCCCCTTGAACATCAGGTGGCTGAGCACGATCCCGTTGGTGGTGTGGAAGATGATCTGCTTGCCCCGCTGGGTCACCGACTTGATGGTGTTGCCCTCGAAGAAGTCGGCGGGCACGGTGGCGCGATCGCTGTCGGGCAGCTCTTTGAAGTTGTTCCACCCCGATGACTCGAAGCGGTTGATGGTAAAGCCGTCGAGGCGGCTCTGCAGCCACCTGACGTGAATGTTGACCTCGGCAAACTCAGGCATTGTCTACTCCTTGCACTCGCCGCGGTGGGCGTAGGGACGGCCGGGGCAGCTCCCGCTGGTTCTGAAGGTCTTGCTGTCGCAGCCACAGTAAGGGCGCAGATCTTTGGTGCACATGCGGCCGCTCGCGGCGCACACGGGACCCTTGCCATCGCAGCCCTCACCCTCACAGATCCCGCTCTCGCACTCGGAGGCTGTCTTGCACGGTGTGCCTGCGGCGAAGCCGCCGGGGTTTACGGGCGCCTTGATGCCGGTGCCTGGCAATGGCGTGGGCTGAGAGGCGGGTTGTGACGCTGCGGGTTGCGACGCTGGAGCGGTTTGGGGCGAGCCTTCAGTGGCGGTCTCGGGATCCTTTGTCTCGCCGCCACCGCAGGCGGTGAGCAGGGCCCCGAGGGCCAGGGCGATGCTGATGCGGGTGATCGTCATTGTGTTCAACCTTCTGAGAGTAAGCGCCAGTCGGCGATGATGCGTCGACGGATGATCTGCTCTTCTTGTTCGAGCCAGCTGCGCACACGGCCGCTGGCGAAGGATACGGTGTCGGTGGTGGTGTCCACGATGCGCTCGAGCATCAAGATCTTCAGAGCCTCGAAGTATCTGCTCGACGTAAAGCTGTCTCGGAACACGTCGAGGTTCGAGAGCAGCCGCGTGAGCCACAAGGCCCTCTCTGTGGAGGGCCATGGGCGGACTGCGTCGGTGAAGGCCGAGCCTGCTTCGAATCGGGCCACGTGATCTCGCCGCTCGGTGCTGATGGCTTCGAGGGTCTGCTCGAGGATCTCCCGGGCCACGTCGGCTTCCTGGATCATCCAATATCCCTCGGCGGCGATGCCTGCCACCTGGGCGCTGAGCCGGTGGCCTCGATCGGCGACCTCTCTGAGGCCTGCGAGGAACTGCTCTACCTGGTCGGTGACGCCCACCCGCCGCAGAGCCTCAAGGGCCGGGCCCACGGCGAGCAGCAAATCGCCGACGGCGGTGATGTGGGGCATCTGGGTGAGTACGTCTTCGATGAGCGGGCCCACCCGAGCGCCCTCGTCGATGACTGCGGCTGCGGCGATGAGGCGCCCTTGCACAGCCATGCGCGCTCTGGGCGTGCCGAAGTGCTGATTGAGGTGGCGGATCACCACCTGCACTGTGTCGTCGATGACCTGCTCTTGCCCGGTGCTCAATGCGAGGTTGATGCACCGCTCCACGGCTTCCTGGGCACCCGACAATGACGAGAGCCGGTTGCCGCCGAGCAGTCGCCCCATGACCTCGGCGACCTGTTTGGGCTGCTGCTGAGCGTGATCGAGGATGCGCAGGGCGTCGGCGCCCAGGTAGGTCCGAGCGACGTCTTCTTCAGGGGCATCGAGGGCGAGCCATCGAGACCACCTCCGCACCACGTGGAGCGCCCGGGACTCGGTGGTGTTGAGCCCGGCGGTCAGGTCGGACACCTCGCTCTTCCACAGGGCCCGGGCTTCGGCGAGCTGCTCGGGATCACTCGTGTTTTCGAGGCCCACGGCGGCGCTTCGGGCGAGATATAGCCGCAACAGCGTGCCTGTGGCCCGATCGTGCACCGGCAGTTCTTCCTCCACCGCGGCGGCGAGGCGGCGAGCGTCTGAGGTGAGGCCGAGGCGGGCGAAGCCTACGGAGAAGACGGCCCGAGCGAAGGCCGAGTGCACATCGAGCTCTTCGAGCTGCGGCGCCATGAGAGCCCACGCCCCGTGTAGAGCATGGGCCTGGGTGCTCATGGCCGCCGAGGTCTCGATGGCCTGATCACCCCCCTCGAGGGCGAGGGCGTAGCGAATGAACCGGGGAATGTCGGCGCCTTCTCGCAGCCCCTGCGTGTTCAGGGCGCCGAGCAGGGCCTCTTTGGCCCGGGTGAGGCCCAATGCGTCGTCGTGGGCGAAGTGCAGTGCGGCGAGGACCAGCCACTGCAGACGTCGAGAGGCGGTCAGGCCAGCTTCGCTGAAGATGATTTGTGCTCGCTGGTCGAGACCATCGAACAGCGTCTCTCGGGTGAGAAAGCCTGAGAGCAGGCGCGCGCCGAGGAAGGCGGCCTCGGGCCCCTGGGGCAGATCGAGGGTGGCCAGATCGACGAGGGTCTCGGTGGTGTTGTCGAGCTGTAGCTTCTTCAACCGCCAGCCCACGAGATCTCGGAGCGGCTCGGCCCACGCCTCGATCTCGTCGCTGCCGGGCGCGAAGCAGTGCACACCGGCATGGAACAGGGCGATCTCCATACACGCCGCGGCATCGTCGGGCTCGTCGAGCCGGCCTTTGAGATGGGCCATCTCTCGCCAGAGGTCTGTGTTGCCTTCGCCGGCGAGGAGGCTGGCTTCGATCTCACGCACTCTGGACTGGAGCACTTTGATGTCGCTCCAGTCCTGCTCCATCTTCTGTGCCACCTCGGCCTCGGGCTTTTGCCGAGTCGTGGCGCGCAGCTGGTGTCGACGGCGGGGGGCGGTGAGACGCGGTGGCGGAGGCGGTGGTGGGCTCAAAGCGCCGGCCTTCGGCGGGCGATCGACCTCGATGGACTCGAAGGCGAAGACGCTGCGTTCGAAGAGCGCATCGAGGGCTACGCGGTGGCTCGTGGCCACATAATCGACGAAGTGCGTGAGGGCGATCTCGTCGACTTCGGGGATCCGGAAGAGCTGCAGACCACCAGCCTGTGATCCCGAGGATGAGGATCTCGACTCTGATGGTCCCTGCACGATGACGCGGGTTCGACCCTGAAGTCCGAGAAGAGGTCGCAGCTCTTCGAGGCGCATGGCGGGAGCGAGGCGTTTGCCCACGGGCACCAGGATCTGCTCAGTGCCCGGGAGTGGGGTGAAGCCTCGTAGACCGAGGATGTCGGCGATCCGTGTGCCCAGTCGATCTGTGTGCCCTCCCCGGACACGGAGCAGATGGACGGGGCCGTCGGGGCCGTGCAGCCGCGACAAGGTGATGCGGTTGAGCAGGGCACCCGTGCTGTCTTCCACCAGGCTCTCGAGAGACATGACCTCGTCGAGGGTGAGCAGCCATGATTCCGGCTCTTCCACTGGGGCCGCTTCGAGACCCAGCTGCACCACGAAGCGCGTATGATCTGTGGTCTGAGGCTCTGCCGTCAGGGGCACCTCGTGTGCAGGGAGGGCCGCCTCGACCACTGCGTAGATCGAGCGCTCGGGCCAGTCCGCAGGGCGCCGGTGCCAGGTGCCGTCGGCGTCGACCCACGCGCTTTGGCCGTGTTGCCCCAGACGGCTCGCCGCGAGATCGGGCAACGGGTGCCGGTGCCCCCATTCGACCCAGAGGGGCGAGTGCTCGTGGCGGACATAGGCAGTGATCCCCTCATCTTCGTCACGGGCCCGCATCATCAGATACAGCGGCGGGTCGACGAGCCGGAAGGCAATTTGCCCGGAGGCATCAGCCGTGGGCTGCCATTGGGAGACCTGTACATCGGCTCTGCCAAGACGGAGCAGGCGAGTGAGGGTGATCTGAGCGCTCGGGCCTGTGACGGGCATCACGAGGCAGGCCTCGGCGACGACTGGATCTCCAGGGATGGCCAGCGGTCGTAGACCAGTGACCAGGTCGCGCACACAGCGCATCGACCCCCAGGGGATCGTCATCGACGCCTTGCCTGAGGTGGAGATGTGGGCCTCACCCTCGAGCACATGCACCTTCGACAGAGGCAGGCCGTAGTCGTGCAGATCGTCCACCCCGGAGAGGGCGGAGTGGGTGAAGATCATCAGCCCCGAGGGCAGCGTGCCGACCCACCATGGCCGCTCGCTCAGGTGAGGGTGGATCGACAGCAGCGTGTACAGGGCGGCGAGGTCTTCTGCCTCACCGCTCACATCTGCCGAAACGCGCAGAGCCCACCAGGGGGATTCGGTGGTGGGGTGCAGATCATCGAGGCTCGGATCAGTCACGATCAATGCTTGAGGCGCTCACGGGCCTGGGCGGCGGTGGCTTCGGCCTGAGCCGATTCTTCGGCGGTGGGCTTTCTGATGCGTTCCAGCTCGACGCCGTCGACGCCGCCGAGCTCTTCGATCAGCGCGTCGAGAGATCGACCGAGCAGAGCCTCCACAGCGTCGCGGTGATCACGCTCGTGCTCGTGGGGCAAAGCGTCGTCTTCTGACTCGTAGTGCACGATCAGCTCGCGGCGGCCAGTCTGCGGATCGCGCTTGAGCGTCAGGGTGATCTCAGCCATCGGTCTCTCCCTCGACCTCGTTCGGGTCGATCTTGATCTGCACGAAGGTCGACAACGTGCCGCCTTCGATGACCTTCTCCGCCAGCAGTCGATCCACCAGCGCCGTGTGCAGGGGCAGGTGCGCGCGGAGCACCTGCTCGGCCCGCTCTGCCTCGGCGTCGAGGATCGCGGCGATGGCCTCGTCGATCTGCCGGCGGCGCCACTCGCTGTGTGGATCAGGCTGTCGTGGACTCGGCTCGGGGCGGGCCATGGGGCCCAAAGGGGACATGCCGTAATCTTCCACCATGGCCCGGGCGATCTCCGTGGCCTGTTTGAGATCAGCATACGCCCCGATGCTCGCGGCGCCGTTGACGATCTGCTCCGCGGCTCTGCCGCCGAGGCCCACGCAGATCTCCGCCCGCATGTCGTCGGCGGTCATGGTGTAAGGGCGAGCCCTCGCCGCTTGCAGCACGTACCCCAGCGCACCCTGAGCGTCGGGGGTGATGCTGATGCGCTCTGGTGGGGTGGCGCCTTCGATGAGCATCGACAGCAACGCATGACCAGCCTCGTGTACCGCCACCGTACGCTCCTCGGCGGCCCCGAGGGTGAGAGGCCGCCGCGTGCGACGCTCGAGGGCCTGATCGATGTCTTCCATCGTCACCGCCTGAGCCCCGGTGCGCAGCTGCTGGCGTTTGAGGGCGCGGCACACCGCGTAGATGTGATCCCCAGTGAATGGGATCCCCTGTTGCCGGTCGGCATACCCCTCGGTGCGGCGTACGATATGAGCCCGTTGGGTGTCGCTCAGGCCCAAACTCAGCTTCTGATCGTAGATCGACACGATGGCCGCGCGATCGTGGGGATCGGGGGCGGGGATCTCGATGAGGAACTCGAAACGGCCGGGCCGGAGCAGGGCCCCGTCGAGTGAAGACAGGAAGTTCGTGGTGCCCACGACGAAGACCATCTCGTTCTTGCGGAAGCCGTCCATCTCGGTGAGCAGCTGATTCACCATGGAGTGCTCTACGCCCGAGCCCGAGTAGGTGCCTCGGGCGTGGGCGAAAGCGTCGATCTCGTCGAAGACTACGATGGCCGGGGCGCTCGCCCGGGCCCGGCGGAACACCCGGCGCAGGTTGGCCTCGCTGGCCCCCACCCACTGGCTCTTGAGCTCGGGGCCGCTCACGATGATGGCCGTGGCGTCGAGGGCTGTGGCCAGGGCTTTGGCGAAGTGGGTTTTTCCGGTGCCTGGAGGGCCGTGAAAGATGATCCCTCGAGGGAGCAGCTTCTCCAGGGCCTGGATGTCCGCAGGCTCCGTGAGGGCGTCACGGCGGTGCACCAGGCCGATGAGATCTTCCGAGAGGCGGGCCTTCACCTCGTCGTAGCCACCGACGTCGGCGTGCAGATCGACGTCGGGCAGGGCCATGTCCTCCCCAGCCTCGGCGGTGGCCTCTCTGATCGTGCGATATACCGCCCGCGCCGCCCGCTTGCCGTGACCGGGCATGGCCTCGCGGCGATCAGCGAGGGGGGCCAGCAGCTTGCGACAGCGCACGGGGTTCTGCCCCGAGAGATACGTGTAGAGCGCGAAGGGGTCGAAACGATCAGCGTCGAGGGCCTTCGCCTCGCGCTGGGTCACGATGCGGGGCAGGGCCTCACGGGGGATCCCCACCACCTCGCGGCGCACATCGAAGACCCCCTCGATCACCTTGGGGATGTCGAAGCTCGGATCCCGAAAGGCCAGGATCTGAGTCTCGGGGTTCTCGTAGAGCAGCGGGATCACCTCCCGGGCTTCCATGGTCAACCCGGTGTGCGTGGTGGTGAGCACGTCGAGGTGGGGCATCACCAGCACTCGGCGATCGACGCTGCCTCGGATGGCGTTGGTGAGGTGCACCATCATGTTGGCCAGGTTGCCTCGCAGCTCGTCCTCTTCGGACTTGGGGCGGCCGTCGATGAGCACCAGCTTCGGCGCGCTCTTGTCCTTGCGCATGCGCTGACGCACCGACAGGTACAGATACAGCGCCAGCTCTTTGTCGCACTCCACCAATACGCTGTCCCGGCGGCGCAGGCGGCGTTCGATGAAGGTGATGTCTTCGGCGCAGGCGGCCTCGACGGCGTCTTCTACAGAGACATCAATGGGCAGATTGAAGATGGGGTGAGTCCGCATGGTGACTGGACTCTAGCGCGGGGTGACATGAAAGCGAAGGCCTCGACGGGCCTCGCCCTCACTCAGCGGACGATGAAGGCGCCGAGGCGGTAACGGGCGATCTCCGACCCGTGATCCGAGTCGCCGCCGTAGAGGCCCACGATGGGGATGTTCTCGGTGTTCTCGAAGGTGTAGTCCACCACGCGATCGACAGCATCGTTGTTGTCGCAGGCGGTGAGGGCACCGCCGAAGTAGGCGATGGTGGAGTTGAAGAACTGCCCATTGGGTGTCTCATAACGGTTGTACTGTGTGGCCCCGGGCACCTCGATGTTGATCAGTGCACCACGGCACTCTTTGTAGAAGTCCTGCCGCCTCACCGTGGCTGCTGCAGAGAGCGCTGCCAGCTGGGCGTCCGAGGTGCCGTAATCGTAGGCTCGGACCAGCTGGTCCGGGTTGCCCACGTTGTCGTCGGGGGTCAGCACGCCCATGGCGTCGTGCTCCACGATGGTCCAGCCACCACCGTCGGTGGTCATGTCGCATTCCACCTGGAACGCGTCGCTCACGCTGCCCAGGTTGGGATCGATCCAGTACGTGCCGCTCTCGGTGGTGGGGGCTTCGTTGAGCAGGTGCAGGCAGCTGTCGGCGGGGTTGAGCGGATCGACGCCCAGAGCACCGAGCGGCGGGTTGCCCGGCCCACGAGACAGGTAGGCGCCGAGGCGGTAGCGCGAGATCTCGACGCCAGCGTCGGAGTCCCCACCGAAGAGAGCCAGGATCGGAATGTTCTCAGTGCTGTCGAAGGTGTAGTCCACCACACGATCCACCGGATCGTTGAGATCACATGCGGTCTGAGCGCCGCCGAAGTAAGCGATGGTGGAGTCGAAGAGTTGCCCGTTCAGGGTCTCATAGCGGCTGTGCTGGCCGCCGTACTCCTGGTTGATCAGCGAGTCGCGGCATTCTTTGTAGAAGTTTTGCCGGTCTTCGAGGGCGTTGTTCACCAGGGCTTCGAACTGGTCGTTGGGGATGCCGTAGTCGTAGCGACGGACCAGCTCATTGGGCCAGCCCGCAGAGTCATCATTGGTGAGCACGCCCATGGCATCGTGGGGCAGGATCGTCCAGCCGCCACCGTCAGTGGTCATGTCGCACTCTACCTGGAACGCGTCCTCGACCCCCCGGCCGTTGGGATCGATCCAGTAGAAGCCGTCTTCAGCGTCGGGATCTTGTTGCAAGATGCTGTAGCAGGTGGCGCCGGGGTTCTCAGGGCTGTCGCCACCAGCACACTGGCCGTCCACAGTGCCCAGAGGATCGACGTCGGTGGCCACGTCGAGACAGCCGCCGATGGTGACCTGACCACACCGCTGGGTGGGGCAGTTGGCTACGCCGAGGCCGACACCCTGACGGATGATGGTCTCGTCGCCCACGGTGGTTGAGGGGAACAACACCACATCGTCTTCGAGGGTGACTTCATCCCCGATGGTTGCGGTGTCGCGCACCAGCACATTGGCACCCATGGTGACGGTGTGGCCGAAGGTGCCCCGGGGCCAGATGCGGCTGTTACTGCCCAGGGTGAGGTCGTCGCCGATGGTGTTGGCTTCGTCGATGATGGTGTCGTCGCCGATGCTGGCACGGGCGCCGATGGTGCTACGGAACAGAATGATGGAGCGCTCACCCACGGTGCTGTCGTCGCCGAGGCTGACACCGTCGAAGAGGGCGCTGTCGTCGTGGATGGTGACGCCAGAGCCCACGGTGACGAAGATGCCGAGGGTGGTGTCGTGGTGCATGTGGCTGTTGTCGCCCACAGAGCTCTGGTTGCCGATGAACACCCGGTCTTCCAGAGTCACGTTGTTGCCGATTTCACCACGAATTTCAGTGTTTTCGCCCACTGTGGCGTCATCACCGGCACTTGACCCCGCTGCGAACTCAGCACCAGTACCCATGGCCAGGCTGTTGCCGATCGTCACGTAGCTCCGCACGATCCCACCTGCCCCGATGATCGCCTCGTCGCCGATCACCGTGTTGCTCTCGATGAGGCCACCAGCACCGAGGCTGAGGGTGTGGCCCACACGCGTGTTGCTACCGATGCTCGAACCGGCGAGCAGATCGGCGCTGGCGCCCAAGATGCTGTTGCTCCCCAGACTGGCCCCATCGGCAAAGCTCGTGCTTTCACCGATCTGAGCGAGCGCACCCACGCTGGTGTTGGCGCCGAAGCTGGAGTTGGCCCCTACATTGGCCTTGCTCCCGAATACGCAGTTTGCCCCTGCGGTGACGTTGTCGCCGATCTGAGCGAGCACGCCCACCGTGCAGCCGGTGCCGAGCCCGACATTGGCACCCAGACGCGCGGCGTTTTCCACCGAGGCGCCCGCAGGGACCACCGAGCCCGCGCCGATGACCACGCTGCTGCCCACTGAGCCGTTCACCGTGGCGCCATCGCCGATCTGGCTGTAAGGCCCGATGACCGCATCAGGGCCAATGACAATGTCATTGCCCAGGGTGGCGGTCTCGGGGATGTTCGCCAGCGGGCTCACACAGGCGTCGCCGTAGCCATCACCGTTGTCGTCTGCCTGGTTGGCGTTGCTCACCGTGGGGCAGTTGTCCACGTCCTGACATACGCCATCACCATCGGCATCATTGGTGGCGTCCGAGGGGCAGGCGTCGCAGACGTCCCCCTGACCATCCCCATCGCCATCAGTCTGATCAGCGTTCGCGTCATTGATGCAGTTGTCGTCGTTGTCGACCACCCCATCACCATCGGCGTCGAGCACGATGACCTGGCCGTCGTCCCAACGCACCCACCGTGTGACAGCGCCCAGGCGGCTGTATCGAGTGCCGTCGCTTACGAGCCCGAGCGGATCGAGGCGGCTGCCGAAGATATGGGGCCCCCAGCCACCATCGAAGCGATCTGCGTCGGCATCAGATCCGAGATTGTAGGTCCAGCACGAACAATAGTGCTGAGTCACACTCGAATATGATGATGCACAGTTGCCACCATTGGTATCACCGTCATAGTTCGTCGAAGACCACCCAGAGGCGAACTGGCAGGCATAGCCATTGTCAGTGCCTGTCAGGAGAGTGGGGTTGGTGAACCGCATGTTGGTGGTGTTGAAGCCCGTCGCCGTCGCTCGGTAGGCCTCGGCGGTGGTGCCAGCGATGTCGGTGAAAGTCTCCCGATACTCTGTTCCATAAATGTAGAGAGAGCCTGCATAGAAGTTGCTCGAGAGGTTGGGGGTGCCCTTCACATTGAGGCGCTCTGCGTATGGGAACTGCCAGAAGGCCGTGGTCTGGCCACCTGGATCACCAACGCTGTTGTAGAGCATGGCCCAGCCACCGCCGTCGGTGGTCATGTCGCAATACACATCGAAGGCCGCGTTGCCGCCGGCCCCGTCGGGGTCGATGGTGTACACACCGTCGCCGTTGCTCAGCCCATTGTTCACAATGCTCGAGCAGCTCGTCGGCGTCTGCGCTTGAGCCATGCCCACGTACAACATGGTGGCTGCGCTTGCACACATGATCAGTTTGATCCCCATCACAGTCTCCGTAGGGGTAGATAAGACCCTTACAGTGTAATGATAGGTAGGCTCGATGGGAAGGTGTGAGGCGGGAGAGCGTGTGGGGATTTAATCAAACCCCAGAACCATGGCAGGTGAGGGGCGCTCAGCGCATCCAGGCGGGGTTGCTGGTGAGGGGGCTGCCGAAGTGCTCACCGCTGTTGCCGTTGTCGCGAGTGTTGATGTTCACGACGGGCACCGCGAGGTTGTCGATCTCGAAGACGGTGGTGCGGTTGACGTTGTCGTTGAGACGGCAGTCGTCAGTGGTGACGGTGACACCATTGCCGATGTTGGCGGTGGCGTTGGGCGTGACGGTGCCGTCCTGGAACTCGAAGCCTGCAGCATAGGCGTAGTTGTTGCCGCTCGTGTGGAAGTAGT
Source organism: Bradymonadia bacterium (assembly GCA_046290225.1). GTDB lineage: Bacteria > Myxococcota_A > Bradymonadia > UBA7976 > UBA1532 > JBKAGE01. The sequence continues at coordinate 196,445 of JBKAGE010000035.1, read as the reverse complement.
GGAGCACGCCTCGGCATTGGCCCACATAAGTCTGCTTGCCCTCGGACGACACAGCCCGGATGGCGTTGATTTCAGCATCGGAGAGCTCGAGAGAGAAGTCGCTGGGCAGCCAGCGGCGGGCGTCACTGCCTCCAAAGTGCTGGGTAAATGCGAGATCAGCAGAGTAGCCGATGCGGGTCCAGCCACCGCCGTCGGTGGTCATGTCGCAGGTGACGATGAAGGGGTCGATGCCACCGAGGCCGTCGGGGTCGATGGTGTAGAGGCCATCGCCGATGTTGTCGACATAGGTGTAAGGCGCCACCGAGGGGTTGCGGTATTCGTTGCAGCTGGTGGCGTAGGTGTTGTCCGCCCACTCACGTGCACCCGTGTCGATGTCGATGATGAGCCCCGTCTCGCACGACCCATCGTTGCTGCCGCCGGCGCCGATGTTGCCCGCCACGTCACGGCAACCGCCGATGGTGACCTGTCCACACACCTGGGTCTCACACACAGCCACGCCAAGCTCGACGCCCTGACGAATGATGGTCTCTTCGCCGATGGTGGTCTCGGGGAAGATGATCACGTCGTCCTCGATGGTGACGTCGCTGCCGATGTCGGCGGTGTCGCGAATCAGCACGTTGGCGCCGATGTTGACGTTGTTGCCGTAGGTGCTCCGAGGCCAGAGACGGCTGTTGTTGCCCAGCACAAGGTCGGTGCCCACAGTGTTCTGCTCGTCGAGAATGACGTCGTCGCCAATGCTGGCACGGGCGCCGATGGTGCTCCGGAACAGAATCGTGGTGCGCTCGCCCACGGTGCTGTCGTCGCCGAGGGTGACCCCGTCGAAGAGGGCGCTGTCGTCGTGGATGGTGACGCCAGAGCCCACGGTGACAAAGATGCCGAGAGTGGTGTCGTGGTGCATGTGGCTGTTGTCGCCCACAGAGCTCTGGTTGCCGATGAACACCCGGTCTTCCAGAGTCACGTTGTTGCCGATTTCGCCACGAATCTCAGTGTTCTCGCCCACAGTGGCGTCATCACCGGCACTTGACCCCGCTGCGAACTCAGCACCAGCACCCATGGCCAGGCTGTTCCCAATCGTCACGTAGCTGCGCACGATGCCACCCGCCCCGATGATCGCCTCGTCGCCGATCTCAGTGTTGCCTTCGATGATGGCACCAGCACCGAGGCTGAGGGTGTGGCCCACACGCGTGTTGCTGCCGATGGTCGAACCGGCGAGGAGATCAGCGCTGGCGCCGACCTGGCTGTTGTTCCCGAGGGTGGCGCCATCGGCGAAGCTGGAGCCATCACCGACGATGGCCAGAGTACCGACGCTGGTGTTGTTGCCGAAGGTGCTGCCTGCGCCGACCTCGGCCTTACTCCCGAAGGCGCAGTTCATACCGGCGGTGATGTTGTCGCCCAACTGTGCGAGTACGCCCACAGAGCAACCTGAAGAGAGACCCACATTGGCGCCCAGGCGAGCGCCATTGCCTACGGTCACACCTGCCGGCACAACCGAGCCGGCGCCGATCACTGCGCTGTTGCCCACCGAGCCGTTCACCGTGGCGCCATCGCCGATTTGTGCGTAGGTGCCGATGACCGCATCGGGGCCAATGACGATGTCATTGCCCAGGGTGGCGGTCTCGGGGATGTTCGCCAGCGGGCTCACACAGGCGTCGCCGTAGCCATCACCGTTGTCGTCTGCCTGATCAGCGTTGGCGACAGTGGGGCAGTTGTCCACGTCCTGGCAGACACTGTCGCCATCTGCATCGTTCGTGGCGTCTGCCGGGCAGGCGTCACACACATCACCCACACCATCAGCGTCGCCGTCGGCCTGATCTGCGTTGGCGGCGTTGGGGCAGTTGTCGACGTCGTCGTTCACCCCATCACCGTCGGCGTCGGGCACGATGATCTGACCATCATCCCAGCGTGCCCACCGTACGATGCGGTTCACTCGGGAGTAGGCTGTTCCGTCGTTCGACAGGCCCAGAGTACTCGCCACGCTCGTTTGGAGGTGAGGCCCCCAACCGCTGTCAAAACGGTTGGTTTCGGCGTTGGAGCCCAGGCTGTAGTGCCAGCAACCGCAGTAGTGCTGAGAGACGTTGGAGTAAGATGTCGCGCAGTTGCCTCCTGCGGGGTAGTCCGGGGAGGCCCAGCTGCCTGCAAACTGGCAGCTGTAGATGGTGTCGTTCCCCGAGACCCGGGTGGGGCTCGTGAAGTTCATGGTGTTGCTGTTGAAGCCCTGCACCGTGGCCTGGAAGGCCTCTACAGTCGTGTTGCCGAGATCGGTGATCTCGTCTCGGTACTCGGTGCCATAGAGGTACAGGGAGCCTGCGTAGAAGTTGCTGGCTTCAGCGGCAGTGCCCTTGGTGTCGAAGCGCTCGGCGAAGGGGATGTTCCAGAAGGCCGTGGTCTGGCCGCCAGGATCACCAACGCTGTTGTAGAGCATGGCCCAGCCACCACCATTGGTGGTCATGTCGCAGTACACGTCGAAGGCATCTCGGCCGCCGACCCCATCAGGGTCGATGGTGTACACACCGTCACCGACGCTCAAACCGTTGCGCAGAATGCTGGAGCAGCTCGTGGCGGTCTGTGCCTGGGCCACACCGGTCCAGAGGCATGCCGTCGCGCCCGCCATGACAATCCATTTGAAAGCCATCATACAACCTCATGAAGGGTAGATAAGACCCTCACAGTGTAATGATGGGTGCGACAGATTGAAAGGGGTGGGTAGGAAAGAGGCGCTTAAACACACCTCTGTTGGGATGGGTCAGGTGCGGTCTGAGTCTCAGCGCAGCCAGGCGGGGTTGCTGGTGAGGGGGCTGCCGAAGTGCTCACCGTTGTCACCGTTGTCGCGGGTGCTGATGTTGATGACGGGCACCGCGAGGTTGTTGATCTCGAAGACGGTGGTGCGGCTCACGTTGTCGTTGTTCTCGCAACCATCGGAGGTGACGGAGACACCGCTGCCGATGTTGGAGGTGCTGTTGTTGGTCACGGCGCCCGTCTGGAACTCGAAGCCCACAGCGTAGGCGTAGTTGCCGTTCTGGTAGTCGTAGTGGAGCACGCCCCGGCACTGGCCCACGTAGGTCTGCTTGCCCTCGGAAGACACTGCGCGGATGGCGTTGATTTCAGCATCGGAGAGCTCAAGAGAGAAGTCGCTGGGCAGCCAACGGCGAATGTCACCGCCACCAAAGTGCTGGGTGAAGGCGAGATCAGCAGAGTAGCCGATGCGGGTCCAGCCACCGCCGTCGGTGGTCATGTCGCAGGTGACGATGAAGGGGTCGAGGCCGCCGAGGCCGTCGGGGTCGATGGTGTAGAGGCCATCGCCGATGTTGTCCACGTAGGCGTAGGGGCCTTGTGAGGGGTTGCGGTACTCGTTGCAGCTGGTGGCGTAGGTGTTGTCTGCCCATTCACGTGCACCCGTGTCGATGTCGATGAGCAGACCCGTCTCGCAGGCGCCCGCATCACTGCCACCGGCGCCGATGTTGGCCGCCACGTCACGGCAGCCGCCGATGGTGACCTGACCACAGACCTGGGTCTCACACACGGCCACACCCAGCTCCACACCCTGACGGATGGTGGTCTCCTGACCGATGGTGGTCTCGGGGAAGATGATGACGTCGTCTTCGATGGTCACCTCATCGCCCACGTCAGCGCTGTCGCGAATGAGGACGTTGGCGCCGATGGTGACGTCGTTGCCATAGGTGCTTCGGGGCCAGAGGCGGCTGTTGTTCCCCAGCACGAGGTCGGTGCCCACAGTGTTCTGCTCGTCCAGAATCACATCGTCACCAATGCTGGCCCGTGCGCCGATGGTGCTGCGGAAGAGGATGGTGGAGCGCTCGCCCACAGTGCTGTCGGCCCCGAGAGTGACGCCGTCGTAGAGAGCAGAGTCGTCGTGAATCGTACAGCCTGACTCCACCGTGACGAAGATGCCCAGCGTGGTGTCGTGGTGCATGTGGCCGTTGTCGCCCACAGAGCTCTGGTTGCCGATGAAGACGCGATCCTCAAGAGTGACGCTGTTGCCGATTTCACCACGAATCTCGGTGTTTTCACCGACAGTGGCGTCGTCACCGGCAGTGGCACCGGAAGCGAACTCGGCGCCAGCACCCATGGCGAGGCTGTTCCCGATGGTCACGTAGCTGCGGATGATGCCGTTCGCACCGATGATGGCCTCGTCGCCGATCTCGGTGTTGCCTTCGATGATGGCACCAGCACCGAGGCTGAGGGTGTGACCGATGGTGGTGTTGCTGCCAATGCTCGAACCAGCGAGCAGGTCAGCGCTGGCGCCGACCTGGCTGTTGTTCCCGAGGGTGGCACCATCAGCGAAGCTGGAGCCATCACCGACGATGGCGAGGGTGCCCACACTGGTGTTGTTGCCGAAGGTGCTTCCGGCACCCACCTCAGCCTTGCTCCCGAAGGCGCAGTTCGTACCGGCGGTGACGTTGTCGCCGATGTTGGCGAGGATGCCCACGGTACAGCCGGTGCCCAGGCCCACGTTGGCCCCGATGACCACGGCGTTCTCCACCGTGGCACCTGCGGGCACCACAGAGCCTGCGCCCACCACCACACTGTTGCCCACGGACCCGTTCACCGTCGCCCCGTCCGCGATGCGGGCGTAAGAGCCGACGTTTGCTGCGGCGCCAATGATGATGTCGTTGCCCAGGGTGGCTGTGGGGTCGATGTTGGCGGCGGTGCTCACACAGGCGTCACCGTAGCCGTCGCCGTTGTCATCTGCCTGATCAGCGTTGGCGACAGTGGGGCAGTTGTCCACGTCCTGGCAGACACCATCACCATCAGCATCGTTCGTGGCGTCTGCAGGGCAGGCGTCGCAGACATCACCACTGCCGTCGCCATCACCATCGGCCTGATCAGCGTTGGCATTGTTGGGGCAGTTGTCGACGTCGTCGTTCACCCCATCACTGTCAGCGTCGAACACCAGCACCTGAGGATCCTCACCGCGGATCATGATGTAGCTGGACTTGCCGCGATCAGCCTTGGGCTGCCAGTTGTCACCACAGCCGTGGCCGTCCTGGAAGTCGTCGAGGCCGTTCATGCTGCTGCCACCGCCGTGCTGGTCATGCTCGGTGAAGCTCATGTGGCCGGGATTGTCGAAGTTGTTGATCTCGTCGAAGATGGTGACGGGGTTGTTGCCGTAGTCACCCCCCTGGGGGATCTCGTTGCCCACGGACTGCAGGCTGCTGGTGCCGTTGTAGTTGCAGTAGATCTTGCTCTGAGCAGCGTAGCCGTTGAGGTTCTGAGTGTTGCTGTTGGGACTGAGCGACCAGCGACCGTTGTTGTTGGGGATGGTCTGGTCGTTGTTCCAGAGCATGTACTGGTATGCGCTGATGTCGGAGAAGTCGTCGTTGTCGTAGGTGGCCCAGACGAGCTCGTCGAAGACCATGCCATATGCGGGAACGACGAAGTCCTCACCCTGAGAGATGTTGCCGCAAACGAAGGTGGAGTGGCTGCCGATGCGGGCCCAACAGCCGCTGGGCTCCACGTCACCGTTGTCGTTGTTGGCGATGACCGTCCAGCCACCGCCGTCGGTGGTCATGTCACACCACACGCTGAAGGGGGCGTTGGCACCGTTTCCGTCGGGGTCGATGGTGTACACACCGTCGCCGTTGCTCAGCCCATTGTTCAGAATGCTCGCGCAGCTCGTCGGCGTCTGCGCCTGGGCGCTCACGGACCACATGGCACCCGTGGCCGCTACGAGTGAAATCAGCTTGAACCCCATCACACATACTCCGGAAGGGTAAATAAGGCCCGTACAGTGTACCTGAGTGTGGGATGAATGAGGAAGGGGGTTTTTTTACAGGGAGGGTGTTGTGTGTTGTCTCAGCGGAGCCAGAGGGTGATGGAGTTGTAGTAGCTGCCCCAGTAAGGTCGACCATCCCCGTAGATGGGGTTGATGGTCCAGCAGCTGTGGAACCACCAGCCGTTGTCATAGAAGGTGCCGCACGTGCTGCCGTGACTGTCATTGTCCCGGTCGTAGGTACTGAACATCGAGCCGCTGTGGTAGGCGAGGTTGCCGTACGTCGGCCCCGAAATCACCGCGCCCACAGTCATGCGATAGTTGTTGGCCTCGTTCTCGACGTTGAAGTTGCCGTACACCGAGCTGGTGTTGAGGTCGTCGTTGATGCGGACCTGCATGTCGTTGGCGCCGTTCGCCGTCAGCGCATGCAGCTTGTCGTTTCCAATCCAGCCGTTGTCACGGTTCGCGGTGTTGCCAAAGCCTGCCTTGTAGGTCGCCCAGTTCTGGTTCCACAGGGCGCTGTTGTTGTTCGTGTTGTTGAACACGATGAGGGTCCACCCACCGCCAGCGCTCGTCATGTCGCAGTACGCCTGGAACGGGTCGATGCCGCCATCTCCATCCGGGTCAATCCAGTAGGTGCCGTCGACGTTGACCCCTTCGGCGAGGAGTGCCCCACAATCCTGCCCCGCGTTCTCCGGGGCATCGCCGCTGACGCAGTCACCGTCCATCAACGCTGCGGGATCCATGTCGGCGTTGACCTCCTGGCATGCGCCGATGGTCACCTGCCCACACACCCGATCGGCACATGTGGCCACGCCGAGCTCCACGCCCTGGCGAATGACGCTCTCGTTCCCGATGCTGGTCTCGGGGAAGATGATCACATCATCTTCGATGATGACGTCGTCACCGATGTCTGCGGTGTCACGGATGAGGACGTTGTTGCCAACGTTGACGTTGTTGCCATAGGTGCTTCGGGGCCACAGGCGGCTGTTGTTGCCGAGCGTCAGGTCGGTGCCGATGGTGTTCTGCTCGTCGATGATGGTGTCGTCACCGATGCTGGCCCGAGCGCCGACGTTGGCGCGGAACAAGATGGTGGTGCGCTCACCCACGGTGCTGTCGGCCCCGAGAGTGACGCCGTCGTATAGAGCAGAGTCGTCGTGAATGGTGCAGCCCGACTCCACGGTGGCGAAGATGCCCAGCGTGGTGTCGTGGTGCATGTGCGTGTTGTCGCCGACGCTGCTTTGGTTCCCGATGAACACTCGGTCTTCGAGGGTGACGTTGTTGCCCAGTGAGCCGCGGACCTCGGTGTTCTCGCCCAGGGTGGCGTCATCACCGGCGGCAGCACCAGAGGCAAACTCAGCACCAGCGCCCATAGCCAGGCTGTTCCCGATGGTCACGTAGCTGCGCACGATGCCGTTCGCACCGATGATGGCTTCGTCGCCGATCTCGGTGTTGCTTTCGATGATGGCGCCGGCACCGAGGCTGAGGGTGTGACCCACACGCGTGTTGCTGGCGATGCTGGAACCAGCGAGCAGGTCAGCGCTGGCGCCGACCTGGCTGTTGTTCCCGAGGCTGGTGCCATCGGCGAAGCTGGAACCATCACCGACGATGGCGAGGGTGCCCACACTGGTGTTGTTGCCGAAGGTGCTTCCGGCACCCACCTCAGCCTTGCTCCCGAAGGCGCAGTTCGTACCGGCGGTGACGTTGTCACCGATGTTGGCGAGGATGCCCACGGTACAGCCGGTGCCCAGACCCACGTTGGCCCCGATGACCACGGCGTTCTCCACCGTGGCACCTGCGGGCACCACAGAGCCTGCGCCCACCACCACACTGTTGCCCACAGAGCCGTTCACCGTGGCCCCGTCTCCGATCCGAGCGTAGGTGCCGATGACCGCAGCAGGACCAATGACAATGTCGTTGCCCAGGGTGGCCGTCTCCGGGATCTGAGCATCAGGGCTCACACAGGCGTCGCCATAACCGTCACCATTGTCATCTGCCTGATCGCCATTGCTCACAGTGGGGCAGTTGTCCACGTCCTGACAGATGCCATCGCCATCTTCGTCGTTCGTGGCGTCTGCAGGGCAGACATCACAGGCGTCACCGACACCATCACCATCCACATCGGCCTGATCGGCGTTGGCCACATCGGGGCAGTTGTCGCCTTCATTGATGCCGTCACCGTCAGGATCGACCACCACCTTGTAGATGAAGTAGCTGTCGCCGGTGTGGCTGTGCTGATCGTGGGCGTTGTTGCCGAGCTGCGAGAGCACGTGGCCCCCGGTGGCGCCGGACTGACCGTTGATCCCGGGCTCCCAGAGACGGCCAGGGTCCGACCAGCCGTTGGCGTAGTCGGTGAGCAGGATCCAGTTGTCGGACTTCTCCCAGGAGTACTGGCTGCTGTGGTCGAAGTCGGTGAACGTGAGCCGGCCATTGCCGAGGTAGTTGATGAACGGCTGCCGCAGGCTCATGTCGTGGCGTACAAGGGTGCCGTCGTGGCGGTAACCTGCGAAGGTGATGCCCTCAGCGTCGCCGCAGGCCGTGCGGATGGCTGCGATGTCAGGCGGTGGGGTGTTGCCGTTGTTGAGCCAGCCGTAGCACTGCGTGCGACCTTCAGCGGAGAGGTCGGGGCCAGCATAACCGCCAGGCATGTTGTCGATGCGGGCTGTTGAGTTCGAGAGGCCCTTGTAGATGAAGTAGCGATCGCCCAGGTGGCTGTGCTGATCGTGGGCGTTGTTGCCGAGCTGTGAGAGCACGTGGCCGTTGGTGGCGCTGGTGCCGCCGTTGAAGCTGGGCTCCCAGAGACGGCCGGGATCAGACCACGCGTTGTTGTAGTCGACGAGCAGGAGCCAGTTGTTGTCCTTGTGCCAGCTGTAATTGTTGCTGGTGTCGAACTGCTGGAAGAAGAGACTGCCGTTGCCGAGGTAGTTGACGAAGGACTGCTGCAAGCTCATGTCGTGGCGGACGAAGGTGCCATCATGACGGTAGCCTGCGAAGGTGATGCGCACGGCGTCACCACATGCTGCTCTCACCGCATCCAGATCGGGTGAGGGCGACACACCGTTGTTGTGCCATCCATAACACTGGATGAGACCTTCACCTGAAAGGTCAGGGCCAGCGTCACCACCAGGCATGTTGTTGATGGTCTGCGCCGAAGCTGCACCGGCGAGCGCCAGTGAGAAGGCGGAGGTCAGAAAGACAAGGCGTCGAGTCATCGTCGATTCCCTATGGGCTGAACACTGTCATAGGGTACTGCCATGACACACATAAGACTACAGAAATGTAGAAGGTAGGATTTGAAGGGACAAGTGAGGCTATAGGCGGCGGTAGGTGTGCAGGTACTTCTTGAGACGCACTTTCTTCGCTGTGCTCTCCGAGGTCATGTAGCGCACCTTGCCGAAGATGGGCCGTACTGGTCCCCATGCGCGATCGAAGCGGCCCAGCACCCAAAAGATGCCGCTGTAGCTGTTGGGATCACGGCCATCGATGGCGTAGCGATTGTTCAATTCGATGAGGCGCTCGAGAGCCATTTGAGGCGTTGGGCTCCACTGCAGGATCTTCTTGCCCCAGAGCATGCGCAGGTAGTTGTGGATGCGTCCGTCGCGCTTGAGTTGTCGTTGAGCAGCATTCCAGATCTCGTCATGAGTGCGGGCGCTGTCGAGCTGCTCGAGCGTGTAGAGGTGGGGGCGCTCGTCGTCAGCGTGCTCGGCAAGGGTGGTCAGCGCCCAGGCCGGGAGCGACTCGAACTGATCGTAATCGTCGGGCCGCTGGAAGGTGAAGGTGAAGCCCACCTCCCGCCAGGTGACGATCTCGTCCATGAAGGCTTCGGCAGGTGCGCTCAGGCCCCACCAGCCCTCTCGTTTGCCCGTGGGCTTGGGGCCCAGGCGGGCCGGGGACCAGTCTTCCGCCTCGAAGATCCGCTTCACGACCTCATGGGCCGACACATGGCCAAAGTGCAGCCAGCCCGACAGCTGGCTCGCCCCTGCTTCGTCGGGGTGGTTGCGATCGTCGCCGTAGCGCGAGAGGCGTTGCTCGATGAACCGGCTCATGGCCCGGGTGCCTTCGACGAAGCCTCCACGCTCAGCCACCGGAGCCACTGTGTGATCGATGGGCAAGCGCTCGATCAGAGCCTCTACATCGGCAAGATCGGCCATGGGCCACTGATGACTCACCTGCTCGGGGATCTCGGCCATGGGTTGCGCGAGATCGACGAGCGGATCAGCCATGGGCCAATGTCCCAGGTGATCGGGCAGTGTCTTGTGCAGATGGCGGCGGAAGCTTGCCGCCGTCGTGAACACTCGCTCGGCGGCTCTCAGGGGCATGAGGCCATTGCCGTCGACCTGCTCGGCGTACACTGACAGACGCTCACCTGCTGCGCGGACCATTCGGGGGAGGAAGAAGCATGGGAACTCGTCGGTGACGACGGCGCACGCGTGCTCTGCAAGGGCTTCGAGCAACCCTTTGCCTGCACCCGCTTCGGGTTCGACGTAGGGGTAATGGCGCACACCAGCAGCCATGAAGGCGGTGTGATTGGCCTTCATGCCATCGAGGACATATCGATGTATGCGATCAGAGGCCCAGCGATATCCGATGCGCAGTGGCTCGAAGACCAGTACGGGCCGATCGAGCTGCCGCCCCAGCTCGAGAGCGCGCTCCAGGGCGAAGTTATATCGGGGGCGCCGGGCGGCGATCATCCAATACAACACATAGCGCCCATCGCTGCGTAACGGTGAGTCGTTGAGTGCGTTGACGCGGAGAGGGTAGAGCGGAGGAGGAAGGGTCATGGAGTGATGCCTGGCGACTGTGGTGAGCTGGACCCCATAGGGATTCGGCACGTGGACCGTTGTCGCAGGCAAATCATGTAGGGGGCTCAAGCGCAATGCGATGGCCCAAATGGGGGAGAGAGCTCAGCGGATCCAGATGGCGATGTCGTTGACGTAGTAAAGGCCTGCGTCACTGCGCCAGTACACATGGTTGTTGTTACTGCCCGCAATGGTCATGTTGTAACACGAGCCATACCACCAGCCTGCCTTGTAGACGCTGGCACAGTTGCCACCATAACTGTCGTTGTCATCATCGTAAGTGGTAAAGTTACGGTTGTTGTGGTAGCTGAAGTGGTTGCCATCGTTTGACTGTGCAGTGTTGCTGAACGTCATTCGATAGTTGTTGGCCTCATTTTGTACCACAAAGTTGGCGTATACATGAGTCAGTGAGTTCGTACGAATGTGCATCTCACCGTTTCCGTTGGTGGTGAGTGCATGGATCCGATCATTGCCGATCCAGCCGAGGTTGTTGTTGGCTGCGTCACCAAAGCCATCACGGTAGTCCGCCCAGGTGCGGTGGAAGTTGGTGAAGGTGGTGGTCTGGTTGTTGCGCGCGAGCAGGGTCCAGCCACCACCATCCGTGGTCATGTCACAGTATGCCTGGAAGGGCGCAAGGCCACCGTCACCATCAGGATCGAGCCAGTATGTACCACTGTCGGTGGCGCCGCTGGCGAGAATGGCCGAGCAGCTCAAGCCGGCGCTGCCGGGATCGCCACCGTCGATACAATCGGCGGCGAGGGCCTCACCCGGGTTCATGTCGGCGTTGATGTCGAGACACTCGCCGATGTTGACCTGCCCACAGACCTGAGTCTCACAGACAGCTACGCCGATCTCCACACCCTGACGGATTGTGACGTCGTTGCCGATGGTGGTCTCGGGGAAGATGGTGACATCGTCTTCGATGGTGACCTCGTCACCCACGTCAGCGGTGTCGCGAATCAGCACGTTGGCACCGACGCTGACGTCGTTGCCAAAGCCAGAGCGGGGCCAGAGGCGGCTGTTGTTGCCCAGGGTGAAGCGGTTCCCGATGGTGTTCTGCTCATCGATGATGGTGTTGGTCCCGATGTTGGCGGTGTCGCCGATGGTGGTCCGGAACAGAATGGTGCTGCGGGCGCCCACGGTGTTGTCCACGCCGAGAGTCACACCGTCATAGATGGCGGAGTCTTCACCCACATCACAGCGAGCGCCCAGGGTGACGAAGATGCCAGTGGTGACGCGATCACCAAAGGTGCAGTTGTCGGCGAGGCTGCTCTGGTTGCCCACGAAGCAGTCAGCGCCCAGGGTCACGCCATTGCCCAGGGCACCGCGAATCTCGGAGTCAGCGCCCACAGCGGCGTCTTCACCAAGCTCCGCACCAGAAGCGAGGATGGTGCCCGCTGCGAGGTGAGCGTTGCGGCCCACGACAGCGTAGTCACCAATGCGGACACCGTTGCCGAAGTCGGCCTCGGGCTCGATGGTGGAGTTCGACTCGATGTGCACCGTGCTCCCAAAGACGAAGTCATCGCCCACGCGAGTGTTCGACTCGAGGGTGCAGTCGGTCCCCGTGGAGCCGTTGGCGCCCATCTTGGCGTTGTTGCCGAGGACACAGCCAGCACCGAGCTGAGTGTTGTCACCCACACCCGAAATCTCACCAATCTGGACGCCGTCAGGGATGACAGCACCAGCGCCGATTTCACCCTGAGTACCGATGGTGACGTTGGCGCCGATGCTGGCCCCGTCACCGATGCGAGCGATGACACCAATGCTGGTACCAGCCCCGATGCCCACGTTGTCACCCACACGAACGCCGTTGGCGAGGCTGGCACCCGCGGCCACGACAGAGCCTGCGCCTACGCTGGCGCTGCTGCCAAGGTCACCCATCACTGTGGCGCCGTCGCCGACATTGGCGAATGAGCCGATGACAGCGTTCTCACCGATGACGAGGTCGTTGCCGAGGGTAGCGGTGGGGTCGATGTCGGCGTTCACGCTCACGCAAGCGTCGCCGTAGCCATCACCGTTGTTGTCCGTCTGGTCTGCATTCGCGACGGTGATGCAGTTGTCCACATCCTGGCAGATGCCATCGCCGTCAGCGTCGTTTGTCGCGTCGTTCGCACATGCATCACACGCGTCACCCATGCCGTCACCATCGGTATCGGCCTGATCTGCGTTGGCGAGGAAGGGGCAGTTGTCGATGGCATCGTCGATGTTGTCGCCGTCGTCGTCGACGATGAGCAGAGGCGTGGGCTCGGAGAGCGCCACCACAGTGCCGTCTCCGAGGTCGAGGTAGGGCAGGTTGTTCCCCATCTCGTTGGCGTTGTCACCGCGGTGGGTGGTGTCACCCGTGCCAAGCTGACCATAGAGCGCGTAGCCCCAGCATTTCTGGGTGCCATTGGTGAACAATGCGCAGCCGAAGTAGTGGCCCAGGTCCATGTCGGCCACCACGAGAGGCTGGCCCTGATCGTCAGTGCCAAAATCCACATAGGGCAGGCTGTCGCCCATCTCACCAGGGTTGTCGCCGAGGCGGGTGCTGTGGCCATAGCCCAGGGCGCCGCCTGAGTTGGTGCCCCAGCACTTCACGCCGTCGGTCTCGAGCTTGGCGCAGTAGTGATATGCGCCTGTCCAGAAGTTCTTCACAGTGAGGGGGTTGCCCTGGCCGTCGGTGCCAAGAGGCACATAGGGGATGCTGTCGCCGGTCTCGTTGTCGCCGTAGTGGGTGGTGTTGCCCTGGCCGAGGGTGCCGTAACCACCATAGCCCCAGCACTTGAGGCGGTCGTTATCGAGGATGGCGCACATGGTGTGGATGCCACCGTCGATGTACTTGGCGGTCCGCCCAGTGCCCAGGTTGGTGAAGGGCAGGTTGTTCCCCATCTCGTTGCCATGATCACCACGATGGGCGGTGTGACCCTGGCCCAGCTCACCATAGTTGTTGTAGCCCCAGCACTTCACGCGGCCGTCGGTGAGGATGGCGCAGGTGCTGATGTAGTTTGCCCCCACCTGAGCAGCCAGAAGTGGCTGGCCGTTCTCAGTCCCGAGATCCACATAGGGCAGATTGTCACCACTCTCGTTGGCCTGGTCGCCACGGTAGTTGGTGTCCCCGTAGCCCAGCTGGCCATAGTAGTTGTAACCCCAACACTTGATGCGGCCGTTATCGAGCACGGAACAGATGTGATACATGCCCATGTCGAGGTATGCCGAAGTACGCCCCGTACCCAAGTCGATGGGCGTGAGGTTGTTGCCCATCTCGTTGGGCCCGTCACCGAGGGAGCTGGTGTTGCCTTTGAGCAGCTGACCGTGGGCGTTGTAGCCCCAGCACTTCACAGCACCGCTCTGCAATGTGGCGCAGCCGACGAGATAGTTCGTGTGGACCTCTACCGCAGGCTCACCGAGGTCGAGGTAGGGCAGGCTGTTGCCCATCTCGCCAGGAGAGTCACCGCGATGGTTGGTGTCGCCGAGGCCGAGGTTGCCGTGGCTGTTGTAGCCCCAGCACTTCACCTGCCCGTCGTCGAAGAGCGCACAGGTTTGGTAGTCATGAGTCGCCTGGGCCGAAGAAGCGGCCAGCAGCGTCAGCGCACCAGCCCCGAGCAAGCCATGGAGTGTGCGGCGAAAGAAGTTGGAGCGAGACATCGGCCCTCCGAGAGCATTGGGAGTATGCAAACGGAGCCATTGTAGGTGAATGGATACACTGGGGACTACACAAAATCACAGTGTACGCATCTGGGGCTGTGATCTCAGGCGGAAACGGGTGGGGCGCGAGCGGTTATCCGGCAGGTATCTCACAGGGTGAAATCACCCTGGAGGGCTCAGCGGACGAAGATGGCGTAGTCGTAGTTGATGCCATTGGCGCAGGACCACGAAGCGGCGTTGTTGGCGCCGCTGTTGTTGCAGGTGGCGGGGTAGGCAGTGTCGGTGCCGTAGTGGCCGAGGCCGTTGTGGGGCGTGCCGGCGTAGCAGGCTGAGTTGCTGGTCCAGTTGTGCCAGCCAGCCTGGGCCTCCGAGGTGGTGCGCCACTGGGGGCCATGAGTGCAGTCGTGGCAGTTACCGAGGCCACCGCCGTCGTTGCCGCCGACCTTGCAGGTGTCGGAGCAGATGCGATCCCAGTCGTTGGTGTTGCAGTAGCCGTTGAAGTTGTCGTTCTGGTTGATCCAGAGCTGGTTTGAGTCGCGGACGAGGTGCTCACCGTTCCAGAGGTCACCGGCGAGGAAGCTGTCGGTGGCGCCGAAGGTGGAGATGGGGACGTTGTCGCCGCTGTTGAGCCAGGTGTTCATGGTGTTGCCGGCGTTGGCGCTGTTGAAGGACTTCCAGCCCTTGTAGTTGCCCTGCTCGTGCACGAGGAGGAGGAACTCCTGAGCGGGAATCTCGTTCCAGCCGAGGCCTTTGTAGTCGCCGCTGAGGTCGGGCGAGGCGCTGTTGTGCAGGGTGCCGTTGGTCCAGAGGTTGTTGTGCCACCACATGACGTGGCCGTCAGAGGTGTCGAGGTTGAGCACCAGGGTCCAACCACCACCGCTGCTGGTCATGTCGCAGTAGGCCTGGAAGGGTACATCCCCACCGTTGCCGTCGGGGTCAATCCAGTACACACCGTCAGTGTCCACGTTCCCGTTGTTGAGCAGGTCCAGGCAGTCGATGCCCGCGCTCTCGGCGTCGAGGCCCTGCTGGCAGCTCCCCGGCATGTCGCTCCCGGGGTTCATGTCGGCGTTGATGTCGGAGCACTCGCCGATGGTGACCTGCCCGCACACCTGGGTCTCACACACAGCCACACCGAGCTCTACGCCCTGACGGATGGTTGCACCGGCGCCGATGGTGGTCTCGGGGAAGATGGTGACGTCGTTCTCGATGGTGACCTCGTCGCCCACGTCAGCGGTGTCGCGAATCAGCACGTTGGCACCGACGCTGACGTCGTTGCCGAAGCCGCTTCGAGGCCAGAGGCGGCTGTTGTTGCCGAGGGTGAACCGGTGACCAATGGTGTTCTGCTCATCGATGATGGTGTCGGTGCCAATGTTGGCAGTATCACCGATGGTGGCGCGGAAGAGCACAGTGCTGCGAGCGCCAATGGTGCCATCGACGCCGAGAGTCACACCGTCGTAAATCGCTGAATCCTCACCCACATCACAGCGAGCGCCGAGGGATACGAAGATGCCGGTGGTGACACGGTCCCCGAAGGTGCAGTTGTCGGCGAGACTGCTCTGGTTACCCACGAAGCAGTCAGCACCCAGAGTCACGCCGTTGCCCAGGGCACCGCGAATCTCGGAGTCGGCACCCACAGCGGCGTCTTCACCAAGCTCCGCACCAGAAGCGAGGATGGTGCCCGCTGCGAGGTGAGCGTTGCGGCCCACCACGGCGTAGTCACCGATGCGCACACCATTGCCGAAGTCAGCCTCAGGCTCGACGGTGGCGTTCGACTCGACATACACGGTGTCGCCGAAGACAAAGTCATCGCCCACACGGGTGTTGGACTCGAGAGTGCAGTCGGTCCCAGTGGAGCCGTTGGCGCCGAAACGAGCGTTGTTGCCGAGCACACAACCAGCACCAAGCTGAGTGTTGGCCCCCACACCCGAAATTTCGCCGATTTGCACACCGTCGGGAATCACAGCACCAGCGCCGATGTCGCCCTGAGTGCCGATGGTGACGTTGGCGCCGATGCTGGCCCCGTCACCGATGCGGGCAATCACACCAATGCTGGTGCCAGTGCCGATGCCCACGTTCTCGCCCACGCTGACGCCGTTCGCGAGGTTGGCCCCTGCGCCCACGACCGAGCCGGCGCCGACGCCAACACTGCTGCCGAGGGTCCCCATCACGGTGGCGCCGTCGTCCACGCGAGAGAAGGCGCCAATCACAGCGTTCTCACCAATGACGAGATCAGCACCCAAAGTCGCAGTGGGGTCGATGTCGGCGTTCACGCTCACACAAGCATCACCGAAGCCGTCGCCGTTGTTATCTGTCTGGTCTGCGTTGGCCACCATGATGCAGTTATCGACGTCCTGGCAGATGCCATCGCCGTCAGCGTCGTTCGTTGCATCGTTCGCGCAGGCATCACACGCATCACCCAGACCGTCGCCATCAGTGTCCGCCTGGTCAGGGTTGGCCACGAAGAGGCAGTTGTCGATGGCATCGTCGATGTTGTCGTCATCCTCGTCGATGGTGAGCAGCGGTGAAGGCTGTGAGAGGCCCACCACGGTGCCATTACCAAGGTCTAGGTAGGGCAGGAAGTTCCCCATCTCATTGGCATTGTCACCGAGGTTGCTGGTGTTGCCGGTCCCGAGCTGGCCATAAACGCCGTAACCCCAACACTTCTGGCTGCCGTTGGTGAACAACGCACAGTTGAAGTAGTGGCCCAGGTTCATGTCAGCCACCACCAGCGGGTTGCCCTGGCCATCGGTGCCGAGGTCCACATAGGGCAGATTGTCACCCATTTCATTGGCACCGCGGCCGATGTAGGCGTTGCCGATGGGGCGGCCCAGGGCGCCGAGCTGAGCGCGGCCCCAGCACTTGATGCCGTCGTTCTCAAGCTGTACGCAGTTGTGGTAGGCGCCCATCCAGAGGTTTTTCACCTTGAGCGGGTTACCCTGACCGTCGGTGCCGAAGTCGACGTAGGGCAGGTTGTCGCCCATCTCGTTGGCACCGTCACCGCGGTTCTGGTTGTCGCCATAGCCGAGGGTGCCATACCCTCCATAGCCCCAGCATTTCACGCGGTCATTGTCGAGGACTGCGCAGAAGGTGTGAATGCCACCGTCGATGTACTTGGCAGTCCGGCCAGTGCCCAAGTCGGTGAAGGCGAGGTTGTTCCCCATCTCGTTGGCGTTGTCGCCACGTTGGGTGTTGTTGCCCTGACCCAGCTCACCATGGCTGTTGTAGCCCCAACACTTCACCCGCCCGTCTTCCAAAATGGCGCAGCTGGTGGGGTAACCTGCGGTCGCCTGGCTCGCCAGCAGCGGTTGACCATTCTCAGTACCCAAGTCGACATAGGGCAGGCCGTCACCCGTCTCGTTGGCTGAATCCCCGAGGTTGGCGGTATTGCCCTGGCCGAGGTTGCCCCAACCGCCATAGCCCCAACACTTCACCCGGCCATTGTCGAGCACCCCGCAGGCATGAATGTGACCCAGGTCGATGACCTCGGCGGTGCGGCCAGTGCCGAAGTTCATGGGTGGCAGGTTGTTGCCCATCTCGTTGGCCTGGTCACCGCGGCTGCTGGTGTCACCTTGAAGCAACATGCCCTGGCCACCGTAGCCCCAGCACTTCGCCGCCCCGCTTTGCAGCCTGGCGCAGGCCACCCGCAGTGAGGTGTACACCTCCACGGCGGGCTCACCGAGATCTACATAGGGCAGGTTGTTGCCCATCTCGTTGACATTGTCACCACGATCGTTGCCATCACCGAGGCCGAGGCTGCCATGGCCGTTGTCGCCCCAGCACTTGACCTGGCCGTCATCGAAGAGCGCGCAGGTCAGGTAGTCGTGAGTTGCATGGGCCGAAAAGGCGGCCAGAAGCGTCAGCGCACCAGCCCCAAGAAGGCTTTGGAGCGTACGACGAAAGAAATGGTGGCGAGACATCGGTCCTCCGTGAGCATCGGGAGTATGCAAGCGGAGTCATTGTAGGTGAATTGACACACCATGGACTACACCAAATCACGATGTAGGCCTAAATGGCGCTGAATCAGGCTGAAAAGAGGGGGGATTATCAGGCGGGCGTTGACCAGGAGGTGTGTGCCGTCAGCGCAACCAGAGTGTGTTGAGGGCCTGGTTGGTGGGGTAGTAGGCCACGCCGAAGCTACAAGGGTGAGTACCGTTCCAGTTAAAGGCATCCACCACGTGGATCAGGATCCAGCCGTTCGCCGAGCCACACGTGTGTGAGCCCACACCGAACGCATCGCAAGTGAGGCGGTTGTTTGGCACGTCGGTCATCGTGTTCGAGGTGACCGCGTCGTAGCCCGTGGAGCATTCCAGATCGTTGGCGGTGGAGCGCCAGTAGTGCAGGCCCTGCTCGATGAGAGCGCCCGAGTCCCGGATGAACATGCGGGTGTTCCCCTGGCCCACGCGGAACAGGTCCTCGGAGTTGGTCCGCAGCGCGTCGATGGTGGTGGTGGCCAGCTGAACATTCCCCTGGCCCGGAGCCACATAGTTGGCGGTGCTGCTGTACCACGTGCCGTTCCCGATCATGGTCCAGCCGCCGCCGTCGGTGGTCATGTCGCAGTAGGCCTGGAACGGCGCGATGGGGCCACCATCATCAGGGTCGATCCAGTAAGTGCCCGTGGTGGTGACGCCGTTGGCGAGCAGGTCAGCACAGCTCTGGCCCGCCTGGGCAGCCTCGCTGCCATCGGCGCAGCTGCCGGGCATGTCGCTCAGAGGGCCCATATCGGCGTTGATGTCGAGACACTCGCCAATGTTGACCTGACCACAGCGCTGAGTGGCGCAGATGGCTACGCCGAGCTCCACACCCTGGCGGATGGTGGTCTCCTGACCAATGGTGGTCTCGGGGAAGATGGTGACGTCGTTCTCGATGGTGACCTCGTCGCCCACGTCAGCAGTGTCGCGAATGAGCACGTTGGCGCCGACGCTGACGTCGTTGCCAAAGCCAGAGCGGGGCCACAGACGGCTGTTGTTGCCCAGGGTGAACCGGTGCCCGATGGTGTTCTGCTCGTCGATGATGGTGTCGGTCCCGATGTTGGCGGTGTCGCCGATGGTGGTCCGGAACAGAATGGTGCTGCGGGCGCCCACGGTGTTGTCCACACCGAGGGTCACACCGTCGTAAATCGCCGAATCCTCGCCCACGTCACAGCGAGCGCCGAGGGATACGAAGATGCCCGTGGTGACGCGGTCCCCAAAGGTGCAGTTGTCAGCGAGGCTGCTCTGGTTGCCCACGAAGCAGTCAGCGCCCAGAGTCACGCCGTTGCCCAGGGCACCGCGAATCTCGGAATCAGCACCCACAGAGGCGTTCTCACCGAGTTCCGCGCCAGATGCGAGGGTGGTGCCTGCAGCAAGGTGAGCGTTTCGGCCCACGACAGCGTAGTCACCAATGCGCACGCCGTTGCCGAAGTCAGCCTCGGGCTCGATGGTGGAGTTCGACTCGATGTAAACCGTAGTCCCGAAGACGAAGTCGTCACCCACGCGGGTGTTTGACTCAAGGGTGCAGTCCGTACCCGTGGAGCCGTTCGACCCCATCTTGGCGTTGTTGCCCAGCACACAGCCGGCGCCGAGCTGAGTGTTGTCACCCACGCCCGAAATCTCACCGATTTGCACGCCGTCAGGGATGACAGCGCCAGCGCCGATTTCACCCTGGGTGCCGATGGTGACGTTGGCGCCGATGCTGGCCCCGTCGCCGATGCGGGCAATCACACCAATGCTGGTACCAGCCCCGATGCCCACGTTCTCGCCCACGCTGACGCCGTTCGCGAGGTTGGCTCCAGCGGCTACGACCGAGCTAGCACCAATGCCGACGCTACTGCCGAGAGTGCCCATCACCGTGGCGCCGTCGTCCACGCGGGCGAAGGCACCAATCACTGCGTTCTCACCAATCACGAGGTCAGCGCCCAGCGTAGCCGTGGGATCGATGTCGGCGTTCACGCTCACACAAGCGTCGCCGTAGCCATCACCGTTGTTGTCCGTCTGGTCTGCGTTGGCCACAGTGATGCAGTTGTCCACGTCCTGACAGATGCCATCGCCGTCAGCGTCGTTCGTCGCGTCGTTCGCGCAGGCATCACACGCATCACCGGCGCCATCGCCATCAGTGTCTGTTTGATCGGCGTTGGCCACGAGAAGACAGTTGTCCACTCCATCATCGACGCCATCACCATCGTCGTCGGTGATCCGGTTGGATGCCGGTGAAGACAGCTCCACCACAGAAGAAACGCTGCCAAGTGGGGTGTAGGCGAGGTTGTCGCCCATCTCGCCGGCGTTGTCGCCTCGTTGAGTCGTGTTCCCTTGACCCAACTGGCCATGGGCGTTGTAGCCCCAACACTTCACCCCACCATCGTCGAGCTGTGCACAGCTGAAGAGGTAGCCAAGCGTCATATCGACGACACTGCGGCCCGTGCCCAAATCGACATAGGGCAGGTTGTTGCCCATCTCGTTGGCAGCATCACCGCGGTGATTGCTCTCACCAAGGCCCAGGGCGCCGTGGGTGCCATGGCCCCAACACTTCACCCCACCATTCTGGAGCTGCGCACAGTTGTGATAGGCGTCAACCCAGAGACGATCCACCAGCAACGGGTTGCCCTGGCCGTCGGTGCCGAGATCGACATAGGGCAAGTTGTCGCCCATCTCGTTGGGTCCGTCGCCACGGTTGTTGTTGTCGCCATACCCAAGGTTGCCGTAGTTGTTGCGACCCCAACACTTCACGCGATCGTTATCGAGCAGTGCGCAGGTGTGGTAGATGCCGCCCTCGACATGCTTCGCTGTTCGACCGGTGCCGAGATCGACGAAGGGCAGGTTGTCACCCATCTCGCCTGCGACGTCGCCGATGATGGTGTTGCTGCCATAACCGATCTGGCCGTAGTTGTTGCGACCCCAGCACTTCACGCGGCCATCGTCGAAGAGGGCGCAGCTGTGGAAGTAGGCCGCATCGACGTGAGCTACGGTGAGGTTGCTGCCGAGGTTCACAGGGGGTCGGTTGTCGCCCATCTCGGCGCCATTGGCATCACCAATGTACCCCCCGGAGAAACCCACACCTGTCTCACCATGGCCGTTGTAGCCCCAGCACTTCACATCGTTGTTGTCGAGGATGGCGCAGGAGTGGTGCACACCCGAGTCCACATAAACGGCTGTGCGACCCGTACCGAAGTTCACGAAGGGCAGGTTGTCGCCCATCTCGCTGGCACCGTCACCGAGGTGGGCCACGTTTCCGCTGCCCAGCTCAGCGTGGCTGTTGTAACCCCAGCATTTGACTCGCCCATCGGTGAACAGCGCGCATGTATGGTGCCAACCTGACGAAACCTCCTCGACCGTGAGCCCAGTACCGAGGTCGACAAAGGGGAGGTTGTCGCCCATCTCGTTGGCTGTATCGCCTCGATAGTTGGTATTGCCGTAACCAAGCTGACCATTGGAGTTGTAGCCCCAACACTTGATCTGCCCGTTATCGAAGAGCGCACACGAGTGGTAGTCGTGGTTGGCCTGGGCCACCGAGGCCCCGAGCAGAGTGAGCGATCCCGCGCCCATGAGGGCGAAGAGGGCGCGTTTCAAGATACGGCGAGTATCCATGGTTGCCTCGTGTCGATGGTGATGTGTGGCAATGACGTTTTGGGTCAGTGTGCGATGACCTAAGCATTGTAGGTGTTCAGACTTACGCCTGACCACACAAAAGTATGATGTAGGTGAGAAGCTCGAGAGGGGTGGGGGGTCGCGGAGGCGGGTTACTCGACGAGTTCGATCTCGTTCATGGAGTAGCAAGCATCGTTGGCTTCGTCGTTCCAGCCAGTGATGATCTGAATGCGGGTGACGTCGTCGACGCGGGGGAAGGCGTGGCTGTACCAGCCCTGAATGCCCTGATGACCAGCGCCGTAGCCCGGGCCGCCTACCTCTTCTGCACCTGCGAAGCGGCCGGTGATGCCGAACATGTTGGTGTTGGTGTACTGCACCTCATAGCCGTTCCCCGAGTCGGTGGAGATCTGGATGCCGGCGTAGCCCGCGTTCTGGCCTGGGGGCACATAGATGTCGAGACCAGAGAGCGTCGACGGGCCCTGCAGGATGATCTCGATCCGGTAGGACCGATCGCCCCCAGTGCGGTAACGACTCTTGGTGTTGATGTTGCCGTCGAAGAGGTTGGTGGCGGGCAGGTTGTTCCCGTCGCGGTTCCCGCTGCCGTAGTGCTCCACCGAAGACACCACCGGAGGCACTGTGCAGGTGCCCGGCTGCCCAGCGCCAGGCTGCATGTCAGCGCCGATGTCGGTGCAGTCACCGATGGTGACCTGACCGCAGACGCGGGTCTCGCAGGTGGCTACACCGATCTCCACGCCCTGGCGGATGATGGATGACCGACCAATGGTGGTCTCGGGGAAGATGATGGCATCGTTCTCGATGGTGACGTCGTCGCCCACATCGGCGCTGTCGCGAATCAGCACGTTGTTGCCGATGGTGACGGTGCTGCCGTAGGTCGAGCGGGGCCACAGCCGGCTGTTGGTGCCGAGGGTGAAGTCGTCGCCGATGGTGATCTGCTCGTCGACAATGGCGCTGTCACCGATGTTGGCTCGGGCACCGATGGTGCTGCGGAACAGCACGCTGGTGGCCTGGCCAAGGGTGCTGTTGGCGCCGATGGAGACGCCGTCGTAGATGGCGCTGTCGTCGTTGACAATGACGCTGGAGCCCAAGCTGACGAAGATGCCGAGGCTCACGTCGTGGTGCAGGTGGCTGTCGGCGCCGACGCTGCTCTGGTTCCCGATGAACACCCGGTCTTCCAGGGTGACGTTGTCCCCGAGGCTGCCACGGACCTCGGTGCTCGCGCCAAGGGTGACGTCATGGCCGAGGTTGGCGCCGTCGGCGATCTCGCTGTCGGCGCCCATGGCGAGGCTGTCGCCGATGTTGACGTAGTTCCCCACCACGCCGTTGGCGCCGATGATGGCTGCGTCGCCGATGATGGAGTTGGTGGCCACCGAAGCCCCGGCCCCGAGGCTCAGGGTGTGGCCGATGGTGGTGTTCGAGCCCACCGAGGCACCGGCGAGCAGCTCGGCGCTGTTGCCCACGCTACTGCTGTTGCCCACGCTGGCCCCGTCGCCGAAGCTTGCCTCTTCGCCCACGGTGGAGAGATCTCCCACAGAAGTGTTGGCGCCGAGGTTACTCCGGGGGCCGATGCTCGCCCGGGTGCCCACAGAGCAGCCAGCGCCCAGCGTCACATCATCACCGATGTTCGCCAGCACGCCGAGGGCGCAGTTGGCGCCGACACCGACGTTGGCGCCGAGGCGGCCGCCGTTGCCTACGCTGGCACCTGCAGCCACGACAGCGCCGGCGCCGACGCGCACGCTGCTGCCCAGGGTGCCGTTCACCGTGGCGCCGTCGCCGATGTGGGCGAAGGGCCCGATGATCGCATCAGCACCGACGACGATGTCGCTGCCGAGGGTGGCGGTTTCGGCGATGTCGGCGGCAGTGCTCACGCAGGCGTCGCCATAGCCATCACCATTGTCGTCGAGCTGATCGCCGTTGGCGACGGTGGGGCAGTTGTCGACGTCCTGGCAGACACCATCACCGTCTGCGTCGTTCGTGGCATCAGCAGGGCAAGCATCACAGACATCACCCTGCCCATCACCATCACCATCTGCTTGATCAGCGTTGGCGGTGTTCGGGCAGTTGTCGTTGTCGTCGTTCACACCATCACTGTCGGCATCAAGCACGATGATTTCACCGCCATCCCAACGGGTCCATCGGGTGATGGCGTTCATCCGAGAGTATCCGCTGCCATCGGTGGACAGCCCGTCGGAGCTCGCCGTGCTCGAGTGATAGTGAGGGCCCCAGCCACCATCAAAGTGGGGGCCGTCGGCATCTGAGCCGAGGTTGTAATACCAGCAACTGCAGTAGTGCTGGGTGACGTTCGAGTAGGCCGACGCACAGTTCCCGCCATAGCCGTCGGCGTCGTAGTTGGACGCCGCCCACCCGCTGGCGAATTGACAACTGTAGGAGTTGCTGTTGCCCGAGACGAAGGCGGGGCTGGTGAGGTGCATGTTGGAGGTGTTGATGCCCTGGCTTGTGGCTCGGTACACCTCCACCGTCGTGTCGTTCAGATCGGTGATGGTCTCTCGGTACTCCCGACCGTAGATGTAGAGAGAGCCCGCATAGAAGTTGCTCGAGAGGTTGGGGGTGCCCTTCACGTTGAGGCGCTCTGCGTACGGGATCTGCCAGAAGGCCGTGGTCTGGCCGCCAGGATCACCGACGCTGTTGTAGAGCATGGCCCAGCCACCGCCGTCGGTGGTCATGTCGCAATACACATCGAAGGCCGCGTTGCCACCAG
Organism: Bradymonadia bacterium; assembly: GCA_046290225.1. Lineage (GTDB taxonomy): Bacteria > Myxococcota_A > Bradymonadia > UBA7976 > UBA1532 > JBKAGE01. Next base: position 171,998 of record JBKAGE010000035.1, on the reverse strand, counting down.
CCCCGTCGGGGTCGATGGTGTACACACCGTCGCCGTTGCTCAGCCCGTTGCGCACGATGCTCGCACAACTCGACGGTGTTTGCGCCTGAGCTGCGCTGGCACAGAGCAGCGCGGTGGCCCCGGTGATGGTGAGAAGCTTCACACCCATGACATACACTCCACACAGGTCAGGTGAATGCAGCGAGTGTACCGGCATGTGTGATGAATGGGTACCCTAGAAAGAGACATCAGTTCTTTCGAATGACTGGATGCCCGGGCGCCCTGGTGCAGGTGGGATGTGCTGGTGCGTGGGCTGCGGGGCATCAGCGCACGAAGAGGCGCTCCTGGTAGTCATCACTGCCGTGGCTGTTGTAACCCCACAGCTTCGTCTCCTGGTAGTGCTCCCGGTTGCCGTTGAAGGTGTTGGAGTAGTAGTTCGCGCCGGCGCCGTTGTTGGATGCGCCGTTGTGGCAGAGGCCATAGTTGCCACGGTAGCTGGTGCTGCCCGAGGAACCCGAGTGACACTCGGAGCTGTGGAACCAGTAGTCGCCGATGTACTTCCAGTAGACATTGCTGCTGTCGCACGTGCTGCGGTCGAGGGTGCACACCTGCACCATGGGGATGTTGGTCGAGGCATTGGTGTTCGGGAACAAATCAGTAAAGCCGCCAGCCTTCTCGACGATGAAGGCGTCGTCGGCGTCGAGGGCGCCGTTGAGGTACTGCAAGCTCATGAGCTCGTAGTGTTCGATGCTGGTGCGCTGCCCTTGAGTGAGGGCGTAGCTGTCGTTGGCACCGATGGCATTCGCCGAGCCACAGCCGTTGGTGAAGAACTGCTGAATGTTGCTGCCGCAGGCTTCGGTGTTGTTCTGATGGGCCCGGCGGTTGCTGATCAGGGTCCAACCACCACCATCAGTGGTCATGTCGCAGTAGGCCTCGAAGGCGGCGTTACCACCGTCGCCGTCGGGGTCGACCCAGTACACACCGTCAGCGCCGACGCCGTTGTTCAGAAGGTCGAGGCAGGAGGCCCCGGCACGAGCAGCCTCGCTGCCGTCGGCACAGTTGCCGCCCATGTCGCTGCCAGGCTGCACATCGGCGTTGATGTCGTTGCACTGGCCGATGGTGACCTGACCACAAACTTGGGTCTCACACACTGCCACACCGATTTCGACGCCCTGACGGATGGTGGTGCCTTCGCCAATGGTGGTCTCGGGGAAGATGGTGACGTCGTCTTCAATGGTCACGTCATGACCGACATCAGCGGTGTCGCGGATGAGCACATTGGCGCCGATGCTGACGTCGTTGCCGAACCCGGAGCGGGGCCACAGGCGGCTGTTGTTGCCGAGGGTGAAGCGGTTCCCCGTGGTGACCTGCTCATCGATGATGGTGTCGGTGCCAATCGTGGCTTCGTCACCAATCGCCGCGCGGAAGAGCACGGTGCTGCGAGCACCGATGTTGCCGTCGACCCCGAGGGTGACGCCGTCGTAAATCGCTGAATCTTCACCCACATCGCAGCGAGCGCCGAGGGTGACGAAGATGCCGGTGGTGACGCGATCTCCAAAGGTGCAGTTGTCGGCGAGGCTGCTCTGGTTGCCCACGAAGCAGTCAGCACCCAGAGTCACGCCGTTGCCCAGGGAGCCGCGAATCTCGGAGTCAGCGCCTACTGTTGCGTTCTCGCCCAGCTCTGCACCAGAAGCGAGGATGGTGCCTGCAGCAAGGTGAGCGTTTCGGCCCACGACAGCGTAGTCGCCGATGCGGACACCATCACCAAAGTCGGCCTCTGCCTCGATGGTGGCGTTCGACTCGATGTATACCGTGCTGCCGAAGACGAAGCCTTCACCTACCTGGGTATTCGATTCAAGGGTGCAGTCAGTCCCAGTGGAGCCATTGGCGCCGAACCGAGCATTGTTGCCCAACACACAGCCGGCACCCAACTGAGTGTTGGCTCCCACACCCGAAATCTCGCCGATTTGCACGCCGTCGGGAATCACTGCACCAGCACCGATGTCACTCTGAGTACCAATGCTCACACCAGCACCGATGCTGGCGCCGTCGCCAATGCGGGCAATCAAACCAATCGTGGTGTTGGCACCAACGCCCACGTTTTCACCGATGCTGACGCCGTTCTCGATGTCTGCACCTGCGCCGATGACTGAGCCGGCGCCGACGCCCACGCTGCTGCCGAGGCTGCCCATCACTGTGGATCCATCGCCAATGCGAGAGAACGCACCAATGACAGCGTTCTCACCGATGACGAGGTCGTTGCCGAGGGTAGCGGTGGGGTCGATGTCGGCGTTCACGCTCACGCAAGCATCGCCATAGCCGTCACCGTTGTTGTCCGTCTGGTCGGCGTTGGCCACAGTGATGCAGTTGTCCACGTCCTGGCAGATGCCATCACCGTCTGCGTCGTTCGTCGCATCGTTGGCGCACACGTCACACGCATCACCCAGGCCATCAGCGTCGGTATCAGCCTGGTTCACGTTTGCCGCCAGTGGGCAGTTGTCTTCCTCGTCGCACAGGCCGTCACTGTCAGTGTCAGGGCACGTGATGCCGCCAGAGTTGTCCAGATCGATGGGGGTGCCGAAGTTGGCGCCAAGGTTCACCCCCGGGTTGCTGGACATGTTGAAGCTGGCGTTGCCATAGCTGGCTGTGTTGCCGGTGCCGAGGTTGCCGTAAGGGTTGTAGCCCCAGCACTTTACCGAGTCGTCGTCCAGAATCGCGCAGGTGCTGTGGAAGCCCACACCGAGAGACACTGCCGTGCGGCCAACGCCGAGGTTGACGTAGGGCAGGCTGTCGCCCATCTCGTTGGCATGATCGCCGCGGTAGGCGGTGTTGTTGAGGCCCAACTGGCCATGATGGTTGTAGCCCCAGCACTTGACACCGCCGTCGTCGAGAATCGCGCAGGTGTGATTGTTGCCCGAGGCGATGTGGGTGGCGGTACGACCAGTGCCGAGGTTGGTGTAAGCGAGGTTGTCGCCCATCTCGCCGGCGTTGTCACCGCGCGCGGTGGTGTTGCCCTGGCCCAGCTCGCCGTGGCCGTTGTAGCCCCAGCATTTGACACCACCGTTGTCGAGGATCGCGCAGTTGAACTGATAGCCCGAACTCACCATGGTGGCGGTGCGGTTTGTGCCCAGGTCGATGGGTTGCAGGTTGTCGCCCAGCTCGTTGGCGCTGTCGCCGATGTTGGCCGAGTTGCCCTGACCCAACATGCCCGAGCCACCCCAGCCCCAGCACTTGACGTCGCCGTTGTCGAGCAGTGCGCAATTGTGCTGGTACCCGCCGGACATCTGCACGGCGGTGCGTCCAGTACCAAGGGGGGTGTAGGCGAGGTTTTCACCCATCTCGTTGTTGCCGTCGCCTCGGTTGACGGTGTTGCCCTGACCGAGCTGACCATAGTTGTTGCGGCCCCAGCATTTGACGCCGCCGTCGTCGAGAATCGCGCAGGCGCTGTACCGGGTGTTCATGATGTGCACCGCGGTGCGGCCGGTGCCGAGATCGACGAAGGGCAGGTTGTCACCCATCTCGTTGGCGCTGTCACCACGGGTGGCCGTCTCTCCGTAACCGGTTCTGCCATAAGAGCCGAGGCCCCAGCACTTCAACCGACCATCTTCGAGCAGGGCGCAGGAGAACCGATAGCCATGGGCAATCTGGCGTACGGTGAGCGGTTGGCCTTGGGCGTCGGTGCCCAAGTTCACCGGCGACATGTTGGCGACTTCGTTGGCTTGATCACCATACTGTGTGGTGTTGCCCTGGCCGAGCTGGCCGCCGGCATTGTAGCCCCAGCATTTGAGCTGGCCAGCATCATCGATGGCGCAGTGGTGGTAACCCGTGCTCGCAGAGGCGGTGCTCAAACCTGCAAGGGTGATGACCCCCGCGGCGAGGGCGCTCTGCAAGAGCTTCTGTGTCAGCGACTGAGCCATGAGGCCTCCTCGGTCTTCTCTTGTACTGAGCTGTAGATTGAACCAGCACAGTGTAAGTGACGGGGAGTGCCTGGACTACACCTAAATCATGACACGTATCACTGGTGTGTGAGTGCGGAGAGGCTCAACGACGGCGACGCCAGCCCAACACACCCGTTGCGAGCATCAGCAACAGCCCCAGCGGGCCCGTACGCCCAGGTGCAGTGGCGCAGCTGCCACCACCGCCATCACCTTCGCTGCCAGCACCACCATCGGGTGGGATGCCCATGTCGGCTTCGACCACACCTGCATCGGGGTCGAGGCTGGGCTCTTCGCCAATGCCAGGGATCGGCGTGTTCGGATCAGCGCCTGCGAGGCCGAGGTTGGGGCAGTTCTGCCCAGGGGTGGGGGCGGTGATCTCCGACAAGATCGGATCAGGGTACGAGAAGCAGCCCATCTCGCCCGGGGTACAGCCCGGCGGGCAGGTGCCCAGGGTCAAGATGTCGATGCAGGCCTGGTTGGTGAGATCGCCGCGCTCTCGCAGGTAGTCATCCGCCATGCGTACGCTGAAGCACTCTCGCCGGGGCAGAGGGCCATAATGGGTGATGACCGAAACCGGGAGCTCGGTGACAGGCTTCGACGGATCGCCCGAGACGCTCGAACGCACATAGCGTACCGGCGACTCCTCGGTGGTGTTGTACTCCGACTCCACCACCTCCATCGTCATGGGATCGATGACTTGCCGTGAGGTGCGATACACCACATAGCTCAGGTCAGGTCGCTGCGCCGCCGGCGTAAAGCGCACCGTGAGGCCCAGACGAGAGCCCACGACGCACTCGGGGCTGGGCACCGCCGCCTCGCGGTAGGGGCTGCTGTCCACAGGGCACAGCGGCATGGGCAGCTCCACAGAGGTGATGCCTTCGAAGTCGGGCACGCCCTCGGTCTGAGAGGCTCGGGTACGGAACTCGAGGGTGTAGTCGCGATAGAGCGGGGTCAGCGGGTTCGGCGGGCTCACCGTCACCCGGTAGTCGGTCCGGGGCTTGAGCAGACCCACCGGATCGACCTCGAGCACGGTCTCGGGCTCTTCGGGGTCGTTCTGCACCAGCAGGTAGGGCATGCGCATGCGCACCTGAGCAGGCACCTCGCCCACCTCGTTGCCCTCACCGTCGAGCTCCACGAAGCTCACCTGGCCATCTTCCGGGCACCACGCGCCGGTGTAGCCCAGGCGGATCGTGCCGTTGAGGGGCCACCGCACGGCGTTTTGATCGTTGAGCGACAGGTTGGTGGGCTGCGTGAAGGTGAAGGCCACTCCTTGGGGTCGACACGCTTCGATCAGCTCGGGGTTGTCCTGGGCGACGGCGGTCCCCACCGTGAGGCACGGCGCGGCCACGCTGCACAAGAGGGCCGGCAACAGGGCGGTGGATCTGCGCATGGGGGGACTCCTTAATCGGCTTGAGGCAGGGGCATCGTATCCACGGTGACGCACTGCAGATCAAGGGCAGCACAATTCACCATTTGATGATGTGTGTGATGCCACGAGATCGCGTTGACATCGACCACGTCATTGTCCATATCACGGGCGCTTCTGAATGCTCTGTTGACGGAGACTGTGATGTCGATGCGTGCCTTGCTCTCTGTGTGTGTGCTGGCTCTCGTACCACTGTGGTCCACCGCCGTCATGGCGCAGCCCGATGAGCCGGGCGTCGTCGACCAACCCATCGGCGACGAGGATCCCATGGGCGCCGAGGGGGAGCTGCCCCCTGGGGCCGAAGGCGTGATCGACGATCCGCTGCAAGACACTGAGGAGCAAGGTGCTTTTGCTCCGGGTGAGGTGCCACCCGGCGATGACGAGATGGCCGAGGCCCAACCCGAAGGTGCATCTGAAGAGGGTGGGGGCATGGTCGACGTGGCCTCGATGACCCCCGAGGAGAAAGAGGCTTACAAGCAGATGCTGCTGGCCAAGGTGGTGCAGACCCGCGACACCATGGTGGCCAAAATCGAAGACAAGATGATGGCCAAGCAAGAGGAGAAGAACGCCTTCATGGCCGAGGTGCTCGGCTGGTTCTCCCTCTCGGGGCTGCTGCTGCTGCTCATGCCGTTGTTCTTGCGCAAGAAGTACCCCGGCAACGACGGGCTGCTGGTGAAGTACAGCGTGCTGGCTTCGGGCACGTTCATCGTGTCGATGTTGCTCTTCACATTGGTGCTGGTGGTGTTCCGGCAGGTACAGGGCGGCCTTGGTGCCGTGGCCAACCCGCAGATCGCCCTCGTCGAGGCGGGCTTCGCCTCCATCGAAAACAACATCGACGACGTGCTGGAGATGGCCCCGATGCTCATCGAGGCCCCCCTGGCCCAGGTGGCCGCCGGCGAGGCCGACTCGGTGCCCATGGCCCTGCTCAACAATGCTCAGAAGTTGCGGGCAGACTTCAAAGCCTTCGACACCGTGAAGGGCTGGATGAACAGCTTGTCGGGGTTGATGGGCTATCTGCCACCCATCTTGTCAGTCATCGCGGTTTTGTTGTTCCTGGTGGGGCTCAAAGACGTGATGCTCGACATCGTGAAACTGCCAGAGCGTGTGGTGCGGGGTGAGGTCACCGGAGGTCAGACGATGAAGCTGATCTTCGGGAAGCTCACAGCGGAGATGAAGTCCACGGGCATGCTGTTGCTGTTGCTGATCTTCATCATGATCTTCTCCTCGGCGTTCTTGTCAGTGGCCGTTGAGCCTGCCATCGAGGCCTTCATGGCCTACACCTTCGTGGGCTACTTCTATGTCGCCGTCGATGCTGAGGCCTCCACGGGGGTCATCTACGGCAGCCTCGGTGGCGCACTGGCCTTCGTGCTGCTCAACGTCGTGGCCATCTTCGTCACCACGTTGATGTTCCTCGGCAAGGCCCAGAAGATCTTCCGGGCGAAGTATCACGAGAAGGTGCCCTTCAAGGCCCAGAAGTTCTGGAAGTGGGGCTTCATCTCGCTGCTGTGGGCCTTCATTCTGCCCCCGATCTACATCTCCTTCGCCCAGCCCGCCGTCGAAGCCCTCATCGACAGCCAGACCTCGGGTGACGACATCAGCTTCAGCAGTTTGCTGCTCACTGGTCCGTTGATTCTCACCCTGGGCTTCATCGTGTTCTTCTGGCTGGTGCGGGGCCTCAAGGCCATGATGTTCATCATCAAGTTCAAGCCCATCGGCTACAAGCAGGCCGCCGACGCCGCCATCGAGCAGGCTGCTGTCGCCGCTCAGGGCTGAGTCGGGGCCGTTTGAGCCAGCTTCGACGATGATGCTATCCACTGCCCATGAATCGAGAAGCACGAGCAAAAGCCTACGCTGAGGCGAAGGCGTATGTCGTTCGACATCACGCAGCCCATGGCTACCCCGATACAGAAGCACTGCGCGCAGTATGCTTCGATGCAGTTCAAGCTGCCTTCCCCAAACTGGATCTGACCGCCCGCTGGCTCAACATGGCGATCGCAGAGGCGGCCCGCGACGCTGCCCGGCGCAGCCCAGAAGAGTGGGCTGAGATCTTCCCTCGATACCCTGTCGACAGCGATGGCTTTGCTGAGAGCTTCGAGGTGGAGAACCCCGACGGTTACCGCGAAGCACTGCGCCGCCATGGCTGCGTCGTCATCCGTCTGTTCGAACCTGAGCGCTGCGAGGCCACCATCAAGGCCATGTTCGAGGAGATCAACGCTGCCGGGGCCGCTGCGGGAGTGCCTCAGGCCATCGACCCGAACGATCCGAGCACGTGGAGCACCGAGAACTGGCCCAGCAGCACGAAGTTCCTGATCGACGATCCCGCGCTGCACGCTCAAGCCTTCCACAATCGACTCGACCCGCGCGTGCACACGCTCTTCACTCACCTCTGGGGTGACGAGAGGCTGCAGACCAGCATCGACAATTGGGGTGTACAACGCGGGACGCTGGCCCCCGGCGCCTCACCCCGCTGGGGTGCAGGTCTGAAGCCTCACTGGGACTACAACCCCTGGCTCTTCGTCGATGAGCTGAGCCGGGGCCGCATGCATGGTTGGCAGGGTCTATTGGCATTGGTCGATCAGAGCCTGGAGATGGGCTGCCACCTGACCCTGCCTGGGGGTGAGGCGGATCTGCACCGTTGGTGCAGAGAGACCCCCTACCCTGAAAAGCTCGGCCTCAAGCGCCGCAGTCACAGGCCTACACAAGATGATGCGGTCCGCGACTGGATGCAGCCTCTCCCGCTGAGGCAAGGGCACTTGCTGTTGTGGTCCTGGGGTCAGCTGCACGGCTGCCTCGACAATCACACTGACCAGCTGAGGCTTCAGCAGTTCATCCGGATGTACCCCGCGCCCGAGGTGGATCCGTTCTATGCCGAGCACGATCGATACGCTGCCGAGCGTGTACGCCGGCGTACCCCCGAGGCGCAGCGTTCGGGCGGCCTCGAGCTGAGCGCTCGTGAGCGCCGCCTGTTGGGTTTGGAGTCCTGGCTCTAGGTCCGATTACAGCTCAGCGCACACCTCGGTGATCACCCCCCGCAGCCATGTCAGGGCCGGCTCCCGGTCGTAGCGCATGTGCCAGTACATATTGATGGAGAAGCCGTTGAGCGGCAGCGGCGGAGGCCGTTGCACCAGACCGTGGGGCGCAGAGAGCGCTCCAGCTACTCGGCTGGGCAAGGTGGTCACCAGATCTGTCTGGGCCAGCACAAAGGGCGCCGCGAGGAAGTAGGGCACCTCCACCACCACTCGGCGGCTCAGACCCTGCTCGGCGAGCCGGTCATCCACCACGCCACCGCGTCTTTGCCCCCTTGGGCTGACCAGCAAGTGGCCCAGGTCGGCATATGTGGCCAGGTCGAAGTGCGGCAGGGCGGGGTGGTCGGGCCGCAGCAAGCACACAAAGGACTCGTCGATCACTGGAGCGCTTTGAATGCTGTCGGGGTGAGGCGGCAAGACACCCAGGGCCAGGTCGACGTCGCCGCGATCCAGCTCCGAGGTGAGCGTGTCGAAGGCTACAGGACGACACCTGAGATCGATCCCCGGTGCGATCTGTCGAAGGGTGGCCATCAATGGTGGCAGGACCACCAGCCCCACGTAGTCGTTGATGAACATTGTGAAGGCCGCCGTCGAAGTTGCCGGATCAAAGCGGGGCTGATCGGCGATCAGAGCCTGTAGATCGGACAAGATGCGCCTGAGGGGCCCCGCGAGGGACTGCGCCCTCGGCGTAGGGGCCATACGAGAGCCACGGCGAACGAGGATCGGATCGTCGAGCATCGAGCGCAGGCGTCCGAGGGCCTGGCTCACCGCTGGCTGAGTGAGCCCCAGACGTCTGGCGGCGCCGGTGACGCTCTGGGTTTCGAGCAATACATCGAGGGTGATCAACAGGTTGACGTCGATCTGACTGAGCTGTCGAGTGGTCATGGTCTGTATATAAGCCATGCGAATGTACGGATTCAAACTATCAATTGGAGTAAATGAGTCTGCAGCGTCAAGGTGAGGTCATCCATGAACAACACACCAGGATGACAGCCATGACCACGCAGAACCCTCTCTTCCTCGTCTTCTCCTCCACCGGCACCGTGGGCAACCAGATCGCGCGGCAACTGCTCGAGTCCGAGGCCCGGGTGCGGGTGGCGGTCCGCAACACTGAGCGTGCCGCTGACCTCGCGGCGCTCGGTGCCGAGGTGGTGGAGGCAGATCTCTCCGATCGTCAGAGCCTCACCGCAGCCTTCGAAGGGGTGGATCGAGTGGCCCTCGTCACCCCTTACGTTCAGCAGCAACTCGACATGGTCCGCAACGCTGTCGCTGCCGCCCAGGCTGCCGAGGTGGAGTTGCTGGTGCGCATGTCCGCGGCGGGGGCAGATCCCGAAGCCGAGGGCGCCCTGCCCCGGAGCCATGGTCTCGCTGAGCAGGCTGTGAAGGAGAGTGGCCGGCCGTATGTGCTGGTGCGGCCCACCTTCTTCCAGGACAACTTCGTGAACTATTCCGCAGGCAGCATCAAGGCCCAGGGGGCCTGGTACGGTGCTTCTGCAGGTCAGGCCACGGCCTACGTGAGCACCGCCGACATCGCCGAGGTCATCGTGAGGGTGTTGCGGGCGCCCGAGCTGTACGCTGGACAGACTTTGGAGCTCACCGGGCCGGAGGCCCACACCGAGGCGGAGATCGCCCAATGGATTTCCGAGGTGGCGGGCTACGACGTGGGCTATGTCGATCTCTCTCCTGAGCAGCTGCGCGACGGCATGGTGGCGCAGCAAGTGCCCGAGTGGATGGCCGACGACATGGTGGGTCTCGAGCGGGTGAAGGCTGCAGGCTGGGCGTCGCAGGTCTCTCCAGACGTGGAGCGTGTGCTGGGCCGCCCGGGCCATGGTCTGAAGACCTTCATCGAAGCCAGTCGGGCTGCGTTTGCACGCTGATATGAGTCCAGCGCACGATCAGCAGCCCCCTTACGGGTGAAAGTCTGTTCTGTTAAAACCTTCAGTGCTCAAAGTAATTTCATCGCGGTATTTCTCGCAGTGATGAGAGACCCGACTGCGCTGGAGGAGGACGCTTTCTCATGCCGGACAAGACCGGCCCTGCCCGGCCTCGTGGCCTCAATCTCTTCTATGTCTCCCTTCCATTTTGCGCCGCCATCGCCGCATGGGGCATCGCTGATCCCGACTCCCTCGGTGAGTCGACCGAGGCGCTGACGAGTACATCGTTCAGGGCCCTCGACTGGTTCTTCATGCTGAGCGTGAGCGCCTTTGTGATCCTGGCGCTGTGGCTGGCCTTCGGGAAGTACGGCAAGCTCAAGCTCGGCCGCCCTGAAGACGAGCCGGAGTTCAGCACCGCTTCGTGGATCGCCATGCTGTTCAGCGCCGGCATGGGGGTGGGGTTGCTCTTCTGGGGGGTGGCGGAGCCGCTCACGCACTTCATGCACCCGCCGGTGGGCGAGGCTGGGACCGTCGAGTCTGCTCGACAGGCCATGAACATCACCAATTTCCACTGGGGGCTACACGCCTGGGCCTGTTATGGCATCGGGGCGCTGGTGCTGGCCTATTTCGGCTTCCGTCGAGGTACGCCCTATCTGGCAGGGGCGCCGATCCGCAGCGTGTTCTCGGGCCGCTGGGTGGGCCCCGTGGCCTACGCCGCCGATCTGATCGCGATCCTGGCGGTGGCCTTCGGGGTGGCGGGCTCCATCGGCATGGGCATCTTCCAGCTCAAGACCGGCTTGCACGTGGTGGCGGGCACGCCCAACGACGCCTCCTGGGTGCCCTGGGCGATCCTGGTGGTGCTGGTGATCAGTTACATGACCAGTGCCGCCACCAGCCTCGACAAAGGCATCAAGTGGCTGAGCAACATCAACATGGTGCTGGCGCTGCTGCTGCTGGGCTTCATGCTCTTCGCCGGCCCCACGCCCTTCTTGTTGCGCACTGTGGTGACCTCGCTCTCCGATTACATCGCTGCCCTGCCCCAGATGTCGCTGCAGATGCACCCCTATCAGGGTGAAGCCGTGGAGGGCTGGCTGCACGGCTGGACGCTGACCTACTTCATCTGGTGGATCGCATGGGCCCCCTTCGTGGGCATCTTCATCGCCCGCATCAGCAAGGGACGCACGATCCGGGAGTTCATCCTCGGGGTGCTCTTCGCCCCCACGCTGTTCTCCATCATCTGGTTCGGCGTCTTTGGCGGCACGGGCTTCTACGAAGATCTCTTCGGCGCCGGCGGCGTGGGTCAGATGGTGCAAGAGAACCTCACCGTGGCGCTGTTCTCGCTCTTCGACCGCCTGCCCATGAGCGGCGTGCTCGGGGTGGTGACCCTGTTCCTGCTCTTCGTGTTCCTGGTGACCAGCGTTGACTCGGCCACCTTCGTGCTGGGCATGCTCACCAGCAAGGGCTCCCTCAACCCGCCCACGAGCCGGAAGATCGGCTGGGGGTTGATCCTGGGTGCCCTTGGGGCGGCGCTGATGCTCTCGGGGAACATCTACGCGGTGCGGGCGGCGGCGGTGAGCGGGGCGATCCCCTTCGTGTTCATCCTGCTCATACAAGTGAGTGCTTTGTTCAAGGCCCTGGCCGCCGACACCGCAGCTGGTGAGACGGTGGATCAACCCCCGCCGAAGACACGCCGCAGCCGCTCTGCGCTGAGCCAGATCCCCGATGGGCCGGCCACCACGGAGGTGCCGCCACCGGATATGGCGGTGCCAGGTAAGGAGGGAGGCCTGTGATGCGGCATCTCTGGTGGCTCTGGGTACTGACGCTGCTCGGCTGCAGTGACGACAGCCGCGCGATCCGAGTGGGGGCGAAGAGCTTCGCCGAGCAGAAGGTGCTTGCCGAGGCGCTGGTGATCCTGCTCCGGGCTGAGGGGCTCCCCGCCGAGCAGGTGGTGGACTGCGACGACACGTATGCCTGTCAACGGGCGCTGCGGAGCGGTCAGCTCGACGTCATGGTGGACTACACGGGCACAGGGCTGGCCTTCGTGGGGGCGTCGCCCTCTGGTGAGAAGGGCCTCGATCTGGTGCGTAAGCTCTACAAGCCATTGGGCTTGCGCTGGGTGGTGCCCATGGGCTTCGACAATGGCTATCGCCTGCTGGTCCCCTCGGGCCGAGCACAGTCCATGGGCTGGTCGAGCATCGCTGATCTGGCCCGCCTCGAAGGCGGCGTGCGGGTGGCGGCGCCTCAAGAGTTCCTGCGACGCCCTGGCGATGGCCTCGCGGCGCTGCTGCGTCGCTACGGCTTGCGCATGGCCGCCGAGCCTCTCGTGGTGAACGACCCGCAAGCCCGGATGGAGGCGCTGCTCGATGGTCGAGCTGACGTGGCGGTGGGTTATGCCACCGACGGGGCCATCGTGGGCCTGGGCCTGCACGTGCTCGAAGACTCGCTGGGCTTCTTCCCGCCCTACGAGGCGGCGGTGGTGGCTCGGACGGGGGCCATGAGCACCCACAAAGATCTCGAGGCGGTGCTCAACCGCCTGCACAACCGGATCTCCGTCGAAGAGATGCGCACCCTCAACTACGCCGTAGAGGTGAGTGGCCAGACGGCGAAGGCTGTGGCGCGGCAGCTCCTCGAGGCCGAAGAGCTGATCCCCGAAGGATCGAGCGAAGAGGGCGCGAAGCCCATCGTGGTGGCGGTGAGTGCCGCCGATGGTCTGACAGAGCCCTCTCAGCGGGCGCTTCGGGCTGCGAGCCAGGCTTTCTCCGGGCGTCCGGTGAGCGTGAAGCCGGTCCGTGATCCGGTGCAGGCGGTGGTGGATGGTGAGGCCCGTCTCGCGGTGTTGGGGGCTGAGCGCTTTTTCCCCCTCCGCCGTCGAGGTCGCTTCATCCGTGAAGATCGAATCGAGGCGGTGGCGGCCCTGGGCACGCGCATGGTGCACGTGCTCCGCCGAGCCGACGATCTGCAGGTGCAGGATCCACTCTCTGGTCGAGTGGGGGTGCAAGAGCGCGACAGTGGTGGCGCATGGGCCGGTGAGGCGTTGCTCTCGTTGTCGACCCAACAGGCCGCGACGTCTTCTGACGTGAAGTCATTGCTGGGCAAGCTCGCAGCCCAGGAGCTCGATGCTGTGGTTTTGTTGGTGCCCCCAGGTGAGGCCGCCGTGAGCGAGGCGCTGTCTTCGGGTCAGGCTGCTCTGGTGAACCTCACAGGGGAGTGGACGGCGAACCGGGTGTCACAGTTGCCCTTCTTCAGAGAGGCTCGTCTGCCCCCGGCAACGTACCCTGGTCAAAACATGGCCATGGAGACCCTCGCCGCTCAGGTGGTCATTGCCGGCCCTGGCCGTCAGGGCCTCGGTGAGGGTGGTGGCGGTCCCGCGGCGGCGATTCGCCCGTCGAGCAGGCCCCTGAGCCCGGAGCAGGTGAAGGCCCTCTCCTCGGCCACCCGCATCTCCGAGGCGCCAGATCCGGCGCTGCCCTCGGCGTGGAACGTTCAGGCAGGGGCCCCGAACCCCGCCGAAGCTGCAGGGCTGAGCCCCTCGGTGGTGGATACAGGCTTGAACGTGTTCGTCTTTGCGTTTTTGATCTGGCTCATCAGGGTGACACTGCGCGAGGACGCATGAACATTCTCTATGGTGTGGTGGGCGAGGGCATGGGCCACGCCACCCGAAGCCGGGTGGTCCTCGGCCATCTGCTCGAAGGGGGCCACCGGGTCCGTGTGGTGGTCTCGGGCAAGGCTCACGACTACCTGCGGCGAGAGCTGGCGCCTTTTGGTGAGCGGGCCGTCGTCGAAGAGATCCACGGGCTCACGTTTCAGATCGAAGGCAACCGCATCGACAAGAGCGAGACGTTCTCGGCGAACCTCGAGGCGCTGCCCAAGGGGCTCAAGAAGAACGTCGAGGCCTACTTCAAACTCATCGACTCGGGCTTCACCCCCGACCTGGTGATCAGCGACTTCGAGACCTGGGCCTATCTCTATGGTCTGAACCACCGCCTGCCGGTGATCGGCCTCGACAACATGCAGATCATCAACCGCTGCGCCCACGACGATGACGTCACCACCCTGCGCAGTCGGGCGTTCCTGTTGGCGAAGAATGTGGTGAAGGCGAAGATGCCCGGCGCGTGGCACTACCTCGTCACCAGCTTCTTTTTTCCCACGGTGCGCAAGCGCCGTACGACGCTGATTCCGCCGATCTTGCGCCCCGACATTCTGCAGGCCACGCGAGATCCGGGTGATCACGTGCTGGTGTATCTCAAGGCAGAGGCCGCCGAGGCGTTGATCCCACATCTGCAGAGGCTTTCGGATCGTCGTTTCAAGGTGTACGGCACGGGCAAGACCGGCGCCGAGGGTAACATCGAGCTGATGCCCTTCAGCGGCCCAGGCTTTGTGGACGATCTTCGAACTGCACAGGCGGTGGTGGCGGCGGCGGGCTTCTCCCTCATGGGCGAGGCGGTGCATCTGCAGGTGCCCATGATGGCGCTGCCGATCCACGGGCAGTACGAGCAGACGCTCAACGCGCTGTATCTCGAGAAGCTCGGGTACGGGGTGTGCCAGGAAGACGCCCCCGACGCCGACTCGGTGGCCCGATTCCTCGAAGGGGTCGACGTGTATCAGCAGGCCCTCGGAGGCTATACGCCTCGAGACAACAGCATGTTGTTCGACTGCGTCGACGCACTGGTACGGCTGGTGAGCCTCGACGAGCAGGCCCCCGACACGCTCGATGTACCCAATATGGGGAGCTGGGTACCCCCACTCAAAGGGGCGATGGCGGATGCGCTCGAGTCGGACGACTGAATCTCAAAGCTTCAACGCCCCAAGCGGGCCAGCGTGGTCATCAGCTTGCCTTGTAACGCTGCCCTGATGCCTGCCTTCACAGGCCTGTGCGTGGGTGGCGCCAGCCAGCCCTCTACAGGTCCACGTTCGAGCACGCCTTCCAACGAGAAGACCGATATCTGGTTTGCAGGCACCCCGACACCATGAGCGGCTGCGAGATCAGCGCCGAGATCTTTCGGTGCTGAGTATCGACCTGAGTCCTCGATGACACCCCCGCCGACCAGACCCAAGTCCAACCCGCCGCGATCACCAAATGCTGCGCGGACCAGGCGGCCATAGCGGGCCACGATGCCAGGGCCCACACCCATCTGCTTCAACCCCCAGGGCAGGCTGTCGTCGAACATGGTGCGATACACCTGCAATGACACCACCGACCACGGTGACCCATTTACAGGCAGTCCCAGCCATCGCTGATAGGTGTCTGTGCCTGCGGCGAAGTCATCGGCCACCATGGGCAGGGTGGTGAGCCACGTGGAGAACCCGAGGCGGGTTGCTTCATCGACCAGATCGGCATAGACCCGCGCTGGGGTGCTCAAGTCGACGCTCGCCTCGTCGCGCAGCTGGCGCCACATGGCGGGCCATCGTCGTATGCCATCCTTCAGAGCGGCGTCCAGGGCCTCGACTCGGTGTCTCGGCGGCTCCATGTCCACCACCCACAGCCCTGGGGCGAGACCTGCGCCACACCAGCGATCGAAGAGCCGTCGTGCGGTGTCGGCGAAGACCGCGGCGTTCTCTGCACCGGCCCAATAGCCCTCCTCGGGTGGCAGGAGCAGCCAAGGCCGAACGGGCACCCCATATGTGGCTGCTTCAGCGGCGAGGGCGAGCCGATCAGCATCGTCGGACCCGGCGTGCCACGCGAGATGCACCGCGAGGCCATGCCGGGCGAGCGCCGGGAGGGCGAACTGCAGATCGGAGAGGTCGATGTCTTCGGCCCAGAGGGCACCGAATGCGGAGGACGTCATGGATGGGGGGATAGCATGAATTCCGCTGCACAGCAGCGGGACCCTACGGAGATTTCCGCATCTGCAGACCCGAGAGCGGCATCGGTGTACTCACCCCCAAGTCTTCTATGATGGCGCGATCCGAGTGGTTCTTCACCAGCTCACCGGTGACGCGTACGCCCAGACGCTCGGCGATGAGGACCAGGCGCTCCAGCGTCTGTCGGGCCTCCGAATGCTCGCTCACCCCGTCGATCATGTGATCCGGAATGTGAAGGCGATCGGGCAGAAAGTGCAGCAGATGACTGATGTCGTCCGGCGCTTCGAGATCCAGCTCGATGGTCACGCCCGCAGCACGCAAGGGCGCGAGTCGCGCTTCCAGGGCTCGGGAGTGGATCAAATCCCGCGCAGGGATCCGGAGCACCGTACGTTGACAGACCGAGGGGTCGAGCGTCGAGAGGCAGCGCATCGGATCGAGAGTCTGAAGAAACGGCGTAGGTGTTTCGACGAAGATCTCACCGTCCTGCGCAGCCTGGGCGATCTTGGCCTGCAGGTAGTCTTCGAACCGCTCGGGTTCGCCGTCGCTCGCCGTTTGGGGGGCCACGTGCACGCAGTTCTTGCCGGCGCCCTTGCTCGATGCCAGGGCTTTTTGTGTGATCTTGAGCAGCTCTGTCACCGACTGCACGCCGGCAGGGTAGGGGGCCACCCCGATGCTCACAGTGAGTCGGAACACAGAGTCGTCCCAGGTGATCAACGTCTCCGAGATCGCGCGCCTGAGCCGCTCGGCCGTTCTCAGGGTACCGCTGAGATCATGCTGGTTGAGCAGGATCATCATCTCGTCTCCGCCGATGCGGGAGACCACATCACCTGCCCGCACCTGATCCCGGAGCTGAGCGCCGATGCACTTGAGGGCGCGATCACCCGCAGCATGCCCGTACTGGCCGTTGATGCCCTTGAAGTCGTCGCAATCGACGAGCAACACGTGAAACGGCAGGGTCTGGTCAGGTCTCAGCTCGCTGTGCAGGCGCTCCACAGTGCGCTCGAGGCCTCTGCGGTTGAGTAGGCCCGTGAGCGGGTCTTGCGTGGCCAGCCACTCGTAGGTTTTGCGATCGCGCTGCATGTGCTGCAGGTGGTTGTGACGCTCGATGGCCGCCTCAAGAGCCCGGCTCAGCATGGCAGGGCTCAGGGTCTGCTTCTCGAGGAAGTCTTGAGCCCCGCGGCTGAAGACTTCGTGACGCCGTGCATCGGTCGTCTCCTCACCGGTGAGGATGATCACCGGACACATGTTGTCGGATTTTTCCAAAGCGATGAGCACATCGATGCTCTCGCCGTCGGTGAGGTTGAGATCGAGCAATACACAATCGAAGGTCTGCTCACCGATGAGCACCAAACCTTCGACACAGCTTGTCGCTTCGGTGATGACGTAACCTTGTGTGGTTTGCTCCAGCGTCCTTCGTATTAGGGCGCGGTCCACCTCGTCATCTTCAACCACAAGCACTTTAATGCCCGACTGCTTCAGGTTGAGCTGCCCAGTTGACTGCATAAAACAAACACTCCTCAGACCCCTCATGTTATCGGCAGGTGCTTTGGCCAATTTGAGTCACTTGAGTAAGGGTGTGTCTTGCCGGGACCCATGGCGACCGCTATGGTCACCTCGATTTATTGTTTTGCTGTACAAGGGTTCAGTTTTGAGTGAAGCGATCCACGGTGTGACTCTCGAGATGGCGGCCCAGGGCATGGCCAAATACAGTGAGCTGCAGGCTCAATACGGTGACGCTGAAGCTGCAGGGCATTTCGAGCAGTTCCTCAATCAGTCCCTGGGTATGAACAGCCACACTTTCTGGACGGCCTACAATGTGTGGTACGAGCGCTTCGAGGCTGATCCCACAGGGCAGTTGCAGGCGAAGTTCTCCATGCTCATGCAGCAAGGGGCCACTCAGGCGCACTTCGGTGACGTACGCGATATGAGTCAGGACGTGCTCGAAGGCATCACCCTCGAGCAATATGCCGCGATCTCTGCCCGCATCGCTGGTGGTGAGCCGTTTGAGCAGGTGGTGGCCGAGTTCGGGCTCGATCATGCGGGCTATCAGCGCGCTCAGAACGCCTGGAATGCTGCCATGGCGGCAGACACCACCTTCAAGTTGACCACGCAGTACGGCGAGTTGTACGCCAAATACACCCCGAATTTTCAGCAGAACATGCAAAATCAGGTGGCGGCGATGCTGGTGGCCGACAAAGCCACCCGCGATGTCGATGACGACGACGAAGACTCCGAAGATCTGACCCCGGAGCAGTGCCTCGCCGATCTCGACAGCAAATCACGAGAGGCCCGCTGGCTCGCCGCCCGTCATCTGGCGAACATGTATCAAATCGCTGACTTCGACGAGACACCCCAAGCCCGTGGTTACCTGCGCTGTGTGCCGGTGCTCGTGGAGATCCTGGAGCGTCACGACGATGAGACCGTGAGCGACGCCGAGAACGCCGCAGAGCTGCTCATGGAGCTCGAGCGCTACACCGACGAGGTACGCTATGCCATGGAGCTGTGCCTCAACCGCGCCCAGGAGAAGCTCGGCAAGCTCGAGGCGGCCTTTGCCCCGATTCAGAACCAGCGCGTGCCCGAGCGCGTGTTCTTGCAGGCGAAGATTCAAGACTTCACCTCACTGGTGAACACCCTCGCGGAGCATCTCTCAGAAGAGTGGGAGCAGCCGGAGCGACCAGTGCCCCGAGTGGTGGCGCGTGGGGGCGTGCCCGTGAGCGCTGCCGAGCGCGCTGCAGAGAATGTCGGGGCGAGCGCTGCTGCCCTGGGTCAGTCGGTGGCCAATGAAGCGGCGAGCATGGTGGGGGCTTCGGTGAAGCGAGGGCTCGTAGGGAAGATCAAATCGCTGTTTCGTTGAGCGACAGTGCCTTGAGCGGACGGCCGTGCCTTTGGCACCGCCTGTAGCGGACGGCCGTGCTGCGCACCGCCTGTAGCGGACGCCTCGCCTTTGGCGAGAGCTGTAGCGGACGCTCATTTGCCTCCGGCAAATTCCCTGTAGCTTTTTTGAAGATCAGTTGAGGGGGGTGTGTGTGGGTTCATCTACCGCAGATGCTGTTGGCCCCTGACGCACCACTTTCGGCGTAAGCCCCTACCTGGGTTGAGAAACCCACCAGCCACACCAAAAGTCTCTTAAAAAGCTACAGCTCAGGCTGCCGAAGGCAGACTCGGCGTCCGCTACAGCTCTGCAAGGCGAAGCCGAAGCAGGCGTCCGCTACAGGCGGTGCGCAGCACGGCCGTCCGCTACAGGCGGTGCCAAAGGCACGGCCGTCCGCTCAGGTCATCGCAGCTCGCAGTTCTCTCGGCAGCTGGCTTGATCCTCGAAGACCCGGCCATCACAACGCTCGTCACAGCCACAGCCTGAAACCACGCTGCACGTGCCCGTTCGGGGGTTGATCCCCCATCCGAGCACCGCCTCGCACAGCCCGAACTCACCGGGCTGCACCGCCGCACATTGGTTGGGGGCCGGTGAGTCATCCTCTACACAAATGCCGATACAATCAGCGCCGCCCTGCGCGGGATCACACTCATCGTTGGGATCATCCACACAGATCAGGCCCTCAGGGCATTCGAAGCCTGCGAAGCCGCCACACATTTGCGGGGGCAGAGGATCGACACAGGCACGCTCACAGTCTGCGGCGTTCTCGAAGACTCGACCCTCGCAGGTCTCGTCACAGCCACAACCGGAGATGGCCTGGCACTGACCGTTGAGGCCGATGCCGTAGCCGATGACGGCGCGACAATCGCCATACTCGCCGGGGCGAATCGGTGAGCACATGGCGGGGCCTTCGACACAGATGCCCGCACAGTCCGCGCCGCCGTTGCGTGGATCACAATCGTCATTGGGATCGTCGATGCACTGCTGGCCGTCGGGACATTCGAGCCCGGCGAAGCCGCCACACATCTGTCCGCCGGGATCGACACCACCGCCACAGGCGCGCTGGCAGCTGGCTTCGGTCTCGAAGACGCGGCCTTCACAGCCCTCGTCGCAGCCACACCCCGAGACCTGAATGCATTGACCCGCCACACCGCTGGGTGCCCAGCCGAGGATGGCATCACACAGCCCGAACTCGCCTTCGACCACAGGTGCGCAGGCCACGGGGCCCGGATCTCCGCCACACTCCGCCCAGGTGACGCAGCGGTCTGTGTAACAGCCGTTGGTGATCTCGGGCACGGTGCCCGGGGGGCATTCGGGGGCGACCCGACGGCACATCAAGGGGGTGCCGTCGGCGTTGCAGTCGCTGTCGGCATCATTGCACGTGCCGTCGCCATCGGCGTCGTCGCAGCCACCACCGCATTCGTTGGTGTGCCAGATGCACTGACCTTCGACACAGCCACATGCGCCGCCGGCAGGGGCGATGGCCTCACAGGTAGAGGCCACGGGCTCTGCGGCACAGACCTCGCCGCTGCAGCCGGAGGGCATGCAGTCGGCGTCCTGGCGGCAGGCGTTGTTGGCGCCGGTGCCTTCATAGCGATCGTACATTGGATCTTCGGGGCTGAAGACGGGGATGTCTTCACACATGCCACCGCCACCGGCGCCACCCATACCGCCGCCGGCACCTCCGGGCTCACCGCCAGCGCCGCCAGCGCCTCCAGGTACGCCACCGGCGCCACCCATGCCACCACCGGCACCTCCGGGCTCACCGCCAGATCCGCCTACTGCGCCGCCGGCACCACCAGGCTCACCACCAGCGCCTCCGACGGCGCCACCGGCGCCACCGGGCTCGCCGCCAGATCCACCGACTGCGCCGCCAGATCCGCCAACATCGCCACCTGCACCGGCGACCGCACCGCCCGATCCACCGACGTCGCCGCCCGAGCCTGCTACGGCACCGCCTGCGCCGGCCTCTCCACCAGCTTCACCGCCAGAGCCTGCGACGGCGCCGCCGGCGCCACCGGTGTCACCACCTTCTTCTTCGTCGTCACAGCCCCACAGGGGGGCCATCAACGACAAGCACATCAGCCATGTGAATGTGTTGCGGGCCATGCGTCCTCCTCACGTGTCGAACTCGCTGGGAGGGTTATAGCAATTTTCGGGCTTGGGTTTTTCGCAGCTGTACAGCGGCACAAAAAGAAGAGGGGATGCCCAGGGGAGGAAGCAGAAACCCCCGGCCATCCCCTCAGAAATCTGACGTCAGGCGGTCGAAAATGTGAGCGTCGTGAGTCGTTCAGTCGTTCACGGCCACCATCTCGTCTTCAGTCTCTTCGGGGGCAGCCATGGGCACCTCCACAGAGACAGAGCCGCCGTTGCTGGCCATCACCATGGGGTTCTCGCTCTGGCAGTTGTCGCCAGCAGCGGAGTCACACACGTTCACGGTGTAGGCCTCGTGGGTCATGCCGTCGAGCTCGTGCACCACCAGGGTACAGCCCGCCAGCCCGCCACGGGCCTCCAGTGCGCCGGGATCACCGGGCACCATCATGCGCAGGGTCAGCTCACCGCCGACGCCGAGGGAGACGTACTCACTGGGCACCGAGCGGGGCTCGCAGAAGGCCTCCGGCTGACCGATGGCGGCCATGGCATCGCCGCGATCAGCCAAACACTCAAGGTCATCCTCACCACAGATGAAGCCAGCACCGGTGTCGAGCTCAGCACGAGAGGCCCAGCCCTCGGTGCCGTCGTCACAGACGAACGACACGCCACAGATGTCGACGCCGGGGGTGCCTTCGTCGTTGTAGCCCTCGGAGACGTCTCGAATCACCACATAGACGAAGTCGCCCTCGGTGGTGCCATTGTTGGCGCTCTCTTCAGGGTTTTCTTCAGTGCCCTCCTCGGCACCACCACCAGGATCGACAGTCTCAGGGGGACTCTCATTGGTGTCCCAGTTGCTGTTCTGACCCCAGGTGGAGTCGTCGCCGTCCTGTACATCACAGCCGATCAGGGCCATGGCCATGAGGGCAGGCACGATGGTGAGGGGGTTGCGGAGCGCAGCGAAACGGGTGTTGAAGCGAGTCATGGTGTACCTCTCAAAGTTTTGTTTTCTGAGTATTGGTTCGGGCAAGTCGTGCTCGCCCTGACACCCGCAACAGACCCCCCCTCGTGGGCAGTCATTCAGGCACCACCACTCCGTAATATTCCCGATCTCTGTAGGCGACACGGTTACACCTGTGGGAGGTGTCTACAGTCTGGGACCTCTTGGTATGTTGGGTGCACCGGGGTCGTCAGAAGCGAGAGGAGGAGGTTGGTCATGGTGAACGCGTTGAGCCGGTGGTGGGTGTGGGTGGTGTTGCTGGCCTGGGGCTGCACGGTGGAAGAAGCCAGCGAGGTTGATCCGGAAACCCCCGACACAGGCCGGGTGGTGACTGATGGATCGCTGAGCCCTGACATGGGCTTGGAGGCTGACGCCGGTGAGGTGCTTCCAGATGCGATGATGCGTATCGATGGGGCGATCGATGTAGACGCTGAGCCTTCAGATGCCTCACCGCCCGACATGATGATGGCCTCTGATGCCTTCGTGCCCGTGGAAATCGACTCGTGTGAAGAGGCCTGCGGACGCTTCGAGGACTGCGAGCGTATTGCCCGTGACTGGGGCAGCCTCGAGGCCTGCCTCACCGCCTGTGAGCGGTCGAGCAGCAGCGGGGCACCCGAGGTCTGGTTCGAATGCCTGGGGGCCGAGGCCTGCGGCACTCTGCGGTTCTGCCCGTTGCCCGAGCCCCCCGCGTTGACCTGCGCCGAGGTGTGCGAAGCCGCTGAGGGGTGCGGGCTCGCTGATCCGATCGGGACATGTGTCGCCACCTGTGAAGGCTGGGAGGCAGACGGGCAGAGCGCTTTCTCTGCCTGTGGCGAGTCTCTCGTGGGCGTGTGCCAGGAGGAGGCATTCTGGGGCTGCCTGGGTGAGTCCGTGTATCAAGAGTGTGGGACCCGCTGTCAGGCTGCCGTGGAGTGTGGGATCGAAGATCGCGCCACCTGCGTGCCGGAGTGCATCGCGCAGATCAATGCGGTCGATCCCCTCGCCCGCCTGCGTGGAGAGCAGCGCAACAGCTGTGTGCGCATCGCCGGCGATGCTTGCGGCGCCGTGGCGGAGTGTTTCGAGGTGCCGGAGCCCGGAGATCCGCCACCCGTGGCGGACTGCCGCGCGTTCTGCGATGTCATTGGCCAGTGTCAGCCCATTTTCGAAGATTGCCTGCTCGAATGTGGCCTCATCTTGGAAGAAGATCCGATCTTCTTCGAGCCGATCCTCGAATGCACCGTGAGCCAGGTGCTCGTGAACGGTCAGTGTGACTTCAACGCCTTGGAGCGCTGCTTCGAAGGTGGAGGAGGCGGCAATGGCGGTGCCGCTGCTCAATGCCCTGCGTTGTGCGAGGCGCAGTCGGTGTGCGGGCTGTTGCCCGAGGATGTGAACCTCGCCCAATGCAATCAGCAGTGTGTCGACACCCTCAGGCTCGGTGGAGATCCGGCCCTGGCGCAGACCGAGGCGCTGGCGTGTCGTTTTGCGCAAACATGTGGTGCGCTCACGGGCTGTCTTGATGGTGTGAGCCCTGAGGCCATCTGCGGTGAGTGGTGTGGGGCCCTCGACGGGTGTGGTTTGCCACCTGCTGCCGGCAATGCAGAAGGCTGCATCGAAGCGTGTGTGGAAGGCTTCGCGCCTCAGCGACAGCAACAATGGCGCGCCTGCGTGGCCGAAGCGGGCGATGACTGCGATGCCATGGCGGCCTGCACACCGCCTGAGCCCCCAGCCTGTGACGTGTATTGCGATCGCCGCCTCGAATGTGGCTTCGAGCGTGATGTGGAGAGCTGCGCCCTTCGATGTGACGACAACCACCTGGTCGATGCTGCCTTCGTGGTGGAGCAGGTGGCGTGTACCGGCGCAGCGCCGGTCTGCGAGTCGGCCCTCGGCAGCACGTTCAGCGTCTTCGAGTGCGAAAACGAGGTCGGACGCGGGGCGGCGCCAGAGATGACGCCCTGCTACCAGTATTGCCGGGCCACCACCGAGTGTGATCCTGAGGCAGATCGGACCCTCGAGGCATGTATGAGGTCGTGTGGTCGAGCGCTGCCGCCAGAAGATGCGCTGAGGCTGCAGTCCGGTGAGTGCCTCGCCAATCTCCCCCCCACGGCGACCTGTGATGTGCTCCGCGCGTGTGTCGATCCGCTCGAGGCCGAGGTGAGCTGTGGTGCCTACTGCGAGGCTGCGGTGGGGTGTGGCGTGGCCGACGAGGGCTGCGCCGCGGCTTGCGTCGAGGGTGTGCTGCCTGCAGAGGCGGCCTGCGTCGCCGAGTCGGTGCGTCTCGAACAGGGCTGCGGTGCCGTGGCGGCATGTACAGGCTTCGAGGGTGAGCAACCCAGCGCTGATTGCCAGGCGCTCTGCCAGGGGCAGCTCGCCTGTGATCCTCAGCTCGACGTCTTCTTGTGCGAGCGCCAGTGCACCCCTGATCCGGCGCCTCTCGATGTACAGCTTGCTTGTATAGAAGTGGCTGGGTGCCGAGGCATACAGGCGTGTCTGGCCCTCGACGAGGTGATCCCTGAGGCCTGTGTCACTGCGTGTGAGACCGCTGCACCATGCCCGGCGCCCTGGGGGGCTGATGGTGACTGTCAGGTGGACTGCGCTGGCCTCGCAGGCAGCCCCAGCAGCCCTCCGGAGTTCTTGCAGGCGCTGCCAGCCTGTGTGGGGGCAGCGGTGAACAATGGCGTGTGCGATGCCGGGGCTGTGGCGGCGTGCTTTGACCCGGTGCCCACGTGCCAGGAGATTTGCGGGCTGGTTGAGGAGTGCGGGATCTTCCCGCCGGGGTTCTGCCAGGAGATTCTATGCCCTGGTGGTGAGCTGGACCCTGCAGATCCCGTGGCGCAATGTGCCATCGAGACTGCTGAGCTGGGCATCTGCGACATCAACCTGTTCTTCGAGTGCCTCGAAGTGCCCTGACGCGTCACCACGACACTCCACCGAAAATCAGCTATGACGACACGGTCCTGATCATCTGGCCCGATCACCGTGGAGTCTCCATGCGACACATCGTCAGCGCGTGTACCGCCCTGTTGCTGCTCACCATGACCCCCGCCGGCGCCATCGGCCCGGGTGGAGACGGCCCCATCGGTGAAGAGGGTCTCTCTGGGGCCAGAGCCCGCATGGTGCAAGATCTCGCCGCCATGCGCTTCGATCGGCTCGGCAACCCGCAGCTGCGGTGGGATCACATCCCCCCGGTGCGGGCCAGCAAGAAGAAGCCCCACAACCTGCTCGTGGTGCTCGTGGAGTTCCAGGATCGAGGCTTTGAGCGGTTCAAGGAGAGCAAGAACCAGGGCCTGAAGCTCACCGCCTACTACGAGGATCTGCTCTTCGACGAGGGCTACGCCAAGCCCAACACGCTGAGCCACTACTATCGACAGCAGAGCCTGAACACCTACCACCTGCAGGGTCAGGTGCTGCCTCCTGTGAAGCTCGAGCGGCCTCGGGCTGCCTATGGGGCCCCCAAGCGCCCTGCCGGCGGCTCATGGCGCAATGACAGCGAGACCGAGGGGCTCGTGGAGGAGGCCCTCAAGGCTGCGGTGAAGCAGCACGGCAACCTCGACTGGGATGCCTATGATCGGTGGGATCCCAACGACTTCGACGGTGATGGCGTGCTCGACGAGCCCGACGGCTACCTCGATCACCTCGTGCTCATCTACGCCGGCGGCGGTCAGTCCTCGTGCCAGGGGCTCTACAAGCTGCACACCGTCTTCACCCCCAACGCCGCCCCCGACGTCATCGACACCCTGAGCCCCGAGGCCCGGGAGTGCGCCGAGCGGTTGTGGCCTCACCGGTTCGCCATCCAGCGGCGCGAGGGTCAGGGCCCCGTGGTGGAAGGGCGCACCCACGCCCGGGGCGGGGTGCCCATGGGCAACGGGCTGTGGTCTCTCGATTACAACATGCAGTCCGAGTACACCGAGGCCGCCACCTTCATCCACGAGTTCGGTCACAGCATCGGGCTGCCCGACATCTACGCCCGGAGCAGCAGCAACTCCACGGGTGGCTGGGAGGTCATGAGCAGCACCGCCAGCCCCAGCCCCCAGAACCTGTCGGCGTGGTCTCGGATCATGCTCGGGTGGCTGCGACCGATCATCGTCACGCCTCCGGCCTTCGGGGGGAAGCCCACCTCTTCATTCTATCTGCGCACCCTCGACGATCCTCTCGACCCCGCTTCGGTGGCTCGGGCCAATCAGAAGGCCGGGCTGTGGCGGGCGGGCATGATCATCCTGCCCCCGAAGACTCTGAAGCTCGATCTCACCGAGCTCGCAGAGAAGCAGGGGAAGATGGCCCTCTACAGCGGCCAGGGCAACGGGATGAACCGCACCGCCACCCTGCCCCTCGATCTGCGCGAGGCCAAGAAGAGCGCCACGCTCAGCTTCGACGCCTGGTGGGAGGTCGAGGGGGGCTGGGACTTCGTCTATGCCGAGCTGAGCACCGACGGGGGCCGGTCGTGGACCCGGGTGCTGCCCACCGACAAGGCCATGATGCCCGCCAAGCACGGCCACGACGGCAAGCAGAGCCTGCCGGGCTTCACCGGGCTCTCGGGTGATCTCGACGGCGACGGCAAGAACGAGAGCGCCAAGGCGTGCGATCCCAAGAAGAAGCTGGCTCACGGGGAAGATCGAAGCGCCGAGCAGGAGAACCCCTGCCTGGCGCCCACCTGGGTGAACGTCAGCTTCGATCTCGGCGCGGCCAAGGGCAAAGAGGCGCTGTTCCGGCTGCGTTACTTCACCGACATGGCGGCGGTCATGCGGGGCATGCTCATCGACAACGTCACTGTGAAGGCCGACGGCGCCGCGATGTTCACCGACGACTTCGAGGCCCGAGCGGCGGCGGAGTGGCGCCTCGACGGCTTCACCCGCAGCCCCGGCAAGCACACCCTGCTGGTGCCCCACTATTACCTCGTGGAGCATCGAGATCCCTACGCTGAGGCCAAGGATCACTACCGCTACGACGCCGGCCTCGCCCGCCCTGGGGTGAAGTTCTTCTTCGATCCGAAGGCCCAGGCCATGGCGGCGGTGCGCTCGCGGCCCCGCCCGGGTGTGGTGCTCTGGTACTACGACGGCGCCTACGCCTGGAGCGAGAACGATCCGGCGACGAACGGTCAGGGCAAGGGGTTCCTGCTCGCCGTCGACGCCAACCCCAACGAGATCAAGTTGCCGGGCCTCGACACGTGGTTCCAGGGCGACGACAAGGCCTTCGACACCCGCTACGAGCTGAAGTCCGAGAGCGCTCAAGAGGCGATGAAGTCGGCCTTCTACAAGACCGTTTGCTTCGTGCGGGACATGGGCTGGTACCCCGTGGGGCTGCCGGAGGCCGAGCTGAAGGCCGAGTGCCATCGGCCCAAGGCTCCGGTGCAGGACATCACCTACGAAGGCCGGGGCCTCATGTACAGCTACCGCATCATCAACGAGATGCTGCCCGGCGCAGCCCGTGAGCGGTACTGGGGCGCCAGCGAGCTGTACGACTACCGCGTCAAGAAGCCCAAGGCCGGGCCGGGCAAGCCCACCGAGCCCAGCATCTTCTATCGCATGCGCGATCGCACCCTGCGGTACATGCACACCCTCGACGCTCCCTTCAGCCTCAAGCCCTTCGAGGATGCCCTCGTCTTCTACCGAGTCGATGGCAAGTCGCTGGTGCCCACGGAGAAGCGCCCCGCCCCTGCGGTGAAGCGCTTCGACGATCGCACCTCGGAACGGTGGGCCAACCCCAAGCTCTACTTTGGTGGGGTGAAGGTGCCCCCCGAGGGGCTCAGCATCGAACTCGCCGAGCCCGGCAAGCACGCCCCCGACGAGGCTCAGGTGAAGATCTGGGTAGATTGGCGTTGACATCCTCCCCGACTTAAAGGAAGGGGATTCCCCGAATCACTTCGGGGAGCTTCCTGCTTCAACAAGCCGCGCCCGACAGAAGCCTAAGGCCAAGGCCTTAACTGCGCCGAAGCGCAGGTGGGTCTTACAAGCTCTCCACAGGCAGAAACCGCCAGCCCGGCGGCCAAAAGGTTGCGTGCCGCGTTGATGTCGCGGTCATGGGTGATGCCGCACTCAGGGCACTGCCAAGAACGTACATGGAGCGGCATTTTCGTGTGGGTGTAGCCGCACCTTGAGCATCGCTTGCTGGACGGAAACCAGCGGTCGACGGTAACAAGAGTGCGCCCATACCACAGGCATTTGTATTGAAGCTGTCTCAAGAATTCCGACCAACTGGCGTCGGTGATGGATTTGGCGAGGCAGTGGTTACGCAGCATGTTGCTCACGGACAAGCTCTCCACGGCAATCACTTGGTTCTCGCGCACGAGCCGAGTGGAGAGTTGATGCAGGAAGTTCCTGCGTGTGTCTGCGATGCGGGCATGCAAACGGGCAATCTTGATGCGGGCTTTCACTCTGTTGCTCGAGCCCTTCTTCTTTCTGGCCATCTGTCGCTGCAGTCGAGCCAGCTTCTTCTCTTGTTTTCTCAGGACGTTGGCAGGAGCCACCTTCTCGCCGGTGGACAATGTGGCGAAATGTGTCAGCCCCAGGTCGATGCCCACTTGACCCTTTACCTTGGGCAAGGGTGCTACGGCGTCGTCGACGAGCATGGACACGAAATAGCGCCCCGCGGCGTCTCTGGAGACGGTCACCGTGGTTACCCGAGCGCCCTTGGGCACTTGACGCGACCACCGGACATCGAGAGGGCGCTTCATCTTAGCCAGCTTGAGGGTTTGGCCATCCCACTTGAAGGCGCTGGGGGTGTACTCCGCTGATTGTGACCCATGCTTGCGCTTGAACCTCGGGTAGCGTCCGCGCTTGGCGAAGAAGTTGCCAAACGCTGTGTTGAGGTGGCGAAGCGTTTGCTGCAAAGGTACGCTGCTCACGTCTTTGAGCCACGCATGCTCTGGGGTCTTCTTGAGGGCCGTGAGGGCTGCGGAGGACTGGCCGTAGCTGATGCTCTCTTGGCGTTGCTTCCAAGCGTCACTGCGCAACCTCAGCGCCCAGTTGTAAACGAAGCGTACACACCCGAACGTCTGGGCAAGCTGTTTCGCCTGCTCTTCGCTCGGGTAGAACCTGAATCGGTATGCCCGCTTGATGTCCATCTACTCAACTTATCTGCTCATTTGTTCTCTGTATAGAGTGTATCCATCAACCACTTGGGACGGCGTGGGAGACCCCGACTTTCAAGGCGGGGAGGAAGAGCGTCGGCGATGAGCAAAGGCGGCCTCGACGACATGATCGAGGCCCTCAAGGCAGAGGGCCGCATCGACTCCAAGGGGCGCTTCACCCTCGACCGCGACAAAGCCCGGTCGAAGATGCAGAAGTTCCAGCTCGCCGAGCCGCTGCACTACATGTTGCTGCTCGTCGAAGCCGCCGTGCTCAAAGGGGCCAGCCGCCTTGAGTTCAAGATCGACACCGACGACATGCATCTGCGCTTTGACGGTGATCCCTTCACCCTCGAAGACTTCGACAGGCTGTACGAGGCCTTGCTCGGCGAAGACGGTGGGGCGCCGAAGCAAGTGTTCAAGGCGCGGCAGGCCCTGGCCATCGGCCTCAACGCCGCCACCGCCCTCACGCCGCAGTTCGTCAAGGTCACCAGCGGCGACGGCGAGACCGGCGCCATGCTCGAAATGGCCGAGGCCGATCGAGACAGCTTCAAAGATCTGCACCCAGCCCCCACGGGCACGCACGTTCACCTGAAAGAGCCTCTGAGCAGCGTGAGCGCGAGCGAGGTGTTCCGGTGGATGGTGGGCACCCTGCGGGAGGTGGAGATCCTCACCACGAAGTGCCGCTACGCCCAGTGCGAGGTGGTGGTGAACGGTAAGACCGTCTCCCGGGGCCTCTTCGTGACCGGGGGGGAGGTCACTGCCGAGGTGAAAGGCAATGACTATGAGGGGGTGGCAGCCCTGCGGGCGAATCAAGAGCCGCCTGCGGTGCACCTCGTCAAAGACGGCGTCTGGATCACCACGCACACCCTCGAAGACGAGGGTTTGCCCCCTGGGTTCCTGGCCACTGTGCAGAGCGGCGCTCTGACCAAAGACGTCTCTCAGCGCAACATCGTCATGGACACTGCGTGGTGGGACGTCGTCCGCGGCCTCAAGGGTGTGGCGCCAAAGCTGTGGCGCATGCTCGTGGAGAAAGAGGGCGGACAGCGGTTCATCCCCGACTGGCTGCGCAATCGCCTGTTCGACGCTCTCGGTGGCGAGCTGGTGGGCGTGGCCAGGGCCGTGCTCGACTGCGACCTGTGGTTGTCCAACCTGGGCGAGCCCATCCCCACTCGGGCTCTGCTGATGTGGATCCAGGCAGGCGACGAGGTGCCCTACACCCACACCGAGGGCCCCACTGTGCCTATGCCCGAGCAGCCCTGGGTGATCGTGCTCGACGATCAGCGCAGAGCGGCGCTGTGGGGCTTTGCGAGGAGCCATGGCGTCACCGACCTCAAGCTGGTCGACGTCACCGAGGCCCTCGAGGCAGAGGCGGTGCGGGCCAGGCACCGCCAGGCGTGGCGGTTGCGCACGGCGCAGCCTGATCTGGGATCGCTGTGGTGTTTGGCCAAGGTGCCCATCGATTGGAAGGGCTTCGTGGGCGAGCTCGGCATCCGCGGCAACGAAGACGATTGGATCAGCGTCAAGCTCATCGTCGATGGCTGCCTGCTCGGTGAGCGGACCTTGCCCTCGGAGATCCCCGGGCTGGTGGCGGTGCTGCAGGGTGATCTCACCCCCGATGAGACCTACGAGGGTGTGAAGATCGACGAGGCGCTGGAGACGGCTGCCGAGGCGCTCCACGAGGCGCTGGAGCGGCTGATGCTGCGCCTCGCCGAGCAGCTGATCGAGCGGCCCACAGACGACGCGGTGCGAGATGTGCTCTTGCGCTATCTGAGCGCGAACCAGGGCTGGCAGGGCCTCGTCCAGGCGGCCTTGGGGCTGAAGGCCAAGGGTGGTGAAGAGGGCCCCGCTGCCCAGGTGATGGGCAGTGACACGGCGCTGATGCGGTGCCCGCTCTTTCGCGACCTGCGCGAGCAGCCGGTCCGGTTGGTCGATCTGCAGGCGTGGCGCGAGGAGGGGCCGATCACCTGGGTCGACGCCGGTGCGCCCTTTTGGGGGAAATCCGGTGAGGTGCCCCCCCGGGCTGTGCGCCTTGATCTGCGAGAGAAGCGGGTGGTCACCCAGGTCTTCGGCCGAAAAGCCCGGGCAGAGATCACTGAAGACTACACCCGCAGCTGGTGGGCCGACAGCCACCTGAGAAAGCCCGTCACGGCCATTCAAGCGCCTGACGCGGTGCAGCGGCACGCCCTCTCTGGCTGGATCAACGACATGCCCCTCGAGGGTGAGGTGGCCCGCCTCGAGCCTCAGAAGTCGGGGTGGTTCTGGACGGGCAGACAGACGGTACACACACCCATGGTGGTGCGCTGGCTGCGGCACGATCGGTTACTGGCAGAGACGCCCATCGAGGTGAGCACCGCCCTACGGCAGCTGGGGCCCTTCGTGGCCACCGTAGATTGCACGGCTTTCAAGCCCACCCCCGACTGGTCGGGCATCGTGCACGACGGGGCCTGCACGCAGGCGCTGGAGCTCGTCAGCGAGGGGGTGACCCAGCTGGTGATCGAGCAGGTCCAGGCCCTGAGCGCCGATGCACTGCCTCCGCGGGATGTGCTCGCTCGAATGCGGGGCGTCCTGGCGGCGGCCCTCGACAACCGCTGGCTGCCCCAGACCCGCGAGGGCACGCTGAGGCCCTTGATCGAGGCCCTGAGGTCGATCCCGTTGATGCATCGAGCCTCCGTGCGGGGCCCGCTCGTGCCCATGACCGTCGACGAGGCCCGGGCAGAGGCTGCGGCCAACGGTCGGCGGCTCTACGCCTTGCGTCGAGCTCAGTCGGGACCAGAGCTCGAGGGCGCGAGGGTGCCAGTGATCGGTGATGCCTGGAGCTGGCTCGAGAAAGTCGTGCAGCCCCATGCGCTGGTGGATGCTCAGCCATGGATCGAGGCCCGCGCCCGCCGAGTGCGTTTCATGGCCCAGCCCGTCATCCCCACAGCGCTCGGGCTCGGCGAGGTCGTGGCCCAGGTAGAGGTGACCCACGGTGACATCACGGGCGTCGTCGGCCTGCCTCGGGGCGGTGAAGAAGGCGGTTGGGTCGACGTGCGCATCGAAGGGCGCGCGCTGTGTCGCTTGACGTATCACGATCTCAAGCACCGGGTGGCACGCCTGCAGGTCCCCGAAGACATGGCGGATGCCGAGCTGACCACCATCGCCCGGGACACGGGGCGTCGAAAGATCCATCAGGCCGTCATCAGGGCCACTGACGCCCTCATGGCCCGCCTCGCCGAGGCGGTGGACGATGTGCGCGAGCCCCACCCACACTTTCTGCCCCGCGTGTACGAAGCATTGCAGCGTACGGGCAAACGTCATGGGGCGTTGTTACGCACCCCGTGCTTTCGCGATCTCACAGGCAAGTGGTGGTCGATCTCGGCGCTGAGAGATCACCTCGACGGTGAGCGCCCCAAGGCGGTGATGGGCGACATCGAGTTGCCAGATCCCGTGCTCCGACCCTCTGACTTGTCGGTCTGGCTCCATGATCGGGTGGTGCTGCGCCTCGACGTGGAGAGCCGCGACGCCCTCAGGGCCGGCCTCGCCCCACCGACGCTGGTGGAGAACGAGGTGAAGGCCGCAGTTGTGGCCCATGGTCGTCAGCGGCACACGGCGCGACAGCCCGAGGTGCCCGAGGCCGCCCTCGCCGTGGAGCGTTTGAGCTGGCCTGGCGGTGAAGGATGGGTGGCGTTGGTGCCCGAGGGGGCGCTGCCTCAGGGCACGTCAGCCTTCAAGGTGGATCGAGTGGCGGTGTGCAAGCACGGTCATGTGGTCGACCACGTTCAACTTCACCCGCACTTGCCGTGTATGGCCGTCGCGACAGGGGCAGGCGTCGACGTCGACGCCTCGTGGCGTCATGCTGGGCTCAGCGATGATCTGGAGCGCCGCTTCGTCAACGCCGCGATGAAGCTGTACGGTGCGCTGATCGGTGAGTACGGCGAGGCGCCGGAGGATCGACGCCAGCGCATCGGGCGACTTTTGATCGACTGGGTGTCCACGAGCCCCGAGGCCCCTGCTGTGCCCAGCCTGCCCCGAGAGGCCGCCGAGGCATGGCGCCGTGTGACCTCCGAGCTCCACTTGGTCGATCACCCGCACTTCCCCACGTTGCAAAAAGCTGTCGACGCTGGTGCATCGTTTCAACAGGCGGTGGACTGGTCTGAGCGGGTGCGGCTGTGGCGCCTGCGCAACACCACCACCGCCCTGGCCTTGAGAGGAGAAGGGGAGCAGTGGGCCATGGCGCCGGTGTCGGTGAGCTGGCCCACGGGTCAGGCCGTGCTCGGGGTGTCCCAACGCGCCATCGACGTGCACAGCGTGCCTCGCCCTGGGGGGGCCATGAAGGTGGACGTCTTCTGGCAGAGTAGACATCTGACCCAGCGGGGAGAGACATCACCTCTGGGGCCTTTTCACGTGGCGCTCGTCGATGAGCGGTTGATGTCGACGCTCTCGCTGGACGACATCGTCACGGGCTCTGATTACGACGCCGTCATCGAGCAGGTGCTCGGCGCTGTGCCCGCCCTCGTCGAGGCGGTGATCGAGCGGGGGGCGCTCCGTTCGGATCGATACTGGCTCATGGCGGCCCTGAGGGCATACGTACCTGATCCAGCGTTGATTCGGGCGCTGAGCTGGCTCGTGGAAGAGGTGGACGATGACCAGAGTGAGACCACCCTCGACTCGGCCCTGATCACCTACGCCGCACTGGTCCGAGCAGTGGAAGGTGATCCGGAGCATCTGCCCCTGATCATGCGCAAGCGCAGCGCCCAGGGCATGCGCGACGCCCTCGAATCCATCGGCGAGATCGCGCTGTGGCCGTTGCTGCCCGAGGCCGAGGTCGGTCCGCCGCGGCCGCTGATGGCGCTGCTGAGTGCGCCTCTCTTCACCGTGGCGGGTCCACCGGAGAGCGACGCCCCCACAGGACAACGTGAACCGCTGTGCAGCCTGTTGCACGTGATCCGCAGCTGGTCGCCGAAGTCGAAGCTCTACATCTCCGAGGCGGTGCGCTGCGAGTTCGAGCCCGAGCGCCTCGTGCTGGTCCCGGGGAAGAGCGAGCGCGAGTTGCTCCAGCGTTTGTTCGGGGCTGAGTCTTTCGAAGATGCCACGGACTGGCTCAAGCAGGCCCGACGACAGTGGGCGCTCTCCGCCCGCCCTGTGGCCGAGGTGGCTCTGGCCCCAGGCGATGCCCTCGTCACCCTCGACATCGGCGACGGCAACCGCACCGGCGTGGGCATGGACGGCATCGTGGGGCTGTCGTCGCGGTTTCAGCTCGGCGTGAATGACGCCCCTGATCCCGAGGGGCTGCGGGTGTATCGCGAGAAGCGGCCCCTGGGCCATGCGCCGGCGCCTGATCCAGGGCTGGTGGCGGCCATCGACGATGTGCGGCTCACCCTCAACGACGATCTCGATGGGGTGGCAGAAGGCCCGGCCCTGGAGCGGGTGCTCCGACGCTGCAAGCGAGCCCGAGCTGATCTCATCAAGGCCCTGGTGGTGCGATGGCCCGAGCTCGACCCGGCGTACCGGAAAGTGGCGCTGCACCATGTGCTCTACACCCTCGCTCGACAAGGCAGCCATCGGGCGCTCCAGACCGAAGCGGGCGTGGCGATGGCCGATGTGCCCTGCTTGCCCACGGTGAACGGGCCGACGATCTCCCTGAAAGAAGCTGCCCGCAGCCGGGCCCGAGAAGGTGCCCTGCTCTACATGCCTCACGGCGCTCCAGAGGGAGAGTCGCCCGTCGATCCGGAGCGCAGGGTGTTGTGGGTGGAGAGCGACGCCGAGCAGGAGGCGCTCAGGCGCATCTTCGGCGCCTTGCAGGACTACTCCGAGCGGTGGGCCCTCGATCAGAAAGCCCATCAGCGCCGCGCCAGCCTGGAGCCGTTGACGATCCCCGAAGACGACGCTGTGCTGGTGAAACTGGCGTTGACTGATCCGGAAGACGGCCTCGAGGGGGCGGTGTACCTCCACCGGCAGCAAGCGCACGATCCTCGCAGGCTCACCCTCGGAGGAGATGGCCTTGCCGTGGCCACCATCGAGGCTTTTGGGCGGTACCCTGTCTCCGCCACGCTCTGGGGTCGGCGGGTCGAGGTGGACGAGAGCTGGCAGAGCGCCGCTCTGGGCGATGGCGGCCGTCGAGCGGTGGAGCTCGCGGGTCATCGCCTGTACACCCTGTTGGCTGAGGCCTATCCCCAGTGGCTCGCTGAGGACGATCCGCGGGCGACACCTGCCCGTCGCGTGCTGCTCGAGCTGGCCCTCGTGTTCCGAGAGGCCCAGAAGCGCAACCAGCTCGATCGTGCAGCACGGCGGCTGTACGCGAACACCCTCGAGAAGCTGCCGCTGCTGTGGCCCCATGGCGACAGCCGAGCCACCCTCACCTCGGCGAGCGCGTTGTCGAGCGCCGAGGTGCGGCGGCAATGCGATCAGGCAGAGATCTTCTTCGGGAAGTGGCCGCGAGATCCGTACCTGAGCGACGAGATGTGGGTGCAGGTGCAGATCGAAGGGCGCCGATCCGGTGTGCTCGGAGCGCCCGTGAGAGATCTCGGATCCATTGAGCAGCTTTGGGCCTGGCGCAACCGCCGCCCGCTCGATCATCTACGGTCCGATCACGTCATCGGGCCAGTCGCTGCTGCGATCAACGATGACACCCTCATACCCGATCTTCACTGGAGCGCCGTAGAGAGGGG
Organism: Bradymonadia bacterium; assembly: GCA_046290225.1. Lineage (GTDB taxonomy): Bacteria > Myxococcota_A > Bradymonadia > UBA7976 > UBA1532 > JBKAGE01. The sequence goes on along the minus strand of JBKAGE010000035.1, from coordinate 136,301 downwards.
CATGGACGGGCTGAGGCGTGAGGCCTGGCACGCCCTCGCCCACCTGGTGCCCGAGGTGGTCAGCAAGCTCGTCGGTGCGCGGTCACGGGGCCAGCGCGTGCCCGGTGGGCCCTGGGCGCTTGTGTGTCGGGCTACGGGCTTTCTCGCCCCTGAGCCAGTGTATCTCCGATGGGCGGCTGCCCGACATCAGGCTGCCCCTGAGCGGCTCGTCGAAGAGTGGGCCCGGATGATGCGCATCACCCGGCGCCACGGCCCGAAGGCTGTCGCCGAGGCCATTGAGAGCCGGCTTGCCGGCGGGGGAGAGCTTGACCCCACCTCTGTGGCCGCCGTCGCTCGGGATGCGGGATCGAGGCAACGGAGTGATCTCGAGACGCCAGGAGACGATGGGGCCGGTGAGGTGCCGCCTGCGGCGCTGGCCTTCATCGAGGCGCTGGCGCTGCGCCCCATCTGGCCGAGCCAGCAGGGGCCGGTCCACCTCATGGCGCTGTGTGCGCCGCTCACCGCTGGCTCGCCGGTGCTGTATGCCGACAGCGCAGGGGCCGAGCATCTCGAGCAGCCTGTCATCGCCCTTGGCGAGATGTCGGCCTCGTTGTTGAGAGAGGTCTTTGGTGAGGCCCTCCTCGGCGCTGGGGCGTGGGCCCGTCGTCAGGCGGCGTTGTCGCGATTCGAAGCGCGGCCCCAGGTGGATGTCGCGCCGCCGCCAGAGCGGGTGCTCGTCGAGGTGCCCATCGACATCTCCGAAGATCAGGGCGGCCCGGTGACAGGCGCTGTGGCGCTGACGACGCCTCACCCGCGACACACCGACGTGCAGCTCATGGTGCATACCCGAGGTCGGCACGTGGAGACGATCCAGACCCACACTGTGGCCCACGGCCGCGCCCTCGTCGGCGCCCTGGATCACCCTGGGTTGAAGCTCGACGAACAGCTCGCCATCCGGCGCGATGATCCTGCGCTCACGGCGATGGTCGAGGCCCTCGTCGACAGCCCGAAGGCGCTGATGAAGGCTGTGCTCGAAGCCTGGGCGGGCTTCTCCGAGGCAGAGCGGCAAGAGGCTGGTCTGCACGTGCTCGATCACCTCGCCTTGGAGAGCGCCAACGCGTTGAAGGCTCGCAAGGGGCTGCTGAAGAGCCTGCGGGAGTTGCCCATCTTGCCTCAGGTGGACGGCACGCTCGCCAGCCTCGAGGCGATCGCCGGTGCAGCTGAGCGGGCAGGCAAGGTGCGGTTTCTGCCGTCGATGCCGGAGATCGAGGCCCCTGTAGAGGCTGATCTGCACGTCCTCATCGCCGACTTTCACGTGCGCAAGCGCCTGGAGAAGTTCTTCGGCGCCTTCCAGGATTACACCGAGCATCACCACCGGCTTGCCCGGCGCCATGCTGCGCGCACCAAGGCGCCGCCCTTGCCAGAGCGTCCCGAGCAGACCCTGGGCCACACGCTCGTGGACAACCGGGGCCTCCGAGGTGAGATCTGGTTGCCCCTCGACGCCGAGCACCCTGCGGTCGACTTTGGCGAAGAAGGCCGCGCCCTCGCCCGGACGTCGATGTCCGTGCCCATCGCCGGATCCATCGAGGGGCCAGCCATCAACATCGAGCAGGGCACCCCGCTGCTCACCCGTGATCAGAGCATCTATCTCGAGCGTCAGGGGGCCGATCTCTATCGAGATCTCGCCGAAGCGCTTCAGAACGACAGCTTGGAGCGTGCAGCCAAACAGGAGGCGAGAGGGCTCTTGCGTCACCTCGTCACGGTGTTGAGGCAGCAAGAGCGCCGAGAGGGCAGCGCCATGGGCCGGATCGAGCGCGCCCTCCTCGAAGATCTGTACGACGTGCCGGTCTATGCCGTGGAAGGTGGCGCCTTCATCAGCGTGCTCACCGCACTCAACGAGAGGCCACACAGCCTCGTGCATCTGGCTCTGTGGCACGAGGAGGCGCCCGCGAAGGCCTCGCAGGCATCGGAGCCTGTGGCGGCGTCTCAGCCTGAAGATCCCGAGATCAGAGTGCTGGAGGCCATCCGTCAGACCCTCAAGCGCGTCCGCGGAGGCAACGCCGAGCTGCTGGCCAACCTGCACCTCGATCGATTGAAGATGCAGGCCTACCCCTTGAGACGGAACGCACCTGTGGTCACCGCCAGCGGTGAAGGGTGCGCCATCAACCCTGATCACGCGTTGTTGCAGCCCCTCATGAAGGCTGTGCGTGCAGAGCAGGCCATCGCGCCCCGTGAGCTCGCCTTGGTGGCGTCGATGATCTACACCGCCCTCAACCACTGGCACGACGAGATCACCGACGCCGACGAGGTGGAGTTTCACCGCCGGCTCGCCGTCGATCTCCTGGAGCGTTGAGCATGGACAGCACCCCAACCCACTTGAGCGTGGGCATCATCCAGGCGGCCTTTGGCGCCGACACGGCGGCCAACGTCGATCAGATCGAGGCGTTGATCCGAGAGGCCGCGGGGCAGGGGGCGAAGATCATCCTGCCGCCAGAGCTCTTCGAGGGGCTGTACTTCCCTCGGGAAGAGATCGAAGAGGCCTTCGATCTCGCTCACCCCGTCGAGTCGCACCCCACCCTCGCCCGCATGCAGGCCCTCGCCGCGGAGCTGCAGGTGGTCTTGCCTGTGTCGTTCTTCGAGCGGGCTGGGCAGGCCTACTACAACAGCCTCGCGGTCATCGACGCCGACGGGCGCCAGCTCGGTGTGTATCGCAAGAGCCACATCCCCGACGGCCCTGGCTACGAAGAGAAGTTCTACTTCCGGCCTGGGGATACCGGCTTCAAGGTGTGGCAGACCGCCGGGGGGCCCATCGGCGTGGGCATCTGTTGGGATCAGTGGTTCCCCGAGGCCGCCCGGGCCATGGCCCTCATGGGGGCCGAGCTGCTGCTCTACCCCACAGCCATCGGCGCCGAGCCCCACGATCCGAGCTTCGACACCCGAGATCCGTGGCGCCGGGCCATGATCGGCCACGCCGTGAGCAACTGGATGCCCGTGGCCGCGTCGAATCGAGTGGGCGACGAGTCGGGGCAGCTGTTCTACGGCAGCTCCTTCATCGCCGACGCGGGGGGTGATTTGGTGGCTGATATGGGTCGCGACGAGACCGGGGTGCGGGTGGCGCGGTTCGATCGGAGGGCCCTGGCGAGGGCCCGGGCGGGCATGGGTTTCTTCAGAGACCGGCGCCCCGAGCTGTATCAGGCCCTTGCCACCGCAGACGGCAAGGTGTAGCCAAGCGACATCACGAAATTCAGAGGTCCTCACACAGGAGACGAGCAGCGGTGCGGCAATCCATTCCAGATCGGTTGATGCGTCAGGGTCAGCGGCAGGGCGATCGCCCCGCCCTGTGGTACCGGGTTCAGACTTCCAGCGGTGAGGTGTGGCACTCCATCGGATGGCGCACCTACGCCGAGCGGTGTCGCCTGTTCGCCGGTGGCTTGCTCGCCGAGGGCTACGAGATCGGCGACGCCGTGGCCATCGTGGGCAATAACAGCCCCGAGTGGGTCATCGCCGACGTGGGCGCCATGTGCGCCGGCGGCGTGGCCACGGGCATCTACCAGACCCTCAAGCCCATGCAGATGCAGTACGTGGCCCACCACTGCGAGGCCAAGGTGTTGGTCCTCGAGAACAAGCTGCAGTGGGACAAGTTCGTCGAGGCCCGTGAGCATCTGCCCCACGTGAAGCGCGTGGTCATGATCAACGATGGTGAAGGCATCAAAGATCCCATCATCATGACCTTCACCGAGTTCCTCGACTCCGGGCGGCCCTTCCTCGACGAGCTCGAAGATCGCTTCGACGAGTTCAAGGGCGAGCACTTGGCCACCCTCATCTACACCAGCGGCACCACCGGTGAGCCCAAGGGGGTCATGCTCAGCCATGACAACTTGTCCTTCGCCGCTTCGAACGCCATCGAGATGCTCGGCGCCGTCGCCGAGGACGACTGCGTGGTGTCGTACCTGCCCCTGAGCCACATCGCCGAGCAGATGTTCACGATCCACCTGGCCATCACCGCCGGGTACCCCGTGTGGTTCTGCGACGACATGATCCGGCTCAAGGACACCCTCGTCGACGCGCGGCCCACCTTCATGATCGCCGTGCCTCGTGTCTGGGAGAAGTTCAAGGCCGCCCTCGAGACCAAGCTCGGTCAGGCCACCGGCGCCAAGAAGGCCATCGTAGACTGGTCGATGCAGGTGGGCCTCAAGGTGGGCATGAAGATGTTCACCGATGGTGATCCCGGTGTCTTTGCCGGCATCAAGTATTCCATTGCCGACACGTTGTTCTTCAGCAAGGTCAAAAACGAGCTGGGCCTCGATCGCATGAAGATCGCCGTCACCGCCGCGGCCCCCATCGGCCGCGACGTGCTCGACTTCTTCATGTCCATCGGGCTGCCGATCCACGAGGTGTACGGCCAGTCCGAGGACTGTGGCCCCACCACCTTCAACCAGCCCTTCCCCGGCCGCCGCCGTATGGGCACCGTGGGCCTGACCTTCCCCAACACCCAGGTGAAGATCGCCAACGACGGCGAGATCCTGGTGAAGGGCCGCCACGTGTTCCAGGGCTACTACAAGAAGCCCGAGGCCACGGCGGAGACCCTCATCGACGGCTGGCTGCACTCTGGTGACATCGGCGAGTTCGACCGCGACGGCTTCTTGCGCATCACCGATCGCAAGAAGGATCTGATCATCACCGCCGGCGGTAAGAACGTGGCCCCTCAGAGCATCGAGAAGCTGCTCCGGGCCATCAAGGGCGTGGGCCACGCCGTGGTCATCGGCGATCGTCGCAAGTTCCTCAGCGCCCTGCTCACCATCGAGCCCGAGCAGGGCCCTGCCCTGGGTTGGGCCAACGGCTGGCCCACCCTGCCGGAAGAGCTGGTGGAGCACGAGGCTTTCCTGGCTTACATCCAGGCCGAGGTCGAAAAGGCCAACGCCCAGCTGGCGAAGTACGAGACCATCAAGAAGTGGACGATCCTGCCTGCGGACTTCACCCCCGAGACCGGGGAGCTGACGCCGACGCAGAAGGTGAAGCGGAAGGTGGTGAACGAGAAGTACGCCGCAGAGATCGAGGCGTTCTACGAGGGGCTGAGCTGAGCCTCAGGGCACGCTTCAGAACGCTGCGTGTTGTGCTGCCTGAGCTTGACTCGGGCGCCGGGGCTCCGAGTCCACTGTACCTCCGCTCGCGGCGATGAACCCGTCGAAGGTCGCCTCCAGCGCCATCCGGGTGTCGGCGTTCAGGATAAAGCGCAGGTGGGCGTTGTCTTTGTGCACCCCCACCACCTCGAAGTCCAATGGGATCTCTTCGATACCTCTGACGTACATCGTCCCCCGAGCGTGCTCCGTCAGCGGTGGGCTGCAGGCGATGCGGGCGCCACCCAGTGAGATGTTGCCCACCGTGCTCGACACTCGGCCAGTGGTCATCTCGATGCGGCACTCGCGGGTCAGTTCGAAGCGGGTGTGAGCGCGGCGGTCCACATCGGCGACCGCTGTGCGGACCAGGCGGGTCAGGGTCGACTTCAAGGAGTCGACGTCACACTCCAGAATCTGTGAACTCTCGCTGAAGACCGCCGCCGTGTCGGCTACGGAGATGGCCTCCGTGGACACCTCGGCGATGCGAGCTGTCACCTCACGAGAGCCATTGGCGGCCTCGCCCACGCTTCGAGCGATCTCCGAGGTCGATGCGGACTGCTCCTCCACCGCTGTGGCGATGGCCTCACTCGACATGTGCACCTCGGAGATGGTCTGGCCGATGCTCTGGATCGCCTTCACCGCCTCGGTGGTGATCGAGCGCATCTGCTGCAACTGGCGGCCGATCTCCTCAGTAGAGCTCGCGGTCTGGCTGGCGAGGCTCTTGACCTCGTCGGCGACGACGGCGAAGCCCTTGCCTGCGTCGCCAGCCCGGGCGGCCTCAATCGTCGCGTTCAAGGCCAGCAGGTTCGTCTGCTCTGCGATCTCCGAGATCACCCCCAACACCTGAGTGACCTCGTCGGCGCTGGCTTGGAGCTGGCCCACCACCGACTGGGCGCTCTCGGCTTCCTCTGCCGCAGAGCGCACGATCTGTGAGGAGTGTGCCACCTGATTGGCGATCTCCTGCACTGAGGCCGACAGCTGCTCTGTGGAGTTGGCCACATTCTCGGCATTGACCAGCGCCTCGTGGGCAGCGGCGGCCACGGCGTTGGCGTTGTCCTTCACCCGGCTCGAGGCCTGGGTGAGGTTGCGGGCGTTGTTGTTGATGGTCCGGGCGGATCCGGAGACCCCCTTCACCACCCCCTGAGTCTCGCTCTCCAGGGTGTCGGCCATGGTGCGCAGGGCGAGCACGCGGGCTTGCTCAGCTTGCTCTTGGAGCGCCTCCTGCTCGAGCTGCAACTTACGCTTCTCGCGCTCATTGGCTTGGAACACCTGGAGCGAACGGGCCATGGCCCCCATCTCCTCGCGGCGAGTCACATAGGGGATGTCCGAGTCTACGTCGCCTTCGGCGAGGGTGGACATGCGCCCCTGAAGCCGCATCAGTGGGCCCACCAGACCGCGGCCCAACCAGAAGCCCACCACCCCGAGCACCAACATCAACAGCGCCGTGGCCACCAGCGTCTCGTTGCGTAGGGTGCTGACGGGGGCCATGATCTCGTCGAGGCGTTGCTGCCCGATGAAGGCCCAGGTGGTGCCATAAAAGTTCAGGCTGTCGTAGGCCACCAGCAAGTCTCGGCCTTCGACGTCTGCGTCGTAGGTGACGCCCTTCGTGCCCTTGAGAGCCTCCTTCACGGCGCTGAGCTTGATCGACTGGGTGAGGATGGTGGACTCTTTTACCCCGCGGGCCTGGCTGCGCATCAGCGTGTCGGTGCCCACAATGAAGGTCTCGCCCGTCTCGCCGAGGCCTGTGGTGCGACCCATGAGGGCGTTGAGCCGGTCGATGGGCATCTGAAACGCGAGCACCCCGATGGTCTGTCCGCCGTCGCCGATGACGGGCGTCGCGATGAAGCTCGCCGGAGCGCCGTGGCTGGGGGCGTAGGGCTTGAAGTCTTTGAAGGTGACGAAGCCGGGCTGGCCACTCGCGAGCGACTCTCGGAACACGTTGGCGAGATCAGTGTCCTTCCACTCGCCGGTGTTCATGTTGGTGGCGTAATCGAGCTCTTTGAACACCGTGTAGATGAGATCACCCTCGGTGTTGAACAAGAAGATGTCGTAGTACCCCTGGCGGCGCAGCAGGTCGCGGAACCAGATGTGGTGGCGCTTGTGCACAGCACTGTACTCAGAGCCGTCAGAGGCGAAGTCGAGCTCTTCTTTCTTGCCTGTGGGGTTCGGGTTCTCGGTGATGTACAGTCGTTGCAGCGTCTTTTCTGGCCCCTCGATCTTCTCCCATGCCGCACCGAACTCGCTCAACGCCGCCTTCACCTGCGCGTTTCCGGCGCTGATCGCCAGCGTCTCGTCGATGGACTTCAGATAAGATTCCAGCTCCGAGCGGCGCGACTGTGTCAGCGACTCGAGATGCTCTTTGGCTTGGTGTTCGAGGATCTTTGTCGCGTTTTGGTACCCTACCACCCCGCTGATCGACGCCACCAAAAACCCCGAGCAGACCAACAGCGCAGGGATCTTCCAACTCAATGAAAGGTTCTTGAACATGTGCTCACCCACCTCAGCAACTTGACGTACGAAGCCTGTCGGCTGCGCACCACTCCTGAATGGGTGTTACGACAAGAGAATGGGTGAGCTTGATGGTGGGGGTAGGTGAGGACTACACCCCAAACCAGGGGGGTGGAGTTACTTACTGCTCCAGCTTTGCTCTGCTGCGGCGATGGGATCGTTTGCAGGGATGAAACCCTGAGCCATGAGGGCGCCCTTGAGGGCCGAGAGGGCCAGCAGGACGTTGCGGCGGCTGCTGGCGTGACCCATGAGGCCGATGCGCCATGCCTTGCCGGCGAACTTGCCCAGGCCCCCGCCGATCTCGAGATCGTGGTGGGTGAGCAAATGACCACGAACAGCCTTGTCGGCCACCCCGTCGGGGATCTCCACCAGGGTCAGCTGGTCGAGGCGCTCAGTGGCAGGCACGGGCAGGCTGAGCCCCATGGCCGCCACGCCGGCGCGCAAGGCTGCACCGTTGGCGGCGTGGCGGGCGAAACGGGCTTCGAGGCCTTCTTCGAGGGCCAGACGCAGAGCCTCGTGCAACGCCACCACCATGTTCACCGGCGCGGTGTGGTGGTAGGCCCGCTCGCCGCCCCAGTAGCGGGCGATGAGGTTGAGATCGAGGTACCAGCTCTGCACCGGCTGAGCGCGGTTCGACAACACGTCGACAGCGCGATCAGAGAAGCTCACCGGCGCCAGGCCCGGCGGGGCCGACAAGCACTTCTGTGTGCCGCTGTACGCTGCGTCCACCCCATGGGCGTCGAGGTTCACCGGCTGCCCCGAGAGCGAGGTCACGCAGTCGGTGAGCAGCAGGGCGCCCGCCTCGTCGGCGATGGCCCGCATGGGGGTCAGATCTTGATGCACCCCCGTAGAGGTCTCGGCATGTACCAGGGCCATCACCTTGAAGCCCCCTGACTTCGCCGCTGCACGCAGGTCTTCAGGGTCGATGGCTCGGCCCCAGGGGGCCTCCACCACGGTGACCTCGGCGCCACAGCGGCGGGCCACCTCGCACATGCGGGTGCCGAAGACACCGTTCACGCCGATCAGGGCCTTGTCGCCGGGCTGCAGCAGGTTGACGAAGAGGGTTTCCATGCCCGCAGAGCCGGTGCCGCTCATGGGCATGGTGAGCGCGTTCTCGGTGCCGTACACCACCCGGAGCATGTCTCGGACCTCGTCCATGACCTGCAAGAAGACCGGGTCGAGGTGACCCACGGTGGGGGCTGCCAGAGCGCGGGAGACTGAAGGGGCGACGTCAGAGGGGCCAGGGCCCATGAGGGTCCGGGCGGGCGGGTTGATCGGAGCGGGGATCTGCATGGGGGGCTCGCCTGATGATGTTCATCTGGCGGGCACGGTACCTACGAGGGCACCACCATGTAAACGAGATCAGCGGCGGCGGCGTCGCAGGCCCAGGAGGCCGACCAGGCCCAGCAGCCAGGGGGCGGTGGCGTTGTTGCTGGTGGCGTTGCAGTCACAGCCGCCGTCCTCACCGGCACCGCCGGAGTAGTCCTGGGAGATCTCTTCGCGGTTGTCGGTGATGATCATGGGGGGGCCGCTCTCGAAGAAGCTGCTCACCACCGCGGCACCCGTGCTGTCGGCGCCGCGGATCGTCTCACCGTCCTGGCGGACCACCGTTTCGGGCTGAGCGCCATCCTCGAGGGCGATCACATAGCCGCTCGGGGTGGTGATGCTCTGGGCCTGGAAGTTGTCGTCCCGGCAGTCGATCACCTGGGTGGCGGTGCGGATGTTGGGCACCGCGGGCAGATCGCTGTTGAAGGCGAAGAGCGGATCCCGGTTCATCTCCTCGGGGCTCAGCGTGGTGTAGAGACGAGTCAGGTAGGGGTGGTGTTGTGCCAGCTCCACGAGGTGCTCTCGGGCAGGGTTCACCTCTTCGCGCAGCTGCGCGGCCATGGCCATCCCGTCGATGGGGGCGTTCTCGTCGAAGTTCCAGCAGAAGGGGCACTGCCAGAAGGCACCTGCGTCGACACCCTCGGCATCGAAGCCCTCGGGCAGACCGAAAACCCGTGCCAGATCAGCGTCGGCGGTGCCCCCGAACATGTTCACGAGCTCACCGAAGGTCTCCGCACCTTCGATGCGGTCGATCAGCTCGGCAGAGATGGGCTGCAGGCTGTTGGCGAGCATCTCGGAAGAGCCCGCGTAATCGGTGACGAAGGCGTGGCCGCCGTCGACCTCGTCCACGGCGTGGCTCACCACGTCGGGGTAGTTCTGACCGCCGCCCACCCAGTTGATCAGCGCGTCGTTGATCTCGACGTGGCGGTAGTTGAGAGGGATCGCCCGGGTCTCGCCGAGCACATGTACCAGGATGCCCATATCGGGATCAGCAGCCACCGCGGTGGGCTGGATCGGCACCCCGGGCACCGGGCTGGTGAAGGTCAGGTGCAGCGGGGCCACGTCGCCCTCATCGGCGCCGGGCAGCATCTTGAGGGCCACGAAGACCGAGCCCTGGTCGATGTAGACCTGCAATCGCTCGTCGGTGCTCTCGGGGATCTGGAACTCGTTCTCGTCGAGCCAGCGGCGCAGATCTTCCACAGTCTCGGCATCGAGGATGGCTTGATCGTAGGGCCCCACGGCCTCTCGGCTCAGGACCTGCACCCCGCCATTTCGGCCACCGCCGCCATCGTCGGCCTCGGCGCTGGGTGCACCACCGGCGAGGGCGAGATCGCAATCACCGACAAACTCGGTCTGCAGCTGGAACTGGGGCCCGTAGAGCGCGTCCATCTGGGTGAACAGCTGCTCGCTGCCCACATCGGTCTGCACGTCGGGGGGCACCGGCAGCAACCAGCCGAAGTCAGTGGGCGGACCCTGATACTGAATCTGCACGTGCATGTGCATCACCGCAGGATCCTGGGCGTCGCGGGCGAACAGGATGCGCTCTGCGGACTGGTTCACCGGCTGGCTGGTGTTGCAGAAGAGACCGCCACAGGCGAGGGCGGCGCTCGGGGCGAGCAGGGCGAAGAGGGCCGGGGCGGCCTTGAGTACGCGGCTGGGCTTCACTGATTCCCCCTCAGCGAGATGTGGGTTGTGTTCGGGGCCTCTGAAGATGGCGGCGAATGTCATAGCAGATGTCGTGCCATGTCATCGTGTTCTGCGTTTGGATTGGGTCGGAAGGGCGAAAGGTTGAGGACAGAGCACGATCTGAGTTGGTGCAACGGCGGTTGTTTGAGTGCCCCATGGATGGAAATTCGAACGTTCGATCCTCGAATTTTCACCGATCGCAAGCACCGGTCGGGGGCGGCCCTGTTGAGTTGAGAGCAGGCAGTTGCTCGAGGAAGAAGGTCCAGAAGTTGCGCGCCCAGAACGACATGGGTGGGTTGCCGACGCTCTTGAAATACTGAGCGTCGCCGTCGATCGCCACACACGAGGCCGGCACCTCGTAGCCAGGGCCGACGCAGAGATCGTTTGGGTCGTTGACCTCGAAGTAGGCCCGGGTGAGCGTGAGCTCGCCGTCGTGACCACCGACGATCTTGCCCACAGAGGCCCGAGGCGTCGCGGCGCTGATGTCCATCGTAGAGAAGACATCTACGAGCCCCTGGCTCATCTGGTGATGTCCCACGAGGCCGCCGAGGAAGCCGGTCTCGAGGCCAGCGGCCTCCAGCACGCCGCTGGTGTAGCCCTCTGAGAGGGTGAGATCTGTCGACACCCGCCCCACTGCGCCACCGACATACTGCTCTCCGCGCAGCTGCTCGACGTACACGGTGAACCGGCTGATCGCCGAGGTGCCTCTCAGCTCTCCCACGAGGCCGCCGACAGGTTGCGCGACGGCGCCTTCGACAATGGCGGCGTTGATCCGCTCGCCGAGCACCTGCACATCGGTCAAGAAGGCATTCTCCAGCCGCCCTGCGATGCCTCCCAGAGGCCCACGGGCAGAGATACGCCCGCTGAAGCTTGTTTGAGAGAAGGTGATGTACTCGCCGGCGCCTACGAGCCCTCCGGCGGGCCCATTGGTGATCACCGTGCCTGAGACAGACACGTCGGCGAGGAAGGCTTCTCGCTGGGGGAACGACGCCGACTCGCCAATGAGCGTGCCGGCAGGGGTGTCGCCGGCGCGCACTGTCACACCGACCAGTGAGAGCTGGGAGATGTCCGCCCCGTCCACCCTGCTGAACAGCCCCACGGGTACTTCGGCATCGGGCCAGGTGAGATCGAGGCCGCAGATGATGTGCCCTGCCCCCGAGAGCTGGCCGCGAAAGATGGTATCCGAGCAGTCTGGGCCGGCGGCGAGCTCGCCGCCGATGGGCACGAAACGCTCACCCTCTGCAAAGGTGAGATCTGCGCCGAGGATGAAGTGCGCCGCAGGCCGGCACCGCACATTGTGCAAGTGCTCGGTGGTGGTGATCAGATATGGGCTCTCCAGGGTGCCCTCACCACCCGCGAAGAGTGATCCCGGCGGCGACGCATCTGGCAGCGAGAAGGCGTCAGCCACCTCTGCATCAAGCCCTGCGTCTGCCTCGGGGAGTTCGAAGGCGTCGTCTTCGCCCACCAGGCTGCCATCGGAGCGAACGACAGCGTCTGGTGTGCCTGCATCGATGACCTGGACGTCGGCTGTCAAAGGCCCGCCATCGATGGCGCCGAGATCAGGCGTGGGCGTCGCGCCGTCTAAAAATTGGGGGGACTCTGGATCGATACAGCCCACACAGATCATCGCAGCAAGGCTCGAGAGCAGCACGGAGTGGGCATATGAGTACACGCTCAGGGGCATCTCTGATCCGGCGCCGGGCGTGTGTTGGTCAACGTGGGCAACATATCAAACTCAAAGCCCCATCGAATATGCTCCCAGAGTGACATTGGGGGGTTGCCCGGGACGTTGAAGTAGCCGCCCATGTTGGAGATGGCGGTACAGTTCTCGGGCATGATGTAGTTGGCGCCGACACAGGCCGCGCCCAAGATGTCTTCTTGGTAATAGACATTGTCCAGGGCCAGGTCGCCATCATAGCGGCCAATAATTCGACCAGTAGAGGACCTCGGGCCAGCGTTTGTCATGTCCATGGCGCTGAACACGCGGCTCAGCCCTGACGGGCTCAGGTGGTGGCCGACGAGACCCCCTGCGGCCTCTGGGGTGGCGCCACCGGTCTGCAACGTGCCCGCCGCATAGCCGTCAGTCATCGGATCAGCGCTCGACCACCGGCCCACTGCGCCACCGACGAAGCGCTGCCCTCTGAGCAGGTCGACCTGCACGGCGAAGATGCGGAGCCCGCCGCTGCCTCGGAGCTCGCCGACGATGCCCCCTGCAGGTCGCCCACTGGGATCACCCAACTCGGTGATTTGGATGCGCTCGCTGATCACCTGCACCTCGGTGAGGTGAGCGTTGCTGAGCCGCCCTGCGATGCCACCGACAGGTCCGCGGCCATCGACGGTGCCTGTGAAGGTTGCGCCCTCGATGCTGACGTCCGACCCACGACCTACGAGGCCCCCAGCGCTGTCGTCGCTCCTGACCGCGCCGCTCACCGAGATGGACTGCAGGATGGTCTCGAGCTGATTGGGGGAGATGACCTCGCCGATCAGGGCCCCTGCGGGTTGAGCGCCCGCCACCACGTTCACCGAGGACAGGGACAGATTGCGGATGATGCCTGCGTTGACGCGGCTGAACAGCCCCACGGGGACTTCGCTCTGGCGGCCGTCGATGACCAGACCACAGATGACGAAGTTTTCGCCGTTGATGGTGCCTTGAAATGGTGTATCGCGGCAGTCCTCTGTGACCGCGAGCTCGGCGCCGATGGGCACGAAGGGCTGGCCGTCCGGGATCGTGATGTCGTTGAGCAGCGTAAAACTGGCGTTGGGGTGGCAGCGGATGTTGTGCAGATGTTCGAAGGTGGAGATCAGGTAGGGGTCTTCGGGGGTGCCTTGGCCGCCGGCATAGAGCGAGTCGGGGGCCTCGGCGTCCTCTTCGAAGGCAGCGTCTTCGATGGTGGCATCTTCGAGAGCTGCGTCCGCAATGGCAGCGTCCTCAATGGCAGCGTCCTCAATGGCAGCGTCCTCAATGGCAGCGTCCTCAATGGCAGCGTCCTCAATGGCTGTGTCGGCGACTTCGTCCGCTGCGTCGACTGAAGGTGATGCATCTTCAGAGACGATGTCTGCGTCGGTGGTGCGGTCGGCGTCAGGTGAGAGCGCTGCATCCACACGTACGTCGACATCGGCCCTCGTGGCTGCGTCCAGATCGTTCTGGTTGGTCAGCGCATCGGGAAAACGTGGGGCCTGAGGATCGATACAGGCAGCGCATGTCAGCGCGATCATGACGCCACAGAGGATGTGTCGGATGTACATGTGAGAGATCAATCCGGAGCCCCAAGGCAGATGATGGGCGGAGTGCTGACGTGTATCAGCTCTGGCAGATCGTCTTCGGGAAATGCCCAGGTCGGTCCGTCGATGGCGCCGTTCCAGCCCGCCATGGGTGAGTTTTCGCTGTGGTAGAAGTAGCTGGGGTTGTCGACGGTGGGCGCAGCTCTGCACAGCTCTGGAGACGCGGAGTCCAAGCCGGCACAGCGTGGAGGCTCGCCCTCCAGCGGGTCGAAGAACACCGCCGAGACTCGGCCGAGCTCTTCGATGCGGCCGAGGGCTGCTCCCACATCCAGCTCGTCGCCGAAGACGCTCGCTTGCGTGAAGCTCCATGAGAGGTTGGTCAGGTTGACCACGTGACCCACGAGCCCGCCACCGATGGCCTCGCCCTGAAGAGCGCCCCGGGTGTAGCCATAGCCGATGGTGCCTGTGGTGTCGGCCCTGCCTGCCACCCCGCCGAAAGCGTTGTTGTTGAGGATGTTCAAGTCGACCTGGAAGTTGTTGATGCGCCCCTCACCCTCGAACAACCCCGCGACGCCACCCACAGGATGGTTCTGTCGCTGACCGCCGATCTGCGCGTCGGACTGTGTGACCAGCACCTCGTCGGTCAGGGTGTTGAGCTGGTGGCCGAAGATGGCACCGGTAGGGCCGTGACCTTCCACCGCCACTCTGGCCCCGAGTCGATTTGCCGTAGCGCCTTCGATGTACCCGGCAACGCCGCCGGTGGTGCCGCCGCCGGTGATGGTGCCCGACACGCTGACATTGTGCAGGGTGGGGCTTCGACCGGCGTTGAGGATGCGTCCTGCCACCATGCCCGCAGGCTCGAGGCCGGCGTTGACCCACGTGACGAGCAACTTCAGGTTCGACACCGAGCCTGAGCTGATGGTGCTGAACAAGCCCGCTGGCACATTGCGCTCGGCCACCTCGATGTCGAGGTTGCAGATCACATGACCGCCGCCATTGAAGCTGCCGGTGAAGGGCTGATCATCGGGGCAGCCCTCAGAGGGTGCCAGGCCACCTCCGATGGGGAGGAACCTGCGCTCGCCTTCACGGAGTATGATGCTCCGGCTCATGAGGAAGTGGGCATCAGGGCGACAGCGCACATTGTGCAGGTGGTTGCGGTTGGACACGATGTACGGATCGTCGGGGCTGCCACTGCCCCCGCCGAACAGCTCGCCTGGAGGCGACGCATCAGGCCGGAATGCGTCTTCGGGATCATCGACTCGGGCATCCTCGAAGCCTGGATCATCTGCGTCAGGTGCATCGACTCGGGCATCATCGAGGTCCGGACCGTCAGCGTCCGCCTCAGGTGACATGTCGCGCTCAGGTGGCTGACCATCAGAGTCCGTGGCTGCATCCATCACCACAGAGGCGTCCCGGGCCATCGAAGCATCCATCGCCCCAGAGGGGAGACCTCTGTCAGCAGAGACGACACCAGAGTCGAAAAATCGAGGTGTCGCGGGCTCGAGGCAGCCGGTGAAGGTGAGGGCGATCACGCCGCCGAGCCATGTGCGAAGTGCGTGCATGGCCGCAGGATAGCGGCCGATGACGATCGATGTCTCGACGATTGATCACACACTCGGTTCCGTGTTTCGTGATCACCGCGTCGCACGTGAGGTGAGCTGTGAAGAAACTCTGGTCTGTGTTGTGGGTGTGTGGCCTCTGGGCCTGTGACGATGGCGCAAGTGTCGGTGATACATCTGGCACTGATCTCGGCGCTGACGCCATGTCGAGTGATGCGGCCCCTGAGGTCGACGCCGCTGTCGAGGGCAGCCGCCTCGATCTGTCGCATGGTGTGTACGTGCTCGACGATGAGCAGGGCGTGCGCATCATGTCTGGTGATCGCACGCTCATGCGCTTGCCCACCTCGCCCATCGAGGCTCGAACGTACACAGAGACCGCCATTGGCCCCCTGGCCATCTGGTCCTTCGAGCGTCGTGACGAGCAGGTCGTCTCCTTCGAGCGCAGTGGTCCCGCCACCCTTGAAGAAGACGCGGTGGTGATGCCCTATGCCGCCGAAGGTGGAGGCATGGCGACTCTGAGCATCCGGCGTGGGCACGCGGATCACGCCACCCAGATACGCGTCGACGTAGAAGGCCTCGAGCACAACAGCTTGTCTTTGAAGGTGGGCTGCGACGCCGAGGGGGGCTTCATGGGCTTCGGCGAGCAATACAACGCCGTCGATCAGCGCGGAGAGGCCTTCGAGCTCTTCGTGAGTGAGCAGGGCATCGGCAGAGAGGGCCCGCCCCGCAACATCAGGGGTGACGATCACACCACCTACTTCCCCATGCCGTGGTGGATCGATCCTCGAGGCCACGGGGTGCTCTTCTTCACGTATCACCGCACCCTCGTCGACGTATGCGCCACGGACGCCGAGATGGCGCGCATCGAGATCACCGAAGAGCCAGCCATCAGCGCGTTGATCTTCCATGGGCCCACCATGCTCGACGTCATCGATCAGCTCGGTGATCTCATCGGTCGCCCCAAGCGGCCTCCGAGCTGGGCCTTCGAGGGCCCCTGGATCAGCGCTCAGGGGGGCACGGCGGCGGTGAGGGCCGTCGTGGATCAGCTCGCAGCGGAGTCCGTGCCCTACTCTGCCATCTGGTCTCAGGACTGGACCGGGGTCCGCATGAACTTCGACGGCGGCCTCGGGGTGCAATACCGCTGGACCCTCGACGCCGAGCACTACCCGGATCTACAGGCCCTCGTTGATGACCTGCACGGCGCTGGGAAGAAGTTCCTGGCATATGCCAACCCCTTCGTCGATGCCAACCTCGACGATCATTTCCCCCTGATGCGCGACGAGGGGCTGCTCATCACCACCCCTGAGGGCGATCCGTACGTCTTCTCGGCGCCCAACGGGCAATCGAGTCATCCAGATCTCACCCTCGAAGCCAGCCAAAATTACGTGCGCCAGGCCCTGCGCCGCATGATCAGCGAGCACGGCTTCGACGGCTGGATGGTGGACTTCGCCGAGTGGACGCCCCTCGACGCTGTACCCGCAGATGGGGTCGACCCCCTTGGATTCCACAACCGGTTCCCGGAGCTCTGGACCAAGGTGAACCGCGAGGCCTTCGACGCGGAGCGGCCCGACGGCGATTGGGTGACCTTCGCCCGCTCGGGTTGGACGGGCACTCAGCGCAACTCGATGATCCACTGGATAGGCGATCAAGAGGCGGACTGGTCGGTGCACGACGGTCTGCCCACCGTGGTGCCCGCCATGCTCAACCTCGGCCTCGCTGGGGTGCCCTATGTGACCCACGACATCGGTGGCTTCAGCGGGGGCCCGAGCACCAAAGAGTTGTTTCTGCGTTGGACCGAACTCGGGGCCTTCACTCCGATCATGCGCACCCACGAGGGGAACCGCCGTCAGGAGAACTGGAACTGGAACCGTGACGCCGAGACCATCGCCCACTTCCGGCGGTTTGCCCGGATTCACGAAGCCCTGCAGCCGCTGTGGCAACAGCTCTCCGACGAAGCCGAGGCCCGCTCGACCCCCATGGTACGCGCCCTGGCTCTGCATTACCCCGACGACACCACCGCGCGGGTGATCAGCGATCAGTATTTGCTGGGCTCTGACATGCTTGTGGCCCCTGTGATCACCGAAGGCGACACGACGCGCACGCTCTACCTGCCCGAGGAGATCTGGTTCCACGTGTTCACCGGAGAGATGCACACCGGCCCCGGCACGATCACCGTGGACGCGCCCATCGGCACACCGCCTGTCTTCTCTCGCGGGGCTGATCGTCCGGATCTGCGAGCGATTGAGCAGTGAACTTTTGCATGTAGGATGCTGGCACTCACCTGACATTTGCTGTGGGAGTGAGACTGATTTTTGAAACTCCCAAGGGCTGGCCTTGAAGTTGCAAAACGCTCTCCCTGTGCTCGCTCTGACCGCATGCCTGTGTCGGCCAGAGCCAGATTTTCGAGTGTAATCGCCCAAACAGGCTCAGTTTTTCAGAGGAGAACCCCATGCTGCTTCGACACACCACCCTTGCCCTGCTGGCGCTTGCACTGGCCACCGGCTGTGTAGATCGCGATGACGACGAGGCCGCCGGTGGCGCCGGCGGTGAAGCAGGCGCCGGCGGAACTGCTGGCTCTGGCGGTGTGGCCGGTGGCGGCGCTGGCGGAGGTGTTGGCGGTGCCGGTGGTGCGGCCGGTGGCGGAGGCGCTGCTGGTGCAGGTGGCGCAGCCGGTGCGGGCGGCGATGGTGGTAGCGGTGCCATCGGCGGGAGTGGCGGGAGTGGCGGTGATGGCGGCTCGGGTGCCATTGGCGGCAGCGGTGGTGACGGCGGGAGTGGCGGCGACGGAGGTTCAGGTGCCAGCGGTGGAGATGGTGGGGGAGGCGGCATCGGCGGGGGAGGCGGCATCGGCGGGAGTGGCGGTGATGGCGGCTCTGGCGCCATTGGTGGGGGCGGGGGTGGCGGTTTGCCCGAGCCCGAGGTGCATCGACCCGAGCCTGTAGAGTGCGACAACGAACGCCCCGAGAACCCCATCGACCTCTCTGGGTGGGGCGATGATCGCGAGGGCCTCGAGTGTGAAGCCCACGCCGACTGCAACGAGGGCGAGAACGGCCGCTGCGTCTTCACCCGGTTCGGCACCACGTGCACCTACGACCAGTGCTTCACCGACAGCGAGTGCGGCAACGTCTGTGAGTGTGGCGGTGGCTTCTTCAGCGACAACAACATCTGCCTGCAGGACGGCAACTGTCAGACCGACGCTGACTGCAGCGATGGTGAAGGCTACTGCTCCCCGAGCTTCGGCGACTGTGGTGCCTACACGGGTACCGTGGGCTGGTTCTGCCACACCCCCCAGGACGAGTGCACCAACGACAGCGACTGCGGCAACGTCAATGGTGACGACTGGGGCAGCTACTGCGCGTTCAACCCTGGCGTGGGCATCTGGATGTGCTCTGACAGCCACTGCGCTGGCAAGTGAGGGTTGAGTTGTGAGAGTGGCCCCAATCTTCAGTCTCGCCCTTGTCATGGGTGGGTGTGTTGCCACCAACGGGGTGGAGCCCACAGAAGATTGGGTGGCCCTCGCCGAGGCCTACATCAGCGATGATGCTGTCGCGCGAGAAGCCCTCGAGGCGTCGATCATCGACCCCGAGAACGGCTACTCCACTCTGCGCCTCGATCGATACCGACCTGATGCCTGGGGCGCCCTCGACACCTGGAACCCCAGGGTGAAGCCCGTCACCGTGGCTGATCTCGGCGGCGGCACCCCACCTGCGCCCGCTGAGGATGATCCCCAGTGGCAGAGGTTGAACCTCGATGGTGCGTTGGAGAGCGACGGGGCCCTGACACAGCTCGGGGCGCAGGCCTTCGAGTACTACCCGTTGCAGCTGGCGGCCAGCATGCGCCAGGCCATGGTGAGCCGTGAGGTCGCAGAAGATGTCGGCTTGTGGATCAACGATGCCGGTGAAGTGACGGGCCTCGTCTGGGTTGACGCTCCTGGAGGGGTGTATCCGGCCATGACCTGCGCCGTCTGCCATTCGGAGCGTGGTGTCGAGGGGGCGCCGGTTCACGGTGCGCCGAACCACCGCTTCGACTATGGCCGGGTGCTCGACATGGCCCGAGGTGGAGCCACTGAGTATGGCGCGTGGGGCCCGGCCCGGGTCGATGTGACCAACGATGACATGTTCAACCCCACCACCATCACCGATCTGCGTCCCATCCGCTTTCAAGAGACGCTTCATCGAGCGGCCACCCTTTGGAACAGCCCACAGGCTTTGATGGTGCGGGTGGAGACGTTGATCATCACCTCGATGGGGCAAGGGCTCCGACCCCCCAAGGTGATCTCTGCGGCGCTGACCCGCTACCTGTGGTCACTGGGTGATGCGCTGCCCGAGCCCGCAGAAGGTCGTGGCCGAGAGGTCTTCGACCTCAACTGCGCCCACTGCCACAGTGGCCCCGAGATGGGCGGCGCTGCGATCCCTCTCGATGCCGTCGGCACCCCTGATGAAGTGGCGTTGAGCACTGCTCGGGGCACCGGCACGTGGCGGGTACCCTCTTTGAGAGGCGTGGGCCAGCGGCGTCCGCTCTTCGCTTCGGGTGAAGTGCCTGATCTGCCGACCTTGCTCGATCTCGACCGAGCCATGAGGGGTCATCCTTTTGGTCTCGATTTGCCCGAGGCTGATCGAGAGGCACTCCTCGCTTTCCTTCAAGCGCTCTGACCTCATACACTGCGCGTCAACTTCGACCCGAGTTGATGAAGGAGTGGTCAGATGCACGTTTCCCGTAAGGCCCTGATCGGCCTGAGCCTCGCTGTGGTGTGTGGGCTCTCCGCCTGTGATGACGACAGCAGCTCCGAGGGCTCTGGTGGTGCCGGTGCTGCAGCAGGCGCCGGTGGCGCAGCCGGTTCTGGCGGCGCTGCGGGGGCCGGCGGTGCTGCGGGTGCCGGAGGCGGTGCAGGCGCTGGTGGCGCCGCAGGGGCTGCGGGGGCGGGCGGCGAGACTGGTGGTGCCGGGGGTGAGGCGGGTGCTGGCGGCATGGTCGGCGGCGCTGGTGGCATGGCGGGTGCCGGTGGCATGGCCGGCGCTGGTGGTATGGCCGGCGCCGGTGGAGCAGGCGGCGGCATGGTCGGTGAGGCCAGCTTCTGCCAGGAGGAGTGCCAGACCGCTGATGACTGCCTCGCAGATCACCGGTGCGACGAGGGTCGCTGCTGGCCTGAAGCGATCCCCACTCAGTGCGACGACGACTCAGTGTGCGTGACCTTGCTCAGCGGTTGGGCCGGCAGCGCTGGTTGCACGGCCACGGCCGACTGTGATGGCGGCGAAGCCGGCACCCAGGCCTGCGTCGAGTTCGAGGGCGAGGGCTACTGCGCCTTCATCCAGAGCGACTTCATCGACTGTGCCACCTTGGGCATGGAGCAGCAGGCCCTGCCCCTGCGAGAAGGTGGCGGCGAGGCCATGGCCTGTGTGCAGAGCCGCGCGCTCTGTCGCGACGCGGTGTGCACGATCCCTTGCCGGGGCGACATGGATTGCGCCCTCACCGCAGAATATCCCGTCTGTGACGTGGAGAGCGGCCGGTGCGTATGTCAGGAGAACTCCTGTCAGACCAACGCCTCGATCTGTGGTGACGACGGCATCTGCCGTTGCGCGGGCAACGAAGACTGCACCGAGGGCAATGTCGACACCTGTTTTGATGGCTTCTGTGGCTGCTCGGGCCCCGAGGTGTGCGCTTCGGATCGAGCTCACCCCAACACCGCGTGGGTGTGTGAGCCTCCGGTGATCCTGGGCGATTGATCAGACGCTGCCCGCTGCTTGAGGTACAGCTGTCCGCGCCAACCCCGGCCACAGCTGGCGCAGCATGCGGGCCATCCGTCGAGCCACCGAGTTCTCTCGATCCAGCAGCGGGTTGATCTCGCAGATGTCGAGGCTGCGGAACGCCGGCAGGGCGACGAGCCCTTCGAGCAGCGTGAGCGCTTCGGCTTCCGACATGCCACCCTTCACCGGCGTACCTGTGCCTGGCACGAGCGGCGCATCGAGACAATCGACGTCGAAGGTGACCAGCAACAGATCGTAATCTGCGAATTGAGCCCGAGCGCGTCTCAGGACGCCGTCCACCCCAATACGGCTCCGCTCTGCTGCAGTCACGTGGGGGATCCCCGCTGAGTGGATCAGCCCCCACTCTTCGTCCTCGAGATCGCGGATGTCGACGAGCAGCACATCCTCTGGTTGCAGCTTCGGACAGATGCGCGACGGCCCCAGGCGCTTGAGTCGAGACCAGGCACGCTGCGTGTGATCTGAGACCTCGCTCTTGCCCAAGGCGAGGTTGTCGGCGTCGAGCAGGGCCGCCAGGGGCATTCCGTGCACGTTCCCGGTGGGTGAAGTCCAGGGTGAGTGCAGATCACCGTGGGCGTCGAGCCAGATCAGGCCGATGCGGGCTTCGGGGAACGCCTCGCGAGCGCCCGCCACCCAGCCTACAGCGTTGGCGTGGCACCCCGAGAGGCACAGCGTCGTCGAGTCTTGAGCCAGCAGATCGCGGTGGCGGGCGCAGAGCAGCTCACCCCCGCGCACGACGTCGTCGAGGTAGTCGATCGAAGCCGTGACCAGGTGGCGTCGCCGCAGGGTGGGCATGGGCACACGACACTGGGGAGCGCGCTCGAAGAAGCTCAGCCCCTCGGCGAGGGCGCTGTGCATCAAGGCCTCGGGGCCCATGGCCGCGCCCCGGGTACCTGCGCCGAGATCAGAGGGGGCGATGATGAGCTCCAGGCCATCGCCTGCGTCACGGGGTCGTGGGCGCTTGAACGTCGCGTTCATCGGCGACACCTCAGCGTGCTGCGTGCTGAAGCTGGGGGCGGATGAGGCGTTTGATGGGTTTGAGGGCGCGGCGGATGAAGTAGCCTGCCGCCGTAAGGCAGCTGAAGTGCCCTACCTGGATCACCTCGTCGCCTTCGTCGAGGCGCATGAAGCCCAGGTAGAAGTCGTTGAGGTACTGCTTGCGGTGGTGATAGCGGGTGTCGTCCGGATCCTTCTGGAAGCACGTGCCCTTGACGCTGCCTCGGAACACGAAGGCCGCCTCGTCGAAGCGGGCGTCCTCGTGGATGTAGATGTCTTCGCGGTAGCGAGCGCTCACCGTGCGGGCGATGCGCATGTGGCGTTCGGTGGGGGTGTCACAGTTTGGCGAGGGGAACACCTGATCGAAGTTCGCCGCCACATTGCCGATGCTGCTGAGCACACAGGCTACGTTGGTCACCCAGACCCTGCTGAAGAGGTGGTGACGCAGCATGTAACCGCTCACCATGCGCGAGGCCAGGGCATGGGTGAGGCCCCCGCAGCGGGCGTCCGGGTGCACACAGCTCAGGCCCAGGTGGACCACGGGATCCATGCCCTCGACGTCGAGCAGCACGCCAGAGCTGAAGCCCACCGCTCGACCCGAGGGATCTCGGGCCACGGTGATGACCTTGTTGCCGAAGCCTTCCCGATCAGCCTTGAAGCATTGATAGTCGGGCAGCTCATCGAAGCAGGTCACGCCGATGGCGCGCAGCTCTTCGACGAAGGTGTCGAGCTGGGCGTCGGACATCCAGCGTCCGGGCCGCTCGTAGTACTTGAAGGTGAACTGACGAGACTTTTTGCGGTTGAGCATATCGAACCCTTTCGCGGTCTACGTTCACTCGACTGGCATCACTCGACGAGTATCACTCGACACATGTCACTCGACGGGGGGCTCCCCCAACCGCACCAGGGCGGCTCTGACCCAGTCCTCAGCGCGTCGCGCCAGCGCCTTTGGATCGTCTCCCCGCATGGGGGGCCCGAAGGCGATGCGCGCAGTGGTTCCGCCCTGACGGGCGAAGCGATCGATGTAGTGGCGCAGGAAGGTGTCGTCGCCCACCCACGCGTCCTCGGTGCTCGGATAGGTGATGGCCACGGGGACCACCGGCACACCGGCCTCGATGGCGATCTGAAAGCCGCCATAGCGAAAGCCCATGATGCCTGGGCCCTCGAAAGTCGTGCCTTCCGGAAACACCAGCGTGGACACACCGGCTTCCAAGATGCGTGCCAGCTCTCCACGGGATTTTTTTCTCGACTCCGGATCGTCACGTTTCACGTACACCGTCCGGGCGATCGTCGCTGCTTGACCCAAAATGGGCCAGCTTGCCAGCTCGGCCTTCGACAGGAAACAGACCGGCAGCTGGCTGAGCAGCGCGATGATGTCGCTGTAGGAGCGGTGATTGCTCATCAGCATCGCGCCCTCTTCGGGCAAATCGCCCTGGCGCTCTACAGTGACGCCCGCCACCGAGCAGAGCTGGGTGCCCCACAGGCTGGCTTGCCGGGCAACGCTCAGCGTCGGATCACGCCTGATACGGTCTTTCACCACACGATAGGCGATGTGACCCATGGTGATGGAGGCCACCTGTGACATTTGCACACCGGCCCGGCCCCAGCTCAGTGGTGCAGGCAGAACTCGCCGGCTCACGAAGCTGCTCCAGGTGCTGGAATCGACATGCCCATGGCTCCGAATACTGCCAGTTGCCGAGCAGGATCGTGTGACTGCATTTCAACCTTCTCTCGACAGTTCAGGGGAGAACGTCACGAAGGCGTGTCGCATGGGACAGGCAGATATTCAACGGAATTTTGGTGGAGGCAGAAGGGGGCGCAAATCGCGAACCGGGCGACTCACAAGGTGCGAAAGTCTATTCACACTCAGTGGTTACGCAACAGTGGTGATCACCAGCCTGAATGGAACCCGAATTGCCCCGAGCGGGTGTCGAGGCTCAAGAAGCTCGTGTGGCCGAGGCTGCACGATCCACTGTTCATGAAGAGCTGCCGACCATGCTCGGCACACCCGCCAGTGTGTGTGTGGCCGGTGACGATGATGTCTGCACCACGATGCCGAGCCATGTGGGTGGCCCAACGCTGGAACGAGTTCTGTGACGGATCTGCATTGGCCACGCTGCTGTGCAGGCGATGCTCCATCTGCTCGAGCATGCGGTAGACCGCCCCGAGGCCGATGCGACGCAGCAGCCCGCCGAACCACACCCCGATCTCGGAGATGCACCGAGCACGGCGGATCAGCCAGTCGTGCATGTGGCCATGCGTGAACAAGATCCGAGTGCCGTCCACCTCGAGCCACAGCTCCCCCGGCGCGCCGAGCAGGCGGGCAGCCACGAGATCATGGTTGCCGTGGATGTAGCTGTACTTGGGTCCCCTAAAGCGATCAGTGAGCGCCTGGTGGCGGCTCTGCACCGCTTCAAGGGCTTCGGACCACGCACCGGGCCAGGGTGGGGTCAGCGTCTCGTAGATGTCGCCGAGCAGTACGATCTGCTCGTGATCTGCCTCGAGGAAGTCGAGGAACTTGAGGAACTCTGCGTCGTCGTGGCCGAACTCGTCGGTGATCTCGTCGATGCCCAGGTGAAGATCTGAAATGACTGCGATGCGCACGGCAGACCTCCTGAAGGACGACACGTCAAAGACAGCTGAGCTGGAAGAGTGTGCTGAGCAGCACACTTTCTTTATCGACATCCGACCCCCTCTGCTTGACGGGTGGGCACGATAAAAGTCGGCTGTTCAGTCTGTTGATGCACGATGGTTCGAGCCGTGCTTTTCTATGCGGGCTTCCGTTCAAAATCAGGTCTTGCCCGCCCATGATGCTCGTACGCCCAGTCCGGACCGGCGATCTGTCGTCGATCCTCGATCTCGCCCACAGCGCCGGTGTGGGTTTGACCACATTGCCACCAGACGAAAAGGTGCTCACTGGCCGTATTCGTGACTCGGTGAGGGCTCTCGAAACCGATGTACGGCGCCCTGCAGGGCAGTCGTATTTGCTGGTCATGGAAGATCTCACCACCGGCGCCGTGGTGGGGACGAGCGGCATGGTGGCCAAGGTGGGGGGCTACGAGCCCTTTTATTCGTACCAGCTGCGCACCACCCACAAGATCTCCAAAGCCCTCGATGTCGACAAAGAGGTGCGCTACCTCGAGCTGACGGCGAACCACTCCGGGCCCACGGAGATCGGCACGTTGTTCCTGCTCGGCGATCACCGCAAGGGTGGCAACGGTCGCCTGCTGTCGCTGAGCCGGTTTTTGTTCATGGCGAGCCACCGGCAGCGTTTCGACAAGCGGGTGATCGCCGAAATGCGTGGTGTGAGCACCACGGAAGGCCACTCGTTGTTCTGGGAAGCCATCGGCCGGCATTTCTTCAACATCGGGTTCGCCGAAGCTGATCAACGCAGCGCTGCCGACAAGAGCTTCATCGGCGAGCTGATGCCCCAGCACCCGATCTACATCCCCATGCTCGCCCCCGACGTGCAGGCGGTCATCGGCCAGGTGCACGAAGAAACACGCCCCGCTTTGAGGCTCGTCGAAGATGAAGGTTTTGCCTTCGACGATCAGGTGGATATCTTCGACGCGGGCCCCCTCATGGCAGCGCCCATCGAGAAGATTCGGGCGATCCGCAAGAGCAAGGTGGCTCGGGTGCGCTCGATCGTGCGCCAGGTGCCCGACGAGACGACCTGGTTGATCGCCAACACCCGAGATCAGGATTTTCGGGCCTGCGCAGGGCACCTGGCGGTGATCCCCCCGGAGTCCGAGGGGCCCTGGCAAGTCGACCTGCCCCGAGATGTGGCTCTGGCCCTGGGGCTGCGCTTGGGTGACGAGGTGCGCTATGTGGCGCCCCGAGCGCCGAAGAAGGCGAAGATGCCGGAGTGGAACCCTGGGGACGGGCTCTAACCACGCGGCGCGCGTTGCCCCACTGCGGCGATGATCTGGTCGCTTAGCGCCTCGTAGATCTCACCGTCGATCTCAGGCGCCCCCACCTTCACCGCGCTCGACAGCGTGGGTACCAGCCCCACCTTCAGACCAAAGGGCTTGAACGCTCGCTGAATGTTCTTGAGGGTTGGGTTGCCTGCATCATTTTCCAGATCAGACAGGGCTGAGTTGGAGATGCCCATCCGTCGGGCATATTCGCGACGTGTCATGCCCAAATGGGCGCTGCGCAAGCCCGCAGCGCTTGCCCCATGGTCAGGCGTTCTTCGAGCAATAGTCGTTGAATCACCTGCATCACATTCAGTCGTGCTTCAGGGCTCAAATCGCGAATGTAGAGGCTCATGCGGCCACCAAATCCCATCGTCTCAGACGTTGATTCACCTGGCGGAGCTTGAGCTGGGGGTGATTCAGCGCTTCATCAGGTAAGCCGAGGCTCTCCAGGCGCTCGTCCAAGTCGATCAAGCGCTCGGCGAGGGCGCGGAGATCAGCCCAAATTTCTTCTGGATCTACGAGGTGGGTTTGTTGCGCGCAGACACCCCGCCAGTCGATGTCGTTGGCCCCTCGCTCAAGTTGCCCCCAACGTGTCGATCGAATGATGCCTGCAGGGTCGATGACCATGGGGGCGAAGTCATAGATGGGCGCCAGCCATGCTTCTTCGGGGGTCTTCAAGATCGAGGTGTTGCGGCCGTGGTTGTCCGAGTTGCCGAAGATCACATTGAGCAAGTCGCGCTGGATATATTCGGAGACCAGCTCGGCAGAGCGTGGCCCTGACGTGTGTGGCCGAGCCGGGTCGACGCTTGTGAGAGGCAGGCCCTCGATGAGCACGCGGTGCAGGGCGTCGAGGTATGCCTGGTGAGGTTTATGGGCGCCTGGAGGTGTGTCTGTAAGCGCATAGAGCGATTCCATGCCGAAGCGCATCGTTTCACCGTTGCGTTCTTCGACATCGAACCGTGGCATCCAGAGCGAGGGGCGTTCGTCGTGGGTCATGCGCAGGTGCATGCGGGAAACATCGATGGTCGAGATGCCCAAGGCGGCGAGGGCGCGGTAGTACACCGACTCGGTGACGAGGACGAGGCGGTCGACCTCAGTGTCTTTGGCTTGACCGCTCATCCGTACTCGGCCCGTGCGTCGGGGGAACTTCACGAGCACATGAGCGCCGGGCTCGTCGTGCTCCTGCAGGGTGTCGATCCAGACCTCGTCACCATCGACTCTGAGCAGTAGTTTGGGCGCCTCACCCCCTGCACCTGTCGCCAGCCCTGCTGATGCACCTCGCTGCTGAGCATCATCCAGAAGCGTGTGGGAACGTGTCATGACGTCTTCGAGGGCAAATCGTGCTGTCATGCTCTGATGACGAACTCGGTCGGCGGCGGATTGGATGCGCATATGCCCTACTGGGGCAATTGCGGCATCGCGGAGGAGCATGAACCTGCGTTTGGGCAGAGGGGTGTCACCTAGACCTAGGGCTGTGATCCACCACTGGCCCGAAGCACCTGAAGGCCCAATGTCGTCCAGAATCGCTGGCCAGTGGTCGAAGGTGAGGGGTGCAACACTGAGAGGCCACCTCAGAGAGATTGCTCGAAAATGTTCAGGAAGTGATTCGAGTTTGCCATCTAGGGGGAAGACTTGCTCGAAGTCATACGTAATGTGCACGCCCTGAAGATCGTGGCTAAAGCTCAGTTCTGCTGCGTCACGCCATGTCCCACATAGCTTCATTTGTATGGTCAGTCGTTCGTTCATCTTCGAGCCCCAAACGTGTGACTTCGTTCCACGTATGGCTCTACGCTACCGATGACAGGTGGTCCTTCAAACTTCTGTTCGAATGAGACTTGGAGCTGGGGGGTGCATGAAGGTCCTCAGCCCTTCATGAGCTCCATCATCGCCACCTGCGCTCCGCCCAGAGACCAGCCGCCGTCCACCGGGATCACCGCCCCGCTCACATAACGAGCTGCGTCAGAGGCCAGGAACAGCGCCACGTCAGCGCAGTCCGCCGGCGTGCCCAGGCGCTGCAGGGGCACCGTCTCTGCCAGCATCGTCTTCTTGCTCGGATCCATCAGCAGGCGCTTCATGCCTTCGGTGCCGTCGATGGGCCCAGGCACCAGCGAGTTCACGCGTACGCCCATGGGTCCCCATTCCATCGCAAGGGTGCGGGTCAGCATGTCGACGCCTGCCTTGGCGGCGCAGACGTGGGCCTGCAGCATCATGGGCATGAAGGCCTGAGGGGCCGAGATGTTGATGATGCTCGCGCCGGGCTTGGTCAGGTGCTCGAAGGCCGCCTTGAGCACGTGGAACGTGCCGTTGAGATCGATGCCCACCACCGAGCCGAAGGCGTTGGGTGACATGGCCAGGGCCGGCGCGGGGAAGTTCCCTGCGGCGCCGCTCACCAGCACATCGATGGCACCAAAGGCA
Organism: Bradymonadia bacterium; assembly: GCA_046290225.1. Lineage (GTDB taxonomy): Bacteria > Myxococcota_A > Bradymonadia > UBA7976 > UBA1532 > JBKAGE01. The sequence continues at coordinate 107,814 of JBKAGE010000035.1, read as the reverse complement.
TCGACAGCGCCTTTGAGCACCGCCGCCACAGCGTCGGGATCACGGACGTCGGAGGTGCCGCCGTGGGCCTCTGCGCCGTGGCCCTTCAGGGTGGCCACCGCAGCGTCCACCTTGTCCTGCTTGCGGCTGAAGACTGAGACCTTTGCCCCTGCCTTGGCGAAGCCTTCGGCGATGCCGAGGTTGATGCCGCTGGTGCCACCGGCGACACAGACGTGCTTGCCTTCGAAAGAGGGGGTGCCCATGAGATCTCCTTTGTTGGGTGTATCGCCTGATGATCCAGGGCCCTGCTATTCCAGGGCAGAGAGCACCGGCGCGTAATCATCGGTCCAGAGCTGTAGTTTCGCCGGCGCGGTGATGCGCGACGTCTGACCCTCAGACTCGGCCCACGACAAAAAGTCGTCGTTGCGGCTCAACAACATCCAGTCGCTGGTCAGCTTGCCCAAGGGGGAGCCCTGATCTCGAGCTGTGGCGCCGAGGGCCTTCCAGCCCATCTCTTTGGCCAGGGCCGCCACCAGGGCGGTCATGTCGACGTGGTTGTTGCTGATGTTCACCGCCAGCACCCCGTTGGGGGCGAGGTGGCGGTGGTAGACCGCGAAGGCCTCTCGGGTCATCAGATGCGTGGGGATCGCGTCGCCGCTGAAGGCATCGAGGGCGAGCACATCGAACAGCTGGGGATCCTGATGCTCGAGCAGCAGGCGGCCGTCACCGAGGGCCACGTCGACGGCGGCGGCGCTGTCGCTGAGGTAGTGGAAGTGGCTGCGGGCCACCTGCACCACGTCGGGGTTGATCTCGTAGAACGTGATGCGATCCCCCTCGCGGCCATAGGCGGCGAGGGTGCCCACGCCGAGGCCCAGGATGCCGATGCGGCGACCGCCAGCCCCTGGCGTCACCTCGGGGCCGTATCGCAGAGCGAGGCCGATGCCGCTCTTGGGGATGAAGTAGGCTGTGGGCTGCTTGCGCTTCGCCGGATCGGTGAACTGGTAGCCGTGGCTGATGCGGCCGTCGAGCAGGTTGACGATGCGGTTCGAGCCCTCGCCGTATTGCTTCACCTGCAACGTGCCGAAGAAGCTGCGGCTCATGAAGTCGGCGCCCCGAAAGCGGCGGGAGAGGGTCCAGCCCAGCGATACCGTGAGGGCCAGGGTGCCCACTGCGAAGGTCAGCCAGACCCCGCGCAGCCGGCCGCGCTGCATCTCGAAAGCCGGATCTCGCAAGCGGCCGCCGTGCATCCACGACTTCGGATCTCGCCAGAGCACCCAGGCGTAGAGCGCCACCACTGTGACCAGGCACAAGGGCTGCTCGATGTAGACCGTGAACACTTGTGGGGCGACGAGGCCCACGAAGACCCCGCCGAGGGCACCGCCGATGGCCGTGGCCATGTAGAAGCCCGTGAGGCGGCCGGGCCCTGGCTTCAGGCGGACCACCTCGCCATGACACACCATGCAGGCGGCGAAGAGGGCCAGGCAGTGCACGACGATCTGCACCATGGCGTCGACCCGGTGGCCCTGGTCGAGCACATATGCCAGGGCCACGAAGGACACCACGAGCGCCGGGCCCCAGATACGGCGATCTGCCCAGCGCTCGTCGCCGAAGCACAAGATGAAGGTGGCCAGATAAAGGACCAGGGGCCAGACCCAGAGCGAGGACGAGACCCCGATGTCCTGGCTGATGGCGTGGGTGGTGGCCAGCAACAAAGCCGAGGCCACCGCCGTGAGGGCCACCCAGAGCAGGCGATCGCCTCGAGGGGCCCGAGGGCCGCGCTCCACGCTGCTCAGCGAGACCCGAGTGCCTTCACTCGCCGCCCCCCGCATCACCTGAATTGCCGTGCCCCCGGCGAGAAGCACGAAGGCACCGTAGGCCACGGACCACACGTGAGTCTGGGCCACGGCGCCGAGGGCAGGCTCCACCACCACAGGGTAGCCCAGCAGGGCCAGCAGCGAGCCGGCATTGGCCAGGGCGTAGAGGCGATAGGGCGAGCGACCGGAGCGGTGCGCCACCATCAGGGCCGCGGCCCAGCTCTGGAGCAGTGGCGAGGTCGTTGACAACGTGAAGTAGGGCAGGCCCACGCTCACCGCCAACAACATCAAGATGCGCGTGACCTGGGGCCCTTCGTGGGTGATCTCGGCCCCCGTGGGGGCCTCGGGGGTGATGGGCAGCACCACCAAAGAGAGGAGCAGCACCCCCAGGTGAATCAGTGCCTGGCGTTTCAGATTGGCGAAGCGCGCGAGGCCATAGGCGTAGGCGTAACCGCCGAGGAGCAGCACCTGGAAGAACAGCATGCAGGCCGTCCAGACCGCAGGGCTGCCCCCGAACCAGGGCAGGATGAACCGGCCCAACATCGGCTGCACGATGAAGACCAGGCACGCCCCGAGAAAGATCGCCCCTGCCAGGGGCAGGAACACCAGGGCCGCCGGGGAGGCGGTATCGGGGGCGCGGTTCACCAGGGTTCAGGCTCGAAGATCAGGTCTGTGGTTCGAAAGAGCGGTCATTGCTCAGCGTTATAGGGGTGCAACGTCACCCGATCCACCCCTGGGAGATCTGCGACACGATCACGGATCTCCGGTGCGGTGCACACCATGACCATCACGAGGTGCTTCGGGCTCAGTCGGCGGCGCACGGCGTCGCGGACTTGATCCGGGGTCAGAGTCTCGAGGGTCTTCAGGTAGGTGTCGACGTAATCATCGGGGCGGCCGAGCAGGCGGGCATGCACCCGCTGGGCCATTTGCTGCTGTGGCGTCTCCACCGAGAAGGGGTAGGCGTTGATGAGGTAGCCCCGGGCGAACTCGATCTCCTCGTCGTCGAGGCCCTCGTCCACGAAGCGGGTGAACTCGTCGATCATGAGCTGCATCGTGCGCTCGGCGTACTCCATCTTCGGGGCAGCAGTCATGCCGAAGTAGCCCCCGCTGATCTCCACCCCGAGGCGGGCGTAGGCGCCGTAGCTCCAGCCGCGCTCCACTCTGATCTCCTTCATCAGCCTGCTGGTGAAGGTGCCGCCAAAGGCCGTGTTGGCCAGGTACAGCGCGAGGTAGTCCGGATCAGAGGCGGAGACCGCGGGGTGGCCCATGTAGATCTGAGCCTGAGAGCGACCGGGCTTGTCGATGAGGGCCGCCCGACGATCGGTGAGCGCAGGGACTTCGGCCATGGACCAGTTTGCGGTCTCGCCGGTGGGCAGCCCGCCGAGGCGGGCATCCAACAGGGCCTCGAGTTGAGACTGGGCCACATCACCGCTGGCGCCCACGAGCAGGTTGGCCTTCGAGAAGAAGGCCTTGTGGTGGGCCACCACATCTTCTCGGGTGATGCCTTCGAGATCAGCGGTCTTGCCCCCAGCGGTGTTGCCCATGGGGTGCCCTTCGAAGACCAGCCGGCGGAACCACTGGCCCACGAGGCGGCCGTCTTCGTTTCGGCGGGCCTCGATCTCCGCGAGCATCTCCCGTTTGACCTTCTCGATCTCACCTGCATCGAAGGCCGGCTCGGTGACCACCTGGGCGAGCAGGTCGACAAAAGGCTCGAGGTTCCGGGTGAGCACGGCGCCGCCGATGCTCACTGTGTGGCTCATGGGGGTGGTGAAGACCTCGGTGCCCAGCGATTCGAAGGCCTCTTCGAGCTCAGCGCGGCCATGGGTCGACGTGCCTCGGAGCAGGGCGCGAAGCGTGAGCGTGGTGAGCCCCGACTTCCCTGGCGGATCGAGGGCGGGGCCCACGCGGAAGTAGAGGTTGAGGTTGACCAGGGGGAAGGCGCGGTGCTCGACCAGAATCACGGGTATCTCTCGTTTCGTCGTCCAATCGGTGGCTGTCGGCGCCGCATCGAGCCCAATGGGCAGGAGCAGGCAGGCAGCCAGGAGCAGGCTGGCGGGGGCGTGCCCCCAGCGCCGGCCGGTCACTGCCCTTCGCCCTCTACAGGCTGAGCCGCCTCGGGCTCACGGGCTGCTTCGGGATCATCTTTGGGTGCCCGGCCGATGATCACCGTGCGCCCTTCGGGGCGGAAGATGCGCTGGGCCAGGGCCTGCACCTCGGCGGCGGTGACCTTCTGATAGCGCTCGCCTGCAGTAAACAGCCCCGTGAAGTCACCGGCGGTGGTCTCCCAGAACCCCAGGCCGTTGGCTTTCTGCTGTGCTGTGCGCAGCTGCAGGTAGAAGCGCGTCTCCAGCTTGTTCAGGGCCTTCGACAGCTCCTGAGGGGTGATGCCTTCCGTGGAGATGCGGGCGAGCTCGGCGAGCACCACGGCCTCACCTTCTTCGGCGGTGTGGCCCGGGCGCATATCGACGCTGATCTCGAAGAGGCCAGGATCTCGGAAAGGTGGCACGAAGGCGCCGAAGCCCACCGCCAGCTCACCGTCGGTGATCAACGCCCGCTGCAGACGAGCCGAGTCGCCCTCGCTCAAGATCTCGTTGATCACCTCGAGGGCGGGGTACGCGTCATCGGTGATGGCCGGCGCGTGATAGCCCATGAGCAGCTTGTCGGCACTGAGTTCGAGTGTCACCTCGGCTCGGCGCACCTCGGTCTGAGCAGGCTCGGCTCTGGCCTCGAGGGCCGGGATCTCCGCCGACTCCAGGTGGCCGTAGTACTTCACCAAGTGGCCGAACAGGGTGGCGCGATCGACATCGCCCACCACCACCAGCACCGCGTTGTTCGGCGCGTAGTAGGTCTTGTGGAAGGTCAGGCAGTCTTCGAGGGTGATGCCCTTGATGTCGTCCATCCAGCCGATGGTGGGGTGCTGATAGGGGTGAACGGTGTACGCCGTCTTCCAAAGCACCTCGCTCAGCTTGCCGTCGGGATCATTGTCGGTGCGCTCGAGGCGCTCGTTGATGACCACCTCGCGCTCCGACTCGAGCTGGTCCGACTCGAGACGCATGTTCTCCAGTCGATCTGCCTCGAGGGCGATCACCGTCTCAAGGTGGGCCGCAGGCACATCTTCGTAATAGAAGGTCCAGTCGAGCCATGTGGCGGCGTTGTTCCGGGCGCCGATCTCTTCGAGGGTGCGATCGAAGACCCCTTCAGGGTGCTTCTCGGTGCCCTTGAACATCAGGTGCTCGAACAGGTGCGCCATGCCGGTCTTGCCGGGGCGCTCGTGGCCACTGCCCACCCGAAACCAGGTTTGATAGCTGAAGATCGGCGCCTGGGGATCGTGCAGGTAGAGCACGGTGAGGCCGTTGCTCAGGGCGTATTGCTCCACCACCAGGGCGTCGTTGTACCGGTGGGTGCGCACTGCGCGGATCTGCTCCCCGTCGCGATTGAGGGCTTCGAGCATGTGAACCTCTGAAAGGGCTGAATCTCGGTGCGTTCTGCCAGAGCAGCCTACAAAAAAGAAGAGGAGGAAGGTGAGAAAGAGGTGTGGTTTCGACACAGGCATCAGATCAGAGCGGGCGGAAAGTCGGAGTTTCAAGATCCAGACACGGACGATCTCGCCTTGAGGGCGCCCACTGCAAGGGTGATCCAGGCGGCGATCCAGGCGGTGCCGCCGATGGGGGTGACGGCGCCGAGCCATCGTGTGTCTGTGAGCGCCAACAGATAGAGACTGCCGGAGAAGAAGACGATGCCCGCGACGAGCAGCCAGCCAACGACGCGTACGCTGCGACCCAGTTGGGGCGCCAGTATACCCACGAGCACCAAACCCAGGCCGTGCACGAGGTGATACCGGGCACCGGTTTCCCAGATGGCCAGCAAATCTGCAGAGAGGGTGTTTTTCAGGCCGTGGGCGCCAAAGGCACCTGCAGCGACACCGAGGGCAAGGGCCAGGGCCCCTGCTGCGACGAACCCCATGGCGGGCTCCCAGTGAACGGGCGAGGGTAGGTGCGATCAGACAGAGCCGTCGAAGGCATACATGATGTTCATGGTGGCCTCAGCGAGGGCGTCATCGTCGCCAGACTGTTTGAGGGTCTGAATCTCCAAGATGGTGTCTTCGAGCTTCTGAATGTCGAAACCTGCAGCAGCGGCGCTGCCGGCCTCCATGGCGTCATTCATGGCACCGGCGATGGCGCTGCCGACACCCTCCAGACCCTTGGAGTCGCTCATGGCCATCCCGTCGCCGCCGAGGCCCTGTGTGCCTTTGTCCTCACTCTGGCTGGCCTTCGCCTGGCCGAGCAGGCCATGGAGCTTGCCGAGGAGGATGTTGGCCATCTGTTGAGGATCTTCACCCATACCCCCAGTCATGGCCTCGAGCTGAATGTTGCCGCTGCCACCACTGCCCTTCTCCATGGCTTGGATGACCGCCTTGCTCTGAGCCACCGCTGCAGAGGTGCCCTCGGACATCTGCACAGTGGGGCTGGCGCTGTGGCCATCATCGGCCACTTGGTGCTGGACTGTACGATCTGGCTTGGCAAACTCAGACATGGCGACACCTGTAGACAAAGGACGCACGTACTCTAGCGTTCTTGGCCATACATGCCCACTCCGGAGTGGGATCGAGCGCGCGCTGTGTAGCTCTTTTCTCCGAAATCATGGAACTCAGCCACCTCTCTTGAATCGCGCGGAAAAAGGGCGCAGACAGAAACGGGAAAGAGATGACTGTGACCGTGGGCCCTGAGGCTCCGCTCACACCGCACGGAGAGAAGACATGCGCATCAAGCCCTTCAAGGGGTGGAGACCCCCAGACGCCAGGGCCCACGAGGTGGCCTCGGTACCCTACGATGTGGTGAACACAGAGGAGGCCCGCACCCTCGCTGAGGGCAAGCCCCACAGCATGCTGCACGTGATCCGCCCCGAGATCGATCTGCCGGCAGAGATCGACGCCCACGGCACAGAGGCCTATGCCCAGGCCCAGAGCGCATTTGAAGGGCTCATCGCCGACGGGGCCCTGGTGCAAGATGACGCGCCTGGTTTCTATCTCTATGCCCAGACGATGGGGGATCATCACCAGGTGGGCCTCGTGTGTCTGGCCCACACCGAAGACTACTGGGCAGGGCGCATCAAGAAGCATGAGCACACACGTCCCGACAAAGAAGATGATCGCATGCGCCACATCGAGGCTGTGGGCGCTCACCTCGGGCCGGTGTTCCTCGCCTACCCCAAGTCAGAAGAGGTCGACGCCCTCATCAGCGAGATCGTGGCCACGGCGCCATCGGTGGATTACGTCGCTGAAGACGATGTGCGCCACACGCTCTGGCCGGTTTTTGAAGACGAGGCGGTGGCGGCCCTGGGCCGGGCCTTCAATCAGGTGCCTGCGTTCTATGTCGCCGACGGCCACCATCGGACCGCCGCTGCAGGCCGCCTGGGCCGCGCTCACCCCGGCACCGCTGCAGAGTGGTTCCTCACGGTGTTGTTCCCCGACGATCAGCTGCAGATCCTCGACTACAACCGGGTGGTGGCTGATCTCAACGGTCACGAGCACTTCTTGTCGGTGCTGCTCGAGACCGGCAACTTCCTCGTGACGCCCCTCGGCCAGGCTGAGGCGCCCTCTGCGCGTCACGTGTTCTCGATGTGTCTCGGTGGTGATTGGTATTCGGTGCGCCCATCGAAGCCCGATCAGCTCATCGACGAGTCTGATCCGGTGGCTTCTCTCGACGTGAGCGTGCTGCAGGATCACATCCTCGAGCCGCTCCTGGGCATCGACGATCCACGCACCAACACCCGCATCAGCTTTGTCGGTGGTATCCGGGGGCTCGCGTCTCTGGAGTCAGCGGTGAAGGGGCAGAAGGCGGTGGCTTTTGCGCTCTATCCCACCTCACTGGGCGAGCTGATGCGCATCGCCGACGCTGGCGAGATCATGCCGCCGAAGTCGACATGGTTCGAGCCCAAGTTGAGGACGGGATTGGTGGTGCACCGCTGGCGCGACTGACGACGTGGCGGCTTCAGGGGGCCTGATCTCTCAGGCGCGCTGCAGGGCGGGGAGCTGGCGGGTGGCGAGGGCGTGCAGGCCGAAGAAGGCCCCGGCCCAGACCACGTTGCCGGCGAGGGTGTACTTGAGGAAGGGCAGCGCCGACAGGTAGCAGGCGCCGAGACCCTCAATGGTCTGAGGGTACATGCCGCTGAAGGCCCACACCGCGAGGTTGGTGAGGGCGAAGAAGCCCAGGCCGGCGCCGATGGCGCTGGCACCCACGGTGAGGGCGCTGGCCTTGCCGCGGAGCGCGGGGCCCACAAGGGCGGGCAGGGCGAGGGCGCCATAGACCGTGATCATCATCGGCGTGCTGTAGCTGCCCACGAAGGCGTCGCTCACGAGCATGGCGCCCAGGGCCACCAGGGCACCCACTGTGCGCCGGCCGGTGAAGTACGCCGCGAAGAGCGCAGCGGCGGCGATGGGGGTGAAGTTGGGCAGGTGGGGCAGCAGCCGCGCCACGGCGCACAGGGCGACGAGGGCGACAGGTACGCCATAACGGACGATGTTGCGGTTCATCATCGAGGACCTCGAGTCGATTCAGGGCGACAGATTATGTTGGCCAGACACGTTAGTCTTTTTTGCCTTCGGCGTAGAGGGCGAATTTCCACTTCACCACATCGCCGGCCTTGAGAGTGTATGCCCCAAAGCTCTTGTCGGCGAAGCTGTCGTTCACCCAGAACAGCCAGCTCTTGCCTTGCCCACCCTCGTTTGAGACGCCGTCGAGGGCGGTGAGCAGGGCGGTTTCGCCACTGCCCGAGGCGTCATATTTGATCTTGTGGGCGTCGAGCAGCCCCTGGACCGTGAGCCCTGCGGACCATGCCTGAGCGGGCAGGGTCTTCACCTTGCCGTCAGGCCCCTCGATGGTGAGGGTGACTTGACCCTTGGTCTGGCTGTTGTCTGCTGCAGGCTGTGCGTCTTCGCCCTTCTTGTTACAGGCGAAGGCGGTGAGGCAAAAAACGGCGAAGCACACCACAGATATGGTCTTGAGCGATGTCATGACACTCTCTCGGTCCAGATGGGCGGTGGGTTGAGGTAGCCCAGCGCACTTGAGCCGTCAAGGGCTGGCGCGGCAAGGCACAGGCAGTGGGCCTGGTTCGATTCGCGACATGTGTCGCGCATTCAGTCAGGTGTTGCGTGTGTAAAAGAAGGTAAAGCCACATTTTACAGTGTTGTGAAGTTGGTACGCCGGTTGCTCTGAGGCCAGGTGCCCGCCGCTTGAGGTCGAAACGACACCCCGATTGTCGATGCGTTCTGATGCTCACCGTGGGCGACGTGTATCCACATTTGCCAGGAGTTTCGGCATGATCTACGCCCAGCCCAACACCGAAGGTGCCCTCGTCCACTTCAAGTCTCGCTACCAGAACTACATCGGTGGCAGGTGGGTGGAGCCTGCCAAAGGGCACTACTTCGAAGCCATCTCTCCGGTGACCGGTCGACCCTTCTGCGAGGTGCCCCGATCCACCGCCGAGGACATCGAAAAGGCCCTCGACGCTGCCCACGCGGCGAAGGTGAGCTGGGGCCGGACCTCGGTGACTGAGCGGGCGTCGATCCTGAACAAGATCGCTGATCGACTCGAAGCCAACCTGGAGCGCTTCGCGGTCATCGAGACCTGGGACAACGGGAAGCCGGTCCGCGAGACTCTCGCCGCCGATCTGCCCCTGGCCATTGATCATTTCCGCTACTTCGCCGGCTGCATCCGCGCTCAGGAAGGCACCATGGCGGAGCTCGACGCCAATACTGTGGCGTATCACATCCACGAGCCTCTCGGTGTCGTGGGCCAGATCATCCCCTGGAACTTCCCCCTGCTCATGGCGGCCTGGAAGGTGGCCCCGGCCCTCGCCGCTGGGAACTGCGTCGTGCTCAAGCCCGCAGAGCAGACGCCAGTGGGGATCTTGGAGTTCATGGATCTCGTCGGTGATCTGCTCCCTGACGGGGTGCTCAACGTGGTGAACGGCTTCGGCGTCGAGGCCGGCAAGCCTCTGGCTTCGAGCAATCGCGTGGCGAAGGTGGCCTTCACCGGTGAGACCACCACGGGCCGCCTCATCATGCAGTACGCCAGTGAGAATCTGATCCCGGTGACCCTGGAGCTCGGCGGCAAGTCGCCGAACATCTTCTTCGCTGACGTGATGGCTGCCGACGACGACTTCCGCCAGAAGTGCCTCGAGGGCTTCGGCATGTTCGCTCTGAACCAGGGTGAGGTGTGCACCTGCCCGAGCCGGGCCCTGATCGAGAAGTCGATCTACAACCCCTTCCTCGATCTGGCGGTGAGCCGCACGCAAAATCACATGCCGGGCAACCCCCTCGACACGGACACGACAGTGGGCGCCCAGGCGTCTTCTGATCAGCTCGAGAAGATCCTGTCCTACTTCCAGATCGGTCGTGACGAAGGCGCGAAGGTGCTCACGGGCGGTGAGCGGGTGGTCCTCGAGGGCAACCTCTCGGAGGGTTACTACGTGGCGCCGACGGTGCTCGAAGGCCACAACAAGATGCGGGTGTTCCAGGAAGAGATCTTCGGTCCTGTGGTGTCGGTGACCTCGTTCGATGGCTACGACAACGCCATCGAGATCGCCAACGACACCCTCTACGGCCTGGGTGCCGGGGTCTGGACCCGCAACACGCATCTGGCCTTCCGGGCGGGGCGAGCCATCGAGGCAGGCCGCGTCTGGACGAACTGCTACCACCTCTACCCGGCCCACGCGGCCTTTGGCGGCTACAAGCAGTCGGGCATCGGCCGGGAGACCCACAGCATGATGCTCCGTCACTACCAGCAGACGAAGAACCTGCTGGTGAGCTACGACGAGAAGCCCATGGGCTTCTTTTGATGCCCCGGGTGACGGCGACAGAGGCTGCGATCGCGCTGATCGAAGAGCTCCGCGCGATGCACGGACCGTTGATGTTCCACCAATCAGGGGGCTGCTGTGATGGCAGCGCGCCGATGTGTTACCTCGTGGGTGAGTTCAAGATCGGCCAACGCGATGTCTGCTTGGGTGAGGTGGCGGGCTGTGAGGTCTACATCGGTGGTCAGCAATATGAACGTTGGGCCCACACGCGCCTGATCCTGGACGCGGTGCCTGGCAGAGGGGCGGGGTTCTCCCTCGAGGCGCCCACAGGTATGCGCTTCATCACCCGCTCGCGGGTGCTCTCCGAGGATGAGCGCGCCACGCTGCCCCCACCTCGGGTGGGCCCACCCACCTGAGCCGGTCCGCTTGGTCTCCTGCCAAATCGACCCTACCCGAAACGCCCGCCTTTCACCCTGCATCTCAATCGAGCACGACCCGCGGCCGTTGCCTCTCGCACAGGGGCGGCGCTATCATTTGGGGTCTTCATATTTCGATTACGGAGGTCGTGATCATGATCACGCTCACAGAGTCTGCTGCGGTGAAGGTCAAAGAGATGATCGAGAAGCGTCCCCACCCCACCGAGGGGTTGCGGGTCGGTGTCCGTGGTGGCGGCTGCTCTGGCTTCCAGTACTTCCTGGAGTTCGCCGAGGAGTCGGCGAAGAACGATCGTCACCTGGAGTGTCACGGGGTGAAGCTCTTCGTCGATTCGAAGAGCTTCCTCTACCTCATGGGCACCGAGGTGGATTACGTGGAGTCCCTCGCGGGCGCTGGCTTCAAGTTCAACAACCCGAACGTGAAGCGCACCTGCGGCTGCGGCGAGAGCTTCAGCGTCTAACTCCGCCGTTACGGCGGCGCCAGCCGCCGTAACGGCTCCGCGGGGCACGTGCATGACGCTTTTCTGACGTGTATAGCGGCTGTGTTGGGGCCTTGTTGAGCTGCATTCCGGTTACAAATCGCGGTTTTTCTGGGCGTCTACACGAGGGCTCGTGAACTTCATGGTGACTGCCGCGACCCCGCAGGGTGCCTGAACGACGTTTTTCCGGCTCTGTTGGGCGACTTTGTTGGAGCCGATGAATTTTTGTCCATGGCTTCAATGCGCAGTGATTCACGTGTCCTTGATACCGATATCAGTCGCTCCAGATCGTCGATTGCCATCCAGGTCAAAGCAGCGTAACGATCCCTCCAACGAATCAAACCTGCGGCCATGATGGACACCACCCAACCCCCTCACCAAACGCCTTCGTACCTCATCACTTCACCCCACAACATCACGCCTCCAAAGCCGGAGAAGCGTCGTGCACGTGCCCCGCGGAGCCGTGGAGGTGGTGGCAGTCGTCGTGAGGTTCACGAGCCTTCGTGCAGACGTCGTGAAAAATCGAGAGTCGTAGCCGGAGGCTACGGCGACCGGTTTTTCGCGCCGTCTGTGCGGAGGATCGGGGGCCTCACGGCGGCTGGCGCCGCCGTAGCGGCGAAGCAAAGGGCGGCTGGCGCCGCCGTAGCGGCGAAGCAAAGGGCGGCTGACGCCGCCGTAACGGCGGAGCAAAGATGAAATGCTGGCGGTGTGGGAGTGAGGTTGACCTCGGGGGCGGTGCGTTCTGTGGCACGTGTCATGCCCTTCAGGCGCCAGCGCCCGATCTCGATCACTTCGCCCGGCTCGGGCTCGAGCCCAGGTTTGCTTATGAGCGGAGTGAGATCGCAGCGAGCCATCGGGCCCAGCTGCGTATTTTTCACCCTGACTTGTTCCACGGCGAAGGTGCCCAGGCGTGGAGCCATGCCGTCGCCCACGCCACCGCCATCAACAACGCGTGGCGTGGCCTCGCCGATCCGCAGCAGCGGTTCGAGTACCTGCTCACGCTCCATGGTGCCCAGTTGCCTGCAGACAGCCTCGACCCCAGCGGCATGACCGCCATGGATCCGATCCATCGGGTGGAGATGGCTGAGCTCGACTCCGCCCTCTCCGAGCTCGATGGTGTCGACGCCCACACCGAGCGCACCGGCCTCGGGCGTCAGATCGCCCATCGTTATGCCCGGGCGCTCGAGCAGTCCGGGCAGCGGCTCGATGCTGAGCTCGCGGCGTTGAAGCTCGATGGCCAGGCGGCCGTGTGGCAGGCCGCCGTCAGCAGGCTGCGCAGTTTGCGGGCCTTGCTGGTTCACCTCGACGCCGAGTTTCCTTTTGGAGTCGCAGCACCATGAGCGCCATCGGCATCGATCTCGGCGCCAGTGTGTGTCGAGTGGCCGCAGTCAAAGAAGGCAAGCCCACTCTGCTCAGCGACGAGCGAGGGCGTCAGACCATGCCCGCAGTCGTGGCCGAGGGTCCCGATGGGCTCGTCTGTGGCCACGACGCCGAGCGGATGGCGGGGGCTCATTATCCGCTGTGGCCGCTCAAGCGGGGGGATCACCTCGTCGACGCCGCGGGCACCGAGCAGGCAGTCGCCGCCCTCATCGGCGAAATGGCTCGATGGGCCGGCAAGGCCCTCGGTCGGACCATCGACGAAGCCGTCGTCACCATCCCCGCTGATCTCGATGGCCCTGGGCGCCGGCTGTTGCGGCGTGCAGGTCAGCAGGTCGGCGTCGAGATCATCCGGCTCATGCCCGAGTGCACCGCCGCTGCGCTGAGTCACGTCGCCCGGACCCCCGATGCCGGTGTGTTCGGTGTGCTCGACCTCGGCGCCAGCCGGTTCGATGTGGCCATTTATCAGGTCGAGGACGATGCCCTCAGCGTGCTCTCTGCTGAGGGTGACAACCACTTGGGCGGCGTCGATCTCGATCGAGCCTTTGCCGAGGTCCTGGTCCACGACACCGGCGCCCGCTGGGCCGATCTTTCCGAAGGGTCAAAATCTAGAGCTGCTGCAGGTGCCCGGCGAGCCCGGGAGCAGCTCAGCGATCGATATGTCGCCCAGTTCTCCTGCGTACTCGACACGGGATCCCCCATCCGTCACCCCGTGAGCCGAGATCAGATGGAGTCGGCCCTCTTCGGCCTGCTCGATCGGGTCAAGGGGCCTTGTCGCGAGGCCATGCTGCAGGCCGACGTGCGCCCCAGCACCCTCGACGACGTGTTGCTCATCGGCGGCCTCGCGCAGACACCGTGTTTGCAGGTCCTCGCCCGCGACGTGTTCCAGCTTCAGCCTCGGCGAGGATCCGATCTCGACTCGGTGGTGGCCCTCGGCGCGGCAATTCAGGCCGATCTGATGTCGGGTCCCGAGATGTCGAGCGTCATCAAGACCCTCGAGCGGCACCCCCTCGTCATCGAGGGCGCGCCCTGGTCTCTGGGGCTCGAGTCCGTCGACGGCACCGTGGAGGTGCTGATCCCCAAGTGTGCGGCGCTGCCGGCGAGCTGTACCAAGCGATTCTCTACATGGCGCGATGATCAGCGACGCCTCGACATTCCGCTCGTGCTCGGCCACGGAGAGCCTCGATGGCTGTGCTGTGAGGGCTTGCGCGCAGCTCCGGCAGGAGAGGTGGAGGTCGAGGCACAGTTCAGCGTCGATCCAGACGGGGTGCTCTCGTGGAGCGCCCGGGAGATCGGCTCGAAGCGCGAGTTGTCCATCTTCCCTGTGACCTCGGTGCAGCTGAGCGTCTCCAGCCCCGCACCTGAGACGGTGAGATCTCGATGAGGGCTGATTGGTGAGCGATCTCGACGCGGTGATCATCGGTGCAGGGCCCAACGGCCTTGCTGCGGCCTGTGCCCTCGCCCGGGCAGGGTGGTCGGTCCGGGTGCTCGAAGCACACCCGAGCCGTTTCGGCGGCGCCGTAGGATCAGAGCAGGCTACTTTGCCGGGCTTCGTGCACGATGTCGGGGCAGCTTTCTTTCCCTTTGCCCACCTGAGCCCGGCCTTTCAGGCCCTCGATTTACCCGGTGTGGGGTTGCGGTGGCGTGAGGCCGCGGTGCAGAGCGCCCACCCGGCCCTCGACGGATCCATCGGGGCCTTCACCACCAACCCCGGTGAGACCGCCCGCCTTCTGGGTGTGGATGGCGCGCGATGGCGTCGGGTCGAAGGGTGGTTTCGCAAAAACCAGGAGCGGTTGCTCTCGGTGCTGCTCAGCCCTGTGGGGGCCCTGGGGCCTACAGCGCGCCTCGGCCCCGTCAATGCTGCCCGGTTTGCCGCTGTGGCGCTCTCCACCGGCGCCGGTCTCGCCCGCCGTTGGTTCAGCACCGACGCAGCCCAGCGTATTCTGCCGGCCCTGGCGCTACACGTCGACGTAGGCCCTGACGATCGCTTTGGCGCCGCCTTGGGCTTCATGTTGGCCCTCACGGGGGCCACAGGGGGCTTCGTGGTGCCCGAAGGAGGCGCTCAGTCACTCGCTGACGCCCTCGTGCGACGTCTCGAAGAGCATGGCGGCGCCGTCCAGCTCGGCGCCCGAGTAGAGCGCATCAAAGTCGCTGACGGGCGCGCCCGCGCCGTGATCACCGCCGATGGTGAAGAGATCGCCGTGCGGCGGGCGGTCCTGGCCAACACCGCGGCACCATCGCTCTACCTCGATCTGCTCCAGGGCCAGAGCGCGATCCCCGGCCGGCTCGAGAAGGCCATGAAGCGGTTCGAGTGGGGCTGGGGCACCTTCAAGGTCGACTGGGCCCTCAACAACGCCGTGCCATGGGTGACCGAGCCATCGACCCGGGCTGCGGTGGTGCACACCGGCGAAGATCTCGCCGATCTCTCGCGCTTCACCGATCAGGTGCGCCGAGGTGAGCTGCCTGACGACCCCTATCTGGTCATCGGTCAACAGAGCCTCGCTGATCCCACCCGGGCACCTCGAGGGTGTCACACGCTCTGGGCCTACTCCCGGGTGCCCAACACAATGCCAGAGGGCTGGGCCGCCCACGCAGAGGCGTTCTGTGATCGTGTCGAAGACCGCATCGAGGGGCTGGCGCCTGGGTTCAAGCAGCGGATCCTCGCCCGCCGTATCGTGACGCCCCCTGATCTACAGGCGATGGACGCCAACCTCGTCGGCGGCGATCTGGGCGGGGGGTCGAACGCGTGGCACAACCAGCTCATCTTCCGGCCGGCCTTCCCATATTTCCGTTACGCCACACCGGTGAAGGGGCTGTACCTCTGCTCGAGCTATGCCCACCCTGGTGGTGGAGTGCACGGCATGTGCGGCTGGAACGCCGCCCACATCGCTCTGAGGAGGGACGGGTGAGCGGGGTTCAGCGCACGCTCGAGAGTTCAATGGGCCAGCTTCGGCTGGTGGCTGATGATGACGCTTTGTTGGGGGTGTATTTCCCCAACCATCCGCGGGCGCCAGGCCCTCAGCCAGAGGCCCGCGCCGAGCACCCGGTCCTCGATGAGGCTGCCACCCAGATAGAGTCATGGCTCTCAGGTAAGTTGACGACGTTCACCGTGCCAATTCGGCTGGTGGGCACAGACTTTCAGCAGCAGGTCTGGGCGGCGTTGCTGCAGGTGCCCTATGGCGAGACGACCACCTACAGCGCGCTGACGACGACTCTGGGCATGGCGGAGACATCGATCCGCGCCGTGGCTGGAGCCAACGCCCGCAACCCGATCTCGATCATCGTACCGTGCCACCGTGTGATCGGCGCTGATGGCAGCCTGACGGGTTACGCTGGCGGTCTTCGAGCAAAACGCTGGCTGTTGGATCACGAGGCGGAGGTCAGCGGTGCGGCTCGAACGCTGAGGCTGCTGTGAGCTTGAGCGGACGGCCGTCCGCTCAAGCTAGAAAGATCCCGTGGCCAGCACCCCGGCGCCCCCCGGCACGCTGTGGGGCATGAGCGCCACCGGCGCCTCGCTCAGCTGCTCGCCGTCGAGCAGGTAGCCCAGCACCACCCCGGCTGCGACCCCCGTGGGGATCGCAGCCCACTCGTACCATTGCATGTCGATGGAGGTGCCATCGCGGCGGTGCAGGTGAGGCAGGCCAAAGCCGATGGCGCTGCCCACCGCGGCGCCGGTGATGATGTCGGACCAATAATGCTTGCCCGCCCGCACACGCAGCGTCGCCGTCGCTGCCGCCAGCGCCAGCTCTGATCCCCAGACCGCGGCCCGCAGGCCGTGTACGTCAGAGGACAAACTGAAGAGGTAGGAGCCTGCGACGGCTCCGGCGAAGGTGTGGCTCGAGTGCCCTGAGTAGAAGCTGTAGTACGCGTCGTCACCCTGATCGGCCATGTGGGCTTTGGCTGCAGGGTTGTAGGTGTAGGGTCGTCGGCGTCGCACCGTCTGCTTCGTGAGCTGGTTGAGAGCGAGGCTCACCGAGAGTGCTTGCCCGTAGAGCAGCATGTGGGCTGCGCCCTCTCGGGCACGACCATCAATGTCGTCCGCAGTGAGGATCGCCAGCGGCAGGGTCACGCTCAGCCCACCGAGGATGTCGCTGTTGCGCTTGGCGTCGAGAGAGAAGTTCTCCCGTACACCCTCTTCGCCAAAGGCCTCCGCCCAGTCATGGGTGTAATCCGCCGACAGAGGCGAGATGAGCGTCATACCAGCGACCAGCCCCGGCCCCAGCATCAGGGGCAGGTCGAGGCGGGCGTCGACGCGCAGGTTTTTGGTGTCGAGATCGTACCAGGGGCGGCTTTGAGCGCTGAGGGGGCAGAGCTGAGTCGCGAGAAACCCTGCGAACAACAGAGCCGTGTGAAGATGAGTGCGCATGACTGTTGTGTGTCAGCGGAGTCGGATCAGCGCAAGCAGAAACTCATAGGACCTCTTACTGCTTCTCTTGCTCCATCAGGTCGCGGCGTTGCTGGTTGCGGAACCGTAGCCGTTTGCGGATCGCTGTCTGGTCTTCTTCAGACTGATCGGCCTTGGGATAGACCGAGAAGCTGAAGCTGTTCTTGTGGAGCGGCTCGCCCTGCTCGTCCTTGGTAGTCGAGCCCCAGATCGAGGCGCTGTGGCTGGCCTCGTCTTTGGGGTAACGCTCGTCGATCATGTCGTTGAGGGCGTCGAACTTCTGGTTGATGGTGTTGCGATCAGCGCTTCGATCTTCTGCCTCACCGTGCACGATGCAGGGGAACTCCGAGCAATCGATCTCGGAGATCTCTCCGTGGATGCCCTGGGCGGCGAGCATGTCGGTGAAGGCCTGACGCAAGCCCGCCTCGGTGTAGGCCTCGGGCAGATCGTCGGGAAACGGCAGCGCCTCACCCTCACGCACAGCCTGCTGAGCGTGCTCTTCGTCGAGAGCCTGCTGCAGCAACTCGATCTGTCGTTTGAGCTGGGCCACCTCGGGGTCCGCCTTCACGGCCCCGGCGAGCGTCACCGATCTGGCCAGGGCCAGATCTTTCTCGAGGGTGTCGACCCGTGTGAGCAGGGCGTCCTTCTCTTCGGTGATGGCGTCGATGGTCCGCTTGGCGTAAGGCGAGAGCGCTGTGGATTCCAGTGAGGGGGCAGCCGGAGGTGTCTCTTGAGCTGAGGAGGTGGGGTTGGCTGTCACCTGGGTCTCGGGTGTGCGGCCCTCATAGATCAGGACGACGACTGCTGCGCTCACTGCTGCGCCGCTGAGGGCAGCCAGCATCAGCTGTTTGATGTTTGAACTCATCGAGAAGGCGCTCCATCAGAGGGGGATTCACGGCAATGATGCCTCAACCGCCTTGAGTTTGCGCTCCAAAGCGGCGCGTCGGCGCTTGAGACGTTTGAGTGCGCCCCTCTCAGCTGCGATCTTCGACCGTAGAGGTGAAGTCCTCGGGTCATATCGTCTTTTGACGATGTGTTGAGGGTCGTACGTGTTTTCGAAAATTTCGATTTTTCTCATGATGACTTTGACCTTGCTCCTCGCGGCAACCACATCCGGGTGGCTCGATGTGTACTGCTTGGACAGATTCCGGAGATTTGTTCTCGCGTCGGCCAGTTCCAGCATGAGCGGCTCGAGTCTAGATGTCATTGGGGTGTGGGGTTCAGCCAGAACTGCATTGAATTCGCTATAAACAGAGCCAAGCCGAATCTCGGTGGCCCCTATTCTTTCATTCACGATTTTGAGCTGCTCGAGCAGCGCCTCGACTTGAACGGCGATTTTGCGCTCCCGTGGCTCAGGTTCGGGGGTTTCTGAGGCTGGTTTTTGCTGCTCGATATGATGGGTGGTCAGTGGACCAGGCTGAGGCGCGATGGGCGCTTCAACAGTCCCCGGTTCGTTCACTTGTACAGTTCGAGGGGCAAATGGGTTCACCCACAACAAGATCAGCGCTGTCACAGCAGCCAAACCACCAAACATCCAAAACCTCCAGCGCCTCGTCGCAGGCATCGTGACTGCGGCGGGTGATTGTGTGATTGCTTGTTCATCGAGCCATGCGCTGGCCATGCGATCGGCAAACCCCGCAGGGGGCTCAGCCGCAGGCCAGCTCTTCCGTGCCTCTGAGGACAGAGGCTGCTCGTGTTGATGGTCAGTCATCAGAGATCCTCCCATCCGGTGTGCCTGAGAGCGCGTTTGAGGGCGGCTCTCGCCCGGGAGATGCGTGATTTCACTGTGCCCACGTCCACGCCCAGGGCCTCGGCGATCTCCGGGTAGCCAAGCTCGTGGTAGACCCGGAGCACAAAAGCCGCCCGTTGCCCTTCAGGGAGCGAGAGCGCCGCTTGCTCGATCGCCTGACCCAGCCGGGCGCGGTCGATCACCTGCTCCACCTGAGGCACCACCGTGGGCTCTGGCAGCTCTCCCGTGGGCACATCTGCTGGGCGTCGACGCAGCTCGTCGATCGCTACGCGGGTGGCGATCGTGAGCACCCAGGTCGACAGCTGGGCTTTGCCCTTCGGATCGAAGTTGGGCAGCGCCCGGAAGACCTTCAGGAACACTTCCTGAGCGATGTCTTCGAGTCGGTGCGGATCAGCCGTGCCCAACATGCGAGACAGCAACGCGAAGACTGGGCGCTCGAATCGTTTCACCAGCGCGACAGTGGCTTTACGATCACCCGCGGCGACGGCGGTGAGCAGCTCGGTCTCGGGCTGGTTCTGGGTCAATGCGAGGTACACACTCTGTTTCACGCAGGCCGAGAAGAAGGGTTCCCGAATTTCTTCAAATACCCCAAGTCACACCCATTGTTCGGGTGTGTTGAGGGCGAAGCTCACCGCTT
The DNA here is from genome assembly GCA_046290225.1 of Bradymonadia bacterium. Lineage (GTDB taxonomy): Bacteria > Myxococcota_A > Bradymonadia > UBA7976 > UBA1532 > JBKAGE01. The sequence continues at coordinate 88,164 of JBKAGE010000035.1, read as the reverse complement.
CTTCTGGCCTTTGTTACGGAACTGCTGTCGCCTGCGAAATCGCAGGCGTTGCTTGAGCTTCTTGTTGTCGTCAGGTGTGTAGTCGTCTTTGGGCCATGCGGAGAAGTGGATGTTGAAATACAGCCTCTTCTTCTTGCCTGAGCGCTTGAATTTGATGCGGAAGAAAGTGCGCGCGTTCTGACCTCGGAACATGTCTTTGAGGGTGCGCTTGAGCACGACATCAGTGCTGTCCTGCCCATGTTGCGCCATGCTGGGGACGCGGATCGTGGTGGAGATAAGGCACGGGTATTCCGCGCAGTCGGCCTTGAGAGGTTTGCCTTTGACACCGCTCCTGCGGAGCACCTCGGTGAGGGCGCGCTTCAAACCAGCTTTGGTGAACCGCTCATCCAGTGACGGATCGTCCACCGGCCTTGTGTCGGGCCGTGAAATGGGTGGATCATCCGCGGGTCTCGTTCTGTGAAGAGGACCGCTCTTGAGCGCATTCCGCCACTTTGAACTCCGTGCCGGCCCCACCGCATTCGCCCGAATTCGTGAACAGGGTTTTCGACTCGATGACGTCGATACCCTGCTCGGCGCTGCTGGGGGCCCCAAATGGCTCGTGCTTTCTGGTCTCGATCGGCTGTTGGCGCCGGCGTTGTTCGCCCAGCGAGCGCGACCGCTGCACTTGATCGGCGCCAGCATCAGCAGCTGGCGGTTCGCGTGCTATGCCCAGCCTGATCCTGTGGCGGCCATCAACGCCTTCGAGCACCACTACATCGAGCAACAATACAGCGAGAAGCCCTCGCTGGCCGAGGTCGATGCAGGCGTGAAGGGCGTGCTCGACGCGTTCCTCAAGGCCGGCGGTGGTCCCGCGATGCCTCTGGAGCACCCCACCGCGCGCCTTGGGGTGCTCGCTGTGCGGAGTCGGGGGCTCACTCGACCCGAGGCGCGGCCATTGCTCGCTGCGGGCATGGTGGCGTCGATCAGCGCCAACCTCGTGGCGAGGCGGGGGGCCGGGCTCATGTTTCGGCAGACCGTGTTTCACGATCCGAGGCACGCGGCGCCCATCGAGAAGCGCCGTGGACTGCCCATCGATCGTACGCCGCTCTCTGCGGAGAACATCCACGGGGCCCTCATGGCCTCGTCGTCGATTCCTGGGCTCATGTCCGGCGTGGACGACCCACCGGGCGCCCGCCGGGGGCGATATCGAGACGGCGGCCTCGTCGATTACCACCTCGATTTGCCCGTGGCCGACGAAGGGGGCCTCGTGTTTCAGCCCCACTTCTTCGATCGGGTGGTCCCCGGGTGGTTCGATCAGAGCATCCCGTGGCGCAAGGCGAAGTACCTCGATCGACGGGTGCTGCTGTATCCGAGCGCGGACTTCGTGCAGAAGCTGCCCCACGGGCGGATCCCGAGCCGCAAGGATTTCTCCGAGTTGGGCAACGCGGATCGAATCAAAGCCTGGTGGAAGGTCACCGAGGCGGCGAACGCCCTCGGTGAAGAGGTGATGGAGGCGATGGCCTCGGGGGCCTTGGCCCAGGGCGTGATGCCCTTCGGCTCATAACCCTCTAGATCAGGGGGTTGCCTTGGTGGGCGTTTTGATGGTGGCCCCCGTGGGCGCCGCATCACCGGGGGCTGTCTGCGTAGGGGCCGCAGAGACCGATTTCAGCGGACCCGGCATCTGACGGGTCGTCTCTCCGAAAATGTAGAAAGCCGCCAGCACTGCCGCTGCGATCACCGTGAAGACCTCGACGCCGAGCTTGAAGCCCAGCAGATCGGTGGCGGGCTCGTAGCCCCGATGCACGTTCGTGCGGCGCACCCGACGCCGGACCTTGCGGGCGAAATCGGGTGAGGGCGCGTGGGCGGGCAGGTGTTGCAGCAGCTGCATCGCCGCCCGTGCGTCGTCGAGGGCCTCTTGCTGATCGGGGGCCGACTGCAGCAAGGCCGTCATCTCTGCTTGCGAGGCATCGTCGAGGGCCCCGTCGAGCAGATCGGTGAGGCGGGCCTCTTGATCTTCACTCAGCCGTTCCGGGCTCATGTTTCACCTCCTCGGGTCGAGTCCGACATCGTGCGTGCTCGGCCCATTCATCCCTCGAGTGCATCAAAGGCGCGCTTGAGCGCCGCTCGGGCGCGGTGAAGCCTGGACTTCACTGTGCCCTCGGCGAGGCCGGTGATGCGCACGACCTCGGCGTATGAGAGACCTTGGACATCTCGCAGCACGAGAAGTTCCCGAAATTCTGTGTCGATGCTCGCCAGCGCCTGCTGAACCCGTCGCTCTGCGGCGCGGCCTTCATAGATTTGATCAGGCCGCGGCGGCGCCTCACCGAGGGTACTCTCCGAGGTGCGGCTCGACCATTGCTGCTCAGAAACATCTGAAACATCGCGAGTTTGGCCGTGATGGCGGCGCCCGAGATATTTGAGGCGGTTCTTACAAAGGTTCATGGCGATGCGGTACAGCCAGGTGCCGATGGCCGAGTCACCGCGAAAGGACCCCACCGCCTGGAAGCACTTGAAAAAAACTTCCTGCGCCAGCTCCTCGGCCTCTTCTGAGGAGCCGAGCATGCGGTAGCACAGGTTGTAGATGCGCCCCTGGTAGGCCGCCACCAGTTCGACGAACGCAGCTTCATCGCGACGCTTGAGGCGCCTGATCAGTCTCCGCTCGTCACTGCCACCATCCATCCGTGCTCCGCCGGTGCGTTGCCGGGGTCTCTCGTCGATCACGTGTGCATCCTCGCAGCCTGCACACCTTCGGACAACGACAGCCTCAAGACGTTCCCATTGTTGCCGACCTTGCCCCGAGCGGCCTACCCTGTCCATGTCTAGGTCCAGGAGATCCTCGTAAAAGAGCGAACCTCCGAGTGGCCTGTCATCTCAGGCCTTTTGTGGAGCCTCTGTGAGCCACCTCGACGCTGTTCTTGATTGCCCCACCGGTCCGTTCTGCGAAGGCGAGATCATGCGCTATGTGGAGCAGTACGCCGTAGAAAATGGCCTCGTGCTCTCTCGGGACGCTCACCAGAACCTCATGATCACCTATGACGGTGGGGGTGAGGTGCAGCCGGCGCTGTGCATCCAGAGCCCCATCGATCAGCCAGGCCTCGAGGTGATCTCGGTGTCGGGTGACACGGCAGAGGGGTTGTGGCACGGGCCACAGAGCACGGGGCTGGCCAGTGGTCAGATCATCAACCTGTTCGGCGCCCTCGGATCCTATGACGGTCGCGTGATCTCGTACACCCACACCGCCGATGGTTCGCCGGAGCGCGTGCTGATCCAAATCGAAGGCCCGGGGCAGATCGGTGACTTCGGCTTGCCGACGGCGCCGGCGTATTTGAGAGAAGGGGCATGGATCATCACCCGGGCGGCCCATGGTCTGGTGACCGCCGCGGCCATCCTCGAGCTCTTCGATCGGCTGCAGGCCCGACAGCCTCAGACCCATATTTGCGCGGTCTTCACCCGAGGCTCGGTGTTGTCGAGCGCTGGCGCCGTGGGGGCCGTGCGTCAGGGGCTGCTGCAATATGGCCAGCCTGTGGTCAATCTGTGCGGGCGGCCGACGCCCCCCGCGGTCAGCCCGGGTATGGGGCCCGTGATCCTCGCCGGTGACGGGGCGGGCCTCATGGACGCTGCGGTGACCCAGCACCTGGAGCGTTGCGCCCGTCATCTCGCAGATCGATCCCCAGAATATGACTGGCAGCGCGCCTTGATCGAAGATGTCGACGGCGAGGCTCAGGTGTTCCGGGCCCACGGTCACCCTACAGGGGCGATCATGTTGCCGATCCACCGACAGGCGGGCCTCGAGGCCCATCTGCAGGTCGATCGAGTACACCTCGCGGACTACCACACCCTCGTCGACCTGTTGGAGGCGGTGGCACAGAGCTGGACCGGTGCCGAGCGCATGGCCCAGCACATCGCCCACAACACACATCGACACATGCAGCTCGGCGCCCACCACGCAGCCCGGCTGCGCTGAACAAGACAGGCTCCGACATGCGTATTTCTGCTGTACGCCGTCCTCTCGTCGCGCTGAGCGCTCTGGCCTTTGTCGTAGGGCTCTCCGCCTGCGGTGCCCACGCCGCACCGCCGAAGCGCGTGCTCACCGCCGCCGAGCTCGCCCCCATCAGTCTGGGGCCCAAAGACGCCGAGGTGCGCGATCTCATCGCCCGGCAGCAATACGCCGAGGCGGCGCGCAAGATCACCGCCAAGGGCCCGGGCCCCCGGGCGGCTCAGGGCTGGCTCTGGCTCGAGGCGCGGGCCCACGAGCGGGCGCTGAAGGCCCTCGAGGGGGTGCCCGAGGCTCTGCCCGCTCTCGCGGATCAGGCCCGGCTCTGGCAGACCCAGGCCTACACCGCCCTCAACGATTACGAGCGTGCTCTCGCCACGGCGAAGAAGGTGAGCCCTGGGGGGCCATTCCGCTGGATGGCCCGTCGCTACATGGCCAAGGCACTGCGGAAGCTGGAGCGTTACGAAGAGGCCCACCAGGTCTACGACACCCTCATCGAGGGCGGCCGCGGGGGTGATCAGGCAGTGGGTTTGCTCGGAAAGGCCATGGTCTTCTCCGACGAAGAGCTGCCAGAAGACGCGATCCCCCACCTGCGGCGCCTGCACGTGGAGCACTCCACCCACTGGGCAGCAAAGGAAGGCGCACAGATCGCCGAGCGCATCATCACCGCCCGGCCTGATCTGGCTCCGGACTGGAACCGGCTCGAGCCCAACGAGCGGTTGAAGCGTGGTGAGAAGCTGCTCAAGGTGCACCGGAACACCGAGGTGGTGGAGGCCCTCGCGGGCTTGTCGCCCAAAGCCCTCACCGACGAGACCGCCTGTCAGGTGCAGTACACCCTCGGCCGGGCTTTGCGGAAGCTGCGCAAGTACAGCGAGGCCCTGCCGCAGTTCACCGCCGCGGTGAAGAGCTGCGCCGCCGCCGAGAGCGATCTGCTGCCGTGGTCCCGCTATCGGCTGGCGCTCCTCGAAGAGCGTATGGCCAAGGAAGACGAGGCGGGCAACAGCTTCAAGGCGCTGATGGAGAAGCACCCTGATCATCGCCTCGGCGACGACGGCGGCTTCTATCTGGTGAAGCACCTGCTCGACGACAAGAAGGATCCCGAGGCCGCCGAGCGGGTGGCCCGGCGCCTGGTGGCGCGGTTCCCTGAGGGGGACATGGTCTCCGAGGCGCTGTTCTTCACGGTGATGAGCGCCATCAAGCGCAAAGCCTACGACGACGCCCTCAGCCTGCTGGCGCTGCAGGAGCGTTTGCCCCCAGAGCCCACCCACAAGCACGGCGTGGCCGGCCGGGCGAAGTACTGGTGGGCGCGGGTGCAGCAGCTCAAGGGCAACCGTAAAGCCGCCACCGAGGGCTACTCCGCGGTCATCCAGGACTACCCGCTGAGCTGGTACGGCGCCCTGGCCTATAGCCGGCTGCGTGCCCTCGGCAAGACAAAGGCCCGCCGCACCATGCGCGATGCCCTGAGGGCTGTGAAACGTGCGCCGGCAGGTCTCCCAGGCGTGCGTCCCGTGAAGGGCGCCCCGGGTGGTGTGGAGATCCCCGCTGGGCTCGATCCGCAGGTGGCGCAGCGGGCCGTGCTCCTCGCCCGCCTGGGCCTCGCAGAGCTCGCCTGGAGCGCCCTCAAGGGTGAAGCCAAGGGTGACAACATGTTGTGGTTCAGCGCCAAGGTGCTCCACAGCGCAGGTGCATGGCGCATCAGCCACAACATCTTGCGGCGCCAGCTGAACGCCTGGCAGCGCGTGTCACCGGCAGGGCCGTTCCGCCAGCACTGGGAGATGGGCTACCCCCAGGCCTTCGGGCCCCTGGTACAGAAAGCCGCCAAAGAGGTGGGCATCGATCCGTTCTTCGTGTGGGCCATCATGCGAGAAGAGAGCGGCTTCAACCCCGCGGTGCAGTCCTTCGCCAACGCCTTCGGCCTGATGCAGTTGATCATGCCCACGGCGAAGTCGATGCGGAAAAAGGGAGAGAAGGCCATCACCCGAACCTCGCTGCGGGATCCCGAAGTGAACGTGCGCCTGGGCACCCGCTACCTCGCCCACATCGGTGATCGTGTCCGCGACACGCTGCCCTTGTTGCCTTCGGGGTACAACGCGGGCCCGGGGGCGCTCAAGCGCTGGCTCAAAGCCCGGGGCAAGCTGCCCCTCGACATGTGGGTGGAGCTGATCCCCTTCGAGGAGACCCGCTGGTACACCCGCTCCGTGGTGGGCAGCTGGATCATCTATTCGGCGCTGTACGGTGAAAACGGGAAGGATCCCATCCCGGTGATCTCGATGGGGCTGCCGAAGTACGGCAAGAAGGGCTGATGCTGAAGAGGTAGAGGTGGGGTTACTGACAGATGCCCTGCACACATTGCTCGTTGGGGCCACAGTCGGCGGCACCCTGACATTCAACCTCACAGTCCTCATCGGCTTGACCATCACAGTCGTCGTCGAGGCCGTTGCAGTTTGCGTCATTGATGGCCGGCTGGCCCGGCACACAGCTGTCGATGACCCGGCCCCCGTTGCACAGCTGAACGCCGCTGCTCACGCACTCACCGACCCCACATGAGGTGTTGGTGAAGGGGAAGTCCTCGTCGACGGCGCCGTCGCAGTCATCATCGACGATGTCGCAGGTGGCGTCATCGGGGGCTGGCTCGGCGATGCGGCATGCGTTGTTTGGCTCACCGGCGACGCAGATGAAGGGCGCTGTTGCGACGCATGCACCTATGCCGCATTGCTCGAGTGGTGCGACATCCGAGTAGTTCTCGTCGTTTACACCATCGCAATCGTCATCGATGCCATCGCAGCTCTGATCGTGAGGAGCCGGTTCACCTGCGACCGCACCACACACCACATTGGCGCCATCATCACTGCACACGATTTGCCCCTCGGCAAAGCATGCGCCAGTGCCCACGCTGCATTCCTCACCAAGGAAGTCGCTGAAGCGGCCATTGAGGTACTCGTCGACGATGCCATCACAGTCGTTGTCGATTTGATCGCCACACAGCTCCACCTCGCCCTGAGCGCCTTCGTCGACGACACCATCCAGGTCATTGTCGATGCCGTCGCAGATCTCGGGCTGAGGATCGTCATCACACGCGTCGCCGATGCCATCACCGTCTGTATCGGTCTGATCCGGATTGAATGTCTGAGGACAGTTGTCGCACTGCTCGCCAATGGCGTCCTGGTCGAAGTCGGCGCCACAAGGATCGTCCGGATCCTGCGCACAGACGTTGTCGACGCAGATCAAGCCAGGTGGGCAATCATCGCTCGAGCGGCACTCCACATCAGGCCCGCACACACCTTCGTCGACGAGGCCGTCACAATCATCATCGAGGGCGTTGCATTCTTCGGGATCGGGATCGGCAGGCTGCGCGCTGCATGTCTCGACCCCCTGCTCACACAGGATGATGCCTTCTGCCCGACACTCGCCGATGGCCACGGCGCAAAACGTGGGCACAGGCTGCTCGTCCACCGTGCCGTCGCCGTCGTTGTCGATGCCGTCGCAGGCTTCGTTCTGCGCCACCATCATCTCAACACACACGCCCTGCACACAGCGTAGATCCGGAGGGCAATCATCGCTCGACTGGCATTCGACGTTGGGATCACAGACCCCTTCGTCGATGGTGCCATCTTGATCGTTGTCGAGCTGGTCGCAGATCTCCGAAGGGGTGTTCGGCCGTGGAGCGGTACAGATGCCGTCGACACAGACCTGATTGGCTTCACAGTCGTTGTTGGCTTGGCAGATGTAGGCCCCTGGCCCGCCGGCGCCGCCCCCGCTGCCACCCTCGCCACTCAGGCCGCTGTCGTGCTCACCGCCCTCACCATTCTGGGCGTTGCTCCCGATCTCCTCTGCGGTCTCGACGACACAACCGGTGAGCCCCGTGAAACACAGCAAAAGTAAACCGGTGCGTACTGTGGAATGCATCACACATACTCCAACATCTGTCAGAAGAAGTCTCATGAGGCCCTTAGTCGGGTCTCTCCCACTCAGGTCTAATATGACCCTCACTGTGGATTTGGGGAGCCCCTCTGGTTTTTGTCAGAAAAATATCATTTGGCAGAATTTTTCTCGGCTGCAGTGATTTGTGCCCCGAGTCGGTCGAGATGCAGAGCACGGGGATGCCGCCGAGCGAAGGTGTCGTAGCGTCGCCGAGCTGCGGAGACTCGACCCAGCGTCAGCAGTGTCTTGATGGCGAGCCGATCACGCTCCTCGGCTTGCTGACCGCCTGGGTAGAGACGCCGGTGGTGCTCGAGCACCCGCCACGCTTTCTCGGGCTGCTGTTGCTTGAGCGCCTTGATGGCCCGTGTGAGCAGCCGGGCTTCGGAGGGCCGACTGGGCGCCTTGGAAGGGTTCACCTCGCTCAGAGCTGCGTCGGCGCTCAGCGTATGGGCTGCCTTGGATGGCTCGATCACAGCGGGCTCGAGGGTGCCCTGCTCCGCAGATTGAGGCTCAGCCGAGGGCTGCTCGGCTGCAGGTGGTTCGATGACGGGTTGGGTGAGCGCCTGGTCAGGCACAATACGCGGCTTTGTAGCACGCTGCTCTGAGATGCTCTGCCGTGTCGTGGAGGGGTGTTCGATGCCTGATTCGTCTTTCATCTCTGGTGCTGTGACCGTGGCTGCGAGCCACCAACCGCCTCCACCACCTGCGAGGGCGAGGCTGGCGGTGAGCAGCCAGCCCTTGAGGCCCAGGGTGGTGGCTGTGGTGGCACCTGCGCTGCCGGCTGCTGTGAGGCCGATCCCTGAGGTCGACGCGCTCGTGGCCGCCGTGCTCGCCGCAGAGGCTGCGGAGGTGGTGCTCGTCGCAGCTGTTGAGGCGGCGATGGCGCCTGCGGCGATGGGCAGAGCCGCAGCGAGGCGTCCGTACATGCGGTCGACGGTGTCATCGTCGGGCCCCGGGGCGTCGCGCTCTGCGTCGATCAGAGCCGACAACATCGGGTCGAGATCAGGCGGTTGCTGCTCGCTCATGATCCTCGCTCCATGGCCTTGATCGCCTTCTTGAACCGGCTGCGGGCCGAGCGCAGTCGAGAGAACACCGTGAACAATGGGATCTCCAGGGCTTCGGCGATCTCCCTGCCGGTGGACCCGTCGATCTCGTACATGACGAAGACCACTCGACGATCGAGATCGAGGGCTTCGAGGCCTCGAGCCACCATCGCTCGGGCTTCCGCTTTGGCCAGGTGACCCTCAGGGCCTACTCCGGGATCAGCATGGGCGGCGAGGCCTTCACCGCCATTCATCTGCTCCCGAGTGTGGCGCGCCTTTCGGCGTTCGTCAGCGGCCACCCGCCACGCGATCCCCGTCAGCCATGGTCTGAGCGGGCGTTGTGGATCGTAGGTGTCGAGACGGCGATGAACCACCAGGAACACCTCGTGGGTCGCATCCTCGAGATCTCGCTCCACCACACCGAGGCGTCGCAAGGTGCGCCAGACGTGACCGACGTGATCTCGATAGATCGTCGCGAAGGCCGGCGTCGAGGCGGGCACACAAGGCGGATCGTCAACAGTGGCGGCCGTCGTGCTGGACATCATCAAGTAGATTGGGACCACCACCGGGGTTTTGTCAGAAAAAACGCAGCACGGCTTCGAGGCCGGCGCCAAAGGTCGCTGGGGCGCTCTCCCAGGCTTGGGCGTCGTCGACGCTCAGCCTGACGCGAGAGAGGGGCACCAGACCTTCAGCCCAGAGATCGAGGGCGATGGGCCCGCTCCGAGGCCACCTGAAGGCGCCCCTTAGACCAGGGGCGAGAAACGGCGCGGTGACCTCGCTGGACGAGACGAAGCCTTCTCCTCGAGCGAAGATCACCCCAGCCACACCGCCAGCACACGCTCTCAGCAAGCCCCACATGCGACAGCCCCAGGCACCACCGAGGGCGCTGTCGCTCTCGATGCGGCCGCCGTTGGTGTCTCGGCTGAAGCTGCGCATGAGCCGGCCTTCCAAGGCGAAGGACCACGGCCGGCGGCTCATCCCCACCGTGCCCATGAGCCCCGGGGCGGTACCAGGGGCGACCCCGGTGAAGATGCCACCGCCCCCACTGAGCCACCATTGTCGTGGTGGAGACGAGCGGCCGACACCGATGCGTTCCGGGAGTGCCTGGATGCCCACAAGATCACTGGAGGGGATGCGCTCGCCAAGCGTCGGCACACCGATGGTGGGCCGGTTGATGACTGGAGGTGCTGGGAGGGTGATGGGCTCGAGGGCCGCAGCCACAGCCACAGCCACCGCCTCATTGAGCAGTCGGCAGCGGCCTGAGGGCTCGGCGAGCCGACGTTGTCCGCCCTCGTCGTCGGTGATGTCGGCGAAGAGCGTTCGTCGATCTCGGCTCACGTGCACACTGATCGTGGCGCTGGCATGGCGCTGAGGCGAGGCGAGCAGAGACTCGATGCGTCTCGTCAGCCGCTGCGCCCCCGGGCAGCCTCGCACGTCGGCCTCTTCGTCGTATTGCAGCGTGATGGCATGTGCCGAGAGTGCCCACGCCCACAAGGCCAGCCCTGTGAGCGTGCAGAGTAGATGCTTCACAGATCAGGCAAGACGTAGAAGAACGCGCCTTCGAGGGCAGAGTTGAGCAGTCGACAGGCACCGACCTGGGGCAGCAAGCCGTCAGGCAGCTCCGACTCCACGGCGTCGGAGGGGCAGAGGTAGGCGTCGTAGATCTCGCCGGGGCCGTCGAACAAGTAGGCATCGAGGATCAGCTCGTCGCCAGCCTGGAGAGGCCGCACGCCGGGCTGCAGCAAGGCCCAGACAAAGCCACCGTTGCCACCGAGAGAGACAGGGGCTGCACCACCAAAGCCGACGAGGACCTGCGGATCGGTGAACTCACTCTGGCCAAAGGGATCATTGATGATGGCCCCGAGAATGCTCGCCACACCGCTGACCTCGAGGCCGCCGTCGTCGAAAACCCGTTGGATGTTCACGCCGGCAAAGTCGACGCCGGGGCTGAAGGGCCATTCTTCAGCGATGAATTGTTCGGTGCGATCGACGATCAAGACGCTGTCGTACTGTGCCCATGGGTTCTCGGGCACGACGTCGGCGTCGGGGAAGCCGGCATCTTCGAAGCCCACCCCCGTGTCGGGGACGAGTCCCATGTCGAACTCTGGCCCCACACCACGATCAGGGAGAGCAAAACCACCATCGGTCGTGCCCGGGAAGGGGGGCGGTGCGCTCCGCGGCACACAGCGCCCGGCCTCTTCAGTGAAGCCTGGCCCGCAGGTTTCGGTGTCGAGCAGGCAGCCCTGACCCAAAATCAGGGCAGAGGCGGTGATGATGCAGGCGGTGGGGATACGCATGGTGGGGACTATAAACAATCACGCGAGCCTGATCAGCTGATCGTTTCGGTGGGTTGTTTGATGTGAATTGCCCTTGCCGAGACGAGGTGCCATAACTGCCCCCAGGCTGTTTTTTGGAGGTGTGATGCGTATTTGGCTCTTGTTGATGTTCGGGTGGTGCTTCGGGGTGTCAGTGGCGAGCGCTGACGTCATCGATCCCAGAGAGGGGCTGTGCAACGGCAAGTCCAAGGGGGACGTGTGCGAGGGGTACGGGACCAAGGGTACCTGCCAGACCGCTCAGTGTTGTCGGAATGATTACAGCCAGGGCACGCCACCGAAGACGGTGTGTAACGACTGCCTGAAGTGCAAGCCCGGCGAGGCACCCAAGCCCGAGCCCGCCAAGCCCGCTGTCGATCCTGCAATGCCTGATGGGGCAAAGCCCGTGGCCAAGCCCGAGCCGGCAAAGCCTGCTGTCGAGCCCAAGCCCGCTGAGAAGGCTCCCGAGAAGGTGGCGCCGAAGCCTGCAGAGAAGCCCACCGAGAAAGCTGCAGAGAAGCCCGCGGATAAAGCTGCAGGCAAGGCGGCCGAGACCGCGAGCACGCCCGCGCCCAAGGAGAGCGCTGGCTGCTTCGCTGGCCCCGGCGCGCCGGGCAGCTGGGGCCTCGGCGCCCTCTTCGCCGGCCTGTTGCTCGCTGGCACCCTGCGTCGCACTCGCCGGTGAGTCCGGCCCCCCTGGCTCTGGGGGCTGGTTTGGGGCTCACCTTCGCGGCCTGCGTCGCGTGGCCCCTGGCGCTCTATACCTTCACCCTGGGCCTTTTTGGCCTGCCCCACGTCATCGCTGAGTTGAGGTACGTCGGCCAGCGCTTCGGCGGTCGGTGGTCCACCACCGTCGTCGCAGTTGTTGGGGTGTTGCTCGCCGGTGTCGTGAGCGCCCGAGTGCTCAGCATGCTCGATGTCATCACCAGCGCTCAGGGCCGTACGGTGGAGCTGAGCCTCGTGGCCCTGCTCGTCGCCGTGAGCCTGCCAGCGTTGTGGGCCCGTAGCATGTTGAGGGCCGCAGCAGGCCTTGGTCTTGTCGTCGCCGTTGCATGGGGCACTCAGGTGGCGCCCGTCACGACGGCCGTCGTCCTCGCTGGGCTCCACAACCTCACACCGGTGGGCTTCATCGCCGAGGGGGCCCCCGAGACATCCCGTCGGCGATGGGTCACTGGGGCCGTGATCGTGTTCCTGGCGTTGCCCGCCCTGATCGCCACCGGGTGGCCGTATCAGGCCCTCGCGCCTCTGGGCATCACAGCGCTGGAGTGGTCCCCGCTCGGCGCCGGCACGCTCTCGGACCATTTGCCGGTCTACGTGCCTGCTGCGGCCATCGACACGTCGTGGGCCGTGCATCTGTTCACCGCCTTTGTCTTCGCTCAGTGCATGCACTACGCCGTGGTGATTCACGGGTTGCCGCGGCTCGTACCTGGAGGTCTGGATCGCCGTTTCTCTATGATCATCGCCGCTCTGGGCGTGGTGACGCTGGTGGCCTTCATGGGGGATTTTGGCACCAGCAGGCGCCTCTATGGCGTCATCGCCGCCGTGCACGCTTGGATCGAAGTGCCGCTGCTGCTCGCAGCGTTGCTCGGGGCCGAGCGGCTCACCACAGCCAGAGCAGGATGACCAGCCCGAGCCCGAAGGAGGCACCATTGGCCATCACGCTCATCATCAGCCCGCGCAGCGCCGATGTGGGGGCGAGGCGCCAGTAGATCAGGGCTTCCGTTGCGACGACGATGCCTTCGATGACAGCGACGCGCGGCCACGGCGGCCAGGGCAGCGCATGGTTTGCCCACCAGGCGAAGGGGTGTGTGAGCAATGAGGCGCAGGCGCAGACCAGCAGCCAGCGTCTCAACGTCGGCGCCCATCGTGTGATCGTGATCACCAGGGTGCAGGCGAGGGCCTCGAGCACAAGGGTGAGGCAATGGGCTTCGAGCTGGCTCATGGTGCATGGTGTACCATGGCCTCGAAGAGAAGGAGTGCAACGTGTCGGCTTTCCCCGGACTCGGCCTCGTGGCCAACACAGCGGGCCCCTCGGTGCTCCTCGAGTCCCCCCTGGTGGTGTTGGTCGGAGGGGCGTTGTGCAAGTGGCTGAACGGGCGGTGGCGCCGCAATCACCCCGAGAGCCCTCCGGCGAACTCCACTGTGTTCTTCGTTGTCCTTGCCGTGAGCGTGGTCCTGTCAGTGCTGGGTGCGGCGTTGAGCGAAGAGATCCGCACGCGCTGGACTCCAGGGGCAGGGTTCATCGCCCTCGCGCCAGGCTGGTGGCTGGTGTCCATGATCACGTGGCGCATCGCCGCTGGAGGTCGGTCACCACAATCTGCGCTGTCTGCGGCGACTGTGGCTTCGGTGGTGCTGATGGGCTGGCCGCTCATCGTGCCTCTCAGCGAAGACTTCATCGGTGGCCTGGGCGTCCTCTATGTCTTCCCGCTCCTCGCCAGCCCGGTGGTGGGTCTGGTGATGTTGATTTGCCTCGCTGTGATGGTGTGGCTGACGCGTAAGGGTAGGACTGCACCATCAACCTGATGGCGAACCTCGCATCTGAAGCCCCACCCTCGTTATCCTGCCTCACCATCGCTTCACCCGTGAGGATCCACGTGCGCACCCTGATCTCGCTGACCTGCCTGCTGACTCTGATGGTGGGCTGCGTTGATGAAGATGATCCCGGAGCCTTCAATCCCTACCTGCAGCCCGACGCCGGCCCGGACGCCAGCCCTCTAGATGCAGCGGCTGAAGCCGACACAGCCCTGGAACAGCCCGACAGCGATCTCACAGATGCTGTGGCCGCTGATGCTGCGCCTTTGCCCGCGGATGCTGTCGTTGATGGGACTGGCCCATATGCCTACTCACCGCCCTCTGGTGAGGTCCCCGAGTCCCTCTCCAGTGAGGTGTGGCGTCGGCACTATCTCGACGAGGTGTTGCCCTATTGGACGATGGACGAGGCCCGCGGTGAGCCTTTGGGCAACTTCCCCACCTTCCGAGGGATGAACGGCACGATCCAGGGCAGCAGAGAGCGCCGGCCGCGCATGCTCGGGCGCCAGACCTATGCCTATGCCATGGGCTATCTGCTCACCGGTGACACCGAGCTGCTCGAGCTCGCCCACGCTGGCTCGAGTTGGATTCTCGAGCATGCCCGGGACGAGGCCCGCGGTGGATGGCACACACTGCTCAATGGCAATGGAGGGCCTCAGGGTGACGACGCCAAATACGCCCAGGACACGGCATATGTGATCCTGGGGCTCGGGGCCTGGTACTTCGTCGCCCGAGATCCCGTGGCCGAGGCTGCTGTGCTCGCAGGCCGAGATCTGCTCTTCGACGAGGGCACTTACTGGGACGCCGACAATCAGCGGATCAGAGACGCCATGAGCCCTGATTTGACCACCGAGGTCGATCAGGGCAGCGACGGGGGCTGGGAGCTGGTGGCCCAGCTCGATCCGATCAACGCCTTCATGCTGCTTACCCAGCCCGTCCTCTCAGAGGCATCACGACAAGATCAGTTCCTCGACGACATGCAGACCCTCGCTCAGACCATGATCGATGCATTCTGGTCCGACGGCATCTTCTGGGGCATCCACAACCAGCAGGGCCAATACGGCGGCCGCCACGTGGATTTCGGCCACACCCTCAAGACGTATTGGATGATTCTGCAGATCGACAAGCGGTTGGAGGGTCATCCCTTCCAGTCGTTCCTCTTCGACCACGTACACGATTGGGTGATCCGTGCCTACGACGTCGAAGGGGATCGTTGGGCCAAGCGCCCCACGGGCCCCGCAACAGTGGAGTACGGATCAGACTGGTGGATCTACGCCGAGGCTGACCAGATCACCGCCACCCTCAACCTCTTGGATCACCGCTACACCCGGCTGCTCTCCCAAACCGGCCAGCACTGGCTGAGCGATTATGTCGATGCCACCTTCGGAGAGGTCATCTCTGGCATCCGCCGCGATGGTCAGAAGGTCTTCGCCTGGCCTGCCACCGACACGGCGAAGTGCAATCAGTGGAAGAATGGCTATCACTCCACCGAGCACGCCTTGATCATGTACCTGCACGGCCGGCACCTCGAAGAGCAGTCAGTGACGCTCTACTTTGCGGTGCCCGAGGCGGAGGTGGAGTCCTTCGTGGCCCGGCCCTACATCTTCGAGGGCCGCGAAGTGAGCCGTATGCCCATGGAGACCTTCGAGGTGGGTGGCCGCACCTTGCGGAAGGTGGCAGTGGAGTTCGTCGAACTCTACTGAGCGTCCGCCGCTGCACAGTCGCGGAATGCTGCACCCAAGGTGATGGCTTGACTTTCTGCACCGTATTGAGGATTGTTGCCTGGGCAACCAAGTTGCCATCCATAGGAGCCACCGTGAGTACCCGAGACATCATTCAGCGCAGCCTCGACGACAGTCAGATCGTCGACATCGAAGACTCGGTGGCCTATCACATCTATCGCGCGGCGCGACTGCTCCGACGTCACTTCGCCAGCCTCGGTACACAGGCAGGGATAGAGCTGACCCAGGAGCAGTGGTTCGTCATCAACCGATTGCGCCGGCAGTCAGGGCAGGCGCAATCAGAGCTGGGCGATGACCTCTTCAACGATCGCCCGAGTCTGACCCGCATGTTGGCCAGTATGGAGCGTCGAGGCTGGATCGAGCGCCGCAAAGATCCCGAAGACGGGCGTCGCACCCTGGTGTTCCTCTCAGAAGAGGGCAGGGCCGTACACGATCAGTTCAGCGCCTCGATTCATGATGCTCGCGGTGCGCTGCTCGGAGATTTCAGCCCAGAAGCGCTGGCGACGACTTACGACACCCTCGTCACCCTCGAGCGCAAACTCTCGGGCCAGGGGTAACCCTACACAGAGATCATCAACACCCCTCAGGCCGTCACGACGCCTGAGCACAACCGCCCAGTTCGACCCGATAGTTGCCTGGGCAACAATGGAGACATCGACCATGCGTCATTTTTTGACCGTCGTTCACCCCGCCCTCTGGATCCTGACCGTGCTCCTCGTACCGGCCTTGTGGGCGCCCGCTCCGGCTGCGGCGCCTGATCAACCCAAGGCGACCCTTCAGGCCTTCATGGACGCTGGTGCGTCGCGGGATGTGGGTGCCCTCGAGAAAATGCTCCACGCCGACTTCAGGGTGGTCTTCAACATTGTGGGCAAGCCCGGTGTCACCGTGCTCGATCGAGCGGGTTACCTGGGCTTGATGAAGGCCGGCAAGATCGGCGGCAAGCCAATGAGCCCCATCTGGCATCACAGCCTGGTGGCAGAGGACATGGCACAGATCAGGGCCACGAGTACGCGGGCAGATGGCCGCTTCGAGCAGGTGTTCACGCTGGTGAGGATCGAGGGCCGGTGGCAGCTCGTGGCCGACTCGACGATTCTGTACCCCAAAGCCCCCTGAGTCCCATGCCGAAAACAGGCAGGCCTCTTGCTGGCGGTACACCCACCATGATTTGTATGCTCCTGCGAACAGGCGGTCCGTATCCCATGGGCGCCAACACATTCGAGGAGACTGATGAACACGCGTGTCGTGTATGGGTGCGTGGCCCTGGCTGCTGTGTGGTGTACTGGCTGCGATGATGGCGAGGAGGCTTCTGGTGCCCCTGATGCTGCCGTGGCGGCTGATGCGATGCCGATGGCCGATATGGCGATGGCAGACGCTGCGGTGGCCGATGATGCGGCCATACCGGATGCTGAAGCGCCCGGTGATGGTTGCTGGGACGATTTGAGTCCTGGCGAGGTCGAGATCTTCTATGACGGGTTCCCTACGGGCATCGAGGGGGGCTCCGAGGGCGTCTCTTTCGGTGCTGATGGTCGCCTGTACGTGGGCAGCGCGGGTACGCTCTGGGCCTTCGGGCCTGATGGGGGTGAGCCCGAGGCCTTTGCTGAAGTGCCTGATCTCATCGGCTTTGCCCCTGCAGGGGATGGCTTTGTCGTGGCGAGCTTTGGACCGAGCAGTGCTGAAGACGTCACTGATGGTGTGGTTTACAGCGTCTCTGCTGCCGGCGAGGTGACCCCCCTGGCCACCGACCTGTTCAACCCCAACTTCGTGGCCATGATGCCCGATGGCAGCGCCCTCGTGTCCGATGCCAGCAGCACCCGCATCATACGCGTGGCCACTGATGGGTCTGTCTCCGAAGTCATTGGTGACGTGCCCTCACCCAATGGCATGGCGTACAGCCCCGAGGGGGATGCGCTGTACGTGGCGTCGACCTTTACACCCGAAGGGCAGGTGACACGGTTTGCCGTAGACGCAGACGGTCTACCTCTCGCCGATGATCGCAGCGAGATCGCCGCGCTCGGTGCTGGCTTCACCCTTGATGGTGTCGCCGTAGGTGCCAGCGGTGCGGTGTATGTCGCCGCCAACGTCAAGCATGCCCTGTGGAAGCTCACCCCAGGCGAAGCCGGCGCACCATTCGAGGCTGCGCTCTTCGCCGAAGGGGCTCGAAACCCCGCCAGCCTCGCTTTCGGGGCCGGTGAGGGCTTTGATCCGTGCTCAGTTTACGTGACCCAACTCTTCGGCAGCGCAGTGTACAGGGTGGCCATCGGCGAGCCCGGTGCCCCCCTCCTGCCATTCCCCACGCCCTGAAGGAGATCGCACCACATGAAATCACTCTCGATCTCTGCCCTGGTTGCCGTTGCAGCTCTGGGCTTTAACGGTTGTGAAGATGATGACTACGACAACGCCGGCAACCCCTACACCGGGGGGCAGGCGGGCGGCGAAGCAGGCGCCGGTGGAGAAGCCGGAGCTGGCGGTGTTGCGGGTGAGCCCGGTGGCGCTGGCGGAGGCGCTGGCGCCGGTGGAGGTGCTGGCGCCGGCGGTGCGGCTGGTGCCGGTGGCGAACCTGGCGGCGCTGGCGGAGCCGGTGGTGATCCTGGTGGTGCAGGTGGCGCTGGCGGTGAAGCCGGCGCCGGAGGTGACCCGGGTGGCGCCGGTGGTGCCGCCGGTATGGGTGGAGATCCAGGCGGCGCTGGAGGCGCTGGAGGTACCCCGGAGGGCACCGAGATCACCGTCGATGTGTCGAGCACATTCGATGCGGGCGACGAGATCCGTGACGCCTACACCGGCCGCACGGCCACTGTGGGTGACGACGGCAACGTGACGCTCATCGCTGATCCGAGCGGGGTGGTGTTGCTCGAAGAGGCCGAGGCCGAGCCGTTGCCCTTCAGCTGGGACAACGCCACGGTCTACTTCGTGATCACCGATCGATTCGAGAATGGTGATCCCAGCAACGACAACAGCTATGGCCGGATCACTGAAGGCTTCACCGCTGAGGAGCGCTCGGGGACCTGGCACGGCGGCGACGTGCAGGGCCTCATGGATCGCCTCGATTACTTCGAGCAGCTGGGGGTGAACGCCATCTGGATGACCTCACCGGTGGAGCAGATCCACGGCTGGGTGGGTGGCGGCAGCGGCGACTTCCCCCACTATGGCTATCACGGGTACTGGGCCCTCGACTTCACCAAGATGGACGCCAACATCGGTACGGAAGACGAGCTGAGAGCCTTCGTCGACGCCGCACACGAGCGCGGTATCCGGGTGATCTTCGATGTGGTGATCAACCACCCGGGGTATGCATCGGCCGACGACATGGCCGAATACGTGCCGGAGGTGGTTCGCACCACGGACGGTCTCGACGGCTGGCGCCCAGAGGCCAACGGCACGTGGCACGACTGGAACGACGTTTTCATGGATTACGAGAGCGACGCCTGGGAGAACTGGTGGGGCTCTCGCTGGATCAGGGCGGGTTTCCCCGGGCACAACCGCCCGGGCATGAGCGATCTCAACAGCTCGCTGGCCTTCTTGCCCGACTTCATCACCGAAGACTTCCGCACGCTCGAAGACATCCCGGTGTTCCTGCAGCGCAAGGCCGATACGCGTGCTGAGCGCATCGAGGGCTACAAGGTTCGCGATTACCTGGTGAAGTGGCAGAGCGACTGGGTGCGCAACTTCGGCATCGACGGGTTCCGCTGCGACACGGCGAAGCACGTGGAGTTCGCCTCGTGGCAGGCCCTCAAAGATGCCTCCACCGCAGCCCTCGCAGAGTGGAAGGCCGCCAACCCCGAGAAAGCCGTCGACGACGCAGGCTTCTGGATGACGGGCGAGGTGTTCCCCCACAGCGTGGTGCGCACCGAGTACTTCGACAACGGCTTCGATTCGGTCCTCAACTTCGACTTCCAGGATGTTGCCGAGCAGGTGATCGCTGATCATGATCAGCTCGACGCGCTGTACGCCAGCTATGCTGGCAGCATCAACATCGACCCCACCTTCAACGTGCTCACCTACATCTCGAGTCACGACACTGATCTCTTCTTCCACATGACCGGTGGCGACATGGGGGCCCAGTACGACGTGGGCACCGCCATGATGCTCATGCCTGGGGGCGTGCAGATCTTCTACGGCGACGAGACCGCACGCCCTGTGGGGCCGATTCTCAGCGACGAAGAGCAGAGCACGCGCTCCGACATGAACTGGGATGAGTACGATCCTGCATTGTTGGCCCACTGGCGCCGCCTGGGTCAGTTCCGCAACCGCCATCGTGCTGTGGGCGCCGGTGCCCACACGACCATCGACAATGCGTTGGGCCTTGCTTTCTCGCGGACTTATTCTGCCGATGGCCTCGAAGACAAAGTGATGGTTCTGCTCCTCGACGACTGACCTGCCCGCCTCCGAATACCCTGCTTTGGGTCAGTGTACGCGTTGACCCTCTCCTTCAACGCTTCTGCATCATGTTCGTTATGTGTTGTGAAGTCGGGCCATACGATCGGGGGGTCGTTGCGCGTACAGAAGTGCGCAGAGATGTCGGAGTAGGGGAAATGAAACGTCAGTTGTCATTGAAAGGCCGCATTACGTGGCTGATCATCGGTGCGGGCCTCGTCGGCACTGTATTGAGTGGTCTCATCGGGTATTCGACGGCCACCAGTGCCGCCATCGAGCAGGCGGAGGCCCACCTCGACACTGTAGGGAAGGCCCGGCAAAAACAGCTCAAAGATTACCTGAAGGCCATCGAGAACGAGCTGCTCATCAACGCCGACAGCCCGTTGATCAAACAAGCGATCAACGAGTTCGGTGCGGCATGGCAGAAGCTCGAGGGCCCCGAGAAGACGCTGCAGCGTCTGTACATCACCGAGAACCCGAACCCCACGGGTAAAAAAGAAGAGCTCGACTTCGCTCCTGACGGCTCTGAGTACAGTGCTGTGCACCAGCGGCTGCACCCATGGTTTCGCAACTTGCTGCGGACTCAGGGGTACTACGACATCTTCTTGTTCAACACCGAGGGTGATCTCATCTACACGGTGTTCAAAGAGCTCGATTACGCCACCAACATGAACACCGGCGAGTGGAAGGACACTGATCTCGCCAACGTGTTCCGAGGGGCCTTCGAGTCAGGGCAGAAGGGGGCCGTCACCTTCAAAGACTTCAAACCCTATGGCCCCAGCCACGGCGCCCCGGCGAGCTTCATCTCTACGCCGGTGATCGGCGCCGACGGCAAGCCCATCGGGGTGCTCGCGTTTCAGATGCCCATCGATCGACTCAACAGCATCATGGCCGACACCAACGGCCTCGGCGAGACCGGTCGTAGCCTCATCGTCGGGGCAGACTACATGCTGCGCAATCAGGATCGGCTCACCAAAGAGCCCACCATCCTGAAGACGAAGATGGACATCGAGATGGCGAAGCAGGCGCTCAATGGTGAGTCGGGGGTGGGGTGCACCACCATCGGCGACACCATGCAGAAGATCGCCTATGGGTCCTTTGATTTTCATGGCGCGCGTTGGGCAGTGCTCACGCTGCAGGACGAAGCAGAGATTCTGGCGCCTGTGACCGCCATGACCTGGACGTTGCTCATCGGGGTGCTGGTGCTCGGCGGGGTGCTCAACTTCGTCGGGTGGGTTGCTGGCAACCGAGTGTCCACGCCCATCGTCACCCTCACCGATCTGATGACCCGATTGGCGCAGGCCGACACCAGCATTGAGGTGCCCCATCGAGATCGCCACGACGAGATTGGCCGGATCGCCATGGCCCTCGACATCTTGAGGCAAGGCGAGCAGGAGCGACAAAACCTGCTCGCTGAGCAAGAGGCTGCTCGCGTCGCCGCCGCCCAGGAGCGTGATCGGGTGCTCGAGAAGATGGCCACCTTTATTCATGGCCAGACCGAGAGCGCCGTCAGTGGGATCGCCGAGACCACAGAGATGATGTGCAGCGTGGCCACCGATCTGGTGGGCACCTCGACTCGAGTGCAGGGAGACGCCCAGGCTGTGGCTGCTGCGGCCCAGCAGACATTGGCGAACACAGAGACTGTCGCCGCCTCTGCAGAAGAGCTGTCCGCTTCGATCACTGAGATCTCGTCCCAGGTGAACCACGCAGCCCGCACCGCCGCCGGCGCGAGCGATCAGGCCCGGAATACTCAAGATGTGGTCCAGAGCCTCAAGGCCGCCGCAGATCAGGCCGGTGAGGTGGTGAGCCTGATCTCGGAGATCGCGGAGCAGACGAACCTGCTGGCTTTGAACGCCACCATCGAGGCCGCCCGGGCCGGTGACGCAGGCAAGGGCTTCGCCGTAGTCGCCGACGAGGTCAAGAGCCTCGCCAACCAGACTGCGAGCTCCACAGAGCAGATCGCCCATCAGCTGCAGTCGATGAACAACATCACGCAGGAGGCGGTGGAGGCCATCAACCAAATCGCCAGCACCATCGACGAGGTGAATCAGATCAACACCTCGATCGCTGCCGCAGTGGAAGAGCAGTCTGCGGCCACCAACGAGATCGCTCGGAACGTGGGTCAGGCCGCCGCAGGCAGTCGCGAGGTCACCGATCGTATCTCCCAGGTCTCCAGCGAGGCCTCCGCTGTGGCTGACACCGCCGAGGCCTTCGACATGTCAGCGAAGATGCTCGAGGAGCAGATGGTGATCTTGAAAGATCAGATCAACACCTCGGTGCGCGACTCTGTGGCGCAAGCCCACAGCTGAAAAAACAATACTCTGGTTCAAGTGCGGTACGTGACTCTCCGATGCAAACGTTACCGCAATACACAATGCTTTTGACTGTTATGAGGTGGAGTGAGTCATGACCACGCTCTCAGAACTGTTTCCCGGCAACATGGGCCGGATGAAGATGGCCCGTGTCATCTTGATGCTGCGCAAGCCCGCCATCGGGAAGATGGACCCAAACACCCCGCTGCCTGCTGATTTGGAGCGGGAAGTCCGCGGCGCCATCCAACAGCTCGATCGACGCTGAGCCACAAGGAGTCATGTAGATGTCACGTTCACTGTTGCCCAACGTTGCTGCGAGTCATGGCCGTGCCCTGTATGGCCGCGAGCCGCTCATCTTCCACTGCAACCACTACAACCACCATTTGCAGCAGACCTTGCTGCTGCCCGACATCGGCATGGAAGAGGTGATCCGCGACGCCGCTGCTTCGGTGGCCTATGCGGCGATCTCCAAGGCCGGCGACACCCCCGAGGCCCGGGCCAAGGTGGCCGCCGACACCTTTGCGGAGCTGGGCTTTGGCACCATCGACTTCTCGAAGGCCACGGCCGAGGGTGGCGTCGTGGTGACCCCCACCTCTCACTATGGCCAGATGACCAAGCTGGCCCGTGAAGAGCCCGGCACCAACCACTCGACCCAGCAGAGCTTCTTTGATCAGGGCTATGCCGCTGGTGCTCTGGCGGCGATCCATGGGTTGCCCGCCCGCCAGTTCGCCGCCAAGGCCGTGAGCTGCCTCTCAGTGGGTGACAGCGAGGGCCGCATCGAGTTGTCAAAGCACGAGCACCTCGAAGATCGCCTCTACCGCAGCGCCGCCAACGGCTTCGGCTCGGGCGACGTGGCGCCGCCGCCCTATGGCGACACCTCGGTGGACGAGGGGAAGACCCTCGAGGCCTTGTCGGGCCTCGACTTCAGCGGCAACGAAGAGGGCTTTATTCCCCGCTTCGGGGTGGTGCTCACGCGCCACTTTGCCAACTTCTACAACCGCATCTCTTTCGAGTTCGTGCACCGTATGAGCGAGATGGGCCTGCTCGAGGCTGCGGAAGACTTGCTGGTGAACGCTGGCTACCACTGCGCGTTCAACACCTTCGGCGGCATCATGACCAGCGCCGAGTGGGACGCGGTCATCAAGCCCCAGTGCCAGACGAAGGCCGACTGGGTGCACGGCATGGTGGCCACGGTGAACGCCCTGGGCTGGGGCACCTGGCGAGTGGCAGAGATCAGCGATGACAAGCTGGTGGTCCGCATCTACGACGACTATGAGAGTCGCGGATATGTGGGTCTGTACGGCACTGCGGATCGTCCGATTTGCTACCTCGCCCGAGCGGGCGTCGTGGGCACCATGAACCTGGTGCACGTGGGCGACATCGCCAGCAAGCCCACCCTCGATCGCGACTTCTTCGTGAAGGTCTTCGAGTCTCCCGACGGCTTCAAGGTCGAAGAGACCAAATGCATGGCCATGGGCGACGATTACACCGAGATCGTCGCCTGGCGTTGAGCCGGTCATGTCGTGGACCCTCACTCAGAGCCCTCGCTGCATGCGGGGGCTGCACTTCTTCTACAGGCTCGACCCCCCACGGCCGACTTCAGATCTCGTAGAGGCGCTCTCGCCCTTGTGGCCTCAGGCCTGTCGAGTGGACGAGCCCTGGCCTGGGGGCGCTGTGGTGCGCCTCACGGTGCCTCATGTGCTCGAACTCCGCATCGGGGAGCGTCCTGGTGAGGTGAGTCTCTATCACCGCAGCCGTACCTCTCTGGAGCTCCGGGCGCAAATCCATCAACGCGTGGAACAGGCCCTCGATCAGCTGGAGGCCCCTGATGAGTCTGTACCTCGACTGTAACGCCTCGACCCCCATCGACGATCGGGTGCAGGAGACTTTGCTCACCTGGCTCGCCCAACCGGGCAACCCCGGCAACACCCGCCACCCTGCAGGCCGTCGTGCGCGGTATGCCATCGAGCAGGCTCGGGCCACCCTCGCCGCCGCAGTGGGCTGTCCTCCTGATGGGGTGGTCTTCACGAGCGGGGCCACCGAGAGCAACAACATGGCGCTCTTCGGCGTAGCCGGTGGTGTATCAGGGCGTACCCGCTCTCACATCCTGACCACCCCCCTCGAGCACAGCTCGGTGAAGGCGCCGCTGCAGTACCTCTCCTGGGCGGGGTATGACGTCGAGACGGTCCCAGTGGGTCCCTCTGGTCGGGTCGACCCGGCAGAGATCGCTGCCCGGGTGCGACCCGACACGTGCCTGATCTCGGTGGTACACGTGCAAGGTGAGACGGGGATCATCCAGCCCATCGAAGCCATCGCCGAGGCCGTCGCTGATCGACAGCTGATCTTCCATGTCGATGCTGCTCAGGGGTTCGCCCACGATCATGGTCCCCTGGCTCACCCGGCGGTCGATCTCGTCAGCCTCAGCGCCCACAAGATGTACGGCCCCCAAGGCGTCGGCGCCCTGATCATCAAAGGTCGGGCGACGCACCCGCAGATCCTGGCGCCGCGCACGTATGGCGGTGGGCAGGAGGGGGGATTTCGCTCAGGGACCCCACCGGTGGCCCTCGTGGCCGCCATGGGTCACGCCGTGGAGCTGGTGGTCTCCGAGTCGGCTGATCGCTCGGTGATGTCTCGGGCTTGGGGTGTGCGGTTCGATGAGGCGATGGCACCCTTCCAGCCGGTGGTCTTCGGTGATGGGCAGTACCGCGTACCTCACGTGCGCACGGTGGCCTTTCCCCATCTCGATGCCCCTCTGGCGGTGGAGCTGCTCTCCCCTGTGGTGTCCATCTCCGCAGGGCCGGCCTGCAGCGCAGGGCAACCACAGACCAGCCCGGCGCTGCTGGCCATGGGGGTCGCCCCCGAGGTGGCCGATGGCGCGATGCGCTTCTCGTGGTGTCACGAGACGCCCAGCCTCGACGTCGCAGCCTTCCAGGCCGCGATACACAGGGTGCTCGCTGAGGCGGTGGCTGATCCAGTGACCACTGGAGAGGTCGTCATGCCCCCTCCGATGCCCTGAAATCAGCCTACATGTACATTTCGAAGTCTGGCCTGTGATTTGCTCATATGCTCAGTTCACCATTCACGGAGGTGAACGATGCATGTTCTGGCCCGCGTTACGGGTGTGCTCTGCCTGACCACGGCTCTTGTGGCCTGCGGCACTGAAAACGACACCGACGCCCCGGAGCAGCCCGGCGCATCAGAGGCGCCCCAGGGCTTGCCCTCGACCAAGGCCGAGGCCGCCGACTCGACGATCAACGGCAAGGCCGACTGGTCGGTGGACCCCTGTGACTGGTGGGGCTGGTACGGCGACGGCTCGTGTGACTGGTACTGCTGGGATCACGACACCGATTGCGACGCCGAGCCTCTCTTCGAGCCTCCGGCAGACATCAAGGCAACCCATTACCCCATCGTGCTGGCCCATGGCTTCGACGCCAGCCCCTCGAACCGCTGGGGCTTCTACCTGGTGCCCGAGGCCCTCGCCGCCGATGGCCACGCGGTCTACATCGCCGAGGTGCCGCCCTATCACAGCATCGAGACCCGGGCGGCTCACCTTGCTCCTTACATCGACGCCGTGCTCGAAGAGACCGGCGCCGAGAAGGTGAACCTCATCGCCCATTCTATGGGTGGCCTCGACGGGCGCTATGTGATCAGCGCCCTGGGCTACGGCGACCGGGTGGCCACGCTCACCACCATCTCCAGCCCCCACCAGGGCTCCGCGGTGGCCGACTTCGCCCTGAAGGTGCTGCCCGACGTCTTCGATCGCAAGCTCAACGCTCTTGCAGCCCTCTGGGGCCGTACCTACAGCGAGGTCTCCGAGGATGCTGATCTTCGGGCGGCGCTCTACGCCATCAGCACTGAGGGCGTGGCGGCCTTCAACGCAGAGCACGCCGACGACGATCGGGTGATGTATCAGAGCTGGGCCGGGGTCTCGAGCGTGCTGGGCCTGCCCAACACCCGCCGCGAGGCGGAGGCCTGTGGCGATCTCGATCTGCGCCACAAGGGCACCTCTGATCGCATGCACGTCACGCTGGCCCCGCTGGCGGGTATCACCGCCGGTGGCTTCGATCTGACCCCCAACGATGGCATGGTCACCGTGGAAAGTGCCAAGTGGGGCGCCTTCCGAGGCTGCATCCCCGCTGATCACCTCGACGAGGTGGGCCAGGTCAAGAACGAAGGGGCTGACGCCGACACCGGCTTCGACGCAGTGCGCTTCTACCGCACGATGGCGGCGGAGCTCGCAGAGGCGGGTTACTGAGAGATTTCTCTGAGAGGTGGGCGCAGGTCAGCGGAGCCGCTGAACCACTGCGTCGATCTGAACGCGTTTCGCCTGCATGTCGTTGGCGAGGTGCAGCATGGCCCGACCCCGGGCCCGGTTGTGGCTGCGTCGATCCGGATAGGCGTCGGCGTCCCAGGCGAAGTACTCGTCCTCAAGCACATCCCGCAAAAACCGTGAGGCCAGTTCCAAGGTGATCATGCGACCCGCCTCGGGCAGCAAATCGAGCTCTGCCTCGGTGAGGGGTGGCCCGGTCTCGGCGTAACCTTCCACGAGGGCCTCGAACCGATCGAGCTGAAACGCCTGCTTCACATCTTCGGTGCCCCCCTTGCACCACGACCGCACCGCATCACCGAGGTCGACGAGCACGCTGTGGCGCATGCACGTGTCGAGATCGATCATGGC
Organism: Bradymonadia bacterium; assembly: GCA_046290225.1. Lineage (GTDB taxonomy): Bacteria > Myxococcota_A > Bradymonadia > UBA7976 > UBA1532 > JBKAGE01. Next base: position 61,283 of record JBKAGE010000035.1, on the reverse strand, counting down.
CACAGCTCGATCACCCTTGAACATGATGTTGCTGATCTTGGGATCACCGTGGACCACCCGCTGAGGCAGCCCCTTGGGGAGCAGCACCTCAGAGAGCTTGCCCGCGACCTCTTCGACCTCGTCGCGGATGTCGACGAGGGCCTCTCGGTATTCGGGGCGGGCGGCAGCTTGCTCGAGGCGCCGCAGGTGACCTTCCATGTCGTGCAGGGGGTGCTGAGAGCCAAACGTGTGGGGAATGTCGGCCATGACGGTGTGGAACCGCCCAAGGGCACGGGCCCCCTCGAGGGCCTGCTCCGGTCGATCTACTCGGGTGGGGGTGTCGCCTTCGATGAAGGTGGACAGTCGCCACCAGCGACCCTGGTCGTCTTCGACGACCAGCCGCCCGTCCGTGGCGGTCACCAGACGAGGGCTCACGGCACCTCTGGCGGCGAGGTGGGCCGTCACAGCAGCGTAATCGTTGACGATCTCTGGGGTGCTGAGCTTGTGGTGCAGCCGCTGGAAGATGAAACGGCCGGCCTCGGCGTTCACATCGAGGGTGGTGTGCATCAGCCCTTTGCTGATGGGGATCACCTGACGAATGGTCCCGATGGGATAGGCTGTCAGGAGTTCTTCGGGGGCCACACTCATAGCTCGCACATAACCACACCGCATACTCGTCGTCGACCCTCTCTCACTCACATGGGTGGCTCAATGCGGCGCACCGTCACGAAAAATACGCCTACCGAACTGACCCGAAGGCGTTTAGGATGCCGCGTTCTCGCGCCGATAGGTTTGCTGATCGCAATCATTGACACACCGTATTATGAATCACCCGACTCCACCCTCACCTGCACACATCGCCATCATCATGGACGGCAACGGTCGCTGGGCCCGTCAACAGGGCATGCCCCGCATCGAAGGCCACCGGGCAGGGGCAGAGGCGGTGAATCGTATCGTGCGCATGTGTCGTGAGATCGGCATCGGCTACCTGACCCTTTACGCCTTCAGCGAGCAGAACTGGCAACGACCCACCTCTGAGGTGAACGGTCTGATGGGCCTGCTGCTCGACTATGTGCGAGGGCAACGGCGCGAGATCCTGGACAACAACATCAGGCTCACCACCATCGGCGAGACGAAGCGGCTGCCGGCCTTTGTGCGGCTGCCGCTTTACGAGCTGATGCGGGCGAGCAGCAAGAACACCGGCATGGTGCTCACCCTCGCGCTGAGCTACGGCGGTCGCGAAGAGATCGCCCGGGCTGCTCGGGCCGTGGCCCAGCAGGTGGCTGCGGGCACGCTCAAGGCCGACGAGATCGACGAGGGCACCCTGGCTCGACAGCTCTACACCGCTGATACGCCCGATCCAGACCTGATCATCCGCACCAGCGGTGAAGAGCGCCTGAGCAACTTCCTGCTGTGGCAGGCCGCCTACGCCGAGCTGTACTTCAGCCCGGTGCCCTGGCCGGAGTTCGATCGCGCCCACCTTCAAGAGGCCCTCGAGGTGTTCAACGGGCGGCAGCGACGGTTCGGGCTCACAGGTGAGCAGGTGCAGGTGAAGAGGACGGCGAAGTGTTAGCGCGCATCATCTCCGGGCTGGTGATGGCCACCAGCATTGTTCTGATTCTGCTCTACCTGCCCCCTTGGGGCCTTGCGGTGGCGCTGTTCCTGGTGACCCTGGCGGCCTGCGGTGAGTACCTCAACATCACCCACAAGGCCGAGCCGGCGAGCACTGGGGGCCGGGTGATGTTCACCGTGGCCACGTTGCTGGTGGTGATGTGGCCCCTGGTCTACGAGTACCTCTGGCGTGGCTACAGCCATGGGGTGGCCATGACGCTGGGTTTGATCCTCATGTCGTTCCATCGGCTGAGCAACCCCGCCCCCATCGAGACCAGCATTCAGCGCCTGGCCCTGCGCATGTTCGGGGTGATCTACCTCGGCACGCTGTTCCCCTATGTGTACATGGTGCGCCGGCTGCCCCACGGTGAGTGGGCGCTGATTCTGGTCATGGCCATCGCCTTCGGCTCCGACACTGGGGCCTACTTCGCGGGCCGGTTCCTGGGCAAGCACAAGCTCTACCCGCTCATCAGCCCCAAGAAGACCATCGAGGGTGTGGTCGGCGGTGTCTTCGCGGGCATCCTACTCGCCTGGGTGGGCAGCCAGATCTTCCCGGGTCACAGCTACCTGACCATCGTGGACTGCATCATCCTTGGGACCGCAGGTGCCCTGCTCGGTGTGGTGGGTGATTTGGTGGAGTCGATGATGAAGCGCGCCTACGACGTCAAAGACTCCGGCAACTGGATCCCCGGTCACGGGGGCGCCCTCGACCGGCTGGACGGCTTCATTTTCATCTTGCCGTTCGCCTATGTGTATCTGGGCGCGCTAAGGTGAGGCCATGATCACCCTGCTGGCCACAGTCGTTCTCCTTGGGGTCCTCATCACCATCCACGAGTTCGGTCACTACATCGTGGCCAAGCTGTCGAACGTGCGGGTGAGGGTCTTCTCCATCGGTATGGGGCCCACCCTCGTCAGCTGGACGCGGGGCGAGACCGAATACCGCATCAGCAAGCTGCCCGTCGGGGGCTATGTGCGCCTCGCCGGCGCCGAGCCTGGTGAAGCCCCCGAGCCTGAAGAGGTGGGCCGCACCCTGCAGGACAAGCCCCCCTGGATCCGGATCCTGATCTACCTCGGCGGCCCGGTGATGAACCTCGTGCTGCCCTTCATCATCCTGGTGCCCCTCTTCAGCCTGAGCGGCAAATATGATCAGGTCGAGGGCAATGTGGTGGGGGCCCTCGACACTGGGCGACCTGCGTATCAAGAGGGCCTGCGGGAGGGCGACGCCATCATCGAGATCGATGGCGAGTCCGTGTCGACCTTCTGGCAGGTGGTGAAGCACGTCGACGAGTACTCTGCCGATCAGGGCCCCATGCGTCTCAAGGTGGAGCGCCCTGGCGTAGCTGAGCCCATCGCTCTGGAGATCCACCCGGAAGAGATCAACTACACCGACGTGATGGGCTTCGAGCACAAGCAGTACCGCATCGGGTACAGCGCCCGCTTCAAGTCGCCCACGATCTCCATCGTCGATCCGGAAAAGGGCGGGGGCCAGGCAGGCCTGACCACCTTCGACCGCATCGTGAAGGTGGGGGATCGAGAGATCGATCACTACGTGACGCTGATGAGCGCGCTGATTCAGGCGCCGGCCGACGCACCCCTCGTCCTCGAGGTGGAGCGGGCCACGCCGCTGAAGGCCTCGGGCCTGCAACTCGAGTCGCTCTTCGCCAAGAAGAAGGTGCAGATCACGCTGCCGCCGTCCACCGCAGCCCGAACGCCAGAATCTCTGGGTCTCGGCGCCGTGGAGACCTGTGTGACCACCGTCGACGCCGGCGGCCCTGCGGCGAAGGCCCCTGCGGTGGGCCACAGCGCCGGCCCGGGCCTGAAGCCCGGCGACTGCATCACCGCCATCGACGGCAAGGCTCTGAGCCTCTGGTACTCGATGTACGCCCGCCTGACGCACCAGCCTCAGCAGGCCAAGAAGCTCACGGTGCGTCGTAATGGCCAGCTGCTCGACTTCACCCTGGCCCTCGAGCAGGTGAAGTTCGAGGATCCCCTCGCCGGCGAGATCAAGCAGTGGCGCATGGGGCTCAGCTGGCTGCCCGATCAAGCCCGTCAGGTGAAGGGTGCCCCCGTCGACAACGTCGATCGCCTCGGTTACGCCTGGTACGAGGCCAACCGCATGGTGGAGCGTCAGGTGACGAACACCGTGCGCAGCATCGGCGGCATGTTCTCGGGTCAGGTGAGCCCTCAGCAGCTGTCGGGGCCCATCACCATCGGTTACCTGGCCGGTGAGTACGCCAAGGCAGGCTTCGAGAGCTTCTTGCATTTGATGGTGGTGGTCTCGCTGAGCCTCGCCCTCATCAACCTCATGCCCATCCCCGCCCTCGACGGCGGCCACATCCTGGTGGCCTCGATCGAGATGATCATCCGCCGTCCGTTGCCCATCAAGGTGCAGCAGGGCATCCAGGTCGTGGGTGGGGTGATGTTGATCGGGCTGATCTTCTTCGCCCTGGGCAATGATCTTCTCAAACAGTTCAGACTCTGGTCGGGCTGATCTGAATCCCCATCATCGAGCATCTGCTACCGAGTTTTCTGCATGCTGTATCTCGCCGCTGAGACGGCCACACCCTACGAGTCGGTGGCCCTCCTCGAAGACGATGTGTTGCTGGGTGAGCGCATGGCGCTCCATCGCCGCGGTCATGGCCCCACGGTATTGGGCGCCATCGACGCCCTGCTCGCCGAGGCGGGCAAGACGCTCACGGATCTCGACGGCCTGATCTGCGGCCTCGGTCCGGGCAGCTTCACCGGCCTGCGCATCGCCCTGGCCACCTTGAAGGGCCTGGCGATGGCTCATGACTTGCCGCTCTACGGCGTGCAGACCTGGAAGGCCCTGGTGGCGGCGCTGCCCCACGATCGGGTGCTGGCTCTGGTGGATGCGGGTCGTGGCGAGGTCTACGCTGCAGGGGCAGGCATCGACGAGCCGCTGGTGATCGCGCCAGAGCAGGTGTCGTCACACCTCCCTGCAGGTGAGCCCCCGGTGCTCCTGGGCTCGGGCGCGGTGAAATATCGGGATCGCTGGCCTGAGCTGATCCCTGATTGCAAGGTGCCGTCTTCGGCGGCGCTGCACGTGCCCCGAGCGGCCTTGCTGTATGGCTGGATCGATGCTTCATCTCCGGCCCCGGTGGGCACCCTGGAGCCACGATACGTGCGCCGCTCTGATGCCGAGATCAACTATCCAGATGGCTTCCCGAATGCGCTGAAGGGCGGCTGACACCCCAGCTCCGCTTGCCACGAGGATGTGCGTACATACCCCCGTCTCATCAACACGATACTTCTGAATTACAACCAGCTTGCATTATCTGTTGGAGTAACACTCTTCCAAATCAGTCGGTGATTTGCTCTCATCCCCGCCTTCTCAAGCGGAGATGAAACATGCGCGTCACCCATTTGGCTTCTCTGGGTCTCATCGGCGCTCTGGCGATCGCCGGGTGTGATTCTGATGACTCTTCCTCCCCCACCGACATCACCCCCGACGCCGCAGCTGGCGCTGGTGGAGCCGTGGGTGGCTCTGGTGGCCAGGCTGGCGCCGGTGGCCAGGCTGGTGCCGGGGGTCAAGCCGGTGCTGGTGGTCAGGCCGGTGCCGGGGGCCAGGCTGGCGCTGGCGGTGAGGCCGGTGCGGGTGGCCAGGCGGGTGCCGGTGGCATGGTCGGCGGTGCCGGCGGTGCTGGGCCCAGTGAGCACATCAACGAGGAGAACCTCACCCGCATGATCGCGTGGCTCGCCGATGACGAGCGCGCCGGCCGCGACGAGGGCAGCCCTGGTGGCATCGCCGCACGCAACTACATCATCGAAGAGTACGAGAAGTGCGGCATCGAGCCGTTTGGTGACGATCCTCAGGGTGACAACCCCTACCACCAGGTGATCACCGGCAGCCCCGGTGTGAACATCATCGGTCGGATCCCAGGCAGTGATCCCGCTCAGGCGGATCGCGCCATCCTCGTGAGCGCCCACTACGATCACATCGACTGCAACGGCATCTGCAACGGCGCCGACGACAACGCTGCTGGGGTGGCCATCATGGTCGCCGCTGCATGCGAGCTGGCGAAGAACCCCCCGGCGCGGTCGATCATCATCGCCTCGTGGGATGCAGAGGAGCCCCCCACCTTCTTGTCGCCGGAGATGGGCTCCCGCTTCTACGCGGAGCACCCGATTCACCCCCTGTCGCAGACCGACGTGATGATCGCCCTCGATCTCGTCGGTGGTGATCTGTGGCCTTCCTACCCCTTCCAGGTGGTCCTCGGGGTGGAGACGAGCCCCCAGGTGGCCGACGCTGTGGACGCGACCCCGGTGCCTGATGGCCTGATCATCCACACGGGTGGTCTGCACCTCATCGAGGAGACAGCTCTGGGCCACCAGCCCTGGAGTGACTACGACGCCTTCCGCAACGAGGGCCTTCCGGTGCTGTTCATCGCCAACGGCCAGACGAAGCACTACCACCAGCCCACCGATGAGCTGGCCACGCTCAACTTCCCCAAGATCGTGCTCGAGACGCACTACCTCGTGGGCATGCTCACCAACCTGGGCAACGCGGATCGGGATCCGAACCCCACGGTGGTGAACGGCACGGATTACCCCCGCGACGCGGCGACGATGAAGCTGCTCCTCGAGGCGGCCCTCGCCGACGACGGCCTGATCGACTACCTGAGCCTCTCCGCCCGCAGCCGCAGCCTGCTCGAGGGTGATTTGCAGGCTGTGAACCGCATCATCGATGCAGGTGGTGAGCCCAACGCTGCCGGTGTGCAGGCGCTCCGCGCTGCGGCCCAGCGCATCATGTGCCTCGCCGGCCCCCTCTACCCCGAGGCCACCTGCGGCTTGTTCTAGGAGCTCCGGCGCTGCGGCGGCGTCAGCCGTCGTGACGCCGGCGATTTCACGCACAGGTGTGGCGTTCCAATCCTCGGGGTAGCGCTGGCAAATGCCTTCGCTACCCCTGCGGTTGGGCCACCCCACCTGCACGCAAACTCACCGACCTCACAACGACTGCCGCCACCTCCGCGCCTCCTCGGGGCACGTGCATGACATTTTTCTGACTTGAATGGCGGCTGTGTTGGGGGGCGTTGGGGATCCTTGGTGGGGGTGGTCTTTTTTCGCTTGAGAACATTGTGTTGAGGGTGGGTGTCTCTTTGGGAGCTTTGCTGGAGAGGTGCGATTGATGCGTTTTGTGATTTGGCTGGCGTGTGTGTGTTTGCCGGGGCTGGCGTTTGCTGGCTCTGAGTGGCGTCAGCGGGCTGCGGGGATGGAGAGCCGCACGTTTCGGATTGGAGGCATCGACGGCACTTTGGTGCAGGCTGTGCGGCTTGAGTTGGCTGACTTTGAGCTTCGAGGCGTGTCAGCGGCGGGGATGCGGGGCCGGACGGGGATCGGACACTCGGCGGAGTCGGTGGATGACATGGTGAGATGGGTGAGGGGGAGCGTCGGCGTCAACGGCAACTTCTTCGATGAGATGTCGACACCGTTGGGGCTGTTGATTGATCGCGGCCAGCAGCTCTACCCGATTCGGCAGGCGGATTGGGGTGTGTTCTATGTACAGAAGGGCCAGGCGCACCTGGTGCACACCCGTGACTTCGTGGCATCAGATGACATCGAATTTGCCATTCAGGTGGGTCCGCGCACTGTCGTCGATGGCAAGCCGCTGAAGTTGAAAGCGCAGTCGGCACACCGAGCGGCGTTGGCCATCGATGCTCAGGGGCGGGTGATCATGCTCTGCACCCGAGGGGCAGCGTTGGAGTCGAATGCTCTGGCAGGCTTTATGGCGAAGTCTGCCAAGGAAGGCGGTTTGGGGGCTCAGTTCGGGGTGATGGTCGATGGTGGGCCTTCAGCACAGATGTTCGCGCAGTGGCCAAAGGGCAAGGTGCAGCTGAAGTCGCGGACGAAGGTGCCCACCGCTGTCGTGGCCGTGGCCCGGCCCGAGGGGGGGCGACCCGGCCTCGAGAAGGTAGAGAAGCGACCTCAGAAGAAGGGCGGCCCAGGTTTTCGGGTGCTTCAAGGACCCTGCGACATCGAGTCGGTGAAGCAGGCGCTGACGCGGCAAGCTGTCCAGCTGCAGTATTGTTATGAGCGCAGCCTCAGGCGTAACCCTCATCTCCGTGGCGATGTCGTGCTGCAGTGGATCATCAGCGCCGACGGGCGGGTCTCCGAAGCCCGCGTCACGGAAGAGAGCCTTGGTGAGGCGTCCATCGTCAGCTGTTTGGCGAGCAAGATGCGGCGGCTGAGGTTCGACCCGGTGCCCAAGCCCCTCGATGGTGGCTCTCATCAGTGCACGATCGAGGCGCGCTTCATCTTCCAGCCCAGTGAGTGATCACGCGGGCAGCTTGCCCTTCTGCTCAAGCTTGTAGACCACCAGCACTGCCGCCACCACGCTCAGGGGCAGCCCGATGAGGTTGAGCATGGGGATCGACACCAGGATCGAGGCGATGATGCCCAGGCCCCAGGCGGTGGCGGGGCGGCCGAAGACCGCCTTGATCTTGCCCTTGGGGCTCAGGTTCCTGCGGCTCAGAGAGCCATCGTAGAGATCGAAGGCCAGAAACAGCGGGGTCCAGCCGAACATGACCAGGGGGGCGATGATGAGCCCGATGCCTGGCAACACCCCCAGCATGCCGAAGATGATCGAGCCCGCGAGGCCTACGAGTAGCACCAGGATTGTACTCTTGAGGGCGCTGACAATGCCCTCGATGATGCCCACCTCCACTTCTTTGCCGCCGATGACGGCCTCGGTGGCGCCGATGAGCGGATCACACAGCGGCAAGGCGATGAGCATCACCAGCCACGGGGTGATGAAGAGCACGGAGAGCCACGAGAGCGCCCCGGCGATCCACCCGAGGATCGTGCCGAAGAAGCCCGAGGCGCCTTCGCTGCCCAGCCACGAGACGATGAGCTCGTCCATGTAGCTGCTCACGAGCCAGCCCCCGGCGAGAGATAGACCGAAGGTCACTGCGGCGGGGATCAACGCGTAGCCGACGAGCTTGGGATGCTTGGCCATGAGGCCGAGGGCGCCGAAGTAGGCGGCGGTGCCGGTGAAGATGCTCACGGTGGGCTCCTCGCGATTCAAGGGTCGATCTGAAAGACGCAGGAGGGTAGCAACCTCGAGGCACGAGGGCCAATGGTGGGTGTGGAAGGTGGCTGATTTCGGTAGGTTGGCAGCCAGTCACAGAAGCAGGGACAGAATGGCTATACCAACCTATGATGAGATGATTTACCCGCTACTCCAGATCCTTGCAGCGACCACCGATGGCGCTCGAAGTAGGGATGTATATGTTGCTGTCGCTGAGCATTTCCAGCTGACCGATGATGACCGTCGGCAAATGCTGCCCAGTGGGAAACAGCATGTGTACAAGAACCGAGTAGGGTGGGCTCAAGATCGATTGAAGAGGTCAGGTTTCTCCGAGTCAGCTAAACGTGGCTTCTGGCGTATTACTCCATTGGGGGTGAAAGCACTCACGGATAACCCTGATGGTTTTGATGCTGACACGCTTCAGTCTCTTTGCAAAATCAACAAGCAGGACAGTAAGGCAGCAGTGCATGCTGAGGCGCTGATTCCACCCGTGATGGAGTCCAAGAGTCCTCTTGAGCGCCTTCATGAAGCGATGAAGGAGATGAGAGAGAGCCTGCGTGTTGAGTTGCTGGAATTGGTCAAGAGCACCAGCCCGGATTTCTTCGAAACCCTTGTATTGGATGTGCTCCATGCCATGGGGTACGGAGCTACCAGCGACGATCTGGTTAGAACACAGTCCTCTGCTGATGAGGGGATTGATGGAGTCATTACATTGGACCGGCTTGGCTTGGAGAAGGTCTATATCCAAGCGAAACGGTGGACAAAGGGTACCGTGGGGCGGCCTGAGATACAGAAGTTCTTTGGTGCCCTGGCTGGGCAAACTGCGACACGAGGGGTCTTCATCACGACCAGCACTTTCAGCAAAGGGGCCTACAGTTACGCACGGCAAGTCCCAGGAAGTATCGTGCTCGTGGATGGTAGCCAGTTGGCAGATTTGATGATCGAGTATGAAGTGGGGGTGAGCGCCCAAGAGGTGTTTCGCGTTGTTCGTGTTGATCTCGACTATTTTGAAGAGGGCTGAGCTGGCTTCACTTCACTCCAGCCCGCCTTCAAAAAGAAGGTGGGTGACCAGGGGGTAGAACACCACACGCCTTGCACCCACACTGCGCCATCGATAATTTCACACATCAAAGCGGTGGTGACCGCGCTGTGGTGTAAAGCGGCAATTGCCGCACAGTGTTGAGAGATCGTGATGGCTGACGATGGCAAGGTGGTGCTCGAGCTTCAGGGGGTGGATCGACCCACCCTCGCCCATATCTGGCAGAAGATGCGTCAGGGCATCGAGCTCAAGGGGCAAGAGGCCTTCATCGGGCGGTCCATGGCCGATCACCCCGACTGGTTCCCGATCTTTGAGACCATGGACGTGCTCGGTGGCGAAGATGAGCTGCCCGACGGCAGCAACCCCTTCATGCACCTCACGTTTCACATCATCATCGGCTCGCAGATCTTCAACCAGAACCCCCCCGAGGCCCAGACCTTCTACCGCATGCGACTGCGCAAGAAGGATCACCCACACGACATCATTCACATGATGCTCAACGTGTTCCAACGGCACCTCGCCTGGGCGGCGCAGAACCCTGGCCCTGATGGTCGGCCCCAGTTCGATCAGCAGGCCTACGCCGACACGCTCAAGGCGTTGTGGGGGCTGAAGTCCCAGAAGCTGTGGGAGCGCCTGGGCTTCGACGGGCCGCCGGACCGCAGCGGCATGGGTACGCCGGAGTACTGAGCGGGCGACCGCTCCCCTCAGCCCACCACGCCTTCGATCCACTTCACATACGCATCACCCAAATCCGGCCCACCCAGAGATTGGATCTCACGGATACCCGTGGGGCTCGTGACGTTGATCTCGGTCATCTTGCCGCCGATCACGTCGAGGCCCACGAAGTAGAGCCCGTCCTCTCGCAGCTTCGGCGCCAGCGTGGCGCACATCTTCCGCTCGTCGTCCGTGACGTCGACGGCCACGGCGCTGCCGCCCACGTGCATGTTGCCGCGGTGGTCCGAGTCTTGAGGCACTCGGAGGATCGCCCCCATGGGCTCGCCGTTGATGAGGATGATGCGCTTGTCGCCCTCTCGAGCCGCCGGGAGGTAGGCCTGCACGATGATCCAGCGGCGGCCCTCCTCGGTGAGGGTCTCGATGATGCTGGGTACGTTGCGATCACCGGGGGAGAGCAAGAAGATGCCCGCGCCGCCGTGGCCGTCCACGGGCTTGGCGATGAGAGGCTGCCCCTGGGCCAGCCAGGCGGTGATGCGGGCGGCGTCGCGGGTCACCAGGGTCTCGGGGCAGAACTCTGGCCAGTTGAGGGCGTAGAGCTTCTCGTTTGCGCCTCGGGTGGCCGAGGGGCGGTTCACCACCAGGGTGCTCGCCGGGGCCTGATCGAGGATGTAGGTGGCGTGCAGGTAGACCCAGTCCACAGGGGGATCTTTCCGCATCCAGATGGTGTGGAAGTCGCTCAGGGGGCGGCCAGACCACTCTCCAAGATCGAAGAAGTCGGTGAGCTGATGCCGGACGGTGAGCGCTGCGCAGCGTGCTCCGGCCCCCTCGCCGGGGGTGATGTAGAGATCTTCCGCCTGGCAGTAGAAGACCTCGTGACCCCGGGCCTGGGCGGCGAGGATGAAGCCGAAGGATGTGTCCTTGTCAGGGTGGACCGTGTGGATGGGGTCCATGATGACGAGTACGCGCATTGTGGTCCTCTCGAGTGGTGTGGGCTGCCAGGGTCTACGGCAAAGCGCTCGGGCGAAAGCTTACGGCACAGGCACGTGGAAGAAACCCTCGACGGGGCCTCTGTTTCATGTGCACGTGGGCCTGCAATGAATCTCCGATGACCAGAGATGGTCGATGTGGGCCGCAGGTTCCCAAGAGTTCGAGACCCAAAGGTTCAAGATGAAGAGGTCCTAACAACACAGCGGACCGAGCCAAGGTCGTGAGGTGCAAGTGAGACATCCAAAACACCCGCAGGCGATGCCGAAGCATCGTCGAGGACGGTTTTGGCTGTCTCGCGAAGTGCATCGCGGCCCTGGCGACGGGAGCTGTTTTGTTGGGACCTCAAAGCCAAACTGCTGTATCTGAGCAGAACAGACACGTAAAGGCCGGCCGATGAAGAAGTCGCTCACCCGCTGGATGCCCCCGCTGATCATGGGCTTTCTCGCCCTCGGGCTGCTGATGGCTGCAGATCCGATTCAGCCACCTGCGGAGCCCAAGCCCACGACGCCCCTCGAGATTGAAGGGGTAGACTGGGATGCCCGGGCCGAGGCCTGGTTCGAAAACGAAGATCCGAAGATGCGCCGCCGCGAGATGAAGCAGTTCACCAAGGCCCTCAAGCGGCCCTGCAAGCACTGTCACAGCAAAGACTTCAAGAGCTACCCCGACGCCCGCTTGAAGCTGGTGAGTCAGCAGATGATGCACGTCTCCAAGACCCACGGCGTCGCCTGCAAGGATTGTCACGCCGGGCGCGACGCCTACACCCCCATGGGGGAGACCTCGAAGCAGATGTGGGCGATCTCTTTGGAGCAAAAAGTGGACTGCAGCCACTGTCACACGCCCAATCAACGCTTCGCAGCGCTCACCGAGGCCGGCGAGACCTTCAAGAAGACGTCGAAGAAGAAGTTGAAGTAGCCATGGCCAACCCCATCTCCGGCAAGCTCAAGCGACTGGGCCTCGACGTGCTCCTGCGGGTGGCCGGAGATCCCCGTGTGCTCATGGCGGTGGTCCGGGGCACAGATGTCAGGGCCCGCCTGGGACGATCCGCCGTCGAGGCCGTCGTCGAGGGCTTGGCGAGTGTGGGCGCAGCCTCTGGCGCCGATATGGCGGGCCTCACTGAAGAGGTGGCCCGTCTCGGCGATCGGGTGCAGGGCCTGTCTGGCGCCCTCGATCGTCTCGAAGCCACCCTCGACCGCATCCACCCTGAGCCCACCGACGAGGGCTGAGCGATGGGCGCGGGCAAGAAGCTCTCCGAAGATCCACCCCGTACGTACAGCGCCAGAGATGCCCGCCGGGATCGACCATGGCGCCCCGCCGCGGTGCGGGTGGGCGTGGAGTGCGTGCTCATCGGTGGGGCCCTCGGGGCCCTCGGCTTCGCCACAGGCCAGAGCCTCGGACTCGTCGCCGGTGGTGTGCTCGCCGGTGCAGGTGCCCTTGCGGCGATGATCGGGGGCAACAGGGCCTATCAGCGCTGGGCAGAGCTGGTGCAGTGCGGCCCCCGGGTGCAGGGGCGGCTGGGGCATTTACAGCCCGTGGTCATGTTGCACGAGCTGCTCAAGCCTGCTCATGAGCGCACGGGGGTGTTGCACTACGAGTATCCAGGGCCCGACGGGCAGATGCGCCGAGGCAAGGTGCTGATCTGCAGCTGCGTGCGAGATCGCCTGCCCGCGCACTCAGAAGTGCCGGTGATCTATCACCCTGATGATCCTGATCGCAGCGTGCCCCTGCAGCTGGCGGTGATGGTGGCCCACAAAAAGTGAGCTCAGCCCTCGAAGTGGGGGAACACCGAAGCTTCGAACAGAGCCAGGATCTCGGCGCGCTCAGCGTCGTCTTCGATTGCCTCGATACGGGGCATGTACTCGTCCCGGGCCACGGGGTGGTCCGTGCGGCTCGCTGCCTTCAGCGTTGGCAGCCAGGTGGTGTGCAGCGTGAACGCCACGTTGATGTCGGTGTGGCCCAGCCGGGCCAGGGGCCCCTGGCTGAGGTTCTGGGCGTCGAAGATCCAGAGCTCCTGGCCGCTCGAACCTTCAGTCTGGTCGTCATCAGACGACATCATGCACAGCAAGAAGCCCTCACGGGGATCGCTCGAACCCGACTTGGGCACGAACTGTGGCGACATGGGCGCGCGCCCTGCGGGCATGGCATAGGTGTCGGCGATGGCCATCGTCTCCACGTCGAGGCGGAGCAGGTTGGCCGGGCGGCCCTCTTCAAGGGGCAGATCGGCCACGGGGATCGTGCGGTGGGGGTGCTCGGCGTAGAGATCGAGCACCCGTGCCGACAGCGCCTCGGCGGTGAGGCCGCCGGCCACCCAGAAGATGTCCTGGTGGCGACCCTCTGGAGGCAACCCCGGGAAGTTGTTGTGGGTGAGCAGTGAGAGCCCCCAGGACCATTCGTCGTCCTGGGTGAGGGTGTGATCCACCACGGCGCCGGTGGTGGGGTCGACGACGTGGCGGCCCAAGGTGCCGATGTCGCTGCTGGCCACGAGCCAGCCCACGAGATCCTCACGGATCGGATCACCGCCATGGGCCAGCACATCGTCGGTGCGGAGCCACTCCGAAGGGTCGGTGCCGGGGATGTGGCCCACGTGCAGTACGATGTTGCCGTCGGGCTCGTGGTAGTCCGCGGTGAGGTGGGCGGCCTCCATGGGCAGCTCCGCCACCACGGCGGTGACTTGCTCGACGCCTTCGACCAGAGCCGAGCGGGGCACGATGAGCAGCCTGCAGAACGGCTTCTGAGGGCGCCCAGGGGCGTCGGGGTTGAAGACCTGCTCCGTCTCGACGAGGAAGGCCGCCTCCACCACGATGAGGTGGTTCTCCGTGAGGGCCAGCTGATGGGGCAGCTGGTCGAGGGCCAGCTGCTCGCCAGCGTCGTCCACCAGCGTCCAGCTGTGCACTGCGCCTTCGCCTCGCCAGATCATCACGTCGCTGTACTGGCCTCCGGCGCCGTAGCCGTAGTTCACCAGCAGCAGCTCTTTCGTGTGGTGGTCGTAGACCGGGTGCGCCGTCGAGGTGAAGAGCGGGAACACCCCGTCGAGGACCGGCACTGACTCCCGCCACTCGGGGATCGCCCCCACGGGGCCCACGAGCTGCAACGACACAGGATCGACCTCCCACGGTCGGCCGGCGTCGAAGGTGGCCAGCAGGCGGTCGTCCATGTTCACCAGGGCGGTGTTGAGCTGGTTTCGGAAGCCCAGGGCGGGGCTGCTGCGGGTGATGGCGGAGTTCCGGAAGGCGTGGGCGGTGCCCGCCGTGGCCTCGTCGGCGTAATAGCAGGGGGTCTTGAGCAGGGCGCTCTTCAGCTTCACCCCCTCGGGGGAGAGGTCGAAGCGGTAGAGCATGCCGTCGCCGTTGAGCTTGGTGGCCCGGACGTCGTCGTATGGCACCGGGGCCACAACGAAGGCGTGGCCGGAGAGCCCCTCGGGCAGGTGGCCACTGATCAGGTTGAGCGTGAGATCGAGCTCATCTCTGCTGGCAAAGGTGATGTTGTGGGGGATCCGGTCAGCGAGGGCGGGGCCCGTGTCGGCGAGGGGCGGTGAGGCCACCTCGCCCCCCATGCCGCCAGCGCCGCCTGCACCACCAGAGGTCTCTCCCCCCATACCACCAGCGCCGCCGGACGCTTCGGCCCCTGCGCTGTCGTCATCACAACCTACGAGCCCCAGAGCGCTCAGGGCGCCGGCGCCGTATACCAGAAACCGTCGTCTGTTGATCTCGTCGCCAGCCATATAGACTCCAGCCCGAATGTGTGTGGACCACAGGCTGCCGGCCAATGGGTTGGACTGTCAATCACTCGAACATTCAGAGGTTCTAACACAACGGCGGACCGAGACAGGGACGCGAGGCACGAGTGAGAGGTCCGAAGCACCCGCAGGCGAGCCCAATGGCCCGTCGAGGATGGCTTCGGGACTCTCGCGAAGTGCATCGTATTCCTGGCGATGGGAGCCGTTGTGTTAGGAGCTCTTAGATGCCTGACTTCGAACTCGGAGAGGCCCCATGCCTTCGATCAAGCGCTTCATCCTCCTCGGCGCCGTGTGCGCACCCCAGGCCGCCCTGGCCCTGGACATCGAGGTGACCACCACCGCAGACGTGCTCAACGGCCAGGATGGCATGTGCTCTTTGAGAGAGGCCGTCATCGCCGCCAACGCCGACGCCCCCATCGGAGTCGACGAAGGTGAGTGCCCTGCAGGATCGGGCGCCGACACAATCCTGCTCTCCGAGGGGACCTATGTCATCGCGCTCCAGGGATCTGATGATGACGCGTTGCGTGGCGATCTCGACGTTCGGGACGAGCTGACGATCCGGGGCGGTCCGGGTGTGTCGATCTCCGGTGAGGGCTTGAGCCGCATCGTGGAGGTTCATGACGCCCAGGTGAGCTTCGAGCAACTCACCCTGACCCAAGGTGACCCTTGGGCCGAGGGGGCGGATCGCGGCGGCGCTGTGGCCGTCAACAACGGCAACGTGCGTATGACCGACTGCTTCCTGGTGGGCAACCGCGCCGAGGTGGGCGGTGCACTGGCCATCTCAGGAGGCCTCTCTCGCCTCGAGATCAGCAACACCACCCTGCGCCGCAACCGCGCCACGAACGGCGCTGCTGTCGCCGCCAGCGGGGGCATCACACACGTCGTCAACAGCACATTCTCCGAGAACGCCGCCGATGTCGGCGGCGGGGCCATCTTCACCGACGCCGCGAGCCCTGTGGAGGTGCGGGTGTCCCACAATACCTTCGTGGGCAACACCGCCGGGCCTGATGGCGGCGCGCTGGTGCACCAGAGCCCTGCTGGGGTGTCTTCTACCGTGCGCCTGGTGGGCAACTACACCGGAGGCAACCCCGACGCCTGTGTGGGCGGGATCGACTCTCTGGGCCAGAACATGTTCCTGGCCACCACCAACTGCCCCACCGTCGGGGCCGACATCCTCACCTTCAGCATCGGCATCGGGGCGTACGAGAGCATCGAGGGCGTGCGGGGCTACCCGCTGCGGGCAGACAGCCCCGCCCGCAGCGCCAGCGACTGTCGCGATGCCACGGGAGAGCGCATCGTCAGTGATCAGGTCGGCACCCCGCGGCCGACACCCTTCTGCGACATCGGGGCGCTGCAGTCCGACAGCGCTTGTGGTGACGGCCGCATAGAGGGCCTGGAGCGGTGCGACGACGGGGATCTGGATGCAGGCGATGGCTGCTCTAACCTGTGCGCGGTCGAGATGGGCTGGAACTGTATGGACGAGCCTTCGCTGTGCATCACCTTCGACGGTGATCAAGACGGCGCCTCCGACGAGCTGGAGCGCATCTGTGGCTCTGATCCTGCGGCACCCGACGACACCCCTGCAGATGCCGATGACGACGGCGTGTGCGACGTGCTCGACAGCGACGCTGACGGTGACGGCGTCGATGATGGGGTGGCGGCGGCCTGTGGGGGCGAGTTCGTCGACACAGATGGTGATGGGGTGTGTGATCCCCTCGATGGTGACGCAGACGGTGATGGCGTCAGCGACGCCCTGGTGGAAGCCTGTGGGGGCGAGCTGGTCGACACCGATGAAGATGGGGTGTGCGACGCGCTTGATCCAGATGTGGACGGGGATGGCACTGAGGACGCCCTCATCTCTGCCTGTGGCGGAGCGTTCGTCGACACCGATGAAGATGGTCTGTGCGACGCCCTCGATGATGACGCGGATGGCGATGGCACCGACGATGCGTTGGAGCAGGCGTGTGGTGGTGGCTTCAACGATCTCGACGGTGACGGCATCTGTGATCCCCTCGACGAGGACGCGAATGGTGATGGTGTCGACGATGATCTCGCCGCTGCCTGTGGGGGCTTCATCGTGGACACAGATCGTGACGGCATCTGCGATCCCCTTGATGCAGATGCGGACGGCGATGGCGTCGACGACATGATCGAGGTGGCCTGCGGGGGTGAGTTCTTCGATGACGATGGCGATGGCACCTGTGATCCGCTCGACAGCGATGCGGACGGCAATGGCGTCGACGATTCGGTGGAGCAAGCCTGTGGTGGGGTGTTCGTCGACACCGACAACGATGGCACCTGCGATCGATTCGACAGCGACGCGGACGGCAACGGTGTGGAAGACGCTGTTGAAGCCGCATGCGGAGGCGAGTTCGTCGACAGCGACGGTGATGGTCTGTGTGATCCCCTCGACGACGACGCTGACGGTGACGGCGTCGACGATGGCCTCGTTGAGGTTTGTGGGGGCGCCTTCGTCGACAGCGACGACGACGGCGTGTGCGACCCGCTCGACGACGACGCGGACGGCAATGGCGTCGATGATGAGCTCGAGGCGGCGTGTGGGGGTGAGTTCGTCGACAGCGATGGCGACGGCGTGTGTGATGCCCTCGACAGAGATGCTGACGGTGACGGCGTGATCGACGGCACGGAGGTGGAGATCCCCGATGCGTGCACGGTCGATGACGAAGGCAACGTCATCGACACCGACAGTGACGGTGTGTGTGACGGCCTCGATACGGATGATGACGGTGATGGCCTCTCAGATGCCGACGAGCTGGCTTTGGGCCTCGATCCCCTCGACCCCGACTCCAACGACGATGGCTTCTCTGATTTGATCGACGCCCAGAGCCTCTCGGGGGGCTCCGGTGGGTGCAGCGCCACGGGGGCAGGCTCTCCCTGGGCTTTGTGGCTGCTGGTGCTGCTCTACTTGCCCCGCAGGTATCGGTTCACCGCCCGCACGTGATCTTTGTAGTCCGCGGTGAACACGTGGCGGCCTGAGCCATCCTGCTTCGCCACGAAGAAGAGCAGCGTCTTCGCCCGATCGTCTTCTGCAGGGTGCATGGCGGCCTTGATGGCTGCAGCGCCAGGGTTGGCGATGGGTGAGGGCGGCAGACCATCGATGACATAGGTGCTGTAGCGATTCGCCGGGTCTTTGCAGTACCGGGGGTGGGGCTTCTGTGTGTAGAGCTCGGCGCCGTACACGCAGGTCGGATCAGTCTGCAGCTTCATGCCTTTGGCGATGCGGTTCAGAAACACCCGGGCGATGATGGGGCGCTCCTCGTCGACCCGGGCTTCTTTCTCCACGAGGGAGGCGAGCGTCAGCAACGCCTCGGGACTCTCGATGCCTTCGGGCAGCTCGCCCTTGATGGTGGCAGAGAAGACCTCGTCGAAGCGCCCTGTGAGGCGAGCGACGATCTGGTCGAGGGTGGCATCGTTCCTGATTTGGTAGGTGTCCGGAAACAAACGGCCTTCGAGCTTCTCTGCGTCGATTTTTTGCAGGAACTTCGCCCGGTCCACGAGGCCTTTCTCGCTGAGCAGATCGGCGATCTCCCACTTGTTGAGACCTTCGGGCACGGTGATCTTCACCTGCGGGATCAGCCCGCCCTTGCCCAGCTGCTCGAGCAGATCGCGGGGGGTGGTGCCCAGGTCGATGGCGTAGGTGCCGGCCTTGACGTCGGTCTGCTCGACCATGCGGGCGTACCACTCGAAGACCATCGGATCGGTGACGACGCCGGCCTCGGAGAGTTGCGCCACGGCGCGCTTGAAGGTGATCCCTTTGGGGATCTTCACGGTCTCGATGGTGCCTGCGGCACCGATGGCGGTGTCGAGGTAGTTGGTGACTCGCACATAGCCATAGGCGCCGATGCCGATACCGCCGACGAGGGCGAGCAGAATCAGCCGCTTGATGAGGCGCATCACGTGCTGCGCCTTTCGAGGTAGCCCTGCAAGATCAGGGTGGCGGCCACCTTGTCCACCACCTGCCGTCGCTTCTCCCGACGCACGTTCCCTTCGATGAGGGCCCGCTGGGCGGCGACGGTGGTGAGGCGCTCGTCCCATCGGTCGATGGGCAACCCGAAGCGCGCTTCGATGGCGGCTGCCACTTTGGCCACCTTCTGGGTCTGAATGCCGGGCTTGCCGTTGAGCCGCAGAGGCCATCCGACGACGATGCGCACGATCTCGTGCTCACGGATGACCTCGGCGAGGGCGGCGAGATCTTTGTCCATGCGAGTGCGCCGGATGGTGTCGAGGCCCTGGGCGATGATGCGCTGCTCGTCGCTGATGGCCATGCCCATGGTGCGCTCGCCGATGTCGAGGGCGAGCACTCGACCGGTCTCGCCCTCTGGGGGCCCGGCGCAGAGCTGCTGGTCGTCGTCATGCATGGTGGGTGATCTCCGGCCGCTGTTCTGGGAGTGCCCATGTGGGCATGTTCGCAGCCGTAATACACAAAAGCCGCTTCGGAGTGTGAACTCTAAAGCGGCTTCGTAAATGCCCATGTGCTGATTGAGTCGGCGCTGGGCAAGCTCTCGAAGGGCAGCAAATCGCTACTTCAAGACCTGGGACGTGGAAGGCTCACTGAATTCTCCCCCGTCGCGCACTACTCGTCGGGTGCGTAACAGCGATTGGCGGAGTTGCCTCAGGACGCCCCGACGAGTAGTGCGCGACGGGGATCAGAGACATTCTGAAATAGCCTTCCTCGTGTGGCATGACCAAGCATTCTCCAGGACGGCGCAACGCCGCCCAGATGGCTAGACCTGGACTGCCTTCAAAGAGCTGTACAGGTGTCTAGCATGCCTGTTCGAAGGGTGAAAGGGGTTTTTTTGACGTAGATGATGGGGCGGTGTGCCCGGGCCCCTCAGGCCTTGCTCTCGTCGGCTCCACTGGCCAGAGTCACAACATCTCAATTGACATCCTCCCCGCCCTAAAGGACGGGGATTCCCCGAGTCACTTCGGGGAGCTTCCTGCTTCAACAAGCCGTGCCTCCCTACGCGGAAGCGCAGATGGGTCTTACAGACTCTCCACAGGCAGAAACCGCCAGCCCGGCGGCCAAAACGTTGCGTGCTGCGTTTATGTCGCGGTCGTGGGCGGCGCCGCATTCGGAGCACTGCCAAGACCGGACATGGAGCGGCATCTTCTTGTGGGTATAACCACACTCTGAGCATCGCTTGCTGGAGGGCAACCAGCGGTCGATGGCAACGAGGGTGCGCCCGTACCACAGGCATTTGTATTGAAGCTGTCTCAAGAATTCCGACCAGCTGGCGTCGGCGATTGATTTGGCGAGCCTGTGGTTGCGCAACATGTTGCTCACAGACAAGCTCTCCACGGCAATCACTTGGTTCTCGCGCACGAGCCGAGTAGAGAGTTGATGCAGGAAGTCCCTGCGTATGTCTGCGATGCGGGCATGTAAGCGGGCAACCTTGGTGCGGGCTTTCGCTCGGTTGCTCGAGCCCTTCTTTTTCCTGGCCAACAGTCGCTGTAGGCGAGCCAGCTTCTTCTCGTGCTTTCTCAATACGTTGGCGGGGTCCACCTTCTCGCCAGTAGACAGCGTGGCGAAGTGTGTCAGCCCCAGGTCGATGCCTACTTGGCCCTTCACTTTGGGCAAGGGTGCTACGGCGTCGTCGACGAGCATGGACACGAAATAGCGCCCCGCGGCGTCTCTGGAGACGGTCACCGTGGTTACCCGAGCGCCCTTGGGCACTTGACGCGACCACCGAACATCGAGGGGATGCTTCATCTTGGCGAGCTTGAGGGTTTGACCATCCCACTTGAAGGCGCTGGGGGTGTACTCTGCTGGTTGAGGCCCGTGCTTGCGCTTGAAGCTCGGATAACGCCCCCGCTTGGAGAAGAAGTTGCCAAAGGCTGTGTTGAGATGGCGCAGCGTCTGCTGCAAGGGCACGCTGCTCACGTCTTTGAGCCACGCATACTCTGGGATCTTCTTGAGGGCCGTGAGGGCTGCGGAGGACTGGCCGTAGCTGATGCTCTCTTGGTGATGCTTCCAGGCGTCACTGCGTAGCCTGAGTGCCCAGTTATAGACGAAACGCACACACCCAAACGTCTGGGCAAGCTGCTTCGCCTGCTCGTCGCCAGGGTAGAACCTGAATCGGTATGCGCGCTTGATGTCCACCTGCCTAATTTACCTGCTCATTCGTTCTCTGTATAGAGGGCTTGCACCACTCACCAACTTGGAGCGGCGCTATCCATCCTCTCCCTAAAGGAAGGGGTCTCCCGCGCCATTGATGAACAGGATACGACGATGCGCCGCGTGATTTGCCCCTTGCCGGATCGCGATTTCGACGTCACTGAGGTCTCCGTGCCGTGGCGATTGCTCACCGACGCGGGCATCGAGGTGGTCTTCGCCACAGAGTCTGGAGAGACCCCAGCTGCAGATCCGCTGTTGCTGTCAGGGGTGATCTTCGGACAACTCGGCGCGGATCCCGAGCCCAAGCAGTTCTATGAGCAGATGAGCACCGACGAGCGCTTCACGTCACCTCTGGCGTGGTCGACGCTGAGCAGCTTCGACGACTTCGACGGCCTCTTGCTGCCTGGAGGTCACGCCCAGGGCATGCGGCAATATCTGGCCAGCGAGCAGTTGCAGCGCCACGTGGCCAGCTTCTGGCGCACCGAGAAGCCCGTGGCAGCGATCTGCCATGGGGTGCTGGTCCTCGCCCGCAGCGTCGATCCCGAGAGTGGGCGATCGATCTTGCACGGCGCGCGCACCACCTGCCTGCCAAAGTACATGGAGCGCAGCGCGTACTGGCTCACCGCCTGGAAGCTGGGCCGCTATTACCGAACGTACCCGGCGTATGTGCAAGATGAGGTGAAAGAGGCCCTCGAAGATGCCAAGGCGCAATTTGTGCGCGGACCGATACACCTGATGGCTCGAGGCTCACGCACAGATCATCGCGCCGCCTTCGTGGTGGAAGACGGCCGTTATGTCTCGGGGCGGTGGCCCGGTGACGCCTATCTGCTCGCTGAGCGTTTCATCGAGCGCTTGCATGGCGCCGCACATACAGAAACGCCCGAGTAGGTGACCGCTCGGGCGTAAGCACGTCGTCGACCAGGGAGCGATCAGGGGGCGGCGCGGTTCACGATGACCGTACGTTGGCTCGCTCGCTCCTCGTCCTCACGGGCGATGAGGGTGATGCGGTTCACACCCTTGTCTAGGGGCACCCGAGCGCTGAACTGCAGGCGCCCGGGCTCGTCGCCGCCGAGGCCCTGGTTCGACTTGAAGAACACCTTCTTGTTGTTCACGAAGATGAGCATGTCCTTGATGAGGCGGCGGCCCAGGGCTTCACCGCTGAGCACCAGCACGTCGTCCTGGGTCTCCACCTCTGCAGAGCGGTCTGTGAGGTTGATCACCGGCGGGCCCGCGGGGGTCGCCGCCCGCACCGCTGCGGGGCTCGACGGGGCGGTGGCCTCCACCACCTCTTTGGAGTAGACCCAGCCGTGGCCGCCACCCTCGAGGGGCACGCGGTACCAGTCATCGAGGCGGGCGTCGGCCTTCACGTGGCCCTGGGCCACCTTCACCGCAGGGGCGGCGTCGAGGGCCACACCTCGCAGAGTGATCTCACCGCCGCGTCGGGGGGCGAGGTGAGCGGTGTACGCGTCGAGAGATTTCTCCTGGGGGTACACCGGCAGCGTGACCTCTTCCGAGGTGATGACTCGGATGTCGACGTCGATCACGCTCACCTCGATCTTCGCCTCGGGCTGATCGAGGCCTTCTTTGACCTTGAAGCTGAAGCGGGCGGTGCCTTCGTCTCCGGGCTTCATGTCGTCGCGGTTCACCCGGCCGCGTTTGATGAAGACGGCGCGGCCACCGGGCTGATCCTTGTCGTTGCGCAGGGTGGCGAGGGTGGTGAAGCTGCGGCCCTCGCCGACGTTGGTGATGCCGACCACCAGCTCGGCCTCCTCGCCACGCTGCAGCAGGCCGTCGTTGTTCCCCAGCTTGGAGTCGTCCACCCGCCATGTGAGGGCGAAGCGCGGCCGGGGCAGCTGCGCGGTGCTGATCTTGATGCTCGGCGCCGTGGGCAGGCCCTTGACGACGGCCTTGCCAGGCTTCTTGAGGGTGCGGCTGACGGCCACCTCGCCGGTGAAGGCGTCTCGGAACTCGAGCCAGACCTCGTCGCGGCGGGTGAGGATGCTCTTGGGCATCTTCAGCTTGAGGGACCAGCTGCGGGAGGCCCCAGGGGGCACGGTGCCGAAGAGGAACTCGCGGCCGTCGAAGAAGCTGTTCCGACTACGGGAGAAGGCCCGCAGCTGGTGGAAGGGGGTCTTGCCGGTGTTGGTGATGGTGGCGGTGAAGGTGAACTCGTCGCCGGCGCCGATGGGCTCCTGGGTCGACAGCTCGAGGGCCACGCTGCCCTGGGCCTTGTTCTTGCCAGAGTCCTTGGGCTTCGCTGCCCACTGCACGCCGCGGGCTTCGAGGTTATCAGCGATCTTGCCCTGCTCCCGATCGGCGAACTGCTGCACCACCCCGCCAGCCTTCTCGAGGAAGGTGGGCCGGTGGCTCTCTTTGATCTGCGAGAGCAGCGCCGTGGCGATCTCGATCTCGAAGTCTTCGATGATCTTGTTGGGGCTCTCGGCGATCTCCTTGGCCTTCTCGGGGTCTTGCAGGTAGCGCACGCGGTGGGTGGGCCGCTGGGCCTTCGAGATCTCGCTGCTCTTGTGCTCGAGGTGCATGTCGAGCTCGTCCTCGCCCCGCTTGAAGGCCTCGCTCCGGAAGAAGTCGGTGTCGTTCTCGGTGAGCGTGATGGGCTTCACCTGAATGTCCGGCGCCACGCCCACGGACTGGATGCTGATGTCACCAGGGGTGAGGTACTGGGCGATGGTGAGCTTGATGGCGCTGTCGTCTTTGTTGTCGTAGATGACCTGCACCGAGCCCTTGCCGAAGCTGCGCTGACCAACGAGCACCGCCCGGTTGTGGTTCTTCAGCGCCCCGGCGACGATCTCGCTGGCGCTGGCGCTGCCGTCGTTGATGAGCACCGCCAGAGGCAGGTCGGCCCGGGTCTCGGCCTTGGTGGCCACCTTCTGCTCGCGCAGCTTGTCGCCGACGCCCACGGTGGTCACCAAAGTACCGCTCTTGATGAACATGTCGGAGACCTTGATGGCCTGGTCGAGCAGCCCGCCGGGGTTGCCCCGCAGATCGATGATCAGGCCCTCGAGGCCCTTCATCTCGCGGCTGAGCTTCTTGATGGCCACCTTGAGCTCCTGAGCGGTGGTGCCCTGGAAGCTGCGCAAGCGTACGAGGCCGATCTTCTTCTTGAGGGGCTTGTAGGTGACGCTCTTCACCTTGATGTTCGCCCGGGTGAGGGTGAACTTGCGGGGCTTCTTCCAGCCCTCCCGCATCAACCAGATGTCGGCCTTGGTGTTCGGCGGCCCCCGGAGCATGTCCACGGCCTCGCTCAAGGCCATGTTCACCGTGCTGTCGAGGCCGATCTGCACCAGCTTGTCACCGGCCTTGACCCCAGCGCGGCTCGCCGGGGTGTCTTCGATGGGGTTCACCACCACCAGCTGGCCCTCGCGCACGCTGATCACGATGCCGAGTCCGCCGAACTTGCCCCGGGTAGAGAGCTTCATCTCCTGGTGATCTTCCGGGCGCAGCAGCACGCTGTGGGGGTCGAGGGTGCTGAGCATGCCGTCGATGGCGGCATATTCGACATCGCGCAGCTTCTTGTGATGTTTCAGGTTGGCCTGGATGAACTTGAAGATGTCCTTGAACTTGAAAGACAGCTTCCAGAGGTTGTCGACGTCGTCCACCTCGAAGCTCTCGCTGGCCTCGGCGATGCGCACGGTGATCTTCACCGGGGCACCGTCATCGTCCTTTTCGACGTCGACGAGCAGCTCCGCCACGTCGCGCTGGATCGCCTGCATGGCGGCGCCGATCATCTTGCGCTCGTCGATGCGCTCGGGGTCGACGTAGTTCTCCTTGATGCGGATCACCGCCCGGTTGAGCACGTCGAGTCGCGTGAGATCATATTGCTCGTCCGCTTCTCCGCCAGCGGCGTGCGCGGCGTGAGGTGCGAGCTGTACCTGCCAACCCTGATCTCCATAGTGGGCGGAGATGCTCAGGTAGAAAGCAGAGACCAGGGCGATGAGGGCGGCGGCAGATTTGGACATCTGGCTCTTCCAGGTACCGGTGTCTCCAGACCCCTCGGTGCCCCCGAGTTGAGGCGATGTCGAGGGTGCTGGAAACTTGCGCTGCATGATGATCGACCTCATCCTCTGCGATGAGCGGCCGATCGCGATCGAGTCTACTGAGAACACCTCGTCATCGACAACGCGACTTCCAAGGTGCTTCCCCGACAACACGATCGGGGGTCTCTATTCTTCGATACGTCCGACGACGGCCCACGGTTTCAAAATGGACAACATGCTTTCGAGGGCGAGGCCTCTGAAGCAGGTTGCCCTGATGGGCCACCTTTGATGAGCGCCCAATGCACTCATGAACGAGAAACGGCACATGGGCTTCGTCGCACAAGAAAGTTCTTCATTTGAGCAACCGCCCGGCCACAGGCACGTGAGGCGGTCGTCGACGTGGGCCCGGGCTGTGGCTCTGGTCATCGGGCTCTCGGTGAGCCCCGAAATTTATGCCCAGCGCATGCCGCCCCCTACAGGTGAGAAGGCTCAGCCTGCTGACGGGGCGACGTCTGATCCGAAGCAGGCGGCGTCGCGGTATTACGAAGAGGGCATCACCCTGTTCCAGACGGGGGAGTACGCCGAGGCCGCGGATCGATTTCAGCGGGCCTACAACTTCGATCCGGCGCCGAACCTGCTCTTCAACTTGGCCCGGGCGGTGGAGCTGTCGGGCGACAAAGACAAGGCGGTGCTGCACTACCACGCCTATCTCGCCCGTCATCAGGGGGCCGAGGACGAGGCCGAGGTGAAGGCCCGCATCGCTGAGTTGGAGAAAAACCCCGCGAGTCAGGCATCAGGGCCTCAAAAAGCTGGTGCTCAAAAGCCTGAGCCCCAAAAAACAGAAGCCCAGACACCTCAGGCAAAGGCGGACCCGAAGAAAGGCAAACCCGAGCCCTTCATCAAGCCAGTCCGTCGACGGTCCTTGCTCAAGAATCATTTGCAGGTCGAAGGCGCCGTGAGCTTCACCTTTGGCGGCACCTTCGAGACCGACAACCTCAGAGCAGGCTCTCCCGTGGACTCTGGAGATCCTGGTCTGGGCATCGGCTTTGGCTTCACCGGCGCAATGCTCTACGAGGCGTTGCCCGATCTCTGGGTCGGTGGCCGGCTGCGCTGGACGGCGGTCGAGCTCGACGACGACGTCTTGACCCGGAGCGACGTGAGCGACACGGGTCAGGCCCGGCTGTTCGATCTCGGCGCCGAGGCGCGCTATGTGCTGCCTGTGGGCAAGATACGCCTCTACGGCACCACATGGTTGGGCCCCAGCCATCTTTCGGGTGAGCTCGCGGTGCCCCGCCCTGGTGGCGGCGAGCGGGACGCGTCTCTCTCGGGCTGGGGCTGGCACTGGGGCGCAGGCGTCGGCGGCACCTGGCCCTTCAAGTTGCGCCGAGCGCGTCGCAGCACCTTCGAGATCACCGCGTTGTTGGGATTGCTGCACCACGACACGGGTCTCACGGGAGAGCTGGAAGGCGTGGACACCAATCTGGAGGCTGACGCCGTGACTTCGACCCGATTTCTTCTGGAGATCGGCGCCGCCTGGCGCTGGTAGATCGCCGTGGCCTCACGGGCCCTCAAAGCCGCCACCCTCGCCATCGGCCGCACCATGGCAGCCCTCGCGGGCCTCGCCGGGGGGGCCGTGCTCTCCCGCGTGCTCGTCCAGGAAGACTATGGCGTCTGGAGACAGACGCGCCTCGTGTACGAGACGGTGGCGCCGCTGCTGATGCTCGGCCTGCCCAAGGCCCTGCTCTACTTCATGCCCCGAGAGCCGGAGCGTGCCCGAGGGGTGCTCACGGAGCATCTGCTCACCCTCACCCTAGGCGGCGCCCTCTTCGCCGTGCTCATCGCCCTTGGGGGCAATCATCTGCTCGCCTGGGCCTTCGACACGCCCATCCTGTCGCTGACGTTGCTGATTTTGATCCCGTACGGGCTGTTCATGTTCCCGATCTCGGCGCTGCAGGCCTGCCTCATCGCCCGAGATCAGGTGCAGTGGTCGGCGCTGTTCCCGGTGATCTCCCAGGTGGTCTCTCTGGGTCTGGTCATCGCCGCAGGCGTGATCTGGGCCACCCCGGTGGCGGTGATTACGGCGCTGGTGGTGGGGGCTGCCCTCACCGCAGGCCCAGGCCTCTGGCTGATGTGGCGATCGACGGCGGGCACGCAGAGCACCTTTGCGTTGTCGAACGGCCTCGATCATCTGCGTTACGCGGTGCCGCTGGGCCTGGCGAGCATGATCGGCATGCTGTCCCGCAAGCTCGATCAGATCATCGTGTCGTCCTCGGCGAGCACGGAGGCCTACGCGATCTACGCCAACGGGGCCATGGAGCTGCCCCTCATCGGGGCCATCACCGGCAGCATCACTGCGATCCTGCTGCCGGACATGGCCCGGATGTATCGCGACGGCCAGCGGGGGGAGATCGTGGCGCTCTGGCAGCGGGCCATGGGCAAGTCGATGTTGATCCTGGCCCCGACGATGGTCTTCGTGCTGCTCATGGCCCCGGAGATCATGCGGGTGCTGTTCTCGAGCGCCTACGAGGGCAGCGCGGAGCCGTTCCGTGTGTATGCGCTGCTGCTCCCAGGCCGCGCCGCGGTGTACGGGGCAGTGCTGATGGCGGCGGGGCGCACCCGCACGATCACGGTGCTCACGGCGATCCTGTTGGGGATGAACGCGCTCTTGTCAGTGGTGCTGGTGCACTGGCTGGGCCCGGTGGGGGCGGCCTGGGCCACGGTGATCAGCACCTATCTGATCATCGGCGGCTTCATCTGGGTGATCGGCGGTCTGATGGAGACGCCGACGGCGAAGGTGGTGGCCTGGGGCGACGTGGGCTTCACGGTGTTACTGGCGGCCCTGGCGCTGGCACCGAGCTGGGGGCTGTCTCAGTTGGGATTCTGGTCCGAGCTGGGGGACTTCTGGCGGCTGTCGATCGCCGGTGGCGTGTTCGGGCTGGTGTTGCTCGTTGCTTATCAGGTCACGGGGCGCGTATCGGTGGGCCAGCTCGTGGGGATCGTCAAGCGTCGTCTCGGGCGCTGACGGGCTTGTCGAAGCGGGCGAGGATCCAGCCCCCAGTGACCATCTTTCCGCGGTGCAGTACGTGGTTGATGCCCATCAGCCCTTTGCGTACCAGATCTGTCTTCAGCGTCGAAAAATCGTCGTTGCCGCACGACGGACAAACCGCCCAGGCGATGTACCCGTAGCGGTGCAGCACGTTCTGCATCACCCACATCAGGCGCGGATCGTAATACCGTCGCGGCTTCGCCAGCACCGAAGTGCGCACGTTCCCCGGGAGCAGCGAGGCCACCACCGCAGGCTCGAAGCTGCGCAGGTGCCCGTGGGCGTTGAACACCTCGCCGCAGTTCGGGCAGGCCGTGTGGGCGTCGGAGAGCGTCTCCCGGTAGGGCACCGTGATCACCACCGAGCGGCGGGCCACGCGCCAGAGCTCCTTCAGGGCATCTTCGAACAGCGGTGAGGGCAGGTGCTCGATCACTTCGGAGCAGACCACCACGTCGAAGGCGTCATCTGGGAACGGCAGCGCATCTGCGGAGGCCCGCACTCCGGGCACCCTCAGCCGGGCCAGACCCTCGAAGGCGTAGTCGGTGCCCATCACCTGATGCCCGCGCTCGGCGATGCGATGTGTCAGGTTGCCGCCACCGCAGCCCACGTCGAGCACCGTGTGGGTCTCTTCGGGGATCAGGGCCAGGGTGTGTTCGAAACGCTTGAGCTCCCACTTTGAGGGCGCGTCGTCCCAGCGGGCATTTTCGAAGAGGCCCGGGTTGTAGCGACCCGCCTCTGTCGATTTTTCTCGGGTGTCAGCGTTCATGCGTAGAATCCTTCGGCGTGGACGGCGCGTTTCTACAGGTGACTTTCGTGTAGATGCCGCTCGGCAGGGTGCCCTCTCTATGGGTTTGTTCCCGGAGCGGTGGCTGTTGTCCCCCGGCATTCTGAGGGATACCTTGGGGCGTTTGTTGAGTGGGGCCCTTGCGCTGTCTAAGGGCGTCCTTACAATACCCGCCCCATGCCCACCTCCCCATAAGGGAGCTTCTCGATGCTCAAAGCCCTTACCAAGATGTTCGGCACCTCGAACGATCGTGCCTTGAAAAAGGTGCAACCGATCCTGGCCGCCGTCAATGACATGGAGCCCCGGATCAAGCAGCTCACCGATGAGCAGCTCAAGGCCAAGACCCCGGAGCTTCGCCAGAAGATCGAGAACGGGGCTCCCCTCGACTCTCTGCTCGTCGAGGCCTTCGCCGTGACCCGGGAGGCTGCACGTCGCGTGCTGGGCATGCGCCCGTACGATGTGCAGATCATCGGTGGCACCATCTTGCACCAGGGCAAGATCGCCGAGATGAAGACCGGTGAAGGCAAGACCCTCGTGGCCACCTTGCCGGTGTACCTGAATGCCTTGAGCGGCAAGGGGGTGCACGTGGTCACGGTGAACGACTACCTCGCCCGCCGTGACGCCGAGTGGATGGGGCAGTTCTATCGCTGGATGGGTCTGTCCGTGGGCTGTGTGCTCAACGGCATCACCGAAGACGTGCGCAAGCAGGCCTACTTGTCTGACATCACCTATGGTCAGAACAACGAGTTCGGCTTCGACTACCTGCGCGACAACATGAAGTTCAGCCTCGACTCGTATGTACAGCGAGAGCTCAACTTCGCCCTCATCGACGAGGTGGACTCGATCCTCATCGACGAGGCCCGGACCCCGCTCATCATCAGCGGCGCGCCGGAAGACAGCAGCGAGCTGTACGTCACCGTCGACAAGCTGATCCCCCGGCTCAAGAAAGACATCGACTACAACGTCGACGAGAAGTCGCACTCGGCGACGATGACCGATGCCGGCGTCGAGAAGATGGAGGGCCTGCTCGAGGTGGACAACCTGTACCACCCGAGCAACCGCGTGCTGCTCCACCACGTGGAGAATGCCCTCAAGGCCCACACCCTGTACCGTCGTGACGTGAACTACCTCGTGCAGGGTGGCGAGGTCATGATCATCGACGAGCACACCGGCCGCGCCATGTCCGGCCGCCGCTGGTCCGATGGTCTGCACCAGGCCGTCGAGGCCAAAGAGGGTGTGAACATCCAGCCCGAGAACCACACCCTGGCCACGGTGTCGTTCCAGAACTACTTCCGCCTCTACAACAAGCTCGCCGGCATGACCGGTACGGCGAAGACCGAAGAGGAAGAGTTCAACAAGATCTACAAGCTCGAGACGGTGGTCATCCCCACGAACCGTCCGATCCAGCGCCACGACAACGCCGACATGGTCTACCTCACCGAGAAGGGGAAGTTCCGGGCTGTCGTGGAGGAGATCAAGGAGCGCCACGTGAATGGTCAGCCGATGCTCATCGGTACCACCAGCGTGGAGAAGTCCGAGATCATCCACCGCATGCTCAAGGCCCAGGGCATCGATCACAACGTGCTCAACGCCAAGCAGCACTCCCGAGAGGCCACCATCGTGGCCCAGGCGGGGCGCCTCAAGGCGGTCACTGTGGCCACCAACATGGCCGGTCGAGGCACCGACATCATCCTCGGCGGCAATGCCGAGTACGCCGGCCAGGCCATGTTCGAAGAGCTGGGCTACATCCGGTACTCCGCCGAGTGGGAGCGGGTCGAGTACTTCGTCAAGCAGCTGTGCATCGGCAAAGAAGACGAAGCCCGCGGCATGATGCACGAGTTCGAAGAGATGGGCCGCCCGGTGCCCGAGAAGGTCATCTCCGAGATCATCAGGCTCCGCGACATCTTCAAGGCCGAGAAGGCCAAGGTCCTCGAGGCTGGTGGCCTGTGCATCATCGGCACCGAGCGTCACGAGAGCCGCCGCATCGACAACCAGCTCCGCGGTCGCGCCGGCCGTCAGGGTGATCCGGGCGTGAGCCGGTTCTACCTGTCTCTCGAAGACAACCTGATGCGCATCTTCAGCTCCGATCGCATGCGGGGCTTGATGGAGCGCCTCGGCATGAGCGACGACGCCCCCATCGAGCACGGCATGGTCTCGAAGAGCATCGAGAACGCGCAGCGCAAGGTCGAGGGTCAGCACTTCGATGCTCGAAAGAACCTCATCGAGTACGACGACGTGATGAACCAGCAGCGCCAGACGATCTACGCCTGGCGGCGTCAGGTCCTCGGCGCTGAAGAGCCTCAACTCAAAGAGATCACCCTCGACGCCATCGACGATCTGGTGCGCAACCTGGTCGAGATCGCCTGCCCGCCCGACGTGCGGCCCCAGGAGTGGAAGCTCGACGAGCTGATCGAGGCGGTCAGGAACCAGTTCGATCACAGCGTGGTCCTCGATGATCTGCCCATCGCCCGGCCGAAGTTCGAAGAGCGCATCTACTTCAAGGTAGAAGAGAAGTTCCTCGCTCTGCAGAGCCAGGCCAACGAGGTGAACGGCGGCGAGCTGCACCGCCTGGCGAAGGAGCTGTTCCTCCGCCAGATCGACGAGCAGTGGAAGGATCACCTGCAGACGATGGCTCAGCTCCGCCAGGGGGTGGGGCTGCGCGGGTACGGCCAGAAGGATCCGAAGAAGGAATACCAGAAAGAAGGTTTCCGCCTCTTCACCGACCTGCTCATCAACATCAAGGCCCAGGTCCTCGGTCAGCTGATCCGGGTGCAGGTGCCTTCGATGGAGGAGATGCGCAAGGCTGAAGAGGAGCGCATACGCCAGATGGAAGAGATCAACCGCCGTATGGCGGCGCTGGCGAAGGCTGAGGCTGAAGGGGTGGAGGCGCCCGCCGAGGCCCGCCAGCAGCCCCAGCAGCAGGGCGCTAAGCCCCAGCTGGAGAAGAGGCCCCAGGCCCAAGGCCCCCGCCCTGACCAGGTGCTGGCGAGCCGCCCCCGTCGCGCCGCCACCCGCCGCGCCCGGCCGAAGATCGGCCGCAACGATCCCTGCTGGTGCGGCAGCGGCAAGAAGTACAAGAAGTGCCACATGGCCCTCGACGAGGCCGAAGCTGCCGCCGCCGAGTCTGAGGCCTGATTGGCCTTACAGCCCTCCGCGGCCCGGCCCTGAAGTAGGCTCTGTGTTCGGGCTGAGGAGGGCTGGCGCCTTTTGATGGCGCTGTGTCGCCATCTGATGCCTCAGTCTCGCCTTTCGCCCATTAGTCTCCTGATCAACCACGACACAGGAGACACGACATGAAGACTGCACTCGTCACGGGCGCTTCCTCGGGCATTGGCAAGAGCATTGCCACTCAACTGATCGCCGATGGTTACACTGTGTACGTTGCCGCACGGCGTGTGGAGCGGATGGCCGATCTTGCCGAGCAGGGGGCGATCCCTGTACGACTCGATGTCACTGATCATGCCAATGTGGCTGGGGTCATTGGGCAGATCGAGCGTGAGCATGGTGGTGTCGATGTGCTCGTCAACAACGCGGGCTTTGGTCTGTATGGTGCTGTAGAAGACACCAGCATCGACGACGCGCGGTATCAGTTCGAGGTGAACCTCTTCGGCCTGGCGCGGCTCACCCAGCTCGTGTTGCCCCACATGCGTGAACAGAAGGCCGGCAAGATCATCAACATCTCTTCCATGGGTGGGAAGATCTATACCCCCCTTGGGGCGTGGTACCACGCCACCAAGCACGCGCTGGAGGGGTGGTCCGACTGCTTGAGGCTCGAGGTGGCGCAGTTCGGTGTCGATGTGGTCATCGTCGAGCCTGGCATCATCCTCACCGAGTTTGGTGATGTGTTGTCCGATCCCATGATCGAGCGCTCTGGTGATGGCGCATATGGCGAGCTGGCCCACAAGGTGGCTGATGCCACTCGGGGGGCATACGAGGCGAAGAATGGCAGCGCGCCAGAGGTCATCGCCCGGGTGGTCTCCAAGGCGGTGAAGGCGAAGCGCCCCAAGACGCGATATGTTGCGGGCAAGTACGCTAGGCCGATGATCGCCGTGCGCAAGTGGTTCGGGGATCGCGCCTTCGACAAAGCCGTGATGAGCCAGTTCTGATGTACACCTATGCCCTCGACGCCAACTGGCAATCTCTCCTCGTCGAGCTTGGGGTGAGCCCCAGGGTGGTGTTGCGCCGGGCGGGGCTGCCCGATGATTTGCTTACGCGCCCTGGAGAACGCCTCGAGGCTTCTGCCTACCATCGCCTGTGGCAGGCCATCGAGGCTGAGGCTGCTGATCCGCAATTGCCTCTGCACATCATTTCAGTACTGCGGGCAGAGTACTTCTCGCCGCCGCTCTTCGCGGCGCTGTGCAGTCCCAACCTGGCTACAGCGGCGCAACGCCTTCAACACTACAAGCCCCTCATCGGGCCGCTGCGGCTAGATATCGAGCACGCAGAGACGACCACGGTGATCACATATGCCTGGCCCGCGGACATCCCCGAGCTGCCAGTGTCTCTGATTTGGGTCGAGCTGCTCTTCATGGTGTGGCTGGTACGCCTGGGCACCCGCTCCGAGGTGTGTCCTGTCTCGGTGACCTCGACACACATGCCCGAAGATCTCACGGCGATGGCGTCTTTCATGGGGGTGATGCCAGAGATCAGCGTGCAATATACGGTGACCTTCGACGCCGAGGACATGCATCGGCCCTTCGTCACGGCGAACGATGCCATGTGGCAGATCTTCGAGCCCGAGTTGCGGCGTCGACTCGCAGAGTTGGGCGAGACGGCTACCTTTGCCGAGCGCGCCCGGGCGGTGCTGCTCGAGGGCCTGCCCAGTGGTCAAGGGAGCGTCGATGCTGTGGCAGATCGTCTGGCGGTGAGCCCCCGAACTCTGCAGCGCCGCCTCAAGTCGGAGGGCACCTCGTTTCAGCAGGTGCTCAACGCCACCCGCGAGGCCCTGGCTCGGCACTATCTCACGCAGACAGCCCTTGCGCCGGCGGAGATCTCGTTCCTGTTGGGTTTCGAGGAGCCCAACTCGTTCTATCGGGCATTCAAAGGCTGGACGGGGCAGACGCCGGAGGCGGTGCGAGTGCATCACTGAGCGTGCAATGCGCTCAGGTTGAGTGGGGTAGCACGATGAGAGAAGCTACTCAGCCTCTTCGGTCTCTTCATCGCCCTCTGTCTCTTCAGGATCTTCCGAGGTACAGGGCCAGCCTGGTGGGGGATCATCTATGAGGGTGATCAGCACGATGTCAGCGTAGGTGCGCTGGCACGGACATGCCTGGTCGCATGTATAGACGACGATCGAGCTGAAGAGCGCCTGATATGAGTCTGTGAGGTAGTCCAAATACCGGCTGTCATAACATTCGTTGTAGCTTGCGCCAGCAATGCCAGGTTGGGTGATGAAGGCTGTGTATGCTTCCATAACGTCACCCAACGCACAGAGGGTGCGACCACCACACAGCATGCCAAAGGTGGCCAGCGAGCCCTCTTCGAGCACACGGGGATCAATGGTGCGGGGGGTGGGTGGAGTGTCGCCACGAATCGGTGAGGCACCCTCACACATCAACTGTGCTTGAGCGGCAAGGGCATCACCGCCGATCCAGAGGCGGTGTACGACATCGCCATCCTCAGAGTAGCTGGGGTTGGCGATGAGCGGTGTATAGCGACCACCTGTTGCCTGATAGTAGTGGCGTGTTTGTTGAGGGCTCAGAGCTGCGAACCATGTCTCGAAGTCATCGATCAGCACCAGACCGGTCTCGCTGCCATTGGAGGAGGTGCCCACCAGTAGGTCAGGGCTGGTATCGAGCTGGCCTGGAGAGGGCAGCGTGAGCTGCTCGTCGCCATCATCTCGATAGACCACCACCAACATGGGAGTCGACCCCTGAACCTGTGGCAACTGATCGAAGGGGTATTGATTTGATATGGAGAGCTGGGCGCGGATCTCAGGTGGGGGCAGGCTGGCCTCGAAGCTGCCTTCAAGGCCATCGGCATTCAACGCGAGGGGGGTGTCGCTGGAGACATAGAGCCCATCATCGCTCGACCACACCACCGCGACACGGAGAGGGCCCTCCAATGGGCTGTACAGACTGACCTGAATCAGCGCTTTTTGAGGTGGGTAGGGGTCATCGATGCTGCACCCCGCCGTGAGGGCGAGCAGCGCCCAGAGCAACCACTTCACAGCCGTACCTCCACCTCTAGAGCCCAGACCGACTCGAAGAGAAATCGCCGGTGTAGATAATGCGTGTACGCGGGCTTCACGACTCCCAACGATCGGTCGATGACCTGTTTGTTGACCACCATGCTTCTGATGCGATGAGGCTTGCCTGCCCAAGGCTGCCAGTTGAGGCCCAGTCGATGGAACCAGCGGAGTGTACGGCCAGGGAGCGGCGTGCCATCGGCGCGGCTGCGGAAGGTGCGTGACGCATCGGGGGCTGTGCCTGCCCATCGATAGAAACCCTCGATGTCGGTGAAGAAGCTCAGCCGCTGGATCATGCGCAGGCTACCTTCGAACATCAGCGTATGAGACCACTGAGGGAACAGAGTGGCTGCGTCCATGAACTCTGCGGCATTGGTCACATATCCGTACTCTCTCCAGGGTGGGTTGAACTCCAAGCTGGTGAACGCGTAGTTCCGGTTTGGGCTTACCGTGGCACCGTAGTGGCGGCCCTGATAACCGAGATGGACAGAGGCACGATCACCCCATTTGTGTCGCAGATCAGATCGCCACAGGGCGGCGATGGCTTGAGTGCGCAGGTTGATGCCCACCTCGGCGCCGAGTCCCCACCAAGAGGTCGGCGCACCACCCCCAGCGAGGGACATCAAGGTCGATGGCCGCCGAGTCGAGAAGAGCCAGTGCATCATGTTGAGCGTGATCGTGCGATCGAAGGCCCCGCCGCTGAGTACGAGGACGTCGTCATTGTCCCAGATCGTGCGGCCCAACATCATTTGGTCGAGGGACCAGCCCCGCCAGTACAACCCCCCAGCGTTGCCTTCGACGGGCCAGTCTTCGAGAAAGAGCCCTCGCCCCAAAGTGACCGGCCCCAGATCGTGGATGAGGGCCCGGCCGATGAGCGGATCGCCATCGATGTGGGTCAGAGGGTGCTCGATGAAGATGCTCAACCCGGAGCGCACCAAAGACTCACGGCGATAGCCTGCGCTGGCGCTGGGATTGTAGAAGGTCGGATTGAAGCCGACCTCGAGGCCTTTAAAGGGCGCGACCCGACTATAGACGTCGAACACATAGAGGCCGTGATATGTCCCCGGCTCTTCACCGGGCAGGGCAAAGCGCAGGGCGCTGTGGGCGTCAGCTGCGAGGTTGAAATCCTCGGGCAAGCGCCTTGAGAGCGTGCGTCCGGATTGTTGAGTCTGGTCGAGCTGCAGGTCGAGCTGGCGATTGACCAGTCTTTGCGGTGCCAGGATCCACGGGTCGCGGCTGTCGAGATAGACACCCTGTGGGGTGCGCTGCCCGTGGGCAGATGCCCACGGCAAAACGCAGAGCAGCGCAATGAAGGTGTAGATGTGTCTCATGTTGCCCCCGGTCCCGGGCACCATAGCAGGGGGATGGCATAGATCGAAGCGCGCAGGCCTGCGTACACGAGTGCCTGCAGTGTCGAGCAGAGTCGTCGAGCAGAGTCGACGACAGCCCTTGCCATGGGCATCGCGTCACCTCATGCTCTCCCCCTTCGAGATTTGGAGCGCATCATGAGCGAAGATGGCATCTTGCATCGAGTGGGCTACCCCAAGCCTGTGGGCATCATCATGTTGGTCCTGGGGCTTTTGTCTTTGGGGCTGGGCATCGCCGTGGGGGTGATGACAGGTCGAGTCAACATCGCCTCGATCATCCCCGGCCTCATCTGTTGCCTCATGGCGCCGGCTTACATGAGCAAGCCGTTCTTCTGGATCGAGTCCGACGCCGTAGTGATGCCCGCGCTCCTCGGCCCGGTGAAGAAGCGCCATGATTTCAGATACATCTCCGACTTGTCGGTGCGCGACGGCAAGCTCTACGTCAAAGAGAAGAAGATCACGGGCAAGTTCATGGCCAACAAGGTGGACTGGGCTGCCCTGGAGCAGCTGATCGAGAACGCCCGCGCGAAAGAAGCGTTTTAGGCCACAGCGTTCTTGCGAGCGAACCACGTGACACCCCGGCGTGCCCTCGGCTCTATCCATGCTGAGGAGGACGCGCCATGGTTGCTCTGCTGGCGCTGGCCATTCTGGCTGTGCCCCCACAGAACATCTCAGCAGCAAGAGAAGCACGGGCGAACTTCGGCCATCACCTCGCTTTGGGGTTCCCACACACGGGTGGGAGCGATCCGAGGGTCGATTTCGCGTTTCATGCCTTGTGGGCTGCGGGCAGGGGGCTCTTCGTGGGTGGGGAGTTTGCCGTCAGCCTGGAGCAGCCGCCTGCCTGTTTCGAGGAGGTGGACGCTGGTTTGGAGCCCTACTGTGGGCGAGACACCCAGGCGCTGCGGCTCATGATGCGCTTTGAATTCGGTCGAACGATTGTCGGCCGGCTCAGCATGGGTGCGGGTCCCGGGTATCAAGAAGAATATGGTGACTTTGAGGGTGAGACCAAGCTGGACGCGCCCAGGTGGGTGCTCTCCACCGTTGCCCGCGCTGGGTTCTACCTTGAGCCGCTCACAGTGTGGGGAGCAGGCATCCAGCCCGGACTGGTGGCCGATGCCTCCACGGTGGGGCTCGAGCGGCCCGTTCTCGGCTTTGGTGTTGGCATCGACTGTGTGTTCTATGACTGACTGTGTCACGCGCTGGTATTTTGGAGATACATCGTGCTCCCACTGATCGCTCTGGCCGTATTGTCCGCACCGCCTCAATCCTCACAGGAGATCACTGAAGATCGGGTCTCTCTCGGCGGTGGCCTCATCATCGGCGCCCCCCACACCCGCGGTCAGGATCTCCGCGTGGACATGGCCTTCCAGGCCCTCTGGAACATCAGCCCGTCTCTCGCGATAGGGGGCGAGGTGCTCAGCATCCTCGAAGGTGGGAGCGCATGCCCGACTCGGACGCTCTCACCAGACGACCAGCTGATCGCGCCGGCATATCAAGAGTCGTGTCTGAGCCCTGGGATCGCGTTGAGGGCCATGATGCGGTGGCAGGTGGGGACGCGACTCATCGGGCGGCTCAGCGTGGGCGCAGGGCCTGGTTATCGGTGGTTGGAGAACATGTCGGCTCTCGGAGACGACTATGAAGATCCGGGTTTTGCCATCTCCAGCGTCGCTCGGGCAGGCGTGCACTTCGAACTCGTGCGGTTGTGGGGCGCGGGCATTCAACCCGGCTTCGTCTTCGACGCCTCGACTTTCGATGTCGACCGGCCGGTCTTTGGGGGTGGGTTCGTGCTCGACGCGATGTTCTACGACTGAGCGTGACGCGGTTGCTCGAGCAGCACATCGACGGCGCTTGCTGCTGCGAAGAGGCCCACCGTGCCCGTCACCATAGCCGCTGTGCCGAAGCCCGAGGCGCAGTCGATGCGCAGGCTGCCGTCTACAGGGCTGTCGCAGGTGCCGCCCTCGCCGTCGGGGTATCGAGCGGGCTCCCTGCTGTAGACCGCCGGGATGCCCCAGGGGCCATCGTGGGGGAACCCGTGCTCTCGTCGTAGATAACGCCTCACCTCGCGCAACAATGGATCTTTCACCGTGGCGGTGAGATCCGAGCGGCCGATGGCACCAGGATCACGCCGGCCACCGGCGCTGCCCACGGTGACGATGGGCAACTTCTCGGCGACACAGCGAGCGATGAGCAGGGCCTTCTGGCGAGCAGAGTCGATGGCGTCGACGATGAGATCGTGCCCGGTGAGCACGTCGGCGAAGAGTCGATCGGCGCTCTTGGCTGTGAAGAACTCGAGGGCTTGAGTGACGACGCAGTCCGGGTTGATGCGGGCGACGCGCTCGGCCATCACCTGCACCTTGGCTTTGCCCACTTCACCGTCGAGGGTGTGCAGCTGCCGGTTGGTGTTGGTGACGCAGATCTCGTCGAGATCGACGAGGGTCAGGTGGCCGATGCCGGTGCGGGCGAGGGCCTCCACCGTCCAGGTGCCTACGCCACCAATGCCGATGACGCACACCCGAGCGTGTCGCAGCCGTTCGAAGCTGTGCTGGCCGTAGAGGCGGGCGATGCCGCCGAAGCGTGGATCTTGATCCATGGCGATCAGGGGGTGGCGGGGGCCTTGGAGGCGCTGTCTGGGGTGTTGCTGGCTTTCTGAGGTTGGGCCTTCTTGGGGGAAGGCACCACCAGGGCTTTCTTCCGCAGCTGCTGGAAGTCCTGTGGCCGCAGCTTCAGGGGCTGGCGGGTCAGGCGCTTGAGATCCCGGGCCTGAGGCTTGATCCAGGGGGGCTGCAGGGTGAGGGTGTGGCGCACCGTGACATCGGTGGAGCGGGCAGGGAAGGCCCAGCTCTTGATGCGCGGCTGCAAGCAGGCCTCCACCTTCTCGTTGTTCAGGGTGCTGCTCACCAGCTTCAGATCGGAGACCGCGCCTGCTGCGGTGAGGCTGATGTCGAAGACCAGCACGCCCTTGAGATCGCGCTGGTGCAACAGCTCAGGCTCGTAACACCGGCGAATGTCGATGTTCTTCTGCTTGAAGATGGCCTCGATGAGCGGGCTGTTCATCGGCGTGCCCGGAGGCGGAGCGAGCTGGTTGTTGGTGCCGGCCTTGAGCTGTCCGAGCTGGCTGCCACTCTTTTGGGCCATCTTGCTCTGACCCATCATCTTGGCCAGCTTGGCCTGGCTGTCCCCGGGCAGCTGGCCCTTGGCCTGGTTGGCCTTGGCCTCGGCGAGGATCTTCGCCGCGGACTGCACCTTGCTCAGCGGGATCGCCTTGGGACCCTTCTTCGCCTGTTGGGCGGCGTTCTGGGTGGCTTGCTTGGGGGCCTGCTCGGCGCTGTTCTTGGCGCTGCTCTCGGTGCCTGGCTGCTTGGTGTTGCACGCCGGGCCAGCGATCAGGCTCAGGGCGAGGGCTGCATAGATGGGGTGACGCATAGGGTGTTCCTCAAGACTCTCGGCACAAAATAAAGTAATTGCCGGTGGCCTTTCCATGGCGCCAGGCCCGTCCGATGGTGACGTGGGCGCTGACGCGACGCAGATAGTCTTCCATGAAGCCGTAGACCGGGCGGCTGAGGCCCTTGTCGTTGGGCTTCGGTGCGGGCCACCCCTCGGGCAGAGGGGCACCTGCAGGCGGCACGTGGTGGTAGTCGACGACCACGGCGCCTCGCTCGGCGGCCTCTGAGGCCTTGCAGAAGAAATAGCCTGGTCCGGTGATCCAGGCGTTGGGCTGGTGGTTGTAACCCCACCAGACATCAGCATCTTCCGCAGGGCGACAGAAGCGCTTCTCGAAATGGCTGAAGAGGGGCAACGAGTTCTTGCCGAAGTGCCGCACCGGGGTGAGCGGGGGCACGTCAGGGGGCACGATGTCGTGCATCTGCGCCACATGGCCTTCAGCCCGCTGCCACAAGGCTTTTTGGCTTTTGCCGCCCACTGCGCGGATCGCCTGCACTCGGCCGTCGTGATCGAGGCCGTCGAGCAGCTCGGCCATGGCCTCTATCGTGGCCCCTTCGGCGATCAGTTGGGCGAAGCTCATGGGGTCTCTCCCAGAGTGCGGATCAGTTCGAGGGTGTCGATTTGCCACAGCTTCACGCTGCCGTCACCCCCGGTGATGACCTGGGGGCCATTGAAGGCGACATGATAGATGGGCCCGCCAGTGTTGGTCTGGCGTGCGAGAGCGCCAGTGGTGAGGGACCACAATCGCAATGTGCCATCGAGCCCGCCGCTGGCGAGCATGTCACCGGCGACATCGACAGAGAGCACTGTGTCGGTGTGCCCGGTGAGGGTGGCTCGAGGCTTCGG
Organism: Bradymonadia bacterium; assembly: GCA_046290225.1. Taxonomy (GTDB): domain Bacteria; phylum Myxococcota_A; class Bradymonadia; order UBA7976; family UBA1532; genus JBKAGE01. The sequence goes on along the minus strand of JBKAGE010000035.1, from coordinate 20,415 downwards.
AGGCTGGTCCGGGTCGATGGCCCCCTCAGGCGCCGCCCAGAGCGAGACGGTTTTGTCGGCGCTGGCGGTGACGAGGTGCCCCGGCGCCCAGGCCACATCGGTGACCCACCCGGTGTGGCCGATCCAGGCACCCTGACGATCACCTGTGATGCTCCACAGGCCGATGCTGCCGTCGACGCCTCCGCTGATGGCCCGGCTGCCGTCGGGCGAGCGCGCGATGGCGAGGGCCCCTTGCAGGTGAAAGGTGCGAGCGCGCCATTGGGCATCTTCTGTGTCGAGGCGGGCCACGGTGCCCTTGTCGTCGACGACGAGCGCGCCAAGGGGGCCCACCTGCACCCCATCATTGAGCATGCGGCCGGTCTGGCGCTTGCGCTCGACGATGCGCGTGTCGGCCCCCCACCACGCGACGGTGCCGTCTCCGCTCACGCTCATCCAACCATCACCATCAGCGGCCACCTGGCGGACAGCACCTGCGTGCCCTGCCCAGCTACGGCGTGTGGGTGGGGTGGCTGCGAGATCCCACACCGAGAGGTGTCCGGTGGCGTCACCGGTGAGCATCTGCTGCCCGTGCACTGCGATGGCTGTGATGGCTGCACCCTGTGGAGTCGAGGTATCGGGCGTCATGGTGTCGGGGCCCTTTGCATCGGGCGCCTGGTCTTGGAGCGGCTGCGTGGGCCTTGACTCAGGGGTTTGTTGAGTGGCCGTTTGCTGAGTGGGGGCAGGGGGAGGTGCCATCTCCTGCTCTTTGGGAGAGATCCACCAGACTGCGGCAGCCATGGCCCCTACGGCGACCGGATAGATGATGCGTCTGGCGCTCATCGGGCCCCCAGGACCTTCAACAGCGCGTCGAATTCCGAGGCCACACAGGCGTGCAGATCACCCCCCTCGAGGGCCTGCCGCTCCGATTCTGGGATCACACCCCAGCTGTAGGTCTCGATCTCGAGGTGGCGACACAGCCCCTCTGCCACAGCGGTCTTCACCGCCTGCATCCAGTCGTTGCGGGTCGTGCCCAGTACCCCGTCGCCCTGCCACCAGATGGGCACATGGAAATGGCACCGCCACGCCTCGGCGTCGAGCCAGGAAGTGTCAGGATCAGCGACGTCGGGCAGGTCGAGGGCTCGGAGCAGCGGGCCCTCGTGTGGTTTGCCCACCACCTGGTGCAGGTAGCGTGGCTCGTTGAAGGCTTGCAGGGCCGCCCGGGCCTCCGGTCGACGGGGGGTGTCGATGTGCAGCGCGCTGGAGACCTGAATCTTGCCGATTTTCACCCCCGCTGCGGCGAGAGATCTCAAGCTCTCGGCGGGATCTTCGAAGTAGACCGCCTGATGACAACAGTCATAGCAGAGCCCCAGGTGATCAGCGTGACTCAAGGGCAGCACATGATCGCTGAAGAACCGAATCACGCCGTCGGTACGCTCCAGCGTGGTCCAGGGCTCGGGCTCGAGACACAAGGTGATGTGCACCCCAGTGCGATCAGCGATCTCGGCGAGCCCTTCAGCGGCGATGGCGAGGTGCCTGGCGATCTGTCGATGCTCGGCGAGGCCGCTGGTCCTGGGCCCGAAGCCCCCGGCCACGGTGCTGATGGTGCGCTCGGTGGGTCCTGGCAACGCCGCGAGGGCCCGGGCGACGCGCAACGTGTACGCCACCCGCTCCTGGTGCAGCCAGTTGGGCGCATAGACCTCGGCCTTCACTGCATCTGCGGCGAAGTCGCCATAAGGAAACCCGTTGACGGTGAAGACATAGAAACCCAGCGCATCACAGGTGCTGGCAAGGCGGGCGAGGGCTGCAGGATCTTCATCGAGGCCCTGAGCGGCGGTGTTGCCCAGCCTCAACCCCAACCCAAAGGGTTGATCAGGTGACAGGCGACGCTTGACCTCGGCGACGTGCTGTCGCAGCACGGTGTCGATCTCGTCGAGAGACTCGCCGGGGTGCACGTTGGTGCAATAACCGAGGTGATGGCCGTCGATGAGCATGCGCGCTCCATGGGTCGAGGTGCCGGCAGTCTGCACAGAGCGGGCGTCTGGCTCAAGGGCAGGTGGGGTTTGTCTGGTCTCCGCGCAACCTGTTCACCGAGCCCACCATCAGAGGAGCCATGCAAAGCACACCCAGCACCTTCGTCAGCGAGAGTATTCTGAGCTGGTACGACCAGGGCCACCGCGATTTGCCCTGGCGGCGGCAGAAAGATCCGTGGGGCATCTGGGTCAGCGAGATCATGGCCCAGCAGACCCGCGTAGAGAGCGTGATCCCGTATTGGGAGCGCTTCATTGGGCTCTACCCCACACCTGGGCACCTCGCCGCGGCCCCCCTCGATGATCTGCTGGCCCTGTGGGCGGGCCTCGGGTACTACGCCCGGGCTCGAAACCTCTACAAAGGGGCCACCCAGGTGGTGGAGCGTCATGGGGGCGTGATCCCGGATGACCCCGAGGCCTTCGGGGCCCTCGCTGGGGTCGGGCGGTATACCTGTGGGGCGGTCATGTCCATCGCCTTCGGCCGCCAGACCCCTGTCGTCGACGGGAACGTCGTGCGGGTGCTCGCCCGCTTCGATCGCATCCACGATGATCCCCGGGCGCCGGCGACCCAGAGGCGGTTGTGGGCTCGCGCTGAGGCCCTCGTGCCCAAGAAGCGCCCTGGTGACTTCAACCAGGGCCTCATGGAGCTCGGGGCCACGGTGTGCACGCCCAAGTCACCGACGTGCTTGTTGTGCCCGCTCAGCAGTCAGTGCCAGGGGCTGGCCCATGGCGAGATCGACCGACTGCCCATGAAGAAGAAAGCCACACCGCGGAAGAAGGCCGTTCGGGTGGCTGGCCTGAGCTTCACCGAGGCTGGGGAGGTGTGGCTGGCCCAGCGACCTGCAGAGGGATTGCTCGGTGGTTTGTGGGAGTTGCCAGCCATCACAGTTGAGGGCGCTGATGTTGATCAGCTCGGCGCCCAGCTGAAGACCCTCGGGCTCGAGGTCACCGGTGAGGCCAGAGTGATCACCCATGCCTTCACCCACCTCGAGTGGACGGTGTACGTGTTCCCTGCTCAGGGTACACCTGCCGGTGGCAGTGCTGTGGCATATCGCGCTGTGGCGCCGGAGAGCCTTATCGACGCTGGCCTCACAGGCCCTGCCCTCAAGGCGCTGAGGGCCTGGAAGGTGAAAGGGGCGCCCAAGCGGCGTGGATCAGGCAAGAGCTGACTGAAGGCTCACTCACCACACATTGCCGTCACGTGCCCTGCGCGGTGCGAACCCCATTTCGCACCTGCGCAACTGACTGAATCTTCATTCAAAAATCATGTGTCCACGCAAAGCCTGACCACAGGCCGTTTGCTGTGGTGCACGCACCACACGCGCGTTGTTTTGGCCCGCCCCTTGCTGATGGTCGCAGCCATCTTGCACTTGCACATGGCATCGACAGCCGAAGCCCGGTCGTCGTCGCCCTACACCCTGGAGAGGTCATCATGAACACCCTCACTCATCACGCTGAGCGTTTGATCACCGAAGAGCTCGAGGTGCATTGCCTGGAGACGCGTCATTTCCTGGGGATGGTGAAGGCAGGCCGCCCAGTGCACGAGGCGGTGAAGGTGCTGCATCCCGACTGCACCAGCGAGGTGCTCGCACTCACCTCCATCGCCCTCGATGAAGGGGTGAGCGGTGAGGATCTGCGCACGGTCATCATGAACACGTCCCACCGCTGCTTCTGAGGTTTCGCCGCTGTACGGCGAAAGGCCGCGCAATCACCCGCTGCGGTGTGCATCCCAGATCACGTCCACCACCTTCTCCGCATCTTCCAGCGACAGCAGCTGTGAGCGCATCTCCTCTTTGAGCACCAGCCGAGCCACGTCGGCGAGGGTGGCCAGGTGGCCGTCCGGATCGCCCTGAGGGCTGAGCAGCAAGAAGACCAGCCGCACGGGCTCGCCATCGGGGGCCTGCCACGACACGCCGTGCTGCAGACGGGCCAGTACGCAGATTCGACGCTGCAGGTTGGGCACGTAGGCGTGGGGTACCGCCACCTCGTGGCCCAGGGCGCTGGGCATGCCCTGCTCTCGCTCGAGCAGATCCTGAATCACTGTAGGCAGCGGCACGTGGGGATGGCGCTGCACCACCGACTCCATCATCTGACGAAGCACCTGCTCCGGAGTCTCGTCGTCCAGAGTGAGCACCAGCTCGTGGTGCAGGCTGCGCAGCAGGAAGTCCGCCTCTCGGTCGACCGAGAGTATCGTGGCCCCCGTGGCGGGCTTGTCGGTGGCGGTCACCCCCACTGCACCTTCGTGCACCCAGAGCAGCGGTTGCCCAGGCACCTCGACAGTGTTGTCCTCAGAGGCCATGCGGATCGCCAGGCGCGCTTCACCGTTGCTCAGCTCGGCACCGAGGAGAGACGGTCGGGGCAGACCCGCCCAGACCGGGCGTCCGCCTTCCACGTGGGAGGTCTCCCCCCGAGCGGGCGCCGGGGGTTGCCAGCGGTACACGTGATCGGGCCCCAGCTCTTCAGACCAGCGCTGGCAAATCACGTAGTTGAGATCGGGGTTGTCGGTGATGGCGAGGACGAAGCCCACCTGCTGTAGAGCCGGATGGTGTTCTACCTCGTCGTGAGCTCGGGCGTCGCCTTCGATGGCGATCAGGCCTTCTTCTGCAGCGCGGTGGGTGCGGCGGCGATCCGTGTCCATGATCACCACCGAGATCCCCTTCGAAGAGAGGAAGCGGGCCACCGACCGGCCCAGATCGTGGGCGCCCACCACCAGCCAGCCTGTGGGATCAGGCCTCTGGAGACCCAGCCACCGGGCCACCATGCCGGCGGAGAGCCCCTGCACGATGATGGTGCCAGCGATGACCGACCACGTGAAGGTCTCGACGAAGGCCGGATCGAGGCCCGCGTCACCCGGTGAGTTCTCGAGGGTGATGGCGAAGAGCGAGGCCATCGACGCCGCCACGATGCCCCGAGGCGCCACCCAGCCGAGGAAGGCGCGCTCTTTCACCGAGAGCCCGAGGCCCCAGGTGCACAGCGTCACCGAGATCGGGCGGATCACCACCATGACCACCGCCACCGACAAGAAGCCGCCGACGCCGAAGTTGGCGAATGTGGCCGGATCGAGGCGGGCGGCGAGCAACATGAAGAGGGTGCCGATGCAGATCTCGGCGATCTCGGTCTTGAAGGCCCTGATCTCTTTGAGCCACGGGGGGTGCTGCACCCCGAGCAGGAACCCCGCCACGGTCACCGAGAGCAGGCCCGCCTCGCTGATGAGAGCCTCGGCGGCCCCGAAGATGAGCACCGCCATGCCCAGGATGAACATGTTGATCATGTCGTGGGGCACGAGGCGACGCACCAGACAGAACTGGATCAGCCACCCGCCCATGAGGCCGAAGACCATGCCAGAGACCACCCGCAGGCTGAGATCGGCGAAGGCCATGCCGCCGCTCTCCTGCACGAGGCCTTCGAAGCAGAGCAGGGCGATGAACACCCCGATCGGATCGATGAGCACGCCTTCCCAGTGCAGGATGTGGCTGAGTCGTTCGGTGACGCGGATACGCCTGAGCAGCGGGGCGATGACCGTGGGTCCGGTGACGATGACTAGGCTGGCCACCACCATGCCGTCGAAGAACGAGGGCAGGCCGGCCACCAGCCACAATGTGGTGGCCACCCCCATCCAGGTCACCAGCACCCCAATGGTGAGCAGGCGTCTGATGACCGCCGGGGCTGCCCTGAAGCCTGCGATGTCGAGGTTGAGCCCCCCCTCGAACAAGATCAGCCCCACACAGAGTGAGACCACCGGGCTCAGGCCGTACCCCAGCGCTTCGGGCTGGACCAGCCCGGCGCCGAAGGGCCCGAGGGCGAGGCCGCCGACGAGGAGGAGGACGATGGCAGGGAGCCCGAGACGTCGGGCCGCCACCATGAGCAGCACCCCTCCAGCGAGGGCAGAAACGGCGGTGATGAGCAGCGCATGTGCGGAATCGTGCATTCAGCCTCGATGCTTGCCGTAGACGATAGGTCGCGTATGCATCATCGGGCCAAATGCGATTTGGCCAAAGGAGATCGCAATTTCAGTGGGCCGCGCCACGCTCACGGCACCTCTTGTGGGTCAGGTGATCGGCCCACGTTCGTGCAGTCGAGCCCCGTGCCGGGATCCACATTGTCGATGATGCCGTCACAGTTGTCGTCCTGGCGGTTGCACACCTCTGGTGAGGGCGTGCCGGGCTCGCAATTCAGGGCCCCCTCTTCACACACACTCGTGCCGTTGGCGCATACCCCTCGAGCGTCGGCGTTGCAGGCCCTGCCTTCACCCAGCGGATCTTCGTCGGTCTCGCCGTCACAATCATTGTCGAGGCCGTCGCACAGTTCCTCAGAGGGATCGCCCACCTGGACCGAGCACCAAATCTCGTTGCCGTTGGCGCTGCAGATCTTCACCCCGGAGCGAGCACACTCACCCACGCCCACCACACAGGGCTGTCCCAGGGTGGGGAAGTCCTCATCGGTTTCGCCGTCACAGTCGTTGTCCACGCCATCACAGATGTCGTCGCTCGGTGGCAGCGGATCACACAGGCGGAGCACCTGGCCGCCTTCGCAGATGCGCTGGCCCTGATTCAGGCAGGCACCCAGGCCACACACGATGGGGGCGGTGTTGTAGTCCTCATCAGGCTGGCCATCGCAGTCGTCATCCTGACCGTCACATGTCTCGTCACCAGGGAAGGGCGTGCCGGGGGTGCAGGCGTTCGAGATCTCACCGTTGATGCAGACGCGGGTCCCGTTCGCTGTGCACAGCCCCTGTCCGCAGGTGATGGCCTGAGGGGCGAAATCTTCGTCGAGAGCGCCATCACAGTCGTCGTCCACTCCGTCGCAGGTGCTGTCGCTGTCCTGAGGATCTCCAGGCTGGCACGTACTCACGCTCTGCCCGTTGGTGCAGATCAGCACCCCGTTCGTGGCGCAGGCACCAGCGCCGCAGTCCACCTCTTCGCCGTACCCTTCGTCGACGAGGCCGTCGCAGTCGTTGTCGAGGGCGTTGCAGTCATCATCTGAATCATCAGGCTGTTGAGGGGTGCACGTGTTGACGAGCTCACCCCCCACGCACAGCTGCTGCCCTTGGGCTTGGCAGATGCCCACCCCGCACTGAGTGGGGGTCGGGGTGTGGTCCTCGTCGACGAGGCCGTCACAGTCGTCATCATCGCCATCGCAGGTGGCGTCGATGGCGGCCCCTTGCCCGGGTACGCACGTGCTCTGAACATCGCCGTTGACGCAGATGGTCTGGCCGTTGGCAGAGCAGTCGCCAACGCCACAGGTGGTGGCCTCGGGCACATAGCCGTCGTCGCGCAGGCCATTACAGTCATCGTCACGGCCGTCGCAGGTCAGGTCAGAGGGCTCGGGCTCACCCGGTACGCAGGTGTCGAGGACGACGCCATCTTCACAGCGGCGCTGCCCGATCCGACTGCAGATGCCCTGACCACAGCGGGTGAGCTGGGTGACGAAGTCTTCGTCGATCTGCCCATCGCAGTCATCGTCCTGGCCATTGCAGATGGCGTCATTGGGGGCTGCTTCGCCGGGATCACACGCATCTTGAGGCTGGCCACTGACACAGACACGGAGCCCCTCGCGATGACAGATGCCGAGCCCGCAGGTGATGGGCGGCGCCTGGTAGTCTTCGTCGAGGGCGCCGTCACAGTCGTCGTCCACCCCATCACAGGTGTCGTCGTCGTTCTGGGGCTCACCGGCACGGCACGTGTCGCCGAGGGTGCCATTGACGCATCGTGTGATGCCCTGAGCAGCGCAGGCACCCTGACCACAGGCCACCAGCTCGCTCTCGAAGCCCTCGTCGACGAGACCGTCACAGTCGTCGTCCATGGCATTGCAGTTGTCGTCTTGCCCTGCAGGATCTCCGGGGGTGCACTGCACCCTCAACTCGCCGCCCTCCCTGCAGAGGCGTTGACCCTGTCGTGCGCAGATGCCGCGGCCACAGGTGACGTCTTCCGCTTCGAAGTCCTCGTCGGACTGGCCGTCGCAGTCTTCGTCGATGCCATTGCAGGTGGTGTCCGCCGCCGGATCTCCAGGGGCGCAGGTGTCGGTGAAAACGCCGCTTTGGCAGAAGCTCTGCCCCTGACGCTCGCACAGACCCACGCCACAGGTGGTGAGCCCGCCGCGGAAGCCCTCGTCGACGAGGCCATCGCAGTCTTCGTCGATGCCGTTGCAGCTGTCATCGGCGGCGAGGGGGGCCAGAGGCTCACAGGTGTTGATCACTTCACCGCCGAGACACTGCGTCATCGTGGATTGCGCGCACGCACCGAGTCCGCAGCTCAGCGGAACGACGGTATAGTCTTCGTCTGCCTGACCATCACAGTCATCGTCGATGCCATCACAATTTCTATCGTCCAGGGCTGGCTCACCGGGGGTGCAGACATCCTCCAGCTGGCCATTGCAGACCCGGACCCCACTTGCGGCGCAGGCCCCCACGCCGCAGGTCACCTGAGTGATCTCGATCTGCTCGTCGACGCGGCCGTCACAGTCGTCATCAGCGCCGTTGCAGATCTCCTCCGCGCTCGGATCCGGGCCACACATCAACTCGGCGCCGCCCTCGGCGCAGAGGGTCACGCCCTCGCACCCGTCTGCTGTCTGGCACGATTCGCCCAGACCCACACGAGGCCCCCCTTCTGTTGGGGTAAAGACCACCTGTGGATCCGCCTCGTCGATGCGGCCGTCGCAGTCATCATCGGTGTTGTTGCCACACAGATCTCGATCGAGCGGCTCCATTGTGCTCACACATCGCAGACGACCCTCGATGCACTGCTGGCGACCAGGGCCGCACGGGCCAGAGGCTTGAGCGCTGCAGTTGCCGCCAACCCCAGGGAGCTCGCCTTCGTCCACGAGGGTGTCACAGTCGTCGTCGACGCCATTGCACACTTCACCAGCGAGCAGGAGGCTGCCTTGCACCTGGCACACGTCGGACTCGGCGTCGCGGGTAAACGAGAGGACGAGGCCCTCGGCGGGTACGGGCAGGATGGGCTGCACCCATTTCAGCAGGCAAGGTCCGTCAGGGCCGCACACTGTGCCTTGCTCGAGGCCACCCGCCACGCAGAGCGTCTCGCCTTGGGCTTCTCGTCCGAAGACATAGAGCTCTGCAGAGATCGACTCACCCACTTCGAGAGGGAAGCGCCCTGGAGCGCCCTCGGCAAAGCTCAGTTGCTGCACGCCCTGCTCGGTGAGCACCAGCTTCATGGGCAGGTGGGTGATGGGCATCGACGGGTGCGAGCCGCGTTGGACCAGGAGGCAGGCATTGATCGGGTGGGTCGAGATCCGCACCGAGAGCGTGGAGACGCATGCTGCCTCTTCACCTGGCGTGGGGCCATCGATGCATCTTTGGATACGGGCGGCCGTGTGTTCGAAGTCGACGACGAGGTCGACGGGGGCAATGAGCGGATCTCGGCTGCACCCTGAGACGGCCACGGCGAAGAGCACAGATAAACGAAGCAGATGTAACGCGTTGGGCATGGAACTCAGGGTAGAGAGGGCACGCCCACTCCCTTGGGCAGCTCGAGATTGGATTTTTGGGTGCGGCGTCGGCGCTTGCTCGTGGAGCGTCGCGATGACGAGGCTGTGTTTTTCGGAGCTATACGTTTCGGGGCTGTATGTTTCGGGGCTGCCGTTTTCGGGGGGGCTGCTTTTTGCGCCGCTGCTGGCTCGGTGAGAGATGCATCTGGCGGCGCCACTGGGGCCACCCCAGCATCTGCCTGTGCCAGCGCTTTCGGCGCAGGGATCCTGGCGAGGGTTGCATCTGGGCGGACGAGCAGTTGGGGCGGCTGCTGGTTCGCGGGGATCTCTTTCGCTGGCCCCGCCGCAGAGCGGGTCGAAGGTTGCGTCGAGGGCCTGGTGGGCCACGCCCACCACATCATTCCGAGCAGTGCCACCAGGGTGAGCCCGCCCTTCCAGAGCCATCCGAATCGAGGTGACCGCTGCTCGAAGGGGTTCACCACCTCGGAGATGGTCATGGGCGTCTGATCGTCGAGGCCGTCGGGGCGGATGTCCACCGAGGTGTGTTCGAACGGCATCGAGTCATCGTTCACCGTGGCGCCGTCGAAGCTGCCTGACGGTTGAGAGAGTGCCGTGGGCACATCGAGCTCGGAGATCGTCGCCTCTTCAGATTCAGCGGGCAGACCTGGGCGAAAGGTCGGCATCTCGGTCACGGTGCGGCCCACGGCACCATGTGCACCGAGGGCGCCCTTGTTCGCCATCAACGCCTTGCACTCGCGGAAGAGCGCCAGGGCACTCTCCGGGCGGCCCTCAGGGTTCTTGCTCAGCAGGCGCAGAACCAGATCGTTCACCCCTTCAGGCAGATCGAGGCCCAGCTCTCTTGGGTGCACCGGTGGCTCGTACACGTGCATGAAGAAGAGGGCATAGGGCGTATCGGCGGAGAAGGGTGGCTCGCCGGTGAGCATGCGATACAGCACGACGCCCAAGGCGTAGAGATCGGATCGACGATCGACCTTGCCGCCTTTGATTTGCTCCGGAGACATGCACCGGGGGGTACCGATGAGGGTGTGATCACCTGTGAGCTGGGTGGCGCTCTTCTCGAGGTGGGCCACGCCGAAGTCGAGGACCCGGGCCACTACATCGCCCGCGACGTGGTGCAGGAAGATGTTGTCGCCCTTGATGTCGCGGTGGATGATCCCCAACTCGTGGGCTTCGTGGAGCGATCGACACACCTGACCCACAAATTCGAGGGCCTGGGCCCATGGCACGGTGCCCTGGCGTCGGATACGCCGCGAGAGCGACTCGCCCTGCAGATATTCCATGGCGAGGTAGAGATCGCCCTCGTCAGTGACGCCGGTGTCGTAGAGTCGCACGGTGTACGGGCTGTGAAGCTGGCCGATGATTTGCGCTTCTTTGAGAAAGCGCTCTGCGGCTTCGCCTTCTCGGGCGTCGAGTATCTTCACCGCTGCGAGGCCGATGGGTTGCCCCTTGTCGTCGACTCGACGGGCCCGATAGACTGCGCTGAATCCGCCCTCGCCGATGAGGCCTTCCAGCGTGTACCGTCCGATCACATTGCCGAGTCTCGACTGGCCCTTGGTGCTGGATGGCCCTGGGGGTTTCGACGGCCCTGGGGTTTTCGATGACACTGTGCCTGGTACCTCGAAGAGATCCTCAGCCCGTTGGCACCCTAACATGAAGCCAAATTCACAGAAAAGGCGTGTACCCCCGTGTGTGATCACGTGCGTCATCAGGTAGACGCCTAGTGTTGCCGTCGCGTATCTTCAGGGCTTTGATCGGCCTGAGCATCATCCTGGTACATGCCCCAAATTGGGCTGCATCAAAGGCACCAGCCCGGTCCAAGGGTAAGTGCAAGACTCTCTACTGTACGTGCAAGAAAGAGTTCGAGTCGGCTCACTACGAGAAGGCTGCTTCTGTATGTAAGCTTGCATATGAGCAAGAGCAGTCTATTTATCCACTCATTGTACTCATCAGCGCACATGCACAGATGAGAGACATCAAATCAATCGAGCGGTGGAACACTGTCTTGATCAACGAGCACTGGCGCAATAAAGAAGCCATGCCGTACATTAAAGAGTTCAGTGAGTTCCTCAAAAAGCTCAAACACAAGCAACCTCTACTGACAGTGAAAACTGTGCCAGAAGGCGCGAGCGTCATCATCGATGGTCGTCGAGTGGGGCTCTCACCCTGGTCCGATTACACTGAGCCCGGCGCATACAACATCGAGCTGACGCTCGATGGTCACCTGTACACCCGGCGTGCTTTCACGCATGTAGCGGGATCCCCCAAAGTGCTCGAGTTCGAGCTGGTGTCGAACAGCACGCCTGCAGAGGTGAAGATGCAGGGTGATCTCACAGGGATCTCCGTAGAGATCGACGGTGAGGAGATCGCGTCACCTCACGATGAGCAGGTGCTCAAACTGAAACCCGGCGCGCACACCCTGACGTTCATCGGCTCTGAAGCGCGCAGCTTTGTGGAGATGCGCCTCGAAGCCGGAGAGCAACGGGTGGTGGATGTGCCTGGGGGGCTCGTGGGCACTGCTGTGGTCGATGACACGCCCTTCGACTGGGCGACGACAGGTCTCATCGGTGGTGGTGCCCTCACAGCCACGGGGCTGGCCTTCGTCACCCTCGCCATCCTCGACGATCAGCAAGTGCAGTCATGGACCGACGCATACAACGATGATCGACTCGCGGGCCGTACACCCGGGAGAACGCCGGGCGAGATCGATGATCTCTACAGCCAGCGCGATGGTCGTTTGTTGTTGGGAGGCGTGGTGGGTGTTGCGGGCCTGGCGATCCTCGGGGCCAGTCTCTGGCTCGATGAGGGGGGCGAGCCCGAGCCTGTAGCACCTGCGCAGGCGGGCGTCGAGGCTTCTCCGAGTGGTCTGGTCTGGCGCTGGTGAACGCAGTGTGATCAGCGCAGTATGATCAGCGCCGGCGCCTGAGCACGAAGGCCAAACACATCAGCCACCACAGCCCCGGGCCTGAGCCCGTCTGGCAGTTGTTGCCGAAGTGCTTCGCCGAGCCCGTGGGCTGAAGGCCGTCCGCCCCAGGGCCATCAAAGCCGCCGAAACCCGAGCCGCCTGCACCACCAGCGCCCGGATCTTCCGGGTCGACGAATGGATCTTCCGGATCGAACATGCCTGCGTCTTGATCGCCAGGCTTTGGCGGCACTGCTGCGTCAGGCGGTGGCGGCGCGTCGTCGCACATCAAACCTTCGTCCACCTGGTTGTCGCAGTCTTCATCCACCATGTCGCAGCGCTCGGGTGCGCCTGGGAAGCGACGGTTGTCGTCATCGTCGCAGTCTTCGCCTGCAGGCCAGCCGTCACCATCATCATCTGGCGGCGCCTGATCAGTGGTGCCCTCGATCAAGTCGAGCATCCAGGGCCCGGCGTTGCCCCAGTCGAGCTGCATCGACACCACGTCACCTTGAGCCCCCTCGAGGGGCACCACCAGCGTACGCCAGTCGCCGCCCTCCACCTGGATCGGTGCCGAGCCCAGTTGCCCCGCGTCGTCACGCCAGCGCAGGGTGCCCGAGGCCGCGGCGCCGTGGCGGACCACCATGCGCACCGCGTTGAAGCGATCTGTGTCGATGGCCATCCACGGTGGCCCGTCGACACAGCCCGAGTTGGGCGCGAGGGCGCGCTCGACGGTGTCGTTGGTCGTCAGCCCGCCGTCGCAGGTCTGCCAACCCTCGGTATCGCCAGCGTTGGGGCCTTCGAAGCGCCAGCGGCTCGTGCTCAGCACGTCGACCTCGGCGAGGTCTTGGAGTCGGTCGACGTTTTCGTTCAGCTCTACAGCGTCGTCCCAGGTGAGCTGATCGCTGTAGAAGCCCGGCACCGATCGGACCCACGCCCGCACGCGGGCATGCCTGATCTGGCCGATGGAGGGTTGCACGCCCTGCAAGGTGATGCGGGCGCGGCGGGTCTCTCCGGGCTGCAACACACCGAGATCGATGAAGCCGTCGGGCCCTGCCAGGGGCCGGGGGTTGGCGTTGGGATCCACAGGCACGAAGTTGCCGCCGTTGGCCATGGGCAGATCCGTTTGGATCTCCACCGTGACCGCATCGACGTAAGGCGCATCGACGGTGTAGCCCAGGGTCACCGCTTGGGTGACCGGTCGGCCAGTCCCATTGCGCAGATCAACCCAGACATGAAAGCGCTGCCCCTCGACCAGATCGAAGATGCCCGCGCTGGTCCCTGTCTCGAGCCAGTCTCGAGGCTGGTTGGCGATGGTCTCGACGCGCACGCTCATGGTCATGAAGCGGTCAGCAGGCGGATCGGGATCAGGCCCCACGCTCATGTCAGGTGAAGGGCCTGGCCCGGGATCGTCCAGACAGCCACTGATGGGAAAGCCCGCCGCGGGAGATTGCCGCAGACGGGCCTCGGTCTGGGGGCCATAGGCGCTGTCTTCAGCGATCTGATCGTTGGGGTTGTTGCGGTTCCAGAGTTGCTGGAACGCCAGCACCGAGAGCCCGGCGAGATCGACGGTGTTGGCCCCTCGATAGTCGAAGTGCACCACGTCACGATCGCCGAACCACTGCCAGTTGTTGGCGTTGAGGGCGTTGCGCCAGGCGTCCCAGGCCCCGGTGTCGATGGCGAGGCCGCTCTCGTGGCGGCTGCGTCCGGGTCGGGCGGCGAGGCTGATGTTGCACCGGCCCTCTTGAAACCACCGGTAGAGCAGATATTGCTGCGGCAGCGTGCGCAGAGCCGAGGTGAGCGACAGGCCCACGCCCCGTGAGTCGATGGCCCGCCAGAGGGCGTCGCGGCCACCACGCTGAACAAAGGGCCACACCGCGGCCCCTTGCTGAATGTCAGCTCGGCTGAAATCTTCGAGGGTGTTGGGCCGCAGGCAGTTGATCTGTTCGATGAGCTGCCGGCTCAGGCCAGAAACGATGCTCGTGGAGCAGCCCCCAGCTTCTGCGACGGTCATGCCTTGAGTGAGCACCCCCAGGGCGCCCTCTTCGAAGTGATCTTCCGGGTCAAATCGCGGATCGTCCTCACAGGCTGCGAGGCAGACAAGCAGTACGATCCAAAACGCTCGGGTGATGGTGAGTGTGGTGCGCACTGACGTATTAGAGAGATTTGCCCGGACCGAGACAAGGGGCTCTACAACAAGAAATTCTGCTGATTGATGGGTGGGGAAAGTGGCTCTTCAGCGCCGGGGGGCGTCTCGCCCCCGGCGCTGAAGAGCCGGTCGGTCGCGCCTGCCAAAGCAGGCCAGGGATTGGGGCACCCCGAATCCCCCACAGCTGACTCTTTCGTCAGGTTACCGGGAGAGCCTGAGTTTTTCCCGCGAAAATACACAAGTTGTGCGATTTTGATGGCATGAACACACGATTTGCACCGCAAAAATTCGTCGCTCTCAAGGGCCTCCTGACGACTTCGGCGATGAGCTGTTTGCTGTTGTTTGCCTGTGATAACAGTTCAGTGGGTGACGGGTCTGAATCCATGTTCGATGCCGGTGTCGAGGTCGACATGGCGCCTGTGCCCGATGTCGGAGTAGAGGGCGATGTCGGGATAGATGCGGCGGTTCACGACATGAGTGTGGCGCCCGTGAGCGACGCAGCGCTCGACCCACCCGACGCCGAATGGCCTCCGTGCAGACCCGAGCCACCTGAAGACATGTTGCGCAGACCTGGGGCTGATCCCGAGGGGGAGGCGCCGTTTCTCACCCTCAGCGGCCGGGCGACGACGCCGGCAGGACCCAACCTCGTCGTCGAAGGTTTTCCTGCCTCGGTGAGGGTGCACCCTCAGGCGGCGGTGGCCTATGTGGCCATCACCAGCAATGACGAGCGCCAGCTGCTGGTGATCGACACCGATGCCCCCGAGGGCCCTGTGGTGTTGCAGACCCTCGATCGCGGTCAGGCGTTCCACGGGCTGGCGCTCACTGCTGATGGCAGCACCCTCTACGCCAGCGGCGGCGTCAACGGCCTCGTCGATCGATTCAGCATCGACGAGGCCGGCCTGCTGACGCCTACAGGGTCGATCGACACAGAGGGCTACACCTCGGGTCTGGCCCTCTCTGCTGACGAGGCCACGTTGTG
Source organism: Bradymonadia bacterium (assembly GCA_046290225.1). Lineage (GTDB taxonomy): Bacteria > Myxococcota_A > Bradymonadia > UBA7976 > UBA1532 > JBKAGE01. The sequence continues at coordinate 4,921 of JBKAGE010000035.1, read as the reverse complement.
GGTGGGGCTGTTCGATCAGGGGGCGATCGTCGAGGTCGATCTTGCCAGCGGCATGGTGAGCCGACGTTTCCCCACTGGGGGCGGCGCGGTGTGGGACGTGGTCCAGGTGGGCGAGCACCTCTACGGCGCCCACGTGGCCGGCGAGAGTCTGGCCATCATCGATCTCGACGCTGGCGCCTTGAGCAACACCCTCCCACTGCCCACCTCGCCCATGGGGCTCGTCGCTGCCCCTGATGGCTCGGCGGTGTGGGCGGCTGTATCGGGGAGCGACGTCGTGGCGCGGATCGATCCCGAGACCGAGACCGTCACCGACTGGGTGCAGGTGGCCGAGACCGATCTTGTGAACGCCGAGGGCGCGCCTCTGCCCCACAGCAACGTCAACGCCCTGGCCTACGACGCCGAGTCGGGGCGGCTCTACGCCACCCGCGGCGCCGACAACGCCGTCTCGGTGTTGCAAGCGTCTCCTCTACAGCCCCTCGGCGCTTTGCCTACGGGCTGGTACCCCACCGGTGTCGCCGTGGACGCTGTGCGACAGCAGCTGATCGTCACCGAGGGCAAGGGGGGTGGCGCCGGGCCCAGTGACGGGCGCTCGGCGAAGAACCGCATCAAGGGCAGCATCACCCACATCAGCCTCGAAGATCTCGACCTCGAGGCCACCACGGCGCAGGTGAGCACCAACTTCCAGCATCCGCGCACAGCGTGGCCTGTGTCATGTGAGGGGCAGGCCTTCCCGATCCCCACCGTCGCTGGTCGCGCGTCGCCCATCGAGCACGTGATCCTGGTGGTCAAGGAGAACAAGACCTTCGACTGTGTCTTTGGTGATCTTGATCCTGAGCGGGCCGATGTCGATCCGGAGCTGTTGCGGTGGGGTACCGAGGTGACCCCCAACCTGCACGCCCTCGCCGAGGCCTTCACCCTCAGCGACAACTTCTACACCAACGCCCCGAACTCGGACACGGGCCACCTGCTGCTCACGGGGACTCACCTCACCGAGTACGCCGAGCGGATGTGGATCGAAGAGAACCGCACGGATCAGTTCCTGGGGTTCCAGCTGAGCGAGGCGGTGACCCCCGACATGGGCAACCTGTTCACGTGGCTCTACGATCATGGGGTGTCGGTGCGCACCTATGGTGAGATCGTGGGCACCCTCGCCGAGGCCGCCGACGGCACCAAGGCTGTGCGTTTCTCGGACAACCGGTTCCCCGGCGGGCCCTTCGTGAACTATCGCACCCTCGACGCCGAGAAGGTTCAGTACGTCGCCGACAAGATCGCCGAGGGTGATCTGGCGCAGTTCACCTACCTTCTGCTGCCCAACGATCACACTGTGGGCACTCAACCCGACGCCCCCACACCTGAGTCGATGGTGGCGGACAACGACTATGCCGTGGGGCTGCTCGTCGACGCCGTCTCCCACAGTGAGTATTGGGCGAAGACCGCCATCATCGTGCTGCAAGATGATCCCCAGGGCTGTCAGGATCACGTCGAGGCGCATCGATCCTTCGTGTTGGTGATCAGCCCCTGGGGGCGACGAGGTCACATCAGCCACGTGCTCGGATCGTTCATGTCGGTCTTCGCCACCATCGAGACGATTTTCCAGGTGCCCCCGCTGGGTCGCCCCGATGCCGCGGCTTCTCCGCTCTGGGACATGTTCACCGCAGAGCCCGACTTCACACCCTTCGAGGCCGTGCCACGTCGGGTGCCCGAGACCTTCAACCCGCCCAACCTGCCTGGCGGCCGGAAGTCGGCGCGCATGAACTTCCGAAGCCCTGATCGCAGCCCCGAGCTGGCGCCTCTGCTCGACGCCTACCGCCTCTGGAAGATGGGCCGCATCACCCGCGCCGAGGCCGAGCGTCGCATCGCCGATCTCGAAGGCACGACTGATCCGGAGTGGTGGGAAGAGCTCGAAGAAGAGGCTGAGGAAGAGGCGGCGGCCTTCGACGTCGACTGGGCGCGGTATGTGGACTGGCGCCGGGGTCAGGGGATGCCTCCTCCAGGGCGCCCGGGCTGGTGATCACTCACATCGTCGAGCCATCCAGTCGCCAGGTGCGTACTGCGGGGCAGAGGCTTTGGGGGCGCTCGACTTGCCCTTGGGGGCTTCTTCCACCCGCAGCCCCAAAATCACCTCGTCGTTGAACACTTCGGCCTCGCTCAGGCCCAGCTGATAACGAGTGCCGGCGATCTTGACCCTGGTCTGAGCAGTGATGTCCTTGCTGATCTCGATGGCGTCGGCCCACAGGCTGTAGGCCCAGCCGGCGATCTCGATGAGCGCAGGGCCGTCGACCCGCTCGATCTCGCCGCCCTCGACACCCACCTTCACCTTGCCCTTCTCGGCCATGGCCAGGGTGGGGCGCCCGCCGATCCGAGCGTGGATGCATTCACCCTTGTTCTTGTAGACGTGCACCTTGAGGGGTCGATCGTCACCATGCACCCAGTCGAAGGCCGGGGTGTAGGCCCCTTTGTCGTCGGGTTTGCCCTTGGATGTGTAGTGCGTCTGGATCATGCCCTCTCTCAGGAACCAGTTGCCCAGAGTGGCGAAGGCGTTGCCGGAGAACCGCACCAGGGCCTGAGTCTTCTTCGACTTCATCTCGGCGCCATTGGACTCGAGACCGTCTTGCACGCCGAGGCTGGTGCGGGCGCCGACCTCGAGGATGCCACCGCTGTAGCGGTTGGTCCGCACGCTCAGCTCGGCGATGGGGAAGGGGGGCATGGCCACTTCGATGCGGGCGAGGGTGCCCAGGTGGGCGGCGAGGGGACCCTTGACGAAGTTGTAGGCCTGAGAGCTCAACGAGCTGACGGCCTTTCGAGCGGCCCGTTTCACGTTCTTCTTGCCCAGCAACTTCAGGCCTTTGGGCACCTTCTTCCAGAGGATGTTGGTGACCCGGTCGGCGGCTTTGGGCGACAAGTCGGCCTTCACCGACTTGAAGTCGCTGGCCTTGAGCTCGATGCGCATCGTGCCCTTCTCGGTGTCGAGGATGGGCTCGATGTCGGTGCGGAACGTCACGTCAAAGATCGGGCTGCCCTTCTGCCGAATGTCGAAGGTGGCCTTCACGCCCACGTGCCCGGGCGAGGTGGGCACGAGCTGCAGTCGCTTGGGTGCGATGCTCAAGTTTCCGATGGCATTCTTGAACCGCCCGAGCCCACCGAGTTTGATGGGTTGCGGCTCGATCTTCGTCACCCGTTTGGCGATGAGGCTGTTGATGCGTTTGAGCGACAGGCCGACGGCAAAGTGCGGGTCGTCGGTCTCTGCCGGTCGGTTCATGAGCTCGCGCTGGTGGGCAGCGATGTCCTTGCACGTGCTCCCACAGGCCCACAAGGAAGGGAGCCAGAGGGCGGTGAAGGCAATGAGAAGAGGTCGCATGAGGTCTCCGGTCAAGGCGCTGTTCGGATCATTGGCCCTGTTGTGCCTGGCCAGTGAGGCACGGGCGCAGGACCAGGTCTACAATGTGGATTTCTTTCAAGGGCCGGTGGTGAGTTCGAACCGGGTGATCGGCCTCGGTGGCGCCTACATCGGCGTCGCCGAAGGGGCGGACGGTCATCTGGTCAACCCGGCCTCGATCGCCTTTCGCCCCCTGCAGATGTCCGACGACGAATTCGACTGGGACTTCGCCATTTCTTGGCTGAATTTCTCCGAAGGCGACGATCGGGCCTTCGATCTCTCGGGCCAGCAGGTCGATTTCAAGGAGGCAGGTTTCAGCCAGGCGGGCTTCAACCTGAAGTTCAATCGCCGCCACAACTACGCCTTCCATGTGAGCGGCCAGACCTTTCAGCTCGACATCCCCGACGGGGGTGATACCCGCCGCGCGGAGTATCGGCAACTCCTCGGCGGCTTCGGCTACGCATATACGTTCCCCGGGCGAGAGCTGATCATCGGTGGCTTCTTGTTGGTCGGCAACGTCGAGTTCGAGTGGACCGACTCGACGGAGATCGAGGCGGGTCTTACAGGGGGTGGCTTTCAGTTTGGCACGTTGTGGTGCCCCAAAGACGAGCCCTGGCGGCTGGGGGCGGTGCTCCGCACGCCGATCCGGAGCAAGGAGCCATCTGACGCTGGCGCGGAAGCGGATGAGGTGGGCCGCTTGATCCCGAACGAGCTGCTGGTGCCCTGGGAGCTGGGCGTCGGAGGCAGCTACGCCTTCGGCCCCCGACCCTTCAACCCCAGCGAGAAGCTCGATGCATCCTATCCCCGTCGCTATGTGATGCTCACCGCAGATCTGGTGGTCACCGGGCCCTCCGACAACGCTGTGGGGGTGGCCTCATTTCTGAACCAGCAACCACAACGCTCGGGCAAGTACCACAGCGTCAGCCTGCGCGCTGGGGCGGAGTCGGAGGTGATCGAGAACCGCCTGGTGGTGCGCGCGGGCACGTACCACGAGCCGGATCGCTTCGATCCCGAGCTGGGCCGCATCCATGGCACGCTCGGAGGCGATGTGCGCATCTCGTGGGGGTGGGACTGGCGCTTGTCGGTCTCGTACGATGTGGCGCATGAGTGGCAGAACTTTGGGATGGGTCTTGGGTTTTGGCGTTAGCTCCGGGGCTCTGGTCTCGTGCGTGGCCTCGCTCCGCGGGTAAGAGAGTTTTCGGGCACGGGCACGGGCACGGGCACGGGCACGAGTTGATTCGGGTGTGGACCTGTGGCCCTGCATGACTCCGCTCGTGGGTGTGTGATGGTGGAGGCTCTACTCAGCCCCATGTGTCTCTCATCGGAGGTCTTGGCCTCCATACACCCCAAGAACTGAATTCTCAGGTCGTTCAGACACACATCATCTCAGTTTCAGTTGCAGCCTTCGTCCTGAATCCAGGAAGGACCACGGGTCAGCGTATGTATCAACTCGTGCCCGTGCCCTGTACCAATTGGATTGTCGCTTTGGATCTTGATGCGAGGCATCTGAGAACACCACCCGTACCCAGTACAGCGAATACCCGG
>JBKAGE010000034.1:0-613454 GCA_046290225.1 Bradymonadia bacterium | reverse complement strand
AGTAATCGCCTGACCGCAGGAGCCGCGGTTCGGGTTGATGTTGAAGCACGCCACAGGACGGTTGTTGAAAATCGTCAGCGTCGTGTCCGAGTCAGTCGAAGCACCGTTGCTGTCAGTCACTCGAAGCGAAATCGGCAGCGCAACACTGCGGGCCAGGCCGCTCAGACTGTTGGCGCCAATGGTGGGTGTGAGGCCCACTGCGTCGTCGTACTGGCCGTCGTCGTCCAGGTCCCAGGCGGCGCTGATGCTGTCGCCACAGTTCGCGTTGGCGTCGGAGCCTGTACCTGCCAGCGTCAGGTCATCACCATCATTGATGATGTATGCACCGTTCGCGTTTGCCGAAGGCGCGAGGTTCTCCACTGCCTGAACCGTGACAGTGTGGATCTGCAAATCGGTCTGAGGATCAGGCTGAGTGTTGTCCACGACGCGCAGCGTGGCGGTGTAGCTGCCGCGGGTGTTGTAGGTGTGCGTGAACGCCTGGTTGACGTCGGCAGTCTCGAAGTCGGCTGCCGCTCCGGTCTCCCACCACAGGCCGTCGCTGCTGTCGAAGTCCCACTGGAAGGCCACGATGTTGGCGTCGGGATCAGGGTGGAACGATGCAGCATGACTGAAGGTGACCTGACCAGCGGCACCACCGGAGCAGCCTTCCACCACGGAGGCGGGGGCGACGTTGCCGACCGCTTCAGGCTTGGGGTTGAACAGAGTTTGGGTCAGGACCAGAACACCATACGCAGTACCGAGCTGACGTCCCACGTAATCGCTGGTGTACCGGTAGGGGCCCTTGCCCCACCAGCTGCCGTCAGAACCCTGATCCCGGAGCAGTGCCACGGAGAACTGATGGAACCAGTCATTTGCACCAAAAGCATCCAACTCGGGCACAAGGGAGCGCGCACCCTTCTGCGTGGAGTAGATGGCGTACATGTGAATGTTGGTGTTGGCGTTGTTCGTGGAGGCGCTGTTGTAGTTGGAGTTCCGGAAGTGATACTGGAACCCGTTGCTGAGGAAGTTGTACGAAGACAAGTACAGGTTGTGTGCCTGACAGCGGGTCAGAGTCGTCGTCGGCGCGTAGGGCTGCTCGTTGACGTTGACGCCATTGGCACCATCACAGTTGAACTGAGTCGTGTCGTTCCAGCCCAACAGGCCGGCACCTACGAGGTTACCGCCAGTGATCTTGAGACCACCATAAGCGTTGTCTGTCCAGTTGCTTGAGGCCGCCGGCGAGCTACGGCTGTTGCGATAACGTGCACCGCCGTTGCTGTCAGTGCCGTATCGCATCTGGTTGGCGATCCGGGCGCGAGTCAGGTTGTTGACGTAGACACCGTAGTCGGCCATGGCCCGGTAGCCACTCTCGATGCCGATGAGCGCCCACTGAACCGTGGACATGTCGGAGCTGCTGCCGATGGTGCTGCGGGCATTGTAGTACCAGCCACCAAGACCATTGTTGTTGTTGCCATCGGCGTCAGCCTGAGCGTAGACCAGCCAGTCCACGAGCTGCTGCCCGACATAGGGCCAGCTCTGACCCGCAGCGGTGCCGATCTGAACCTCGGTGTTGCCCAGGGGGGCGGTGGCCACGATGAGCCCACCGACAATGTGGCCCATGGCGTAGATGTAGTTCTGGTGGTAGAGGGCGCGGTTGTCGTTGGTGCCGGCGATGGTGGGGTTGCCGTCATCAGCCTCGTCGTAGGCCGGCACATTGTTCTGATACGCCATGCCGCTCATGAGGTAGTTGATGATGCGGATGGCATCTTCGGCGTAGGGCGTGTTGTTCCACATCTGGTTGTTCTGGAACTCCTGATCGGCGCTCCAGGCCCCTGCATAGGTGCCAGGGGGGTAGGCTGCGATGTGCCCGTTCAGGGTCAGGCCCCAGATGTATGCAGCAGAGACCGAGGTGTCGTAGCTGCTCTGATCAATGTACCCGGTGATCTGGTTGTTGCTGCCACCGCGGCCAGCCATATTCTTGTGGATGTACCACATGCCCTCATCGATGGCCCGGTTGCGCATGTGGGCGAGCTGGTCGTCCGTGGCGCTGTTGACGTTGGCCATCGTAGGGCAGTCAGCCCGAATGTAGACCGGGTACGAGCCAAAAGCGGTGTTGCCGCCGTTGTCCACCACCCGAATCGAAGCAATGTGGAGTGTGTCCACAGCAACGTTGGGGTAGGTGTACGTGGCCTCGAGCTCGTACGCGTCGCTGGTGTTGAAGGTGGTGTCATAGACACCATCTCCGGTGTAGTCGATCGACACCGAGTAGGGTGCCGAGCCATCGCGCACGATGGCCTTGAAACGGGTCGAGGCGCCGTTGAAGGCGGCGTGGGGGACCGTGAGATCCTGAGGGTTCTGCGGTACGGGCACGACGGTGAGTGCTGAAGCAGCCGAAGCGCTCAGCACAGTCGTCGCAGCGACGGCGCCGGCGAGCAGCCAGCGTCGAACCGACGATTGCGGTGTCTGGTTCATGTGGCGAGACCTCCCTCTCTCCAATCAACCGGGGCAATTGAGAAGGCGACATCTCTGAGATGCGCCTTCATGTAGGTATATTTCCGGATGAAGTCTACATGATGTACGCATGTAGGAAAATGGGCAGCTCATGGTCGCGTGGGTCTTGGACTGACCTGGAATGGTTCAGCCCCGGGAAAATTGCGACCCCTGTCTCCAAAGTGACCCGTTCTGAGTCGATGTAGAAAAGTGTGAGTCGGGCCGAGGTGGTCCGTAACTTCGAGAGGTTGCGCCCTGTATTGGGCCTTGGGTAGCATCAGAGGGTTCTTGTGACGCTCCATCCATGCTCCGGTTCACGTAGACCACGACGAGTTGCAGGTGCGCACAGGGTGCTAGGCGAGAAGGGGACGATGGAAAAACCCGGGGCTCTTGGTGCTTGGCAGGACGTCCCGATGGTTCGTCCTGGTCTCGATCGACGCCGTCCCGGCATCGTGGAGCACCAGGATCTACTCTCGCTGATCGACGGGCAACGCTCACTGGCCCAGCTGTGCGAGCACAGCGGCCTCTCGGCGGAAGATCTCGTCCGCCGGTTGACCACTCTGCTCCGTGCCGGCGTCATTCAGGTCAGACAAAACACGTCAGCGCAGTCAGGCAACCCCAAGAGCGACGCCTATATCTTGCATCAAGCGGGATGGATCGGCCGGGTGCCGCCAGAGCCGGCCATCTCGGCAGGGCACGACATCCGTGCTGGGTGGCAGCCCATGTCCACCGAGTTGGACCCGTCGTGCGATCTCCCCGAGACGCTTCAGACAGAGGTCTTGTTCCTGCTGGGCAATCTCGCTTCGATCGATCACTTCGAACTCTTCGGCATCGAGCCCACGGATGAGCGGCGTCTCATCAAGCGAGGGTTCTTCAGCTTCAGCAAGCGCTTTCACCCTGATCGGCACTATGGGAAGGACCTCGGCAGCTTCAAGGATCTGCTGCAGCAGCTCTTCGAGTACGGCAGTGCCGTGCACGACACGCTGCTCAAGCACGAGACCTTGAGAGGGGCGTATGCCCGGACCGTCGCCAGCCGCAACGCCCGCAATGGCAGCGACGTCGCGCCCGAGTCGCCCGCCGCACCAGTGGCCGACGAGGCCGTACGCCAGGCCCCCTCGACGAACACCGTCCGACCAGCAGCCGACACCACCCGCCCAGCACCAGCACGAGCACCCCGAGGCCCGAGTGACAGCGTAGATCGCAAGGCTCGGCTCAAGGAGATCGCCGCTCGACGTCGTATGCAACGTGAGGAAGGTGAGCGTGCCGGTCCCAGGACCCCGGAGCAGAAAGCACATCGAAAGTCTGATCTCGAAGCGCGTCTCAAGGCCCGGAAACAGACCCGACGTGTGCGTCAATCTGGTCTGCCCGCTCAGCTCAAAGCGCGCTTGTCCCAGGCCGAGGAGTACTACCAGGAAGCCATGAAGCACATCCTCGCCGAGCGGCCGGTTCAGGGCGCCAGCCTGTTGCGCATGGCGCTGAGCCTCGATCCGAAGAACGTAGCCTTTCAGCGCGCTCTGGACGAGGTGGATGGCCGGGCCCGAAGCGTCGCTGCTGCCAAATACTGGTCAGAGGGCAAGCAGTATGAGAAGGGTGGACAGGTAGAGCAGGCGTGGCTGGCCTACCGAGAGGCGATTCGGTTGAGCCCCGAGCCTGCTCGGATGTCCCACGTGACCGAGTTCGCCATGAACGAGGTAGAAGACATTCGGGAGATCATCGAGGTCACCACACTGTGGGTGTCCGCCTGCCCGCACGATCCGGACGCTCACATGGCGCAGGCCCGTGCGTACGAGCGTGCAGGGCTCTATAAAAAAGCCACGCTGACTTTGGAGTCTCTTCTTGAGCATCAGCCCAATCACAAAGAGGCGAAGAGATATCTTCGTGGCTTGAGGCGGAAGTCGTAGTACAACACTTGATGTGAGGTGGTTTCGACAAGCACCTCATCCGAAATGTTCAGCATTACGTTTGATGACAACACCATTCAAGACAGCACCAATCAAGCTGAGGGGATGACCGGGCCCATGGAAAGAATCATCGGCATCGACCTGGGTACGACCAACTCCTGCGTTGCCTTGGTGGAAGATGGCACACCTGTGGTTTTGCCCAACAAGGGCGGATATCGCATTACCCCTTCGGTGGTGGCCGTCGCCGAGAATGGCCGCCGTTTGGTGGGCCATATCGCCAAGCGCCAGGCGGTGACCAACGCCGTACACACGGTTCACGGCGCCAAGCGCCTCATGGGGCGCAAGTTCGAAAGCCCCCAGGTGAGCCGCATCACCGAGTCGGTGACCTACGACGTCGTCGAAGGGCCTCATGGAGATCCGCGCATTCAGTTGCGGGACCGGGTGTATTCCGTACCCGAGATCTCCAGCATCATCCTGCAAGAGATGAAGCTCATCGCCGAGCAATACACCGGTGACGTCATCGAGAAGGCAGTCATCACGGTGCCTGCCTACTTCAACGACAGTCAGCGACAAGCCACCAAGGATGCTGGCCGCATCTCTGGCCTCGACGTGGTGCGCATCATCAACGAGCCCACCGCCGCTGCCCTGGCTTACGGGTATGGCCGCGAAGTAGAGGGGGTGCTCGCCGTCTACGATCTCGGTGGTGGCACCTTCGACATCTCCATTCTGCAAATCCACGACGGCGTCTTCGAGGTCCTCGCCACCGCAGGGGACACCTTCCTCGGCGGCCAGGATTTCGACAACCGCATCATCATGGACTGGCTGGTCGCTGACTTTCAGCGTGAGCACAACATCGATCTGCGCCAGGACAAGATGGCTTTGCAGCGTCTGCGTGACGCCGCCGAGAAGGCCAAGTGCGAGCTGTCGACGGCCACTGAGGCGGGCATCAACCTGCCGTTCATCATCTCCACGGGGGGGCGTGATGCGCTTCACTTGCAAAAGACCCTCACCCGCAGCCGTCTCGAAGAGCTGACCCTCGATCTCGTGGAGCGTACTGTGCGCATCTGCGAGAAGGCCGCCAACGATGCCGGTGAAGACATCGATGGTGTGCTTCTCGTTGGGGGCATGACTCGGATGCCTTTGATCCAACAGAAGGTCAAAGAGCTCTTTGGCATGGATCCGATGAAGGGGGTGCACCCTGACGAAGTGGTGGCCCTCGGTGCCGCCATTCAGGGGGCGGCGCTGCAAGATGACAAGCGGGACGTGCTGCTGCTCGACGTGACGCCTCACTCCCTGGGCATCATGGTCGTGGGCGGCTTCTTCAGCGTGCTCATTCCTCAGAACACCACGGTGCCGACGTCCAAGAGTCACATCTTCACCACGGTGAGGGACTACCAGACCTCGGTGAAGATCCTGGTGCTTCAGGGTGAGAGCGAGCGTGCAGAGGAGAACGAGCTTCTCGGCGAGTTCATCCTCACGGGTCTCCGGCCAGCACCGAAGGGTGAGGTTGAGATCGAGATCACCTTCGAGATCAACGCCGATGGCATCGTCTCGGTGAGCGCCAAAGATCTGGAGACGGGTCAGCAGCAGGCCATCACCGTGGCAGCCACTTCAGGCCTCACCGAAGAAGAGATCAAGCGTATGGCGGCCGAGAACCAGGAGTACCTGGTTCAGGCCCGGGCCACCGAGGAGCAGGAGAAGCTGCGCAATCAGGTACAGCGCAGCCTCGGCGAGGTAGACAAAGTGTTCCCTCGGGCCTGTGAGATCCTCGCAGGGGTCGACTACGGCGAGGAGGCGATCCGAAAGGCTGAAGGCGTGCTTCGGCAAGCGCGCCACGCCCTCGCTCACGGTGACGCTGAGGCACTGGGATCCGCCGGTGATGCGTTGTCCAAGACACTCAATATGCTCAAAGGGGTCGTCCAGAGGGTCGGCTGAGGGTGGTTGTGCCCGAGGATGTTGCTTCCATGACTTCAACCGATGTCAAGGCTGAGGCCCTCGTCAAAGAGGGCGCCGCCCTGTACAGCCAAGGCGAGCTTGAGCGGGCGCTCCTTCGCTGGAAGGAGGCGCTGGCGCTCGATCCGACGAACGCCGCGGCCATCGAATACCTCAAGTTCATCGAGAGCCACTTCAAGGTGAGCGTCGATACCTTGTTGGAACGCTATGCTGCGAGCCAGCAAGGTGGCGAGCAACCTGCTGAAGTCTCTGCTCAGGAGGTCGAAGAGATCGGCGCCCAACCGACGCCTTCTCTCACGACCCAGCACTCTGAGGGCGCAGCACTGCCAGAAGAGGCACTGCCAGAAGCGGCACTGCCTGAAGCGGCATCAGAAGCGCCCCCAGAGATCGTGGAGGCCGCTGGTGTCGAGGCTGTGGAGGGCGCTGCAGAAGCAAGTGCCTCTGCTGAAGGCGGCTCTGTCGAGAAAGAACCCTCCGTGGTGGAGGTTGCAGACGTCGAGCCTGACCAGGATTCTGGCGAAGAGCAGAGCGCGGAAGATGCGCTCGAGCACGCTTCAGATGATCAGCAGTCGCCCTCTGAGGAGATCGCTGTAGAGGTTGATGAAGCCTCAGCGTCAGAACCCCTGGCCGAGCCTGCTCTGGGCATCATCGAGACCGAGGCAGAGTTCGAGTCTCTCGACTGGTCGGCCATGCTCGACCAGAGTGACGAGGAGTCCCTCGACATTCAGATCCCCGAGACGATCTCGGATCCGATGAGCCGGCCGGCTGCTGAGTTTGCCACGCCCATGGCGGCAGAAGATGTTGAGGTTGTGCCGCCACCTCCACCTGCTGCTCCGGAGGCGCTGGCCCCAGCGCAGGTCGCCCCAGCACAGGTTGCCCCACCACAGGGCGCCCCAGCACAAGCTGCCGCGCCGTCGAGTGCCGACGAGGTCCCCGAAGACTCCGTTTGGGGTCAGGTGGAGATCGAGTATGGCCAGGCAGGTGGCTCCATGGCCAGCACCCCTGCACCCGCCGATGCCGTGACCGCAGCTGCCCTTGGTGATCTTCAGGGCAATGGTCAACCCGGTGCCCGCGGTGAAGAGGTGGCCTGGGGAGAGGTGGAATGGGAAGGGGCAGGTCCGACCCCCATGGGCCAGATGCCCGAGGAGCCCGAGCCCATCGTGGACACCACCGACGAACTCTCTGCGCTCTTTGCACCCGCCGCTGTGGAGGGGCCAGGGGAGGGCAGCGTCGACGATCCCTTCGTGGACACAGCGTGGGCCAATATTTTGCCCAGGACGCCTTCCCCGGGCTCCAGCGAGGTGCATCAGACCCTCGATGGCCCCTTTGGGATCAAGGCCAACACTCAAGGTCTCAGCGGAGAAGACAGCGGGCCCACTGACGTCATCGCCGACATCTCTGCCGGCGCCCAGGACCGCTCCCGAGCTCTTGTGGAGCCGCCCCCTGCACCAGAGCCCCTGGCGGTTGTCGATGTCGATGAGCTGCCCTCCGGTGTCACTGGCTCCGCCAGCGAGCTGCCCCTCGAGCTGCCTTTGGAACAGAGCCCTCCTGGGGTGCACCTGAATGGTGTCAACGGTGTCAATGGTGGCGCCGCCTCACCCGAGCCCGGCTCCGCCGAGGCGCTCAACGTCATGGCCCAGCAAATGGATGCCTTGCACGCTGCGGGCGACTTCTCCGGGGCCCTTGAGCTGGCTGACCGATTGTTGATGCAGTGCCCCGGGCATCCACGAGCGGAGCGGTACCTCACCGAGCATGCTGATCAACTTCAGGCGGTGTTCAAGGTGCGCCTGGGTCCCCTCGATCATTGCCCCAAGGTCTTGATGGGCCCGGACCAGATCATCTGGCAGTCCATGGATCACCGCGCGGGCTTCCTCTTCAGCCAGGCAGATGGCCTCACGCCCTACGAGGACATCATCGCCATCTCCGGCATGTCGGAGCTCGAAGCCACCCGACTGCTCGTTCAGCTGGTAGATCTCAACGTCATCGGGTAGAACCCGCCCCCACGGTGGTACCGGACGCTCCATGAGAGGGCGTCCCCTACGTGAGAGGAGCGTGGTGAAATGTCTGATGTAAAGAAGGTGGTGCTGGCGTACTCCGGTGGCCTCGACACCAGCGTCATCGTTCGGTGGCTTATCGAAGAGTATGGCTGCGAGGTGGTGGCCTACGCTGCAGATCTCGGCCAGGGTGAGGAGCTCGATCCCCTCAACGAGAAGGCCATTGCCACAGGGGCCAGCAAGATCTTCATCAAAGATCTCAAGGCGGAGTTCGCCCAGGACTATGTCTGGCCGGCGCTGCGGGCCGCTGCGATCTACGAGGGCTACTACCTGCTGGGCACCTCCCTGGCTCGGCCGCTCATCGCCAAGCACCAGATCGACATCGCCCGTGAAGAGGGGGCTGATGCGGTCTCTCATGGTGCCACTGGCAAGGGCAATGATCAGGTGCGCTTCGAGCTGACCTACCACGCTCTCATGCCCGGCATCACGATCCTGGCTCCCTGGCGCGATTGGGAGTTCGACGGCCGAATTGCCCTCATCGACTACTGCAAAGCCCACAACATCCCCGTGACCGCCACTGCAGAGAAGCCCTACAGCATGGATCGCAACCTGCTGCACTGCAGCTACGAGGGCGGTGTGCTGGAGGATCCGTGGTTCGAGGCCGAGAAGGACATGTTCCTGCTCTCCGTCGATCCTCAGGATGCCCCGGATCAGCCCGAGTACGTCGAGGTGGAGTATGAGGCTGGTGACGCCGTGGCCATCAACGGTGTGCGCATGAGCCCTGTCGATCTGCTCACTGAGGCCAACGCCATCGCCGGTCGCAATGGTGTGGGTCGGGTTGACATCGTGGAGAACCGCTTCGTGGGCATGAAGTCCCGTGGGGTGTACGAGACCCCTGGTGGCACGCTGCTGTTCCACGCCCACAAGGCCGTGGAGCAGCTCACCCTCGATCGCGAGGTCCTGCACTGGCGTGACGCTCAGGTGCCCAAGTACGCCGCCCTGGTCTACAACGGCTTCTGGTTCTCTCCTGATCGCGAGGTGTTGCAGGCTGCCATGGACGAGCTTCAGAAGCCCGTGAGTGGTGTCGCCCGGCTCAAGCTCTACAAGGGCTCGGTGCAGATCGTCGGCCGAAAGTCGGAGAACAGCCTCTACCGCCCCGACATCGCCAGCTTCGAAGACATGAAGCAGAACTACGATCAGAAGGACGCTGAGGGCTTCATCCGCCTCAACGCGCTGCGCCTCAAGCTGCGTAACTGAAGTCTGGCAGGGTGCTCAAACTCACACGCGTCGGGTCAGCACCCAGTCGGCGACACACATCAGCGCCCCTCCCACGCCGTGGCCGGCCTCGATGCGGCTGCGCACTGTGGCCCGCCTCAGCCCCCGGCGGGTGACGTCGTCCTGAATGGCAGCGGTCACCGTGATCGCCTGCCCCGCGGTGATGGGGGCGGCAAGGTAGAGTTTCTGCGCAGTGTGAATAGAGCCGTGGATCCCCAAACCCACCTCGGGGCTGTCGAGCAGGGCGAAGACTGTGCGCTGACAGGCCACAGCGGCGAAGGTCGTCGGGGCGAGGCCCTCTGAGCCCTCAAGACCCAACGCATCTCTCAGCTCTCTGATTTTGCTGGCGCTGATGATGGCCTGGTGCTGCCGCCGAGGTTGCCCAGCATCTGGGAACTCGGTGGGCAGGGGCTGAGCATCGAAGTCACCCCTGATTTGCTTGAGCAAGGTGCGCCCCGAGGTGTCAGTGACCGTAGCGGTCCAGTGTTCTGCTTGAGGCTCCGGCTGTACGTGCACAGTGTCACCCACCTGTGCTGGAGCGGCGAAGCGGGCATGCAGGGCGGTCAGGGGCCGGCCTGCCGCCTCTTCGAGGGCGCCGGCCACCCAGCCGAGTACGCACATACCGTGCAGGACGGGTCGGTCGAAACCGGCAGCCTGTGCGTCTTCGGGGAACAAGTGAATCGGGTTGAAGTCCCGGGCGGCCCCGGCATACCGAATGGGCAGATCTCGGGGGATGGTGAATTGCATCGACCCTCGAGATCCTGCACTCGAAGACTCACCGGGCATCGGCAGCCCACGCGCAGAGATCGTCCACATAGCTCTCGAAGGGCGGGCAGGGGATGCCTTCGAGCGTGAGTAAATCGAGAGCGCCTGCGCAGTTGTAGACCACCTCCCGGCCCAGGGAGGACAGCAGAGCTCTGGGGTTCCGTGCCGCCGCGGGCAACCCGGGCAGCGACATGAACTTCTGCATGACCCCCGGCAGCCCGGGCGTGGTCACCGGCCTGGGTCGGTGGGTGACATCGCTCAGGATCTCGAAGACCTGCTGTGCGCTCATGGGGTTGGGATCAGTGATGTGGAAGGTGCGTCCTCGGGCCTCTGGGGCCATGGTGAGGGCCCAAATCGACTGGACCACGTAGGCGAGGGGCACGAGGTTGAGCGGCAGCCTCGCACCTCCGGGAAGCACCACGGGGATCTCCTGGGGCAACCGGACCATCAAGTCGAGCAGGTAACGCGGGCCGAGGTCGAGATCACGGGCGGCACCCTGCACCTCGGTGTTGAGGATGGCCGAAGGGCGCAGCACGGTGATCGGGATCCAGGGCATCATCTCCCGAGCCATGCGCTCCGCCTGGCACATCGACCACTCGAAGGGCGAGCGGAAGCCCTGACCCCGGTCGAGATCTTCCTCGTAGATCACCCCGGTGCGATCTCCGCTCACGAAGGCAGTGGAGATGATGGTCAGCCGCTCAAGTTGTTTCATGTCCCGAGCGATGCGCATCAGGCCCCTCAAAGGCTTGACGTGCAGCCGCCACAAGGTGTCGCGGTTGCCCTCGGTGGTCAGATCGGCGTGCACCACGTGAGTGCATTCGGCGAGCACATTGCTGATTTGAGGCCCGGTGAGGCCGAGGTCCTCTGCCTCGAGGCGCCCGGTGAGCGCTCTCACCCGCGCACGCTGGGCTGCGGTCAGCTCGTCGATGAACGCCGTCCACTCCGCCTCGGCGTCGGAGGGCACCAGCGCTGTGACGGCATCAGTACTGTGACGCAGACGATGGGTGATCAGAGATTGGGCGAGCACGCCGGGGAAGCCGATCACCAGTGGGTGGGCGGTCGTTCTGTCGCTCATTGAGGTTCCGTTGTCTGGGTGAGGCTGCGCCACAGGGCGTCGACCTGAGCGGCGGTGAGCGCCGGCGCCCCGTCATTGTCGATGACGTGATCGGCGAGGGCGGCCTTCTCGGCGATGGGCATCTGAGCGGCGATCCGGGCCCTGGCGGCGTCGGCGTCGAGGCCGTCTCGGGCCATGATGCGTGCCAGCTGGGTCTCCGGGCGGGCGGTGACCACCACCAGCGGTCGAAATTGGTCAGCCCGGCCAACCTCTACGAGCAGAGGCGCGTCGTACACCACAAGAGGGGGCTCTGCGGCCATGGCTTCGGCGAGCTGGCGCATGCTCTCGGCGGCGATGAGCGGGTGCAGGATGCCATCGAGTCGACCACGGGCTGTGTCATCGTCGAAGACGATGGCGCCGAGGGCCGCTCGGTTCAGCGTGCCGTCGATTTCGAGTACACCCTCACCGAAGGTATCGACCACCGCGCTCAGACCCTCGCTGCCCGGCGCCACGACGAGGCGCGCCACTGCGTCGGCGTCGACGATGCGCGCGCCTTTCTCGGCCAGCAGCCGAGAGACCGTGCTCTTGCCGCAGGCGATGCCACCCGTGAGACCTATGACCATGGAGGGACGATACACCGGGGGAGGGCAGCTGGGAATATCCTCTTCGGCGCCATCATGCTATATCCCCCGGTCGATGCGCGCTGAATTGCCAGGACTGGTCAGGCACGATCTCCGCAGCCCGATGAGGTGGGGGATGATCCTGTGTGCTGCGAGCATGCTGTGGGGCTCTGCGGCCATCGCCGACGAGTACGTGGGCTCGGGCAACTGCAAGACGTGCCATCCCAATCAATATGCCCACTGGCGCCGCACACCTCACGCCAGAGCTTTTGCCCGCCTCACCGGCACACAGCGTCGAGATCCTGCGTGTACTGGCTGCCATGCCACGGATGCTCAGGGCGGTCACGTGGGCGTGCAGTGTGAGTCGTGTCATGGCCCTGGGGCTCACTACTGGCCCGAGCACGTCATGCGAGATACGGAGCTGGCTCGCGCCGTGGGCTTGCGGGCAGGCAACAGCCCTGAGATTTGTGGTCGGTGCCACACCGCAGAAAGCCCCAGCCTGAGGGCTTTCGATTTCAAGACGGCGCTCAAGGCCGTCATCCATCCACCTGCTCAAGGAAAGCAAAGGCCATGAACGACGGCCTCGGCGCCGCATTTGAGGACTTCTCCAGAGCCATGTTCGCCATGTTGGCGAGCCCCTGGACGCCCTGGATCTCCGGCATCGCCGTTTTGCTCACCGCCCTCATCGGCGTGGGCTGTGACGTCGGCCAGCACCCGGCGACGGGGCCGATGGCTCAGTTCGCGCTGGTCCTCTGGATGTCGTGTGGCCTCGCCCGCGCCACCCGGGAGACAGGCGCTCGCCGCTGGTCGCAGGTGGCCCTGGCCCTCGGGAGCACACTGATTCTGCTCGGCGCCGATGCCGCCGGCGGCCGCGCCGGCGTACTCGAAGTCGGTGGCAGCCGCCCCACTGAGGCGTACACCCGCACTCTGAACGGTCAGGAGGCGCCGGTACACCTCGGGAGCCCACTGGCGTACACCACCCGGGATGACCACATCGAGCTGCGCCTCGGCCTCGGATCTCAGGTGCTCGGCTCTGCTTCTGTCCCTGTGGGCAGTCGAGGGCTGACCGCCGTGGGTCCGTGGAGTCTTTGGGTGCACGAGATGGCCCCCGGCACCGAGGTCGATCAGGTCACCCTGCTGGCGCAGCCGCGAGGGGCCGAAGAGGCCAAACCCGTTGAGATCACGCTCCAAGCGCCGGGGACCAAGACCATCGCCGAGGGCGTCACGATCACCGTGGAACGCGTGAGCCCCGACTACGGGAATCGCCTGGGCGCTGCCGCCCGCGTGCGGATGGACTGGTCCGAGGGAGAGACGGAGCGCAGTGAGGTCACGTGGTTGTTCCTTGAGCACCCGGATCTCGACGGTCGCGTGGGCGTCACCCCCTGGGCCCTCACCCTGAAACGACTGCAGAGCACACCGAAGATGATCCTCGGCGTGCAGCGCACCGGCGCCGGCTACACCCTCGCCGCTGCAGGCTGGGTATTGCTCCTGTGCGCTGTGGGGCTCGCCTTCAAGCGTGAGGAGGCGCTGGCATGATGTGGCCCGCCTGGTTGACCCTCGTCGGCGCTGTCCTCGTGTGTATGGGTGGCGTGCGCATACCATCACCCAAGGGCTCATGGACCCCATGGCCCGGCAGCATCGCGCTGGCCACTGGCGCCGCCATCGCCGGCGCGTGGTGGCTGTTGCCGCCTAGTGGCTGGGCTGGAGATCAGGTGCAGGTCATCGCCTCTGCCGGAGGCCCGCCTGTGGGCTCCGTGGTGGAGCTCACCCCTGTAGGCGCGCCGCGGGCGTTCCGCTGGATCGCTCTGGCGCAGACGGTGGACAGCGCTCGAGAGCTGCTGATGGCCGGTGTCGTGGCGAGCGTGGCTGTGGCCGTGGCCCTGTGGGGGTCGAGGGGTCGCTTCCTGTCCCCCGCACCCGCCCTGGGCGTGTCCCTCGTCCCCTCGCTGGCGGCCCTGACGGCCTTTGCCTTCATCAGCAAGGCCACGGGCCCTGGCGCTGCTGACACCGAAGGGGTGAAGGCCATCCTCGAGGCGGCTCTGGCCAGCGGCCATCATGGGCAGCCTGTGAGCTTCACCGTGCCCGAGCCGGGGTGGGCCTTCGTCGCCCCCGGTGTGACCACGTTGGGCGCGATTGGCGTTGCTGGGGTGTTGATCGCCCTCACGCCGCGTTTGCCTTTGCCCGGAGCGATCCTGGTGCGGGTGGGGGCGATGCTCGCCGCCGCGGCGCCGGTGTGGCTCATGGTGCAGACTCAGGGGATCCCGTGGCGCCCCCTCGAAGGCACGATCTGGGGGGCTGGGCTGCTCGCCGTGGTCGTAGCCCTCGATGACGACGCCCACGGCGCCCTGCGCCGCGCCACCCTCGCCGGTGCTGCGCTGTGTCTCGGCGCTCTGGCGATCTCGTTGTAGTAGGAGGGCCGAGCATGGCCGAGAATCCCCACGTCAAGTCGGTGAGCTTCATCAAGAGCGCCGTCAAACCACGCGATTTTCCTGAGACCGAGCATCTGCCGGAGATCGCCATCGCCGGACGCTCCAATGTGGGGAAGTCCAGCCTGATCAACGGTGTGGTGAATCGTCGACGCCTCGCCCGGGTGAGCAACACCCCCGGACGCACGCAGCTGCTCAACTTCTTCCTGGTGAACGACGCGTTCACCCTGTGTGACTTGCCTGGCTATGGCTTCGCCCGGGTACCTGAGGCGGTGAAGATGGCCTGGGGGCCCATGGTGGAGGGCTACCTCGAGCAGAGAGAGAGCCTGAGGGCGCTGTTGCTGCTCGTCGATGTACGTCGGGATCCAGGTGAGATGGAGGTCCAGCTCACCCAAGCGGCGAGCCTCTATGGACGAGCTGTGGTGCCTGTGGCCACAAAGCTCGACAAGCTGTCAGCGAGCAAGCGCAAGCCGGCTCTCAACCGCGTCGCCCGAGGCCTCGGTTTGACCCCGAAGCAGATCATCGGATGGTCCGCCCTCACAGGCGAGGGTCTAGAACCTCTGTGGCGTGCGATGATGCGCCACGTGACCCCGCCGCCATCGCCGAGCCCGCCTGCTGAAGAGAGCTGAGCCCGTGTCTATACGGCTCGCCACCGCGGAAGACGCTGAGGTGATCGCTCACATCGAGGCTGATGGTGGTACGCGTCGACCCCTCGAGCGTCTGTTGGCGGAGATGCATGCCCCCCAGAGCCGATTCCACGTGCTCGAAGAAGCGGCCAGTGTGGTGGCGTACGTGCACACGTGGTGGGTGGTGGATGCGGTGGAGATCATCCACATCGCCGCGCATCCCGAGCATCGCCGGCAGGGTCACGGACGCCGCTTGCTCGAGGCCCTCGCCGAGCAGGCTCGACGGGCCGAGGCTGTGGTGATCCACCTCGAGGTGCGAGAGAGCAACGTCGCTGCTCAGGGGCTCTACAGTGGTCTGGGCTATCAGCTCCAGGGCCGCCGCCGCGGCTATTACCCCACCCCTGAAGGCCCCCGCGAAGATGCGTTGTTGATGTCGCTTTCGCTGGCCTCTTGATGAGGCTTGTGGGCACGGGTTCACCACGCTTCAATGCCCCATTCCGTTCATTCTCGAAGAGCTTGCCATGAAGAGATCTGCTCTCGCGCTGATGTTGCTGGCCTGCACCCTCGCCGGGTGTGACGACGGAGGTGGGGGCGCCAGCGCTGATGGTGGCGCCAGCGACGCCATCGCGACAGACGCGGCCCTCGGCGGTGGTGGCGCTGGAGGTCAGGTGGGCACCCCTGGTGGTGGCGGAGGTGAGGGGGGAGTCGGCGGCGCTGATGCAGCAGTCGGAGGTGCCGGCGGAGTCGCTGGTGGTATGCCTGAGGGTGGCGCCGGAGGGGGCGAGCCCGATGCCATGGTGGGTCCGCCGGGGGATCGCGACGACGACGGGGTGGGCGACGAGGTCGACAATTGCCCGGACAGGGCCAACAACAGCCAACGAGACGTCGATGATGATGGCGTCGGTGACGTGTGTGACAACTGCCCCGAGGCAGCGAACGCCAATCAGTCCGACGAAGATGCAGATGGTGTGGGTGATGTCTGTGATCTCGACGACAGCGATGGTGACGGCCTCGCAGATCGCATGGACAACTGCCCGAACGATGCCAACGCAAATCAGGCCGATGGTGATGACGACGGCATCGGCGACGTCTGTGACAATTGCCCCGGAGAGCCCAACTTCAGCCAGCGAGATGGCGATGGCGATGGCATCGGCGATGCCTGTGAGCGTCCTGGGGACGACGACAGTGATGGGATCGAAGATGCTGAAGACAACTGCCCGAGCGATACGAATGTCGATCAGCGAGATGGCGATGACGACGGCGTAGGTGATGTCTGCGACAACTGCCCGAACGCTCCCAACTTCAGCCAGCGTGACAGCGATGGGGATGGCGTGGGCGATCCCTGTGACGACAACGATCGAGATGACGACGGGGCGAGAGACGACGAAGACAACTGCCCCAATCTGCCCAACAACAACCAGAGGGATACTGATCTCGATGGGGTGGGCGATGCCTGTGACAACTGCCCCAACGACGCCAATGCTGACCAGTCAGATGCGGATCGAGACGGCCGAGGCGACGCATGCGAGGCACCACCCATGGCCGATGACGCTGACGGTGATGGGGTGCCCGACGACGAAGACAACTGCCCCGAGGTGCCCAACGCCAATCAGCTCGACTCCGATGGTGATGGCCCGGGTGACGCGTGTGATCCCCCAGGTGTGCCCTCGGATCTGTCCGTCTCGGCACGATGGGCAGGAGACAACGCAGATGTGAGTCTGCACCTCGTACACCCGCGAGGTCGCTGGTTCGACGCCACATGGGATCTCTTCGCTCAGAACCCCGCCCCCGACTGGGGCCGCCCTGGCCTCGACGAGAGCGATCGCAGTGCCACGCCGGAACGTATCGTCGTGGAGCAGCTGCCCCCAGGTCAGTACATGGTGGGGGTGACCTACAGCCGTCGAGATCCCGATCGAGGGGCCACGGCAGATGTCACGGTGACGGTGGAGTGTGGGGGCCGGTCACAGCAGCTCGGGCCCCAGCTTTTGCAAAACCCGGTGCTCCTGGAAGGTGATGCTGCCGACTTGTGGCAGGTGGCCCGCGTGACTCTGCCAGAGTGCGAGGTGGAGCCTTTCGAGGTCGTGCCCGTGGCGAGCGCGGTGTGCATTCTGGGTTTCTGCCCAGTGTGCATTGGTTGCGCCGAGGGGGCCTGCTTCGGTGTCGAGTGTCCGTTCAGCGATTGCAATCTCCGCACAGGCGTGTGCATCGACCCCTGCGAGGGGGTGGCGTGTGGAGCGGGTTCGATCTGCAACCCCGCCGATCGCCGATGCTATGCCACTGGGGTGGGGTTGTGTGAGACGTGCGAGATCGATCTGCAGTGCACTGCAGATGGCACTGATCGCTGTCTCGAGTACGCCGATACCGGAGAGCGATTCTGCAGCAGGCCCTGTGCCCGAGATGCCGACTGCCCCAGGGACTACAGCTGCCTCAACCTGAGGGATAACCAGGACGTGCGATACTGTGCGCCTGATCTCGGCACCTGCGTGGACCGCTGCGCCGGCGTGCGTTGCGAAGGGAACGAGGTGTGCGATCCGCGCTTTGGTGAGTGCGGCCCCCCAGCCTGCGCCACCAACGACGACTGTGGTCAGAACGCCTATTGCGATCGTGGCAACGGAGACTGCATGCCTACAGGCATGGGTGACGTACCTCCGGGCGGAGGATGTCAGTCAGATCAGCAGTGTCAGCCTGGGAGCGTCTGTGCGCTGGGTGCGGTGTGTGCCCGGGTGTGTGACGACAACAATGATTGTATGGCGCCGGAGACGTGCCTGCCGGAGCTGTTCAATCCCAACCGGCAAGTGTGCGCTCAGTTCCCCTGATTCGAGGTGTCGTTCTCAGAGTCAGAGACTGCATCTGATTCTGAATCTTGTACCTCTGCAGGTGGCTCTGGCGGAGAAGCAGGGACCGTGATCACCTGAGTGACGAGATATTGCCCCAGGTCATCCCTGCGGTAAGCAACGTCTTCGAGCGTATTGCCCTGGGCGAGGGTGTATTGGGTTTGCCCACGGCGCCCCTCAGTGAAATGCCGGGTCACAAGCCCCTCTTCCACGAACATGGCCAGAGCGTTCTTCAAGATCGCTGTGGATGCCGCCTCTGCCCGCCGCAAATCGCCTTCGACGAACTCTCGCTCCGCTTGCTCTCGAGCGTGGGCCAGCCATGCCTTGCCGTCGGTGGCGCCGTGCACGAGCACCCGCAGGGTGTCGGCGGCGATCCAGTAGCCTTCGAGCAGGTGGAGCAAGGCGCCCTGCAAGAACTCCATCACCTGAGGTGAGGCGATCTGCACGTGCCGGGGCGAGCCGGGCTCCACCGTGACCAGGCCTTCGGCGGCGAGGCCACGGACCGTCTGCTCCAGGCTCTCGTCGAAGGTGATGCCGGTCTGGTAGATGAACTCGCGTTTGAGCCACCACGACAGATCGCGGACCACCTTGGCGAGCCGAGGCCAGGGCAGGCGACCGCCGGCGGTGTTGAGGGCCGTGGCGACGATGGTCTCGGGGGCGATGAGGCCCAAGAGGGCGTTGCGATAATAATCGAGCTCGATGCGGGCCTTGTGGGGCACGGAGATGGCGCGGGGATTGCGCTCTGCGTCGAGGTGGAGCATGCGGGCCTTGGCGAGCAGATCCACCGCCTCTTCCACCACCTGGGTCAGCGCCGCCCCTCGGCGACGGGGCAGATCTGGCCCCTCGGCGGCGTCGAGCAGGCCAGCACCCGAGAGGGTGGTGGTGATCGAGCGCGAGAGTCGAGCGCCCCTGCGGAGCAGGAAGCCCACGAGGAAGCCCACCTGACCGCGGACTCGATCTTCCGAGATGCCCCTGCGGTGATGGCTCAAACAGATGGTGGCCACCAGCGCCGAGGGGGTGATCACCGTGGCTTCCTGGATACGCCGCATCATGTGGAAGCCCAGGGACTGCACTTGAGGCTTGAGATCGTCGCCCGGGCTGACCCCGCGGGCCTCGAGCCACTCTGAGACCCGCACTGGCGCTTCGAAGCTCACATAGACGCGGCCGTAACGATGACGCAGCACCCGGCCCGCGCGCATCACCCCCTTCATGGTCTCGGGGGACTTCTCTCCGCCGGTGAGCTCCCGCGTGTACGAAGCAGATTCCACCACCCGCTCGTAGCTCAGGTTGATGGGCACGAGCTGCAGGTCCTTGAAGGCCTCTTCTTCGATGCCCTCGAGCAGCATGCTCAGCATGCCCAGCTTCGGGGGCAGCAGCTTGCCTGTGCGGCTGCGGCCGCCCTCGATGAAGAACTCCACCGGGTAGCCCTCTCGGGCCAGCTTCCACAAGTAGGCCCTGAAGGTGTGGCGGTAGAGGGGCAGCCCCTTGAAGGAGCGCTTCAGGAAGAAGGCGGCGTTCATCCTGAAGAAGGGGCCCAAAGGGAAGAAGGACAGGTTGGCACCGGCAGCGATGTGTGGTGGCACGAAGCCGTGGCGCAGAAGCACCCACGAGATGACCAGGTAGTCGATGTGGCTCTTGTGGCTGGGCACCAGGATCAACGGCGCGGAGCGGCAGGTGCGCATGGCCTGCTTCACCTTCTCCAGTCCCTCAGTGTCCACTTCTACGCCGTCGTAGATACGGTTGAACAGAAAGTCGAGCACACGGGCCATGACGACCAGGCTGGTGAAGCTGGTTCGGGCGCCGATGTGTCGCAGATCTTTGTACGCCTGCTGCTCGGCCTCGTCGTCAGGGATGCCGGCGGTCTGGGCCTTCTCGAGCAGGCCCTTCTGGAAGACAGGAGAAGAGAGGATCTCCTCCTGAAGCTGCATCCAGGGCTTCACGTGGGGGCCGTGGATCACCATGGCCTCTTGTGCGAGGTGCACATAGAGCACGCGGCGCAGGAGCTGGGCCAGCCGACGGTCGTCGAGCTGAGCGTGCTCCACCAGCATGTCCTTCAGGTTGATGGGCGTACCCACACTCACCTGAGCTTGACGCCGGTAGACGAAGAAGTGGGCGAGCTTGCGCAACCGGCCCGGGGTCTCCCGATCGCCGAAGAGGATGTCCACCCAGGTCCGACGCTTCGAAGGCGGCGTCCGGGGCCAGACAAGGTGCTGGGGCACCAGCAGAATCGGTCGTTCTTGTTGGCGTTGCTGGCGTACCAGGCCCTCGAAGAAGCCCGGATCGGATTGAACCACCCGGCCACCGCGCCGCCGGCGACGCAGGAAGATCAACGCCGCGTGGTCGCCCTGGACCACCCTCAAGAGTTGCTGCCCCTCAGGCGGATCAGGGGGCACCTTCCCCATGAGCCTGCCCCAGACGTCGGACAGCCACAGACCCACACCTCTGAGCCAGCGGAGATCCATCCCATTGGCAAAGCGCGCCAGAGGGAGCCCCTTACGCACCCAGATGTGGTTGTAACAGAGGTAGTCCAGCGTGCTGTGTGTGCGGGCCACGTAGACGAGCTGCCCATCCGCGGCGGCCTGCTGCACTTGCCGCGTGGTCTCCTCGGAGAAGTTCACGTGGGTGAAGAGGCGCCGGCCCAACCAGCGGAGCAGCGCCCCTGGCTGGGGGATCATGGCGCTGGGCAGCATCTCGGTGGTCTGCAGCGCCTGGCCGGGGAACTGCCCGGAGCTCAGGCTTGGAGGGACAGAGGGGCTGGGGCCTTCGACATCAGGCGCACCTGTGTCTTCCTCAGGGCGTGTCTCAGGGTCGTTCTCTGAGTCTTTCTCCGGGCGCTGTTCGTCGTGCAGATCGTTCATCGTACCGACAGCGTACCTCGATGATCTGTGAGTACCACTCCGCTGCGGCCGCGGGCCAGTGCGCCCCCTACGGTCCACAGAGCCGCGCCGCGCCACACCGCGTGCAGAGTGTACAGATCGCCAGCGCCGAGCAGATCGGTCGCCGGTGTGCCCCAGACCCCATCAGCACTGCGCATGACCACCGTGCCGCCGGCGCCGACGGCCACCGCGCTGCCATCAGAGGCCACGTGCACGCCGTTGAGGCCATGACCCTCGAGGCCTTGGATCGTCTCTTCTATCCACGCTTCACCGGACCAGCGCCAGGCCTTTCCGTTCCGGCGGCCGCCCACGGCGAGGGTCAGCTGGCCAGGGGCGCCATGCACTGTGAACATCAACTCCAAATCGGGGACGTCGACGCGGATGAAGCGGGTGCCGTCCCAGTGCAAGGCGACACCGCCTTCACCGATGATGTGCACATCGTCAGGCCCTGTGCCCCACACCTTGAAGAGATCGAGTTCTGTGGGTAGGGCGGGATCGTCGATCTGTTGCCAGGGCCCACCATCGCGAGATCGCAGCACCACACCCTGTGGGCCCTGGGCGCTGGGGCTGCCGCCCACGGCCCAGAGATCGTCGACGCTCGACCCCCAGATGCCCCAGAGGATGGCGCGCTCGTCCAGGCCGGTGTCCTCCACCCGCCAGTCGCCCTCTCCATCGCGGGCGATGACGCGACCTCCAGCGCCGCTGATGCGGAGGGCGCCCTGGCCGTCGCCCCACACCCACCACAGCGTCTGTCCAGGTGGGTGTTCGACTGTGTCGAGGACATCGCCATTGACCCGACCGATCCAGCTGCCTGTCTCAGAGCCGTTGCCGCCCACCATCCAGATGGCCCCCGAGGGCTCACCCCAGACACCGAGGACGAGTGGATCCAGGGGGCCCTCGCCGACCTGTGTGAGGGCAGGCACCTCAGGGCCGCTGGGGTCCTCGGCGTCGTCGCACCCGTAGAGGGCGCAGATCACCCAGAGGGCGAGCGCCCCACGGGCGAGACGTCGACGCGGTGATGTGGGGTGGCGTGTCATGGACCTCAGCGCAGGGTGAAGACCCCGTTGGAGAGGACAGTGCGATCGCCCACCTGGGCATCGAAGAGCCAGGTGTTCTCCTCAGCGGACTCGATGGCCCGCACTCGGACAACGTCGCCGGGGTAGACCTCACGGCTGAAGCGCACGCGCAGCTCGGCCACCTTGCTGGGATCACCCCCGCAGAGCTGATCGACGAGGGCCCGCACGGCGAAGCCGAAGGTGCACAGCCCGTGGAGGATGGGCCGCTCGAAGCCGGCCATCTTCGCCACCATGGGGTTGATGTGCAGAGGGTTGAAGTCACCGCTGAGTCGGTAGAGGGCTGCCTGAGAGGGGCTCGTAGCGAGCTCCACCTCGAAGGCGGGCTCTGCGCCTGCCTTGGGCATGAGCGGCGCGACCTTCTCGCCGCGCTCGCCACCCCAGCCACCCTGACCTCGGCAGAAGATGTTCCAGGTGGTCTCGTAGACCAGATCGCCCGACTCGTCGCGGGTCTCGGTCTGCACCGGCACCAGGGCCGCCTTCCCCTTGTCGTACGCGGTGGGGATCCAGGCGACGCTGCTCAACGTGCCGTCGGTGGACAGGGGCTTGTGGAACTTGATGACCTGCTCCCCGTGCACCAGGGTGGCGAAGTCGGCCTGCACCTTGCCCAGCACGTCGAAGACGATGGCGGTGGTGGGGCACACGGCGTAGCTCGGCAGGGCGCAGAACTGCTCGTGGGTCTCCATGGTGTACTGCAGATCATCGGCGCCGGCACCCACGCCCACCGCATACAAGATGCAGTCCTTCCACGTGTAGGGGTAAGGCTCGGCGGTGTACTTCTCGCCGACAACCGACAGATCAAGCTTCATTGGAGTCTCCTGGGTGGGTGTTCGAGGCACCCATGGGTACCTCAAGGGCCTCCGCTCGCACAATGGGATCGGCATCTCGTGCTGCACGGGCCAGAGCGGTGGCGCTGCCGAGGCGGTGCGCAGCCCAGGCGGCCGTGGCTCGAACCACCGGATCGAGATGTGTCTCGAGGACCGACTCGACCACTGGCAGCGCCTCAGTGCAGTCTTGATTGGCCAGGGCGATCAAGATGTTGCGTTTGAGCCCCACGGCCTTGGGTCGGGTGAGGGGGCTGCCCACCAGGAGGGCCTTGAGATCGTCGTCGGGCATCTGAAGCCACGCGAGCACATCGGGCCTTGCCAGCTCGCTCCGGGGGCGCCACAGGGCCTCGTCGGCGTAGGGCGCCTTGTTGTTCCAGGGGCAGACGTCCTGGCAAATGTCGCAGCCGAAGATCCAGTCACCGAGCAGAGGCCTGATCGCCAGAGGAATCACCCCCCGGTGCTCGATGGTCCAGTAGGCGATGCACAGGGTGGAGTCCACCACCCCCGGTGCCAGGATCGCCTGTGTAGGGCAGTCATCGATGCACGCGGTGCATCGACCACATCGATCCGGGTGGGCTTGAGGCGCAGAGGGAACCTCGGCGTCGAGGAACACCACAGCGAGGGAGCCGAAGGTGCCCAGCTTCTGGTGGATCAACATGCTGCTCTTGCCGATCCAGCCCACGGCGGAGCGCGCACCGAAGGCCCGCTCGAGGACTGGTCCGGTGTCGCAGGTGAGGTAGGCACCCACCCCAGGTGCATGCTCTCCGAGCCAGCGCCGCAGCTTGCGCAGCGCCTTCCGGGCGATGTTGTGGTAATCGCGGCCCCAGGCATACACCGCCACCCGGGCGGTGATCTCTGGTGGTGGCGTCGCAGGGGGTCGGTGCCGGTGAGGCAGCCAGAGCACCAGGGCGCTCTTCACGCCGGGCAGCAGGCGGTCAGGGACCACACGCTCGCCGGCACGCTCGGCCATGTAGTGCATCTCGCCATGGTGGCCAGCGTCGATCCACGCTTCGAAGCGCTCGGCGTGTGGGGCATACCAGCCGCCGCCGAGGGGGTCTACAGGCGCTGCGCCCACCACCTCGAAGCCCAGGGTGCGGGCTTTTTCGGTGAAGGCGCTCACGTCGAGGGCATCTAAGGTTGGGCCAGACATCTCGGGGATGATACGTAAGGCAGTCATGGACGCGAAGTGGATCCTCGCAGCGGCCCTCTGGCCTCTGCTGCCAGCCTGTGATCAGGGGGCCACCGCACGGACGTGTGATCCCCGCCGCACCGACGAGTGCGAGGCCGAGCAGTTTTGCACCGTCGACGGCGACGGCGTGCCGTACTGTGCGGATTTGCCCGACGCCGGTGTCGATGGTGATCGCGGTGATCCTGCCGGGACGGCTTGCACCGACTCTTCTACATGCCGTGAGGGTCAGGGGTGCATCGAGCTCTATGGCGTGAGCCGGTGCTTGCCGTTCTGCACCCCAGGGGACGCCGACGACTCTCAGTGCACTGTGTGCGAGGGCGTGGGTGATCTCGAGGTGTGCAGAGGCGGTGGCAGCTGTCAGGCGGTGCTGCCTGATCGGCCGGACATCGGCGCCTGTGTGCTGCCGTGTCAGCCCCTCAGCGAGACCGCGCAGCTGCCCTTCGAGATCTGTCCTGCTGCCTCACGATGTGACTTCATCCCCGAGGTGTCTCCGGCGACGTGTGTGGCGCCGCAGACGCCTGCGGTGCAGGTGGACCAGCCCTGTGGTCTCGTCGGGGCCTGTGAAGAGGGGCTCTGGTGCACCCCCGTACCTGCTGATCTTCGTCCCGAAGGGGTCGAGTCGGTGGCATTGTGCCTGCCTGCTGTAGACGCTGCGGGGGCATGTGAAGAGAAGCGCACCGCCATCACCCTCAGCACCGACACGTACACCCCGCTCTCCGTGTGCATTCTGGAGTGAGTCCCATGCTCATCCCTCTCGTCTCCCTGATCGGGGGGCTCGTGGTCCTCGTCCTCGCCGCCGACAAGCTCGTCGACGGTGCTGTGGGCATTTCCCGCCGGCTGGGCATCTCCACGCTGGTGGTGGGCCTCACGGTGGTGGCGTACGGCACCAGTCTGCCGGAGTTCATCGTCTCTATTCTCGCCTCGTTCAATGGGGTCGCCGACTTCGCCATCGGCAACATCGTCGGCAGCAACATCGCCAACATCGGGCTGGTGCTGGGATCAGCAGCGGCAATCCAGGCGATCATGCTCACCGACAAGAAAGTCATCTGGCGGGACTTCCCCACAGTGCTGCTCTCGGCGGGTACGGCGGTGGCCTTCATGGCCGATGGGCAGGTGGCTCGGTGGGAGGGCATCGTCCTGGCCCTCATCGCGGTGGTCTACACCGTCTTGGCCCTCAAGACGAGCAAGGGCCCTGCTGCAGAGCACATCGAGGAGATGGAAGCCGCTGGCGATCCCCACGAGCCGCCGCTGATGAGCTGGACCGGGGCCATCGTGCGGCTGTTGATCGGTGGCGCAGGGCTCTTCGGTGGAGCGCACTTCATGGTGGAGGGGGCGACGGAGATCTCCGCCATGTTGGGGATCCCCGATCGCATCGTGGGCCTCACGGTGGTGGCCATCGGCACCTCGTTGCCTGAGATGGCGGCTTCCATGGCCGCGGCGCTCAAGAAGCACCCTGAGCTGGCTCTGGGCAACGTCATCGGCAGCTGCATCTTCAACGTGAGTTTCGTACTGGGTGGGATGGCCATCATCCGGCCAGTGCCCGTGAGCTTCGATGCCGCCGTGCCTGATCTGATGATGATGGGGGGGCTCACCCTCGCCATGGTGGGCCTGATGTGGACGAAGATGAAGTTGAGTCGCCTTGAGGGCGGACTGCTCGTCTTCTCTTACTTGGGGTACCTGACCTGGCTGGTGCTCAAGACCTTGGGCGTCGCCTGATCAGGCGGCGACCTCCATGCCCCAGGCCTCGGCTTCGCTGGCGGCCTTCAACCGCAAGCGGGCGCGGTGGAATCGGCTCTTGAGCGCCGGCAGAGACAGCCCGGTCTCTTCCGAGAGGCTCTGCAACGACAGACCATCGACGAACCGACGCATGAACAGCTCTCGATCGCCCTCGCGGAGCGAGGACAAGAAGCGATCGGTGATCTGGAGCATCTCCCGGTCGCTGGCAAGCTGCTCTGGGGCAGGCTGGGGGCTGGCGTCCTTCGGCGAATAGATCTCCGCCGTGGGCACCAGGCGCTTCTCCCGCCTGTGGCGCAGCAGTGCAGTGTTCACCACAATCCGAGAGAGCCACGAAGAGAACCGCGCCTCGGCGCGAAACTGCCCGAGGCGTCTGATGACCTGAAGGCAGCTCTCCTGGGTGACATCCTCGGCCCGAACGGGATCGCGGGTCATTTTGAGGGCCAGGTGATACATCTGGCTGTAGTGGCGGCTCAGCAGAACTTCCATTGCCCGACGATCGCCCTCGAGGGCCTGGGCCACCAACGCCTGCTCTTCCTCGACAGTGAGGGGGGTGCTCTTCTTGGTCTTCATGGTTTCTGCCTGTCGTCGTGACTGGTTTCGGGGTCCTGGGCGAAGATGCCTTGGACGAGATCGGGCATGGGGGCTTCTACGTGACGGGTGCACTCGAGGCAGGCCGTGGGCAGGCCGGTGCGCATGCACCCATGACACACCCGGGCAAACTCGAGGGCCTCGACGAGGGCGGCCCGCAGCGAGGTGAGCCGAGCGATCTGGGCTTCGACCTCTGAGAGCTTGCGGGTGTAGACCTCGGAGACGGTGAGCATGGCGCCGCCGCCATCATCTGCGGTCTGTACGTCGTCGAGCAGTTGCTTGACCTCATGGAGGGGCATGCCGAGGCCCACGAGGCGGATGATCCACCGCAGCCGGAGCAGGGCCTCGTCACCGTAGTACCGGAAGCCGCCGTCGCTGCGGCTCGAAGGCTTGATCAGGCCCATCTGCTCGTACAGCCGCAGCGCTCGAGGTGTCTTGCCCACACGGCGGGCGAGCTCACCGATGGTCATCCGCTCTTCTGTGGACATGATTAACCCTTACGTAAAGGTCAAGGTTTGGGGCGCACTCAGGTAAACACCCGTCACAGATGTCGTGTATTCAGCCTGACCTTGACGTTAACGTCAACCTTAAAGTTGACCTTTACGTAAATGTTCGGGTTGGGGGCGGACGGTCGTGCTTGTGCCTGAAGCGGACGGCCGTGCCTTTGGCACCGCCTGTAGCGGACGGTCATCGCCTCACGGCGACAGCCTGTAGCGGACGCCTGCTTCGCAGAGCTGTAGCGGACGCTGAGTCTGCCTTCGGCAGCCTGAGCTGTAGCTTTTTAAGAGAGTTGAGGGGGGCGTGTGTGGATTCATCTACCGCAGACGCTGTTGGCCCCTGACGGACCAGTTCCGGCGTAAGCCCCTACCTGGGTTGAGAGACCCACCAGCAACACCATAACTCTCTAAAAAAGCTACAGCTCAGGCTGCCGAAGGCAGACTCGGCGTCCGCTACAGCTTTCGCCGAGGGCGAGGCGTCCGCTACAGACGCAGCGAAGCGAAAGCTTTTGCTGGGTCGTCCGCTACAGGCGGTGCCAAAGGCACGGCCGTCCGCTCAATCCAAGTGGCTCTCGATGATGTTGATGATCTCGATGCGGTCGACCATGTCCTGGATATAGTCGAGGCGGTCGACCTGAATTACGAGGGTAGGCGAGCGGTCGTAGTGGGTGAACCACTCTTCATAGAGATTGTGCAGGCGCCGGATGTAGCTCAGAGGGAGATCCTGCTCCTCGGGGCGTCCGCGCTTGCGGATCCGATGGCGCACGGTGCGGACGCTGGCCTGCAGGTAGATCATCAGATCCGGGGGCCGGAGCGTCTCGATGATGCCCTCGTACAGCGTGCGATACGTGCTGTACTCGTCCGCAGTCATCTTGCCGGTGCGGTAGAGGTTTTCTGCGAAGATCTCGGCATCTTCGTAGATGGTGCGGTCCTGTACCACCACCCCGGGCTCGCCAGCGAGGGTCTGGTGCAGCCTGAACTTGTGGGTGAGGAAGTACATCTGGCTGTGGAACGCCCACCGCTTCATGTCCCCGTAGAATGGGGTCAGGAAGGGGTTGTCGGCGTTGGGCTCGTAGAACGGGGTGAGCCCGAACCTGTACTTCAAGAACTCCACGAGGGTGGTCTTGCCCGCGCCGATGTTGCCGGCGATGGCGATGTACTTGTCTGTGTATTCTTCTGTGCGGGTCATCAGGGGGCTGGCTGGCAGGTGGGGAACGCTTCGCCTTCGTTCTGGCGACACTCGGTACCGTCAGTACAAGCACCATACTCCGGGCCGTCAGGACCACACTGGCCACCGAGCGGGTAGGTGATGCTCACGTTGAGGGTGAAGGCCCCCTGGTTGGCGCCGAAACCGTCGACGAAGACATAGATGTCACCGCCAGGCCAGTCGAAGGTGACGCGGCTCTGAAGCACCCCATCGTCATCGTTGCAGGCGATCTCGGTGGACTCGGGCACGCAGGGCATGTCGGCATCGGGGAGCTCCGCATCAGGGATCTCCACATCAGGGATCTCGGCATCGGGCACACCAGCGTCGTCAATGTCTGCGTCGGGGACGTCGAAGTCAGGGACATCGGCATCAGGCACGTCGGCATCAGGCAAGCCGGCGTCAGCCTCAGGCTCAGGCTCGTCGATGGGACAGAGCGTCGTGGCGCTGCAGGTGGTGCGGGCATACAGGGCAGTGTCGAAGCTGCTGCCGAAGGTGTTGGCGCTGAAGGTGCCAGGGTAGGGCGCTGGCACCAGGAGGACGACGTCGGGGGCGGTGCCCGGGCGGCAGGTGCCGTCCGAGTCGTCGCCGGCGCCTACGGTGGTGTCGCGGAGCACGCCCTCTGCCGGGATCTCGGGGATCTCCCCGTCACACACGCCCAGCTCGGTGTCGTCAGATGCAGCGTTGCAGCCATCATCGCCGAGGCCGGTATTGTCGCGATCGAAGTCGATGCGTCCGTCTTCGTCGTTGTCCACGCCGTCGGCACACTCAGGGAGCGGATCCGGGCTGGCTTCGAACTGATCGTTGGCGTCGGTGCAGCCAGGATCATCGGGGAAGTCGATGAAGCCGTCCTGGTCGTTGTCGGCGAGATCGCGACACTCGGCCACATTGAACTCCACATCGTCCTCGGCGTCGTCACAGCCCGGATCTTCCAGGTCGATCAGGCCATCACGATCGTTGTCGCAGCCGTCATTGCATTGCGGCGTGTCGATCTCGAGCTCGCCTTCGGCGCAGGCACACTGTGGATCAGCATTGATGTCTCTGAAGCCGTCACCATCCCGATCGTAGTCAGGGGTGCCATCGCCGTCGTTGTCGAGGCCGTCGGAGCAGTCAGGGCCTTCGAAGTCATCGGCAGCAGACTCACAGCGGGGGTCCTCGCCGAAGTCGGTGAGGCCGTCGAGATCGTCGTCGAGGCCGTTGGCGCACTGAGGCGGGAAGGGGGGATCGGCCTCGTCGTCGTCCGAACCGCTCATGCAGCCTGGATCGTTCGGGAAGTCGGTGAGGCCGTCCTCGTCGTTGTCGAGTCCGTCGCTGCACGGGGCCCGGGCGCAGATGCGGCTGCCGTCGTCCTGCTCGGTGCAGGCGAAGCCATCAGCGCACTGCCAGGCATCGTCGAGGCGAGCTTCGCAGTTGGCGCCCTCGGCGAGCAGGGCCGTAGAGCGCAGGCGGTACACCCCGGCGGCGTCACTGCTGCCGCCGTCGATGACGATGAAGAGCTCGGTGCCTGCTGCTTGAGGCCCCAACTCCACCACCGAGGTGAGGGAGGCGCCGCTGTTGTCGTCACAGGCAAGGTCGGCGTCGGGATCAGCCTCGCAGCTGTCTCGGACGCTGAGCACGGTGTTGAAGCGGCTGCCCAGGGTGATGAGGCGCAGGCCAGCGAGGGGCCGATCGGGGGCCACCACCCAGCGGACGATGTTGTCGGCCCCTGTCTGAGGGTTGCACGAGGCCCGGAAGTCGTTCGGATCCCCCTCGGTGTTGCCGCGGTACTCTCGCATGCCGGCGATGTTGGGGATCTCCAGGCGATCACACGGGGCGTCTTCGAGATCGTCGGCGGCAGAAGTGCAGCTGTCGACGTCTTCGGGGAAGTCCGTGGCGCCATCGCCATCTTCGTCGATGCCATTGGAACACTGAGGAGGCACCTCGGGATCGCGCTCGTCCGGATCAGCCCTGTCGGTGCAACCTGGCTCCGAGGGGTAGTCGATGAGGCCATCTTCGTCGTTGTCGCGGCCGTCGCGGCAGGCCGGAGTGTTGAACTCGCCGTTGCGATCAGGATCCCCGAGGCAGCCGGGGTCATCGAGATCGACGAGGCCGTCATTGTCGTTGTCACGGCCGTCACGGCACTGGGGCGGGTTGCGCTCCTGATTGTCGGCCGCGGACTCGCACGTGGGATCCTCGGGGTAGTCCACGAGGCCGTTGAAGTTGTTGTCCTGGCCATCGCTGCACTCAGGGGGCAGCGGCGGATCAGTCTCGTCGTCGTCGTCGGGGGTGTCGCAGCCGGGATCTTCTGGGAAGTCGTTGAGGCCGTCCATGTCGTCGTCGACGAGGTTGTCGCACTGAGCGGGCCGGCAGGTCCCTGCGTCACACACCGAGCCCAGAGCACACTGATAAGGCCCTGTGTCCTCAGGGTCGCACGGCGACTCTTCGCCGAGCTCGGCGCGGATGTTGAGGGTGAAGGGCCCCGAGGTGGAGCGGAAGCCGTCCACGAAAATGTAGTAGTCGCC
This sequence comes from Bradymonadia bacterium, assembly GCA_046290225.1. Lineage (GTDB taxonomy): Bacteria > Myxococcota_A > Bradymonadia > UBA7976 > UBA1532 > JBKAGE01. Next base: position 583,045 of record JBKAGE010000034.1, on the reverse strand, counting down.
CAGTGCAGGTTGCTCGAGGACCAGTGCGCTCGTGCGCTCGAACTCGGCGCGATCGTCGTTGCAGGCCACCTCAGAGTCTTGATCCGCGCAGCGGCTGCGGACCGACAGGATCGTGTCGAAGGCGCTGCCCACGGTGTCGAGGCGCAGGGCCTCGATGGGCTCGCGCACCGTGAACAGGAACACCGACTCGGGGGCGTTGTTGAGCCGGCACGAGGCCTGGAACACCGCGTTGCCACCCGAGGTGGTGCCCTGAACCTGCCTGAGGGCACTGACGTCGACGAAGTTCTGGTCTGGCCCACACTGATCGTTCTCGCTCGGATCAGCAGGGGAGGCGCAGCCGGGATCGTCGAGATCGATCAGCTCGTCGTCGTCATTGTCGGCGCCGTCACCGCAGGCAGGGGCTTCCGGGTCGACCTCGTCCTCGTCATCCGGACCTTCACAGCCTGGATCGAGGGGGTAGTCGGTCAACCCATCGCCGTCGTCGTCCTCACCATTTTCGCAGACGGCAAGGATGATCTCCGCGTCGGGCATCATGTCGGGGATCTCGGCGTCGGGGATCTCCACATCGGGCAGATCTGCGTCGGGGATCTCCACATCAGGCAGATCTGCGTCGGGGATCTCCGCGTCAGGGGTGACGACCGCCATGTCAGGCGCTGAGGCGTCAGGCACCTCTGCGTCCGGTGGTGTGCGCCCACCCGAGTCGTCGTCACAGCCCCAGGTGCCCAGAAGAGCCGCCATCATCAGCCAGCGTGCACGCATCATCAGCGGCCTGTCCCTCGCTTGATTGCCGAAAATAGAGTCCGAAGGCTCGGTATACCCCGCTCCGGTGGGGCGGTTCAATTCTGCTCTGGGTCGAGCTGAGGGGCGCCCTCAGAAACCCCAGGGATCGTGTTGGGGTCTCAGGGGCCTGAGATCGATCTGGAGCTCGCCTTCGATCACCTGAGTGGGCAGCATTTTGATGCAGGCCCCGGGGATCAACGGGTGGTTGCCGTCAGAGAGGTTGAATCGCCAACCGTGCCACGTACACACCACCTGGCCCTCTTCGATGCGGCCGAGTCGAGTGAGGGGGGCGTTGCGGTGGGGGCAGTTGTCGGGCGAGGCGTAAAAGCGACCGCCTGTGCGGTAGACGGCCACCGGCTCACCGTCGAGCTGCACCGCAGTGATGCCCTCGGGGGTGAACTGCTCCACGGGCCCCACGGCGTGCCAGAGCGGCTCGGCCTCGCTCATGCCTTCGACCTTCGGATGCGCAGCCCCACAGCGGTGGGATTGCCGGGCACCCGCGGGCTCAGCTTGCGCAAGGTGAGATCCACCTCGGAGACAGGAAACCGCTCAAGGAGCGCCGCGCACATGTCTTCTGCGAGGCGCTCCACCAGGATCACCGTCTCACCTTCACCGATGCTGACGATGAGCGATGCGAGATCGTCGTAGCTCACGGTGTCTTCGAGCACATCGGAGCGCGCTGCAGGTCGAGCATCGAAGTGGACCTGCAGATCGACGCGAAAACGGCACCCGTCACGCCGCTCACGGGGGTAGTACCCGTGGTGGCCGATGAACTCGATGCCTTCGATCAGGAGAGTGTCTTGGGCAGCCATGAGAGGGGGCGATCCAGCGAAGGAGGGGGAAGGGGAACGCCCGGCGGCAGAGGCTGGGCGCGAGGTGTGCCTTCGATCAGCCGTGGGTCTTCTCGAAGTACTCTTTCGAGCCGTTGGGATCGGGCTTCATGTCGTCGGCGCCCTCGTCCCAGTTGGCGGGGCAGACGTTGCCGGTCTCGTCGACGTGCTGGAAGGCCTTGAGCACGCGGAGGGTCTCGTCCACGGAGCGGCCCACGCCGAGATCGTGCACCACCTGGTAGCGGAGCTGGCCCTTGGGATCGATGAGGAACAGACCGCGGAGCGCCACGCCGCCCTCGAGGAGCACGCCGTAGTCACGGGCGATGGTCTTGTTGAGGTCGGAGACGAGGGGGATGTTCAGCTCACCGAGGCCACCCTCGCTGCGGGGGGTGTTGATCCAGGCGAGGTGAGTGAACTGGCTGTCCACCGACACACCGAGGACCTCGGCGTTGGCGGCCTTGAACTTCTCGGCGGCGCCACTGAAGGCCAGGATCTCAGTGGGGCACACGAAGGTGAAGTCCAGGGGGTAGAAGAACAAGACCACCCACTTGCCCTGCTCGGCATACTTGCTGAGGGTGACGTCGGCGAACTCGCCGTCGACGACGGCAGTGGCGGTGAAGTCGGGGGCTTGCTGCTGAACCTGGATGCTCATGATGAGTGCTCTCCACGTGATTGATGGCCTGAATCCGTTCAGGCGCTGGTGTTCTACACTGCGATCTGCAGCGGGTCCACCCAGAAGATGTCCGCTGCATCCGTGACCCGTGTTGGATGCCCGAGGGCCCCGTGGGTTGCGCTTTCATGACGCTCAATGGCCCCAGTGGGTCGTTTTCCACCCTGACCTGACCGGGGATGGGTCATCTGAGTCATCTTTCGAGACCCACGGTTCAACCACCTATGTCACACGCCGTTCTTCGGAACGTTGCGTAGGCGTGTGTGACATGAGGTGAACGATGGGTTTGAGATGCGCGTGGAGATATGTAGCGCTGCTCACGATGCTGGGCGCGTTGTTTTCTGGGCCAGCGGCGGCCTTCAATCAGGCTGAGCTCGAAGTGGTGCCGGTGCCCTTTGCCCCCGGCAACCTGGATCTGCCCTATCCGGTACACGAGTACGCCCGCATTTCGCTGAAGGCGATCTTGCGCGGTGCCACCTGTAGCTCCGGCTATGACGTGGTCTGGGACGCAGATCGAGACGGCAACTTCGACAACGACACGAGCCGACAGGTCCTGCCCACCGCAGGCACGGCCACGGTGTACGACATCGGCCGGACCTTCGAGGTGCCCGCCGTCTCCCGGTCGACGACGATGACCCTCAACGTGAGGGCCCGCAGTAAGTGCAACGCCAGTGACGAGGTCTATGGCACTTACCGCATCTACGTCTACAACTGGGCGCCGTCGTCTGATCCCAACAAGTGGACCAAAGATCAGCTCGAGGTGATGAGCACCATCGCGATCCACGAGGGTTTGTGGTGGCTGCACCGAGACAACACCGTCTTCGGTGGCACCGGCTCGATCATCTGGGGCCGGAACAACCGGACCTACGGCGGTTGGCGCTACCAGGCGGCAGGGGCCTTTGCGGCCATGTGGGCCATGAGCGCCAACGGTCGTCAGCCCGCCTATCCGCCGGGCACCCTCGAAGAGCATGGCCACACCATCAGCCCCGACTGGTATGCCGCCAACGATGAGCGCTGGCTCAGCGATCCCTACGCCGAGACCATGATCCGCTGGGTGAACTTCGTCACCGGCGTGAACAACGGCATACACGGCCGCTCGGATCGGGCAGACATCCGCAACGTCGACGAGGCCAACACCTGTGGTTGGAACGAGGACGGCACCGAGAAGCTCTGTGAACCGATCCCCGGCACCGACAACGGCATGGGGGCCCTGGTGACCTACACCTGGGGCACCTACGACAACGGCCTCGGCCTCGGTGCCCTGGCCACGTTGCTGCCCACTCTTGCAGGGACGCCCTTACAGGAAGGGCACTATAACGCCGACATCACCATGAAAGGTCGTCTCTGGGAGGCATTCATCCAAGAGGCTGTCGACTGGTTGGGCTACATGCAGATCGACCGTGGTTGTGCCATGGGTGGCTGGCTGTACGGCGATCGGGGGAACAACGCCGATGGGCCCTGTAGCCATATGGACGCGTCGACGGCGCAGTGGGCGTACATCGGCCTGGAGAGCGCCGACGTCGCTGGGAAACCCTATGGGGTCATCGTCAACAACCGTCACAAGTACCGCATCATCGAGAACTTGTTTCAGAACAAGAACCCCTTCGGGGCGTCGATGTACCGCTCCAGCTACCGCGGCTGGACGAGCCGCCACGACTTTCACCTGACCGGTGGGGCCTTCGTGGCGGCGCGCTGGGCGGGGCTCCACAACATGGAGCCCAACGACGAGCGACCCTTTGCGCCCTACACCAACCGCACCCAGCGCGAGATGGTGGATATGTACAACCAGATTGTGCAGTACACCGCCACCTACTGGAACACGCCCAATATGCGGGGCGTACACTGGGCCGCTGGCCTCTGGCAGACCGGTGAGCATCTGTGTGGCACGCCGCAGGGGGTCTACAACGCCCCGAACTGTGGCCACACCTATGCGATGTATTCCCACCAGAAGGGCTACCGTACAGGCACCCCCGAGCTGCTCGATGTGGGTGGCCACGACTGGGTGAGGGAGTTCAGCACTTACTTCGTGCGTGCCCAGAGCATGCACCTGAACAACTACACCGACTTCGGCCGCTTCGTGGATCGCCACATGTACGGTCACTCCGTGGGCGCCCGCGTGGGGCCTAACCTCAACTCGGGCTGGGCGATCCTCACGTTGACCCCGAGCATCTTCAAGCCCAAGCCTGTGCCCCTCGCCGAGGTGCGCCCCAACGAGGTGATCGAGGGTTGCGCCGGAGGCAACAACGGCCTCGTGCAGTTTGATCATGGCGCTTCGTTCCACCCGAACAGCCAGGCAGAGATCGCCCGCTTCCAGTGGGACGTTGACGACAGCGATGGCCTCTGGTGGGAGACCGGGGCCCCCGTGGATTTCGAGAGCAACAACAAGAGCGTGGTGTTCACCCATCGGTACATGCGCCCTGGAATCTTCAAGGCAACGCTGCGGGTGGTGGACAACGACATCAGTGAGCCTCTCACCGAGAGCACCACGGTCTCGGTGCAGGTGAATTCGGCGCCGCCGTCGGCCCCAGGTGCCCTCGCCGGCGGGCCCTACTGGGTAGAGAACAACGGCGAGGTGACGCTGAGCGGCGCCTCGGCCACAGACGCCAATCTGAGCTGTGGGGACACCCTCACCTATGCCTGGGATCTCGATGACGACGGTGAGTTCGACGACGCCGACGTGCTCAACCCGCTCGTCTCGCACGCGCTCTACGAGGAGGTGATGGATTGGGAGGAGAGCGTCACCATCCGATTGAAGGTGACCGACAGCACGGGCCGCAGCACCATCGCAATCTCTTCCATGACCAAATACCGCAAGCACCCCATCGCCCGGGCGGTGATCAACCCCAACCCCGCGGCGTGTCGGGAGACCATTCGTCTCGATGCCAGCGATTCCTACCACCAGAACCCCAACCGTAGGGTGGTCAGCTATGCGTGGGACATGGCCGGAGACGACGCCTTCGAGATCGTCACCGAGCAGCCTGAGAGCGCCTACAGCTACACGGCCTTCGGGACCTACCCGGGGCGGCTCAAGATCACCGACAACGTGGGCGGGAGCCGAATCAGGTCCTTCGAGGTGGTGGTGAGCGAGGGCAACCAGCGCCCCACGGCCATCACTTCTCAGCCGGTCTACCACGTCACCGACGGTGACGATCTGGCCCTCGATGGTCGGGCGTCGTTCGACCCCAACGGCAACTGCGGTGACAGCATCGTGGAGTACGCCTGGGATGTGAACGGCAACGGCAACTTCAACGATCCCGTAGATGCCCGAGGGGCCACGACGGTCATCCCCTGGGCTGTGCTGTCCACGATGAACTGGCCTGCGGATCGCAACACGGGTCTGCCGGTGAACCCCATCAGCCTGCGGGTCACCGACAGTCTCGGCCTCACCCACACCACCCACAGTGGCGTGAGCATCTATCAAACCCGCCCTGTGGCCGTGGTCTTCCAGTCACCGACGGTGGCGGCCATGGCCGCGGACAACGGCGTGAGCAACTTCACCCTCGATGGTCGGGCGAGCCACTCGCCGATCCCCGGCGTGGACATTGTGCGCTATGACTGGGATCTCAACGACGACGGCACCTTCGAGATCCAGAACCAGCCCGTGCACGAGGCTCAGCTGGTCTTCTGGCCTTTGCCCGACGTGGCGCCTCAGCCCTATATCCGCCTGCGGGTCACCGACGCCGCTGGTCGGACCAACATCACGCGGCAGATGCTCCTGGTGGCGCTCCCCGGTGAGACGCCCCCCACCGCCGTGGCCAACCCCGACGAGGCCGTCGGAGGCGACAACGTTGGTGGTCGAGACAACGGCGAGGATGATCCCAGCGGCTACCACGCCGTCGGTGGTGGTGATCCTACGGTGACCCTCGACGCCGACGCCCCCCTAGACGAAGCGGGCAAGCCTCGAGTGTATCGGTGGGACCTCGATGGTGATGGTGAATGGGACATCGAGCAGATCGACGAGGATGGTGATGGCGCAGAGGCGGAGCTGAGTCTGACGCCCGAGCAGCGGGCTCAGTATGGTCTCGACCAGCCTGGCGCCCATGAGATCACCGTTCAGGTGGAGACCGATCGTGGTCACATTACCGAGACGACCTACCACCACATCATCGACGACGCCGAGGACGGCGTGCAGGTGGACATCGACCAGATCATCGAGCGCGACGCTGAAGATCCCCCGGCGGTGTATCGCTGGGATCTCGACGGCGACGGCGTCTTTGACATCGAGCAGGCTGACGAGAACGGCGACGGCGCCGAGTCTGTCCTGAACCTGACCCCGGAGCAGGCCGCTCAGTATGGCCTCGACCAGGACGGCACCCACGAGATCATCGTGGAGGTGGAGACGGTCTCTGGTGAGACCACCCGCGCCACTGTGGTGCACAGCGCCCCCGAAGAGGACGGTGGGGTTTCTGTGGACGTCACCGAGGTGGCCACCCCTGACAATGATGCCCCTGCCACCGTGTATCGCTGGGATCTGGACGGCGACGGCGAGTTCGACGTGGAGCAGGTGGACGAGAACGGCGATGGTGTGGAGTCGGAGCTCAAGCTCACGCCGGAGCAGACCGCAGAGTACGGCCTCGACCAGCCCGGTGCCCACGAAATCACTGTGGAGCGGGAAAATGGTCGCGGTCAGACCGAGACCACCACGTACACCCATGTCGTCGATGCCCCCGACTCCAGCCTGTCTCTCGATGCCGAGACCGTCGTGGAGATCGATCCCGAGAATCCCCCCACGGTGTATCGGTGGGATCTCGATGGGGATGGTGAGTTCGACGTCGAGCAGGTGGACGAAGATGGCGACGGCGCCGAGGCCACCCTGGTGCTCACCTTGGATCAGCAAGCTCAGTACGGCCTCGATCAGAACGGCGCCCATCAGATCAGCGTGCAGACCGAGACCGCGGATGGTCAGCAGCGGACGGTGACCTATGTGCAGTGGGTGGGGGATCCTGAAGAGGGGATGAACCTCGACGCCGACGACGTGGTGGATCGCAACCCTGCAGATCCGCCGGTGCTGTACCGGTGGGACCTGGATGGTGACGGCACCTTTGATGTCGAGCAGGCCGATCCCGAGTTGGAGATCACCGATGAGATGGCCCGAGAGTATGGCCTCGACCACACCGGGGAGCAGGAGATCACCATCGAGGTGGTGACGGCTTCCGGCAACAGGACGACGGGCAAGGTGGTGGTCTCTGTCGACGCGCCAGAGAATGGCGTGGTCATTGACACCCCCTCAGTGGTGGATCCCGAAGACGCAGGCCCCCTCACCATCTACCGATGGGATCTCGACGGTGACGGCGAGTGGGACATCGTTCGGGTAGACGAGGACGGCGACGGCGCCGAGGCGATCCTGGCCCTGACGCCGGAGCAGGCTGAGCGCTACGGCCTCGACACCGAGGGCAGCCACACCATCACTGTGCAGGTGGAGAATGCAGATGGTCAGCAGACCAACTCCAGCTTCACCCAGCACGTCGATGATGGCGACGACGGCATGCAGATCGACTCTCGGGACGTCATCGACCACAACCCCGCCCCCTCGACCCGCTACCGGTGGGATCTCGACGGCGACGGCGACTACGACGTGGAGCAGCGGGACGACAACGGAGATGGTGCTGAGGCCACCCTCGTGCTCACCCCCGAGCAGGTGGTGGAGTTCGGCCTCGACAAGCCAGGCAGTCACGAAGTCGGCCTTCAGATCGTCTACCCCAACGGATCCACCGGCACCGGCACTGTGCTGTACCACGTGGAGTCGGAAGGGGAGTCAGTGGAGCTGGACACCGGTGACATCGTGCCCCCTGATGCTGAAGATCCCCCGGCCTTCTACCGGTGGGATCTCGACGCGGATGGTGTGTGGGACATCGAGCGCGCTGACGAGAACGGCGACGGCGCCGAGGGTGAGCTGACCCTGACCCCCGACATCAAGGCCCTCTACGGCCTGGACCGGAAGGGGAGCCATTCGATCATCGTGGAGGTCGAGACGGCCTCTGGCGCCCGGACGCAGCGCACCATCGTGCACCACGAAGAGGGCATCGAGGAGATCGAGCTCGACGCTTCGGAGTCCTTCGACCCTGATGCCGAGGATCGCATCCGCTACTACCGGTGGGATCTCAATGGTGACGGCGAGTGGGACATTGTCGCCGAAGATGCTGATGGTGACGGCGCCGAGGCGGTGCTCAAGATCCCTGCGGCGCTCGCCGAGCAGCTCGGCCTCGACAAGCCCGGCGACTACGAGTTCACCCTCGAGGTGGAGAGCGAGTCCGGGCAGACGGCGCAGTCCACCACCACCCTCACTGTGTATCCCCGTGATCCCACTGTGTCGGTGACGGCGAACCCCAGCCCTGCTGCCTGCAATGGTCAGGTGGTCCTCGATGCCAGTGAAGCCGAGCATGCCCACCCCGACGTGGACGTGGTGAGCTGGCGCTGGGACCTCGATGGCGACGGCGTGTACGACGATGGCGTCGGCGAGGTGCTTACCACCCGCTTTGGGCAGTTCACTTTCGGCGGTCCCCTGACGGTGGGCGTCGAGGTGGAAGACTCTGCCGGCCATCGCGCTCGGGCGACGACCACCGTGGTGGTGAGCGAGGGGAACCGCGCTCCGGTGCCCGAGGCGGGTCAGTATGTCGTGCCCTATGGTGGCAGCGTGGCCCTCGACGGGTCCGCCTCAGCGGATCCCGATGCCAGCTGTGGCGACAGCATCCTGCGCTATCAGTGGGATCTCGATGGAGATGGCAGCTCTGACGTTCAGGGCGCTCAGTTCAACGTGAGCGCGGCCCAGCTGGCTGGCTTTGGCATGGGGGCACCGGGCGAGTACGAGGTAACCCTCGAGGTGGTGGACCGCTTTGGTCGCACCGCCACTGATCGGGCTCGGATCTGGCTGGTGGGCACCCCCACTGCACAGGCACAGGCCTCCAAGGCCAGCGCGTCGTGCAACGAGCAGGTGTCCTTCACTGGCGCCAACAGCACGCACGATGGGCCCGAAGGTGATGGGCGCTTCGCCATTGAAGAGTATCGATGGGACATGGACGGCGACGGCATCTTCGAGCGCAGCGGCGAGACCGTGCTCGACGCCGTCGTGGCCGAAGACTCGGTGACCGCGACGCTGATGGTCATCGACGCCCTCGGCAGGACCGACACCGACACCGTCACTGTGGCCGTCAACGTGGCCAATGTGCGCCCCGTGGCTGATGCCGGTGGGCCGTACATCACCGCGCAGGTGGACGGCACCTTCGCCGGTGTCGATCTCGACGCCCGTGGCAGTCTGGAGCCCAACGCCCCCTGTGATCACATCCAGACCTACGCGTGGGACACTGACAACGACGGTCTCTACGGCGCGGACGACGTGGATGGCGCCGGCGCCCTCGTAGGCAGCGACTATGTTGGTGCTCAGGTCCAGGGATACATCAACCCGGGTTGGCGAACGGGGACCACTCAGGTGGTACGCCTCAAGGCCCTCGATGTGTTCGGCCTCTGGTCCGAGCCAGCGGAGGCGGAGATCCGGGTCCGGTCCAAGCTGCCCCCACTGGGCGAGATCCTCTGGCCCCGAGGTGGCGACTGTGTGCCCGAGGATGCTGATCCGTTCCAGGTCTCGGTCCGTCAGCCTGATGGGGGTGAGGTCACCCTCACCGCCAAGGTCGGCGGCGTCGAGGTGGGCAGCACGGTCGTGAACCTCCCAGCGGACGGCAGCGCCGTGAGCGCCGACATCGATGTGGACACTACTCTGGCCCCCGAGGGCATGGCGGCGGTCACCGTGGTCCTCCTCGACGACGAGGGCCAGGAGTCCGTGGTCAACTCCGGTGGTCAGGTGGCCTTCGACCGCACCGGCCCCGTCATCGCGATCAACGCAGCCCTCACCGAGGGTGCCTGCTACGCAGAGGGACAGGTTCCGGGTCTCGAGCTTCAGGTGAGCGACGCCCTCGACCCCGCCCCCGCAGTGGAGCAGGGGGTGAGCGCAGAGGCCTGTATCCGGACCCTCGACATCGCTGCAACTGACGCCTGTGGCAACCGCTCCACGCTTCAGCGGAGCTGGCTCATGGCCGAGCAGGCGGAGCCGGAGATCGTCGGCCCTGCGAACGGTGACGTGGTGTCCAGCGCCACCTACACATGGTCGCTCGACGTGCCCGCCCAGTGCGTGGCCAGCGAGTCGGCCACCATGAACCTCGATGGCGCGACAGCCTTCCCCTATGTCGAAGGTGCCAGGGTGCAGGCTGCCGGCCTCTACCGGTTCGACCTGTTGTTGAGCGACTGCCGTGGGGTGCCCTATGGCCGTCAACGGACCTTCCGCATCAACGCACCCCCCGTGGCCATGACCGGTGGCAGCTATCAGGGCAGTGAGGGCCGGGTCATCGTGCTCAATGGTGGTCAGTCCCAGTCCCCGGAGGCGGAGGACTTCATCGCCCTCTACGAGTGGGACATGGATCGCGACGGTGAGTATGAGTTCGCCGGTGAGACCATCAACTTCGTGGCCTCCGACGCCGGCCGGATCACGGGCCGTCTGCGGGTCACCGACAGCTTCGGGGCCAGCGACACCGCCGCCGTGGTGGTGGACGTCATCGAGGTGGATCCCATCGTCGACGCTGGTGGTCCTTACAAGGTGCCTCAGGGCCACGTGGTAGAGTTCGATGCCCGTGGCTCACGACCCGGCTCGCCCACCGACTTGTTGACGCGCTTCGATTGGGACTTTGGCGATGGGACCACCCTCTCGGGCAACACCTTGACCCAGCCCCGGCACACCTACGCTCAGAACGGCGTCTACAACGTACGGCTCACCGTGCACGACGAAGACACCAGCACCAGCGTCATCGTGCCGGTCATCGTGCTCGACGCGTTGCCTCAGCTCTCCGACATCGAGGCCCCGGAGGATCCCTACGAGATCACCGCGCTGACCTTCAGCATCACGGCCAACGCTGGCGGCGTGGACGACCCGATTGAGAGTTACACCTGGGACTTCGGCGATGGCTCCGAGCCCGTCACCGGCGCAGAGCTCTCCTCGGTGCAGCATGCCTGGCGTGATGCAGGCACCTACACGGTCACCGTCACTGTGAGCGATGGTGACTCTGTGGGCATTCAGAGCGTTGAGGTTCAGGTGAGAGAGGCCACCATGGCCGAGCTGCTCACCGAGGTAGACGCTCGCCTGGAGGCCAACGACGACGGTCCGCTGGTGGCCCAGGCCCTCGAGGCCATCGAGCCCTGGATGGATATGGCCATGTGGGGCGAGGCCAACGGCAAGGGCGGCAACACGATGCTCGCCGTGAAGCAGATTGTCTCGATCCTGGTGAACGCCATGGCACTCGGCGCCGAACTCGACGACACGCTCTACCTGATCATGCGTCAGGCGGAGCGCAAGGTCCTGGCAGAGCGGGCCCGACTCGTGGGCGACGATGCAGACCAGTTCCCTGCGGACCACCCCAGCGTGGCGCAGGCCGATGTCTACCTGGGCCTCACCGAGGACATGATGAAGGGAGACAACATCGAGGCCACATTGTCGAACCCGCTGCAGGCCTTCATGGCCAACGACATCTCCTTGTCGCTCAACGAGGCGTGGTTCTACCTCGCAGACGCCGCACACCCCTGCAAGGCCACCAAGTACAACAACTTCGAGATCCCCTTCGTTCGGGATCTCATCGAGCGGGCCAGCGCAGCGCAGGCCATCAACGAGGACCTCAACGAGGCCGTGGCGCTGCTGGCCTTGGAGCTGCAGCAATACGCCGAGCTCGGCCTCGACGCCCCTGGCCGTGCAGAGGTGCTCAACGCGCTGCAGGATCTGCGGGCCATCCAAGCCCAGTTGGCCACTCCTGTGGGCCTGGAGTGTGAGGACAACAACTGCATCAGCGATCGCGACGCTCTGGAACTGCTGGTGCAGCTGATGAACTTGTCGACGGAGTTGACCGCTGCGGCGAACGAAGGGGCCTATGTGCGCAACTGGCAGGCCTGCCTCGTAGAAGGCGTGAAGTTCCGGACCGCTTTGTCGGAGATGCGCCTGGAGTATGTCTGTGGACCCTTCAGCCCCGTGACGCTCCGGGCTCGTGTGACCCGGGCCAATGGCCTGCGCCTGGTGGACGAGGAGTCCGACGTCGTCGCTGCCCTGGACTACTTCCAGGCGCGTTCGACCCGTTGCCTGGCAGTCTGGGCTTACAACAGCTGTCTGGTACCGGCCTTCCCGAACCTCAACGCCAGCTACCCCAACCCGGAGTACTGTGAGGACGACGGCACCGCCGCTCAGGCCGGTGGTGACGGACAAGCACCAGGGGACTGACCCGCATACATGGGTATGTGTTTGTGGTTTTTTGTCCGACCTGAAACCCGCCGGAGAAGGCGGGTCCCTCCTCCTTAGACTTACCTTTGATCTCAAAGTCTTACATTCGCCGTCATTTCACCATGGTTGACACACCTGGGCCCTGAGGGGGACCATCATCATCCTGGGTGTGTTGTGTATGTCGTCAGACATGTGCGCAGCGCCCATTTTCACAGACTGTCTCGCTGTCCGAGATGGAGGGTGATCATGGAGAAGGTGTGTTCGCGGACTGGCCCGTCCCGATTACTGGTCTTACTCGCCATGGTGGGGGTGATGTGGACCGCGGAAGATGCCCAGGCGCAAGCGCCCGAGATCCTGCCTGTCCCATATGCGCCCAACAATCTCGAGCTGCCCTGGCCGGTGCACGAGTATGCCCGGATCACTCTGAAGGCCATCATGCGCAACGCCACCTGTGGCGCGGGGTACGATGTGGCCTGGGACACCAACCGAAACCGTAATTTCGGAGACGAGACCAGCCGCCACGTCGTGCCTGTGGCCGGCACGAACACGATCTATGATCTCGGTCGCACCTACGAGGTGCCCACGGTCGACAACGGCAAGACGATCACCATCGATGTGCGGGCGGTGAGCCGTTGCAATCCTGCTGAGGAGACCTTCGGCACCTTCCGCATGTTCGTCTATGACTGGACCCCTTCGTCTGATCCGACGAAGTGGACCCGTGATCAGCTCGACATCATGACCACCCTGACCGTGCACGAGACGCTCTGGTGGTTGCATCGGCACATGGGGCAATACGCCGGCAGCGGAGGCGCAATCACCGCGGCGCTGCCCCACAGCAGGGGTGGTACGTATCAGGCGGCGGCGAACATGGCCATGGTCTGGGCCATGACCGCCAACGGCCGCCAGCCTGCTTATCCACCAGGGGGCATCAACACCTTTGGGCGGGCTTTACCTGAAGGGTGGCACGAAGCCAATGACACGCGCTGGCACGACGATCCGTACGCAGAGACCATCGCCCGAGGGTTGAACTTCTCGATCCAGGTGGGTGATGGGGCCTATCTCTGGACCAGCGGCTCCATCGCCGGCTCAGGTGACGAAGACAACACCTGTGGCTGGAACCCCGATGGCAGCGAGCGTCGCTGCAACCGCATCACCAACACCAACAACAATGGCGGCGCCTGGATCGGAAACAACAGCGGCACCTATATGGTGGGCTTGGGCCTCGGGTCCATCGCCACCGTGCTGCCCAGCCTCGCAGGGACCCCTGTGCAGGTGGGCAACGCCAACAACACCATCCGCACTCAGCCCTATGAGAAGTACGTCCAGGAGATCGTGGACTACCTCGGCTACATCCAGCACGACGGGGGCTGCTCCTATGGTGGTTGGCTCTACGGCAACAACCAGACGCCCACCACATGCGATCGTATGGATGCGTCGACGGCGCAGTGGGCCTACATCGGCCTCGAGAGTGCCGAGGTGGCTGGCGGACCCTATGGGGTCATCGTCAACAACCGCCACAAGTACCGCATCGCCACCAACCTCTACGAGAACCAGAGCATTCATGGTGCTTCGAGCTATCGCACGAGCCACAAGAACAGCAGTCGGCACGACTTCCACCTGACCGGTGGGGCCTTCGTCGGTGCACGCTGGCTGGGCATCCACAACATGGAGCGCAACAACACCCAGCCCTTCGCGCCCTATTCGACCCTGACCCAGACCCAGCTGGTCGACATGTACAACCGTTATGTGTCGTACACGAGCCGCCACTGGTCCACGCCGAACCTGCAAGGCATTCACTGGACGGCAGGGCTTTTTCAGCTGGGCGACTATCTGTGCGGTACGCCTGTGGGGGTCTACAACGCCCCCACCTGTGGCTACACCTACGCGATGTATTCTCATCAAAAGGGCTACCGGACGGGGAGCCCCGAGCTCCTCGACATGGGGGGCCACGACTGGGTCACCGAGTTCAACACCTACTACAACCGTGCTCAGTCCCGTCACCTGAACGATTACGAGAACTTCGGCATCATCAGGGACACCTGGTCCACCAACCGGTCGGTGACCATCGATTATGCTCAACCCACCCTCACGACGGGCTGGGCCGGGCTCACGATCACCCCGACCCTGTTCAAGCCCAAGCCCGTACCTCTGGCGGCGGTGCAGCCCAATGAAGTCGTTGAGGGGTGTCGCGGCGGCGGGGCCGGTCAGGTGGCTCTGGATCATCGACAGTCGTTCCATCCCAACCGTGACCGGCAGATCGCCACGTTCCAATGGGATGTGGACGCCAGCGATGGCCTCTGGTGGGAGACTGGCGCCCCAGTCGATCATCAAACGAACAACGGCTCCACGCTCATCAACCACACCTACGATCGGGCGGGCATCTACACGGTGACGTTGAGGGTTTTGGATGATGATCCCGACGGGGTGTCTTCTGAGCAGACCACCACCACGGTGAACGTGCTCCGATCCCCGGCGGCGGCGCCCTCTGCCCTCGCCGGCGGGCCATACACCATGGAGGCCACCGCCTCTCTCTCGCTTCAGGGCAGCGCCGAGGATGCCAACCTGAACTGTGGCGACACGCTTACCGCCACCTGGGATCTCGACAACGACGGCCAGTACGACGACGCCAATGGCCTGAACCCGCAGGTGCCCTGGGATCGCCTGAGTACTCTGCCTCTGGGCGTAGAGCACACCATTCGCTTGCGGGTGGTGGACGGCACGGATCGAGTGGCGGTGGCTCAGGGCACCCTCACCATCTACCCCCGTGATCCCATCGCGGTGCCTCGGGTGAACCCTCAGCCTGCTGCCTGCCTGCAGCCCGTACGTTTCAACGGGGACGACAGCAGCCACCCCAACCCCGAGCGCCGCATCGTGCGATACGCCTGGGATGTGCACCCTGATCCGGGCTTCGAGGGCGTGGGTGGCAACTCCGACTTCAGCTACACCTACAATCGGTTCTCGACGTTCCCCGCCAGCCTCACGGTGACCGACGATCGCGGCCGCACGCACACCACCAACTTCAATGTGGCGGTGACGGAGGGCAACCGTTCGCCCACGGCGGCCACCACTCAGGCGATCTACACGGTGACTGACGGCTCGTCGCTCCTCGTGGACGGCTCGCCCTCGTCTGATCCTGACTTCCGATGTGGTGACAGCATCGTGGAGTACGCGTGGGACATCGACAACAACGGCAGCTTCGACGACGCCGGCGATCTGCGCGGGCAGCGCATCACCTTGCCCTGGGCGGTGCTGAGCGAGATGAGCTGGCCCGCTGATCGCGAGACGGGTGATCCCACCAACTTGATCGCTCTGCGGGTGACCGACAGCCAGGGGGCGAGCCATGTCACCCAGGCCGGCATCCGCATTTATCAGACCCGGCCAGTGCCGCTGATGTTCCAGTCGCCTGATCCGGGCACGATCAACCCGCTCAACAACGAGAGCCGGATCACCCTGGACGCCCGGGCGAGCTATTCGCCGGTGCCGGGCCTGGAGATCGTCGAGTTCGACTGGGACCTCAACGATGACGGGGTCTTCGAGACTCAGGACAGCCCCACGACCGAGCTGGTCCGCGTCTTCGCCCCACTGCCGGATCAGCCCCCTCTGGTCTTTGTGCGGCTCAGAGTTCGAGACGCCGAAGGTCGCAGCAACAGCATTCGCGAGCAGGTGCTCATCGGCCTGCCCGATCTCACGCCGCCTACTGCGGTGGCGCACCCCGACGAGCGCGTGGGGGGTCCCAACGTCGGCGGCCCGATCAACGGCAGCGGTGGTGGCTACCACCTCTTCGTCGGGGAAGCGACAGAGCTCGACGCCTCGGCCTCCTTCGATCCTGATCCCGCCGACTTCATCCGGTTCTACCGTTGGGACCTCAACGATGACGGTGTATGGGACATCGTGGTGGAGGACGATGACGGCGATGGTGAGGAGGCTGTGGTCGATGTCTCGGTGGAGGCCATGGCCGACGCAGGCTGGATCGAGCCGGGCACCTATCGTGTCACCCTCGAGGTGGAAGATCTCACGGGTCGCACGAACACCGCGGAGACCGAGGCCACATTGCACCTGCCTGATCCTGTGGCGGTGGCTGTCGTGGGCCCGAACCCTGCCGAATGCGAGGGGCTGGTCTCCTTCGACGCCAGTGGCTCCACTCAGCCTCACCCCGAAGTCGATGTGGTGTCCTGGACCTGGGATCTCGACGGAGACGGCGAATACGATGATGCCGTGGGTGAGCGGGTGACCTCCCGCTTTGGGGCCTACACCTTCGACGGCCCCCTCGCCCTGGGCCTGCGCGTAGAGGACTCTCAAGGCCACAGCGCGACGATGCCCTTCACCGTTGACGTGACCGAGGGTAACCGCTCGCCTCAGGCCGATGCTTCGGGGCCCTACACCATCGCCCTCGGCGACAGCGTGCGGGTCGATGGCCGTCGCAGCCGGGATCCCGATGCTGATTGCGACGACACCATCGTGGGCTATCGCTGGGATCTGGACGGTGACGGCACCTTCGATGTGAATGGCGCCTACCCCCTGATCTCGCCGGCGATGCTCTCTCAGGCGGGTCTCGACGCGCCGGGTCAGTACAACATCACCCTGGCGGTGGAGGATCGCTTCGGCCGGGTGGCCACGGACACCACCCGTCTCTGGATCTCTGGTCCCCCCGTGGCAGTGGCTCAAGCCTCTCAGGCCTCGGCAGGCTGCAACGAGCAGGTGCGCTTCAGCGGGACCAACAGCATCGTCGACGCCCCTGCAGGCGACGATGACTTCGAAATCGTCGAGTACCTCTGGGATATGGACGGCGACGGCACCTTTGAGCGGAGCGGCGCCGAGATCTCCCACCCGATCATCGCTCAGAGTCAGGTGACGGCCACCCTGAGGGTGGTGGACGCCCAGGGTCGTTCGAGCACTGACCAGGTGACCGTGGGGGTGGACATCGCCAATGTGCGGCCCGTGGCGGATGCCGGTGGCCCCTATGTCACCGCCCGAGTGCGTGGAGTCTTCGCCAGCGTCGATCTCGACGCTCGGGCATCGTTCGATCCTAATGCCCCGTGCGACAACATCATCGCCTACGCATGGGACACCGACAACGATGGCCTCTATGGCGCCGATGACATCAACGGCGCCGGGGAGCTCAATGGCAGCGACTACGTCGGTGAGATCATTCGCAACTATCGATCGCCCGACTGGCGTACCGGGACCACCCAGGTGGTGCGGGTGAGAGGGCGTGACGTCTTTGGCGAGTGGTCGGCCTCTGCTGAGGCCGAGGTACGCGTACGCCTCAAGCTGCCCCCCGCTGGCGAGCTGCTCTGGCCTCGCGGTGGAGATTGTGTGGGCGTGGCGCCCGGACCTTTCCGGGTCTCTCTGCGCCAGCAGGGTGGTGGGGCCGTGGGTGTGCTCGCCAAGGTGGATGGCCTGATCGTCGGCGCCGCCAACGTGGTGTTGCCCGAAGACGGCAGTGCCCTCGAGGTCGAGATCCCCATCAACGCTGCTCAGGCTGTCGAGGGCAGCCGCACGGTGGTGATTACGGCGACGAACGATGAGGGTGAGAGCGCAGACATCACCCCAGGTGGTCTGGTGGCCTTCGACCGTACGGCGCCGGTGATCGGCGTCAACCCATTGTTGGTTGAAGGGGCATGTTTCGAGCCCGGCCGAGTGCCCGAGGCCTCGGTGCTTGCCGTCGACGTCGTCGATCCTGCGCCGCGTATCACCCAGGAGATCAGCGAAGATGCCTGTCTGCGCACGCTCCAGATCACCGCGGTGGATGCTTGCGGCAACGAGAGCAGCCTGACCCGCAACTGGCTCATGGCGGAAGAGGTGCCCTTCAGTTTGGAAGGCCCTGAGAACGGTGATGTGGTCCCTGAGGCGTCGTTCAGCTGGGATGTCGAGGCTCCGGCAGCTTGTGTCGCTGGTCAGTCGGCCAGCGTGCAGGTGGGTGCCCTCAACCTCGTCTACGCTCAAGGCTCGGCGTTGGCTCTGCCCGGGCAGTACCGGTTCGAGCTGAGCCTGTTCAATTGCCACGGTGACCGATACACCCAACAGCGTAACTTCCGCGTGAACAACCCGCCCATCGTGGTGGCCGGTGGTCCCTATGTCGGCGCCGAGGGTCGCCCGATCACGCTCATCGGCTCGGGCTCCGAGCCGCCAGAGCTGGAAGATCAGGTGGTCTTCTTCGAGTGGGACATGAACCTGGACGGGGTGTACGAGCTGGTGGGTGAAGAGGTGGCCTTCGTGCCCCTCGACTCTGGTGAGTACACGGGCAGCCTCCGCGTCACTGACAGCTTCGGTACGAGCGCCACAGGTCCCGTGAACGTCTCAGTGCGCGAGGTGGCGCCCATCGTGAGCCCTGGGGGTCCGTACTCGGGCCTGCAGGGGCGTCCCATCGAGTTCGACGCTCGGGCCACCCGCCCAGGATCTCAGGCGGATCTCATCACCGAGTATATCTGGGACTTTGGCGACGGCTCCCCCGAGGTGAGTGGTGCCAACCTGACTCAGCCCGTTCACACCTACGCCCAGAATGGTGTCTACACGGTGGTGCTCACGGTTCGAGACGAGGATGGGGCCACGACACAGCTGGTGCCGGTGGAGATCCGCGACGCCATCCCGATCATCTCGGACATCGAGGTGCCGGAGGACATCTACGAGGCCGCCATGTGGACCTTCTCCATCGAGGCAGAAGCCGGGGAGGAAGGGGATCCGCTCCAGAGCATCACCTGGGACTTCGGCGACGGCTCGGATCCCATTTCGGGTGAAGACTTGAACGAGGTTCAGCACAGCTGGCGTGACACGGGTGTGTACACCGTCACCGTGACGGTGGGTGACACCGACTCGGTGGTGGTGCAGACCCAGGATATTCTGGTGCGGCCCATCAGCATGAGCGAGACGCTGCAGCTCGTGGGTGAGCGGGCTGGGGCCCTCGACGACGGCCCCCTGGTGGCCTCGGTGCTCGGCAACCTCGAGCCCTGGATCGAGCTGGGCCTCTGGGGCGAATCGAACCTCCGCCGAGGCAATACGCTGGTGGCGACGCGCGTCATGATCAACTTGATGGTGAGCGCGCAAGGCCTCGGCGCCCGCCTGGACGACACCTTGTGGATCCTCATGCGCCAGCACATGCGGGCTCTGGACGAGCAGTGGCTGATCATGGTGGAGCCCCCAGTGGGTGATCCGGTGGTAGATCTCGAGCACCCGTCGGTGGGGCGCGCTCGGGACTTCCTGGATGCGGGCCGGGCGATGTTCGAAGATCCCGACTTCGAGGGCTGGGTCTCCGGTGGGATTCAGGCCTTTGCCGCCAACGATTTGTGGCAGTCGCTCAACGAAGCCTGGTTCTACATGCACGATGCTGCTGATGCGTGCCGTCAGCGGTCGTACAACAACTTCGCCATCCCCGACATCGAGGACCTGGTGGATCGCTCCCTGGCCACTCAGCCGGTGAATGATGATTTGAACCAGGCCATCGCAGGCCTCGGCCTCGAGCTTCAGGCCTATGCAGAGCTCGATCTCACCGGCCCGGGCCGGGAGAGCGTGATCGATGCCCTGGTGACTCTGAGAGACATCCAGACACGCCTCGCCGTGCCGGTGGGGGTGGAGTGTGAAGACGAGCTGTGCATCGGTGATCGCGACGCTCTGGAGCTGGTCCTCGATCTGATGGACCTCTCTTCGAGCCTCTATGGCGCGAACACTGAAGGGGTCTATGTACGCAACTGGCAAGCCTGTCTCGCTGAGGCGGTGCGGTTCCGTACGGGCCTCTCGGAGATGCGTCTGGAGTTCATCTGTGGTCCCAACAACCCGGTGACGCTTCAGGTGAAGGTGCTCCGAGAGAGCGGCTTACGCCTGCTCAACGAGCGCGACGACGTGGTGGGGGCTTTGGAACTGTTCCAAGCACGCTCGACCCGCTGTACGGCGATCTGGAGCTACAACGAGTGCCTGGTGCCGGCCTTCCGCGACATCAACCCGCCCTACCCGAACCCCGAGTTCTGTGCTGATGTCTTCGAGCCAGGCCCCGATGATGGCCAGCCTGAGGGGGACTAAGCCTTGCTCCGGCGCTCCGGCGGCGTCAGCCGCTCTCTGCTCCGGCGATCTCCCGCTCAGCTGCGACCTTTCCTTTTGCTCCGGCGCTGCGGTGGCGTCAGCCGTCGTGAGGTCGGCGATCTCCCGCCCAGCTGCGACCTTTCCGTCCTCGGGGTAGCGCTGCTACCCCTGCGGGTGAAAGCCCGCATCTGAACGAGACCTCACCGACCTCACGACGACTGCTGCCACCTCCGCGCCTACGCGGGGCACGGGCATAGGTGGGTTATGGCTTTGTAGGCTCTTTGGGATGAGGGAGAGAGGTGGGGTGGGGAGAGTCCTGAAGCCTCTCTTTAGCTACAGGCGCGTCAGCGCCGTCCGCTACAGCTCTGCGAAGCAGGCGTCCGCTACAGGCTGTCGCCGTCAGGCGATGACCGTCCGCTACAGGCGGTGCGCAAGCACGGCCGTCCGCTCATGGCCATTCGCTCACGGCCGTTCGCCTTACTCGGGGCGGGAGACCGTGAGGATGTACGCGCCTTGCCAGCCATCACCGAAGAGGGCATCGAAGTAACCATCCACGAAGACGAAGACCTCCTGGTTCGCCTCGAGGTTGATCTCCACGGCGCTGAGCAGATTGCGGCCCTCGTCGTCGTCGTTGCAGGCCAGCTCTGCTTCGGGGGACTCGATGCCGCAGAGCGAGCGTACGTAAATCACTGTGTCTGCGTTGGCCTCGACGCTGTCCGTCTCGAAGCGGTAGAGGCCCGCCTCAGGTGCGGTGAAGGCGTAGATGCCCTGGGCAGAGCCGCCGCCACAGGTGCCCTGCGTCAGTGACATACCACCAGCGGTGTCGCCGTTGGCAATCCAGACGTCGTTGTTGCGCAGGCCGTTGAGATCGACCACCTCCCACTCCGCGGGGCAGACCGACTGGGCCACCTGACACGTGGGCGCAGGCTCGCCGTCGACGCACAGCTCCTCGCCAGGGCAGCGATCGAAGGCGCCGAGCGGATCACAGACCGCGCCACTCATCAGCTCGGGGGGCAGAGCCGTGGGGAGATCAGCAGGCACGCTCTGAAGGTTGTCGTCGTCGATGAGCGAAATGCGCACCGCCGCTACACCCTGAAGGCCTGCAGGGAGGAGGCGGATCGACGATGCCAGGTAGGGCCCGTTCTCCATCGGCTGATCCAGGCTGTCGAAGCCGAAGGCGAACAGAGGCTCGGCGTTGCCGTTCACCGGGATCACCTCGCCGGCGCCATCGAGCAGGTTGTACTCGAAGCCGAAGAGCGTGGTCTCGGCCGTCGCCGTCATGCGAAGGCCCAGAGCCCCCGTGTCGGGGTTGAAGAAGGCCTCGCCCATCACCAGCTCGGGCAGCACCGGAGCCACACAGATCGCCTGCTCGGCGCCCTCGGGCACCTCGCACTGACGCTGGAAGTCGCAGGTGTTCAGGATCCCTTCGGGATCACAGGGCTCGCCATCCGCCACCACGGGCAGAGCCATCAGGACGGCGTCGACCGGATCGCTCGCGAGGCCCGCGCTGTCGAGGAGGGCACCACGGATCGAGGCCGTGTCGGGGAAGTTGGAGAGGCCGCCCACGGAGAGCACGATGCGCACGTTCTCTTCGCCGTATACCGGCTCCTCGGGCCCGAACTCAAAGGTGGCGTCCGTCAACTCGCCCGTATCGGGATCAGGGAACTGAATGACGGCCCCTTCACCGTCGATCAGAGTGATGCGCACGCCGATCACGTCACGGCTGGCATCGGTCCCTTCGGCGATGAGCACCAGGGTGTCGTCGTTGGAGAAGGCCTCCAGGGTGTTCAGCGTGGGCGGCGTGGCCTCGGTGCACTGACCATCCGTGGGGACCTCACCGTCTTCACCGATGGGGGTGAAGCAGAAGGTGCCTTCGGCGCAGATGTTGTCCACCTCGGTGGCGTCACAGTCTTCGCCGAGGCCCGCCTCAGGGCGGGGGCTGAATTCGAGATCGAGAGGCTCGCTGCTGAGGCCCTGCTGATCGAGCACGCGGAAGCGTGCGCTCGCCGCAGCCTCGAGCACCGCAGGCTCCAACTCCACCGCCAGGCGAAGAGAGAAGTCCACCTCGCCGAAGATGCCCGAGTCGAGGAAGCCCTCGAACAGTGGCTCTTCTTCTTCGGGGAGCAGGTTCAGGGGAGCACCCTCGGCGTCGAGGAGCTGAATGCCCACGGTGTTCACGTCGCCGTTGGCGTCCGTACCGTCGAGGCGGAAGCGCAAGGTGCTCTCGACGATGCTGACCACGCCAGAGGCGAGGACAGGGGCCTCAGCCATGGCGCAGACACCGGCATCCGCTTCAGGGTCAGCCTGTAGACAGAAGGTGCCTTCGGCGCAGATGTTCGCGATCCCGTCAGGATCACACGGCTCGCCGATGCCGGGCTCGGGGATGGGCACCGCGGTGAGGGCAAATGCGCCGCCGGACTCTTCTGCAAAGGCGTCGACGAACAAGAAGATGGACTCATCGGCAGCGAGGCGCAGGCGGATGGTGCTCTGCAGGCCACCTGAGTCGTCGTTGCAGGCCACCTCGGAGATGAGGGCCTCACACTGAGCGCGTGCGTGCAGCACGGTGTCGAAGAGCGTCTCGGCATCCACTGTGGAGAACTGCCACAGGCCCGCCTCGGGGGCGGTGAAGCGGTAGACCGCCTCCGAGCCCGCGCCGCCGCAGGAGCCCTGCTGGCCCGCAGGCAGCTCGGTGCTGTCGCCGGTGAGGCGGAAGCCACCCCCTTCGAGGGGCTCACCTTGGAAGTCGGCCACCTCTTCGGGGCAGGCCTCGAAGAGGCCGGGGGCACAGGCGGCGCCGAACTCGGGCTCGCCGGTGAGGATGTCTACGAGCAAGTCGACACAGGTCTGCTCAGCGGCATCGGCGAAGAGATCGGGCTGCGCCTCGCAGGCTGCCTGACAGGCCGCCTCGATGATCGGCGGATCTTCTGGCACGTCCGCGCTCAGCTGGGGGCAGAGAGGCTCTTCACCACCGGTGAGGCACTCCACTGCACCTGCGCAGGCCTGCATGCAGTCCGGGGGCATCATCATGCCGCCTTCGCCGCCCATGCCACCGGCACCGCCAGGATCACCACCCATGCCACCTGCGCCACCGGGGTCGCCACCCATGCCGCCGGCACCACCTGGATCGCCACCCATACCGCCGGCACCGCCAGGATCACCACCCATGCCACCAGCACCGCCGGGCTCACCCCCCATACCACCAGCGCCGCCAGGCTCGCCGCCCATGCCACCGGCACCTGCGACACCGCCAGCGCCACCTGCGCCAGCGACGCCGCCGCCGGCACCAGCAACACCGCCACCGGCGCCGGCCATGCCACCAGCGCCTCCGGCACCAGCGCCACCGTCGAGCATCACCCGACCGCCGCTGCCGCCTTCGCCGCCTTCGGTGGCATCTTCAGAATCACACGCCGCAAGGGCGAGGGCGGCGAGGGCCGCTGCAGAGATCCGCCATCGACGCATCTGTGTCCTCCTCGAAATGTCGATTCACGCCTGGGCCGAATGGAGGTGAGAGCCTACTCCTCTACACCTGGGGCCCGGCGTCGAGTGGCGAACCGTATCAAAGGGGGTCAGGCCCCTGCGAGAACAAATCGGTGATCCACCGGTGGGGCCATCTTGGCGCGGCGAGCGGCGTACAAGCCCAAAGCGATAAGGGCGAGACCACCGGCGAGTCCCCAACGGAACACCGCAGGATCAGCGTGGGTGAGCCATTCGCCCACTACGGGGAGTCGCTCGGTGAGGAGGGTGAGCGGATCGAGGCCCGACTTCTCCAACAGCTTGCTGCCCAGAGGCGCCAGCGCCGAGCCCACGGCCACCATGCGGGTGAGGGCCTGATCAGCCACTTTCGCCGGTGTGGGGATACGATCGAGGCAGCGACCGTGCTGATGGATCTCGACGCGGGCATCTCCGAGGCGGCCCCGGACCAGCGGCGTGAGCCAGAATCTGACCTCTACGGTCTCTGGGGTGAGATCCACCTGAAGCTGCTGTGGGGTACAGAGACAGCCAGGAAACACCGGCACCACCGTGATCACCGGATCTCGGGCATCGAGCTCGAGCTGGGCACCTTCGACTTGCGCTACACCAGCGGCCTTCGCGAGCTGCTCCCGAGTGAAGGCCACCATCACCGGATAGAGCTTCTGCGGATTCATCCGGGCGAAGTAGCGCACCGTGGAGCGCCGGGCGAGCGGATCGGCTGTGACCCCATCATGTGGGGGGTCGTCGGCGAGGGCCATGACCGAGGTGGGTCCCCCGGGTGCCCGAAGGCCACTGCGTTTCCTCATTGCTGGAGCGGCCAGTGGCGCCGGCCTGGGCGCCGATGGGGCTGCCGGTGCCGGCAGTGGGGGTGCCTGGCGAGGCGCTGGCGGTGGAGGTGCCTCGGCCCGAACGGCATCCGTTGTACTTTGGGTATTTGATTGCGCGGCCTGCAGCTGGTCGGCGATCTGACCCAACAACACCATCGGATCCGGGTGGGACAACTGCACCCTCGGGTGTGGGTGGCCCAGCAGGGCCACGAGGGGGTGATGGCTGGCGTTCCCGAGGTGCTCGAGGGTCAGGTGGGTAGAGTCCAGGGCCCCTTCGACATCATCTTCGGGCACCACCACCACCGCCCGGGCCCGGGCGAGGGCGGCTCGGAGCGTCGCTGGGGGGAGGGTGGGGGGCGCCGCCACCAGGGTGATGCCCACGGCACCCCCTGGCCGGAAGAGCGTCAGCTGACACGCCGTGAGCGTGCGATCTCCATAGGGGGCGTCGAACAATTGCCCCCCATGCTCCGACGCCGCGGCGAGGCGGGCCATCACCACGTCGGCGCCAGGGCCGGTCCACACGACGATCCAACTCAGCGACATGCACCCCTCCATCCATGAGCGGTGACCCGCGCGGTGGCGAGTCTACAGCGTTTCTCCACTTGCCCTGGACGCTGGCCTCCTCTAGGGTCTCCGGCGCGGTGGGAGCACCCATCGAACCGACACAACCAGCCTCGATAACAAGTACCTGTTCAGGGTCGAGTCAGCATGATCACCACCAGCGATTTCAAGAAGGGCGTGCGCATCGATTACGAAGGCGCGCCGTGGACCATCGTCAGCATGACCACCCAGAGCCCCAGCGCCCGTGGTGCTGCCACTCTGGTGAAGGTGCGTCTCAAGAACGCCCTCACGGGCCAGGTCTCCGACAAGACCTTCAAGGCCGGCGAGAAGTTCCAGGAGCCCGACCTGCTGTTCCGGAGCGCGCAGTACCTCTATGAGCAGCCCGGCGCCGGTGAGGCCGTCTACGTCTTCATGGACAACGAGACCTACGACCAGTTCGAGTTCACCGGCGAGCAGCTCGGCGACGACGCCAGCTGGCTCGTGGAGAACCTCGAGGTCAAGGCGGTGATCTACAACGACAAGGTGGTGGGCATCGAGCTGCCCCAGTTCGTGGAGATGACCCTCGACACCGTGGAGCCCGGCAGCAAGGGCGACACCGCCAGCGGCTCGGTCACCACCGCCGCCTTCACCACCACCGGCATCCGCGTGCTGGTCCCGCTGTACATCAACGCCGGCGACGTGGTGCGCATCGACACCACCACCGGCACCTTCAAAGACCGGGTCTCCGGCAAGTAGGGGGGACAGATGAGCGCCTTTCTCAGTGAGCTGAAGCGTACGCATCGCTGTGGCAGCCTCCGGGCCAGCGACGAAGGCCGTGACGTCGTCGTCATGGGCTGGGTGAACACCATCCGAGAGCAGGGGGGCAGCGCCTTCGTCGATCTGCGCGATCGCGAAGGGGTCACCCAGCTGCGCTTCGACAAGGCCGTGAGCGAAGAGGTCTTTGCTCTCGCTGGCAAGCTCAGCCGCGAATATGTCGTCGCTGCTGCAGGTCGGGTGGTGAAGCGCCCGAGCGCCAACCCCAAGATCGCCACCGGCGAGATCGAGGTAGAGGTCACCCAGGCGGAGATCCTCAACGCCGCGGAGACCCCGCCGTTCCCCATCCGGGACGAGATCCCCACCCACGAGGATCTGCGCCTCAAGTACCGGTACCTCGACCTGCGTCGTACGCCGCTGCAGCAGGCCCTGATCACCCGGTCCAAGGTGAACAACGAGGTGCGCAACTACCTCGTGGACAACGGCTTCCTCGAGCTGGAGACCCCGATCCTCACCAAGGCCACCCCCGAGGGCGCCCGTGACTACTTGGTGCCCAGCCGCGTGCACCCCGGGAAGTTCTACGCGCTGCCCCAGAGCCCTCAGATCTTCAAGCAGCTCTTCATGGTGAGTGGCTTCGATCGGTACTTCCAGATCTGCCGCTGCTTCCGCGACGAGGATCTGCGGGCCGATCGCCAGCCCGAGTTCACCCAGATCGACATCGAGATGTCGTTCATCGAGCCCGAAGACGTCTACGGCCTCGTGGAGGGCATGCTCGCCCGCATCTGGAAGAAGGTGAAGGGCGTCGAGGTGCCTCTGCCGTTCCCCCGCATCACCTATGACGAGGCCATGAACCGCTTCGGCAAAGATGCCCCTGACATGCGCTTTGGGCTCGAGCTGTGCGATGTGGGCGACGTGGTGAAGGGCTGCGGCTTCGGCGTGTTCACCGGGGCCCTCGAGGCCGGCGGCAGCGTGAAGGCCATCCGGCTGCCCAAGGGCGGCCTGAGCCGTGGTCAGATCGACAAGCTCACCAAGACCGTGAAGGTGCACGGCGCCAAGGGCCTCGCCTGGGGTACCTGCAAAGAGGACGGCACGTGGCAGAGCCCCATCGCCAAGTTCCTCGACGCCGACGTCATCGCCGCCCTGAATGAGCGCTTGGGCCTCGAGGCCGGCGATCAGGCCTTCTTCGTCGCCGATCGCACCAGCACCGTGCACGCCGCTCTGGGTGCTCTGCGTTTGCATCTCGCCAAGCAGCAGAACCTCATCCCCGAGGGCGTCGACAAGTTCGTGTGGGTCACCGACTTCCCCAACTTCGAGTACGACGAGGACGAGGGCCGCTGGTACTCCATGCACCACCCCTTCACCTCGCCTCGCCCAGAAGACGTGGGCCTGCTCGATGGTGATCCCGGGGCGGTGAAGGCCCGGGCCTACGATGTGGTGCTCAACGGCTTCGAACTCGGTGGTGGCAGCATCCGGATTCACCAGCAAGAGGTGCAGCAGAAGGTCTTCGGGCTGCTCGGACTCTCCGAAGAGGAGAGCCGGGCCAAGTTCGGGTTCCTGCTCGACGCCCTGACCTACGGCACGCCCCCTCACGGCGGCATCGCCCTGGGCATGGATCGCCTTATCATGCTGCTCATGGGCTACGACAGCATCCGCGATGTCATCGCCTTCCCCAAGACCGCTCGGGCCACCAGCCTGATGACCGACGCCCCCAGCGAGGTCGACGCCGCGCAGCTCGCCGAGCTGCACATCGACATCGCCAAGGGCGGCGAGGACGACGGCGAGGGCTGATCACCACAGGCCTCAAGCTGGCGACGGCGACCCTCCGTACTGCATCCTCAGGCCGTGGGTAAATGTTCATTGCCCTCAGCACAGGTCGAAGAGGATCTCATGAGTGACTATGACGTGATCGTGATCGGCGGCGGCGTGAACGGCGTGGGCATCGCCCGCGACGCCGCCCTGCGGGGGCTCAAGGTGGCCCTCTTCGAGCAGAACGATCTCGGCGCAGGCACGAGCGGCGCCTCCAGCGGCATGATCCACGGCGGCATCCGCTACCTGGAGAAAGATCGAGACGTCACCCGGCTCTCGTGCCTCGACTCTGGCTACATCCAGGCCATCGCACCACACCTGCTGTTCCGCATCCCGTTCATCCTGCCGATTCAGGAGTGGACCCCAGCGGCCCGACGCCTGCACGAGCTGGCGTATGTCTATTTTCAGGCATACGACGAGTTCCAGCCCCTCAAGCGGGGGAAGCGGGCGGCGAAGCTCGATCGCGACGAGGTGTTCCGCCTCGAGCCCGGTGTACCCCCCGGGACCATCGGTGGGGTGACCACCGACGAGTGGGCCATCAACGTGTTCCGGTTGTGTGTGCTCAACGCTCTCGATGCCCAGCAGAACGGTGCACAGATTCATCTGCGCCATCGGGTGGAGGGCTTCGTACGAGACGACACCGGCAAAGTGCTCGGGGTGCAGGTCCGCGATCTCACCAGCGGCCACCTGAAGTCGGTCACCGCCCGCATCACCTTCAACGCCTCAGGGCCTTGGGCCAATCGGCTGGCGAAGCTCGCCGGGGCCGAGGTGAAGATGCGCCCGGGGAAGGGGATTCACCTCGTCTTCGACCGGCGCATCGTGAACTACGCCCTCATCGCCTACGCCGTGGACAACCGGCAGGTCTTCATCGAGCCCTATGGCCAGGAGACCTGGATCGGCACCACCGACGACGACTACTACGGAGATCCGGCAGAGGTGCAGGCGAACTTCGACGAGGTGCGCTACCTGCTCGAGGCCGTGGAGACGGTGTACCCCGACATCCGCAAGCACCGCCTGACTCGAGCCTTCGCCGGTGTGCGGCCCACGCTGCACAAGTACGGCCCCTACGAGAGTGATCTGAGCCGTCGCCACGAGGTCTTCGATCACGGAAAAGAAGGGGCGCCAGGCCTCATGAGCATGGGGGGCGGCAAGCTCGCTGCCTACCGCCAGATGGCGGCCCATGCCACGGACGAGATCTGCAGCCGGCTCGGCGTACAGGCCCAGTGCACCACCCACACACGGCCTCTGCCCGGTGGAGAGTCCACCCCCGAGCCCAAAGAGATCGCCAGGGCGGCGAACATCGATCTCTACGCCGCCGCGCGCATGGTGCACCGACACGGCGCTCGCTGCGCCCCCATCGTGGAGCGCATCACGCGACAGCCTCGGGAGCGCCGCCTCTTGTGTCTGTGTGAGCCGGTCACCGAAGCAGAAGCGCGCTTCGTCATCGAGACGGAGTGGGTGTCCAGCTTGGAAGATCTACGCCGCCGGACCCACTGCGGTGGTGGCGCATGCCAGGGGGCCCGCTGCGCCCGCCAGGCTGCCTGCTTGCTCGCAGAGATGAAGGGGCAGGGCCCGGGCGAGGCCCGTCGGTTGCTCGACGACTTCGTCAAGGCACGGTGGCGAGAGCAGGCCCCTGTGGCTGGCTTCGGCAACCGCCAGCAGCTCGAAATGGCGCGCTGGAACCTGAAGCCCGGCGCTGAGGAGGGTCGATGAACATGCCATCGGCCAGGACCCCCCACATCGTTGTCATTGGCGCCGGCATCACCGGCGCCATCGCCGCAGGGCATCTCGCAGGGACAGGCGCCGAAGTGACGTTGGTGAGTGCCCGTCCAGGATCCACCATCATGCACGCAGGGCCTTGGGCCCTGGGCCGTGAGGCTCTCGGGCAGATCCGCCCCGCCCTCGCCGAGGTGATGCCCGACGCCCTCGAGGCGATACAGGCAGCCCTCCCGGAGTTGGCGTTGGAGGCCGCCGCAGGGCCATACGTCGATGTTGAGGGGGTGTCGTGGCGCGGTGAATGGGCGCCAGCGACCCACCGCGCGCAGGCGCAGCTGCCCGAGGGATACGCTGTCGTCGATTTGGCGCCCTTGGGGCAGCCCTTCGCCACCCTGGTCAACTTCGAGTCGGGTTGCCCCGTGTTGACGGTGGACTGGCCTGCAGAGGGTTGCTTTGGCCGCTCTTTCGCCTGGGCTGCAGGGCGCGTCGACGCAGACGAGGGCGCCTTCGATGCCCTCGTGCAGGCGCTGACAGCGGCGATTTCCAAAGCCCCTGGCTCGATCTCGGGGCTGCTGTTGCCGCCCATCGCCGGCCTGCGACAGCCCGCGGAGACTTTGAAGCGGCTCCAGGCGCAGGTCGGGCTCCCCCTCGCGGAGGCTGTCGGCGGCACGCCGTCGACGCCAGGGCTGAGGCTACACATGGCCCTCGACCGGTGGATCGCCTCGTTGCCCGTGCAGCGGATTCAAGGGGAGGTCAGCCGCGTGGATGCCTCACCCCTCACGGTGCATTTGCCCGATCAAACACTCAGCCCAGACGCGGTCATCGTCGCCACTGGAGGGGTGATCCCCGGCGGCCTGCGAGAGCTGGAGGAGGGCATGTGCGAGCCTCTCACCGAGGTGCACCTCACCCCCAAGCTCCCAGTCAACCCGCTGGAGGCCGCAGCACCCGAGGGCCCCTGGGGCGGCCCGTTGTTTCGAGTAGGCGTGCCCACTGACGCGGATTTGAGACTGATTCACCCCAACGGTGAGCCCCTGCACCCCTGCCTTTTCGCCGCAGGTGATCTGCTCGCCGCAGGGGACGCTGTGGTCTCGGGCTGGGCCAGCGGCCTGTGTCTGGCCTCTGGGTGGTTTGCGGCTCAGAAAGCCCTCAAGGCCACAGCCCTGGAGGTGAGTTGATGTTCGCCGGGCCGTGGGATCTCAAACGGGTCAAGAGCTTCATCTATCTGGCCATCGCGTTCTGGAAGCGCCAGGGGCGTCGTCTGGTGAAGGGGCGTCGTGACAATGGCGGCGCCAAACGCTTCATCGAGAACTACAGCGAAGAGGGCATGGCACCACTGAGCGGCGAGCAGGCCGCCCTGGTACACGCCCTCAGCCAGTGCATCTACTGCGGGCTCTGCGAGGCTGTATGCCCTTCGACGCCTGATCGCTG
The DNA here is from genome assembly GCA_046290225.1 of Bradymonadia bacterium. GTDB lineage: Bacteria > Myxococcota_A > Bradymonadia > UBA7976 > UBA1532 > JBKAGE01. The sequence continues at coordinate 551,944 of JBKAGE010000034.1, read as the reverse complement.
GGCGGCCTACAGCCGGGCCCTCGCCGAGGCGCGCCACGCCGCGGCCACCATTCCCGCGGCGTGTCCCGAGGGCTGCCGCAAGTGCGAGGCGGTGTGTCCCACGGGCGTGCCTCTGTGGGAGATCCCCGCCTTCGTGCACCGCAACGGCGTCGTAGAAGGCTGAGGGCCCGTCCCATCGGAGAAACTGTGCACACCTCGTGTCTGCGATGAGCGCCCCCTCTCTTGCCACACAATAAGACCGCCCCTGGACCGATCCCTCCTGTCTTCGAAGGTCAACGGGGCGCCTGTGAGCGCGGGTCTTATCCATCTGACCACCCCGAACAAAAAAATGTGTGAGCACCTCGGTTGAGCAACTGCTCGATTTTAAAGCGTTGTTTCGTCTCTCGTGAGCGTTGGTACGGACCCTGCGAAGACTTTTTTCGATCTTTTTTCAGGCCCGTTGACCGGAGGTGTCATCGGGGGGGTTCACCTCTTGAAGGCGAAAGGAGGCGACACCATGAACGCCCCAACCACTCAAAACCAAAGCACACAAGGCCCCGCCCTGGAGGTGAGGCCCTACCAACAGCGCATCATCTCCAAGACCGTTCGCCTGCTCAGCGAGGGCCTCACCCGCCCTGACGGCAAGCATCGCAACGTGGACGCTGTGCTCATCGAGAGCCCCACTGGCAGTGGCAAGACCGTCATGGGTTTGTGGTGCGCCAAGCAGCTTCAGGAGAAGTTCGGCTACCGCGTCGGCTGGTGCGCCATGCGGCGGAACCTGCTCGCCCAGGCCGCCGAAGAGAACATCGCCCGGGGCTTCGGGGTGGACATGGTGACCATCTCCATGTTCGACAAGAACCCTCCGCCTGTGGATCTGCTCGTGGTGGACGAGGCTCAGCACGACGCCGCGGCGAGCATGGCCAGCCTGCACGGCGCCCTGAAGCCCAAGAAGATCATCGGTCTGAGCGCCACGCCCTTCCGCGCCGACCGGTTGAAGCTCTGCTTCGATCAGGTGGTGAAGGACGCCAACATCCAATCGCTCATTCGCGACGGCTACCTCAGCGAGTACCGGCACTTCACCCTGCCGTCGTACACGCCGGCCTCTGTGGCGGAGCGGTTCCTCGCCGAGCTCGATCGCTGGGGCCGCACGCTCATCTTCTTCTACCGTCTGGAAGAGTGCCGGGCGTGCTGCAGCATTCTGCAAGCGGCGGGGCTCCGGGCGGAGGTGGTCTCGGCGCAGTCGAACCGGGAAGATCAGCTGGCGCGCTTCGAGGCGGGGGAGCTCGACGTCATCTTGAGCATGGCCATCCTCACCGAGGGCTTTGACTGCCCGTCGCTGGAGACGGTCTTCTGCCGGCCCTCGAGCAAGGGCCCCACGATCCAGATGTGCGGCCGGGTGCTGCGGAAGCACGCCGACTTCCCCATCAAGCAAATCGTGCAGTGCGTGGACACCAAGCACCCCATCACCAAGACCGCAGCGGCGAAGGAGCAATATCTGTGGTCCGACGAGGGCTGGCGTAGCTTGAAAGTGAACCCGCACATCGAGGCGCTGAGCCGCCGCACGCTGACCATGATGGCTTCGGTGAACGCCGAGATGCCCGCCTTCATCAAGTCTCGGACGGCGGCGCAAGCGGCGGTCCTCATCGAGGCGGAAGACCCAGAAGAAGACGAAGACGCCACGACACGAGAGGCTACGGCTTCTTAAGTCACTGAAACAAAAAGACTCTGTGAACTGAAATCGAACGGTCTCACGAGACCGGATACCCAAAATGCGCCCAAAATCTGCGCAAGGAGAGATGAAATGAACGCCATCAACAACACCAGCTTCGAGTACGGCCAGGCCCGCGTCCGCGACCTTCAGGTGGAGGCTCGCAAGGAGAACCAGAAGCATCAGGCCACGGGCATCGCCCTCAACGGCGAGTCGCTCAAGGCCAGCAACCGTTTCTGGACCAGCTTCTTCCACCGCTTCGGGGTGTCGGAGCGCATCTTCCGCTACTTCACCCACGACGAGGTCTTTAACCGCATCGCTCAGGAGACCGGGAACGCCGCGGTGAACTTCTGCATCGAGCGCGGTGAGGCAGGGAAGGGCACCCTCCTGGCGGTGACGAACCCCACGAAGGCCAGCCTGCACTACGAAGACGCCATGCGCCTGGTGCGCAACAGCCACGGCGCCGACGTGCAGTACGGCAACGGGGTGGTGACCAGCACGCTGGTGCCCCGCAGTGGCGACATGGCCTTCGACATCGGTGGTGACGCCTTCGAGAACCGCTTCCTCGTCGATCTGCCCATCGACGGCTGGACCCAGCCCCGCATCCACCTCTCGATGCTCCGGCAGGTGTGCTCCAACGGTATGGTGGCCTACAGCAAGGTGTTCCGCACCGACATCGCCGTAGGGAACGATCCCGTGCACAGCGTGGCCCGCGCCCTGAACGGCTTCGACAACCCCGATGGCTACGATGCCATGCGCCAGCGCTTCGAGGCGTCGCAGCGTTCCTGGGCATCGCTGCAGGAGTGCATCACACTGCAGCGCTACCTGGCCCGAGCGGATCAGGAGAACGGCCTTGTGAACCCCATGCAGACCTTCATGGACTTCCGCCGCACAGTGGGTGATCTGGCGGGGATGTACGGGCTGGCCAACCTGAACGCGCTGTCGACGAAGCGCCTGCGCATCCTGCCCGCCCGCTGCCGGGTGTACGATCTGCTCAACTTCGCCACCGAGGTGGCCACCCACCACGCCAACGAGGCTGGGGCCCGTCGTCTGCAAGCCTACGTGGGCACCCTCATCAGCGAGGAGTACGATCTCGAGGGCACGGCGGAGCAGGTGACCGAGTTCGCCGACTTCCACTTGGTGGGCTCCGCTGCTACGGCCTCGTGAGCGGGCGCCAGCGTCGTGAGGCGCGGCGTCTGAGCGGCGCCGCAATCCTCGACGCAGCGCTGCTGCGCCTGCGGTTGAGTCACCACTCAGCCACCACGCCTCACGACGCTGACACCCACTCCCGAGCCCTCCGCAGCTCCGCGGGCCGGTTCGGAGAGTGGACTCCACTCGGCTTCTTCTGCGTCGATACCTTCTCCAATCTTCGAGTGACGTTTAGGGCGCACACAACGCCGAAAAGTGCGTTCGACGAACCCTATGATTCATCTGTGAAACCAAGGGTCTTCGACTCGTGCCCGTGCCCGTGCCCGTGCCCGTGCCCGAAACTCTCTCACCCCGCGGAGCGCCCCCAGGACACTCCGGACTTCAGAGCACCAGCAACCCCTCACGACACCCCCCATTTGACGTGGCTTCTGCCCCCCAAACTGCTACCTTGCGAGACATGGCTCGCAACGATCAGCTCATCCGCCAACACCGCCTCGTACAATGTCTCGCCAGGGCCCGTTATGGGCACACGCTCGGCGAACTGAGGGAGGCCATCCTCGATGACCTGGGCCTCGCCACGCTCTCCGAGCGGACCGTGCGGCGAGATCTCGAAGCGCTCCAGGCTGCCGGGTTCGACATCGACACCGACGCCGAGGAGCGGGGGACCGTCTGGAAGGCCGGGCCGGGCCTCAAATCGGCACCCCAAATCACGCTCTCGGCCCTCGAACTCATGGGACTCTCTGCAGGGCGGGCGTTGCTGACGCCGTTGGTGGACACCCCCTTCGGAGAAGGCATCGAGCTGCTGTGGCGCAGGCTCGAAGAGCAGCTGCCCGAGCCCGTGTTGAGGCAGTTCGAGCGGCAACGGCGCGCCCTCTACATCCACACCACCCCGCCCCGGAACTACGCCGACAAGCGGGGCATGCTGTCCACCTTCAACCGGGCCATCATGCAGCACCGACTCCTGGAGATCGCCTACGTCAACGGCAAGGGTGAGCACATCGAGCGTGTGGTGGAGCCCCGCTCCGTCGTGCTCACTGGGGGCAGCATCTATCTCTTCGCTGCGGTGCCAGATGCCCCTGAAGACCGGCGGGTGCGCATGTACAAGCTCGACCGTTTCGAGCGGGCCACTGCGCTGGACACGCGGTTCACGCCTGATCTCGACTTCGACCCCTCGGAGCGCTTTGGCGACGGGCTGACCGGCTTCAAGTCGGGCCCGGTGCGAGACTTCGTGGTGCGCTTCGATGTCTCCGTCTCCTCGTGGGTGCGGGACGCGCCGTTCCACCCCAAGCAGCGCCTCGAAGAGACCCCGGAGGGCCTCGTGGCCCACGTGAGCGCCCACCAGGGGGAGATCTTCAGCAGGCTGCTGCCCCTCGGGGACCGTGTGGAGATTCTGGCCCCTGAAGAGGCCCGGGCTGCCATGCGGACGCGCCTTCAGAAGGCCGCGGCCCTCTATGACGAGGGCTGATGCAGCCCATCGCCCACATCGAGACCCCGTATGGCGAGAAGTTCGCCGTGCCCCGACAGCCCGGCCTCGCCGAGGCCGCCGAAGGCCAAATCGTCTTCGAGCCTGACTTCAGCGGCCCGGACTGGATCAGGGGCATCGAGGGCTTCAGTCACCTGTGGCTCATCTTCGGGTTTCATCAGACCGCTCATCGTGGTTGGCGACCGCTGGTTCGACCGCCGAGGTTGGGCGGGGACCAGAAGGTGGGGGTCTTCGCCAGCAGGAGCACCCACCGGCCCAACGGCCTGGGGCTCAGCGTGGTACGGCTGATCTCCGTGGAGGGTGAAGGTCAGGCTGTGCGGTTGAGGGTGGGCGGCGTGGACCTCGTCACTGGGACGCCCATTTACGACATCAAGCCCTACCTGCCCTTTGCAGATGCGGTGCCCGACGCCTCAGGCGGGTATGCAGAGGCGGCGCCGGCGATATTGTCGGTTACGTGGTTGCCCGACGCTCGGAAAGCCGCAGAGCAAGTCAAACAGCACAACTTCGTCACCCTCGTGGAGCAAGTACTCGGTCAGGATCCTCGGCCAGCTTACCGGCGTGGTGAGATCTCGGAGCGGATCTATGGCGTTCAGCTCTGGGATCGAAATGTACGGTTTCAGTTTGGCGCTGATGGTGGGGTGCGGGTGGTGGCGGTGGAGCCCATCGAGCGACTCTAGATCCAGACTGGCCCTAGCGCGCTGTGAGGGCTCGCCGGTTGGGTGACCAGCCTTCACCGAAGCCCAAAGTGCGGAAGCTGTCGTGGGGCAGACCTGCGGCGGTGAGGGCGCGGTCGAGGGCCTCTTTAGGCTCGTGCTCGCCATCGTCAGCGAGGGGGAAGGTGCCAAAGTGCATGCCCACCGACTGGGCGGCATCGAGCACCATGTGGGCCTTCACCGCCTCCATCGGGCTGATGTGCACCGTCGACATGACCCACGTGGGCTTGAAGGCGCCGATGGGCAGCAGCGCCAGCTGCATGGGGCCAAAGTGGTCACGGATCGCCTGGAAGTGTGGCCCGAAGCCCGTATCTCCGGCGAAGTAGATCGGCCCCCAAGGGCCCTCGATCACAAAACCACCCCACAACGTGGCGTCCCGGTCGGAGAGCCCCCGGCCGGAGAAGTGTTGAGCAGGGACGAAGGTGATCTTCACGTTCGATCCCAGGGAGCGGGACTGCCACCAGTCCAGATCGATGGCGTGCTCCAGCCCCAGAGTTTGCAGCAATGCCGCGTTGCCCAGGCCGGCGAAGACCTGGGGCTGATCGCGCTCCGCGAGGCGCCGAAGGGTGTCGGCGTCGAGGTGATCGTAGTGGTTGTGGCTGATGAGCACCGCGTCGATGGGGGGCAGATCTTCGAACTTGATGCCCGGTGGGCGCACCCGCTTGGGCCCGGCAAAGGAGACCGGGCTGCAGCGCTCGGCCCAGATGGGATCGGTGAGCAGGTTCACCCCCGCGGTCTGGATCAGGAAGGTGCTGTGGTTCACAAAGGTGACGCGCAGTCCGTCGCCCTCGACCCGGGTCAGGGGCTTGGGCCCTGGTGGGTGGTCAGTAAAATCCCCCCAATGCCCAGGCTCCCGCGTCTTGACCCACTTCATCATGGTGGTGAAGCTGCCGTGGGGCACCTCGGGGCGGTTGTGGAACTTCTCGCCGTCGAATGGCGCCCCCTCGTGGGCGGGCTTCTGTGCCGGCCCGGAGAACCGGGGAGCAGAGAAGGTGCACCCGCTGCTGATGCCGATGACGGCGAGCATGGTCAAGGTGCCCGGCATCCAGGTGAGCATGTGCCCCTCCCGTGTGGATCCTGTGATGATGTCGTGTGGTGCGCTCAACATGACGATGATCGTAGCGAGCGGTTGTGGTGCTGACTGAAAAAGGGTGCACTTGTCCCTCGATGGGGACTGTGCCAGTTTGCTTTCGATGCACGTTTATCTCATCAGACACGCCATCGCAGAGCCCCGGCTGCCAGGCGCCTCCGACGCCGAGCGGGCCCTCACCTACGAAGGCCGAGTTCGTTTTGAACAGGGGGTCAGGGGTCTCGCCTGTATGGAGATCGCCTTTGACGCGGTCTATCACAGCCCCTGGCGTCGTGCGGTTCAGACCGCCGAGCTGCTGGCACCGCTCCACCCCGAAGGGGCGAGGCACACCCTCGACGCCCTGGCGGCGCCGCCAGGGCCCGCCCTCTTCGAGGCCATTGAAGGGGCCCACGTGGCCCTCGTGGGCCACGAGCCGTGGATGAGCGACCTCGCCGCCCAGCTGTGTCTCGGGCCGAGGGCCCTTGGCGGGGCCTTCCTCTTCAAGAAGGGGGGCGTGGCCTGGCTCGAGGGTCAACCGCGCCCTGGAGGGATGGTGCTCCGAGGATTTATGCCGCCCAAGGCGCTGCGCCTGATGGGCGACGGGCAGCATTGAGAGCAGATCCATGAACACCAGCGACAAGACGACGAAGGCCCCATCTTCGAAGGCGGCCAAGTCCACCAGCAAGGGCGCCCGCCGGGGTCGCGTCACCACTCGGGGCGCAACGCGCAAGGCCAGCGCCAAGGCGCCGCGGAAGGCCCTCACCAAGGGGCGGGCGGCGAAGGGCAATGCCTCTGAGAGCGCTGCGCCGCCTTCCATCTACGAAGGCCTCGGTGGTCACGTCACGGTCACCCCCGATGACTTCTTCAACCGTGAGCTGTCGGTCCTGGAGTTCAACCGACGGGTGCTCTATCAGGCCCGGAACCCGGCGACGCCTTTGCTCGAGCGCCTGCGGTTTCTCACCATTTCGTGTTCGAACCTCGACGAGTTCTTCGAAGTGAGGGTGGCCGGGTACAAGCAGCAGGTGGCCTTCGGTCTCAACCAGACGGGCCCTGACGGTCGCTCTCCCCAGGAGGTCCTGCGGCGCATCAGCGACACCGCCCATGGCCTCGTCTCCGAGCAGTATGAGACCCTGAACACGCACATTCTGCCTGCCCTTGAAGAGGTGGGCATCCGCCTGCTCAAGCGGTCGGTCTGGGACGCGGCGCAGGCAGCCTGGATCGAGGAGTATTTCGAGCGCGAGGTCCTGCCGGTCCTGACGCCCATGGGCCTCGATCCGGCCCACCCGTTCCCTCGTGTGCTCAATAAGGGGCTCAACTTCATCGTGTCCCTCGAGGGCCTCGACGCCTTCGGTCGCGACTCCGGGGTGGCGGTGCTGCAGGTGCCGCGGTGCTTGCCCCGCATCATCGGGATCCCCGAGACCGTCTCGGGGAAGGCCGACGACTTCGTGCTCATCTCCTCGGTGATCCACGCCCACATCGGTGAGCTGTTCCCGGGCATGAAGATCACGGGGTGTCACCAGTTCCGCGTCACTCGGAACAGTGATCTCTTCGTCGACGAAGAAGAGGTGGACGATCTGCTCCGAGCCCTCAAGGGCGAGCTGGCGAACCGTAACTTCGGTGACGGCGTGCGCCTCGAGGTGGCGGCGAACTGCCCTCAGCACATGGTGGATTTCTTGCTGGGCCGCTTCGCGCTGAGCGAGGCCGATCTCTACCGGGAGAACGGCCCGGTGAACATGCACCGTCTCGTGGCCTTGTGCGATCTCGTCGACCGCCCCGAGCTCAAGTACACCCCCTTTACGCCGGGCTTGCCGGAAGGGCTGTCCGAGAAGGCCGACATCTTCGCCTCGCTGCGCAAGCACGATTTGTTGCTTCACCACCCCTTCGACGCTTTCGCGCCTGTGGTGGAGATGGTGCGACAGGCGGCGCAAGATCCCGATGTGCTGGCCATCAAGCAGACGCTCTATCGCACCGGGAAGAAGTCCCCCCTCGTGGAGGCCCTCATCGAGGCCGCCCGCTCGGGCAAGGAGGTCACCGCGGTGGTGGAGCTCCGGGCACGCTTCGACGAAGCGGCGAACATCGGGCTCGCCACCAAGCTGCAGGAGGCCGGCGCCAACGTGGTGTACGGGGTGGTGGGGCACAAGTGCCACGCCAAGCTCTTGTTGGTGGTGCGCCGCGAGGGCAACCGCCTGCGCCGATATGTGCACTTGGGCACCGGGAACTATCACTCCGGCACCGCCAAGGCCTACACCGACTTCAGCCTCATGACCGCGGATCCCGATTTGGGCCACGACGTGCACCAGCTGTTCATGCAGCTCACGGGCCTGGGCCGGTTGACCGCCTTCAAGAAGGTGATCCAGGCCCCCTTCAGGCTGCACAAGACCATGGTGGAGCACATCCGCCGCGAGATGGAGCACGCCAGAGCCGGGCGCCCGGCCCGCATCATCGCCAAGATGAACTCGCTCTCCGAGCCCGCCATCATCGCCCAGCTGTATCAAGCCTCTCAGGCGGGGGTGGAGATCGATCTCATCATCCGGGGCATCTGTTGCCTGCGCCCTGGCGTGCCCGGACTGAGCGAGCGCATTCGCGTGCGCTCCATCGTCGGCCGGTTCCTGGAGCACACCCGGGTGTACTATTTCGAGAACGGCGGCGACGAGGTCGTGTACTGCGCCTCTGCGGACTGGATGGAGCGCAACTTCCACCGCCGGGTGGAGGCCTGCTTCCCCGTGGAGGATCCCGAGCTGTTCCTCCGGATCAAAGAAGAGGGCTTGCTGAGCTATCTCAAGGACGACACCCAAGCCTGGCTGCTCCAACCCGATGGCACCTACACACAGGTCACCCGAGTGACGGGCCAGGTCTCGCCGCCCCACGCCGCTCAGGTGTGGTTGATGGGCTTGAGCCGCTGAGGCGGCTGCTTTGGGCCTAGACTGGGCCTAGCTCACTTCAAGATCGAAACCGTTGGCGTTGAGCTGCTCGACCTCACCCTCGAGATCGGCTCGAGTGAGGGGGTGATCGTCGAGCCAGCCCTCGGGGAACTTCAGCTTCAGAGTGTTCGGCGCCCCGGCGAAGATCTCGATCTCTGGCTGGGCTTCGGGGCTGCGGCTGCGGTTGAGCCTGACCCCCAGCCGGAGCAGGACACAGGCACGAATGGCCACGGGGATCTCTGCCTCGGATACCCCTTCGAACCGCTCGGCGATCAGCTTGCGGCGGTGGGTGCGTACGAAGGCGGCGAGCAGAGCCTGGTCTTCCTTGGAGAAGCCCGGCATGTCGCTGTTGGCCAGCAGGTAGGCGCCGTGCTTGTGATAACCGCTGTACGCCACCGAGAGGCCGATCTCATACATGCGGGCCGCCCACCGCACGAAGGGCCACATGCGGGCGGGGTCGATGTCCCAGGCGTCCATGGCCCCTTCGAACAGCTGCCACGTCGAGGCCTCGACGCGCTCGGCCTGGTCGAGGTCGATCTGGTAGCGCTCCATCATGCGCGCCACGGTGTTCTCTCGCACGTCTTTCTGGTGCACGCGGCCGAGCAGATCGTAGAGCAGACCTTCTCGCAGGGCGCCGGAGGCGGGCCACATTTGCTGGATGCGCAAGCCCTCGAAGACCGCGATCAAGATCGCGAGGCCACCACAGATCACCGTGGCGCGCTCCGGCTTGAGGCCGGGGATGTCTTGCAGGCGATTGGTGTGGCCCCGCTCGATGAGATGATCTTTGAAGCGGTTGAGACCCTCGGGGGTCATCTCGCCGTTGGGCCCCTGCCAGCCGTGCTCCTGAAGCACCTGGGCCACGGCGGTGGCGGTGCCGGAGCTGCCGAAGGCTCGATGCCAGCCCGCGACCCGGAACCTCGCCTGAATGGTGCGCAGCTCCAGGCGGGCGGCGATCTCTGCCTCGTGGAACCGCTCGGCGTTGATGGCGCCCCCCGGGAAGAAGCGCTTGCTGTAGGTCACGCAGCCCATGTGCAGGCTGTGGGAGTGGGTCGGCCGCTCTTCTTCGCCGATGACGCACTCGGTGCTGCCGCCGCCGATGTCCACCACGAGGCGCCGGTGGGCGTCGGTGGTCTCGCTGTTCACCACCCCGAGGTAGATCAGGCGGGCCTCCTCCCGGCCGCTGATGATCTCGATCCGGTGACCCAGGGACTTCTCTGCGTCCTTGATGAACTCGCCCGAGTCTTTGGCGCGGCGCAGGGTGTTGGTGCCCACCACCCGCACGTGATCCTGGGGCAGGTGCTTGAGCCGCTGGCCAAACCGGGCGAGGCAGGCCAGGGCCCTGCGTTGAGCTTCAGCGGTGAGGCGACGCTGAGCGTCGAGGCCCGCCCCGAGCTGCACGCGCTCGCGGAGCTTGTCCACCATCACCAGACCGCCGGCTGTCTCCCGGGCCACCACCATGTGGAAGCTGTTCGAACCGAGATCGACGGTGGCGAATTCGACCTGCTCACGGCCCCGGTTGGGGACGGGGGTGGGGCGTTCAGGGGTTGGCTCGGTCATGGAGGGTGTTCTCTCCGCTGAGGTTGGGGCAACTTGTCTGGTGTCGGATCATCCCTTTGAGCAGCATGAACACAACTACAAAAATTCGACGGGCTGTGATCGTCGGCGCCGGCATCTCCGGTCTGAGCGCTGCCTTGGAGCTGGCCCGTACGGGCATGCAGGTCACCGTGCTCGAGCGGGGGCAGGCCCCCGGGGGCAAGATGCGCCGCTTGAGGCCCCATGGCCCCGACGGGCTGCCCATCGCAGAGGGACAGGGCATCGATGCCGGCCCCACGGTGCTCACCATGCGCTGGGTCTTCGACGAGCTCTTCGAGCGCGCCGGGGCCAGCTTCGATGAGCGCGTACCCGTGAGGCAGGCTGAGATCCTCGCCCGACACGCCTGGCCCGAGGGCAGCCGCCTCGACCTCTTCGCTGATCGACAACGTTCACGAGAGGCCATCGGAGAGCTGGCGGGCCCCAAGGCAGCCGCGGGCTTCAGCGCGTTCTGCGATTACGCCGCCCGCATCTATGCCGAGGTGGAGGGGCCTTTCATACGGGCGCAGCGGCCCACCCTCACCACGGTGATGGCCGGTCGGGGCGTGAGAGGCCTCGCGGGGCTCACCCGCATCGACAGCATGCGCACGGTCTGGAAGGCCCTGGGCAAGTTCTTCCCCGATCCGCGCTTGCGGCAGCTCTTCGCCCGCTACGCCACCTACGCAGGGTCGTCGCCTTTTCAGGCGCCGGCCACCCTCAACCTCATCGCCCACGTGGAGATGGAGGGGGTCTGGTACGTCGAGGGGGGCATGTACCGCCTCGCCGAGGCCCTCGCGACCCTCATCGAAGCCCATGGGGGCGAGGTGCGGTGCGACGCAGAGGTTGCCGCCATCGAGGTGGAGCAGGGCCGCGCCGTGGGCGTGACCCTTGCCACTGGAGAGCGGGTGCAGGCAGATGTGGTGGTGTGCAACGCCGACGCCGGCGCCCTCGCCGCCGGGGCCTTCGGCGAGGCCACCCGGAAGGCCGTGAAGGCCCCCGATCGCGCGCTGCGATCACAATCGGCGGTGACCTGGGCCACGGTGAGCCCCGCAGTGGGCTGGCCGCTGGTGCGTCACAACGTCTGCTTTGGCGATGACTACCCTGAAGAGTTCAAAGACGTCTTCACCCGTCGTAGAACCCCCCAGTCCCCGACGGTCTACATCTGCGCTCAGGATCGCGGGGCCCGCCCCGTGGCCTCAGGTGAGGCAGAGCGGATGTTGATCCTGGTGAACGCGCCCCCAGACGGGGACGCTCCCCCGGCCCAGTACGAGGAGATGATCGAGGCATGCGAGACCCAGATGCGCCAACAGCTGAGCCGATGCGGCCTGGAGATCGAGCTGAGCCCGGGCACCCTCAGGACCGATCCCCGGGGCTTCGAGGCGCTGTTCCCCCACACGGGGGGAGCGCTGTACGGACTGGCGTCTCACTCGTGGAAGACGTCGTTCCTGAGGCCGCCGGCGTGGAGCAAGGTGCCGGGGCTCTACCTGACGGGGGGATACGCGCACCCGGGGGCGGGGGTGCCCATGGTGGCCCTGGGGGGGATGCTGGCGGCGGAGAAGATCGCCGCCGATCTCGCCCTGGCCCCCCCTTCGACGTCAGGGTAGATCCCGACGGCTATGTCTGGTGGTACCTCGACGTCACCAGCGACGACGGCCGCTACAGCCTGGTGCTCATCGCCTTCGTAGGCAGCGTGTTCTCGCCGTTCTACGCCAGGGCCCGCAAGCAGGGCGCTGGCGTAGATCCGCTGAAGTTCCCGGCGATGAACGTGGTGCTCTACGGGCCTGGGCGCAAGAAGCTCTGGGTGATGACCGAGGGTCGCGCCGACCGCCTGGAGCGCAGCCCCGACAGCTACACCCTCGGTGGGACCACCCTGACATGGTCCGAGGGGCGCCTGCACGTGCGCTTCGAGGAGAAGGCTGCCCCCTTTGGCCAGCGCATGGCGGGCACCATCACCCTCGATCCTGGTGTGATCTTCGGCCCCGAAGTGCACCTCGACGCCAACGGGCGCCATCGATGGTGGCCCATCGCCCCCAACGCCCGGGCCGAGGTGCAACTCGACCAGCCGTCGGTCCGTTTCTCTGGCGCGGCCTATCACGACAGCAACCAGGGCAGCGAGCCCCTGGAGCGCGGCTTCGTGCGGTGGGACTGGTCCCGGGCGGAGATCCCGGGGCAGGGGGCGGTGGTCTTCTACGACGCAGATCGACGTGACGGGTCCACTCTGAGGTGGGCCCACCGCTTCACCCCCGAGGGCGAGATGATCCCTGTAGATCCCGAGGCGCGGTGGCCGGTGGCGGCGCTCAAGACCGGAGGGTGGGGGGTGAAGCGCGCCGCCCGTCATCCAGAGGGGGCCCCGGCGAAGCTCATCCGCAGCCTCGAGGACACCCCGTTCTATTGCCGCTCTCTGGTGGCCAACACCTGGGCGGGCAGCCCAGTGAAAGCCGTCCACGAGTCCCTCGACCTCGATCGCTTCGATCGCGGCTGGGTGCGCTTTCTGCTGCCATTCCGCATGCGTCGAGAGCGCTCGTGAGCCTTCTCTGGGTGCCTCTGGCCCTCGGTGTGCTCTGGGGCTTTGGGGCCTTCGTGGTGGCCTCGGTGGCCATAACGCGTCGGTGGGCCATGGCGCGACGCCCTGCATCACAGCCCATCGTGGATCCCCAGACCCCCATGGTGTTGCTGAGGCCCTGTGCCGGCTCAGAGATCTGGCTCTCGCACACGCTCGCCTCTGCAGGGGCCGCCGAGGTGAGCGGCCCGCTGATCTATCGTGTCACCGTCGCCGATCCCGAAGACGCCGCCCGGCCCATCGCCGAGCAGGTCTGCGCCGATCTGCGAGGGCAGGGGATGGACGCTCAGGTCTGGGTGGTGGATGTGGGTGAGGCGCCCAATCACAAAGCCGCTCAAATCGCTCAGGCCATCGCCAGACTGGATGCCCCTTGTTGGGTGCTCTCCGCAGACAGCGACGTCGATCTCACTGGGGTGGATCTCGAAGGCCTGCGACGACTCGCCGGTGATGGGGTGGCTTGGATGCCACCCGCAGAGCGCGGGCCGGTGAACTCTTGGGGTGATCGCGCCTCTCAGGCCTGGCTCGGTGCCTCTCTGCACGCCTTCCCGTTGTTGAGTGCCATCGATCCGCAGGGGTTGGTGGGCAAGCTCTTTGCGCTGTCGCCAGCGGCGGTGCAGGCCCTCGAAGGCTTCGCGCCCCTGGTGGACTATCTCGGCGAGGACATGGAGCTGTCTCGCCGGGTGCAGGCGGCGGGGCTGTCTGTGTCGCCCTCCACCGAGGTGGTGCCGGCGGTGACCCACGGCCGCACGCTGAAGGGGATCATCGGCCGCTACAGCCGCTGGCTCACGGTCATCCGGGCCCAGCGGCCTGCGCTGTTGATCACCTATCCACTGTTCTTTTTTCCGTTGTGGCCAGTGACTGTGCTTCTGGCCCTCGGCGCCTCTGCTGCGCCGAGCGTCGCTTTGACCGCGTGGAGTGTTCTGGCACTCAACCGGCTCGCCGTGGCCGCCGCCGCGCGACGCTTTGCGCGGCGGCCACTTCAGCCATGGTGCTGGCCCATGGACGTGGCGCTGTCAGAGCTGGCCCTCACGGCGAGCTTTCTCAAGGCGTTGCGCAGCCGCAGCGTGGTGTGGCGCGGCCGCCGTCTCAGGATTGATCCTTCGGGGCGGCTATGGCCTGACCCTTCCACTTCAGGTGCCCCCTGACGGCCTTCACCAGGGTGCGCTCGGCCCACTGGGCCACAGCCCCAGGCTTGCGGGCGTACAACGTGTCGAAGCCCGCAGCTGCGGGGGCCTCCAGAGCACCTTCGATCAAATCGAGCTGCTCGGCGACCCCATCTTCCTGTCGTCGACGCTCCTGCTCGATGCTGGCCTCGTCGAGGCCCACGGCCGGTGTCACCGCCGGGCCAAAGGCGAGGTAGACGTCCGGGGCCTCTCGGGGTCCGAAGACATAGCGCGCCCCCAGAGAGACCACCTGCAAAGGCGGCCCTCCAGCGGCCACCACCTGGGCGGCCATCACCGCGGCGCCGCGGCGAAAACCCAGAGGCCTGACGTTGAGCGGGCGCTCTCGTCCCTGAGGGTAGACCAGGACCATGCGGCCGGGCCGGTCGAGCAGATCCGCGCCATAGGCGATGGCCTCAGGGCCGTCGCCTGATTGGTCCAGCTCCACCCCATAGGCCCCCACCTTGCCCAGAAAGGGGAACTTCCGCAGGTTCTTCGCGTCCATCATGGCGTAGCCGTCGAGACTCAGCGGGCGGTTCACCAGCCAGATGATGAGCATCGAGTCCCACCATGCGCTGTGGTTGCTCACCAGCAAGATGGGACCCTCTCTCGACGCTGCTTCGAAGCCGTCGAGCCCCCGGGAGTAGACCCGGCCGAAGGTCTTGTGAATTCGACCTTCAGCCTGTTTGGAGAACCAGCGGTTGAAGCGGGGGCCTTTTCGGGCGGGGATCATGCGCTCTCTCTCGGGCACGGCAGGGGCTTCGGATTCACCGTCGGCTCTTGCGTTTGCGACCCTTGCGCCCACGACGCGGGGGTGGGGGTGGCGGCTCGGCCTCGGCGAGCACCACCTGAGTGGAGATGGGAGGCAGCGGAGGCAGGCTCAAGCTGGCCAGGGGTGGCCGGGCCCGCTCGGCCTTTCGTCGGGTGAGGGTCTCGATGACCGCCGCCAGCGTCGGATCGCTCAGCGGACGTCGATCGAGACGGCAGCCCTTCAGGTTGTTGCACTTCTTACATGCCAGAGACAGGTTCGCCAGATCGTCTGTGCCGCCATGGGTCTGGGGGACGATGTGCTCCAGGCTGGCCTTGTCGAGGGGCTTGCCCTTGAGGTTGATCGTCAGGGCCGAGTTGCAGTGGATGCACTTGCCCCGCAGCGCCTCGTGATCGCCGAACATCACCCGCTCGAAGGTCTTGTCGGTGGCGGCGCACCACAGCATCAACGTGTGCAGTCGGTGATTGCTCATGGGCCTATGATACAGATCTGGGGTCCCCGGTTGGCAGATGGGGCGAACAGGAGGGCTCCGATGCAACCTCACCTGCGCCTCTTGAGGGCCACGGCTCTCGGCGCCGCCACGCTCCGGCTCAAGGGCCTCGGGCTGCGGCCGCAGCCCGTGGAGACCGAGATGGGCCCACTGCGACTCTACTGCGGTGATGGTGGTGGCGCCCTGGGCACGTGGGTGGTGCTCCACGGCGTGGGCTCTCACGCCACAGCCTATGGTGGCCTGCTCTCGACGCTGCGGCCCCACGTGACCCGCCTCGTGGCCCCTGATTTGCCTGGTCATGGTCGGTCAGCCGGTGAGCCCGGGCACATGACCGCAGATCAGATGGTGACGGCCATCGAGCAGGCCCTCCTCGAGACCGTCGAGGGCCCTGTGGTGCTCCTGGGGTGCTCCCTTGGTGGTGCCCTCGCCGTGAAGCTGGCCCTCAGAAGGCGTCTCTCCGTACGGGCTGTCGTCCTCTGCGCGCCGGCGGGCGGGCCGCTGTCTCCAGAGCGCTTCGAGCAGTTCCTCGGGGGCTTCGACCCCACCACCTACCGTCGGGCCCTCGACTTCAGCGGGCGGCTGTTCCGGCGACCCCCGTGGTTCACCCCGCTGGTGGCGCCGCTGGTACAGGCAGAGTTTCAGCGACCCTCGATTCAGAGCTTCTTCGAGCAGATCAGCGCCGAGGACCAGTTCGACGCAGAGACGCTGAGCGCCCTCGACGCACCAACGTTGGTGTTGTGGGGGGCAGGGGAGCGCCTGCTCTGGCCAGAGCACGAGGCGTTCTACCGAGAGCACCTGCCGGGAGGAGGCGCCTTCGAACACATCGAAGACGCTGGTCACAGCTTGCACCTCGAACAGCCTGGGGTCCTCGTGGAGCGTGCTGTGGCCTTTGTCGAGTCTCGAGACCCCTGACGCGCTCAGAAATCCCTTGAGGCGACGCTGGGGGGCGGCGAGAATCCCCCGCTTGCATTCACACGGGAGCTCTTCTGTGCGTCACGCCCTGCGTCATCTTCTTTCAGGCCTGATCCTCGCGGGCCTCTCCGCCTGTGACGTACCCACGCCGAAGGCGCCGCCTCAGCTGCCGCCCCCTCCAGCGGAGTCGCCGAAGGTCGCGGTGCCCGACACCGCGCCGAGCCAGGCGCCCATCAGCTACACCGTGAGCTTCCCCAAGGCCCACAGCCACTACATGGAAGTGCAGGCGATCTTCCTCGTGGACGAGGCGCCCACCCTCGAGCTGATGATGGCCACGTGGACGCCGGGGTCGTACCTGCTCCGGGAGTACAGCCGCCATGTGGAGCGTTTCGAGGCCTTCAACGATGGCGGTGAGGCGCTCACCTGGAGTCAGGTGGCCAAAAACCGGTGGAAGATCGAAGCCAACGGCTCCACCAAAGTGATGGTGAACTATCGCGTCTACGGCCGAGAGATGTCGGTGCGCACCAACTGGGTCGAGGCGGACTTCGCCGTGCTCAACGGCGCCCCCACCTTCATCACCCGGCCCGATGGCCTCGAGCTGCCCCACGACGTGAAGTTCGAGATGCCCGAGCGGTGGTTCCAGAGCCACACGGGCCTCGAAGGGCACCCGAGCGGCAAGGCCCATCACTACCGCGCCGCCGACTTCGACACCCTCGTGGACAGCCCCGTGTTGTTGGGCAACCCCTCAGTGCAACGCTTCGAGGTGGCCGGCAAGCCCCACATGCTCATCGACGCCGGGCTGATCGGCCGGGACGACCGATCCATCTGGGACAGCGTGAAGGCCGCCACCGACGTGGCGAAGGTCGTACAGACTCAGATCGACTTCTGGGGTCAGGTGCCCTACGACAACTACTTGTTTCTCAACGTGCTCGCCGAGGCTGGCGGCGGCCTCGAGCACAAGAACAGCACCCTCATGATGACCAGCCTCTGGGCCACGGAGCGCCGGAAGGACTACCTGGGCTGGCTCGGCCTCGTGAGCCACGAGTTCTTTCATACCTGGAACGTGAAGCGGCTGCGGCCCGAGGCTCTGGGCCCCTTCGACTACGAGCACGAGAACTACACCCGCAGCCTCTGGGTGGCCGAGGGGGTCACCTCGTACTATGACGACCTGCTGCTGCGGCGAGCCGACATCATGACCGACGCGGAGTATCTGAAGCGCTTGTCGAAGAGCATCGGCAGGGTGGAGCATCGCCCGGGTCGCTTCGTGCAGAGCCTCGGCGCCTCGTCGTTCAACGCCTGGATCAAGCACTACCGCCCCGACGAGAACTCCGAGAACACCGCCGTGAGCTACTACACCCGGGGGTCCCTCGCCGCCTTCCTGCTCGACGCTCGTATCCAGCAGGCCTCCGGTGGGGTGGCCAGCCTCGACGACGTCATGCGGCTCGCCTATCGCCGATACAGCGGTGAGCGTGGCTTTACGCCCATGGAGTTTCGCAAGCTCGTGAACCAGGTTGCAGGTGCAGATCTCAACGACTTCTTCAGGGATCACATCGACGGCACGCAGTCCTTCAACTATGGCCCTGCTTTGTCCTGGCTCGGGCTGAGGTTCAAGCCCGTGAAGCCCCCCAAGGAGGATGACCCGACCCAGGGCTGGCTGGGGTTGCACGTCGACGACAAGGGTGGCCGCCTCATCGTGAAGAATGTGCTCCGGGACACCCCAGCGTGGCAGATGGGGCTCAACGTCGGTGATGAGATCATCGCCCTCGACGGCTACCGCATCGACGGCAAGCACAAGGCGCGGGTGCTCTCCCGCTACCAGCCCGGTGACGGCGTGAGCATGCTCGTGAGCCGCCGTGCCCGGATGATCACCCTCGATGGCGCCTTCGCCGAGGCCCCGAAGAACCGCTGGGTGCTCGAGTTCGACCCTGAGGCCACCACGGCCCAGCGCCGACGGCGCACCCGCTGGCTCACAGGCGTGAAGCGCCCCGAGCCCGAGGCGCCAGAGACTGCGCCCGGTGATGCCATCATGAGCCCGGCCCCGAAGGCCCCTGAGCAGCCATGAATCGCAGCGACTTCTCATTCGAACTGCCCGAGGCGCTCATCGCTCAGCGTCCTGCGCCCGACCGCGGGGGCAGCCGGCTGATGCAGATCCCTGTGGGGGGAGAGCCGGTGATCGGGCCTTTCGCCGACATCGTCGACGCCTTCACCGGCGAAGAGCTGCTCATCATCAACGACAGCAAGGTGGTGCCCGCCCGCATCTATGGAGAGAAGCCCACAGGTGGCAAGGTGGAGATGCTGGTGATCCGCGCCGTGGGTCCACAGACTGTGGGGCCTCACGCCGGCGGCCTGGTCATCGAGGCCATGCTCCGGGGCAAGAACCTCAAGCCCGGCATCACGCTGAAGTTCCCTGAAGGTGTCTCGGCGCACTTCACTGCTCGACAGGCGGATGGCACCGCCGAGGTGGTGCTCACGGGCATCGACGCGCTGTGGTCCTGGCTCGACCGACAGGGGCAGATCCCGCTGCCGCCGTACATCGAGCGGGACCCTGACGCCGACGATGTGGAGCGCTACCAGACCGTCTATGCCCGAGATCCGGGCTCAGTGGCGGCGCCTACGGCGGGGCTGCACTTCACAGACGAGATCCTCGACGCGATCAAGGCCAAAGGGGTGAAGGTGTACCCGGTGACGCTGCACGTGGGCCTGGGGACCTTTATGCCCATGCGGGTCGATGACGTGAGCGCTCACCACATGCACGGGGAGTGGTACTCGATCCCCGAGGCCACCGCCGCGGCGCTCGAAGAGGTCCGACAGCAAGGCCGACCCATTGTGTGCGTGGGCACCACCGCCGTCCGCGCCGTGGAGAGTTTTGCCCAGCAAAAGATCATCGGGGCCCCGGTGGAGACGGAGATCTTCATCTACCCCGGCTTCGACTTCACCTATGTCGACGGCCTGATCACCAACTTCCACTTGCCCGAGAGCACGCTGCTGATGCTGGTGAGTGCCCTCGCCGGCCGAGAGCGGGTGCTCCACGCCTATGAGCGTGCGGTGGAATCCCAGATGAAATTCTACAGTTACGGCGACGCCACCTTGATGCGTCGAGAGGAGGGCAGGTGGACCTGAACTTCCGCGTCGAAGCCCACTGCGGCGAGACCCACGCCCGGCTCGGGCGGTTCCAGACCAGCCACGGCGAGGTGGAGACCCCCATCTTCATGCCTGTGGGCACCATGGCCTCGGTGAAGGGCCTCACCAGCGACGAGCTCGAAGATCTCGGGGCCCAGATCATCCTCGGGAACACCTATCACCTCGCCATCCGCCCGGGCATCGACGTGCTGCGGGCCCTCGGGGGCATGCACACCATGGCCCACTGGCGGCGGAGCATCCTCACCGACAGCGGCGGGTTCCAGATTCTGTCGCTGGCGAGCCGGCGCAAGATCAGCGAGGAGGGGGTGAAGTTCCAGAATCACATCGACGGCGGGGCCTTGTACTTGACCCCAGAGCACGCCATCGAGCTGCAGCAGGCCATCGGCAGCGACATCGCCATGTGCCTCGATCACCTGCCCCCGAGCAACGGTCACCCCCGAGTGGTGGAAGAGGCCATGGCCCGCACGACGCGGTGGGCGCTGCGTTGCCTCGAGGCCCGGAAGGATCCCAAGCAGGCGCTGTTTGCGATCATCCAGGGGGGCACGGACGTCAAGCTGCGACACCGCCACGTCGAGGAGCTGTGCCAGCACCCCTTCGACGGTTTTGCCGTGGGCGGCCTGAGCGTGGGGGAGTCGATCCCCGAGATGTACGCCACCCTCGAAGAGACCGCCCCCCGCATGCCCTGGGAGAAGCCCCGCTACCTGATGGGTGTGGGTACGCCGAAAGATCTCGTCGAGGGCGTGGCCCGGGGCGTGGACATGTTCGACTGCGTCATGCCCACCCGAAACGCCCGAAAAGGCTACCTGTTCATCGATCGTGGTCGTCGGAAGATCAAGCTCAAGAACGCGCGGTTCAAGACCAGCCGGGAGCCCATCGACTCCAACTGCAGCTGCTACACATGTCAACGCTACAGCACAGGCTATCTGCGACATCAGATGCTCATGGGCGAGCTGGTGGCGGGGCGGCTGCTGTCGATCCACAACCTGCACGTCTATCTGACCCTCATGGCCGACATCCGCCGGGCGCTGAGGCAGGGCACGTTCCCGGAGTTCTATCGAGAGTGGAAGTCGGGGCTGCCAGAGAACGACTGAGCGAAGAAGCCCCAGAAAGAAGCACAGGAAAGAGGGGCACAGGAAAGAAGCACAGGAAAGAAGCACAGGGTGGTAGCGCTTTTCGCGCCCTCGCCCGTAGACGTCACCAGAACACCTCGGGAGATCTCATGCGCCGTCCCCTCGCTTTCCTTGCCGCGTTGCTCGTCGCCTGTGCCGCCAGCACTGCCCACAGCAAATGCTCTTCTTCAGGCGTCTGGACCTGGCCGGCCTCCGGCGCCACGGTGCCGCCCCAGCCCCTCATCGCCATCACAGGCTATGCCAATGACAAGGGGGTGGCTCTCGACGCCATCAAACGTGTGCGGCTTATCGATCAGAAGGGCAAGGCGCAGTCGCTGAAGGTGGTCTCCGTGCATGCTGAGGGCTATCGAACCGCTCAAGTGATCCTCACCCCGACGCAGCCGCTGAAGGCCGGCGGGCGGTATCGTGTGCAGACCAAACGCGAAAAATATGTCTACGACGAGAAGACGAACACGGGCCGCCAGGTGATGCAGGGCTTCAAGACGCTGCGTACCTACGACGCCGAGGCAGGCGAGGAGCGCCCGGTGAAGTGGACGGTGGGCGCGGCCTTCGAAGGCGATGCCCCTCGGTGGACCCTCAAGCCCACCGACCAGGTCCTCGGGCGAACAGAGTTCGGATGTGGACCTGCCATGGGGCCTGGCGAAGACGGCCGGGGAATGGCCGCAGGGGCCGCGGGGGAAGGCCCCATAGCCTTCCGCGTGACCCTCGAGGCCAAAGTGGGAGGTGCTCCGGCGCAGACCGCCCTCGTCGTGCCCAACGAGGGCAACGTGCAGGTGGGTCATGGCATGTGCAGCGGCACCTTCCAGCTCGATTCGAAGCAGGCCTACTCCGTCACCCTCGCCCCCATCGATCTCCAGGGCCGCGAAGGCCCCGCCCATGAAATCACCATGGCCCCGTGAGGCCCCGGCCCGCGTTCCCAACCACACACTTGCCCTGACACCCTCTATCTGGTAGTACCGCTCGGCCTTTCGCCCGGAGTCCGACCTGTGTCGACCCTGCTCCGTGGGCTCTGCTCCGGCGACGAGGCACCGCAACATCAGGGAGGCCAGGGGGCCTCGAAGGAACGAACGCGACGATGAGTGAACTCATCCTGCTGGCCGTGGGCCAGAGCCAGGGCGCCGGAGGCCCAGCGGGCCTCATCGGGGGCCTCGCCCCCATGCTGATCATCATCGGCATTTTCTACTTCCTGGTGATGCGGCCCCAGATGAAGCGCCAGCGCGAGCATCAGGACACCCTGAGCAAGCTCAAGAAAGGCGACGAAGTGATCACCAACGGTGGCCTGCTGGCCAAGGTGGTCCTCGCAGAAGATCAAATCCTCACCCTCGAGATCGCCGATCGGGTGCGGGTCAAGGCGCTGCGTAGTCAGATCGCCGGCCTGCAGAAGTCCGCCAGCGCAGATGATCAGGGTTCAGACCAGAAGGGCAAGAAGTAAGCCGATGGACAGCCAGTGGAGATGGAAGTTTCTCGGGATAGTAGGCCTGGTAATGGTCTCGATCCTCAGCCTGGTGCCCACCCTCGCCAACACCTTCGCCGAAGAGGGTCAAGAGGCTGAGCTCCCCGAGTGGTTCACCGATGTATTCAGCAGCAAGCTGATCCTCGGCCTCGACCTGCAGGGGGGTATCCACCTGCAGTACCGGGTCGACATCGAAGAGGCCCTCGCCCGCAAGTCCGGCCAGCTCGCCGGCCAGCTCGAGATCAACATCAAGGACGAGCTGAAGACCGATGCCAAGGCCACCGCGGGCAACCCCGAGGGCAGCCTGGAAGAGGTGACCACCCTCACCGTGGTCTTCTCCAACGCCGCCGACGCCGAGAAGCTCGACAGCAGCTTCCTCGGCAAGTTCCTGCCCGACTACGAGGTGGGGGCTGCCGACGGGGCCAACGTCACCCTGGTGATGCGCAACGAGGCCATCGACCAGTTCCGGCAGGATTCCCTCGAGCGGGCCATGGAGACCGTTGATCGTCGTATCAACGAGTTTGGCCTCACCGAGAGCACCATCAGCCGCCGCGGGGACAATGAGCTCGTGGTGCAGCTGCCCGGTATCAAGGAGTCCGAGTTCGCTGCCGCCAAAGAGAAGCTCGCCCGGACCGGTCAGCTGCGGTTCCAGATCGTCGATCGCGCCGGGGCCTCCGCCTGGGTGCAGAAGCTCGGCGCTCGCATCCCCACCGCCGCCAACTGGCCTGCGGAGCTCGACCCGAGCCTCAAGGAGCACAAGGTGGTGCAGGTGGACGGCACGATCCGCAGCACCAGTCGCGAGATTCTCGACTACATCGTCGAGGGTCAGATCGATGACGAGCACATCGCTGGCTTCGAAGAGCTCTTCGTCGACCCCACCACCGGCAACCTGCGTCGCCTCGACAAGCTCACCAAGGAGCAGGAAGACGCTCTCTCCAAGGTGAAGAGCTTCAGCCCCAAGGCCACCGCCTACAAGGGTTACCAGCTCGTGTACCTGCGCCGTAAAGATGGCGTGAGCGGTGAGAACGTCATCGACAGCCGGGTGGGCTACGACCAGTTCAACAAGCCCGAGGTGTACTTGACCTTCGGTCCCCAGGATGTGGACGCGGTCTGTGATCTGACCACCAAGTTCACCCGGGAGCAGATGGCCATCATGATCGACGAGATCGTGTACTCCGCCCCCAACATCAAAGAGAAGATCTGTGGTCCCAACATGCGGATCACCCTGGGCTCCGTGGGCCGTCAGGCCATCAAGGAGGCGAGCTCCCTGGTGGCAGTGCTCAAGTCCGGTGCCCTGCAGGCGCCGCTGCGCAAGCTCTACGACAGCCAGGTGGGGCCGAGCCTCGGTGCCGACTCCGTCTCCGCCGGTCAGACCTCGGTCATCATCGGTCTCGTGCTCGTGATCGCCTTCATGTTCATCTACTACAAGGGCGCTGGCCTCGTGGCCGACGTGGCCTTGATCCTCAACCTGCTCTTCGTGATGGCGTGCCTCACTGGCTTCGGCGCCACGCTCACCTTGCCGGGCATCGCCGGCATCGTGCTCACCGTGGGTATGGCCGTGGACGCCAACGTGCTCATCTTCGAGCGTATTCGAGAAGAGCTCCGTGAAGGCAAGCCCGTGCGGCAGGCCATCGACACCGGCTTCCAGAAGGCCTTCAGCGCCATCTTCGACGCCAACGTGACCACCGCCATCGCCGCCGTGGTGCTGTACCAGTTCGGCTCGGGTCCCATCCGGGGCTTCGCCGTCACCCTGGCCATCGGCATCATCTGCTCCGTGTTCACCGCCCTGGTGGTCACGCGGTTGATCTTCGATTACGTCTATGGTCGTGGCGCCGCCCCGGCCAAGATGAGCATTTGAGCTAGGGAGTCGTACTGTGGAATTTTTCAAGCCCGGCACTCGCTATGACTTCCTCGGCAAGGCCCGCCCGCTGGTCACCATGAGCGTGATCATCGTGCTGGCCTCCTGGGTCCTGGTCTTCACCAAGGGCATCAACTTCGGCATCGACTTTGCCGGCGGTACCGAGGCCCTCGCAGCCTTCAACAACAGCCAGGACACCGGCGCTGTCAAAGAGGTGGCCGAGTCCATTGGCCTCGACAGCCCCGAGGTGGTGACCTACGGCATCGGCGACGAAGGTCGTTACTTCGTCCGCAGCCGCACCCAGGGCCTGCTCAAGCAGGCTGAGATCGACAAGGTGAAGGCCGCTGTGGAGGCCAAGCTCGGCGCCGCAGAGCTCTTCGACGCCACCGACGAGACCGGTGAGGAGATCCGGGTACGCTTCGGTGAAGAGAAGTCCCTCGCTGATCTCAAGGCTGCCCTCGGCGACGCTGGCTTCCCCACTGGGGAGGCTGTGGTGCAGAGCCAGGGCGCCAAGCCCGTCTACGTGCTCCGCCTGCCCGGCGTCGGCGCCCGCCTCGCCACGGCCCTCAAGGCCAAGTTCGGCGACAACTTCAAAGAGATTCAGCGCCTCGAGTCCGTGGGCTCCGCTGTGGGCAAGCAGCTGCGGAACCAGGGTATCCTCGCCGTGCTGTATGCCCTCATCGGCATCCTGCTCTACGTCAGCTTCCGCTTCGACCTGCGGTACAGCCCCGGCGCCGTGCTCGCCCTGTTCCACGACGTGAGCATCACCATCGGCATCTTCAGCATCACCGGCATGGAGTTCAGCCTCCCCATCATCGCCGCCCTGCTGGCCATCGTCGGTTACTCCCTCAACGACACCATCGTGGTGTACGACCGCATCCGTGAGTCCATCGAGTTGGGCCTCGGCAAGGGTCTGCGGGAGAACGTGAACATCTCCATCAACGACTGCCTGTCCCGTACGGTGCTGACCTCGGTGACCACCTTCCTCGCCGTGCTCTCCATCTACATCTTCGGCGGTGGCATCATTCAGAACTTCGCCTTCGCCATGCTCATCGGTGTGGTGGTGGGGACCTACTCCAGCATCTACATCGCCAGCCCCGCTGTGCTGGCCATGGATGCCTACCTCGCCAAGAACGACGTCCCCGCCCCTGCCACTGCAGAGGCCAGCTCCTGAGCCTGCCCTGACGGCCCTCTTCGAGGGCCCCATTTCATGGGCGCCCTCCCTCAAAGACACCCTGCTGAACCGCACATGCATCTCTTCGATGTCAAAGCGGTTTTTAGACACCACTGGACAAATGTCTTGCGGTTGTTCCTGAACAGGTGTTACCCGAATTAAAGACGCGGCCCAGGCCTCGGCATATCATCCTCACCATCAATGTGTGATCAGCCCTTCACTGATTCACTTTGAGGGCATCATTCGAGACCTGCAGGTGTATGTGATCACGAAGAGTGGCCGCAGAGCACCACAACACAATGGGTTTCAGGGGCATGCGGCGACCCCTGGCCAGTTGAACTCTGAGTACCTGAACGGACCCCCACATGGCCTACGTCCCTGGCAGCAGATCCTGGAACTTCCCCGAGGTTGATCAACACGCCGTCGATCAGCTCGCTCGGGCTGCCCGTGTGCCACCTCTCGTGGCTTCCATCATGCTGCGGCGTGGGGTGGACGACCCTGACATCGTGCGGGACTTCATCGACGCCGATCTGCGCCATATCCCCGATCCTCGAGGCCTCGACGACATCGAGCGGGCCTGCCACCGCATCATCAAGGCGCTGCACCAGGGTGAGCAAATCACCGTCTATGGTGACTACGACGTCGATGGGGTGACCAGCAGCAGTTTGCTGTGGTTGTTCTTCAAAGAAGCCCTCGACCGCGAGCTCGATGTGTACATCCCGCATCGGCTCACCGAAGGATACGGTCTCAACATCGGAGCCATCGATCGGCTCGCCGCCCGGGGCACCCGTGTGCTCATCACCGTCGATAACGGATCTTCTGCCGTAGACGAGGTGGCCCACGCCCGCAGGCTGGGCATCGACGTGATCATCATCGATCACCATCAGGTCTCTGATCCGGAGCCCGAGGCGTTCGCTCACCTGAACCCTCATCGCCCTGGGTGTGACTTCGACGGCAAGCAGCTGGCCGCCGTGGGGGTCACCTTCATGCTCATCATCGAGCTGCGCCGCCAGATGCGCACTGCGGGCTTCTTCACCGGGCGCCCGGAGCCTCGCCCCGACCTCCTGCTCGACATGGTCGCTCTGGGCACTGTGGCCGACGTGGTGCCCCTCACAGGGGTGAACCGGCCTCTGGTGCGTTATGGTCTCGATATCCTGCGCAAGCGCACCCGCACCGGGGTGCAGGCCCTCATCTCTCGCGCCAAGCTCACCGCCGATGCCGTGAACTCCACTGACGTGGCCTTCAGGCTCGGGCCGCGGATCAACGCCGCCGGACGCATCGACGACGCCAGCTGGGGGTTCAAGCTGCTCACGGGCGACAGTTTGCAGGAGGCCAACCGCCTCGCCGCCATCGTCGAGAAGCACAACGAAGAGCGCCAGCTGATCGAGAAGGGCATCGCTGATCAGGCCGTGGCGAGGGTGGAAGGTGATCCTCAGCTCTCCGATGCTCCTGCGGTGGTGCTCAGTGATCCCATGTGGCACCCCGGCGTCATCGGCATCGTGGCCTCTCGGCTGGTCGAGCGTTTCCGTCGCCCGGCGATCTTGCTGGGCCATGACGGCGACACCCTGAAGGGCAGCGCCCGCAGCGTGCCGGGCCTCGACATCAAGGGGGCCCTGGATCGCTGTTCAGAGCATCTCTTGCGCCACGGTGGGCATGCCGCCGCTGCAGGGCTGGCGCTGAAGGTGAGCGCGCTCCCTGCCTTCGTCGAGGCGTTCAATCGGGAGGTGGCCGCCGGCCTTCAAGGACAACCCCAGCAGACTGGGGTAGAGGTCGACGCGGTCATCGACCTGCACGATCTCAAGACCGCCGACATCAAGGCGTTGGAGATGCTCGAACCCTATGGGCAGTCGAACCCCACCCCGGTGCTCGCAGCCCGTGGCGTGCAGATTCAGGATTACACCGTATTGCGGAACAATCACCTGAAGATGCAGGTCTATACCGCCGACGGGCTGTGTGATGCCATGGCCTGGAGGATGGCGGAGCAGGTTCTGCCATTGATCCAGGCGCCCGTCGATCTATTATTCGCCGCCGGCTTCAATGTGTGGCGCGGTCGAAAACGGCTCACCCTCACGGTGAAAGATATTCGACCCGCCGCAGGGTAGAGGCGCTCCGCAGTCGCCTCTGTACACCGAGCGCTGTACGCTGGTGTGCCCCGCCATTGGAGCGAGGTCGGAGATATACGGCTGTACGACGGTCAAGGAGAGCGCACATGAACCAACGTCGACGTCGAGTGAGGGCCAGCGACATCGCCCGCCACCGGAAGCCCAGCTGGTTCAACCTGGTGTTGCTGAGCATCGCCCTGGTTCTGGTCATCGCCTTCAAGGCCAACATGGGGGAGTCCACCGCCGACTTCATCCAGAACCTGACCGTTGATCCGTCTACAGAGTTGCCTCCTTCCGCCCCACCGGCATCCGCGAAGATCGAGGGCGCGACTTCCGCGCCTGCCCCCAGCGCCCCGAGTCCCAGCGCCCCGAATCCCAGCGCCCCGAATCCCGGCGCCCCAAACCCCAGCGCATCAACCCCCTGAGGACGCCTCATGACCCGCATGAAGTCTCCCAACGTCAACGTCCCCGAAGGGGCCGCTGGCGAGGTCATGCTCAACACACTGCTCTTTGGCACCAACGCCCGAGGCGGGCATCAGACAGCCCCTGATCCCGAGTCGCTGCCGGTGCTGTGGCCCGAGGTTTTCAACCGCGAGGCCCCACTCACCCTCGAGATCGGCTTCAACCGCGGTGTGTTCTTGAGAGCCCTCGCGGAGCAGTGGCCCGATCACAACCATGTGGGCGTAGAGCTGCGACGTCGCTACCCCTACTACGTCGCGCAGCAGGTGGCCGATGCTGGGGGCATGGACAACCTGAAGATCGTCTGGGGCGACGCCCACCTCGTGGTGCCGGCGATCTTCGCTCCCGGCAGTCTGCAGGCGGTGTTCATCAACTTCCCTGACCCATGGTGGAAGAAGCGTCACGCCAAGCGGCGCCTGGTGAACCTCGACTATGCGCACACCCTCGCAGGGTTGCTGGCCCCGGGCGGTCGCATCTGGGTGAAGTCCGACGTGCCCATGATCGCCGACGAGATCAGAGAGGCCTTCGAGCAAGTGAGTTGTCTCGAGGGGCCCACCCCCTTTGGCGAGGCTGATCTGCCCTTCACGCATCGAGAGCGAAGGTGCGTCGCCGCGGAGATGCCCATCGTCCGCTACTGGTTCGACCGGGTCGCCGGGGACCCTGCCCCCTAATCACCTGCTTCTTCTGAGACGAACCTTCTAACGCTTCCACTCTTTGGCGGTATGACCCATCTGAGCAGATGAGGTCGTGGGGCCGAGGATGTGGTGCAAGTTGAAGAAGTTGATGGTGAAGTGGGCGAGGAACGGCGCCAGAATGGTGCCGGTCAGCTCCATAAGCCAGCCGAACATGAGCCCCATCACGATGGCCGCCAACTGCCACCACGGCATCAGGCGACGATCGAAGGCCACGTGTACCACCCCGAATATCACGGCGGTGATCACGAGCCCGAAGCGGGGTTGAAGAAAGCCGCGAAAGAACAGCTCCTCAGCGAGGCTGCTCATCAAGGCGATGGGGAACACGGCCTGGGCTGTGGTCCCCTTGAGCATGTCGGCAAAGGCTTGGGTGATCGACCGGGTGCGAGCGGAGTAGCGCTCCGTGATGCGCCCCAGGAACACCACCACCAGCCCCGTGGACACGCCCAAGGTCACCGAGAGCTCCGCGCTCGAGGTGTGGGGCAGCGGGGCCCAGAGGCTGCTGAGCTCGCCGTCGAGCGTGCTGTTCAGCAGCGCCGCCACCGCCACCATCAGTGCGTACAACACAAAAGCCTGCGTAATCACGGGGCGAGTGTACCAGAGCGGAGGGGACGATGGCTGATAACCCACACCGAAGGCATGTCTACTTTTACGAGCTGCCCCTGGAGGAGCAGGCCAACGAGGCAGAGCGCATCCGTCATGTGCTCTATCAAGAGCGTCAGAAGTTGCTCGCCCGGGCCCAGCGCACGCTCAGTGAGACCATGACCGTGGACGAATCCGAGCTCGTCGACGAGATCGACTCCGCCGTGGCGGACAACCAGCAACACCTCGAGATGCGGATGAGGGGCCGAGAGCGGGCTTTGATCAACAAGATCAGAGACGCCCTTGAGCGCCTCGAGGCCGGTGAGTACTTTGAATGCGGGGACTGCGGGGATGACATCCCCCTCAACCGCCTGAGGGCGCGGCCGGTGACCACCCTGTGCATCCGATGCAAAGAGACCCAAGAGCTCAAGGAGCGCCGCTACGCTTGATGGCCCTGGTCGCCATCGCGCTGGCCGGCCAGGCCTGCGATGACGGCGGCGCCGTTGACGAAGTTGTGGTCGACGCCAGCACACCAGATGCCTCTTCTCGATGCAGCGACGATCGCTTCGTCAATGTAGAGCGCCCACCCATCCTGCCGGACGGTCTCACCGAGGCCCTCCGGCTCTGCCCCGAAGCCCCCGTTGACGTGTTCCTCTTGGAGGGCGATCGAGATGATCAGCTCACCATCACGCTGAACGCAGCAGGCGGCACGATCCGCAGCGGAGACGCAGAGGCTGGTGCCGGTGAGCCACTCTCGGTGGTCTTTGACCAGGACGGTGCATCTCAGCCGCTCGAGATCACCGGTGATGTGGCGGCAGAAGGTCTGAGGTACAGCCTCACCGTCGTGCGCACCCTCGCCGAAGATCGTTGTCTGCCCGACGAGTGGGGGGGCAATACCCCCATCGTGTTGGCCCCGGGGTATCGAGGTCGCTTGTCGATGTGCGGCGAAGAGCGCGACGTCTTCACCGTCGCGGGGCTCGACACAGATGTGATCACCGTCGCTGTCAGTCACGTTCGGGGTGATCCCATGCGCATCACCTTGAGTGCAGATGGAGAGGCTGTCCCTGAGGCCCGTACACTGGCTGCAGGAGACTCAGCGACGCTCGTGGCAGAGACAGCTGCGGGCGAGCAGGCCACCCTCGAACTCAGCGCCCCGGGCGGCGAGGTCCTCGAATATGAGCTGGCGGTGGGCAGCGAGCCCAGGCCAGTGGCGGAGATCGAGTGGCGCATCACCGGCCAGGTCTCTCTCATCGACAGGGACGTCACCCTCGAGGGCCTCGATGATCCTGAGCCTTGGGCTGTAGAAGGTGTAGCGGTCGACGCAGTGGACGACGAGACAGGTGAGGTCCTCGCTGAAGGGCGGACTGAGGCTGAGGGCCACTTTGAGCTGAGTTGGTCGGGCGTGCCCACTCAGCGCCCAGTGGCCAGGATTGTGGCCCGTGCCGAGGCCTCTGGTGTACCGGTTCGAGTGGTGGCTGAAGGTCTCGAAGCACCGTGGGCCGTGCCACTCTCGACGCCGAGCACGCCAGCGCCCGGCGTAGACGTACAGCAGATTGATCTCGGTGAGATCACCCTCGACGTCGAGTCCCCTCTGACACCTGCGTTTCATGTGCTGGCAACGTCGACACAGGCCCTCGAGCGGACAACGGCGCTCAGAGCATCCGCCGCTGATGTCGCCATGATCATCAGATGGCGGCCTGGTGAGGCTGCCGGGTGTGGCACCTGTTTTGTGCCGGGCCCACAGCCTGTCATCGAGCTCGGCGGGACGCCACGTGATCCCGACGAGTGGGATGACGACATCATCGCCCACGAGGTCGGCCACCATGTGGCCGAGGTTTATGGCATAGACGACAGCCCAGGTGGCGCCCATGACGGCACGCCCACCGATC
Organism: Bradymonadia bacterium; assembly: GCA_046290225.1. Lineage (GTDB taxonomy): Bacteria > Myxococcota_A > Bradymonadia > UBA7976 > UBA1532 > JBKAGE01. The sequence continues at coordinate 520,982 of JBKAGE010000034.1, read as the reverse complement.
CCACGCTGGCGTGGTCCGAGGGGGTGGCTCACTTCCACGGCGCCTGGATCAAGGGCGCACCTCAACTGCTCGACATGAAGGCCAATGGTGTCTCCATGGTCGATGTGGAGATCATCGACGACGACTTCGCCTTTGGCACCGCAGGTGGCGCTCTGGACGGGGCGGTCTCAGAGTGGCTGGTGGCCGCCATTTTGTGGGATCTCCACGATGGGCAAAGTGCCGTAGATCCTGATGACGATCGGGTGGAGATCGGCGGCGACCGGGTCTTCCAGGCTCTCTTCGAGCGGCTCCCCGATCTGCCTGGGGATCGAGGTCATCCAGGGATCGACCTCGTCGATCATCTCGACGCGCTCTCCTGCGGGGGCGCGGTGATGTGGGGCCCCATCCTCGAGGGCCGTGACTACCCGTATACTGCCGAAACAGATCGCTGCATCCGCCAGAAGGGCATCGATATGCTCCAGGTGATCTCCACGGATCATGGTGCATATCTGTGGAGCCCCCGTGGTGGAGTGTTGAATGTGGACGGCGAGCCGAGAGGTTGGCTGCCCGCTGCGACTCCCTATGCGCTCCCCGAGCATGTGCAGACCATCACGTTGCACGGCTTGGGCTGGCGGAGCGTGATCAGCTGGCCCGACGAAGTGGTCCAGCCTCTGCCGAGGATCGTCCGAGGAGGCGCCGTGGAGTTACTCAGCTCTCAGCGATGTACTGGGCGAGATCCTCGAGCGAGCCGTGCATGCCCATGACGAGCAAGCGCATGCCTGCCTTCAGCTCCACTGAGGGCGAGGGGTTGTAGGTGTAGTCCTGTCCGCCTTCGTCAATCGTGGCGAGTACGAGGGCGTTCGAGGCGGCGCGAATCCCAGAATCTGCAAGCGTGCGGCCGACGACAGGACTCCGCGGGGGCAGGGTGACTTGTCGGATCTCGAGATCCTCACCGGCGTCTCGGGCGATGAGGTCGAGGAAGCCGACAAGATCCGGGGTCATCAGCTCGTGGGCCATACGGCGCCCACCGATGGCGTTGGGGCTGATGACCGAGTCAGCGCCGGCGCGATGCAGCTTGGCCGTCGCCTGCTCTTCGATGCCGCGGCTGACGATGCGCAGGCCGGGGTTGAGGGCCCGGGCGGTGAGCGATACAAAGAGGTTGTCCCGGTCGGTCTGCAGCGAGCTCACCAGCCCCGCGGCGTGCTCTACGCGGGCCTCGAGCAGCACCTCGTCGGCGGTGGCGTCACCCTTAAGGGCGATGAAGTCGTCGCCGAGCAGTGCAGAGAGGCGGTCGAGTCGATCCTGGTCGTGTTCGATGACCACGAGCTGTGAACCAGCACGTACGATCTCCTCGGAGACGTGCCGGCCGGTCTCCCCGGCACCACAGACGATGTAGTGACCTTCGAGATCACGCAGCTTTCGCAACATGCGGCGTCTCCACAGGGCCTCTCTGAGATCACCCTCGATGATGAAGGCGGTGAGGGCCGACAGGAAATAGAAGCTCACCCCCATACCGCTGATGAGCAGCACGATGGTGAAGATCTGAGCGATGGGCGACTCGGAGACCGGCAAGGTCTCGCCATAGCCCACGGTGGTGATGGTGATGAGCACCATGTAGGCGCACTGCAAGACCGACCAGCGCCCCTGACCGAGGGCATAGTAGCCCGCGATGCCCATGACGATGACCCCGACGACGGAGAGGCCCGCCACGACGAGCCGCCGCCGGACGGCGCTCGGTGGGGTCTTGAGGGTGCTGATCTCGTCAGTGCCCGTGGTGATCTTCATCCGCCGTTGGCCAGCCAGTTCAGGTAGGTGGCGATCTCGGGGCGGGTCCAGGGCTGCTTGTTGACGAACCGCATGCGCAGTCGACCCTGGGGATCGATGATGTAGGTCTCGGGGAACTTCTCAGTGCCGTACTTTGCCGCGAGGGCCTTCTGGGTGTCGAGCAGCACAGTCATGCCCCCGAGCTTGTCCTCGAAGCCCAGGGCATAGTCGTCGATCTCCTTCCACGACTCGTCACTGCTCACGGCCACCATCTCGAACTGGTCGAACTGCAGGTCGCGGGCGAGCTTCTCCATGTCGGGCATCTCTTCGCGACACGGCGGGCACCATGTGGCCCAGAAGTTCAGGAAGATGACCTTCCCGCGGAGATCTTCGAGGGTGACGATGCTGCCATCGGCCCGCTCCAGAGCAAAATCCGGCGCGGGGCCTTCAGCGATCTGCGCACCCGGGAACGCCTCGATGAGCTCGAGCTCTGGCCGAGGCCCGGCAGCCTGCAAATGATGGTTGAGCAGCCCGATGATGAGGAGCATCGAGCCCAAGACCACCGCAATCTCGGTGATCCGGCTGGTCGAGGCGGTTTTTCGCGACATGGTGGGCACCTTCACGTGGCATCAGACTGGTAGATGCCGATGGTGCTCCTGAGTATCAGAAGGCACAAAAATCAGCAATCAAGTCACCACTCTCAGGCTGAGCATCTCGCGAAAACAAGTCAGGAAACCCAACCCCAAGAGAGCCACAACCCACACACGCACGTGCCCCGCGGAGGCGCGGAGGTTCTGGGGGTCGTCAGCTGAGGGGTGAGTTGGTGTGCAGGGGTGGTGATTCACCCGCAGGCGCAGCAGCGCTGCGTCGAGGAGGGAAGCGCCGCCTCTGTGCGCCAAATCGCCACTCAGATGGCGGGCCACAGAGCCGCAGCGCCGGAGCTTACTTCTTCAACGCCTCGTCGATGACGGTCTTGAAGGCGGCGAAGGGCTGAGCACCACGGACCTTCTTGCCGTTGACGAAGAAGGTGGGGGTGCCACGGGCGCCGAGCTCGCGGGCCTGGGCCATGTCGGCGTCGATCTGGGCCTTGTACTTGCCGCTGTCGAGGGCGGACTTGAACTTGTCCATGTTCAGGCCCAGCTCGGTGGCGTACTTCTCCAGCTCAGGGCGCTTGAGGGCGCGCTGGTTGGCGAAGAGCATGTCGTGCATCTCCCAGAACTTGCCCTGCTCGCCAGCGGCGAGGGCGGCCTGGCTGGCCAGGGGGGCGTCCTTGTGGAAGGCCAGGGGGTTGTGCTTGAAGACGATGCGGACCTTGTCCCCGTACTCCTTCTGGATCTGGTCCATGGTGGGGTTGACGCGGGAGCAGAAGGGGCATTGGAAGTCCGAGAACTCCACGATGGTGATCTTGGCGTTCTTGTTGCCCTTGATGGCGTCGCCGGGGTTCACCTTCACGGAGTAGATCTTGTTGTCGGGCTCGGGGGCCTTGCGGCCGGCGGGGGCGGCAGCCTTGGTGGCGCCGTTCTTGGTGAGCTCGGCGTACACGTTGGCGCGAGCGGTGCCCTTGGCCACGAGGGCCTCGGCGGCCTTCTTCTGCTCGTCGATCACGCCCTTGAAGCTGGCGAAGGGCTGAGCGCCCACGAGCTTGCGGCCGTTGATGAAGAAGTTCGGGGTGCCCCGGGCGCCGATCTGAGTGGCGAGGGCCTGGTCCTGCTTGATGACGTTCTTCACCGCGTCGCTGTTGAGATCGGCGTTGAACTTGGCCATGTCGAGGCCGATCTCCTTGGCGTAGGCCTGGAGGTTGTCGGCCTTGAGGGCGCGCTGGTTGGCGAAGAGCTTGTCGTGCATCTCGGAGAACTTGCCCTGCTTGCCGGCGGCGATGGCGGCCTGGCTGGCCAGGGGGGCGTCCTTGTGGAAGGGCAGGGGGTTGTGCTTGAAGCACACGCGCACGTCCTTGCCGTAGGTGCTCTCGATCTGCTTCAGGGTGGGGAGCACCTTGTTGCAGAAGGGGCATTGGAACTCGGAGAACTCCACGATGGTCACCAGGGCGTCAGCGGGGCCCTTGCAGCTGTCGGCGACGACGGGGACCTTGTAGATGGTCTTGTCTTCGGCGCGCTTCTTGGGGGCAGGGGCGGCGGCCTTGGTGAGGCCCTTCTCGGTGAGCTTGGCGTAGACCTGAGCCTTGGCGGTGCCGGCGGCGATCAGCTTGTCGGCCTTCTTCACCTCTTCGTCGATGATGGTCTTGAAGGCGGGGAAGGGCTTGGCGCCCACGACCTTGCGGCCGTTGATGAACATGTTGGGGGTGCCCCGGGCGCCGATCTGCTGGGCGAGGGCCATGTCGGCCTTCACCTTGGCCTCGAGGGTCTTGTCGGCCATGTCAGCCTTGAACTTGCCCATGTCGAGGCCCAGCTCGGTGGCGTAGGCGTTCAGGTTGTCGGCCTTGAGGGCCTTCTGGTTGGCGAAGAGCTTGTCGTGCATCTCCCAGAACTTGCCCTGCTTGCCAGCGGCCTCGGAGGCCAGGGCGGCGGGGAAGGCGTCCTTGTGGAAGGGCAGGGGGTTGTGCTTGAAGACGATGCGGACCTTGTCTCCGTACTCCTGCTGGATCTTGGCCATGGTGGGGTTGACGCGGGAGCAGAAGGGGCATTGGAACTCGGAGAACTCCACGATGGTGACCTGAGCGTCCGCGGGGCCCTTGGCGTAGCTGGCGCCCACGGGCACCTTGTAGATGCTCTTGTCGTCGGCCTTGGGGTTGGCCTTGCGGGGGGCGGGGGCCTTCCAGTTCTTGTTCACCATGGCGGTGTAGATCTCGGCAGGGGTCTTGCCGGCCTTGGCCATCTCCTCAGCCTTCTTCAGCTCGGCATCGATGACCTCCTTGAAGCTGGGGAAGGGGCGGGCGCCGGTGATCTGCACACCGTTGACGAAGAAGTTGGGGGTACCACGGGCGCCCACCTTGCTGGCGAGGGCCATGTCGTCGGCGACGGCCTTCTTGAACTTGCCGCCGTCGAGGGCGGACTTGAACTTGTCCATGTCGAGGCCCAGCTCGCTGGCGTACTTCTCCAGCTCGGGACGCTTGAGAGCCTTCTGGTTCTGAAAGAGCTTGTCGTGCATCTCCCAGAACTTGCCCTGCTCACCGGCGGCGAGGGCGGCCTCGGAGGCCAGGGGGGCGTCCTTGTGGAAGGGCAGGGGGTTGTGCTTGAAGACCACGCGGACCTTCTTGCCGTAGGTCTCGTCGATCTGCTTGAGCGTGGGGTTGACGCGGGAGCAGAAGGGGCATTGGAAGTCCGAGAACTCCACGATGGTCACGAGGGCCTCTTCGGCGTTGCCGCCCTTGCCGTAGCTGGTGCCCACGGGGATCTTGTTGCCGGCGTCGCCGCCCTTGGCCACGGCCTTGGCGGCGTTGCCTGCAGCGGGGGCCTTGGCGCCGCCCTTGTCGGCGTTGGCCTTGTCAGCAGGCTTGGCGGTGTCGGCCACCTGCTTCTTGTTCGTCTCGGGGGCGTCGTCGCTGGCGGTCATACGGCTGATGCCGAAGGCCGCGGCGGCGATCACCACGAAGCCGAGGATCACTACTTCTTTTTTCATCTCTATGGCCCTTTCAAAGGCACTGATGCACGCCACCCGTACGTCGGGCAGGCGCGGTTTGGATATCTGAATTTGGTACAGAATTACTCACGGCGTCGAGCGGACCACGCCGCCGACACCTCGCCATCAACTCTCTCTCCGAGGTCACCATGGACCACGAGAGCATGTGCAGATGTGGATCAGACCCGTGGAGGGGGAGACTCGGGGATCGCCAGCCAGGGCGTGTGAGTGGGGGGCGCAGCGAAGCCTGCGACAGCGGGCAGACGCCCGGGGGGCTTGGGTCGGCCCACAGAGGCCGATGCCACGTGGCCACCCGGAGCGATGTCGCTCATGGCCAGCCGAAGTTGTGCGGGGAAGGGTGCCGCGGGCTGGCACTCTGGGCCATCGTAAAGGCACCGTGGTCCGTCCTGATCAGCAGGCGGATCATATGCCACCTTCGACGGCACGAGGGCCGAGAGCGGAGGCAGGGCCTGATCGGCGAGCGTGCACACGCCGATCTCTTCGTCTTCACAGGGGGTCGCTTCTGGAGGGACGTCGAGGAACTCTGCTGGGGGGAACTCGTAGACCACCCCTTCAGCGCCACAATCGGCGCCACAGGCCGGGTCTTGAGCGTCGGACCAGGGTGAGACGGGGACCCCGTTGGCGGTGATGCATGTGCCGATCTCCGCAAAAGCAGGCGCAGCGAACCCCAGGGGGATCACGCACAACACCAGCAACAGGGAGAATCGCTGCATCAAAGCCCACTCACCGTTTCAGCGTGGGATGGCTAACATGCCGACGCTGTAGAGGTCAATGTACCGGTCCATGTTCGGCGCAAGTCGATATTGATGCCCAAAGTTGGGGCAGCCTGTCAAACACGCCGTTCTGCCGTCACGGTCAACGGGTCGATTGCACAGCAGGAACGGGCTCCTTTATGCTCACGACCCACCATTCGATGGGGATGCCTGTGGTCGCGCCATGGGTGCAATCCATCATCGCTTAATCTTACGGAGACATGCCTGTGGCGGCCATCCCCGCGCCCCTGCTGCGATTGTTCGCCCCCCTCGACGCCCTGCTTCGAGACGAGCAGGTGAGCAAGATTCTGGTCGATGGCGCCGATCGGGTCTTTGTCGAGCGTGAGGGTCGGGTGGTCCGCGCACCGGTGCACTACAGCAGTCGGGCGCTGAGCGACAGCCTCGACGGCCTCGCCCGTCGGGCCCGCAAGCCCTTCGATGAGCAGCGCCCGTATCTCGAAGCCCTGCTCAAAGATGGCACCCGATTTCTCGCCATTCGTCCGCCTGCGGTGAAGGGCGGGCCGCTGCTCTCCATCACGCGGCCCAGTGGCGGTGGGGGAGAGCCGACCCTCACCCTCGCTCGCCTGCTGCCCCAGCCCTTGCGTCCGTTTTTGCGTGCAGCCCTCGATCGAGGCCTCAACATCGCCGTCGTGGGGCCCGCGGCCACCGGGCGAGCCAGAGTGCTCGAGGCCATCACCGCACTCTTACCGGAGATCGCCAGGGTGGTCGTCGTCGAGGAGTTCCCCGAGCTCGATTTCGGTGAGCGAGAAGTGGTCCGCCTCGTGCCGAGACGCGTTGAGGGTGATGGTGGGGTCACCACCGGAGAGCTGCTGTACTGCGCAGGGCGCATGTCGGCTGATCGAGTGTGCCTCAACGAGGTCAAGCGGGCAGACGCCTGGGATGTCGTCTCGCTCCTCGCCGAGCGCATGGCCCCCATGGCCGTAGCGCTCCCGGGGGCCACCTCTGGTGACGCCCTCGCACGGCTCGAGGCTCTGGCCCGGGCCGCGGCCACCGCGCCGCGAGATCGCGCCGTCGCCGGGCTTTTGGGCGCTGGCCTCGACATCACCCTCGTCCTCGGTCAGGACCAGCGCGTCCGTGAGGTGCACAGCGTCAGGTGCCACGAAGGTCAGGTGTCCGTGGAGCTGGCGTTCAGCTGGCAGGGCGGCGTGAGCGGTCAGCTCGTCGCCACGCCACACGCCGCTGCTCTGGAGGCAGAGTGGACTGGGCGTCAGATCTCCAGCCAGGCCGCTCAACCTGCAGTGGTGCCGCAGATGCCGGGGGGGCCCGCGACGCTGAATGGGCCGCCCATGGCCAGCATGTTGAGTGAGGCCAGAGGGCTGTCTTCCCTCATTGAGGATGCCCCCGCCGACCCGGGCGCCATCGCGAGCCCCAGTGCTCAGACGGTGGCTCAGCCATCCACCCCTCGCGTGAACACCCGCGACGTCGAGCAGCCGACTGCCCAGGTGCCCATCCCCGACATCCCCGACGATCTGCTCGGCCCGGTGATGACGCCTTCTCTGGGTCCGCCGACGCCCACAGGCTCAGAGGCCGACTTCCCCAACGGCAGCGCGTCGATTGCACCAGAGATCCCCGGCAGCGTGCACGACTCCATGGACGACATGCCCATGGTGGGTCGGCCCTTGCCGAGTGACTCGGGCGCTCGCCCCAGTTCGGATCTGAGGGCGGACGAGAGCGGCGACCAGGATGCCGATGATGCCGACAGCATCATGGTGCAATACGACCCCAGCATGGGCAGCATCGACAGCGTACACGACACAGAGGTCGCCAAGACGGATCGCCGCAGCGGGCAGGATCTTGCCGATGCCTCCTCTGACGGATCTCAGTCTTCTGACATCACGCCCTCAAGCCGGGCTGCTCTGCCCCAAGGGCTGGCCGCTCTGAGCGCAGGAGACGACTCCGATGCCTCTCACGATGGCTCGAGCGAGTCCATAGAGACATCCGCGGGGCGCGTGGACGAGGTGGGTGCTGGAGACTCGCTGGCCCCCACTACGGTGCCAGTCTCCCGCCGCCGACGGGGCGCCACGCGTCCTCAAGATGCTGAGAACAACGCTTCCTCGCCGCCCTCAGAAGAGAAGGCGGCGACACCAGCGCCGACCCCTGTACCCGAAGAACCTGTACCCGAAGAAGAAGTCAGCCTGAGCCGCACCACGGCCGTGAGACCCATCGTCGGCGCGCTGAGGCCTACAGGGCCCATCGTCATCGAAGGGGACGCTTCCATCGATCCGGCCTCGATGGCGGGCACCATGCAAATCGCCAAGGTGGGCAACGAGCTGGCCCCCACCACTGTGCACGACGTCATCGATGACGACGCCTTGAGGCTCGCCCTTGGTCGGTTGCCAGAGGATGACGAGGACGATCTCACCGAGGGCATGCCCAACCCGTCCTCGGATCGAGGGCCCACCGCCGAGGTGAAGGAAGCCCCCCGGCCTGATGCGGCGCTGGACGATCCGGCGTTGTCGAAGAAGACCTTCTCTCAGGTGCTCAAGAACATCCGGGAAGATGACTCCGGCAGCCTCTCGGGCTCTGTGTGGCCCCAGGTGGACACGGAGACCAGCGACATGCCCGAGGCCCTCAGCGATCCCCGACACCGGATCGGCAAGGGGGACGACAGCCTCTGAGCCGGCGAGGGGCCTCGATGGCGTGAGCGAGCCGCCCGAGGGCCCTGTGGTGCCGACGGCTCACCGCGGAGCGACTCAACCCCTTGCGGCGCCCCCAAGCAGCCCCAGAGTCTCCAGTCTGATGCAGGTCGTAGATCGCTTCGATCACCTCTCGCTCTTCTTCGGGCAGTTGACCCAAAGCTGATCTCAGGCGCTGCATCAACTGGGCCTGCTCCAAGGCTGTTTCGGGATCAGCCCCTGAAGCCTGAGCGGTGACCGCTTCGCCGATCTGAGCGAGGTGGTTTTGCCACGCCAGCGCGCTGTCCGATGCGCTGAGCGCTTCGCTCTCCCGACCCAAGCGCTCTGCCGCCCGTCTGCTGATGGGGCTGTGAGACCGAAGGCCTTGCATGAGGGTGCCCCTGATCCATCGCTGAGCATAGGGGCCAAAGGGGCCTCGACTGACCTGGTACCTGTGCCGGGCTTCGAGCAGCCCGAGCTGGGCATAGGCGTAGAGATCACATCGAGCGAGTGGGGTGGGCGCCGGGTAGCGCAGCACGCGGTTCACTTCGTAGCGAATCAGTTGATCGAGTTGGGAGGTCGGCTGGGGATCCTGCGGCATGGGCTGCTCCGTGGTGTGCATTTCGGGTGGACACCTGAAACACACACCGGAGCGCGCGCTGAGATTCCCTGTTTTTGATGGGGGTGGGGCAGATCAGGGGAAGATGCCGCGCTCGCGGTACACCTGCTGGATGCGCGAGAGCGCGTGCATGTAGGCCGCCGTACGGTTGTTCACGCCGTGCTCCCGGGCGATGCGGCGCATGGTCTTGTAGGCCTGCTGGATCTTCTTCTCGAGGCGCTGGTCGACCTCTTCCTCGGGCCACTGCTCCGAGCGGTGGTTCTGCAGCCACTCGAAGTAGCTCACGGTGACCCCGCCAGCGTTGGCGAGCACGTCGGGCAGAATGTCTACGCCCTTGTCCTCGAGGATCTTCTCGCCGCGCAGATCAGTGGGCCCGTTGGCGCCCTCTGCCACGACCTTGCAGTCCATCAAGGGGGCAGTGGTCTGGGTGATCTGCCCCTCGAGGGCTGCGGGAATGAAGATGTCGCACTTGATGCTGAAGAACTCCTCTACGGAGAGGGGCTGCCCATTGGGGTAGCCGGCGATGCCGCCGTTCTTCTTGCTGAACTCCATCAGACGGCCGGGGTGGAAACCCTCGGGGAAGCCGATGGCCCCAGTGTGATCAGCCACGCCGATGACTACAGCGCCGAGGCGGGTGAGGATACGGGCGGCGTGGGAGCCCACGTTCCCGAAGCCCTGCACCACCACCGTGGCGCCGTCGATGCTGAAGTTGTTCTCCCTGGCCCACTCGAGCAGGGTGAAGATGAGGCCCTGGCCCGTGGCCTTCTCACGACCGAGAGAGCCGCCAGAAGTGATGGACTTGCCCGTGACGACACCACGCTGGGAGTTCTTGCTGTCGGTGCTCCCCGTGTTCATGTAGGTGTCCATCATCCACACCATGGTCTGGGCGTTGGTGCCCATGTCTGGCGCGGGGATGTCGTGCTTGGGCCCGATGTTGGCCCCGAGGGCGTGGGTGAACCGCCGGGTGATGCGCTCGAGCTCACCCTCGCTGTGATCCCGAGGGTTGAACTTGATGCCGCCCTTGGCGCCGCCGAAGGGGATCTCCATCAAGGCCGACTTCCAGGTCATCCACGAGGCCAGCGCCTTGACCTCGTCGAGGTGCACCTCGTGGTGATAGCGCATGCCGCCCTTGTAGGGCCCCATGATGTTGTTGTGCTGGATCCGGTAGCCCTTGAACAGTTTGTAGCTGCCGTCATCCATCCTCACCGGGAAGTTCACGATCAGCTCGTTCTTGGGCTGGTTGAGGATCGTCAGCACCTTGGCGTCGAGGTCGAGGGCCTTGGCCGCTCGGCTCAACTGTGCCTGGGCCAGCTGGTAGACGTTGGGCGGATCCATCGCCTCGCGTGGATCTGTCTTGCCCTTGGGCTTTGCCGCCGACTTGGCGGTCTCTTTCTTCTCACTCATGTCAACTCCCACCGTGCTCGGCCTGCACCACAACCAACATCGAGGTGGAGCGGGCCGGGAGCAACAGTGCCACCGGGGCTGTTGTGGTGCAAGATCAGGTGTGTGCGGGCGGTCATCGTGGTGAACGCACCACGGTGATCACTGCACTGAGTCTTTGATTTTGTAGTTCTGCCCCTCTTTGATGCGCACCGTGTATTCCCGGGTGTAGTTCGGGGGCCGGTCTCTCACCAGCTTCACTTTGTGGGCGCCAGAGGAGAGCTCGTGCTTGATGAGGGGAGTCCACTGCAGGAACTTGCCGTCGACGATCACCTTCGCAGAGGGGGTGACCATCACGCTCAAGAAGCCCGGGCCGCGGTCCGCTGCAGGCTTGGGATCCTTCGAGGGGGTCTCGGGACTCCTCGGGGGCTTCACCTCACCGGTGGGGCAGTCTTCACCCTGACAACCGTTGACGTTCTTGGTGGGCTGCGGGCGCTCGGTGCGACGCGTGCGCCGTGTACGCCGGGTGCGGTTCGGTGTGGGGGTCGGGGCCGGGACCGCCTCGGTGAGGCTCAGGCGCTCGGTGTTGTGAGGGCTCGGGTACTTCGGGAGCGGGTGGCTCAAGGCCTCGAAGCCCTCTTTTTCGATCTGAAGGGTGAGACCTGCGCCGTTTTCTACCTGGTTGAATTCGAAGGGGGCGGTGCCTTCCGCAAGGACCTCACCTGTGGTGCTGAGCAGCTTGAGGGCGGCGCCGTCGGGCTCGGTCATCACTGTGATGGCCACCTGAGCAGGGAACAGCTTCACCGGAGGCACGTCGAGGATGCCCTCGTTCTCCAGGGTGACCTGGCCCTCCCAAGGCAGGTAGCCCTCTTTGAGCACCCGGACTTTGTGGTCTCCGAGGGTGAGATCCTCGTATCGTGCTGGCGTACGTGCGCCCTGGACCTGATCGTCGATCCAGACCCGGGCCCCTGCGGGCTCGCTCCGCAGGGCGATGCCGAGCTTCTGGGTAGAACCTTTAGGGTTGAGCTTGATGCCCAGCTCTACGAGGCGCCCTGCGTCGATGTTGATCGTCTTGGTGGCGGTCTCGAAGCCCGGCGCCGAGATGACCAGCCGACGCTCCCCTGGTGGGATCTGGCTCAGCCGCACCGGGGTGGGCCCGTCGTGAATCGAGCGCCCGTCGAGATAGATGGTCACCGCTGGTGGATCGCTGGTGACGTTCATCGTCGCCGTGGAGGGGGGCTTCTCTTTGAAGAGCCACCATGCGCCAAAGCCGATGCCCGCAGCGAGCACGGCGAGCAGCGACAAGAGCATGATGCGGCGGCTGAGGGAGGGCTCTCGCGATTGATAGAGCGTCGGCGGCAAGCCCATACCCACGTCGCCGGCCTGACTCGGCTCGGTGTTGAGGGTGGGCGCGTCCTGCGGACTCTGCTCCAGCGGGGTCATGGGCACGGGGCCCAGACCACTCGCCGCGGGCGGTGGGCTCTGCTCTGTGCCCCGGCCCTGCGACCGATCGACTGTGGGTCGATGATCAGAGGGCAGCACCGGAGGCGTGTGAGGGACCGCTCTCTGGCCCCCTGTGGGCTGATCGTGGATCGAGTCGTCGAAGACCTGCGGTGCCTGCTCGGTGTCGCTCAGCGTAGAGCCGAAGGGGGAAGAAGCGCTCCCGGGCTCGTTCTTGACCGTGGCGGGGCCGTCACGGGTGGGCGCCTTGGTGACCTTGGAGCCTTCCCAGACCGATGTCTCCAGCTCGTCGTCGTCCCACTGGAGAGAGGGGGGCGGCGAGGGCGAGTGACCATTGAGGCTGTTGTCGGGCACCGGCGGGGCGATGAGATGAGGCTCGCTCCCACGGCGGGCCTCGGGGATGTTCGCCCGAGCGTATGACCTGAACTCCGAGAGTTTGGTGGCCTCGTCCTTGATGTCACGATCGAAGGTGTCGCGCATGAAGGCGGCGAGATCCTTACGGGCGTAGAAAGCACCTGACTGGTACAGATACTTCTGCAGCGCGTCCTGGAACTCGGCGGCGTTCTGGAACCGGTCGTCGGGGTTCCGGGCCAGGGCCCGCAAGACGATGTTCTCAAGCTCCGGGGGGATGTCCCGGTTGATGGTGCTCGGGCGCCGGATGTCGACGTTGCGCACCTTCTCGAGGGTGGAGAAGTCGCTCTCACCGAGAAAACAGCGCTCGAGGGTGAGCAGCTCGAAGAGCACCACCCCGAGGGCGAAGAGGTCGGAGCGCTGGTCGATGGACTTGCCCCGGACCTGTTCGGGCGACATGTACCCGAACTTGCCCTTGAGGATGCCCGCCTGAGTGCGGCTGGCCTTGCCTGCGGCCTTGGCGATGCCGAAGTCGATGAGCTTCACCTCGCCGTCGTAGCTCACGATGATGTTCTGTGGCGAGACGTCGCGGTGCACCAGGCCCATGGCCTCCTGGCGCTCGTTCTTCTTGTTGTGGGCGTACTCGAGGGCCTCACAGACGTCTTTAATGACGTGGCAGACCATGGCGAGGGGCAGCTGGGCCCCGATGCGCCGCGAGCGGTCGAAGATGGCCCGCAGGTCTTTGCCCTGCACGAACTCCATGGCGATGAAGTAGGAGTTCTCGGCGTTGCCCAGCTCGAAAATCTGGCCAATGTTCGCGTGGTTCAGCTGAACAGCGATCTTGGCCTCGTCGATGAACATCTCGATGAACTCTTGGTCTTCGGAGATGTTCGGCAGCACCCGCTTTACGGCGAACAGGCGTTCGAAACCCTCGACCCCATAGGAGGCGCCCTTGAACACCTCGGCCATACCGCCGACGTTGATGCGCTCGAAGAGGTAGTAGTTTCCGAATTTGACCGGTGCCCGCAAGGGGAGGGACCTCGACGACAGAGGGGGTGCCAGACGCTTCCAGGTCGTCAACACTCAGGTTGAAATCGAGTCAGACGTTAAAGAAGCCTGTGCCGCCAGTCAATGATGGAGAGGTGAGTTTACCCCAGAGTGGAACAGGGGCCTGTGGCCTCACTGAGTGAGGGCGGCGGCGGGCTCCTGTCGCGCAGCGGCGCGGGCGGGGAAGAAGGCCCCGAAGAGACAGAACAACATGGCCCCGCCGAGGGCGGCGAACCACACCCACAACGGGAACTCGAAGAAGGTGTCAGGCTTGAAGGGGAAGTCGGGCAGTTTGCCGGCGACGAAGTCCGCGAGGCGGGCGAGCCCGTAGCCCGTAGCGGCGCCGATGGCCCCGGCGAACAGGCCGATGATGGCGGCCTCGCTGAGAATGATGTTGCGGATGTCGCCGCGGCCGGCGCCCAAAGCGCGCAGCAACCCGATCTCCCGCTTCCGCTGATAGATGATCATGAAGAACATCTGGCTGATGTTGATGGCGGCGATGCCGATGATGACCACGCTCACCAGCCCGAAGACGCCCTCGATGGTGCGGATGATGTCCGCGGCCCGCTCGGCGTTCTCGGTCTTGTCGGCGATGTCGTAGCCCATCTCCCGCACCTTGTTGGTGATGGCGGGGACCTGGGTCTGGTCTTTCACCTGAATCAAAATGGAGTGGTACTCGTTGCCGGCCTTGGCGCCGCTGAAGCGGGCGTTGAGGCGTTTGACGTAGCCGATGGGGATGGTGAGCCCCAGGTCGATGGCGCGATCGCTCAGGCCCACGAGGTTGGCCCGCCGGGTCAGGGGTTTCTTGCGATCGGCTCTGCCGAGGTAGCTCTTGCCGAGGCCCAGGTGCCCGGACAGGTTGGTGAGCACCTTTGGCGAGATGCGGGGGATCTTGCGCCGCTTGGTGGTCATGGCGGTGCGCAGGCTGCCGTTGACGATCTCGAGCAGCCCGTTGCTCACGATGGCGGGGATGGGCATCTCGCACTGATCGGTGTCCCGAGGGCAGTAGCTCTTGCCGGGGCAGGCTTCGGTGCGCTCCTTCTTCGAGAGGGTGTGATCACACGCCCGCTTCTCGCATTTTTGCTCGGCGCACTGCTGGTGGGGGTAGCAGTCGTTGTCGCTGCTGCAGCTGCGGGGGGCGTCGTAATCCACGAAGACGTTCGGGTCGCTGAGCTCGTCTTTCACCAGCTCCGGGTCGAGGCCGTCGGCGAAGATCACCGTGCGGATGTCCTTGCCCACGATGGACTTTCCGCCCCAGCCCGTGGTGGGGAAGGTGAACTTCATCTTGGGGTAGACCCCCTTGATGCCAGGGATCTCCTTGAAGGCTTCCACAAGATCGTCGTTGAGCGATTTGCTCGCCCCGAAGCCCATGATGCTGTCGGTCTGGATGATGCCGGTGTCGAAGGTCTTCTTCACCACCTCGACCTGGTCGATGAGGAAGATGCGGCCGAGGACCACGTTCTTGATGCCCTCACCGAGGCCCATGAAGAACACGAAGGTGGCCACGCCGACCACGATGCCGATGCCGCTCATCAGGAAGTTCTTCCGAGAGCGCTTGATGTTCTGTCCGACGAGAGACAGCAGCCGTCCGGGGCTCATGCGGCACCTCCCGCGTCGACGATCTGGCCATCTTCGATGCGCACCACCCGTCGGGCGGCCTCGGAGACCCTGGCCTCGTGGGTGATGATCACCACGGTGTAGCCCTCGTCGTTGAGGGTGCCGAAGAGATCGATGATCTGCTGGCCGGTCTTGGTGTCGAGGCTGCCGGTGGGCTCGTCGCACAACAACAGCTTGGGCTTGAAGAGCAACGCCCTGGCGATGGCCACCCGCTGCTTCTGCCCGCCGCTGAGGTTGCTGGGCCGCTCGTTGATCTTCGCCCCGAGGCCGAGATCGGTGAGCGTCTCCCTCGCCCGCGTCGTGAGGGCGCCGATGTCGACCCCCTTGGCGAAGTGGGTGGGCAGCAGCACGTTCTCCAACACTGTGCGGTGATCGAGCAGGCTGAACTGCTGAAACACAAAGCCGATGTGCTGGTTCCGAAACTGAGCCAGGGCCTTGTCGGAGAGTTTGCCGAGATCCTGGCCGCCCACGGAGACAACACCCTCATAGCTGCGATCGAGGCCGCCGATGAGGTTGAGCAGGGTGGTCTTGCCAGAGCCCGAGGTGCCCACGATGGCGGTGAGCTCGCCCTCGCCGATGGAGAGGCTCACACCTCGGAGCGCGAATTCGTCTTGAGCGGCGGTCTTGTACCGCTTGCTCACGTTTTGAAGCTGAATCATAGGCAGTTGGTTTACCGTTCACTCCAAGAGAGGGCAAGCACCCTCGCATCACCGGCGGCACAACATTGGAAGATTGGTGATAATCTTCCCGTCCTCTGGATTCACTGCCTCGGAGCTTCGCTGTGCGTCGCCATTTCGTTTTGTCTGCGTGTCTCTCTCTCGTGTGCCTCGGCCTGCTGGCGGGTGTTGCCTCCGCGCAGCGATCCACGCCCTTCGACAAGGGCCGGGTGAGGCTCTCCCTGGGTGGCGGGAGCGCGACGCCCCTGGGCGGTGATACATCGGTGATTTTCGTGGGCCTTGGTGCGGGCTATTTCATCGCTGATGGCCTGGAGATCGGTTTGGACGCCGAGCACTACTTCAATGCTGATCCGAGCCAGTCGTCGATCAGTCCCACTGCGCGATACGTGCTGAGTCTAGGTGGGGTGAATCCTTATGTCGGGGTGTTTTACCGCAACGTGTTCCTCGGAGAGCCCTTCGAGGATCTGAGCTCGGTGGGTGCCCGAGGGGGCATCATCTTGTTGCAGGGTGGTCTGGGCTTCTTCGGCCTTGGCGCGGTGTACGAGCAGTACACGAGCGGCTGTGAGGAGAACAATCTGGAGAGCTGTGACCGCGTGTATCCAGAGCTGTCATTTGGTGTGGCCTTCTGAGGCAGGGGGGTGCGCTTCATTTGGGCGAACAGCGACTGAGCGTCTGCTCAGAACGAGAAGCTCACCCACTCCGCCCGATCTGCAGGCCCGCGACAGGCCCACAGCCGCTTCGTCGCCGGCTCGGCGATGAACACCCCGTTGGTGGTGGTGCCCTGATCGTCTTCTGGGTAGCGGTTCACGCTGAGCACGCCGTCGGCGCGGTCGGCAAACAACCCTTTTAGACCTTCAAAACCCATGGGGCCCTGACCGAGCAGGTGCTCGATGCGGGCGAAGCGGGCCTTGCTGCTCTCGCCGGGCTGCTCGCCCTGAGCCTCGACATGGGTGGGCACGAGGCAGTGGTTGGTCCGGTGCACCGTGCCTGGGCCGGCGACGCGCTTCACGGCGTCGAGGGGGCTCGCCTCCCACTCCAGCTGCTGCTGCGCGTCGGCGATCCAGTAGGTGTGGGCGCCGGCACGAGGCGCATTGGAGACGATGGCCGAGGCGGCTTCGGCGTCAGGGCAACGGATCATGCGGTGCAGGATGTCGAGGTAGCAGACCCCCGGACGTGATCCCTTCACCTTGATGTTGGTGGTGCCTACAGCGAGGCCGTTGCTGTTCATGCCGATGAGGGTCAGACAGCCCGTGCAGGTCATGGACCACGTCTCTGGGCTCTCGGTGGGCTTGCGGTGGATCCCGACGATGAACTCCACGTCAGTGGGGTTGAGATCCCAGGTCTGACCCACGAGGGCCTCGCCGGTGGTGGTGCGGCCCTTGGGCAACAACACCGAGCTGCAGCCTTCTTCTTCGGCGCCGGCGCTGAGCAGCAGCACGTCGCGCACGTCGGTCATGTTGGTGGTGACGTAGAGGTCGAGGGGGGCGAGGCCAGCCCCTTCGGCGATGGCCACGTGCTCGGCGTAGCCCTCTGGATCCCACTGGGCGTACATCTGCTGGCACTGGGCGCCGATCTCCATGATGCCGTCCACCGTCTCGCGACCGCGATCAGCGGCGTAGCGCTTTACCGCGGCGAAGCGCACCTCGGTGAAGGCCTTGATCTGATCTCTGAGGGTCTCGCCGAGGCCGTGGCCGATCTCAGTGGGGCTGCCTTCGAAGGTGTACTGCGTGAGGGTGAGGGGGGCGGTCATGGGGGCTCCTGAGGATCTGAACGTGCCGGAATGCTCTCAGGCTCTTATCGGTCCGAAGCGGGCCTCGAGGCAAGGGCAGGCAACTGAGGGATGCTGCTCACCCCCCTGAGGGACCACTCTACACCGGCGACGACGCCGAGGAGCACGATGAGCACCTGGCCCCCCGAGGCGAGGCCGCCGTTGCCCAGAAGGGTGAGGCCCGCAGCGCTGGGGACGAGCATGGCGCAGAGCAGCCAGGGGGAGCCCCCACCTGCGCGGTGAGCGCTCAGGGTGAGGCAGAGGGCCAGAGCGCTGGGCCACAGCAGGGCGTCGAAGAGCGCCAACGGTCTGCCGAAGAGCGCCAGGAGCCCGAGAGTGAGGGCCATCGAGAGCACGGGGGCGGCGCTCATCAGCACGCTGTGTCCAAAGCGGCCCGTGAGCAGCCAGACCCACAAGGGCACTGTCAGAAGGCTCAGCAAGAGCAGCCATTGATCGCCTTGGAGATCGAGGAGCACCTCGGCCCAGATGAAGGCGCCCCCTGCAGCCTGAAGCCGAGCTTCGGATGCCTTCAGCGTGTTCACCAGATCGTGGAGGGCCAGCGCCGCGGTGCCGTCGAGGGCCGAGCCCCGAGGGAAGACGAAGATGTGGGCGCCCAGCCGACCCTGTCGATCAGTGAACTGATGTCTGATCCAGGCGGGCAGATCTGGCTCGGTGATGGGGTGAGGATCACAATGCGCCAGCAGCACGGCGAGCCCTTCGGCGTCGAGGTTGGGCAACAACGCCCCCTTGCGACTGAGCCACTTGCAGATGCGCCTGGCCGCGGTGAGCCGGCGAGCTTGATCGCGGGGCAACACATCGCTGAGGGCGGCGGCACCATCCAACAGCGTGGATCCTCGCCGATCTCCACCGATGGGCAGGCGCCGGCGGACACGCTCGGCGGCCTCAGCGTCTTCAGTGAGCAGGATGACCGGCGCCTTCAAGGCCGGGGCGCCAGTGCCCAACAAGGCGATGGCCGGGGGGCTCGGGGTCACCGTGCCCATGTGTCGCAGGTCTGTGCTCAGTTGAAGCTGTGTACCGGCGAAGAAGGCCGCCGCGAGGGCCAGGAGTGACACCCCGATGGCCACCACGGGCCGAGGGCGCCAGCGATCGCCCACTGTGGAGGGCTGGCCGGGCTTGAGCACACGGATGAGGGCGGGGGCCACGAAGAGCACGCTCAGCGCCCCGAGCAGAGCGCTGAGGGCGCCGAACCCCGCGAGCCGCCGCACACCAGGGGAGTCGGAGAGCATCAACAGCATCAGGCTGAGCGCCAGCACGAGGGCGGCCACGACACACCGGCGTCCAGGGGCGGCGAGGGTGGCCTGCAAAGCCTCGACCTCGGACCAGCCGTGGGCTCGGGCCTCGCCATATGTTCTCCAGAGATAGAGTCCGTTCATGATCCCTTGCAGCAGGATCAGCAGATAGAGCGACACGGTCATGAGGTCGAGATCGCCCATCACGAAGGAGACCAGCCCGCTGTAGATCACCCCCACCCAGGCCGTGGGCAGGCACACCAGGGTCATGGCCGACAAGCGGCGTGTATAGAGCGCGAGCAGGAGCAGCGAGCCCAAGGCCACGGGCAAGCCGATGCGACGCACACGACGCCACAGCGTGGCCGCCTCTCGGGCGATGCTCACGTAGCGGCCGTCGAAGGCGATGGAGGTGACTTTGCCTTCCGGGCCCACGGGACCGAGCACCTTCTCTACGGCGGCGGTCACCAGAGGCTTCACATCGGCCACGAGACGTCGGGCATAGCGCACATCTCTCGGCGAGCCCACGGGCAAGGCCAGCAAGGAGATCGCCGTGTGGCGGCGGGCCTCGAAGTACTCTCGATCCTGACCAGCGGCCCAGGTCAGTCGGGCGATGAGATCATTGAGCACCTCACCCTGAGCCTCGAGATCGGGGGGGGGCCCGGTCCTTGGGACTTCCGGCCCGTCGAGCAGCCCCAGAGCGGATTTCACCTGACCCTTTACGAGGGCGGTGAGGGTCTCCGCGGCGCCCTCCAGATCCGCGAGGGAGGGCACCAGAATCAACGCGTTTCGCCGCAACACCCCGAGATCGAGGTGCCACTCCACCGCGCGGATCTCCTCATGCTGCGCCACAGCTGCGGCCACCTCGGCGAGCTGCTCGCGGATCAGCCGGGTATCCCGGGCCTCGAGGGTGATGATGAGCACGTCGGAGCCGCCGAGGCGTTGCTTGAGCGCTCGTTGAGCCACGAGAGAGGGGCTGTTGCTGGGGAGCAGGGCGTCGAGATCGGATCGCACCGACATGGGGCGGGCGGCGAAAGCCATGAGCACGGCCATGGCGAGGGCGATGGCGAGGATCTGCCACGGCGCCTTGATCACCAGGGGGCTGATGGCCCGGATGAGGGCATCGAGAGGGTGTCGAGGCACCGGCTGCCCTCAGCGCTGTGGATCGAGGGGGACGAGGCGGGGCAGTTCTGCGTCGAAGAGCTCGCCCCAGGCCTCGGCGGCCAGGACCCGCAAGGCCGCGTCGTCCAGGGCTGAGAGCGTGCGAAAAGCTTCGGTGACCCCCGTGGGTGAGGCGTCGCCCAGGGCATCAGTGGTGTGTTTGCCGCTCATGGCCTCGAGGGCCAGCAGCGCCACGTGATGCTCGGCGCCGAACCTCGGAGAGGCGGCGAAGCGGGTCAGGTGGACGAGACCCACCTTCGGGGAGGCCTCGCTGGTGGTCAGCTCGGCGAGATAGGCCGACAGCTCACGGTTCACGCGGCGCTGGGTCTTTTCGCCATAGCGGGTCATGTGATCGATCACCGCCCTGGAGAGGGGCAGATGGGGACCGTCGATCTGATGCTGGATCTCATGGCGCTCAGTGGTGGCCACGATCATCTTCGACAGGGTCTCGGCGGCCATGCCATCGGGCCCGGCGAGGGTGGTGAGCAGATCCCCACAGGCCATCATCGCCGGGTGGCTGCTCAGCTCAAGCTCAGTGCCGCAGATGGGCGGCTCGCTGTCGAGCCCCTCGAGCAGAGCGGTGCGGAAGTCTTCGACCTCATCTTCGATGACCAGGGCGAAGGGTTGCAGATCTCGGGAGAACCCCAACCGCGTGTCCGCCCCCCGCGAGGTGTCGATGCGCGTCACCCGGAGCGCTGCATATTGAGCGCCGCCGGGATCGCTGGCCAGCTCGAACCGCCTGACTTTCTGGACACGATAGCTGCGGACCCTGAAGTGACGCTTGAGGCCGCCGGCAGACTTGTAGATGCGCACCGTGGGATCGAGATAGTACGGCTGCCCTGACCGCTGAAGGGTGGCGTTGAGATCGGCGATCAGGCGATACCAGCGACGCCCGGCGAGATCGAGCTGTCGGGCCTCTCGGGCGAGGGCGGTAAAGGCCTCGCCGATCTCCGGGCTGAGGGCTCGGGCAGCCTCCTTCACATTACGCGCTGCGGCTTTCAGCTGTACGGTCGCCTGGGCACTGCTGTGATCTCGCACTCGACGATCCCAGCGCAGCCGGGCGAAGCTCCACTCCGGCAGCGCGTCCCGGAACAGCGCGTCGCCTTCAGGCGAGGGAGGCTTGAGCGTCCAGTCCACGCCCTTCTCCGGGGGTTGGGCCAGAACACCCTGAATCACGGTGACCACCACCAGCACGCCACCGGCGATGGCGAAGGGCACCTTCGGCGTCTTGAGAAAGCTCGGTCGAGAGAAGCCATGGTCTGCGATGACCTCGATGGAGGAGGTGAGGACCACCAGCAGGCCCACCATGACCACCACCCCACCGACGCCGTTGTAGACCGCCCAGGGATCAGGCAAGGCCACCAGGGTACGGAACACGAACATGCCGAGGAGCAACGGGTAGCCGTACAGCGCCACGAGGCCCACCACGGGATGATCGTCCTTCGGTGGGAAGTTCATGGGGTACAGACCCACCAACGCTACGATGCCCGGCCACAGCACCAGGGTGGCCAGCACCAGAGAGCCCAACCGCATACGCCAGTCAGGCAGGGTCATCATGGTGTCCATGGCGCCGGCGATGGCTTCGATGGGGGTCTGGCCCTGATCTGGCCAGGCATAGAAAAGCACCGCCACCACAAGGGCGCCCACGAGCAGCGCCTTGCCCACCTGCCGGGTCTTCTCTCGAAAGCAGAGGTTGGATCCTGCTGCGACGAGGGCCAGGGCGAGCACCGAGGCCGTGGGCCGCTGTGC
This sequence comes from Bradymonadia bacterium, assembly GCA_046290225.1. Lineage (GTDB taxonomy): Bacteria > Myxococcota_A > Bradymonadia > UBA7976 > UBA1532 > JBKAGE01. Next base: position 499,177 of record JBKAGE010000034.1, on the reverse strand, counting down.
CAGGACCTCAGGCAGCGGCATGACGTCCCACTCGCTGACATGGGCGCCGAGACGGATGCAAATCGCCGCGCTTCCGAGGGCGGTCAACGATGTAAGGGCGAGCCCAAGGACGGAGCGCATCTTGAGCGAAGCCACCAGGATCACCAGACCCGCCACGAAGGGGGCGAGGTAGGCCACCAGCCCTGCGGGGTGCAGCTCGCCCATGAGGTGCCATGGGAACTGCGGCTGGCCGTCGATGATCTCGTAGGGCAGCAGGGTGGCCAGGGCGATGAGGGCGGCGCCCCAGCGGGTACGGCTGCGCAGCCTCAACGCCGCAGGATCGAAGGCGTCGATCTCCCCATCAGTGTCCGGGGCGTTGGGCTCCGGTGCGCTCACTGGCTCACCGTGGACGGCACCGAGCTGATCACCGAGACCCCACGGCGTCGGAAATTGGGGTCTCGATCGAGGCTCTCGAAGTAGATGCGGCTGCCGTCAGCGCCGAAGTGGGGGTACCGATCTCGGAACGAGTTGTCGGTGAGCCGAACCGCGGGTCCGGCACTCACTGGCATGACGTAGACCTCTTCGTCCCGCTCCGCTGGGGGTACGGCGTTGAAGGTGATGCGGGTGCTGTCGTGAGAGAACCGTGGGGCGCTCGGAGCGCCGGTGACCGGTCGCAGGATCATCTCCCCAGTGCTCAGATCGACGAGGCCGATGCCGTCGCTCGGGCTGGTGACCGAGAAGGCGGCCCACTTGCCATCGGCGCTCGTGGTGAGCCAGCCAGTGCGCATGGAGGCGCTCGGCGCAGTCCAGAGCACCTCGGGGGTGGGCTTCGAGGCGCTGAGATCCACCTTCCACAGGGTGTCGGCGGGCTGCTCCAAGCCACCCTCGAGCCCATCGACGCTTCCCGTGCCTCCGCCCTCGATGATGGCGGTCTGGGTGGCCTTCCGCGAGCGGTGCATGAAGAGCAGAGTCTTGTCGTCGGCGAAAGCCCGGCCCTCGAAGTTGCCCTCGTCGTGCTCGATGGAGATCAGGCCCTCGCCGTCGCTCACCCGCAGCGCCTCGAGACGGGTGGGGCACTCCGAGGTTTTGTAACAATCTCGCACATAGAAGGCGGCGTAGGTGCCCTTGGGCGAAGCTTGGGGGCTGGTGTATCGCTGATCAGGGTCGATGCGCAGGCGCTCGCTCTTGCCCTCGGCATCGATGAGGGTGAGGGCTTTGGCCCAACCGTAGAGATCCTCCACCAGCATGACCGTGTCGCCGCCCAAAGACACAGAAGGGTAGGAGTACACGTTGTATCCCGACCACAAGATCTTTGCTTCGCCCTCGTCCGGGCGCCACTCGAGCGTCTCGAGGCCTTCGAGGCGGTAGAGCTTCTTGCTGGAGATCGACACGTACAGTGACTCCGGCTCCGTCTTCACAAGGTGACCCAGCGGCCCAGTCCCTGCGAGGCCGTCGTCGGCGGACATGTTGGCGTGGCGTTTCACCGGCACGGGGCCCTTCTCGGCCTTGTCCCGTCGTTTGCCCAGAGCGATGTAGGCCTTGGTGCCCTCGTCGAGGGCGCGATTGCGGGCCCCCATGTAGCTGCGGGCAGGCTCCAGCTTGGCCAGAAGGTTGACGTCACCCCCGGTGGCCTTGTTCTGCAGAAGTGGCCGTAGGGTAGGGTGCTTGAGCAGCGCGGTCACCAGCGGCGGCGAGGTCTTCGTGGCGAGGCTGGAGCCCAGAGATTTGAGGGCCCGGTCCTTGTCTGTGGCCCCAGCCCATGTGGTGATGGGGAGCGTGGCCTGAGGGGCGTCGTCGGTCTGATGCTGCAACAGCACATCACCGATGCCCCGCACCTCGAAGTAGCCGTCAGCCACAGGCAGCTCGTTGACCTGCGGCGGGAATCGACCACTCACCACAAAGGCAGCCTTCAGGGTTTTCGCCGCAGCGAGCACGCTCTCCGCATCCTCCAAAATCTCGGTGACCTCCGGGGTACCTGCACGCACAGGGTCAAAACCCAGATCTGCGAGCGTGTCGGCGACATCGTCGGTCATCCGGGCGGCTGCGGTGCTGCCCTCCCACCAGTACCCCTCGACGTCGAAGGCCAGGAGCACCTTGAGCGGCTCGGGGGCTTGAGACAGCTGCCAGCCGTAGTAACCACCGCCCCCCACGAGGGCAGCGAGGAGGATGAGCCAGGGCCAGCGGGCGGGGCGCTTGATCTTGATGTCGTCGTCAGCGCCGACTGCGTCAAATGCATCTTTCATGAGGGCAGTGCTAACGCACTGGTGGTGGGGCGGCAAGTAGGTTGGGCCAGGCGCACAGCCTCAGTGGGGATAGCCCCGGGCGGCGACGTTTTTTCGAGAATCACCGATTGATTGCTCTGAGCGGCGTCCTGCGTTAATAGCCGTCGGTCCGACACTGACCCTCGAACGCCCCGTCACCTCATGAAGCTCAAGCGCCTCGACATCCTGGGCTTCAAGTCCTTCTATCACCGCACCGCGCTGGTCTTCGACGCCAACGTCACCGCCGTGGTGGGCCCCAACGGCTGCGGCAAGTCCAACATCGTCGACGCCATCAAGTGGGTCATGGGTGAGCAGGGGGCCCGCAGCCTCCGTGGCCAGGCCATGGAAGACGTCATCTTCAACGGCAGCGATCGTCGAGGGCCTCTGGGTTTGTGCGAGGTGGTGCTCACCTTCGAGAACGAGGGCGGTGAGTCAGTGCCTGCAGCGTGGCGGGAGATCCCTGAGTTGGGCATCGAGCGCCGCATGGAACGGGGCGGCGGATCTGACTACCTGATCAACCGGAACAAGTGCCGGCTCGCCGACGTGCAGGAGCTGCTCGCCGGGACGGGGGTCGGGGCGCGGCAGGCATACGCCATCATCGAGCAGGGCCAGATCGGCCGCATCGTGAGCGCCCGGGCCGAGGAGCGGCGGGCCCTCATCGAAGAGGCCGCCGGCATCACGCGCTACCGGGTGCGCAAGCGTCTCGCTGAGCGTCGCATGGCCGAGACGCGCCAGAACATGGAGCGCCTCGACGATGTGCTCGGCGAGGTGGAGAGTCAGCTGCGCACGCTCAGACGTCAGGCCCGTAAGGCCGAGCGTTATCAGGCATACAAGGCCGAGGCGCGGCAGATCGCCTTGAGGACTGCAGCCTTCGAGCACCTCGACAAGGCCACTCAGGCCCGCTGGCTCGAGCGTCAGTGCGCTGAAGCCGAAGGGGCGCAGCAAGATGCCGAGGCCGCCCTCGCCGCGGCGCAGGCCCGTCACGCCGTGGTGCGCCAGCAGGAGCAGCTCGCCGACGAGCAGGTTCGCGAGGCCACCGGGGCGCTGCAGCACGCCGAGAGCGAGGTCCGTCTTGCCGAGGGGCGCCTCGAGCTGAAGACCCGGGAGGCAGAAGAGCTCGGCCGTCGGCGCCTGCGCGTGCTCGACGATGCTCGGCGTGCCTCTGCCCGTCACGAGCAGCTTTCTCTCGAGCTGGAGCAGGCGCAGGCGGCCCAAAAAGCCCTGTTGGGATCGGACGAGGGTGGGGTGGTGGAGCTCGAAGGGCTCGAAGAGGCCCTGGAAGACGCCCGCCACCGCTTCGAGGCGGCCCGCCGCGCCGTACAGGAGGCTCGGGCCGCAGAGCGGGCAGAAGCTGAGGCCATCGAGCAGGCTCAGAGCGCCGAGATCACCGCTCAAGAGCAGCGAGAGTCCGCCGCCGCCCGCCTCGGCGAGCTGGAGGTGGAGCGCGAGGAGCTCGAGGTCCAGCTCACAGATCTGTCTCCGGTCCTCGAGGCTGCGGAGGACGAGGTCGACGCCGCCGAAGAGGCGGTGATTCGGGCCCAGAGCGATCTCACCGCGGCGAAAGATCGCGTGCAGGAGGCTGAGGCCCGTGGGGCCGCTGCGGCACAGGAGGAGCGGGCGGTGAGCGTTGAGCTGACCAGGGCCCGCAGCCGCCTCGCCAGCCTTCAAGAGGTGGAGGCCCGCCGCGCCGAGCTGGGCGAAGGCCCCCGGGCGGTGCTGCAAGAAGGCGAGGCCCTCGGCGTCGTGGGGGTGGTCTCCGAGGGGGTCAGCTCCCCTGAGGGCCTTGAGCGCGCTGTGTCCGCCGCCTTTGCCGAGGCCCTCAGCGCCGTGGTGGTGACTGATCTCGAGGCTGCGCGGGCAGCCGTGGGTTTCCTCGACGCCCGGGGCAGAGGGCATGGCCTGTTCATCCCCGAGAAACCCCACAGCGGCAACCCCGCGGAAGCAACACCCCGCATCCCCGGCGTCAAGGGGCTGCTCCTCGACCAGCTCATCGAAGAAGGCCCCGTGTCCTCTGCGGCGAGGGCGTTGCTCCGAGATACGCTGCTCGTCGATGATCTCACCACGGCGAACCGACTCTACGACGACCACCTCTGGACCGGTCCGGTGGTGACCCTCGCCGGTGAGCGGCTGGCCCCGCCCGGTGTGCTGCGCGGTGGCCCCGGTGGCGCCGACACCACCGCCCTCACTCGGCGGCGGGAGATCAAGCGTCTCGGCGACGATGTAGAGGCCCTCGACGCTCGGGTCGACGCTGCAGAGGCCGCCCTGGACAACGCGCGTCAGGAGAAAGTTCGCGCCCGCCAGCACCTCGAAGAGGCCCGAAAGTCGTTGCATCAAGGAGAGCTCGACCGCGCCGAGGCCCGTCGAGATCGAGAGCGGCTGCTCGGCGAGCGGCGACATCGACTCAGCCGTCTCGAGCGCCTCGCCGGCGAGCAGAGCGGCGTCGCCGAGCGTAAGGCCCGGGCCGCAGAAGAGGCCCGAAAGGCTGCGGAGAGCCTCGAGCAGGCCCTCGGCGCGCGGGCTAATCGCCGCAGCCGCATCGAGGCCCTGGAGGCCGAGGTCTACGAGTCCGAGCTGATGCGAGAAGAGGCCACAGGCCAGCTGCACCGGGCCCGCCTCGAAGCGGCCACCCGCCGCGAGCGCCTGGAGGCTGCTCGTGAGCGGGTCGAGCGGGTCAAGCGCTCTCTCGAAGAAGGGGTGGCCCACGCCGGCCGGCTCGATGGTGAGATCGAAGAGATCGACCACCGCCAGGGTGCCCTCGGCGAAGAGGTGGAGCACGTCACAGGCGCCCTCGCCCAGTCCAGAGAGGCTGCAGGGGCGGCGGCGAGTGCCCTGGCGAAGGTCACCGAGGCCCATGGAGAAGCCGCCGAGGCGCTCAAGTCCGCTGAGATCACCCTTGAGGCTGCCCAGGGTGTGCGGATGGCCGCCGGCGACGGCCTCAACGATCTCAAGCTGGCCCTGAAGACCTGCCACCTTGAGCTCGACCACCTCGCAGAGCGGGTGCACGGCCAGTATGGCGTCAAGATCGGCGAGGTGGTGCACGAGTTCCACAGTGCCCGGCCCCCCACACCCCACGACGCCCGACGCCTCAGAGAGCTCGAAGCGTTGCTCGGCAAGATGGGCGAGGTGAACCTCACCGCCATCGAGGCCGCCGAAGAGGTGGGTGGCCGACATCAGTTCCTCGCGGAGCAGCGGGGCGATCTCGAGCAGGCCCTCGGCGATCTCGAGAAGACCATCGGTCGTATCAACCGAACGTGCCGGAGCTTGTTCAAGGAGACCTTCGAGGCCGTGAACAGCCGGTTCAGTGCATTGTTTCCCAGGCTCTTCGGTGGGGGCAGCGCCGAGCTGTCGCTCACTGATCCGGAAGACATGCTCACCACCGGCATCGACATGCTGGTGCAACCACCCGGCAAGAAGGTCCAGAGCGTGAACCTGTTCAGCGGCGGCGAGAAGGCCATGTGCGCCATCGCCTTGATCTTTGCCGTGTTTCAGGTCAAACCCAGCCCGTTCTGTTTGCTCGACGAGGTGGACGCCCCCCTCGACGATGCCAACATTGGTCGGTTCAACGAGATCGTCCGGGAGATGTCCCAGACGAGTCAGATCGTGCTGATCACCCACAACAAGCGCACCATGGAGATCGCCGACGTGCTCTACGGGGTCACCATGGAAGAGCCCGGCGTGAGCAAGCTGGTCAGCGTCCGCATGACCTGATCGGCGCCGGTAGAGGAAGGAGAGAGCGTGGAGACCGTCGTAGATGCCGGGGTCGCAGCCCCGACGACCGAGTCCGCCGCCGTAGAGACCCCCACCGACGCCCAGGGGGCCTCGGGGCCGCTGAGCACCGTGGAGTACGTCTTCATCGGCCTCGCCGCCGTGCTGGTGCTGTTCCTGATCTTCAAGGGCATCTCCTCGAAGGGCCCCGCAAAGGCCCTCGCCGGCGGCACCTCCGAAGGCGACAACGACGCCACGAAGCGCGAGCCACCGAAGCGGTCTGGTGGTCAGACGTCGAAGCCAGAGAAGACCCCAGAGCCTGCCAAGGCCCCCGCAGAGGCCCCTGTGGAGGCCGCCGGCAAGACCCTCAAGGAGGGCCTCACCCGGACTCGAGAGGGCTTCGTGGGCAAGCTGGGCAAGCTCTTCAGCAGGGCCAAGACCCTCGACGACGATCTGCTTGGTGACATCGAAGAGGCGTTGTTCACCGCCGACATCGGGGTGAAGACCAGTCAGAGGCTCGTGGAGATCGTCCACGAGGAGCTCAAAGGCAACGCCCTGCAAGATCCGCAAGCGGTCTGGTCCACCCTCAAGGGTAAGATCGCCGAGATCCTCAAGGTGGACGCCACTCCGGTGGATCTCGACGCCGCCAAGCCCTTCGTGATCATGGTGGTGGGGGTGAACGGTGCTGGGAAGACCACCAGCATCGGCAAGCTCGCTCGACGCTTTTCAGACGAGGGTCGCTCGGTGATGCTCGCTGCCGGTGACACCTTCCGCGCCGCCGCCGTGGAGCAGCTTCAGGCGTGGGGTGAGCGCGCCAACGTGCCGGTGATTCGTGGCGAAGACGGCCAGGATCCTGCCAGCGTGGCCTTCGACGCTTGCAAGCAGGCCAACGAGGCCGGGGCCGACGTGCTCATCGTCGACACTGCTGGTCGTCTGCAGGCGAAGAAGGCCCTCATGGACGAGCTCGGCAAGGTGCACCGGGTCATGAACAAGGCGATTCCCGGGGCCCCCCACGAAGTGTGGCTGGTCCTCGACAGCACCAACGGTCAGAACGCCATCTCCCAGGCCCGCGAGTTCACCAGCGTCGTCGATGTTACGGGCATCGTGCTCACCAAGCTCGACGGCACGGCCAAGGGTGGGGTGGTCATCGGCATCACCGACGAGATGAATCTGCCGGTGCGCTACATCGGCATCGGAGAGAAGGCCGAAGACCTCAGGCCCTTCGACGCCGCAGCATTTACCGAGGCCTTGCTCTCCGAGGATTGATGAGGGATTTCTGGGGCATCGGCCACTCGAGCGGACGCCTCGCCTTGTTCGTCCTCAGAGGCCGTGCTATACGCCAAACAAACCTCCGTACCGTAACCCCCGGGGAGGACATGTCCCAAGGCACATCACGCCCACGTGCACTGCAGTCGAAGCTGCTCACGCTGCCCCTCAAGGCGGCGCTCGCTGTGTTCCTGATCGCGTTCACCGCTCAGAACGCCGCCGCCCAGGACGGCGACGGCATGGAGTTTTCCCTCGACGAGGTCGAGGGAGGCGACACCGGTGGTGGTGATCAAGGGAGCGATGGCGGTGAGATGACCTTCGACGTCATCGACACCGGCGCCGCTGCTGAAGAGCAGAAGCTCATCGAGGCTGAACAAGACGATCGTGTTCGGGTGATTCAGCATCGCCCGTTCCTGCGACGAGAGCGGGTCGAGATGGCCCCTTTCATGGGCACCAACGTCAATGACGCCCTGGTGAGCCATTTCGTCGCCGGCGCCAGCCTCAACTATCACATCAGCGAAGACCTCTCGCTGGGCCTCAACGGGGGCTACTCCCTGGGCTCCGAGACCGACTTGTTCGACAAGGTCATCGAAGACTACGAGCTGTTCGCCGAGGTCTCCGAGCTGGTGTGGTTCGCCGGGTTGCACTTCCAGTACGCCCCCATCTACGGAAAGTTCACCCTCTTCGACACCTGGATCGTGCCCTGGGACACCTATGTGCTCCTCGGCCTCGGGTATCTGGAGACTCAGCTCGGGGGCAAGCCCATGCTCACCGCCGGGGTGGGGCAGCGGTACTTCATGAACCGCTACTTCACGGTGAACATCGAGCTGCGCAACCTCACTTACAACGAGGACTACCCATCGAGCAGCGAGCTGTACAACAACCTGCTGTTCACCGCCGGCGTCAGCTTCTTCCTGCCCGGCGACTTCGAGTACACCACCCTGAGGTGATGAGGCTGTGCGCATGAACCTTCGAATCCTCAGGCCTGTAAACGCCCTCGCTGGTGCCCTCGCTGCCAGCGCAATGCTGGTGATTACGGGGTTGCCTTTGAACGAGGCCTCCGCCGCTCGAAAGGGCGCTCTTGAAAAGCTCGAAGAGGGCAAGGCCGTCCGTCGCCGGCGTCTGCTCCGCGATGGCCGTTTCGAGGCCACCCCCATCTTCGGTTTCTCGCTGAGCAACCCCTTCAAACGGAACTACTACGTCGGCGCCCGTCTCGCTTACCACATGACCGATCGCTGGGCCCTCGGGGTGACGGCGCTCTCCGGCTTCTCTGGTACGACGGGCCTCGGTGACGAGATCACCAGCCAGCGCCAGGTAGAAGAGTCGGCCTTCGCCGACAACACGTTGCTCGCGAGCTTCGAGGCCATCTACACCCCGCTGTACGGCAAATATGCCGTCGCCGGCCGTTACGTCTTCGATTACGACCTGCACCTCATCGTGGGTGTTTCTGGTGCTTCGGTGAGTCTCGAAGAAGCCTCCGATGTCGAAGGGCTCAAGCCTGGGGCCGTGGTTGGCATCGGCATGAGAACTTTTGTCGATGATTGGTGGTCCATCAATGTGCAGTTCAGAGACTACATCTACTCTTCTGCACCGAACGCGGTGAGGCGGACCAACCCCGACGGCAGCCCCACCGCGGCTCAGGCAGAGGAGGAGTTAAGCAACAACTTCACCCTGACCCTGGGTGTGGGTTTCTACTTCCCCCAGGTGCCAGACATCTCCGACTAGCTTCTCAGGAGGCCCGTGTCTGCTCTTCTCCGCGCCCTCTTCGGTCACCCTGTTCGTGCTCTCCTCACCGTTCTCGTCGCCAACGCTGCATTTTTCGTCCTCGCACGGCTGATCCACGGATACATCCTGGCGGATTGTGACAGCGCTGGGGTGGCGTTGGGCCTCGTGGTCATCTGGATGATGACCGGCGTGCTCACGGCGTTGGCAACGGTCACCGGCCTCGGTGACATCCTGTTTTATCGAGGCTTCGGCGCCCGGTTGGGCGAGGAAGGCCTCGATCCCACCGACCAGGACGAGGAGCAACTCCCGTTGCCCGACGTGAGCGGGCGGTTCTGGCTGATCTTCCTCGCCTGCGCTGGCGCTCTGGTGATGCTGTCCAATCGGCTCTCGGGTAATTTTCTCACCCAGTTTCAGCGCCCGGGCTATGCCGTCATCATGATGCGCAGTGACGATCCCGCTGATCGTCGCAAAGGTCTCGTGAATCTCACGGAGCACCTCGACATCTCCGTGACCCCCGCTGTGGCCGAGGTGGTGGTGAAAGCCCTCGCTGATCCCGACGAAGGGGTGGCAGCGCGGGCGGCCTTCGTCGCTGGGGAGCTGCGGATTCCCCAGACCGCCGAAGCCCTCGCCCAGATGGCAAAGACTCGGCGTCCTCTCACATATTTCGCCCTCATCTCCCTCGGCCGTCTGGGCCCGGAGGCTGGCCGCGATGCGGCCATGGGCCTGATCCACGACGAGGTGGTGCGGGCAGAGCCTCAGGCCCTGGCGTTGATGATCGGGGCCAAGCGGCTGCCGGCCATCGAGCGGCTCCGGCAGATCTACGAAGATGCTGCCGACGATGATGTGCGCCTCGCCGTGGTCTGGGCTCTCGGTGAGCTCAAAGAAGGCAAGCTGGTGGACTTCATGGCCCAGGCTCTGGAGCATCCCAGCCTCGCTGTACGCTGTGCCGCAGCGGAAGCCCTCGAGAAGATGACGGTGTATTCCGCCGCCGCACCGCTCATGAAGGCCTTCGAGGCCGTGGGGCAAGGGGAGAGCACCGAGGGCCCCGAGACCATGTGCCCCAAGATCAAAATCCCGGTGCAGCAGGGTGGGCAGGCTCCAGTCATGGTGCGGGGCTTCAACTATCAGCTCACCCTCGCACGGGCGATGTCCACCACGGATGATCCCGCTTTGATCCCCTGGTTGGTGAACCACCAGGAGGGGGTGGCGTACAAGACCCACGTCTTCATGAAGAAGATGTATGAGGCCTTGTTGGAGAAGAAAAAAGATGGCCGCCTCACCAGTCAGATGCAGCTGATGCAGATGCGCCGCCTCGCCGCTCAGCAGGCTGCTGACGCTGGAGCTGCGCCGCCTGCCACTGATGCTGGCACCCCCAGCTCTGCCGACGCAGGGACCCCGCCCCCCAATTGAGCCTCACGGTCTGAAGGCTGCGCGCCGATAACGGGGGTGATGTCTACCACTGACCATATGCAGGGCCCCATGATGCCGACCAAGCAAGTCTGGGCCTTTGGCGGCGGAAAAGGCGGGGTGGGGAAGTCCGTGGTCTGCTCCTCGGTGGCGGTGGAGCTCGCCGCTCGAGGTCAGCGGGTCACGGTGCTCGACGCTGATTTGGGCGGCGCCAACCTGCACACGCTGCTGGGGCTGCGCTTCGCCGAGCGGACCCTCGACGACTTTGTCTCCGGCCGCTGCGCCACGCTTGGTGAGGTGCGGCTGTCCACCCCCGTAGAAGGCCTGCGCATCATCAGCGGCGCCGGAGGCGTGCTCAAGAGCGCGCATCTGAACACCGAGGCCCGCTTCAAGCTGATGTCGGCCTTCTTCGAGCTCGACGAGGACGTGCTGCTCATCGATCTCGGTGCAGGTACGCACCTGAGTACGCTGGACTTCTTCAACGTCGCTGGCGAAGGCCTGGTGGTCACGGGTCCTGAGCCTACGGCAATCCAGAACGCCTACGCCTTCTTGAAGTCGGTCATGTTCCGCCGCCTTTATCTCGCCCTCGGTGGTGGACAGGAAGCCGGCTCCGTCATCGATCGGGCGTTGCTGCCCCGCGGCCCGGATCGTCTGTCCTCGATGGAGTCAGTGATCGCGGCCCTGGAAGAGCTCGATGCCCATGCCGCCGAGGAAGCACGGGCGGTGTTGCGGGACGCTCACATTCGCCTCGTGGTGAACCAGGCGCGATCGAACGCTGTACGCCGTGTGGTCAAGGCCCTGTCGCTGGTGTCTCGGCGATACCTCGACATCGAGCCTGATCTGCTCGCGGCGATCCCGCCTGATCCTGCCGTGCACGCAGCGGTGAGGGCGATGATCCCGGTGCGAGATCGTCAAGCAGACGGGCCGTTCTGTACGGCCATCGGTCATCTCGTGGACACATTGCTCGCAGGGGCGAGTCCCATCTCTCTCGGTGAGGCCCTCAACCGTCTCCCACAAGAGCCGACTCGTCCTCCAGAGGCGCAGATCGTGCCCCAGGTGGCGGCCTCTGTGACGCACCCTGAGCCCGAGGCGCCTGCATCGGTCGAAGACAGTGTCGACGATGTGCCAGAGCCAGAGCCAGTTGCTGAGATGCCCGAGGCGCAGGTGCAGCCATTTAGGCCTGCTGCTGTCTCGGCCTCATCTGAGCCCCAAGAGCCAGAGCAGACGGTGCAACCAGTGCAGGCAGAGTCTGCATCGCAGATGCCTCACGCCGAGACTCTTCCCGTACCTGAGCCTGTTGTCGCCCCACCAGAGCCACCCAGAGCAGCGCCTCCAGGGCCCTCGGTGATGGCAGATGCTGCTGTAGGGGGGGCACAACCAGAGGCTCAGCCGTTTACGCCGCCTGCGGCTACACCAACGCCTCGGGTGCCGACCCCGATCCCTGAAGTGCCTGGGCTGCCTGCGGAGATCGTCGCAGCTTTGATGCGTCACACCAAGTCGGCGCCGCCTCGGGCGTCAGCCCCTGCGGCAATCGATCCCTGGGCTGACTAGGACCAGTCTGAGTTTCCGGGCCTTCTCTTCGCGGAGCAGAAAGCAGAAAAGCCTGAAGGGCGAACCCTCCAGGCTTTTCACGACCCACATCTGAACGTTCAGCTGTGGGTCAGGGCGTGGGCCCTTCGATCACATGTCGAAGTCACCGGCGCCGGCGCCACCCTTCTTGGGCTCGGGCTTGTCGGCGACGAGAGCCTCGGTGGTGATCATGAGGCTGCTCACGCTGGCGGCGTTGGCCAGAGCGTTCCGGGTGACCTTGGTGGGATCGATGATCCCGGCCTCGATCATGTCCACGTACTCATCGGAGGCGGCGTTGAAGCCGAAGGCGGCATCGCCTTCCTTGACCTTCTGCACCACGATGGAGCCGTCGACACCGGCGTTGGAGGCGATCTGGCGAAGGGGCTCTTCCACGGCGCGGCGGATGATGTTCAGACCGAACTGCTGATCACCATCGAGCTTCACGCCGTCGAGCACACCCGCGCAGCGGATGAGGGCCACACCGCCACCAGGGACGATGCCGGCCTCGACGGCGGCGCGGGTGGCGTAGAGGGCATCCTCGACGCGGGCCTTCTTCTCCTTCATCTCGGTCTCGGTGGCAGCACCGACCTTGATGACGGCGACGCCGCCCACCAGCTTGGCGAGGCGCTCCTGCAGCTTCTCGCGATCGTAGTCGCTGCTGGTCTCCTCGATCTGGGCACGGATCTGACCGACGCGGGCCTCGATGGCCTCCTTGTCACCGGCACCGTCGACGATGGTGGTGTTGTCCTTGTCGATCTGCACCTTCTTGCTGGTGCCCAGGTGAGCGATCTGCGCGTTCTCGAGCTTGAAGCCGAGATCCTCGCTGATCACCTCGCCACCGGTGAGGATGGCGATGTCCTGGAGCATGGCCTTACGACGATCACCGAAGCCAGGCGCCTTCACGGCAGCCACCTTGATGGTGCCGCGGAGCTTGTTCACCACGAGGGTGGCGAGGGCTTCGCCGTCGACGTCCTCAGCGATGATCATCAGAGGACGACCAGACTGAGCCACCTTCTCCAGCAGAGGGAGAAGATCCTTCATGTTGGAGATCTTCTTCTCGTGGATCAGGATGAAGGGATCGTCGAGCTCCGCCACCATCCGCTCGGGATCGGTGACGAAGTAGGGGCTGAGGTAGCCGCGATCGAACTGCATGCCTTCGACGACGTCGAGGGTGGTCTCGAGGCCCTTGGCCTCTTCGACGGTGATCACGCCGTCCTTGCCGACCTTCTCCATGGCCTCGGCGAGGATCTCGCCGATGGTGGTGTCACCGTTGGCGGAGATGGTGCCCACCTGGGCGATGTCGTTCCGGCTGCTGGTGGGCTTGCTCAGACCACGGAGCTCGTCGGAGATCTTGGAGACGGCGACGTCGATGCCGCGCTTGATGTCCATGGGGTTCACGCCGGCGGAGACCAGCTTGACGCCCTCACGGTAGATGGCCTGGGCCAGCACGGTGGCGGTGGTGGTGCCGTCGCCGGCGACGTCGGAGGTCTTCGAAGCGACCTCCTTCACCATCTGGGCGCCCATGTTCTCGAGCTTGTTCTCGAGCTCGATCTCCTTGGCGACGGTGACGCCGTCCTTGGTGACGAGAGGGGAGCCGAAGCTCTTGTTGATCACCACGTTGCGGCCCTTGGGGCCGAGGGTGACCTTGACGGCGTCGGCGAGCTGGTTCACGCCGCGCAGCACGGCGGAGCGTGCGTTCTCACTGAAGACGATTTCTTTGGCGCTCATGGTGTCTCGACCTCCCTCAGCGCTCGACCACGGCGAGGACCTCGTCCTCGCGGAGGATCAGGTGCTCTTCACCGTCGAGCTTGATCTCGGTGCCGCTGTACTTGCCGAAGAGGATGCGATCGCCCTTCTGGACCTCGAGGCTGCGTACGGAGCCGTCGTCGAGGACCTTGCCGTTGCCCACGGCGATGATCTCACCCTCGATGGGCTTCTCCTTGGCGGTGTCAGGAATGATCAGACCACCCTTGGTCTTCTCCTCCGCCTCGACGCGCTTGACGATGATGCGGTCATACAAAGGCCGAATGTTCATGGGATACGTCCCTCTCGAGCGATGGTGTGCTTGAAATTGGTTTGGGTCCCCGGCATTCCAGGGCAGCGGGACGCTAAACACTGCATTTTGGGTGTCAAGCGTCGCCGAGTGACTTTTTTTATGCGGGGAGTCTTTTACAGAAGATTTGAGGCGTGGCGAGTTGGGCCAGAGTGGGCCTGAGGCGGGCTGGTCTCGAAGAGGCGTCAGTACCGGCGGTAGATGCCCACGACGCTGCCGAGGATCATGGTCTCGCGGAACTCTTCTTTGTGGACGTAGATTGGATCCATGGCGGCGTTCGCCGGCTGGAACCTGATCTGATCCCCCTCGGGGAAGTAGCGTTTGCAGGTGGCCTCGCCTTCGATGAGGGCGATGACCACATCTCCGGTGCGGGCCTCGGGGGTCTTTTTGACGAAGACAAAGTCGCCATCGAGGATGCCGTCTTCGATCATGGACTCGCCCTTGATGCGCAAGGCGAAGACGTCACGGTTGCCCTTGAGGAAGAAGCGGTCGACCTTGACCGTGTCTTCTGATTGCTCGATGGCGAGGATGGGCTGGCCCGCAGCGACATCGCCGAGCAGGGGCACGTCCACCATCTCGGTGTCCATGTTCACCGGTCGCATGGCCCGGCTCTTGAGGTCGTCTCGCCTCAAATAACCCTTGCGCTCAAGGGCTTTGAGGTGGTCGTTCACTCCGTTGGTGGAGCGAATGCCCATCTCGCGACCAATCTCCCGAATTGTCGGGGGATACCCCCGCTCCTGAATGGAGTTGGAGATGTAATCGAGGATTTGTTGTTGGCGACGGGTCAACCCCTTCATGATCTCCCTCCTACTGAACGAAATTTCACTGCCGAACCGTACTGAACGGCTGAACAGGTTGTCAATAAATATGGAAAAAACACCTGAACAGGATCCTGCACAGCCTGTGGAACTTGCTGGAGTCGCGGGGAAAATCCTTCTGGCTTCTGCCTCGCCCCGACGGCGGGCGATGTTGGCCGGGGCCGGGGTGCCACTGGTGATTCAGCCAGTGGACTTGGACGAGTCTCAACACGAGGGGGAGGCGCCATTGGACTATGTGCGCCGCCTCGCCGTGGCCAAGGCTCGA
This sequence comes from Bradymonadia bacterium, assembly GCA_046290225.1. Lineage (GTDB taxonomy): Bacteria > Myxococcota_A > Bradymonadia > UBA7976 > UBA1532 > JBKAGE01. The sequence goes on along the minus strand of JBKAGE010000034.1, from coordinate 484,129 downwards.
GCGGGGTGGCGCCGTCGAGGAGAAGGCGGCCCGTCCTGGTCCCTTGGGAGCGACACCATCGTGGTGCTCGATGGTGGGCTGCTCCACAAGCCCGAGAGTGTTGAAGAGGCCACGAAGACTCTGCAGGCCCTCTCCGGCCGTACGCATCACGTGGTCACAGCCTGGGGGATCGTCGGGCCGGAGGGTGAGGTGGCTCGAGCAGGTCACGTGAAGACCGCGGTCACCTTCAAGACACTGGAGGCTGCTCAAATCGAGACCTACGTGGCCACGGGTGAGCCCATGGACAAAGCCGGCGCATACGGCATTCAGGGCAAGGCTGGGGACTTCGTGCAGACCATCGATGGGAGCTACGCCGCCATCGTGGGGCTGCCTCTGGCAGAAGTGCTCGCTGATCTCGAGGCGGTGGGGGCGGTGCGCTTTGCCGGGGGAGACATCGGGCGCCAGTGGGCGGTGATCCAGGGCCGTGTACGGGCCGCCGCAGAAGGCGTGGGTCGGGATCCTGAGGATGTGACGGTGGTGGCCGTGTCGAAACGCCAGCCCGAGGCGAAGGTGAAGGCCGCGCTGAGTCTGGGCATAGACCACCTGGGCGAAAACTACGTGCAGGCGTGGCGAGAGCGCGTTGAGCGCCTGGGAGACGGGCCGACCTGGCACTTCATCGGGCGGCTGCAGCGGAACAAAGCCAAATACCTGGGGGCACACGTAGGTTATGTGCACGCCATAGATGACCTTCGAGTGGCAGAGGCCCTGGGCAAGTCGGCTCAGTCTGCCGGAAGAGTGCTCCCGGTCATGGTGCAGGTGAACCTCTCCGGCGAGGCGTCGAAGGGTGGTGTGACCGAGGCTGCGCTGCCGGCGCTCCTGAGCGAGATCGAGGGGTGTACGGGGGTCGCCGCTGTGGGCCTGATGACCATGCCTGCGCCGGGCGATCTCGCCGCCACTCGCCGTGCCTTCCGGCGGCTTCGAGCGCTGCGGACGGAGCACCAGCAGCGGTGGCCGGATCTGACCCATCTTTCCATGGGCATGTCCGGTGACTTCGACGTGGCCATCGCCGAAGGCGCCACCTTCGTTCGGGTGGGATCTCTGCTCTTTGGTCAGCGAGCGGGATGACGGATCCCCCCTTGCGCTGAACCCTCATGGCCCCATGGTTCGTCTCATCTGACACATCGAGATGGAGCTGAGATGAGCACTGACATCGTGCACAACACCCCGATGCGCATCGAGCTGGGCACCGTGGGGTTCATCGGGTGCGGGCAAATGGGGGGGGCGCTCCTCAGTCGCTGGCTCGAGCGGGGCATCCTGAGCCCCGAGCGCATCATGGTGGCTGATCCCCGAACTGCGGAGGGGCTCGCCGAGCGCCTCGGCATCACGGCTGCCCCTCTCAAGCAGGTGGTGGAGGCTGCCGATGTGCTGGTGCTGGCAGTGAAGCCCGCTCAAGCAGTGCCATTGCTCAGCGCCCACCCGCTGCGTGAGAGCCAGCTGGTGATCTCCCTCGTGGCGGGCACCTCTCAAGAGGCGCTCCTCGCTGGCGCCCGGCCTGCGCGGGTCGTTCGAACGATGCCCAACACCCCCAGCCAGGTGGGGGCAGGGGTCACTCTGGTACTCGCAGGGCCGGAGGATGCTCCCGAGGACGTAGCGCTGGTGGAGCGCTTGTTCTCTGCTGTGGGTCATGTGGAGCGTTTGCAGAAGGAGGCGCTCTTTCACTCGGGCACTGCCCTCTCCGGGAGCGGCCCGGCCTTCATGTTCATGGTGATGGAGGCCCTCGCTGACGGCGCTGTGTCCATGGGCATGCCCCGGGATCAGGCTCGGCGACTGGCTGCCATGACCGTGTACGGTGCTGGGGCCCTGGCGTCGCGGCCCAATGCCCACCCGGCGGTGCTCAAAGACGCGGTGACGTCTCCAGGGGGCACGACCGCCGCTGGGATCGTGGCCCTCGAAGCCCGTGGCACCCGAGGGGCCTTCATCTCGGCGATTCAAGCGGCGAGCGAGCGGTCCATCGAGCTGTCTGGTGGTGATCAGTGAGGGCCCTGCGGTGGATCGTGTGGGCCGCGCTTCTGATCTGCCCCAGTCTCGCCCTCGGAGAGGTGCCTCTGGAGCGCGCCGAGGTGCGCGGCTTTGTCTTCGAGTGGTCCGAAGGGCAGGGGGGCCTCGCGGCGCAGCTGAAAGACGCAGCGCCTGAGCACGCCGACCGCATCTACGAGGCTCTCGGCGGCGTCCCCAAAATCGAGAAGCCCATCAGGGTGACCCTGCTCTCCGATGAAGCAGAGATGCTGGCCACTGCCAGGGAACGGCACGGGCGAACACCGCCGGAGTGGGCCGCTGGCCTCGCTTATCCACGCCTCAAGCAGATCTATCTGCACGGTGCGACGCCTGCAGGTGAGGTGGACAAGACGTTTCAGCACGAGATCGCCCATGTGGCTCTCGGTGAGATGTTGGACAAGGTGAACCCACCCCTCTGGTTCCACGAGGGCATCGCGATTCATCTTTCCGAGGGCATGGGCCTGGACCGGGCCCGCAAGCTCACTGAGGCGGCCCTCGCCGGGGGGCTGCTCAAGCTCGAGGAGATCGAAGCGCGGTTTCCCAAAGGGCCTGCCCGAGCCGAGACTGCATATGCGCAGGCGATTCACTTCCTCGGCCACCTGCGCAAGACCTATGGGGAGGACCGGCTCAAAGCGTTGATCGGTCACATGTCCTCAGAGCAGGTGGGCTTTCACGAGGCCTTCGAGGCCACCTATCCGCTCTCCCTCAAAGAGGTGGAGCGCCGCTGGCGAGAGTCCGTGGAAGTCTGGTGGGGCTGGTTGCCCCTGATCTTCGGGAGCGCTTTGCTCTGGGGTGGGGCGACCTTCTTGTTCGTGTGGGCGTGGCGACGACGGCGCCGTGCCCAGAAGGTGCGTCTCGAAGAGCTGCGTGGGGAAGATGCCGTCGACATGGCCGAAGACATCGAGATCGCCCATGGGCTCCAGCGCCCCCCCGATCTTCGAGATCCGTACGAGGGGCGTCCGCCCACGATCCACTGATCTCGATGTGAGATGCTGAGGGGGTTCCTCTTTCCTTTGGCTGTGTCGGTGGCTCATGATGCACATCATCTAGAGCATGAGACGTGCACGGCCACTGGCCGACGTCGGCGGAGAGCGCGGCCCAGTGAGCAGAGCAGACGAAGACCTTCAGATTTCTGCACCTTCTACCGCGGCAGCCTTCGACGCCCCTCAGGCGCCTGAGGTGGTCCAGGGGGAGATCGAACGTCTCACCGAGATCGCTCAGCGCACCTCTGGGGCGGTGATCCAGGCAGATGTCTGGATGCAAATCGGGCTGCTGCACCTCGACGGCCAGCATGATCCGCGGCGCGCTCTGGCGGCATTTCAGAAAGCCCACACTGCGGCACCGGAGCACAGCCCGCCGCTCCGGATCAGCTATGCGCTTTTTGCAGAGAAGCAGCAGTGGCCCATGGCGCTCACCATCCTCGACTCGGAGCTGCGCACACCACAGACGCTCTGGAGCCGCGTGCGGCTGTTGATGCTCAAGGGGGATGTGTACCGCTGGCATCTCGACGATCTCACTCACGCCGTGCCCTGTTACCTCAAGGCCCTGAGCCTCGATCCCCAACATCATCCTGCTGCACGGGCCCTCGCTGCCGTGGCCGCGGACGTGAGCGAGCGCAAGCCTGTGCTTCAGGCCCTCGAAGCATCGATTCCTCACCTGGAAGATCATGAGGAGGCGGAGAGCCGCCGACTCGCCATTGCCCAGCTGAGGCTCGAGGACGATCCACGTGATCCCATGGCTCTGGCGTTTCTCGAGCTGTGTCTTGAGGCTGATCCTGATCACCGCGAGGCCCTGGCGTTGAAGGCCGCATGTTGCTGGTCGAGCGACAGGCCCGAAGAGGCCATCGCCGCAGGGGTGCGCCGCGCGGGCACCTTTGGCGATGATCGAGGCAAGGCGCTTTTGCGCGTTGCGGAGCGGGCCCTGGCGGGCAACGCGGGCCCCGAGCGCATCGTCGCGATTCTGGAGCAGGTGGTCGAAGCCGATCCGACGAGCCTGCCAGCCTGGTTTCGCCTGGCGAACATGTACGAGGCGCAACATCAATGGACGAAGGCCGCCGAGGCTCTGGGGCAGCTGGCGGCTTTCTCGCCGAGCTCCACCCTGCGGGCGGCGTGGTTGACCCATCGCGCCCGTATTCTGGAGTGGCGTCTCGGTCGGCCAGACGAGGCCATAGGCGTGCTCGAGACCGCTGTGGCGGAGTGTCAGCATTGGATCCCTGCGCGACGGGCGTTGGAGCGCCACCTGCGCCGCAAGGGTCGGTGGGCCGAGGTGGCGACGCTGATCAGGCAAGGGTTGCCGCTGCTTCACGTCCCCGCTCGACAGGTGGCGCGCCTGTGCGAGATGGCCCGCATCGATGGCCTCGTCTCTGGTGATGTTGCGGGGGCCGTGGAGGCATGTGACGTCGCCCTCGAGCGTCGACCCGGTCACCCCATGGCCCTCAACACCCGACTGCTCCTCGAGGCCAAGGCCGGCGACTGGGGTCGCTGCCTTCAGACAGAGACCATGCAGCCCGTCTCTGCCGATCATCTCCGGGCCATCATGCGTCACTGGCTCACTGATGCGCCCGAGGTGGCCAGTCATCGCTGGTCCGCCCTCATCGCCGCCCGCCCGGACGACCTGCTCGCGCTCTTGCACCTCGATCCCCACGTCAACCCATCGGTCGACCTGGAGATCTGGCTGTCTGCTGTGGCCCGCGCTGCAGAGGCGGTGGAAGATCCGTGGATCCTCGGCGCCCTCATCGGCCGAGCGGCGGATGCGCTGGTGGCCTCCGATCGATCGGAAGAGCCCGAGATGGCCGAGCTGTGCTGGCAGGCCATCGCCTCGGTCCTCAAGCGCCAGCCCGGGTTGCCTGAGGTCTGGTCGGCGGCCCTCACGCTGCCGTTGAAAGCCGAGCGCCTGGATCCGCTCGTGGACGGGCTCGCGGACTGGTTGTCGGCGGGCCGGGAGGCTGACCCGATTGCCGATGAACTCTGGGCGGTGCTCGAGGAGGTGCTCTGGTGCCTCGAGCGGCCCATCGAGTCCGGTGTCGGGGGTGTGGAGCGACCGAGTCACGGGGCCACCACTGCGGCCATCTTGGAGGGCTGGCGTCGGGCGGTCTCTGGTGACGCCATGGGCGAGCTCGACGCCATGGAGCGTCTCGCCCGGCAGGGAGAAGACTCCGACGCGCAGGTCTTCGGCGCGTCGATGGTGGCGCTGATTTGTGCAGACCGGCTCAGCGATGATCCCCGGGCGTTGAGCGCCCTCAGGCGGGTGAGAGATCTCGGAGAGCATCCCCTCCTGGCCTGGCTCACGGCGCAACTCTGCGTGGCTGCAGACACCACAGTGGGTGTCGATGAAGGGGTTCTGGCGGCTCAACCTGTGAGCAGCCAGTGGCAGTGCGCCCGGAGAGCCATCGCCGAGGGGGAGGCGGAGCGGGGCCTGGCTCTGCTGGAGTCGATGGAGGCCCGTGGAGGCGGGCCGTGCACCCTCGAGCTGGAGCGCCTCTATCGGCTGCTCCACCGACATCGGGATCTCGAGTTCCTGATCACCGAGCGGCTCACAGAGGTCGATGCATCTGAAGCGCAAGCGCCGCTGCTGTTGGAGCGGGCGCTGGTTCGAGGCACGCATCTACGGGCTCCCATGGGCGCCTTGGAAGATCTCCGTCAGGCGCTGAAGCTCATCCCAGGCCTGCCTCAAGCACGTCCTTGGGCGGAGGCCCTGGTGAGCCGTGTGGGCAGCCTGGAAGACGTCGACGCTTCGCTCTCCGAGGCCGAAGAGGATTCAGGACTGCGCGGGGTGCTGCTGGCTCGCCGAGCGCAACTGCTTGAGTCCCAGGGCGCTCTGGAGCCTGCTGTGAAGGCGTGGGAGGCCTGCCTGGAGGTGGGCACCAACGCCCTGGAGGCCATTCAGCATCTCCGGCAGCTCTACACGCGTCTCGGCCGGGGAGACGAAGCGCTGAGCATGTTGGAGCGCGAAGGCATGTTGGTGGCTGATCCTCATGAGGGGGCGGGCTTGTTGCTCGCCGCTGCCCGTGTGAGAGAGAAGCGCATCGGCGACGTCGACGGCGCCTTATCGCTGGTGGCCCACGCCCTCAAGCGTGAGCCGGGCCACGAAGCGCATGTCGAGGTCGCACGGCAGATGTACGGCCGCTATGGCCGCTGGGGCGCCCTCGCTGAAGTGTTCGAACAGCTCTCGGAGCACGTGCCCGCTCAGCGTTGGGACTACACATTGGAGGCGGCCCGGTTGTACGTGCACCGCCTCAATCGGCCCGAGCAGGCCATCAAGCTCTTGTCTGGCATGCTGGCCCGGGCGAACGAGCACACCCCCGAGCTGCTTCAGCAGCTGGCTGATCTCTATGTCGATCAGGAAGCCTGGTCCGAGGCCGCCACGGTGTACGAGCGTTTGCGTGCGGACTCTCCGGACGAGGCGCTCCAGCAGGCGGTCACGTTCAGGCTCGCCGCGCTCTACGAAGACAAGCTGCACGATCTCGAACGGGCCACGCAGTGCCTCGATGCGCTGCTCAAGCTGGATCCGACCCACCCCGAGGCGTCGTTCAGGCGAGCCAACCTGGCAGAGAGCCGGGGGGACAAGGCCCTGGCGGCAGAGTTGCTGCGTCGAGCCGCCAGCCGGATCACCGGCCCCAGTCGAATCAAAGCCCTGCAGATGAAGCTCGGCGCTTTTGCTGAAGAGTCCGGGGAGATCGAGCTGGCGATGGACGCCTATGGCCGGGCGCTGGAGATCTCCCCAGGTGATTTGGAGATCGCTGAGCGGGTGGCGGCGCTGATCCCCTACAAAGGCATGGCGGATCGCATCTTCGATCTCGTGGAAGATGCCATCAAAGCACAGTCGCCCGGCTCCGAGGAGCGATGGAACGCCATGCGGCGCAAGCTGATCAGCGAAGGGCTGAAGATCAGCGGGGCCAATCGTCGGGCCTTGCGAGAGGCACGACGCATGGCCGCAGAGCACCCCGATGACGATCGGGCCCGGCTGCTCTACGCCCGCAGCCTCACCCTGCACGCCGACGCCGCTGATCAGGCTGAAGTACACTTTCGCGCAGTACTCGAGCGTGATCCGTTCCATCCGGAGGCGCTGAAGGGTCTGCGCCGACTCAGCGAGCAGACGGGTCGGATGGCGAGGGCGTACCAGATCGCCTTGTTGCTCAATGGGCTGCAATGTGGTGGGGCTGACGAACAGAGCACCATCGCCCGATACAACGCTCGCATCCGCAGAACCCCCACCGGCCGCCTCGGCGGCGCCAGCGAGCCAGCGCTCCTCGACGGCGCCGAGCAGCCCTCGATCAACTTGTTGCTCATCGAGCTGCTCGAGTGCGTGCCCGACATTCTGCCCAATCACCCCGACGCCGCCCTGGGCGCCGAGATGGTGGAGGGCCCGCTCGCCGATTTGGGCGCCATCGCCGGCAAGGCCCTCGGGGGTCAGCTGACCGTGAGCGTCATCCCCGGGGCGGCAGGTCGGCGCGTACACTACGTCGAGGGCCGGCCCGCTACGGTGGTCTTCCCTGAAGGCGCGTTGAGATCTGTAGGTCGGGGCGAGCGTCTGTTCCACATGGGGCGCGCGCTTCACCTGGGCCATCGAGGGCTCACACGGTGGACTCAGGCCCCCTCCGACGCCAGCAGGCGGGCCCTGGCAGTGGCCCTGGGGGCCGATGGCGACTGGTCGCCGTTCCCACCGGCCACCGGCACCCTCGCCGAGCATGCCCAGACACTGCAGAAGGGGATGGGCAGCTCCGCCCAACGTCGGCTGCGCAATGTCGCGGAGCAGGTCCGGGCCCTCGGGGGCGATCCGCCCATCAATGCTGCCCTCGAAGCAGTGAAGCGGTCAGCTGATCGCGCAGGTTTGCTCATCGCGGGATCGATGTTGCCGGCCATCAGTGTGCTCACCCGAGAGGCCGGCGTTCGGCCGCCGGGGCAGGGCCACCAGACCGCGGTCCTCGACGCTCTGCGCGGCGTGCCCCGGCTGCAGTCCCTCGCGTGGTGGTCCTTGAGCGACGCCTTCTATGCGCTGCGCGCTCGCCTGGGTCTCGACGCGCCGGATAAGTCGGGGATGTAGGCAGATATACCCACCCGTGACTACAATTATAGCCCCCATGGGCACTGTGGCTTTGCTACACTGCGCCGTATGAAACTCGCCTACAGCACCAATGGTTTCACCGAGGTCGATCTGCTCACCGCCATCGAGGAGATCGCCCGGTTGGGTTATCACGGCGTGGAGATCCTCGCCGACGCACCCCATTGGCAGCCCGGTGCACTCGATGGCGCGGGCATGATGGCGCTGCGACAGGCGGTCAAGGACCAGGGCCTAGTCATCAGCAATGTCAACGCCAACACCGCGAATTGTTTGTGGCCCGATCCGCTCCCGGAGCCTGTCTTCGAGCCGTCCATGAGCAACAGCGACGCTGATGTGCGGCGTCGGCGCATCGACTACACGCTGGCCTGTCTCGAGCTCGCCTCTGCCATCGGTGCCCCCACCGTGAGTGTGGCCAGCGGACGGAGCGAGGCCCATGTCGAGCCTGAGCGGGCCATGGCTTTCTTCGCAGAGTCCTTGTCTGTGGTGTGCGAGCGCGCTGCTGATCTCGGGGTCAAGGTGGGCATCGAGTACGAGCCAGCCCTTCTGGTGGAGCGCGCCGACGAGGTGAGCACCCTCATCGAGGTGGTGGGCTCTCCCATCCTCGGGGTGAACCTCGACATCGGTCACGCCATTTGTGCCTTCGAAGATCCCGAAGAGAGCATTCAGCTGCTCGCTGGCCGTATCTGGAACGTGCACGTCGAGGACATCAAGGGCCGAAAGCACCATCATCTCGTCCCCGGAGAAGGAGACATCGACTTCGTACGGGTCATGCGAGCCCTGAGAGATGTGGGCTATGACGGCCACCTGACCGTGGAGCTCTACACGTGCTCCCGGTGGGCCAATAGCGCCGCACAGCGGGCGAGGGCGCATCTGCAACCTCTGTTGGAGCAGGTCCTCGACGAGGCCTGCCCCATCGCCACACCTCAACGATCGTGATCGCAGGCGGGCTGTGGGCTGGATATTCCGCCCGGTTCGCCGCACAATGCGCACCTTTGGTGCCCATGAGGGCATGACACCGGGCCGCTGTCTGGCCCGCACTGCGTGGAGAGTCCTGCGTGGAGAGTACCACGGAACGCGTCGGGGTCTGGTTGATCGGGGCTCGGGGGAGCATCGCCACGACGACGGTGGCGGGGCACGGGGCCATCGTGCGAGGCCTGACGGCCCCTGTAGGGATGGTGACCGCCCGCTCTGTCTTCGATGAGGTGTCGCTGCCCGAGCTCGGCTCGCTGGTCTTCGGCGGCCATGAGATCAAAAAGGGCCACATGGGCGAGATCGCCGGCCCCTTGCTCGAGGCTTGCGGGGTGCCCTTCCTCGCGCAACAACTCGGCGATGTCTTCGAAGCCGCAGAGCGGAACATCCGCCCTGGTGTGGTCCGAGGTGCCGGTGAGGCCATCTCCGAGATGGCAGAGGCTGCCATCCCCGCCCAGACCGACGCCGAGGCCGTCCGCTTGATCCGCGCTGATCTCGACGCCTTCAAGTCGGCCGAGGGGATCACGCAGCTTGTCGTGGTGAACGTGGCGAGCACCGAGCCGCCCATGTGGCTGCCAGAGGCGCTGCACGATCTCGACGCCTTGCGGGGGGCCATGGACGAGGCGGCTCCTTGCCTGCCGCCCAGCGCCCTGTATGCCTTCGCGGCGTTCGAAGGTGGCGACGCTTACATCAACTTCACCCCCAGCGTCGGCAGCCGCTTGCCACCCCTCGAGCGACTCGCCGAGGAGAAGGGGGCCGTGCACGGTGGCTCTGACGGCAAGACCGGGGAGACGCTGGTGAAGTCGGTGCTCGCAGAGCTCTTCGCACGGCGAGGCCTCGAAGTACGCTCCTGGTACGGCACCAACATCCTCGGCAACGAAGATGGCCGGGTGCTGGACGATCCGCGGAACAAGGCCACCAAGATCAAGAGCAAGGATCACCTGCTGGGCAAGATGCTCCACCCGCAGCCCTACTCTCGGGTGGGCATCGACTATGTGCCCAGCCTCGGCGAGCGCAAAGTGGCGTGGGATTACATCCACTTCGCTGGGTTCCTCGGCGGCGGTATGAGCATGCAGTTCACCTGGGACGGCGTCGACTCGCTGCTCGCGGCACCCCTGGTGCTCGATCTGGTGCGTCTCGCCGTGCTCGCTCAGCGGCGTGGTGAGGCGGGCGTGCTCTCCGCCCTGGCGCCGTTCTTCAAAGATCCCATGGGCACCGACGAGCAGCGCCTCGTGAGCCAGGACGAGGCTTTGCTCGCCTGGGCCCTCGGTGAGCCCTGAGGTGCGCCCTTATCTCGAGCTGATTCGGCTGCCTGCTGTCTTCACCGCCCCCGCAGACGTGCTCATGGGCATGGCCCTCGCGTCTCTCATGGCGCCGATCTCCATACTCACGATGATCTGCCTCGTGGTGGCGAGCGCGGCGATTTATTGCGCCGGGATGGCGGCCAACGACATCTTCGACGCCGCCGTGGACGCCAGGGAGCGCCCCGGGCGGCCGATCCCCTCGGGGCGAGTGCCCCTGGCCCGAGCATGGACCCTGGTCCTGACGCTCCAGGCGGTGGGGTTGGGGCTCGCCGCTGTGGTGGGCACACCGAGCCTCATCGCCGTGGCGCTCACCATTGGGGCCACCTATCTCTACAACGCCGCTGTGAAGGACAGCGTGCTCGGCCCCCTGGCCATGGGCACGTGTCGCTATGGCAACGCCCTCATCGGCATCACCGCTGTGGGCTGGCCCACGCCAGTGGTGGTGTATCTGATCCCGCTCACCACAGTCCTCTATGTGTGCGGGCTGACCTTCTTGTCTCGTCACGAGGTCGATGGGGCCACCCCACAGCAAGTTGCGCCCCCCATGGCCGTGATGCTGCTCGGGGTGGTGATCAGCGCCCTCTGGGCCCCTCTGGGGGTGCTCAGCACCCCTGTGGGCGCCGCTCTGGTGGCGATCCCGCTGTTGTGGCTGCTCCCCGCCCTGAAGCGTGGCTACACAGCCCCAGGCGCTGGCCCCGTGCGCGGGGCTGTCATGGCAGGGATCTTCGGCATCGCCATGGTGAATGGGGTCATCGCCGCCCAGGCTGGCGCCTGGATCGCCGCGGCGATCATCATCGGGTTGCTGGTGCCAGGGAAGATGGTAGGGCGTTGGTTCTACGCCACCTGAGGGCCTCTTAGGGCGTGCCCTTGTTTGCCGACTGAATCACGAAGGCCACGGGGGTACCCAGGGGTGGTACCCGCTCGCGGTAGACCTCGAAGCCCAAGCCATCACCACGGTAAGGGTTTCCGTCATCGGCGACGTTGCCGATGATGGCGGTGCCGTCAGGGACCAGCGCCACCACGCTGCGATCGTTATCGGCGGCGTACTGCCCGTTGTAGAAGAAGCTGCCGGTGAACACCCAGTTGCGAGCGGTTGGGCTGCCCTTGAGCTTGCGGTTGTACAGCCAGTGCTCTGCAGGCATCTGCACCATCTTCTTGGTGTCAGGGGCCAGCCACTCGATGAACATCTTCACCTGACTGCCGGCCTTCACCACCTTGCGGCCTTCCTTGGGGTCCGAGACGTATTTGCTGGGCTCGAGATCGATCAAGATCAGCCCCAGGTGGATGTGGCTGGGCTCGGCGAGCAGTTCGAGGACCGACTCGTGCAGCTTCCCCATGGTGGCCACGGCGAAGTACTCGAGGATGCCCTCCTTCATGTTGAGCCGGCCGGGGATCCGGACAGTGCCAGCCTCCCGATCCACCTCCACCTTGCCCACCCGGAAGCGGAACTTGTCGATGCGCTCCACCGGCGGGGCGCCAGGCTTCTGCGCAGGCACGCCCTCTTCCACCGTCTTGGCCATCTGGCCGAAGTCCTCTGGCCGCTGAGGCTCACCGGCCTTGGGTCGGTTCGGTTGAGGAGTGGCCAGCTTGATCGAAGGGCGTCGGCGTCGACGACGGATGGTGGCGTCAGCGGCGTCGGCAGCTTTCTCCGAGGTCGCGGTGCTGGCCTTGCCCTTCTGAGTCGACGTGCTGCCGTTGTCTCCACACGCTGAGAGCGAGGAGAGGGCAAAGAGCACCACCCACAACATCGAGCCACGGCAGACCGTCAGCGCCCTCATGAGCGGCGCTCCGCCCGAATGACCGTGTAATGGATCGGCGGCGGCAGCGTCACCACCTCGGTGATCTCGAAGCCCACTGCGTCGAGCCAGGCGCGCTGCTCAGCCACAGAGTGGCACCGGCCCCCGTGAGAGAGCACCCGCATGTTCAGCTCGAACATGGTGGAAAACAGCGGCCCCGTTCGATCGTCGTTCACCATGACGTCGCTGATGTAGAGCACCCCGCCAGGATCCATGGCGTCGGCCACCTTCTGGAAGATGGCCTGCACCTGCGGCGGGTGCTCCCGGTGCAACACCCCAGAGATGAGCGCCGCGTCATAGCGACCGGGCAGGTTGTCTTTGTAGTAGTCGAAGGCTGTGCACTGCACCCGCTCGCTGGCGCCGAGGGAGGCAACGATCTCTTTGGCGATGGCCACCACACCCGGCAGGTCGAGGACCTCTGAGGTGAGGCCCTCGGTCTTCTGAGTGAGCAACGCCGAGTAGGTGCCCGGGCCACCACCGACATCGGCGAGGCGGGTGCGACCACTCAGATCCACCACTGGGGTCAGTGCCTGCCCCACGCCGAGGGCGCGATGGTGCATGCCGTAGACGAAGTTGCGGGTGCGACTGTCGTCATCACCGAGATACTGGTCCGGGGCTTCGGTGACCTTGCCGGTGCGGATCACCTCATCGAGGCGGGCCCAGAGCGGATACACATCACCGTTGTAGAGCATGGCGGGGCCGAGGTAGGCCGGGCTGCCCTCCACGAGGAAGGTGCTCGCTGAGGGCGTGTTGGCGAAGGTGCCGTCTGCGTTCTTCTGAACCAGGTTGAGACTCACCAGGCCCGCGAGCAGGCCCTCCACGGCGTCGGCGTCCACCTCGGCTCGGGCGGCGAGGGTCGCCGGATCGGCGGCCCCGGCTGCGAGGTGAGTGAAGATCTTGAGCCGGGCAGCGGCGATGAGGGTGGCGCTGCCCCAATAGGCCGTCGCCAGCTCGATGATGGGGGTCGGATCGGGTGCGGTGTGCATCGGGGCCTGCTGTGTTGTTTCGTCAATGCAGACCAGACTTTAAGCCCCCTGTGATCTCTTGGGCAAGGATCTCCCCATGCGTGAATCTGCCCAAACTTGCCACGATCAGGACCCTGTTGTTGAATGCCAGCGTCTGCGACGGCGCCTTTGATTGGATGTGTCGGTGTCTATTTTCTCCAAGTGGTTCGGGAAGAACCGCCCATCTAAAGTGATCGAGGGGCCCGTCTCCGACGTCGAGCACGACGGCGAGGTGGTCGACGACAGTGGTGAAACCACCGCTGAGGACGCCCATGGCGGGGCCTCCTCCGACACTGATGTTTCCGCCCGCGGTGGTGACTTCAACGCTGGAGGCTTTCATTGGGAGACGCCCCCGAGGCGTGAAGTCTCTCCCCCAGCAACTCCGATCTCCGATCTGCCCGGCGACGTGCATCAGGGCGATGTGCACGCTGAGGCACTCTCTGGGGTACCCGAGGCCCGACTGCGTCATCGGCTTGCCCGCCGTCGGCTTCGACCGCTCGCGGTGCCCAGCCTCGCCGAGCAGGCGTTGATGTACCAGATCGCCGCCGAGGATGCCGGTCACAGCCCCCGTGCCGTGGAGCTGTGGGATGCACACCTGGAGATGGTGCCCGACGATGGAGAAGCCTGGCTGAGTCAAGGGCAGGCCCTCGACACCCTCGGCAACTTCAGCGGCGCTCGAGGGGCCTACATGCGGGCCACAGAGTGCCTCGAGGATGACCCTCGGCCCTGGACGGCCCTGGGTCACCTCGCTGCTGATCAGGGTGACTACGAAGAGGCCGTGGCCCAGCACGAGCGCGCCCTCGCCGCCGCACCGGGTCATCCTGATCTCCTATTGATCCTCGCTGAAGCCCAAGAGCGGGCTGGTTTGGAGATGGAGGCCATCGAGACCCGCCGACGACTGACCGAGCGCCGCTGAGACTGAGCATCGCTGAGACTGAGCGTCACTGAGACTGAGCAACACCGACACTGAGCACCACCGGTCTCGAGCACCGGCATGCCTGTATGATCTCGTGCCTTGCACACTTGACCCGTGAGCGATGGGGGAATTCCCTTGGATCTGGCCAGCCTCGATACCCGTAAGGCCCTTGCTTTCGACGCCGCCTGCCGCGGCCAGCGTGAGATCGCCGAGCGGCTCTATGCAGAGCTGCTGCCACACTACGAGCGGCACGGCGCCTTCGAAGGGTTGCTGGTCATTCAGTTCAACCGGCTGTTGATGGCCCTCGAAGACGAGGACTGGCACGTGGCGGGCAACCTCGTGCTCGATCTCACAGATCGCCTCGAGGCTCTCGAAGGCGTCGACTCGCCCCAGGTCCGCTCCGTGGCCCAGGGTGTCTGGACGCTGTTCCGCCACCCTGAAGATCCGCTCGATCCCACTGCGGTGCGTCGGCTCGCCTCTCTCGCCGCCCAGTGGACAGGTGGCCATGGCCATGGCGAGCCTCCTGCAGACGAAGTACACGAGCGCGCCGAGCAAATTTCTCCGGCGGTGCTGGCCACGTTGCCTGCCGATCACGCGCTGCGCCTGGTGGTGGCCGCGAACATCACCCCCAGAGCGGGTGCCACCGAGGGCCTCGCTGCCCTCAGCGGTGCGTTGCAGGGCCTGCTGACCCCGGAAGAGACTGATGGTGGCCCCATCGAGCTCGAAGATTACCGAGAGGCGGTCCGTGGAGCAGATGCCTTCCGGGCCTATCAGCATCTGGTCACCGCCTTCGAGCAAGCCCTGAAGCGTCATCTGCTGTACGCCACCGATATGCTCGTGGAGCTCGGGCGAATGGAGGCAGAAGGTCTGCCGGATCGCCTCGCCTACGCACCGAGCCTCCCAGTGGAGCGTCGCCTGCGGGCGGCCGCGGTGCTGCACAGCACCTTCGCCGATGTCATGGCACGACGGGCGGGCTGGTCTGCCGCTGCACGTGTGCAGTACACCCACGTCATCGCGCTCGCCGATCGTTGGACTGATCGCATGAGGGCCCGTGCCGCCCGTGGTGGCGGCCGTGGAGGCGACGTCATGGGTGAGGCCACCATGGCGCTGCTCAAAGCCGAGGCGCTCAACGCCCTCGGCGAGCGCCAGGAGGCTCAGGATGCCCTGGCAGAGTGGTTGCTGCGGGCCATGCGCGGCACCATCGGCAATCCGATCCTCGGATCTCGCGTGCTCATGTGTGCGGCGGGCCTCGCTGAGCGGCGTGGTGATCGAGATGGCGCCGCTCAGCTCTTTGCCAGCGCTGCTGACGCCGCGCTGGCCAACATGACCCGTGGCTGTAGCCTGACCGAGCTTGCCGATCGCCTCGACGATCTGATCGCCGACGGTGACGAAGCCCGAGTGGCCCTCGCCGCCCGCGGTCTCGCCGGTTACGCCCGAAATCGCACCCACCGTGGGGGCGCCATGGGGCTCCTGGCCCGGGGCAAGCACCTGTTGACCCTGGCCCGACCGCACCTGCCAGTGCGGTCGTGGATCAGTGCTGCGCTCGAACTTGAGCTGTCGCTTTCGTTGTGGGGATCGGAGACCGCCGCTCACCGGGCCGTGGAGCTGGCTCAGGCCATCGATGATCCTCAAGCTCGGGCCCTGGCCTTGTTGCATCGCGCGGTGTGTACCCTTGAGCGCTCCACTGACGTATCCAATACCGCCTTCAACCAGAGCCAGCCCATTCAAGACGTGTTGCGGGCTGCGGCGGAGATTCGGAACGCGTGTCGTGGTGCCGTGCGCCGAACCGTAGAGCTCGCTGCGGCCCTCTACCCGCCGATCCTCGAAGGCGAAGCGGATCCGGATCGCGTCGAGGTGCACTTGCGCCGTGCTGCAGAAGGTGGCGGCCTCGCGGCATGGTCCGAGGGCAGCGGCCCCCTGGACATGTTGCGTCCTCGTGATGCCCGCCTCACGGCCTTGGAGGGCATTCGTCTTGCCCTCAGCCTCGGTCGACCCGAGCTCGCTCGCCGCCTCGCGGCCAGCGTGCGGCAGGGCCGACTGACCGCACCCGTCCGTGGCGCCGAGCCTTCATGGATCCCCGCCCTCATGGCGCATCACCGCGGCATCTTCGAGCGGTGGTCGCGGGTGGGGGAGCGTGGCCTGTTCGATCCTGCGGTCCTGGATCGCATGAGCCACTGGCAGCCCGAGAGCAACCATCGACGGCTGGAGCCTGCCGCTGGCGAGGCGCTGCTGGAGGCCACCTGCTTCGAGGGTGGTGTGTATCTCTTCTTGAGCACAGCTGAGGGTACATGGTCCCACTGGTGGCCCATCAAACGAGATGATCTGCACGTGATGCTGCAGTCGCTCCCCGCGCTGTTGCACCCTGCGGCCCTGCAGCGAAACCTCGCCCAGTGGTGTGGTGAAGCCTACGACGCGCTTCTGGGTCCTTTCGAGGCCCACCTCGAGGGCATCGAGCGCTTGCTCACCGCCTTCGACGCCCCCCTCGATGGCGTGCCCACTGCGCTTCTCTATGGAGGCGCTTTTGTCTGTGAGCACCTGGCGACGCTCATGGCGTGTCCGGTCCAGAGTCACCTTGGTGGTGAGCGGAGCGCCGAGCTGGCCCCCGCAGTGGCGGTCATCATCGGTGATGGGGTCATCGCCCGAGATCTGCAGCTGAGTACGTTGGCCCAAGAAGGTCACTACTCCACAGTAGAAGTACGCCATGGGTCGGATCTCGAACCTTCGGCACTCCACCACGCCATCCCCCGAGCACGGGCGGTCTATGTCGTCGGTGAGATCACCGAAGAGGGCATCGCGCTCAGGGATGATCATCCACCTGTGGCGCCAGACGCTCTGGCCCAGGCCCTCAGCGCTGCGGGGGTGACGTGTGCCATCCTCCAAGGGCCCCTGCGTGGGCTCGGTGGGCAACGGGCTGTTCAGGCGCTGTTGGCAGAGGTGCCTGCAGTGATCTGCCGACGTTGGGAGACCAGCGAGTACAGTCCCGAGTTCGTCATGGCCTGCCTTCGCCACGCCGCCAACGCCCGCACTGCGGTGGAGTACAGCGCGGCACTGCGCAAGGCGAGGCAGGAAGCCATCGCCCGTCGCGAGCCACCACACCAGTGGGCGGCATATGAACTCTATTGTGCTGAGTGGTGCTGAGTTCCAGGGCTGCTGAGCCTCAGTACTGGGGCTCAGTGCACTCAATCGCTGATGTCAGCGGGCGAAGAAGAACCAGAGGCCCGCGCCGAGGGCGGCGAGGGTGATGATGCCCAGACCCACCATCATGCCTGAGCCGCCATCTCTGCGGGCCGGTCGATCCTCAGGCCGGGGGCTGGGCATGTTGGGCCGTCTGGCCGGCTCGGTCATCAACTGCAGATCATTGTCTGGTGTCGAGCCTGGGCCGTTGGGGGCCAGCTCAGTGGCTGCGGGGGCACCCATGAGCATGTCTTCTTGATCGGGTGCGGAGTCGCGTGGGGTATTACGCGTCACCGTAGGCACCTTTTGATCAGGCGTCAGCGTGGGATCTGTCACCGATGAGGGCGGCTCTGGTGCCTCGTCGAGGACCGGGGGTGGTAGAGGCGCAAGGTTGGCCTCGACGCCGGGTACCTCCGGGCTGGAGAGCGCCTGAGAGACTTTCTCGGTCTCGAGCTGCAGCGTCTCGGAGCCCTCGATGGCGGGCTCTTTGTCCATCTCCTCGAGGAGTTTGGCCACCTGATCTGGCGGCAGATCGAGAGAGACGTCCTGACGCTCGCGGAGAATGCGGTCCACCTCTTGGAGGGCGCGCTTCACCTCGAGGGCGTTGTCGTAGCGCTCTTCTTTCTTCTTGGACAGCAGCCGCATGACCACCGCCTCGAGCTCCTTGGGGTAGGACCAATCGGGACGCTGCTCTGAAGGGGGCAGTGGATCTTCGATGACGATCTTGGTGGCGACACCGACAGCAGATTCGTCGAAGAAGGGCAGGCGGTTGGTGATGGCCTGGTACAAGATGATGCCCAGGCTGAAGAGGTCGGAGCGCTGGTCGAGCTCGAAGCCCTGTACCTGCTCGGGGCTCATGTAGGCCGGGGTACCGCACACGATGCCGTCGCGGGTGAGGGCCGGCTGATCGGTGTCGGGATCGACGATCTTAGCGATGCCGAAATCGAGCACCTTCACAAAGTCGGCGTTGTGGCGGTGCTTGAAGCACACGATGTTCGCCGGCTTGAGATCGCGGTGGATGATGTTTGCTGTATGGGCTTCGTCGAGGGCTTCGCACACCTGGGTCATGATGTGGAGTACCCGTAACGTGGAGAGGGGAGAGTCCTCGGCGATGATGGTGCCGAGATCCCGCCCTTCGACGAGCTCCATGGCCATCCAGAGCAGATCGCCCTCGTCTTCGGAGCCGAAACCGTAAATCGAGATACAGTTGGGGTGGTTCAATCGACTGGCAGCGAGGGCCTCGCGCTCGAAGCGCTTCACCACCGTGGGATCGCTCACCAGGTTTGAACGCAGAATCTTCAGGGCGACCGGCTTTTTGAGCTGGGCATACTGCGCACGGTAGACCCGGCCCATAGCCCCTTCACCAATGAGCCCCTCGATGGTGAACTTACCGTCGATCATGCGATCGATGAGGGGGTCGGTGGTGGTGAGTTCACCGCCTTCGTTAAACGTCAGCGAGGCCCCGCAAGCCGGGCAGAAGTTGGGGCGCCCTTCAATGGGATGACCACACTTGTGGCAAGCACTCATGTACGGGGCCTCACCTGCCACCAAGGTCGAACACTGCTGAAAAGCGCGCGATGTCGAGAAACATGATCGCCATCAACGGGGATGCTTTACTCACGGGTATGGACAGCGCCGAGATTGATGAGTTTCAACGGTATGTTGGCACGCCAACTGTAGATTATTCGGACAATGGCCGGACCATATCAGAGGGGGCGTGGAGCCGCAAGCGTTCGAGGGGGCCTGAAAGGGGCCGCAAGGGGGGATTCCCGATGGTGCAATCCTTTGTACTTTCCAAGAGCCAACAACCTCGGATAGATTTCGCGCCTCTCGATATCTATGGGACCACAACGGGCCCGGAGGATGATGCGCGTGAAGCGACGGACCCTTTTCAAGACGGCGACCAAGATGGCCGCCACCCTCCTGCTGGTCGGGCAACTGGGCTGCTACAACACCTACCGAATCTCCTGGGACGAGCTGGGCAAGGTTCAAGAGGGTGGTGAGTCTTCTGCTGTGAAGGTGAAGACCGAAGAGGGCCCTGAGATCAACGTCACCGCCAACTCCAAGATTGGGGTCACCGACAAGGGCGGTCAGTATCACCAGATCTCGCCCTTCAACTTCACGCTGACCCGTGGTCAGCTCGTAGCGCCCGACGAGGATCTCCTTCTCCTCAAGAGTGATGTCGACACGGGCAACGTCAAGCAGGTGAGCGGGTCCAAGACCGCCCTTCTGGTGGCCGCAGGCGTGGCCATCCTCGCCGGTGGCGTGGTTTATGTGGTGTCCACCGCTGAAGAGGCCGACACTTTCGGCCAGTAAGCGCTCAACCCCGAGGAGGTGATGTTCGTGCCAGGGGCTCTTGATTTCGCGCCTCGGCGCCACCTCTTCCTCACCCTCGTCGCCCTATACTCCCTCTCTGCCCTCAGCCTCTGGGGCTGCTCGCCGAACAAGGTGCCCAGCATCCAGCAGGTGACCTTCGTCGAAAACACCGATGATACTGGCGGACCATATGTGGTCTATGCCGACGTACGGCCTGGTGACGGGCCGACGCAGGCCACTCTCTTTGTCAGTCCTGACGGTCCCGAGGCATTCCTGCCGGCCCTGTGCCTGGCGCCGCCCACCCTCGACCTGAGCCGCACGAGCCCCGACGCCCAGCCGCCTGCAGAGCGCGTGGATGCCGGCGTCGTGTCTGATGGCGGGCTCGACGGTGGGGCGGTCGAGGACGGAGGCCTGGGTGATGGTGGCCCAGAGGACGCTGGCCTCCCAGACGCTCAGGTGGAGGAGCCCTCGGACGGTGCGGTGGAGTCAGGCCTGCCCACGTGCTACCGCATCTCCATGTCGCGCCAGGGGGACAGGTTCGAGGGTCGTATTCAGGGCCCACCCTTTCTGCCTGGCACGCGCCTGTTCTACTTCATCGAGGTTCGAGACACCAACGGGGATCGGGCCCGGTGGCCATCGAGCGCGCCCAATGCCCCAGCCACAGTGCTCATCGGCCCTGCAGGCAGGGCCCCTGATGTAGACGCCATCACGCCTCAGCGAGGTCCCAGCATCGGGGGCACCCGCGTATGGGTGAAAGGCAGCGGCTTCAGCCTCGACACCGAAATCAGGTTCGGTGCCACTGTTGGCAGTGAACTCGAGATCATCTCGCCTCATTTGATGTCTGTGGTGACGCCACCAGGGCAGCAGGGGGCTGTAGATGTCTTTGTGGCGCGCCAGGGCCTGACGACGACCCTCCCAGGGGCCTTTACCTACGAGCCGCCGCCAGTACTGCTCTCTGCCGTCCCCCGAGAAGGCCCTACGCTCGGCGGCACCCTGGTGATGCTCACAGGTGAGGCACTCGGTGAAGAGGGGCGTGTGCTCTTCGGTGGCGCAGAGGCGAGCGCGGTCAGGCGGATAGACGACACCCGTATGCTCGCCGAGAGTCCGCCACAACCTGCAGGGGTGTACGACATCGAATGGGTCGCAGCCGACGGTCAGCGGTCCAGACTCTCTGGTGCGTTCACGTACTGGCCGCCGCCGGAGATCGAGGCACTCCAGCCCGAGACCGGCCCGGACCTCGGCGGCACCCCCATGCAGATCATCGGGCGGGACTTCAGGGCACCTGCCGTCGTCCTGCTCGACGAGCGCCCGGCGAGCGATGTCGTTGTCTCGCCCGACGGGCGACAGCTCAGCTGCATCACGCCGGCAGGGGTCGCGGGCATCATCGATGTCACGGTCATCAACCCCGACGGACAGTTCGACGTGGCCCCCACCAGTTTCAGGTATGTGGGGCCGCCGATGATCGAGACGCTCGATACGCCGGTTCTCGCACGCTGTGGGCCCACTGAAGTCGTACTCACGGGGGCCAATTTCGAGCCTGGCGCTCAGTTCTTGTTCAACGGCGTACCCGCTGAAGTCATCGAGATCGATCCTGATGGCATGAGCGCCCTCTTGAGGGTGCCCCCCGGACCTCCCGGGCCGGTCAGAGTCGAGGTCGTGAACCCTGATGGTCGACGGGCGCGGGTGGACAATCTCGCCGAGTACGGCGTCCGACCCATCATCACCGACATCGACGTCACGACTCACCCGATCTGGGGTGGCACCGTGACCCAGATCGAAGGGGGAGACCTGGAGGCAGGCGCTCGGGTCTTCTTCGATGGCGTCGCCGCGGAGTCAGTGATCCCCGTGACCACTGGGTGTGATGCCTTGCTGAGGGTGGTCGTACCCCCAGGAGAAGCGGGTCCTGCCGACGTGCTGGTGGTGAACCCCGATGGGGGGGAGGCAGGCAGGGCCGAAGGCATCGAGTACATCGCCCCGGCGTTGAGGCCCGACGAAGGTTTGACCCCGGGATACACCAATGTCGAGCTCACGGGCGTGGATTTGAGGGCTGGTCTCGACGTGCGCATCGGTGGCCAGAGGCCCCGAGCCCTGACGCAACTCTCCGAAGAGCGTTGGCTGCTGACGACGCCCACAGGTGTGCGAGGAGGGGCCGAGATCTCTGTCTTCAACGTCGACCGTCGCGGTGCCCGCATCGCCGGCGGCTTCACCTATCGTGCATTCGACGACGACGGCGATGCCCGTTTCGAGCCTGAAGGTGACTGCAATGACGTACTGACCGCAGATATCGACGCAGATGGCTTTACTGATCTTGTGGTGGCCAACGGCTCTGTGGGGATGGTGGGGCGCATCGAGCAGCCTCCCACGGTGCACTATGGGCGCGCTGATGGTCGGTTCGAGTCGGTCACCCTCGCCCGAGAAGGGAACGGGATGAACGTCTCTCTCGGTGACGTAGAAGGCGACGGCGATCTCGATTTGTTCGTGGCGAACCTGTCCAGCGCCAGCAATAGCTTCTTCCGAAACGAAGGTGGCCGTTTCCAGCCTGACAACAGCATACCGGTGGGTGGACCGAGCTACGATGCTGCCCTCGTCGACATCGATGGGGATGGAGACGTCGACATCTTCCTGGCCAACACTGGTGACCCGGAGAATGCCAACGTCGATGGCCCTGAGACCTTGTTGTTGAACAATGGGCGAGGGATCTTCGACCAGAACATCTCCGATCAGGTCTATTTCAGCCGAGGTGACGTCCATGACCACGATGTGGAGTTTGGTGACGTGGACGGAGACGGCCTGCCCGACGCTGTGCTTGTGGTCGACAACCTGAGCGACGCCTTCAGGACCGCCGAGAACCGTCTGCTGGTGAGTCGTGACGTCCCTGGAAACCTGAGTTTCCGCCCGTCACCCTTCAACAGCTTGCTCGGTGACTGGCTGCACGCAGAAATGGCCGACATCGACAGCGACGGTGATCTCGACGTCCTCTTGCCTCAAGACTACATCGAAGGCCTCTCTCTGCCCGACCAGCCGGCTCTGGGCATCTTCCTCAATGACGGCACCGGGCAGTTCGAGCCGGCCCATGAGCGCAATCAAGGGCTGCCCCTCATCCCGGCCTTCGAAACGGTGAGCGTCGATCTCGACGACGACGGTGATCTCGACATCCTCGTGGGTGGATACGGCCTCTTGTTCCAAGATGGCCAGATCGATGCGGTCAATAGCTTCATTCTCCTCAACGATGGCACCGCCAATTTCTTTGATGGCAGCGATGCTTTGGTTGGACAGACACCGGTTGCCACAGCTGACTTCGCTGTGTTGGACGTCGACGGTGACGGAGATGCAGACCTCTTCGAGTGTGCTGCTCGTCGACGCTCTCGAATCTGGCTGAGAGACTGAGTTTGACCCATTGTGGTGCCTTTGTGTCGAAGTGTTTGACTCGCCCAAGGACCACAACTAGATTCTGGCCGGCAATGACATGCGCTGATCTTTCAGACGCATAAAGTGCCCAAACTACATACACATACCATTCAAGACCGATGACAGAGTAGGACGGCTTCATCGAAGCGTTGCTCTCGGGTGAAAAGGGGATACAGCATGGCAGCGAGCGCCAAGACCAAGGGCAAGGGCCGACGCGGCAACATCACGGCTGAGGCTCGGGAGAAGGGTGCCATCTCCAAGTCGCAGCGCGGCATCTTCAACAAGTACCTCAAGGCGCTTCAGGGCCGGGCGGTCGAGAAGAACCGCGCCAAGATCGACGAGATCGAGGAGATGCTCGAGCGGGGTACCCGGATCAAGAAGGCCCCCGTCTTCAAGAACGGCAAGCGCATCGGCACCATCGAGAAGCAGCTGCCCCTGCTCCCCTCGGAGCGTGCCATCTGGATGGCCCGCAAGCAGAAGCTCGAGGCCAGCCTCACCCGCAAGGCCCCCGACGAGCTGCGCCAGGAGTTCCTGGTGATCCTCCCTGATTATGCTGCGAAGAACGATCTGACCCGCGAGATCCTCCTCGAGGTGGGCGTGCCCGAGACCGATCTCGACGAGGCCGGCATTCACTGAAGCCCCCTGAGCCCACCTTTGAGGACCCACCTCATGCATCCAGCT
This sequence comes from Bradymonadia bacterium, assembly GCA_046290225.1. Taxonomy (GTDB): domain Bacteria; phylum Myxococcota_A; class Bradymonadia; order UBA7976; family UBA1532; genus JBKAGE01. The sequence continues at coordinate 460,467 of JBKAGE010000034.1, read as the reverse complement.
GTTGAGTTCACCCCTCACCTGACCGATAAACTGGCCTGATGTTGAACTGGGAGGCGGCATGCTGACTGAAGCTGAAGCCGTCGGCCACGAAGCCCGGCTGTACTTCATGGACGGCCGGCAGCTGAAGACGCTGGTCGGCTATGTGACGCATGGGGGCGCCAAGACCCTCACCCTGCGCACCTCTGGTGATCGCCCTCCGGAAGAGGGCCTCATGGGGGTCATCGCGGTGCAGACCGACGACGCGGTCTATCGCGCCCGTGTCGAGCTGGTGGAGGTGGGCGATTTCGTTGCATGCCTCAAGTTGCTCGCCGAGCTCAAGCCATGTGACCGACGACTCTACGGCCGCGCTGAGGTGACCGTGCGTCTACTCGCGCGACGGGTTGGCCAGCGCCTGCCCCGAGCCAATCATTTGTCGGTGGTGCCGCAAGATGGTGCGTGGAGCGTGGAAGAGGTGGTCCTCAGCCCCAGCGGCATGCGCGCCACCTTGCCTGGCAACTGGACGCCAGGGGAGTTCGCGGAGCTCAGATTGCACGTGCCCGGTCACAAGGGCGGTGATCATGTTGTGGTCCAAGGCGAAGTGGTTCAACACTACGAAGATGGCAATGTGGCCTTTCGCTTTGTAGAGCTCGACGCCGATGTTCAGTATCGTCTCGCAGAGATTGTGGATCGGGTTCGGCTGGCGCAAATCATCGAGGGTGGTGATTGAGCACCACCTGAGGGACGATGCTTGCCGAACCACACTGGGACGTCAGCGGAGATATCTCTCGTGACTGCGAGGCTGGTCTACATCGATCGAGGCGGGCGCCAGCGCGAGATTCTGCTCGCGCCAGGGCGTAAATCCATCGTCGTCGGTCGCCACCCCCATTGTGATCTGGTCACTGCTGATGCCAGCGTCTCGCGTCGGCACTGCGAGGTGATCGCTGATCGAAACGGGTTTCTGGTCCGGGATCTGGGCTCGGCCAATGGCACATTGCTCAATGATGAGTCCATCGATGTCGAGCGACTGAGCAGTCGTGATCTGATCCGTTGTGGCAGTCTGGTCCTCCAGTTTCTCGAAGAAGCAGATGCCTCTGTAGATGGGGCGGCCCTCGCCGAGGCGGCGAAGTCACCCTCCAACGGATCCTCGCAAGAGCGACACCCGACGGACAAAGAGGCGCTCAAGAGCTATGTGATGCACCTCGAGGAGTCTCTCAAAGAGAGCCAAGCCAGCGTCGACGCCCTGGAGTGTCGACTGGCCGAGTCTCAGCGAGCGCTCAGGGTGGCGCAGCACGAGCAACAAGGGGTGGAGGGTGAGTTGAGGGCGCTCAAGGTGCGCATTTCGAAGGAGATGGCCCAAGTGACACCCCCGGGCCATCGGCCGGTGGTGCATCGTACGCCGACCCCTCAACAGCCCCACCCATTGCTGGCCACCACCCTGGATCTCGGGGCAGCGCAGTCTCAACCTGCGCCCCAATATTCTGCAGCGGCAGAGTCCGATCTGCTGGCGATGATGTTGGGTGAGTACGACGATTGGCTGGAGAGCTTGGAGGCTCTCGAGAAGCGGGTGAGGGCGCATCGCCCGATGTGCACCCCAGGATCCGAGGTCTACGCGCTGCTGGAGACCCTGACGGCAGAGCTCTTCGCGCATCGTCTCGCTGTAGGCAGCAGAAAGTCGGCTTTTTTAATCCGCGCCGAGGCACGTCGTCACGAAGACGATTGAGAAAGAATCCATGGGGATGTCTGGCTCATCCTCAAGAATGAGCGGCGCCGGTGACAAAAACAGCGTTTAGATGAATGAGAAATGCTGTACCGGGTCTGCAAGAAGAGTAAGCTGATTTTGATGGGCCTGGTTCTGTGACATGTCGCGGGAAAACGAACCGCTGGAACTCATGCACAATGCATACGTTTTCCTACATCGGTTTGCGTTGACCCGGGCACTGATGCAAAATTCAACCTGTCACCGCGCTCAGCCGTGATTAAGGTACCTGGGACAAGGTTCCACAATCAGGTTTGCGCACGTGAATCTGATAGACTGGGTTGACTGATTTTCGGGCAACCGCGATATGCACAAATCTACTCATGATTCGGAGGTGAATCATGCTGGACGCATACATCATCGAACAAATCCGCCGCCGCGAAGAGGAGCGCCGCCGTATCTACGAGCGCCCTGCTCTTCGCCTGCCCCTCGATCGTGAGGAGCCGAAGGAGCGTGAGCAGGAAGAGGAGGAAGAACCCTCCCGCGTGATCATCATCGATCTCTGACCCGCTTCGGGCGCCTGTTTATCCTACCCCCGCATACAAGTCAAGCATTCCCTCCTTCTGTTTCCTCTATTGCTCCGCGTCTTCTTATCTGCACCTACGAGTCTTTCAGTGCGTGCCTGAGCGCCGATCTGCGGCTCACGCTCCGCGCCTGCGAATCTTTCAGTGCGTACCTGAGCGCCGATCTGCGGCGTCTGGGCGGTGCTTCCGTCTCACGCTCCGCGCCTACGGCTTGATGGGGGCTCTTCCTTCTCGGGATTGACTGGAGGTGAGGGAGAAGGGCCGAGTCAGCTGAGGGAGGTGTCAGATGAAGGCAAGGAATGGGGGTGGGTTGGAGGATCCCCGGCCACCCCACAATCAACTCTCTCAATCAGAAAAACGCCAAGCACCTGCCCCGCGGAGGCGCGGAGGTGGCGACAGTCGTCCTGAGCGTGGGGAGTTCGCGTGCAGATGCGGGCTTTCACCCGCAGGCGCAGCAGCGCTGCGCCGAGGACGGAAAGGTCGGAGCTGTTCGTGAAATCGCCGCGCTCAGGGCGGCTGGCGCCGCCGGAGCGCCGGAGCCCGTTAGAGCCCTGCGCTGAAGACGAAGGGGAACTTGACCTGGCAGATACCGCCGTTGGGCTTGGGGAAGCGCCAGCGGCTGATGTTGCGCTTCATGCAGCCTTCAACAGTGGGGCTGCCCAGGGAGCTGCTCTCGATGAGCACCTTCATGACCTTACCGTCGAGGCCGATGCGCCAGGACATCGAGACCTTACCCTGGAGCTCGGGGTTGCGCTGTAGCTCCTTCTCGTAGCAGTACTGCAGGCCGCGCTGACGGCGGTTCACCACCTTCAGAATGTCGGACTGCTTGCAGAAGTCGCCGACGAGGGCCTTGCCGCGCTTCACGCGGGACTTCTTCTTGCGCTTGCCCTTCTTGCCGAGCTTGGCGCGGGTGCCACGGCCACCACCGGTGTCGATGCGACCCATGCCGTGGATGCGGCCGAAGCCCTCACCACCGCCGCCGGAGCCGGTGCCCTTGAGGCCCATGCCGCCAGCGCCCTGGCCAACCACCAGCTCGTCACCGATGCCGCTCATGGCAGCGTTCAGCTTGCTGTCGAAGCCGGTCTTGTCACCGAAGACGTTCTTCAGTGGACCCTGGGCGATGAGGTTGGACCCCAGCGCCTTGTGGATGCCGACGTCTTTGATCTTGTCGACCATCTCACCGTCGCGCTTCGGCACCTTGGACTTCTCGATCTTGTCCTCTTCGCCGAACTTGCCCTCTTCGCCGCCGGCCTTCTTACCGACATCTTCGTCGACGGACTCTTCCTCGACCTCTTCCTCGATCTCCGGGGGCGGCTTCTCCACGATGTACTTCACGAACCGATCACTCAGATCGAGGGCCGTGAGCTCGGGCTCTTCTTCCCAGAAGACGAAGGCAGCGATGAGGAAGGAGAACTGGATCAGCAGGGCGGCGAGGAGAGCGCCGAGGAAGGCGGTCTCCATGTTGGCCCAGAACGGCTTCTTGGCGATCTTCTCGGAGTCGCCGACGAACTGGAAGAACACCGCCAGAGGACCGAGATCGACCACGCCCCAATCATGACCGTTGATGCTGATCGAGTTGCCCTTCTTCTTGCGAAGGTCGTCGATCTGAGTCTCATCGCCGTCGTGGCGAATCCGACCCTTCATGTCGCTGGTCAGGTTCAGGGTGTAGCTGCCACCGCTCTCTGGTGTGAAGAGCAGGTGAGAGTTGCCGATGTCTGCGGCGTCGGGCAGGACGAGGGTGTTCTTCAGGCCCTCACCGATGGTTACCGGCTTGCCTGTGGGGATCACCTTCTCGACCACCACCGAGTCGTGCCACAGGACGGCTACGCGTAGATTGGTCAGGTCTTCTGCGCTCAAATGTCGACTCCTCTGGCCACTCAATTCCCCGATATTCAACGAGGTTTTGGCCATTTGCCTGACCGACAGCCGGTCGAAGGACACGGCATCCTAGCCATGGCCCTCTTCCCGGTCAAGGATGGTGCCGGTCTCGTGGGGTCGCCGGGTTGTCACCCGAACGTCAATTGTGTCGTGCCTCGCTCAATCCGTGAGATCGAGGCCGGAACTTTCGAGAACTGGCTCCTTCGACAGCGTCGAGACGAGAAGGTTCCCGGTTGGTTCGAATTTCTTTAATCATGGGTCGGTCCAGACCCGGCACCGCTGTGGCCACGACTGTGTCGATGCGTGGCTGGTGTGGTGGTTGGGCATACATTGGACCACTCGAACAAGACAGTCTCAAAATCGACCTCCAGGTCGGAGTGAAGAATGTTGCACCGCATGACCCACCCCTTCGTATTGCTCTGCCTCCTGTGGGGGCATGCATGGGGCCAGGGTGGGGGGCCGCCTTCAAAAGCATCTACGGGCAGAATCTCTCCCGGATCTGCTGATGCTCAGTTGTTGAGCGTACAAAGCAGACAGGCCTTCGCTGCCCAGATGGCGCCTCGTGTCGTGCGCGTGCGTCGACGTATACCGCCCGCAGTGAGCGCTCGGCCGGTCTTCGAACCCTCGGCATATGGCTGGCTGCTCGCCCCTGGCCGGGTGCTCACGGTGGAACGCCTGGTCACGGGCTGGCCGTCGGAAGACGAGGACGTCATCGAGGTGCAAGTGGCCGATGGCCCGTGGCGTGCTGCAGCCCCGGGCATGGTGAAGGTCGAGCAGGGGCTGGTGATCCTCGATGTGGCCAAGCCCGAGTCGAAGCCGGGGTCCTCCAAAGCCACCTCAGTGGACACCACGACGCTGACCACGCTTGAGCCTGGGGCGCGTCGCTGGGCGGTGGTGCTCGATGGTTCAGGAGGAGCACCTGCGCTCGTGCCTGTCGGGATCGTGGCGCAGGCACCCAAGCCGTATCAATTCTATCGGTGGTCTCCAGGGGTGATGTTGCCGTCGGGCACACCTGTCGTCGATCGCGATGGTCAACTCGCCACCCTGGTCTCGGCGCCCCTCTGGGGGCTGCACGACAAACCTGGCGAGGCGCTGTACCCGACCTCCGCGATGAAGGCCATGCTGGAAGGGGCTGCCCTGTGGTTGCCATCGACACCGTGAGGCTGTTGTCGTGAGGCGTTCGACAGTGGGCACGGGGCCTGTGTGCACCGCGATCCGACGCGCCGTGGGCGCACACATCGGTTCAGGGATGGTGGTGGCGTGCAGCGGAGGGCGGGACTCCATGGTGATGCTCCATGCTCTGTGTCTCGCCCAGGTGGGGCCCCTGCACGTGATCACTGTTGATCATCAGCTGCGGCCAGACGCCCGAGCAGATGCAGAATGGGTGGTGCGTGTCGCCCGCAGCTGGGGTTGCCCGGCGGAGCTGATCGCCGTGACCTGTGATGTCGCGGGAGATGGCGTCGAAGGGGCCGCTCGTCATGCCCGCTATGCTGCGTTGTTGCGGCGGGGGGCAGAGTTGGGGGCATCCGTGGCCACGGGGCACACCGCGGACGACCAGGCGGAGACGTTGTTGATGCGGCTGTCCACAGGGGTGGGGGTACACGGCGCCCGTGGCATCCTCCGTCGTCGCCCAGGTGTTGTTCGGCCCATGCTCATGGTGACGCGGAGCGAGATCGCTGAGCACGCCGAACGATTTGGTGTGCCCTGGCGAGAGGATCCCACCAACACCTCCGACAAATTTCTGCGCAATCGCGTACGCCATGGGGCTCTGGAAGGCTTGGATGTTGCTTTGGGCCCTCACTGGCGCGCCGGGACGGCTCGGGCCGCCTCGAGGCTCCAGAGTGATTGCGAAGCCCTCGACTACTTGCTGTCGGGGTGGCTTGAGGAGAGCACACGCCCAGAATCACCCCTGGCACTCTCTCGAACGGCGCTGCTCAAGGCGCCTGAGGGATTGCGACGGTTGGCGCTCCGGCATCTTTGGGCCGAGGCGATCAGCGCGCCGATGCCCCGAGGAGGTGGCAAACACCTCGATCTGGCCCTGATGCGCTTGCACCATACCGGGCAGTGGCAGCTGCCTGGAGGATGGCTGTTGAGGCACTCGCGTGACTGGGTGGAGATCGTCGCCGACCCTTCGCGCTGAGGCTGTGAAATGGCCCATCACCAAGGCGATGAATTGGGCTTACGTTCCTCGAGACCCCGTGCCGATGTGCTCAATGTATGAGGTCGCTGATGTTTCAGAGGAATCCACTGGGCATCTTGAGGCGTCCAAGGAATCAGCGCAGGCACACAGGCGTTGTGCTCATTAAACAAAGAGCACATGCCCATCAGCCGTGCATTTTGGGGGTTGGCCCTCGAGTTGCTGTGCTTAATGTCTGCGTGCTAGCTTCGTCCCCGTGCCGCCTCGCCCGCTTCAGGCGGGGCTTTCGGGCCGAATTCTCCCTTACACCCACAGAGGAATCTCGTGCGCCAACCTTCTTATAAGACCGGCCTCCTGTGGCTCATCTTGATCGTGACCTTCATCTTGCTCTGGCGGGTGTTCCCCAACAGCGCAGGTCAGAAGGGGGAGTGGACATTCAACGAATTCCGTTCCGCCATCGCTGAGGGCAAAGTCAAAGAGATGGTCGTCGAGGGCGAGGAGATCCGCGGTCAGACCGACCAGGCGAAGCCCTTCCTCGCGTACGGCAAGCTCAATGACGAGTTGCTCGACCTGGCCGTGGAGAAAGGGGTTCAGATCCGGTTCCGGCCGGTGGAGAAGGACTCCTTTGTTCAGAGCCTGATCATCAGCTGGCTGCCCATGCTGGTGCTCTTCGTCATTTTCTTCGTCTTCATGAGGCAACTGCAGTCCGGTGGCGGCAAGGCCATGTCCTTCGGGAAGAGCAAGGCCAAGCTACTGAACGAGAGCCATAAAAAGGTCACGTTCGATGACGTCGCCGGTGTCGAAGAGGCGAAGGAAGAGCTCGAGGAGATCATTCAGTTCCTGAAAGATCCCAAAAAGTTCACCAAGCTCGGCGGCCGCATCCCCAAGGGCGTGCTGCTGATGGGCCCTCCGGGGACCGGCAAGACCTTGCTGGCCCGAGGCGTGGCTGGTGAGGCCGGTGTGCCGTTCTTCAGCATTTCCGGCTCCGACTTTGTGGAGATGTTCGTCGGCGTCGGCGCCAGCCGCGTGCGCGACCTCTTCGAGCAGGGCAAGAAGAGCGCCCCCTGCATCATCTTCATCGACGAGATCGACGCCGTGGGCCGCCATCGTGGTGCCGGCCTCGGCGGTGGCCACGACGAGCGTGAGCAAACCCTGAACCAGCTGCTCGTTGAGATGGACGGCTTCGAGTCCAACGAGGGGGTCATCCTCATCGCCGCCACCAACCGCCCCGACGTGCTCGACCCGGCGCTGTTGCGCCCCGGGCGCTTCGACCGCCGGGTGGTGGTGAGTCGCCCCGACGTGAAGGGTCGCGAGCAGATCCTCGCGGTGCACACCCGCAAGGTGCCCCTCGATGGCGAGATCGATCTCGGCTCCCTCGCCCGGGGCACGCCCGGCTTCTCTGGTGCTGATCTGGAGAACCTCGTGAACGAGGCGGCCCTGCTCGCAGCCCGCCGCGATCAGGACGTGGTGACCCACGACGACTTCGAGGCGGCGAAGGACAAGGTGATCATGGGCCCCGAGCGGCGCTCGATGATCATCCCCGAGAAGGAGCGGCGGACCACGGCCTACCACGAGGCCGGCCACGCCCTGGTGGCGGCGCTGCTGCCCAACACCGATCCGGTACACAAGGTGACCATCATCCCCCGTGGCCGTGCCCTCGGGGTGACGCAGCAGCTGCCCTCTGAGGACCGCCTCTCCACCACCAAGGAGTACGCTGAGCACCGCATCGCCATCCTCATGGGTGGTCGGGTGGCCGAGGAGCTGATCTTCAACGAGATCACCACCGGCGCTGGTCACGACATCAGCACCGCCACCAACCTCGCCCGCTCCATGGTGTGCGAGTGGGGCATGAGCGAGAAGATGGGGCCGCTTTCTTTCGGCAAGCACCAGGACAACGTGTTCCTCGGCCGGGAAATGGGCGGGCAGTCGAAGGACTACTCCGAGTCCACCGCCGTGGCCATCGACGGTGAGGTGAGCCGCATCGTGATGCAGGGCTACGAGCGCGCCACGCAGCTGCTCACCGACAACATCGACAAGCTCAAGCTGCTCGCTGAGGCGTTGCTGTCTCGGGAGTCCATCGATGCCAAGGAGGTGAAGCTCCTCATGGCCGGTGAAGAGCTGCCCCCGCTGGAGAAGAAGCCCACCGCCGGGCGTGATCGCCGCAAGCCCAAGTCGGTCTTCGGTACCCGAGAGCGGGGCAACGGCGGCCTGATGCCGGGCTCTGAGTCTCCTGAAGGGGCCTGATTCCGCCATCTCGAGCGCACGCTCGACGTCGAAGGCCGGCTCTGTAGAGAGTCGGCCTTTTTTCGTTGAGGCGCTTCATGACCATGGGCGCCCAGATGGGGAAACTGTCTTTTTTTACCAAGTGTTTTTTCTATGGGCCTCAAGGCGTTAGAGTGTCTTCACCTTGAGATGAAGGGCCCTGAGCTGACAGGGCCTCTGTCGAGCTCCCCATGAACTGCTGACCGGTGGAGGTGATCGAAGCCCGTGCGCTGGCGAACCCCTCTCGGCACCTTCGAGTGGCCGGGCCCCGTGATCCTCATGGGCGTCATCAACACCACACCTGACTCCTTCTCCGACGGCGGTCTGCACCTCGACGCACGCCGTGCCATCGAGGCTGGGTTGAGTATGGTGGAGCAGGGGGCGCAGATCCTCGACGTCGGCGGTGAGTCTTCTCGCCCTGGCGCTGAGCCGGTGTCTGTAGAACAAGAGCTCTCCAGGGTGATCCCGGTGATCGAGGGGTTGAGAGCACACACTTCGGTGAGCATCTCCATTGACACTTGCAAGGCCGCAGTGGCGCGCCAGGCGGTCGATGCGGGGGCAGACATCATCAACGACATCACCGCCCTCTGCGATCCTGAGATGGCCTCTGTGGCGGCAGAGTCGGGGGCGGGCCTGGTCTTGATGCACATGCGAGGCAATCCGCAGACGATGCAGTCCGGCGATTTGTCTGCTGATGACATCACTGCGCTGGCCATGAATCGACTCAAGGCGGCCATGGCCCGCGCCGAAGGCGCAGGGGTGAGCCCCGAGGCCATCTGCCTCGATCCGGGCATTGGTTTTGGCAAGACTGTGCCCCAGAACTTGCAATTGATCACAGGCCTGCCGCGCTGGGCAGAGCTGGAGCGGCCGGTGCTCATGGGGGTGTCGCGCAAGTCGTTCATCGGTGCCCTCACAGATCAGCCTGTGGAGGCCCGCCAGTGGGGGACCGCAGCGGCCGTGGCCTGCTGTGTCTCTGAAGGGGCCCACGTGGTGCGCGTGCACGACGTAGCCGAGATGAGAGACGTGGTGCGGATCGCCAAGGCGATCGCGGAGACCAGGACGAACGCCCTGTAGGGCGCTGAAGGAAGGGAGAGATCGACGTGGGTGGAGAGGAGGCAGGCTTCCTGCTGTGGGATCTGAGGGGATGGATCCTCACGACCCTCGACATCCTCATCGTCTACTACCTGATCTATCGGTTCCTGCTCATCATCAAGGGTACCCGCGCGGTGCCCATGCTCATCGGCCTGCTGGCCATCATCTTATTGTTCTTCCTCAGTCAGGAGGCCTTCCTCGGCCTGGCCACCTTCAACTGGCTGCTGGAGAAGTTCATCGGCTCTCTGCTGCTCATCGTGGTGGTGTTGTTCCAGTCGGACATTCGCCGAGCGCTGACGCAGTTTGGCCGCGCCCAAATTCTTCAGCGCTTTGGCAGCGGCGCTGAGTCCCAGATCGTCGACGAACTGGTGAAGGCCTCTGTCACCCTCTCGAACCAGCACATCGGGGGCCTCATGGCCATCGAGCGGGGAGGCGATCTGACGCCTTATATGGAAGACAGCACCAAGCTCGATGCCCGGGTGTCGAAAGAGCTGCTCCACGCCATCTTCATTCCCGAGCGTCAGAACCCGCTCCACGACGGCGCCACGGTGATCCGCGAGGGCAGGGCGGTCGCCTCGGGCGTGTTCCTGCCCATGAGCGTGAACCCTCACCTCGATCGCAGCCTGGGCACCCGGCACCGGGCGGCCCTGGGCCTCGCTGAAGAGGTCGACGCCGTGGTCATCGTCATCAGCGAAGAGCGGGGTACGGTCTCCCTCGCCGTAGAAGGGGCCTTGGAGCTCGACCTGTCGGTGACGGTGTTGCGTGATCGGCTCACCGAGCTGTTGATCCAGCGCCCGGGTGGCCTGTTCCGTCGAGGAGGCAGTGTGGTGTCGGTGCTCCCGGGGGCCCTGGAGCTGCGACGCAAGGACAAGCGAAAGGGCGAGGCTCAGACTCAGGCTGATCAGGGGGTGGACGGATGACCGAGCCGTTCTCTGGTGAGCGTCGCCGCCCCTGGCTCTATCGCACGCTGACTCGAAACTTTACGCAGAAGGCGGTGGCCCTGGCCCTGGCGGTGGTGCTCTTTGTGCTGGTGCGCGAAGACAAGACCGCTGTGGTGAACCGCAGTGTGCGCGTGCGGGTGGCCCACCCTGTAGAGCGGATCCTGGTGAGCCCCCTGGTGGAGAGCATCACCCTCACCATCGAGGGCAAGTTCAGCCGCCTGCGGGATCTGGAGGCCCAGTTCCCCGAGTTCCTCGATCTCAACCTCACGGGCTTCGAGAACGAGCAGCTGACCTTCGAGCGGGAGATGTTCAAGCTGCCACGGGGGCTGGTGATCCGATCGATCAGGCCGCCGGCGATGATGGTGCAGTTCGAAGCCGAGGTGGTGGCGCGTCGCCCGGTGCGGGTGAACACAGAGGGGGAGCCTGCCCGGGACTTCCGGGTGGTGCAGAAGACGGTGGAGCCCGACGAGGTCACCGTGAAGGGCCCTGCCTCTCAAGTGAACGCCATCACCGAGGTGCAGACAGAGACCATCAAGCTGAGCGGGCGAGAGCGCTCGGCCACCCTCACGGCCCGACTTGCGAGGGCGCCCGAGAACGTGGTGTTCCTGGGCCCGCAGAGCTACACGGTCACTTTGGAGATCGAGGAGCGACAGGGCACGCGGGTGCTGAGTGGTCGCCCGGTGGTGATTCGCTCTCTGCCTGCCGATGGGGGCATCTACGAGGTGAGCCCGGCGACGGTGAACATCACCCTGCACGGCCCGCAAAGGGCCCTGGCACGCCTCGACGCCGAAGCCCTGGAGGCGTATGTCGACGCCTCTGACATCGATCCCAAGCGCCGAGGGCTCCAAGAGCGGCCCATCAAATTCGATTTGCCCAACGGTCTCCGCCTCGGCGGTTTGTCGCCTTCGGTGGCGGCCCTGGCTCGCAAAGACGAGCCGAAACCCCCGCCACCCGACGCGGGCCCCGACGCCAGCCTCGAGCCTGACGGGGGCCTCGACGGGGGTGTAGACCCTTGAGCGCTCGCTGTGTATGAGAGATGCCCACCGCCCGAGTTAGAGGGGTGGTGGGTGATCTGGGAGAAGGAGGCCCCCTATGGGCAAGCGTACGTTGTTCGGCACCGATGGCATTCGCGGCGAGGCGAATCGGCACCCCATGAGCGCCGAGGTGGCTCTCAGGCTGGGTCGAGCCATCGCCGTGAGGCTTGCCCGGGGCTCCAGCCACCAGCCCCGAGTGCTCATCGGGAAGGACACCCGGCGCTCGTGCTACATGATCGAGATGGCCCTCGCCAGCGGGCTCTGCTCCGCCGGGGCCAACGTCATGCTGGTGGGGCCGTTGCCCACCCCTGGGGTGGCTTTCATGACCGCGGGCATGCGGGCCGACGCCGGGGTGATGATCTCGGCGAGCCACAACGCCTTCCAGGACAACGGTATCAAAATCTTCGCCGGTGACGGCTTCAAGCTGCCCGACGAGGTGGAGAGCGAGCTCGAGGCCCTCATCGAGGCCGGCGTCGGCGATCTGCCCACGGGGGCCGACATTGGCCGGGCATACCGCATCGACGATGCCCATGGCCGTTATGCGGTCTTTGCGAAGTTGGTGTTTCCCCGGCAGTACACCCTCGATGGCATGAAGATCGTGGTGGACTGCGCCCATGGCGCTGCCTACCGCGTGGCCCCCGAGGTGCTCTCCGAGCTGGGGGCCGAGGTGGTGGCCATGGGCTGCGGCCCCAACGGGGTGAACATCAACGACGGGGTGGGGGCCCTGTATCCGGAGCAGCTCGCCGAGCGCGTTCGAGCCGAGGGGGCACAGATCGGCGTGGCCCTCGATGGTGACGCTGATCGCTGCATCCTCGTCGACGAGAAGGGCAACGTCACCGATGGCGATCAGATCCTGGCGATCCTGGGACTGCAGATGCTCGCGGACGGCACGCTGACCCACAACACGGTGGTGGCCACGGTCATGAGCAACCTGGGCCTGAACCGGGCCCTGGAAGCCGCTGGTGGCAAGCTGGAACGCACCCAGGTGGGCGATCGCTACGTCGTGGAGCGCATGCGTGCCGAGGGGTATGTGCTCGGAGGCGAGCAGTCGGGTCACATCGTCAGCCTCAGCCACACCACCACCGGCGACGGTCTCGTGAGCGCGCTCTCCGTCCTTGGGGTGATGGTGCGCAGCGGCAAGCCCCTGAGCGAGCTCGCTCAGGCCCTGGTGCACTACCCCCAGGTCCTCAAGAGCATCAAGGTGGCCCGCAAGCCACCTCTGGACACCTTGCCTGAGGTCATGAAGGCCATCGAAGCGGTGGAGGCGCGCTACGCCGGCGAGGGCCGAGTGCTGGTGCGCTACTCGGGCACCGAGAACAAGGCTCGAGTGATGGTGGAGGGCCCCGACGAGGGGGCCATCACCGCCGATTGCGACATGCTGTGCGAGCTGCTCGCCACAGCCCTGGCCTGAGCAGGTGCCTGCCCCCATTGTCCCCGGGGCGGTGTCGTTGAGCACGATGCCCATCACGTGGATGTCCGACTGGCTCGCTGCGTATGGTGACGCTGGCCCCCACATCGACGCCTTCTTTCACCCTCGAGAGCAGGCGTATTGCCGAAACCATCGGTTTCCAGAGGAGCGCTTCGCCGCCCGCCTCGCGGCAAAACGCGCCGCGCAGCGACTGATCGCGGTGCGGGCCGTCGATGTGGTGGTGGGCCGCACCGAGCATGGCGCGCCCACGCTCACAATCCGAGGCGCGGAGTCCCAAAGCTGGCTCGTGAGCCTGACCCACGAGCGAAGCCAGGGGGCCGATGATCCAGGCATCGCCGTCGCCCTGGTGGTGAAGCCCCAATGAGTCGACCGCACTATCATCCTGCCAGAGCGAAGGCCCTGCGTACGGTGCTCACCCCAAGGGAGATGCAGGCCGCCGATCGATACACCATCGAGACCTTGGGCCTCGATGGCATCGCCCTCATGGAGAGCGCCGGCCGTCAGGTGGCTGATCGAGTGGATCACCATGCCCGCCCGGGAGATGCTGTGGCGATCTTCATGGGTCGAGGGAACAACGGCGGTGACGGAGCTGTGGTGGCTCGATATCTGGTGGGCCGCGGCTATGACGTCTCGCTCTGGCTCTGTGCTGATCCAGCGGGTGTCATCGGAGATGCCAGGACCAACCTCACGGTGTGTGAGCGCCTGGGTCTGTCGATCCACAGAGTGGAGTCTCAGAACGATCTGCCCACCTTCGAACAGGCTCAGGTGGTGATCGACGCGCTGTTGGGGACCGGGCTTCGGGGAGATCCCCGTGGGGCCCTCGCTCTGGCCATCCAATGGATCAACGACTGGTCTGCGCGCACACGGGGCCCGGTCATCGCCGTGGACGTCCCCAGCGGCGTCTCGGGTCTTACGGGCCGTGCAGGCACGCCGTCAGTGCAGGCCTCGGAGACGGTGACCTTCGCGGCGAGCAAGCTGGGCCACTGGCTCTACCCGGGGGCATCTCAGGTCGGCACCCTGCAGGTGGTCGACATCGGGATCCCCGATGAGGCCATCGAGGCTGCGCTCAGGCAGCTCGGAGGACATCGCCGATGGGTGCTCGGCCCGGAGACTCTGGCGCCGGCCTTCGTGTCTCGTGCCCCCTACAGCCACAAAGGATCGTACGGGACCCTGGCGGTGATCGGGGGCAGCCCGGGTCGTACTGGAGCTGCACGGATGGCCCTGGACGCGGCGTTGCGCAGCGGCGTCGGCCGGGTCACGCTGCTCACCGATCCTCGGGTAGAGGCCCCCCTGGCTGCGCAGGCGTACGAGGCCATGGTGAAAGCCGGATGGTCAGATGAAGCAGGGGTAGCGCAGATCACGGCGAGCCTCTCCACCCAGATCAGAGGCAGCTCGGCGCTGGTCCTGGGCCCTGGCCTCGCAGATGACGTGGCTGCCCGGGTGGACTGGCCCCAGTGGCTATCCACGATCCCCACACCGGTGCTCATCGACGCCACTGGCCTCGATGGTCTCCGAGGCCGCCTCGAGATGTTGAACGATGGTGGCCCTCGGGTGATCACACCTCACCCAGGTGAGGCCGGGCGCATGCTGGGCGTGACGGCGTCCAAGGTGCAGTCTGATCGGCTGAGGGCGTTGATTCAGTTGATGGAGAAGACGGGGGCAGTTGTTGTGCTCAAGGGCGCGCACACCCTCGTGGGTGATCCAGAGGCCGGCATCGCTGTGTGTCCCGTCGGGAACCCCGGCATGGCGGTGGGCGGCAGTGGAGACGTATTGTCAGGCATCATCGGCGCGTTGCTCGCACGAGGACTCAATGCGGGTGAGGCGGCGAGGGCAGGGGTCTACTGGCATGCTCGGGCAGGCGATCTGGCCGCTGCACGCCTCACAGAAGGATCACTGCTGCCCCGAGACATGATACAGAGCCTCATCGAGGTGGAGCGCCAGGAGGCGGAATGCTCACACGATTGACCACAGACGAGGCCGTCGAACAGCTCAAGGCCGGAGCGCTCGTACTGGCCCCCACGGAAACGAACTACGCCCTGATGTGCCGCGCATTGGACGGCGAGGCGGTGGCACGCCTGATCGAGGCGAAGGGCAGACCGCCTGGGAAACCCCTTCCAGTGATGGTATCGGGGGTGAAGGCCTTCCAGAGGTATGGGCTCGAGACGCCCATGCGCGCCCTCGCCGAGCGTTTCTGGCCGGGGCCGCTCACGGTTGTGGTGCCGGCGTTCCCCGGACTGCCGGGAGCGGTGACGGCGGATACGAACATGGTGGGGCTGCGGGTGACGGGTCATCCCATTGCCGAGGCCATCGTGGCCGCCATGGGAGAGCCCCTGGTGGCCACGAGCGCCAACCGCTCGGGTCAGCCGGCGGCGTCGAGCCCGGAGGCCTGCGATGCCGCGGGCCTCGCCGGTGTCTCTGGCCTTGTGGACGGCGGTGCGACGCCTGGTGGCCGGAGCACTGTGGTGGCGCTGTCAGGCGGAGGGCTGGTGGTGCATCGAGAAGGGCCCATCACCACCGCGATGCTCGAGACCGCCTGGGCAGAGCGGCTGCGCTGAGTGCCAGTGTAGAGTCACTGCACTCTACTCTGCAGGCAAGCCACCAAAGGGCTACCTGTCGAAGATCACCTTGCCGGCTTTCACCACAGTGCGGGTGTGGTTCACCCCGAAGTGATAGGGCAGGTGTACGTGGCTCGCCACGTCGAAGATGGCCAGATCTGCCGCGCGACCCACAGCGATCATCCCCGCCTCGTCTTCGAGGCCGATGGCCCTGGCGGCGTTCACCGTCACGGCGTCGAGCACCTCGCTCGGGCTCATGCCCAGCCGGCTCATCCCCAATGTCATCATCAGTTGAAGGTTCTCGGTCCGACAGGTGCCGGGGTTGCAGTCCGTGGACAGGGCCACGTTGACCCCCGCGTCGATGAGCGCCCGCGCTGGGGGGCGTACATCCTGGCCGAGGAACATCGATGCGCCAGGGAGCAGCACCGCCACCGTGCCTGAGGCGGCCATGGCCTGGATGCCCGAGGCGCTCACATATTCGAGGTGATCCGCACTCACCGCATCCATGCGAGCTGCGAGCTCCGCGCCGCCACAGCCAGAGAGCTGATCTGCGTGCACTTTGGGGGTGAGGCCATGATCGAGGCCTGTCTGCAAGACGCGGGCGCCTTCCTGACTCGAGAAGGCCTCTGCTTCGACGAACACGTCGCAGAATCGCGCCAGACCCTGCTCGGCCACCGCAGGGATCATCTCGTCCACGACCAGGTCGAGATAGCGTTGGCGATCAGCCTTGTGCTCTGGAGGCACCGTGTGGGCCCCGAGGAAAGTGCCCACGAGATCGACGGGGCTCTCGTCGTCGAGGGCCTTGACCGCTTGGAGCATCTTCAGCTCTGTGGGCAGATCGAGGCCGTAGCCCGATTTGACCTCGCACGTGGTGACGCCAAAGCCCACGAGCTGGTCGAGCCGCCCACGGCCTTCACGGACCAAATCCTCCAGCGAGGCGGCCCGGGTCGCTCTGACGGTGGCGGCAATGCCCCCACCTGCACGGGCGATCTCGAGGTACGGCACCCCCGTAGCACGGCGGGCATACTCACCGCTGCGATCACCGGCGAAGACGATGTGGGTGTGGCATTCGACGAGGCCCGGCGTGATCAGCCCGCCTCGGGCATGCAGACGTCGGGTTTGACCGCCGATGTGCCAGGCTGACTCTTCGAGAGCCCTCTCGGTGCCGAGGAACACCACCGTACCGTCGTGTACACCGATGAGGGTGCCGGCGCTGTAGATGGGGCCTGCGGCGGTGTAGATCTCGCTGGCGCCTTCGACGACGAGATCGAGGGGGGCAGGCTGATCGTGCCGGGCCTCGCTCATGCGTCGTCCATGGAGGGCAGATCGATGTCGGTGCCCCGAGCGAACTCGATGGCCTCTTCGTAACCTGCGTCCACGTGGCGCATGACCCCTGTGCCCGGATCTGCAGTGAGCACCCGCTCGATGCGTCGAGCGGCGGCTTCGGTGCCGTCGGCGAGGATGACCTGCCCTGAGTGCAGCGAGTAGCCGATGCCCACCCCGCCGCCGTGGTGCACGCTCACCCAGGTGGCGCCACCGGCGGTGTTGAGCAGGGCGTTGAGGATGGGCCAGTCGCCGATGGCATCGGAGCCGTCTTTCATGGACTCGGTTTCGCGGTTGGGGCTGGCCACCGAGCCGCAGTCGAGGTGATCTCGGCCGATGACGATGGGGGCCTTTACCTGACCGGTCTTCACCAGATCGTTGAAGATGGCACCGGCCTTGGCCCGGGCGCCGTAGCCCAGCCAGCAAATGCGGGCGGGCAACCCTTGGAAAGCCACCCGCTCTTGCGCCTTGTGCAGCCAGTTGTGCAGGGCCGTGTCCTCGGGGAAGGCCTCCATGAGGGCGCGATCAGTGGTGAAGATGTCTTCGGGATCTCCGCTCAAGGCCACCCAGCGGAAGGGGCCCTTGCCTTCACAGAACAGGGGGCGGATGTACGCTGGCACGAACCCGGGGAAGTCAAAGGCCTTCTCGCAGCCGCCTTCCTGGGCGAAGGCCCGGATGTTGTTGCCATAGTCGAAGACGTGGGCGCCACCGCTCTGGAAGTCGAGCATGGCCTGAACGTGGCGAGCCATACTGGCCTTGGCCTGAGTGATGTACTGCGCCGGGCTCGACCCGCGAAGGGCCGAAGCCTCAGCGAGATCATGGCCATGGGGCACATATCCTCGGAGCGGATCGTGGGCCGAGGTCTGGTCGGTGACCAGGTCGGGCTTGAAGCCTGCCTCGAGCAGGGCCGGGAAGGCATCAGCGGCATTGGCCACCACAGCCACGGAGATGGCCTCTCCACGGGCCGCGGCCTCTTCCACACGGCGGCGGCCTGCTTCGAGGGAGTCAGCCACCTCGTCGAGGTAACGGGTCTCAAGGCGCCGTTGTACGCGGGTCGGATCCACCTCGATGCACAGCGCCGCGCCGCCGGCGAGGGTCACCGCCAGGGGCTGAGCGCCGCCCATGCCGCCGAGACCTGCAGTGAGCACCGTGCGACCCTTCAGACTCGGGGTGCCGTAGTGGGTCTGTGCCGCGGCGACGAAGGTCTCATAGGTGCCCTGCAAGATCCCCTGGGTACCGATGTAGATCCACGAGCCGGCGGTCATCTGGCCGTACATGGTGAGACCCGCCTTCTCCAGGGCCCAGAAGTCGTCCCAGTTGGCCCATTTGGGCACCAGCATCGAGTTCGACAGCAGGACCCTGGGGGCATCGGCGTGGGTGCGGAACACCCCCACGGGGCGCCCGGACTGCACGAGAAGGGTCTCGTCATCCTCGAGGCGCTCGAGGGTGGCGACGATGCGCTCGAAGTCGGCCCACGAGCGGGCGGCCTTGCCGCTCCCGCCGTACACCACCAGTTCTTCGGGCCGCTCGGCCACCTCGGGGTCGAGGTTGTTCATGAGCATGCGCAAGGCCGCTTCTTGGGGCCAGCCCTTGCAGCGCAGAGTGGTCCCGCGGGGGGCCCGAACGATGCGGGGTGAGTTCATGATGGGCTCCTGTGATGGGGTGGGGGTGTAAGCGTCAGTGTAGTGGACCGGTGATCGCCGCGGCGGCCTCCACGAGGGCGCCACCACGGACCAGGGCCACGAGCGCGTCGATGTCACCGTAGAGGATGCGATCTTCTGCCAGGGGCGGGATCTGCGCCCTCACGAGAGCGTAGACCGCTTCGAGGGGCGGCGCGGTCTGGAGAGGGCGCCTCAGATCGATGCCCTGAAGGCCGCACATCAGCTCGATGGCCAGGACGGATTCGGCGTGCTCGAGCACCGTACGGGCCTTTCGGGCGGCGATGGTGCCCATAGAGACATGATCCTCCCGGTTGGCGCTCGAGGGGATGCTGTCCACGCTCGCGGGGTGGGCCAGCACTTTGTTCTCGCTCACCAGGGCAGCCGCGGTGACCTGAGCGATCATGAAGCCGCTGTTCAGGCCGCTGTTCGGGGTGAGGAAAGCCGGCAGCCCGCTGGAGAGGGCCGGGTTCACGAGCTGCTCGATGCGGCGCTCGGAGATGTTGGCCAGCTCTGCCAGAGCCATGGCGAGGTAATCGCAGACCAGGGCCACGGGCTGCCCGTGGAAGTTACCCCCGCTGATGATCTCGAGGGCGTCGCCTGACTCGAAGACGAGGGGGTTGTCCGTGGCGGCGTTGAGCTCCTGCTCCACCACCATCCACGCGTGCTCCACCGCGGCTCTGCTGGCACCGTGCACTTGAGGCATGCAGCGCAGGCTGTACGGATCCTGCACCTTCCCACAGTCCACATGACTCGCCACGAAGCCGCTGTCGGCGGTGAGACGTCGCAGGTTCTCGGCGCTCTTGAGTTGTCCGTCATGTCCTCGGGCCCCCTGCACACGGGGATCAAAAGCCGTGGGGGTGCCCAGCAGGGCGTCGAGGCTGATGGCCCCAGCGAGATCCGCTGTGGTGCACAGGCGCCGGGCGCGATGCAAGACCAGCGCTGCATCTGCGGTCATGGCCTGAGTGCCGTTGATGAGGGCCAGGCCCTCCTTGGGGCCCAGCTCGAGAGGTCGCAGGCCCGCCTGAGCGAGGGCGTTGGCCGCGTGCACTCGATGCCCCTCGCCGTCGAGGACCTCGCCTTCGCCGATGAGGGCCAGGGCGAGGTGGGCGAGGGGCGCCAAATCGCCAGAGGCCCCCACGCTGCCTTTTTCGGGGATCAGCGGGTGCACCCTGGCGTTGAGCATCTGGACCAGAAGCGCAGGCACCTCGGGGCGTACACCGCTCGTGCCCAGAATGAGCACGTTGGCCCGGAGCAACATCATGGCCCGGACCTGGGCCACAGGGTAGGGGGCGCCCACACCCGTGGTGTGGCTGCGGATCAGGTTTTGCTGCAGTCGGGCCAGGGCAGAGGCCTCGACCCGTACCTCGGCGAGGGCCCCGAAGCCCGTGTTCACACCATATGTGAGCGGCGCGCCGGGCTTGAGGAGCGCTTCCACCTTTCGCCTGATCTCACCGATGTGAGCGAGGCGATCGGGGTCGATGGCCACCGGCCGGCCTCTAAGGGCCACCGCTGCGAGATCGTCGATGGTGAGTCGGCCCTGTCCCAGGACCAGTGGCGTAGCGTCGGCGTGTGTATCCATGGGTCGGTGTTACGAGGGCCGTGTGATCTTGTCAATCGTGTAAAACCTTCCCAGGGGCAGGTCTTCTTTTCTTCCGCGCGAAGTCTAGGCATGTTGCGGGGCGAGTGAGAACCGACCGCGAGGGCTTACGGTGAGCGACGCCACCCGACCTGAAGACGAGTTGAGCACGCTCCGCCAGCAGCTCGACACAGTAGACGCCGACCTGGTGCAGGCGCTCAGCGCCCGACAGCGGCTTGTGGAGCGGGTGGCCACGCTCAAGCGCGGGGCACCGAGCCGACCACTGCGAGACACTGCACGAGAGTCGGCTCTGCTCGGGCGCATCGAGCGGCTTGCCGCCGGTGGGGGCCTCGATCCCGACTTCGTCGTACGGCTGTACCAGGAGATCCTGGATCACTCAGTGCGACAGCAGCAGCTGAAGCTCTCGCCTGAGGCCGCCCGACGCGCTGCGGGACATCTCGTCGTGGCCCACCTCGGCGGTCCTGGCAGCTACAGCGCCCAGGCAGCTCGTCGTCACTTCGAGGCCCATGAAGAGGCGGTGGTGTTTCGCACAGGGTTGGGCTTCGGCGAGCTGGTGGCGGCCCTTCGCGATGGGTCGGCGGACTACGCAGTGCTGCCCTTGGAGAACACCACGGCGGGCTCGATCACCGAAGTCTATGATCTGCTCGCCGAGGGCGGGTTGTTCATCATCGGCGAAGAGGTCATGCCCATCGAGCATTGCCTGATCGCTCTGGAAGCGTCAGTGCCCATCGCTCGGATCAGGCGCATTTGCTCTCACCCCCAGGCCCTGGCGCAGTGCAGAGGGTTCATCCGCAGGTTGCCTGGCGTCATCGCCGAGGCCGTCTCCGATACCGACGCCGCCGTGGCGCAGGTCAAGGCCCAGCAAGATCTCTCCCAGGGGGCCATCGCCAGTGAGGCAGCTGCGCGTCTCCACGGTCTCGCTGTGGTGCAGCGAGGCGTCGCTGATCACGCACAAAACTTCACCCGGTTCGTCATCGTCGCCCGCGCCCCGAAGGCCTACGCAGAGCGAGTGCCGTGCAAGACCTCGGTGATCTTCTCTGCTCAGCATCGCCACGGCGCTCTGGTTCAGGCGCTGCAGGTCTTCGCCCAACACGGGTTGAACCTGACGAAACTTGAGAGCCGGCCTCAGCCCGGGCAGCCGTGGGTCTACCGCTTCTACGTCGACTTCGAGGGCCACGGCGATGATCCTCAGGTGCAGAGAGCCCTCACCGATCTGAAGGCCTCAGCCGCTGAGGTGCGCGTGCTGGGCACCTACCCGGCACGCACCACGGCGGCGAGTGCACCGGCTGCGCCCAAGGCGCCGACGCCCGCACCGAGCGAGGTGGCTTCGACCGCCTCGGAGTCTGAAGAGGAGTCTGACCCATGAGCATGGCCATCCACCTGTCTGCCCTCGACCCCCTGGCGGTGATTTTCGATCTGGACGGCACCCTCATCGACAGCACCAGCGACATCGCCACAGGGGCCAACATGGTCCGCGAGCACTTCGGCCTTGCACCCTGGCCCGAAGCTGACGTGGCAGCCCACATCGGGTGGGGGCTTGGCCACTTGCTGGTGAACACGTTGCCTGAGCTGGGCCCTGAAGAGGTACAGGCTGGCCGAGCTGTGTTCTTGCAGGCCTATGGTACGCACCTGCTCGACCACACCGTGCCTTATCCCATGGTGCCAGAGGCGTTGAGCGCGTTGTCCGCCGCCGACATCCCTCTGGGGCTCGTCACGAACAAGCCT
Organism: Bradymonadia bacterium; assembly: GCA_046290225.1. Taxonomy (GTDB): domain Bacteria; phylum Myxococcota_A; class Bradymonadia; order UBA7976; family UBA1532; genus JBKAGE01. The sequence continues at coordinate 438,574 of JBKAGE010000034.1, read as the reverse complement.
GGCATGTTCCTGGAGCCGGTTCTGGAAGGGCTGAGTTGGCAATCGACTTTCGGGTGCGTCTTCGGCGGCGACACGCTCCCCACTCGCAAGCCTGATCCGGGTCCGTTGTTGGAGGCCGCTGCAGCCCTCGAAGTGCCCCCAGCCCGCTGTCTGTACGTCGGCGACACCGAAGTGGATGCCGAGGCTGCATCGAGGGCAGAGATGCCCTTCGCGTGTGTGCCTTGGGGTAGGGCCGCAGAGGGGGTGAACAGAGTGGATTCGAGCACTGTGGATTTCGACGCCCTCGCCATCTGGGCTCGGCGGTGAGCGCCAACGCCGTGGCCATATTCCTCGGGGGCGGTACAGGGGCTGTGTGCAGATGGGCGCTGGCCCTCGCTGGCAAGCGTTGGTGGCCTGCCACGATCCCCGTGGGGACTCTGGCTGCCAACCTGCTCGGCTGCCTGCTCATGGGCCTGCTCGGTGGTCTCGCATTGAAGAGTGCAGACAAGGCCGGCTGGCTCACGCCCCCCGTCTATACCGGGCTCACCACAGGCTTTCTCGGTGGCCTCACCACCTTCAGCACCTTCGGCTACGAGTCGGTGAGCCTCGGCAGAGCTGGCGTGGGCTGGATGCTGCTCAACGTCGGTCTCAATGTGCTCGGCGGCCTCTTTGCCGCCTGGATCGGCCTGAAGATGTCGGGTTTGAGGATCTGACCGGCACACCCACCACCGACGCCCCATAGATCGTTGTGTACGACGAGCGAGATGGGCGACGTCCATGGCGATGACACGGCACCGGCGATGGTCCTTGATGCTGACGTGGTTGGTCTGTGGCCTCGTGGGCTGGTCTTTGTCCGCCAGAGTGCAGCGGGTGACTCTACCTGCAACCACACACTGTGCCTCCGCTGTTGGTTTCGGCCCCACGCTCACCGAGGCGATCTTTCCTTGCCGGGCCGAGGCGTTGATCCCCACACTCGAACGTTGTCCACCCACGAGAGCCATCCGTCGAGGCGATCTGCTCACGCTCGCAGGCGACGCTGAGGGATGTCGGATGAAGGTCTCTTCACTGCCTGGAGGGATTCGACTCTCACTGGGGCTGAAGCTGAACGTCAACAGCGCCGCGGCCACTGATCTACAAGCCGTACCCGGGATAGGCGCCGCCACGGCCTCGGCCATCGTCCGTGGCAGGCCGTATATGACTGTTACTGATCTGATGCAGGTGAAGGGGGTGGGGCGTCGCCGTCTTGCCCGTTGGCGGGCGCATCTGGCAGTGGCTGAGCAGCCTTCTTTTTGGCCGCCCGCTTCTCCATCGCCGCGAACACCATGAGATTGTTCTCGAGGGTGATCTGGTTCTTGTGCACCCGATCGAGGTTCACCTGCAGAGCTGCTTCGAAGGCGTCGGTCTTCCAGCCCTCATCGGTCTTCTCCAGGCGCAGAAGCTCGCCTGCACGAGTAGAGACGAGGGCGACTGCGTCACCATCCATCCGCACCGAGCGGGCGCTCATGCCATACAGCAGGCCCTCGCCGCGCTCGAGTTTCTCGAGCCAGGGGGTGATCAGCACGCCGAAGAGAGCTTCTGCGCTGTCTGCTTCGAAGACCCCCTCGGGGTAGGTGAGCTTTGTGGCCCCTCGAGCGTCTTCAGGGTAACGCTGCTCGATGGCACCTCGCTGCACGGTGATTTTCTGGTAGAGCCGATCGAGGCGTTCATGTGTGCCCTTGGTGGTCAGGGCGAGGACCGCCTCGGGTTTTCCACCCTGTAGAGCGAGGCCCAGGGCGTGGGCCGCCGCCTCCGGTGTGCCCGGCTCCGGCTCACCTGCACACGACCAGAGGGCGAGGGTCAGGCCCGCCACCAGCAACCTCGGCATTTTCTGCTGCACCCTGATATACCTTTGAGCGGTGAACGATCCTGGCCAATGGACCATATTCCGAAGGCCCAGAGAAGACCCTAGAGGGAGCTGCGCAGATGAGGAGACGCCGGGCCACGGGCCCTTGGACTCTGACACTGGTGATGTCGACGATGCTCACAGTGGGCTGTGGCCCGCCTCCGGAAGATCCGGCCATCACCGCTTATCAGCAGTTCAACGCCGCCATCCGGGGTGGGCGCGCGGATCGGCTGGCGGCCTTGCTCACCACCGACAGCCGCAAGGCACTCGCTCAGCAGTTGGGCCTGCCAGCGGATGCCAGCGTAGAGGTGGTGGCCGAGTCGCTGGTGATCCGGTCGGGGTGGCGTCAGGAGCTGGCGATTTCCGACAAGCCACAGATCGACGCCGAGGCGAGCACCGAGACGCGCCGGGTGGTGGTCGTGAAGGCAGGTGAGCAAGTGCTCAAGCGCATCGCTCTGGTGAAAGAGGGGGAGGCGTGGAAGGTGGATCTCGCCGAGGTGGCTGCCTCGAACCCCTGAGCCTGGGGCCCGCGAAGGCCTCCAGCCCATGCAGCCCTATTGTACCTCTGCGGGCAGTGGGCTAAGAACACTGAGGTTACACCTGGAGAGCGCTGCCCGTGGAAACCAGCCAGCGGACTGAACCTTCAGCACCGAGAGCCCCGCGGATGCTCCTCGCCGAGGGGGAGCGCTTTGCGGGGCAGTTTCAGATCGAATCCACCCTGAGAGAAGACGCTCTCGGTGCGCTCTACCGCGTCACTGACGTAAGCGATCCCTCGGGTAGGGCCGGCCCCCTGAGCCTGCTGGTTTTCGATCCTCGCCTCACAGGTGACGGCAACGCCCTCATCTCGACGCAAGATGCGGTGCTTCAAGCCCAGGGCCTCACCCACAAGAATCTGGCACGCATTCACGGTTGGTGGGTGGACGGTGACCTCCACGCCCTGGCCATGGAGCGCGTCGAGGGTCGTACGCTGGGCCGCCTGTTGGAGAAGCGCTCCCGGGCAGGGAAAACCTTCAACCTCAAAGGGGCCTACAATCTGGTCGCTCATGTGTGCAATGCGCTCAAGGCGGCTCAGATCCCTTCCGGCCTGCTGCGCCCCTCCTGCATCGCCGTGACCACTCAGGGGCGGGTCAAGCTCGAGGGGCTGGCCCTCGAAGCCCTGAGGCCCGAGGCCGTGAAACTCCGCGTGTCGATGGATAGGTGGGATGCCTTGTGCTTCGCCGGAGAGACTGGTGAAGAGGGTCTCACCGGGGTACAGAGTGATCTCAAGGCCCTCGGGGCGATCCTACGGGCGATGATGACCGGAGTGGCCGAGGCTGATGCCCCCCTCGAAGGCCAGCACCCGGCCCTGCACAAGATTCTGGACCGCTGTCGACCAGGGGCGCCAGAGGGGTTCACCAAGGTGGGCCAGCTGAAGTCGGCTCTCTCGGCCCTCACCCAGGCCCAACTGCAGGGAGAGCCCTCCGCGGTACCGGTGACGCCTGCGCCAGCATCAGCGTTGCAAGAGAAGGCAGCACCCGCACCTGTAGTCACTCCTGAGGCACCAGCGACGCCCAAGGAGGCTACGGCTGCAGGGCAAGATGCCACAGCCATGGTGGATGCGATCGTCGATCCTCCTGCGCCTCAGGCCCCCGAGGCCCACAGTACGCCTGAGGTTGACGAGGGCTCCACTCAGGTGGTGGACGTGCCCATCGATGCGATCCAGGCCCTTGCGGTCCCCACTGCAAAAGTGCCCCCAGCAGAAGCTCCTGCTGCAGAAGTCCCCACTGCAGAAGTCCCCACTGCAGAAGTCCCCACTGCAGAAGTCCCCACTGCAGAAGTCCCTGCAGGTGGACCGCCCAAAGACGAGACCACCCCGGAAGCAGATGCGGTGGGCGCAGCTCAAGACTCTGCGTCCGAGGAGGCTGGCGACGCTGAGGGCGCTCCTGAGGTACAGGGCAGGACAGAGCCCGCCGAGGAAGCGCCACTGCTCCTGGATGACAGCGCCATCGTCATGGAGCCTACGGCCGCCCCCGAAGCGGCACCTCCGGCGGTGCCTGCATCTGCGGCGAAGCCCCCTGTACTGCCACCATCCATGCCTGCTGCGCCGGTGGCCAGCCCGCCGTCCATCCCTGCCGTGCCGCCGCCGCTGACGCCGAATCGACGTCGGGGGGGCGCGCCGACCCTCAACAAGCTGCCCGAGCACGACGCGGCGCCGGTGAGCGCCCCTGGAGGCTTCGAGATCCCCGATCTGGGGTATCACAGCGCCCTCGATCCCGACGCCCTGCGGTGGATCGTCCGGCGCAATGGCCTCGACTACGGTCCATACTCGAGCAAGCAGGTGGTGGAGCAGCTCTTCAAGGAAGAGATCGACACCGAGCAGCTGCTCTTCGATGTGGAGACTGAGGAGATTCGTCCGCTCTCCGACATCGAGTTCTTCGAAGAGATCCTGCACAAGTGGGCCCACGAGAAAGCCGCTCGGAAGCGAAAGCAGGAAGACAACGACATCAAGCGCAAGAACCGCCGGCGCTCGATTCTCGTCAACGGCAGCCTCGGCGCCTCCTTCCTGGCCATCGCCCTCGCCGTGGGGGGGTACTTCTGGTACCAGTCCACGCTGCCCACCCCCGTGGTGGCGAACCTCGGCCAGGCGATCATGCCCTTCGAGGCGGCGTTGCCTTCCGTGGCCCTGCCCGACGAGGCCCCTGAGACCGCAGCGGAGCGTGTGGAGCGTGTCCGCCTTGCCGCCCGGAGCGCTGCGGCAAAGCGCGCCCGGGCCGAGCAGGCTCAGATCCGCAAAGAGCGTCTGCTGGCAGAGAGCAGCACCCTCGATATGTCTGCAGGAGAGGGGGCCGTCTTCAAGATCGAGGCCCTCAATGCCGCCGTGGCTGCTCGTCAGAGCCGCCTGTCGAAGTGCCTCACCGCAGAGGCCCGGCGAGACGCCTCGGTGAAGGTGCTCAAGGTCAAGATGACCGCCCTGCCCAAGGGCAAGGTGATCAACGTTACCCTGGTGGGCGGCTCCACCGTGGGCAACCGCTGCGTGCGCGAGGCCCTCGGCGGCATGTCGGTGCCCGCGTTCTCTGGAACCAACCGCACCGTGACGCTGCCCTTCACCATCCGCAAGTGATCCCCCGGGCCGCCGTGGCCCTCTACCCCACCGACGAGGAGACGCTCTCCGTGAGTTCCCCCGAGTTCATGCATGCTCTGAGGCCCCTGCGCCTGATGCCCCTGGTGGCCCTTTGCCTCGCCCTCGTGGCCTGTGATGATGACGGTGGGAGCGCCGGTGCTGGAGGCACGGGTGCTGCTGCAGGCGGACCAAGCGGAGCTGCTGGTGGCACTGGTGGTGGCGCTGGTGGTGGCGCCGGGGGCGCTGCGGGTGAAGGTGGCGGCGCTGGCGGCGCCATGGGCGGCGCTGGCGGTGGTGGCGCTTCGTGTGTGGGTGACGAAGGCTGCCCTGCGGGATCTCGCTGTGACGTCGACGCAGGTGTGTGTCGAGCTGCATGCGCCGCTGACTTCGAGTGCGGCCCTCGCGAGATTTGTGATCCTTCTGGTCTGTGCCAGCCCTTGCCTGCCTGTGGCGACGGCGGCACGTGCGCCGAGGGCAGCGTGTGCAATTGTCGTGGGGTCTGTGAGCCTCTGACTGGCAACCCGTGCGAGCGCGATCTGCAGTGCGCCGTGGATGCATATTGTGATCCCTGCGCGGGCCAGTGCCGCCAGCGGGTGTTGCCCTGTGGCCGGTGCCCTGACACCTCTCAGGGTGGGGCCGGCCTTGCGCCCTACAACCCTTGCGAGCGCCGGACCGATGTCTGCTTCCCAGTGGGCGCCGCTGCTCAGACGCACTGCCTGCGGGGGTGCGAGGCTCAGGGCGCTTGTGATCAGCTCGGCCCGGGTTTCGAGTGTCGGGAGGTGGAGCCCGGAGTGAGCGCCTGCGTGCCCCGAGGGGGTGAGTGCAGCCAGCCCGGCGACTGCGCGAACGACATCGACTGCCCCGAGGGCCGCTTCTGTAACGACCAGCTGTACTGCCAGCGAGGCTGCGCTGAGGATGCCGAGTGCCCCAACGGCCAGCTTTGCCAGAACCTGCGGTGCCAGCCTCCGTGTCAGGGCCCTGAAGACTGCCCGGAGGGCGCCATGTGCGAGCCCGACGGCCGCTGCCGGATCCCCGGTGGGTGCCTGTCGAGCGCCGAATGTCTCGAGCCCGAGACCTACTGCGATACCGACGCCCTCATGTGCGTCTCCGGTTGTCAGCGAGACGAAGACTGCCTCGACGCCACCAAGGCTTGTGAGAACGGCACCTGTGTGGAGCGTGGCTGCGTGGCCAACTACCAGTGCGCCTTCGGCCAGGTGTGCGATCAGCCCAACGCTCAGTGCATCGAGGCCCCTGGGGTGCACTGCGAGCCCGGGTGTGATCCTCAGGATGAGAACGCGTGTGGTGGGATGCCCCGTCGCTGCTTGAGCTTGCAGGACGAAGAGGAGAACCCCATCGGCGACTTCTGCTTCGAGCCGTGTGGCGAGGCGCCGAACGAGTGCCCCCAGGGCTATTCTTGTGTCGAACTTGCCGACGAGAACGGCAACGTTCAGGCTGAGCTGTGTGTGCGCAGATGTGATCGCAACCCCGTCTCTTCAGAAGGGGAGGAGTAGACCCATGAATCGAGAGAGTCTCGCCCAGATGCTCGGCGGCCAGTCCGAGCTCACCCAAGACGGCGACACCTACACCGCCCCCGCCGAAGCACAGCTGGCGATCCTGCTCGCCAGCCAGAGCGGCGGGCCTGCCACCATCGGTCGAGTGAGCACGGTGCACCTCGGTGAGGGCTGGCTGGAGCTGACCACCACCGATGAGCGCTACTGCCTGCCCTATGAAGCCGTGTTGGGCCTTCGCCTCAAGCGAGAGGCCCAGACCCGCAGTCGGGCGGGCTTCACCGCGTGAGCACCCTCGCCCGGGTGGTGGTGTCCGCGGGTCTCATCGAGGGCCCCGGCGCTGATCTCGATGGTCCGGTGGCCGAGGGGCGGTTTCTCGTCACCCGCCGACCCCAGGGCACCCACCTCGCCAGCAATTGGGAGTTTCCCGGGGGCAAGATCGAGCTGGGTGAGAGCCCGGAGCAGGCCCTCGTACGCGAGCTCCAAGAAGAGCTGGGCGTCGTGGTGCAGGTGGGGGAGATCTTCGCCGTGGGCCACCACCTGTATCCAGAGCGTGCGAAAGAGGTGGTGCTGCTCGTGTTCCGGTGCCGCATCGTCAGTGGAGATCCCCAACCCCTCGAAGCCGAAGAGCTGATCTGGGCCAGCGCTGATGAGTTGATGAGGCTCGGCTTCCCCCCTGCAGATCAACCGGTCTTGAGGCGGCTGAGCAAGGCGCTGTACGGCCAGAGCCAGCGATCCTTGAAGATCGCACTGCCCCATGCAGGCTCTACCCGGGCCCTCGGTCGAGCTGTGGGTGCCGTCGTCGGCCCAGGGGACGTCCTGGCGCTTCAGGGCACCCTCGGCGCAGGCAAGACCACCCTGACCCAAGGTCTCGCTGTCGGGGTGGATGTCCCCGAGGGCGTCTACGTCAACAGCCCCACCTTCACGCTCATTCAAAGCTATGAAGGCGGTCGGTGCCCAATCCATCACATGGACTTCTATCGGTTGTCCGAGCCTGAAGAAGCCATGGGGCTTGGTGTCGAGGACTACCTCAGCGGTGCGGGCATCGTGGTGATGGAGTGGCCGGATCGCCTCGGTGTCTCTCTTCCGAAGCAGACCCTCACCATCGAATTGACTGAAGAAGGCGAGGGGCGTGTGGCCACGCTCAGCGGTCTCGACCCTCGAGCCCGAGAGATCATGAGTAGAGTGGCGCTCGCTGCGGCCTCAATCGCCGAGGCGCCGGAACCCGGCGAGTAGCTGACCGGCGAGTACTCGGTTGTCATGGCGCTCGCCACGACGCAGTGGCCGGATGAACGAGTTGCGGATGCGATCGCCCACCCGTCGCGTGTGCGGTCGGCTTTGATCAGCCACCACGCGACGGACCGCGCCTCGGGTCACCAGCAGGGCCTCGAGCAGTCCGTCCCGGCCCACTTTCACCACTACACCAGCCCGAGGCCCGTATCCTTCTCCGGCGAAGAGCACCACATCTCCCGGCTTTGGGGGCTCTGTGCCGTCGAGCGGTCGCCCGACACCCGTGACGCGGGGTCTCGCCTCCAGATCGAATGCCGCCTTGAGCAGACGGCTGTCGTTCGCCGGAGCACCATCGATCTCGCGGCGACCTTCCAGGGCGAGAATTCGAGCCATCTTCACGGGAGACCGAGCGGCCGGAGCTTTCGGCTGAGGTCGAGACGCTGGCGGCCTCGAAGCGGGCTTTTTCTGAGGCTTCTTCTGGGGCTTTGCTGCCACGACCTTTGCCGGAGGAGTGGGCTTGGGGCGGTTGCGACGGGGCCGGATTCGAGGTCGCCCAGTCTCGGGAAAAGGCACCGCTTCCAAGAGTGGATGAGGCGGTGGGCGCAGCCGTGAGGGTCGCTGAAGCGCACCACAGCCCACCATCAGCAGAGCGCTGAGGGCGACGAGCAGCGATGGTGCGGTCTTCAGCATGTGGGGCATTGTGTGTTTCACCTGGGGCGAAGTCCAGAAAACGCCTTATATTCTGAACTCATCGGTCAGCAAGCCCACGACATGTAGCCAACCTCTTACAACAGATCGGTGACCAGTCCGGCTCACGTGCATCTCTGTACCGAGACGTCTCCCGACATGCGTTGATTCCCATGGGATGTCATCCGGTGACCTCTGACTCAATGCAGAGGCTGCATATGAGGGGGATTGAATCCCATACCATGGGCCTGTAGCCTCTAGCGCTTCGTGGCCACTGGTCGAGAAAGGCCATTACGTGAAAAAGCCTGTTCTGATGCCTGAATTGGACAACGAGCACGCCCCATTCTACGCCCACACCCGCTTGCCCACCGAGCACGGCGAGTTCGATGTTCGGGTGTTCAAGGAGGGTGACAAAGAGCACCTCGCCATCTCCGTGGGTGATCTGTGTGGTGCTGAAGATGTCGTGGCCCGCGTACATTCCGAGTGCCTCACCAGCGAGGTCCTCGGATCCCTGAAGTGCGACTGCAATGCCCAGCTCATGGCGGCGATGGCCCTCATTCAGAAGGAAGGCCGCGGTGTCGTGTTGTACATGCGACAGGAGGGGCGGGGGATTGGCCTTGGGAACAAGATCCGGGCCTACCACCTTCAGGAGGCTGGGGCCGACACAGTCGATGCAAACTTGATGTTGGGCTTTGACGAAGACCTGCGTCGCTATGACGCAGCCGCTGACATGCTCGCAGCCCTTGGCGTGAAGAGTGTGAAGCTGGTGACCAACAACCCGCTCAAGATCGAGGGGCTCGAATCGCTTGGGGTGACCGTCTCTGGCCGGGTCCCCCTCATCACCGGCATCAATCCCGTCAATCACGGCTACATGGAGACCAAGCGGGCTCGCATGCGTCACATGTACCAGTCGGATGAGCTTGGTCTCGAGTCAGGCGAAGACAAGATCGAGTCTGACGCAGGCTGAGGACAGCCTGGCGCGCACCTGCTCAAATGGTGAAGAGCGACCCCCTGGGTCGCTTTTTTTGTGCACGGATAAAAATGTGCACGGAATAAAAAAGCCCCGAGCTGCATAAAGCAACTCGGGGCGAAATACCCTCGAAAGGGAGTGACCCGTAGGGGATTTGAACCCCTGTTACCGGCGTGAGAGGCCGGCGTCCTAACCGCTAGACGAACGGGCCAAAATGGCTCGGGGACTAGGACTCGAACCTAGACTGACGGGATCAGAACCCGCTGTCCTGCCATTAGACGATCCCCGAACAAGATGAAAGCAAATCTTCGAGTTGAGCTGCCTGAGTGGCCACTCCTTAACGTTCGATGATGAAAATCTTCACCGAACCGCCGTAGTCACTGATGTTGATGCTCTCCCATGCAGTGCTGCCTTTCGGCGCCTTGGCATGGACGGACACAACGTCAGGCAGGTCGATCGTCTTGATAAATCGAACCCGAAGACCCTTTTTCTTCCTGAACTGATTCTCCATCCACCGTACCGTTTCCCAGAAACGTTGGGTGGTTTTGAATCGATTTTCAGAGAGCTTTCGTGCGCTGCCGGGGAGTGGAACACCGAGATGCTGATTGGCGAGTGCATCACCAATCCCCACCATCAACACGAGGCTGACCAGAGCGGGGAGGCATCGTCGGCTGGCTCTCCAGCGCAGCGACGGGCGGTTTATACGTGTGGGGTCTGGGGCAGTCAACAGAAAATCTTTCGAAAGTTGAAAAAAAGTATTCCCCGCGCCTCAGGGCATGCCCTCTGGAAGCCCTGCAGTACAGGGCTTCGCCGCGCTTTGGGGGGAGTGTACCCACCTTGGCTTCCGACTCAACCTCGCATTGGATTTCGAGCGCAACTCTCCCCTCTGCCAGCCGGTGAAATACCGCCGAGCAACCTTTGGGGGTGGGTCAGGGGTTGATGACCCATGGGTGAACCTCGACCCGGGGAAAGAGGGCTGTGTCGGTATATGTGTTCTTGTTTAAAATCAGTGGTTTAATTTGTGTTTGATTGCGTATCTTCTGTTGCTTCCTTCCTGGCACAGCCCTTGCCCCTATGGGCTGGCAGTCAACTTGGAGGAGCACATCATGTCGTGGCGCACCGTCATCACGACCCTCAGCGCGCTGGGGGCTCTGGCCTCTACGGCGAATGCCTATTCGTTCAAGACCACCGACGAAGGTGTCCCGCTGCGCTGGCCTGAGGGTCAGGTGAACTATGTCATCGATGGCGCCCTCGCTCGGGACGTCGATGATGTAAAGACCCTCGACGCGGTCCATGACGCCTTCGATGCATGGGCCACTGCGGACGGCACTTCTCTGAAGATGAACTACCAGGGCCGGGCCGACAATCTGACCATTGGCTACGATCCCGATCGCCCCGACAGCAACGTCAACCTGGTGACGTGGAGCCGCGACACCTGGGTTCATGCACCGGAGGCCCTCGCGGTCACTGTGTCGGTGTACCGCGCCTCCAACGGAGAGCTGGTGGACGCCGACATCATCGTGAACGAGGCCCATTACAACTGGGGCATGGGCGGTGAAGCGGAGAACGACCTGCAAAACGCGCTGACCCACGAGGTGGGCCACCTGCTCGGTCTCGGCCATGCGCCGGACGAGCCCGAGGCCACCATGTACCCCAGCGCTTCGCCCGGTGAGCTCGAGAAGCGTGATCTGCATCACACCGACGAAGAAGCGATCTCGACGCTCTACCCAGGAGATTCAGCGGAGGAGAGCCCTGTCCAGGCGCCCCCTCTGCCCCCGGAGGCTGATGAGCCGGGCCAGGCGCCCGCTTCCGGAGGGCAGAGGGTCGGGGGTTCCAGCAGCCCTGGAGCAGCCCCAGCGGACGAAGGGTTCACCAATCAGGCCGGTGGGTGCGAGTCCACCGGAGGGGCCGGTGCCAGCCTCTGGGCTCTGGTGGCCCTGGCGGGCCTGACCCGTCGCCGGAAGGAAGGTGCACGATGATGTGGAAGCGTCTGCTCGGTGCGGTGTGCGCCCTGACGATCTGGAGTGGGGCAGCCTCAGGGGCCACGCTCAAGGCCATGGATCTCGAAGATCTCACCGCAGGTGCAGATCGGGTGATCACCGGCCAGGTGGCCGAGGTGAAGGCTCGATGGTCCGAGGGTCTGATCATCACTTCGGCCCGAATCACCATCGACACCTGCCTGGTGGGCCCCTGTGAGACCGAGGTGGTCGTGGAGACCGTAGGCGGTCAGGTGGGTGATCTCGTGATGAGCGTGGACGGCATGGCCCGCTTTGCCCAGGGCGAAGAGGTGCTCCTGTTTCTGCAGCGCCCCACACCAAACCGTCAATCAGCGTGGCGTACCCGCGGCATGGCTCAGGGCAAGTTCTCCATCCGCCGGGTAGGGGCACAAGTCTGGCTTGAGCGCCCCCTCGGCGCTGTGGAGTTGGTGGGGGTGAACGCCCGAGAGGCCCTCGCCGTCGAGGGAGCATCCCTGAGCGACGTCACCACCCGGGTGAAGCACCTCAAAGCCCAGCCCTGAATCTGCCCACCACCCTCCGTCATGGTCCAAACAGAGCGGAAGCAAGGCACATCGACGTGTGATTGCCCTGCGCCTCTGGCCCCCAGCCTCGATGGCGTGATATAGCGCGAAGGCTCGGAGTCTTGCACATCGCCTGATCCCTGGTGGTTCGTGCGGGTCTTCATCCAGGCTTTGAGTGCTTGATCCATGCCCACGGTTGGCGAGGGAACACATGTCCAGCTCGGCCCCCGGCAACGCCGGAGTGTTCACGGGTGAGGTCGGTCAGACCCACACTACGCTCTTCAATATCTGGTGTCCCAAGTGCGGTGTCTGGTACGGCGCCCGCGGGTGGACCACCATCAACCGCGCCACGGACGAGCGCCTGGCCGAGAGCCTGATCACCGGGGGCCCTGTTGCGGTCAACCGCTGCGAATGTCCTGTCTGTGGGCATGCGCATTCGATCACGGCGCCGGTGGTGTTCCACGATCCAGAGCATGAAGTGCTGGCTCTGGTGATCTCGGAGAGCGATCGCCACGAGGCTCGCGATCTCATGATCGCACTGTATGGCCTCATCGAGGCGCCAGAAGGCGGCACGCTGCCTGACTATGCCCTCCGTCCGGCTCTGGTCGCAGGTGCGGATGGCCTCCAGGCGCTGCTCGATGGGACCGATGCCCCTGCGGTCGTAGAGGCTGGGCCCATGATGGCGCGACCTCGCACCGCCCCAATGTTTCCCGAGCCTGCCGCTTCATCAGAGGCGACGGTGGTCGCTGCGGTGCCTGCGAGTTCGAAGTCGGGGCCGACGGCAGAGTCCAAGGCTGGCCCCACGACCGAGTTGCCTGTGGCGAAGCCCGACTCTGCAGAGCAGAGCCTGGGAGAGGTGGTACCCGACGCCCCCGCGATCCTGGAATTCCCCTCAGTGGATGGTGAGCCTGAGGCAGGACCGCAGCCTGAAGAGGCAGATGCGTCTGTGTCACCAGAGTCTCAGGCCGCACTCTCTGATGTGTTGTTGCCTGAAGCCGATGACCTCGACGATCTCGACGAGGTGCCTGCGTCTGCGGCCTCGGAGCGGGTCGAGGTTTCGGTGATGGCGCCTTTGCCCTCTGTGGATGATGACGACGACATCACCGACATGCACAGCCGCCGCCAGGGCAGGGTGGAGCGCAGCACCCTCGATCAGCAGCCTGAGTCACTCGAGGAGGACGCTGCCGATCAGGCCGTGGAGATCTCGGAGGCAGAGGTCCAGGCTGCCCGCAATGCTGACTCGAGCGCCGAGGGCACGTCGGAGCCTACGGCTGAGGAGCCCTTGCCCTCTGATCTCGTCGAAGACCGCGAGGATCTGCGCTACGATGCTGCAGAGCGAAGTGCTGAGACCCAGGTGACTCCACTCCCGGAGCCAGATGGGCCGGAGACGCCTCAGGAGGGTATTCCCGAGGATGAGCAGAGCGCCTCGCCTGCCAGTGGCCCCACCACAGAGGCCAACATCAAGGTGACGTCTCTGGGTCACCCCATGCCCGTGGATCTGGGCGAGGACGAGTCGCTCTCCGTGGAGCTGAGCATCTCCGACGTCGAGGCTTCCCTGACCGACGAGCCCACCCATGTGGTGGCGGCCGACGAGGTCTCGGGCAGCCGTCGAGCACCTCGACGCCTCTTCCTCGAAGAGGTCGCCCAGGGCAAAGATCGCTACCTGGTCACCGAGGCTGATCGCGTGGTGGCGGCGATCCGGATGGAGTCGGGCCGGGCAGAGCAATATGAGCTGGAGCCCGCCAGCCTGATCTTCCAGCTGCACCAGCATCCTCAGGGCCCCGTGATGAGCCTTGCGCTGTGCCGCATCGTCGACGGCGACTGGACAGATCCCGTGGTCTGGGTGCTGCACCACGAGAGCGCCGAGCACACCGAGGTGCTCAACCGGCTGCGCAACACCTTCGACGTCGAGGTCGTTTTCTACGGCTATGACGATGTCGTCCTGGGCCATCGCCGATTCACTGTGCCACTCGAGCAGAACGTGGCTCAGGGCTGGAGCCTGACCATGGAGGCGGAGTCGGCCCTCGGCAGGCGTCTGGATCGAGCCGTAGCCCGGGCTGAGGTCTCTGATCCGACCTACGAGCGCTTCGGCCGTTTGCGGCACAACTTCCATCAGCACAGCTTTGCTGATCTCATCACCGCCTCTCAGGCACGTCTGGGTCTCGGCATCCTCACCTACTGGTCTGCGCCTCAGCGTCAGACGCATCTGCTGCGCATCCGGGCCTTCCCGGAAGTCTGGTTCGAGGGGATGACCGCACGGGTGCTCACGGCGGCGCTGGCCTTTGGCCTGGCCATGGAGCCTCACATGCGTCAGCGGGCCCTCGACCTTGATCTCGCCGCTGATCCCGAGGCGCTGGTGCGCATCTCGCTGGCGAACTTCGCCGAGGTGAACCTCAACCTGAAGCCCAACGATCTCGATCCTCTCGATCTTTGGAGCAACTGGGAGGCCCTGCTGGCCTGCGCCGAGGAGCTCGACATCCGTGTGGACGAGGAGATCGAGGAGCTGGCGGCGATGTCGATGGAGAAGGCCCGCTCCGCCTCTCAGGTCTTCGACGAGAGTGAGGCCGGTGACGAGTCGGTGCCCATGGAAGAGATCACCGATCTCAGCGAGCTCGCCGCTGCAGATCTCGTGGGCCTCCTCGAGGAGCCGCGTCACCGTCTAGAGGCGGCGATGGCCCTGATGCGTCGTGGTGATCAGGTGTACGTGCCCACGCTCTTCGACTCGATCTTGAAGATGCCCCAGAGCGAGCTCTTGCAGGCTGTGCCCGCGGCCCTCGCCATGGGACCTGCCTTCGAGGCCTCCTTCCTCACGGGCCTGCGCTCCCGTAGAGGCAGCGTACGCCTCGCCAGCGCGCTGTTCCTCGCGGAGATCCGCTCTGAGCGGGCGGCTTCGGAGCTGTTGTCCCTGTTGTCCACGGTGGACGAGGCCCAATGGCCGGTCATCGCTCGGGCGGTGGCTCGCATCGGACGCCGCATCGTCGAGCCCGCCCTCGGCGTGGTTCGTCGGGCGGGCGATCCCGGTGGCCGGGTGGCCCATGCCCTGGCGCTCCTCGGTCCCGAGGCCCGTGGCGCCCTCGCCGCGGCGCTGGACAAGGCCGAGACGCCCGCCATCGCTGCGTGCCTCGAGCGGGCGCTGGAGCAGGCAGGTCGGGTGAGCTTCGGTGATGCGGCCGACTTTGGGGAGCGCCTAGCAGATGCCTTTGGCTCCCTGGGCCTCGATGGCGTGGGCCCGGACTACGAGGAGGACATGGCCTCCATCGATTTGTCCGGGGCCAGCGTCGACGCCCTGGAGCTGGAGAGCAGCTGAGCCGTCGAGCACAGACTGGCGCGACGTCTGGAGGCGCTGCGCCATCTGATACGAGTTCGTAACCACGTCGCGTCGAAGGGTCGCCCATGAAGATCGGCATCATCTCTGATGTGCACGCCAACCTCGAAGCCCTCGAGGCCGCCTTTCTCGTCCTCTCTGACGTCGACGCCTATGCATGTCTGGGTGATGTGGTCGGTTATGGCGCTCAACCCAATGAGTGTTGTGATCTGATCCGCCGCCGAGTGAGCGTGACGGTCATGGGCAACCACGACGCCGCTGTGTGCGGCAAGATGGACTACAGCTATTATCGGGCAGAGGCCCGCCAGGCCCTCGACTGGCATGCGCGGGTGCTCACACCTGAGAACAAGCGGTGGTTGTCGAGTCTCCCCATGACCGATCGCATCGAGCATGTGGCGTTTTGCCATGGATCACCGGTGGATCCCGATGCCTTCGAGTACATCTTCTCCGTGGAGCAGATGCACGATTTGCTGCCTGTGTACGATGAGATGGCCGACGTCACCTTCATCGGTCACTCCCACCTCTGTAAATCGTTCGCCTTCGATCGGCAGGGCGCCCGTGAGGTGCTCAACACCCGGTTCACCGCGCAGCCCGACTTTAAATACGTGGTCACTGCAGGGAGCGTCGGCCAGCCTCGGGACTACGACAATCGGGCATGTTGCGCTGTCTATGACACGGAGACCCGGACCTTCGAGTATCGCCGGGTGCCTTACGATGTAGATGCCGCGGCCCAGAAGATCCTCGATGCTGATCTCTCAGAGACCTTCGGCAAGCGACTGTTCCTCGGCATCTGAAGACCACACACTGCGTCAGACCAGGCCCAGGTGTCCGCCGAGGAAGAAGTACGCCAGGGCGTTGTCTTCGGCGACGAGCAGATCGCCATCTGGCCATACGTGGATCCAGCTGGGCACTAGATCTTCACACGGCAGGCTGTGGATCACCCGGCCAGTCTGAGGGTCGATGGCCCTGACTGTAGAGCCGGGGATCAACAAGAGCCCACGGCACGCCACCACCGCAGCATTGCTCACCAGGGCGTCCGAGCCCGCCTCGGCGGATACCTGCCACAGTATCTTGCCGCGCTGGAGATCGACGCCGGTGGTCTCGCCCTCCATGCCTTTGATGCATGCGAGCTCGTCGAGCACCGTGAGGGTGCCGGGGTCGGATTCTGCCTCTGTGGGCAAGTCGAGCTGCCAGCGGACGCCGCCGTCGGCGAGGGCCACTCTGACCATATAGAGCCCTTCGAGGCGCTCCAGGATCAAAACTGCGTCTTCACCCACCTGAGCTGAGGCGGTGATCGCCGTGCCCTCCAAGGTACGCGTCCACTCGACGGTGCCTGTGTAAGGGTCGAGGAGAGTCAGCTGGCTCTCGAAGCCCGGCCCTGCGTGGCTCACCACCAACAGCCCCGCGGCGGTGAGGAGCGGGGCACCTTCAGGCTCTCCGGCGAGGGGGAAGGCGAAGGCGAGCATGCCGTCGTTCTGCCGCAAGCCGTACACCAGGCCGTCTTCGCCGAGGCACCAGCACGCGGTGTCAGAGGTCACTACGCTCGAGACTGCACCGTGCAGGGTGTGGCGGCGCCAGATCAGCTCACCGGTCTCGGCGGAGAGCCGCTGCAGGGCGCCGTCGACGCCCCCGACGAGCAAGGCGTCATCTGAGAGGTCGAGGGCCGAGAGTCCGCCGTCGCCGATGGTGGCCTGCCAGCGCTGAGTCTGGTTGTCCGTGTCGACCCGAATGAGACAACCCGCCGCGTCGAGGAGCAGATCGAGAGGTCCGGGGCAGGGGGGCAGGTGGGCGTGGTCGTGCGTCCAGAGTGTTTCTCCTGTCCGTCGATCCAGGGTGAGAATCTGATCGCCCGCGCTGTATTGCACGTGATCACCCACCACCCTGATGGAGCCTTTCGACGGATTGAGATCATCCTGACGCCATCGGCGTCGGTAGGCGAGGTGGTGCAAGCCCTTCACAGGCAGCGGAGACCCCTCGGGCACCGCACGGGCTGGCTGGGGCGAGACATCACCGTGGCCGCGCTCCAGCGTCAACGCGAAAGGGGGTGTGCGCAGCGTTCGCGCCCACCGGCCGAGCTGTTGGGCTTCGTGAAGGGGTCGTTCGTCTTCCAGATCTGCCTCGCCAGCACCCCAGATTGCTGCGTCGGCGAGTCGCTCTGCAGAGATTGAGAAGCTGTGCGTGAGTGGAAGACGGCCGCGATCGACGAGGACCCCCTCCAGCATTGCTCCACGGCCCTGCAGCCTGAGCTTGATCTGCCCCTCGTCGTCGAGGGCGAACTCCCACTGACCACCAGGCCAGCTGCGGGTCTTCAGCGAGGTCTCCGCCGCGGTGCACAGGCGCCCGACGATCGAGGGCATCTGTGTCTTGGGGATGAGCACAGGTGCCTGGTCAGCGATGCAGAAGAGGACCCCATCAGGCGCGGCCCTGAGGGTGATGTGATCCCCGCGCGGGCAGGCCAGGGCGGCCTCGATGTCGCGACGGATCATCTCGGGCAAAGGTGGGTGAGCAGGCCATCTGAGGCTGATGTGTTCGAGCACGTGCTGGCGGGCCTCGGCGATGGCTCGCTTGAGTGCGTCTCGGGAGAAGGGCGTTGTGACTGTGTCGTCAACGGCGAAGTAGCACATGGTGACAGCGTCGACGCCGCCGCCCGGGTGCAACACCACTTCATCTGCGCCCCCGACGGTCGCTGGTCCGTGCTCGAGACGGTCGAGGGCTTCGGCGAGTGCCTTCAAAAATGGGAGGAGCGGGTGGCGGCCGAGGCACACTCGCTGCTCGGGAGAGCCGGCCGATACATGGATCGTATCGATGGGCCAGTCGGGGGGGCAGGCCGTGGGCCACTCCGCCCACCAGCGATGCCCCAGATCGAGGGTCACTGAAAACATCGGCGGATGGTGTCAGAAGGGCCCAGAGCCTGCAAGTCAGGGCATCTGCATGTGATCGTTCTGAGAGCCTCGACTGTGAGGCCAACATGGCCTACCGTGCCTCGCCAAACCCACTTCAGCGAGCGAGCACATGTCCAACGCGTCAGGCTTTGTCTATGCCGCCATGGAGGTCCTGCGAAATGCCGGGCGTCCCCTGAACGCGCGAAAGATTCTGGTGAAGGCCGAGGCCGCTGGCTGGCAGGCCCCGGAAGCCCTGAGCCTCGACGCCCTCAAGGCCCGGTTGAGGGTGGCCGTCGCCGGTCGCCTGCTCACCGAGACGCGCCCGGGCGTCTTCGCCCTCGCCAGCGGAGAGCCCCTCACCATCGAGGCCCCACCCATCGAGCTGGAAGCTCTGGAGAGCATGGACAGCGAGCTGTCGCTCGACGAGACCATCGGGGATCTCGATCCCGAGTCTGATGCAGAGATGAGCCTGGAAGACGAGGCGGATCTCGAGGCGATGCTCGACGAGGAGCGCAGTCACCGTCGTGGCCGCCGGCGAGCTGCAGATGACCGGCGTAAGCGCAGACGTCGTGGGGCTCAGGATCTGGCCGGCGACGCCCCCGTTGCCCCCATGGCCATTGAAGAGATCGCCGCCGCCATGGCCAACGGTGTGCCTCTGGCCACTGATGTGTGGCAGCGCCTGAGCGATCGAGCCGAGCGCCTCCTGGGCGGTGCCGAGGCACCCGAGAGCAAGTCGCCAGCAGGCCCTGTGGTTCAGGAAGCACCTGAAGCGCCGAAAGCGGCTGCAGCCCCAGTGCTTGTCGAGGATGAAGATGCATCCGTCGAGGTGCCGGAAGATGAGCCGGCCGAAGAGGTTGGGTCTGCCGAAGAGACTGGGCCCGCCGAGCCGGCAGCTCTGGCAGACGACGTCATCATCACCTCCATCATCCAAGCGCTCCGTGAGGCCGGTGTGCCCATCGATGGAGAGGAGATCCTCGAGGACATTGGTCTGCATGCCCCAGAGATCTCCCGACGTCTCTGGGATCTTGTGGAGGGTGAGAACCATCGTCGAGCGCTCACCGGGCAGCGCCCCCCCTTCGTGCGCTACCCCGACGACCGGCTCGCGCTTTCGGAGTGGTCGGTCTCCGAGCGCTACCGAGAGCTGGAGCGCCAGATTCAGGTGGCCCTCGGCGAGCAGCGAGAGCTGGTGCGCCGCGATTTGATCAACCGGTTATCTCAGCTCGATCATCTCGGGTTCACCGAGGTGATCCGCGCGCTCATCGTGGCCATGGGCCACGATGCGGTCTCGATCATCCATCAAGATGGCAGCGGCAACGTCCTGTTTCGTGCAGAAGGGGCCGATCAGACCATCGCGGTCATGGCCTGCTCTGCCATGGCCCCCATCGCCGAGGCCACCCTCGAGGCCTTCGCGAGCCACCTCGACGCCCTGGGCGCCGACGAGGGCTGGGTGATCTCCCTTGGAGAGCTCGCCGAGGTGGGCGAGCACATCGCCGATGCGCTGCGCCTCATCGATCGAGATACGCTGGCGAGGGCCCTGTACACCCATGGGGTGGGCCTCACGATCTACACCCCTCACATCGGCTTCACTGATGCGCCCTACTTCTCTGCCCTGAGCTGACCTGCATCAAGCGGTCAGGCCTTCTGGCGAAATTGCCGACAAAGAGGGGGTATGGCTGACAAGACCACATATGCTGGCTTCGGCCGCCGGCTGCTCATCGGTGGGCTCGCCGCCCTCGTGGGCGCCGGCGCTGCGCGGATGCAGCTTGGAGAGGCCCCTCCACCTGGCGAGGACGGAGCGAAGGCCGCGGTGGTCAGCGCCCTCGCTGCCAAGGGCTGGTCGACCTCGGTCGAGCAGGTCGCAGTGCTGCCCAGGCGCGGAGAGCCGGTCCAGTGGACCGGTACCCACACCATCGTGGCGCTTGCGGCGGCAGCCCCGAGCACAGAGACCTCGACGTCGGAAGCAGAGGCGGAGTCACGTGACATCGTGGCGCTCTCCGGCGAGATCACCGAAGAAGGCGTGCTGATCTCCATCGAGGACGTACGCCCTGTGGCGACCTCGCCCATGGCCACGGAGCGCCTCCTGGGATCCTCAGGCCCCGCAGCGCTCTTCGCGGTACAGAGCGGTGGAGAGATCACTGGCATCGTTCGGCTGACTGCAGAACTCCGTCACCAGACCTTGTCTCTGAGCCCTGAGGGGATGTGGTCGGCGTGGTTGATGCTCTCCGGAGAGCAACCAGTGGGGTTGAGGAGAGAGGAAGTCAGGCTACACCGCCCAGGGCGCATCGTGACCGTGCTCGAGGGCGAGGGGGCCGATGTGACCCGTCTCGAGGTCGATGGGCAGCCTGTGGAGATCAGCTGGACCTCTGGATCGTTGAGCCCCCCTGCCATTGGGGTCCTGCATCAGGGATCTGCAGCCACCATCTTCCCCAAGCAGTGGTCCCATGCACGACAGTGGGTTGCCGAAGCCATCGCCGAGCTTGAGGGTCAGGGGCACGGCAGGAGCCACGGGCGCTCTGAGCCTCAAGGGGAAGGCTGGTTCAGCGTGGAGGCCCTCGGCGAGCGGGGCAGGGGAGTGGTCAGCACGCAAACCCTCACGATGGAGGACACCGAGATCTACCTGGTCCGGGTCGATCTGAATCAGGCTCAATTGCACATGGTCGCTGGCAGCGCAGTGGGTCCCGAGGGCCATGCTGGTCCAGGCGCCATACCCGAAGGGCATCGAGATCAGGCTGTGGCCCTGTTCATGGGCCCCGCCGAGCCCAGAGGCCTGGTGAGTAAGGGGATCACCCTGGCGTCCCCTGTTGCCGACGCCCTTGCGCTCTCCATCGATGCTCAAGGTGCAGTGGGCCTCGGTAAACCCTCCGGCGTCGAGCCCTGGGGTCTGTATCAAGGCGTCGAGGCTCTGCTCGAGGACACTGCCATGGACAACAGCCGGCAGATCAAGGCCAGGTGTGGGGCTCTGGGGCTCACTGAGGCGCAAACACTGATTTATGCCTGGTCACCCCTGGCGAGTGCTGAACAGATCTCCGCAGCGTTGAGTGCGGTGGGGGTGGTGCGGGCGGTGGACCTTGGCTGCAGTCGTCAGAGTGGGCTCGCCTGGGCCCCAGGTGGGGCGTCGGCGCCGGTCGTACCCGCCCTCGCCGAGATGGAGATCGAGCCTGCTGCCTGGCCTCGACGCCTTGAGCACACGTTCTTCTATCTGACCCTGCCCTCAGCAGGCCGGCCTGACCCAGGCGCACAGGCTGCAGGCATCGCCCGGGCCATGGAGAGGGTTGCTGTGGACCAGTGGCCCGGGGTGCAGGTGTTGCGCATCGACCCCGAGCATCTGACTGCACACCTGATCCCCGGGCAGGGAGAGCCCCGCCCTGCGGAGGGCGCGCCCACCGGGCTCACGCTCGATCGGGCGCCTGCAGCCTGGTTACTGCTCGGCGCAGCGACCAGCGAGCGTGGTTTGCAGATCAGCAACCAAGCATGGACGCCGCTCGTCGAAGGTGCCTGTACTGTCTTCGCGGATCGGGAAGGCGCGCTGAGATCGGGCCTCCTGGGGACCCCGGGTATGGAGGCTGACGTGATGGGCCCCTGGGCGTTGCAGGGAGAGCTTCTGCTTCATCAGGGTCGACGGCACGATGTGCAGGTTGCCGCCCACGCCGGCCCCCTGTACGCCGCTGGGGTCGACCCCAGCGGTCGGCTGATTCTCGTGGAGAGCCGTGGCGATGCCGTGCCCGACAGTGCCGGTCTTGATCATGCTGGCCTTGATCATGCCGCCCTCGCACTGAGCAGCCTCGGCGTACTCGAAGGCTGTGTCCTCGGGCAGGGTCACTTTGATGATGATCCACCCGCCGTGCGCTACTTCACCGGTGGCCCTGAGGGCATCACTCAGCTCGATGCAGCAGGTGAAGCGGGCACGCTCCAGCTGCCCCCCGGCCGCAGCAGCGGGCTGGCCTTCACCCCGAGGGTGGGGCCCCCTCGACCTCGGGCGATGGTGGCCCCTGAGGGCACCGCATCCGACATGCGCCCATAACGATCTATGGCCCGGTCGGCAGTTGTGGTACCACCAGCAAGATGAGCGTGATTCACAGTATGACCGGTTTCGGTCGAAGCGAAGCGCAGATGGGCCAGAGCCGCTACACCGTAGAGCTCAGAGCCCTCAATCACCGGTACCTTGAGCTGCGCCTCAAGGTGCCCAAGCGCTTTTCCCCCCACGAACACTTCATTCGCCAGCGTCTGTCGAAGGCGCTTCGCCGAGGCCGGATAGACGTCTCCATCCAGCCCATCGATGGTGAGTCCGACACCCAGGCCGCAGTGCACGTGAACGAGGCGTTGCTCAAGGCCATCGTCGAAGGTCACACCCGCATCGCCGAGATCACCGGAGCGCGTCTCGATCTCAACACGCGCATGCTGGCCCAGACCCCCGGTGTGCTCACCGCCGTAGAAGAGCAGGTGAGCGAAGAGGCTCAGCGCCAGATCATCGGTGAGGCCCTCGACGCCGCCGTCGCCGCCCTCAAGACCATGCGGGCCACAGAGGGGGCGACCTTGCAGACCGTACTCCTCGGTCACCTTGAGCGTATGGAGCAGCTCACCGCCGCGGTGAACGCTAGGGCCCCCGAGCTGAGCGAGGCCTACCGCAAGCGGCTCGAGGGGCGCCTTAACGACGCCTTGGAGCGCATCGGCGCTCAGGCTGATCCCGGTCGGGTGATCCACGAGGTCGCCCTCTTCGCCGAGAAGATTGATGTCGCCGAGGAGATCGCCCGGCTGGGCAGTCATGTCACCCAGGCCCGGCAGCTGATCCGCACTGGCAGCAAGGGCAAGGACGGCATCGGCCGGCGGATGGACTTCCTGTTTCAGGAGATGAACCGGGAGGTCAACACCATCGGCAGCAAGATTCAGGACGTGGAGATCTCCCAGCACGTGGTCGATCTCAAGGTGGAACTCGAGCGCCTGCGAGAGCAGGTGCAAAACGTGGAGTAGGCAAGGCCCATGGTGTTGCTGGTCATCTCTGCAGCGAGCGGGACGGGCAAATCGACCCTGGCCCGGGCGCTGCTGGCGAAACATGAAGGACTCGGCTTCTCGGTGAGTCACACCACCCGGGCCCCTCGGCCCGGCGAGATCGACGGGCAGCACTACCACTTTGTCTCTCGGGCATCCTTCGAAGAGACCGTCGAAGCAGGTGGCTTTGTGGAGTGGGCCGAATACGCCGGCAACCTGTACGGCACGGCCCACAGCACCATCGAGCAGGCCAGAGTCGAAGGGCGTGACCTGCTCTTCGAGGTGGAGATCATCGGCGCGGCGAAGCTCAAGGCGGCCTACCCGGAGGCTGCCACCGTCTTCATCCTGCCACCTTCGTGGGCCGCCCTCGAAGATCGGCTGCGGGGTCGTCAGACCGAAGATGAGGCCACGGTGTTGCGCCGTCTGGCGCGGGCCAGGGAAGAGATCCTCGCCGCAGACAGCTACGATTATCTGGTGCTCAACGCCGAGCGTGCAGAGGCGGTCACCGATCTAGAGCACATCTACCGGGCGCATCAGCTGCGCGCGTGCCCGCAGCACCCCTTGCTCGAGGCCCTCAAAGAGGGCTGAGCTCTGGCCAGCGCCCCAGGGGAGGCATCATGGTTCGTCTCGAAGACGTGGTGAACGAGCTGAAACGGCATCATCCTGACGCCGACACTGGCCTCGTGCAGGGGGCCTACATCTTCAGCGCCATGGCCCACGAGGGGCAGACTCGGCGCAGCGGTGAGCCCTACCTCACGCATCCGCTCGAAGTCAGCTACATCGTCGCCCGGTTGCGTATGGATCCTGCCAGCGTGGCTGCGGCCCTGCTGCACGACACCATTGAAGACACCGTGGCCACCGTCGAGCAGCTCGAGACGCAGTTCGGCAAGGATGTGGCCTTCCTCGTCGAAGGGCTCACCAAGTTGGAGAAGATCAAATTCTCCAACGCCGAGGAGGCTCAGGCGGAGAACTTCCGCAAGATGGTGGTGGCCATGAGCCGCGACTTGCGGGTCATCGTGGTGAAGCTCGCCGACCGCTTGCACAACATGCGCACCCTCACTCACCTGAGGCCCGACAAGCAGAAGCGCATCAGCCGGGAGACCTTGGAGATCTATGCCCCCCTGGCCAACCGGCTGGGCATCGCGTGGGCCAAGACCGAGCTCGAAGATCTCAGCTTCAAGTACCTGTATCCAGAGGAATATCGCTCACTCGCCGAGCTCATCAAGAAGACCAGGCGAGAGCGTGAGGCGTACATCGAGAAGGTCAAGGGGCTCATCGACAACGAGATGAAGCGCCATGGCATCCATTGTGAGATCTACGGCCGGCCCAAGCATCTCTGGTCCATCCATCAAAAAATCAAGAAGTCCGAGACGGCCTTCGAGAACCTGTACGACATCCTGGCGTTCCGCATCCTCGTGGACGAGGTGGGATCGTGCTACGAGGCCCTCGGCCACGTGCACAGCCTGTGGAAGCCGGTTCCCGGGCGGTTCAAGGACTACATCGCCCTGCCCAAGCCCAACGGCTACCGCTCGCTGCACACCTCGGTGCTGGGCCCCGATCGGGAGCGTTTCGAGATCCAGGTGCGCACCGAGGAGATGCACCGCACCGCCGAGTACGGCATCGCCGCCCACTGGTCCTACAAAGAAGCCAACTACGGCATGAGCGCAAGCCCGGATCGAAAATTCGACTGGCTGCGACAGCTGCTCGAGTGGCAGCAAGATCTGAAAGATCCCAACGACTTCATGCAGACGGTGAAGGTGGATCTCTTCAACGAAGAGGTCTACGTCTTCACGCCCCAGAGTGACGTCAAGGCGTTCCCGAGAGGGGCCACCCCCCTCGACTTTGCCTATTCGATCCACACCGATCTGGGGCATGAGTGCAGCGGTGCCAAGGTGAACGGCCGCATGGTGAAGCTGAACTACAAGCTTCAGAACGGCGACATCATCGAGATCCTGCGTACGCCGGGGAACAAGCCCAACCAGGCCTGGCTCAAGATCGTCAAGACCGGCCGCGCCGCGGCGAAGATCAGGAACTACATCCGCCAGGAGGCCCGTGAGCAGGCGCTGCAAGTGGGCCAGGAGATGCTGGACCAGGCCCTCAAGCGATACGACTTGACGTTCAACAAGGTGCGTAAGACCGGCAAGCTTGAGAGCTGCGCGAACAAGAACAAGTATCGCACGATCAACGAGATGGTGGCCCTCGTGGGCTACGGCAAGCTCCGGGTCGACGCCCTGTTGCCCGATCTGGTGCCTGCAGGCCGCCTCGAGAGCGGCCCTGCAGAGAAGAAGCCCGACAGCCCCATCAAGAAGCTCATCAAGAAGGTGCTCCCCAAACCCAATGGGGGCATCGTCGTCGATGGGGTCGAGGGCGTGGCCACCACGTTCCCCAAGTGCTGCAACCCTGTGCACGGCGAAGAGGTCGTGGGCTTCGTCACCCGGGTCAAGGGCGTGGTCATCCACCGCAAAGACTGCCCAAGGGCCCTGGACTACGATCCAGCCTGCAAGGTGCAGGTGAGCTGGAGCAGCCGATCGCGAGCCGCCCGTGACGTGGAGATCCGGGTGCTCACCTCCGACACATCGGGCATGCTGGCCTCCATCAGCCAGTCCTTCTACAACGCCGGCATCAACATCACCGCGGTGAACTGCTACACCACCGGGGACACCAAGGCAGTGAACAACTTCACCGTGCAGGTGGCTGATTCTGACCAGCTACAGAAGGTGCTCAACAACATCCAGCGCATCGACGGGGTCACCGAGGTGGTCCGCGTCGAAGGCTAGGTCCTGCCTCAGAAACTGTGCAGCTCAGCGTAGTCCGGGGCTGCCTCGATGAAGGCTTCGTCCATCGCTTGAGACGGGCCTGACTTCCAGAACAATTTCATGGCGTTGAGGTAGTACACCTTGTGAAGTACCGCCGAGGGGAGGGCAACGCCGTCAATGCGCCAGTCTCCCTGGATCGGGGTGGGGTGGGGTATCTGGCGAGTGGCGGTCTCAAACCATCGATAGTGGTCGTGATAGAACAGGTCGATGTCGGGCATCGTGGGCCTGTTGGTGCCTGTGCTGCCCAACATGATGCCGCGGCCCAGGCCCAGATCGGTGCCGAACAGGATCCGATCTGCGAAGCGCTCGAAGAGGGCCTTGACCTTCGCTGGTGGGTGGCGGCCGATCTCCGGCAGCCGGGCGGCCACATCTACGTACAGGTTGGGGTGATCGGTGAGGGCCTGGGCCACATAGTCCAAATCTTCGGAGTTGTTGGCGAAGTGCACCCCCACGAAGGTGGTCTTCCGGTGTCGTGCGAGCACGCGATCCCGAGCGGCGAGCAGGGCTTCGCGCCGGGGGTACTTCGGATCAGCGAATGACCAGGTGGGGTGCACCTTCAGCTCGGCCCAGCGCTCGTTCGAGGGGGTGGCCGGCGCAAAGAAAGCCTTTGGATCACCGGTGTGCCACATGACCGGCAGGCCCAGGCGGCCCGCAGCGGCCCAGATGGGGTCCAGACGGGGATCGTCCACCGCCAGCAGCTTCCCTGGCGCAGTGGGATCAGCGACGAAGAGCCCCAAAGCCTTGGAGATCTTGAGGCAGGCGGCCCCCGCGCTCGCAGCCTCGGTGAGTCGCTGCGCCTGCATCTCGCCGAAGTTGGGCGACTCCAGACGACTCCAGTCCACGTTGGCGCAGATCTTCACTCGCCCTTCGTGGTCACGGGCTGCGTCGAGCGATCGCGCGAGCTCAGCGGAGCCTGCGGGGCCTCCAGAGAGGTTGACGAAGCGGCTGACCCCATTGGCCCCGAGGATGTCGAGGGCGATGGCGAAGCGGCTGGGATCCGTATGCACGTGTACATCGATGACCGGCGGCCTGCCGTGGGCCGCGCTCGCGGCGAGCACGCAGAGCGCGATGGCAGACCAGCGGTGAGCCTGCCGCTGGCGATGGGGCGATGGCGTGGCCCGATTCAACATCAAAAACTCCTCCCACAGCGCAGCGTTTGTCGACGGCGCCGTCCGCAGACTATACTCTGGCGCCATGTCGCACACACCGGCCATCGAGGCCACATTCTGGGGGGTCCGGGGCAGCATCGCCACCCCGGGCGCGTCCACGGTCCGTTACGGGGGCAACACCCCCTGTTTGGAGATCCGTGCGGGCGGTCAGCTGCTCATCTTCGATGCCGGTACAGGCATTCGAGGGTTGGGCGCCAAGCTGATGCGCGAGGGGGGTCTCGTGGAGGCCCACCTCTTCTTCACCCACCTGCACTGGGACCATATTCAGGGGTTCCCGTTCTTCACCCCCGCCTTCGTGCCGGGCAATCAGCTGACCATTTACGGTCAGCACGATGACGGTGAGCGGTCGGTGAAGGCGGTCCTCGAGCGCCAGATGGTCAACCCCAACTTCCCTGTGCCGCTCTCGGTCATGCGCAGCGAGAAGACCTTCGAAGGGCTGCAGCCTGGCGATGTCGTGCAGTTGGGTGAGGTCACCGTGCGCACAGCCGGGCTCAATCATCCCGGCGGATGTTTGGGGCTCAGAGTGGACCACAAGGATCGAAGCCTGGTCTTCTGCACCGACACCGAGCACGATCCTGATGCCTCCGGGCCCGACGAGGCTGTCGTGGGCCTCGCCAGGGATGCCGACATCCTCATCTACGACGCCACCTTCACTGAAGAGGAATACCTCGCCGACCGCCGCGGTTGGGGCCACTCGACATACGAAGAGGCGGTTCGGGTGGCTCGGGCCGCTGGCGTACGGCGGCTGTACTTCTTCCATCACGATCCTGCCCACGACGACGCCTTCCTCGACGCCCGCCTCGCCGAGGCCCGGGCTTGGACCAGCGCCGAGCGCGCCCTCACCGTGGATATGGCCCGTGAAGGTGAGACCCTCACTCTCTAGCCTCCTTCAGCCCCTCATCGCATCGCTGTGCCTTCTGCTCGGCAGTCAGGCGGCCGCCCAGAACGTCGTGCTTCGGGGGATAGGCGGCGATGTGCCGGAGCCCGAACCCGCGAAAAAACAGCCGACCCAGGGCAGGCAGGTGGCCCACGGGGCCCCTCATATGGCCGGCATCGCCTTCACGCCCCACCGGGAGTATCCCAACAAGGGCATCGTCTTTCGGCCCCTCATCGACGATCTCGCCACCACCGGCGCCACCCACCTGTCGATGGTGGTGCAGTGGAGCCAGGATGACGTGGCCAGCGAGCGCATTTTTCCCCACGACGTGCATACGCAAAAAGACGCCGAGGTGAGATCCCTCGTGCGTTATGCCCAGCAGCGCGGACTCAAGGTCATGTTGTTCCCCATTGTGTGGGTGGAGCAACGGGCCATCGGTGACTGGCGCGGCACGCTGCGGCCCACAGATCTCGACGCGTGGTGGGCCAGCTACGAGCGTTTCATCTGGCACTACGCCGATATGGCTGCGGAGCTGGGCGTCGAGGCCTTCAGCGTGGGCTCGGAGCTCGGTGCCATGGAGCATGACCGCCCCCGCTGGCTCAAACTGATCGCTGGGGTGAAGGGGCGCTTCAAGGGCAAGCTGCTGTATTCGGCGAACTGGGATCACTACGCCTACGTGACCTTTTGGGATCAGGTGGACTACGTGGGCATGACTGCCTATCACGAACTCACCGATCGCAACGACGCAGATCAGGCCACCCTGGACGCCGCCTGGGTGAAGATCAGAGATCAGCTCCTCGCCTGGCAGAGTCGGGTCGGCAAGCCTCTCGTCATCACCGAGGTGGGCTACCCGAGTCAGGACGGGGGCGCCAAGTGGCCCTGGAACTACACTCTGGACGGCCCGCTGGATCATGCCGAGCAGCGCATGGCCTATGAGGCCTTCGTCAAGGCCTGGCAAGGTCAGAAGGCCCTCGGTGGAGTGTTCTTCTGGAACTGGTTCGGCCTTGGCGGCCCCACGTGTGGTGACTACACGCCCCGAGGGAAGCCCGCTGAAGAGGTGATCCGCCGTTGGTACGGCGGCTCGGCGAAGTTGGACGCTCGCGCACCCGCCGAGTAACCTCGATCCTTTGAACCGTGCTGTGTGGAGCGACACCGTGAGAGACTTCGAACGGGTCAAAGAGAAGATCGAGGTGCGCTTGGACACCCCTCAGGTGGCCCTGGTGATCCTGGTGGCCGCTGGGGTGCTCGGGGGCACCTTCGCCGCGGGCTACATGGTGGGCAAGGGCTCTGAGCCGGCCCCCGAGATGGTCACCGCCGTGGCGCCACCCCCAGCCTCGAAGACTGAATCACCCGAGCCTCCTCTCGGTGAGGTGGAGTTTCATTTTCCCTCCACTTTGCACGACAAGGGGGAGGGCACCCCGAAGGCCATGGCGCCGAAAGTCAGGCTGCCCGAGTTGGTGGTCACGACGGATGACGTGAAGCGACAGCCGACACCTGCTCTCGCTGCGTTGAAGACGCCGCGGCCCGAAAAGCGCGTTGTCCCCGCGAAGTCGGCGATCCCCATCGCGGCGGTGCCTGCCATGGAAGATGCCCCAGCACCGAAGAAGAGCCCCAGCCCGTCGCCGGCAGTGAAGAAGACCGAGCCTGTGCCTGCGGTAGGCACGCCAAAGGTGGCGGTGGTGCCTTTGCCACCTCCTCCATCGGCGAGCCGGACGAAGGCGTCTGAGCCCCGTAAGGGCGAGCAGAAGCCCAAGGCGGTGGAAGCGCCCGCCGCGGTGGCTGCTCTACAGGTGCCTCCTCGCGATGCTCTCCCTGCCCTCAAGCCGCCCGTGAAGCGTGAAGGGGCGGGTGCCTCTGAGAATGACACGACGTCAAAGCCACAGTCCCCGAAGGCAGAAAGCCAGAAGGCTGAGACTCAAACGCCGGACACACTGCAGGCCAGGGCAGACACGCCCAAGGCTGAGATGCCTGAAGCGAAGCAGGCCGAGCCCAAACAGGCCGAACTCAAGAAGGCCGAGCCGTCGAAGACTGCCAAGGAGACGCCGAAGCCCGCGACCAGGACGCGTCGGTACACATTGCAGGTGAAGGCCACCAAGGATCGAGTGGAGGCCGACGCCTTCGTCTCAGATCTCAAGAAGTCGGGGTTCCGGCCGTGGATCGTGCTCGCCGACATCCCCGGAAAAGGGCGGTACTACCGGGTGCGGATCGGCAAGTTCGACACCAAGGATGCAGCGAAGATTTTCCAGCGGCGCTACAAGAAGAAGACGCAGGCCGCTGATGGGGGGTTCATCACCCGTCTGTAGAGGGGGCGCAGCGAAGCGGGGTATCGTCAGGCGGGGATCACTCCTCGGCCACGGTCCACTTGTCGGGATCCGGGTTGCCGTCGCCGTCTTCGTCGATGCCGGTCTTCTCGAGGCGACCGTTCTTGTAGATCTCCCAGTAGTCGATGCGACGATCATTGTCGGAATCGCGCTCGATGCGGACCAGCACCCCGTTGTCGAAGTACTTGAACAGATCCGCTTGCTGGTCGAACTCCAGGTCCACCTCTTTGCGGACCACCTTGCCCGCCTCGTAGAAGGAAGTGACGTCGACCTTGCCGTCGAAGTCCATGTCCATCTCGTCGCGGACCCGTTTGCCCTCGGGGTTGTAATGGCGCCAGATGTCCACCGTGCCGTCGAAGTTGATGTCGAACTCTTTGCGGACGAGCACGTCGGTGCCCTCGACCACCTTGAAGTACTTCCAGGCGTCGGGGACCTTGTCTCCGTTGATGTCGTACTCGGTCCGGGAGAGCCCCTCGTTGTTGTCGGTGCTCTTCGCCGCCCCGTCATCGGTGGTGGTCTTCTGCCCGCCGCCGCAGGCGGTGAGCGCCCCGGCGAGGAGGCCGGTCATCATCCAGAGACGTGTGTGCATCGGTTGCTCCGAAAGCCTTCGATCTGGGGTGTCGAAACACCCTGTTGAACGATCCATCGGACAGAAGCGACTTCGAGTCAAGCCAGACCCTCTCTTGAAAAGTGACGCCTCCCATCTATAATGCCCGGAAATCGGGCTGGAAAGCACCCCGCCATATGGCCAAAAAAGTACGTAATTTCGCGATCATTGCTCACATCGACCACGGGAAGTCCACCCTGGCCGACCGCATCCTCAGCCTCACCGGCTCGGTGAGCGCTCGAGAAGAGCGTGAGCAATTGCTCGATTCCATGGACCTCGAACGGGAGCGTGGCATCACGATCAAGGCCCAGGCGGTGCGCCTCAACTACACCGCTCGGGACGGCGAGACATACGCCTTCAACTTGATCGATACCCCTGGACACGTGGACTTCACCTATGAGGTCTCCCGCAGCCTCGCCGCCTGTGAGGGCGCGCTGCTCGTGGTGGACGCCTCTCAGGGGGTCGAAGCCCAGACGCTGGCCAACGTGTACCTGGCCCTCGATCAGGATCTCGAGCTGGTGCCGGTGCTCAACAAGGTTGACCTGCCCGCCGCCGACGTGGAGCGGGTGAGCGAGGAGATCGAGGACGTCATCGGCCTCGACACCAGCAACGCTGTGGCCATCAGCGCCAAGACGGGGCTCAACGTCGAAGAGGTCCTCGAGGCCATCGTCGAGTGGATCCCACCGCCCGACGACAATGACGAGAAGCCCCTGCGGGCCCTCATCTTCGACTCCTGGTACGACAACTACCGGGGGGTGATCATGCTCGTCCGCGTCGTTGACGGGTGCATGAAGAAGGGCTCCAAGATCCACATGAAGGCCACCAACCAGACCTACGACGTGCTCGAGGTTGGCGCCTTCACCCCCGGCGCCGTCTCCCTCAAGGAGATGGTGGCCGGCGACGTGGGCTTCGTGGTGGCCAATATCAAAGAGGTGCGCCACGCCAAGGTCGGTGACACCATCGTCGACGCCGCGCTCAAGCACGAGCTGGAGCCGCTCTCGGGGTTCAAAGAGGTGAACCCCATGGTGTTCTCCGGGTTGTTCCCCGTGATCTCTTCAGATTACGAGATGCTCCGCGAGGCCCTCGAGAAGCTGCGCCTCAACGACGCCGCCTTCTCCTTCGAGATGGAGAACTCCGCCGCCCTGGGCTTCGGCTTTCGGTGTGGCTTCCTCGGGCTGCTGCACCTCGAGATCGTGCAGGAGCGCCTCGAGCGCGAGTTCAACATGGATCTCATCACCACCGCACCTACGGTGGTGTACGAGGTCACCACCACCGAAGGTGAAGAGCTGCGCATCGACAACCCCGCCCACCTGCCCGAGGTGCAGCACATCGGTGAGATCAGAGAGCCGTACATCACGGCGACGATCCACGTGCCCACCGAATACTGCGGGCCGGTGCTCAAGTTGTGCGAGGAGCGCCGGGGCATGCAGAAGGAGCTCGGCTACTCAGGCACCCGGCGCATGCTCATCACCTACGAGTTGCCCCTCGCCGAGGTGGTCTTCGACTTCTTCGACCGCCTCAAGAGCGTGTCGAAGGGGTACGCCAGCTTGGAATATGCCATGTCCGGTTATCGGGCCTCGAACCTCGTGAAGCTCGATGTGAAGGTGAACGGCGACAATGTCGACGCGCTCTCGATCATCGTGCACCGCGATCGGGCTTACGAGCGTGGCAAGGGCCTGTGCGAGCGTTTGCGCAAGGTCATCGATCGTCAGCAGTACGAGGTGGCCATTCAGGCGGCCATCGGCAACAAGATCATCTCCCGGGAGACCGTCCGGGCCCTGCGAAAAGACGTCACCGCCAAGTGCTACGGTGGCGACATCAGCCGCAAGCGCAAGCTGCTCGAGAAGCAGAAGGCGGGTAAGAAGCGGATGAAGCAGGTGGGCAACGTCGAGATCCCCCAAGAGGCATTCTTGGCGGTCTTGAAGACGGATTGACAACAGCGTGTCCGATACCGCGAACCTGAAGAAAGCGCGCAAGCGCGCCGCCCCCGCCCTCAAAGAGATCCGTGCTCGCCTCAAGAAGTACGGTCACACCATCGATCCTGCTCGCCGGGCAGAGGTCAAAGGGGCCGCAGACACACTCCAGACTGCGGTGGAGGGCGAGAGCGTCAAGGCCATCTGGGATGCCCTCAAGGCCCTCGACAAGGCCGTGGAAGATCACATGGCCGGGGTGGGCAAGAGCCAGACCCGCGAGTATGCCGAGTCCATCGGTCTGGCCATCGTCATCGCCTTGATCCTGCGAGCCTTCATCATCGAGGCCTTCACGATCCCTTCAGGCTCGATGATCCCCACCCTCGCCGTGGGTGACTTCCTCTTCGTGAACAAGCTGTC
Source organism: Bradymonadia bacterium (assembly GCA_046290225.1). Taxonomy (GTDB): domain Bacteria; phylum Myxococcota_A; class Bradymonadia; order UBA7976; family UBA1532; genus JBKAGE01. Next base: position 405,387 of record JBKAGE010000034.1, on the reverse strand, counting down.
GTACGGCATGCGGGTGCCCTTCACCAACAAGCTGCTTGTGGAGTGGGATCAGCCCAGCAAGGGCGACGTGATCGTGTTCTCGTATCCGTGCAACCCGCCCCAGGACTTCATCAAGCGGGTGGTGGCCGTGCCCGGTGACGTGGTGGACATCACCGGCCCCCGTGGGCCGTTCTTCATCCCTGGCAGCCTCGTGGTGAACGACAAGCCCGTGATGGAAGACAGCCAGGGGCCTTTTGAGGCATACCCCGCCTTCGCCACCCCCGACGAGACGGCCAAAGAGCAGATGTTCGGCAACCCCACCCACGCCTACCGCAGCGTGATGGGGGACTGGGCCCTCACCACCCTGCACCGGACCTCCTTCAAAGACGAAGAGCAGCTCGTCGGGCGTCGGGCCAACCAGGAGCCCTACGACTGGAACCTCTGGCCCGCCGAGGTACCCAAGAACGTCTGCCATCAGCCAGAAGACACTGTGCAGGCCGGCGCCCGCTTGCCTTCGTTCCCCTGGAAGATCCCCGAGGGCCACGTGATGGTCATGGGTGACAACCGCGACAACTCCAGCGACTCCCGGGTCTGGGGGTTGGTGCCGATGGCCAACATCAAGGGCCGGGCTTTGTTCATCTGGCTCAGCTGGGATCGCACCGCTGACTGGGGCGAGTTCTGGAACAAGATCAGGTGGCACCGCCTGGGTCACCTCGTGCACGAGGATGCCGACGATGTCTGATCGTGATCAGCTGCCCCTCATCGGCGAGGCACGATCGCGGGTGATCCTCGATCCCGTGGCCCTGCGCCGGGCGCTGCAGCGGCTCACCTTCGAGATCATCGAACAGAACCATGGCGTGGAAGACGTGGCCCTCGTGGGCGTGCGCACCCGTGGCGTGCCCCTCGCCAACCGCCTGCAAAAGCTGCTGCAACAGCAGGAGGGCGTCGAGGTCCCCGTGGGCGAGCTCGACATCACGCTCTATCGCGATGACGTGTTCACGGGCCTGGCCACCCCCGAGGTGGGGCCCACTCATCTGCCCTTCGAGGTCGGTGATCGGCAAATCGTGCTCGTCGACGATGTGCTCTACACTGGCCGCACGGTGAAGGCTGCCCTGGACGCCCTCATGGACTGGGGCCGGCCCCGGCGGATCCAGCTCGCGGTCCTCGTCGATCGCGGCCACCGTGAGTTGCCCGTGGCTGCGGACTACACTGGCCTCGCCGTCGACACGGCGCGAGACGAGTCGATCCAGGTGAAGCTCGCCGAGATCGACGGCACCGACGAGGTGCTGTTGCACAAGTGGCCCGAGCGCCAGGAGGCCTGACATGCGGCGACATCTGATCGACCTCGCCTCTCTGAGCGCCGACGAGATCAGGCACCTACTCAGCCTCGCCGAGGCCTTTGGCGAGGTGAGCCAGCGGGCCATCAAGAAGGTGCCCACGCTGCGGGGCAAGACGGTGATCAACCTCTTCCTCGAAGCATCGACCCGGACCCGCACGTCATTCGAACTCGCCGCCAAACGTCTCAGCGCCGACACGATGAACATCTCGGGGGGATCGAGCAGCCTGGTGAAGGGGGAGACCCTCGTCGACACCGCCCGTACGCTCAACGCCCTGGCCCCCGACATCATCGTCATGCGTCACCGGCAGGCCGGGGCACCGCTGTTGCTCGCAGAGCATACGCACGCCGCCATCGTCAACGCGGGGGACGGCGCCCACGAGCATCCCACCCAGGGGCTGCTCGACTGCCTTACGATCAAGCAGCGGTTGCAGAGTTTCGAGGGCCACAAGGTGGCCATCATCGGCGACATCGCCCATAGCCGGGTGGCGCGCTCGGGCATCTCGGCTTTGAGCAAGCTCGGCGCCGAGGTGGTGGTGTGCGGACCGCCCACCATGGTGCCCATCGGCGTGGAGCAGCTCGGCTGCACGGCCACCTTCGATCGAGACGAGGCCATCGATGGCGCCCACGTGATCATGATGCTGCGCATCCAGAAGGAGCGCCTCGACGAGGAGCTGTTTCCCAGCGATCGGGAGTACAGCCAGCGGTATGGTCTCGACCTCGCAGCCCTCAAGCGGGCGCGGCCCGGCTGTTGGGTCATGCACCCCGGGCCCATCAACCGCGGGGTGGAAATCGCCCCCGAGGTGGCCGACGGCCACCAGTCGATCATCTTGGACCAGGTGGCCAACGGGCTGGCTGTGCGCATGGCGGTGCTCTACCACTGTGCCGGCGGCGGCGCCGGAGGCCCCGAGCTTGCCGGGTGAGGCAACAGGAGCAGCCTGCATGGGTCAGTTCGAGGCGGGCACCGAGAGACGCTGGGTGAGCGGTGGCCGGGTGATTTGCCCGGCGAGTGGCATCGACGCCCATGCCACCCTCATCATCCAGGATGGGCGCATCGAGGCGGTAAGCCCCGAGCCCGCGACACCTGGCGATCACGATCAGATCATCGACGCCACGGGATCTCTGGTGATCCCCGGCCTGGTCGATTTGCACGCCCACCTGGGTGAGCCTGGCTTCGAACACAAAGAAGATCTGGCGAGCGCCGGTCGGGCTGCTGCCCATGGCGGCGTGACCACGCTCGTGGCCGCCCCGGACACCGAGCCGGTGAACGATGCTCGGGCCATCACCGAGTTCATCATCCGTCGAGCCGCTGAGATCACCCCGGTGCGTGTATTGCCCATGGCCACCCTCACACGGGGGCGACGAGGCGATCATCTCACCGATATGTTCGATCTCCGAGATGGCGGTGCCGTGGCGTTCGGAGAAGGGGACACCGCCCTCGCCGACGCCAGCCTGCTCCGGCGGGCCATGGAATATGCCCGGGCTGTCGGTCGACCGGTCTTCGAATGGCCCGAAGAGCGGGGCCTCGCCCGAGCGGCGGTCATGCACGAGGGCCCTGTAGCCACTCGCCTCGGCCTGCGGGGCGTGCCTGAAGCGGCCGAGCGCATCGCCGTGGACAGGGCCATCGCCCTGGCGCGCCTCACCGGGTGCCCGATCCACATCGGTCCCATCAGCACCGCCGGCGCGGTGGAAGCCTTGGGCAGAGCCCAGAGTGAAGGTCTGCCTGTCACCTGTGCCGTGACCGCCATGCATCTGCAGCTCGTCGACGAGGCCATCGCGGAGCGCTATGACAGCTGCTTGCGGGTGCGGCCACCTCTCAGAGGAGTGGCAGATCGCAGCGCGCTCAACGCCGGCATCGCTTCAGGCGTGATCACCGCCATCAGCAGCGGTCATCGACCCCAGAGCCCCGTAGAAAAAGAGGTGGAGTTCGAACTCGCCGAGCCGGGGATCGCAGGGTTGGAGACGCTGCTCAGCCAAACCCTGGCTCAGGTGGAGGCCGGGGCCTTCGGGCTCCATCACGCCCTCGCGGCCCTCACCGCTGCCCCAGCGCAGATCATCGGTGAGCAGAGCGGCACGCTGTCTCCGGGCAGGCGCGCCGACGTCGTGGTGGTGGACGCTGGCGCACGGTGGTCCGTGAGCAAGGACACCCTCGTGGGCCGGAGCAAGAACACCCCCCTCATTGGTCAGACGCTCCCCGGTGTGGTGCACAGCACCATCATCGATGGTGAGGTGGTCTATTCGGCCGTCGAGCACATGCCCGGTCAACTCTTGAGCGATAGAGGGTGATGCGCTGACCATGGATGGGGTATGTCCTTGAGAAGTCCTTTCAAGGCGCATGAACTCATCTGGAAGGTGCGATGGCCCGGCAATCCAGAGGCAGAGCCGCGATCTATCGAGCCCTGAGGGTCTCGGGGTTGTTGTCGTTGCTGCTGGGTTTGCTGGTCTATCTCGAGTCCTATGATGTGTCGTCGAGCTCGATGACCCCCACCGTCGTCATCGGTGACTTCGTCCTGGTCAATCGATTCGCATACAGCTTTGGTGGTGCCCCCGCTCGAGGCGATGTGGTGATCTTCGACGACCCCTGCAACGCCGAACGACACTTCGTCAAACGCATCATGGCCCTCCCGGGGGATCGGATCGACGTGATCGGGCCGGAGACCTTTACCCACGCCGGGAAGGGGTTTGTCGCGATCAACGGTGAGCCTGTGCGCGAGCGGGCCATCGATCATTTCCGGGCTCAGGGGCAGTACGTGACCGGGGAGGAGGTCGAAGCATCTTTCAGGCTCGGAGGCACCCCACACATGTACCTGGCCACGATCGGTGACGAGACCTTCATGACCCTGCACCACGGCGAGAGCGACAGCCAGGCTCAGCTGCGCGGATGGCGCCCGGAGCAGGCGCCTCACATCTGGCCCGTGGGGGCCACGGTGAACCACTGTCGAGCCGGAGATCCCCTCGGCCAGGCCGAGGCGGACACCATGCCGGCGTTTCCGTGGCAGATCCCCGAGGGGTACGTGATGGTCATGGGCGACAACCGGGACTTCTCCCTCGACTCTCGCGCCTGGGGACTCGTGCCCGAGGAGAACATCATCGGCAAGGCGCTCTTCATCGGGCTGAGCGTGAAGTCCACCTCGAACATGTGGGAATTCTGGGACTCGATGCGCTGGTCGCGCATGTTCCGAGCGGTGCACGGGGTGCCTGATATAGAGGACCTCGCGCAGATCGTTGATGACAACTGAGGCCATCGCCCTTACAACCCAGAATCACTCAACGCCAGGAGTGACCGATGACCCGACCTCAACCTGCCGCCCTGCTCCTCGAAGACGGCACCCGTTTCGACGGCTACGCCTTCGGCGCCACTGGAGAGACCGCTGGCGAGGTGGTCTTCAACACCTCGATGACGGGCTACCAGGAGATCCTGACCGATCCGTCCTATCGAGGGCAGATCGTCACCATGACCTACCCGCACATCGGGAACTACGGGGTAAACCCCGCCGATGTAGAGAGTGGTCAGGTACAGGTGGCCGGCTTCATCGTCCGCGATGCGTGCCCGACGCCCTCGAATTGGCGCAGCGCCAGCAGCCTGCACAGCTACTTGCGGCGCGCGGGCGTCGTGGGGCTCTACGACATCGACACCCGGGCCCTGGTGCGACGCATCCGCGTACACGGCGCCATGAAGGGGTCTATCATCACCGGCGAGACCACCAGCGAAGCGCTGCAGCAGCGGATGGCCGCCGAGCCCCCCATGCAGGGGCGCGATCTGGTCCGCGAGGTCACCTGCGATGCGCCCTACACCTGGAGCGAGGGCCTGACCCGTCTGCTCGGTGAGGAGCACACCCGGCCCCGGCCACCTCAGCCCGACACCCCCTTCAAGGTGGTGGCCATGGACTTCGGGGTGAAGCGCAACATCCTGCGGCTGCTCGTAGATCATGGCTGCAGCGTCACCGTTGTGCCTGCCACGACCTCGGCGGAGGCCATCCTGGCCCACAGCCCCGATGGGGTGTTCTTGTCCAATGGCCCTGGTGATCCCGGGGTGGTGGACTACGCCGTCGACACCATCAAGCAGCTCGTCGAGAATGGGGTACCCATCTTCGGCATCTGCCTGGGGCATCAGCTGCTTTCCCGGGCCCTCGGCGCCCAGACCTTCAAGTTGAAGTTCGGCCACCGCGGCGGCAACCAGCCCGTGAAGGATCTCAAGACCGGCAAGGTGGAGATCACCAGCCAGAACCACGGCTTCGCCGTGAGCGCCGATGGCCTCGAGGACGGCGCCATCGTGAGTCACGTGAATCTGAACGACGACACGGTGGCCGGGCTGGCCCACGAGCGCCTGCCCATCTTCGGCGTGCAGTACCACCCCGAGGCAAGCCCCGGCCCCCATGACGCGGACTACCTCTTCACACGCTTCACCGAGATGATGGAGTCTCAGCGATGAAGTTGATCGCGGGTGCTGTGGTCGCTCTGGGTCTGGCCGGCTGCCAGGGGGACAAATCCTCTGACGTGAAGCCGGATCCCTCTACTCAGTCACAGGCAAAGGCCTCTGCTGCCCAGGAGACTTCGAAGAAGGGCGCTGCACAGGCCGACACAGCGAAGACTGGTACTGCGAAGACTGGCACTGCGAAGGATACGGCCAAGACCACTCAGGCCACCTCGCCGACGACCCCCATTGCGGCGCAAAAGCCTGTCACTGCTTCGTCAGGATCGACCGCGGGTGGTGCATGGCCACCCTGTGATCGGGTCTTTGTCGCTCAGCTCACCGAAGGCATCGATCACGTCCTCGGTGCACAGGGCAGTCGGCTGTGGGCGCGAACACCAGGCAAATCGGGTCAGGGCGAGCCCCTCTGGGCCGTCGATGGTCAGGGGGTGGTGCAGAAGGTCGTCGTCGGTGACTTCGGCCAGGGTCGCAAGCTGTACGTGGCTCGAGGCATCGGCCGGGGTCATCTCGGCGCGCCCATCACCCTCGAGGCCCTCGATCCCGCCACGGGCAAGGGCGAGATCATCTGGCGTCATGCCGGACCTCGAAACGAGGTGGCCCACCTGTCCATCGCCGATGTCGATCGAGACGGCAAGCCTGAGCTCGCAGTGACCTACTACGAGAGCAAGTACATGGTCACCACCCACCACATTGAAGCCGATGGCACAGCGAAGGCTGCGGAGACCCCGATCCGCATGGCGTCGTCCTGGGCCTTTGGTGACATCGATGGAGACGGCACGACGGACCGGGCCATCGGCCGAGTCTACGGCGACGCCAAGGGGGAGCCGGGCGATTTGAAGATCGATCTGGGCAAGGGTCTGCAGAAGGTACCCACCGACAAGGGCGTACGCAGTGTGGTCGTGGCTCAACTGTTCGGTGATGCCCACCCCTACCTGTACTTCGCCGATGGTTGGGTGGCGAATTACGGCAAAGAGGCCAAGGCGCAGCTGAAGCGGGCGTGGGTGGAGAAGGGGGAGATCAAGGTGGAGGCGGTGACCCGATCGCCAGAAGAGTTCACCTTCTTCGAGATCGACGACATCGAGCTGGCGGGGAACAAGCGCGTGCTGTTCGCCCGAGGCAACAAGGCCGTCTCCGCCGTCTCACCTGGCTCCGAAGGCTTTGGCCGGGTGCAGCTCGCCACATTGCAGCCTGTGCTCAACGCTGCTCTGGGTCAGGACGCTCAGGGACAGTGGCAGGTCTATGTGCCCAACGCCCAAGGGCTGAGGGTGATCCCCGCCAAACTCTGACCCGCCAACTTCCTCTGACACATTTCCGGTGCAGATTCGGTCACTCCAAGATGACTCGAATGAAGAAGCACTGGCTTGCCTCTAATGCCCATGGGTGTTCAAAGACCCGCCTCCAGGGTTTCTAGGGTTTGCCTTCTTAAGGTTCTACTCGTTCTGCCGTTGATGGGGATGCATGGAGCGGTCGTGGGTTGAGACGGCCGCGAAGACCAACCCCAAAATCAAGGTGAACATCATGAACACTCTGAACACCAATTTGCTCGTCTGCGCCGCCGCCCTGACCTTCACTGCCTGTGGCGAGGCCAATGACGAAGAGCTCGTCGGCCTCTACCCCGAAGGAGATCTCACCCTCGTAGAGCAGGTGGACACCAGCCTCACCCTCGAGGCAGTCGTCGATCACCATGGCCAGTTCGAGGGGGAGATCGCAGCGCGCACAGTCACCGCCGCCGACTTCGAGGCAGCGCCCGAGTCGCTGTTCGAGCATCAGTGGCGCCTCACCAATGGCGAGCTCGGTGACGGCTTTTCGCCCATCGAGGAGTACCCCAGCTGGGAGACCGAGCCGCCCACTCACGGGGACGACACCGGCCCGGCGTCGCTCATCTACGGAGACATCTGCACGTTCACCCAGTTCGAGTACAAGGAAGGCTGCTCCAGCCACGAGAACGCGGCCTGTGTGCTCAGCGAGCACTTCGACATGCTTTACCCCGACGGCTTCAAGGTCACCCGCGGGGTGAACTTCGAATTCACCAGCTTCGAGGCCTTCATGCAGGCCATGCCTGCTGGCGGCAAGTCTGAAGCGATCCGGCACTCGGTGCAGAATCCTCGGGCCAGCGAGGCCAACCGCCTCGCTGTAGAGCTCGCGGTCCTTGAGACCAACATCGCCCTCAACGAGGCTGGCAAGCTCGGCACCATGCCCTTCGCCGACATCAAGATCGCCTCTGGCCCGCTCGCGGGGTACTCCGTCGGTGCGCTGGCGGACACCGCCCACTGGATCCTTGGTGGCAGTGAGCACCTCGCCAGTGAGATGGGCATGGACCTCGAAGAGTTTGCCGACGTCATCGCCGGCCTCAACGCTGCGGGTCAGGATTGCGAGCCCGCGAGCTACGTCAGCCCCTGAGCAACATCAGTCCCTGAGCAACATCACCTCTGAACAGCACAGCCACTCACCCTGCTGGCCAAGACAAGACAAAGGGTGCACGATGGCGGCCTTCAACTGAGGAGGCCGCCATGCGCATTGTGCTCGTCGAACCCGAGATTCCCCCCAACACCGGCAGCATCGGCCGGCTCTGTGCCGCCACCGAGACCCCGCTCACCCTCGTGGAGCCCCTCGGCTTCAGCCTCGAGGACAAATATCTGAAGCGCGCAGGCCTCGACTACTGGCCTTGGATCAAACTCAGCGTGGTGCAGTCGGTGGAAGAGGCCCTCGGAGAGGGCAGGTTCTGGCTGTTCACCACCCACACCGAGCAGCGTTTTGACGAGGTGGAGTATCAGCCTGGAGACGCCCTGGTACTGGGTCGCGAGAGTGTGGGGCTGCCCAAAGAGCTGATCGCCGCTCACCCGGAGCGGTGTGTACGGATCCCTTTCAAGAATCCCAACGTGCGCAGTTTGAATCTGGCTCAGTGTGCCGCCATCGCCCTCTTCGAGGCCCGTGGCCAGATCAACCGACGCACGCGAGGAGATCAGACGTCGTGACACAACCGGAGACTTCAGAGGGCTGGTTCGCCGTAGTGGAGCCGGAGATCAAGGGGGCCCACAACGCCTACGCCGAGGGGAACCTCGGCAAGGCCCGAGTCGGCTCGCGCCGGGCTGCGGGCATGGCTCTCAAGGGCTGGCTGCTGGCAATGGCGGACCGCGGGGCTCCGCTCGAAGGGTACGGGCGCAACTTCATGCACCACCTCAACGCCCTCGCGGACGACGAGACTGTGCAAGACGTCGCTGTGCGAGAGGCGGCTTGGCGTCTCGCCGCTCGAGGGCGCCCCGAGGCAGGGTTCAAGATGCCTCTGCCCGAGCCATTGACCCCCATGATGGACGCCGAGCTGATCATCGCCTGGTCTCACCAGCAGCTTCAGCACTGATCGTGCACTCTGCAACGCTGGGTCAAAATGCCCGGCCGGCGCTCATCTCGACTGAGGGTACGAGCCGGCTCTCCCAGTGTGGCAAGGTGATGCCGGTGGGGTTCACGGCGAGATCGAAGAAGCCCCAGTTTATGCATCGTTCGATGCACAAAAGTGTCATCGAACGATGGTGAGGGTCTCCGGGGCGCGGGTGCGGTAGTTCTCGTCGACGTACTCCAGCATGTCGAGCACGGCGCCCTCATAGTCAGGCCCGGGGGTGGAGCCATCTTTCGCCGAGGGGTGGTCGGTGTAGAAGTTGCCCCGTTTGCAGTCTTCCTCTGTGTCCAGCGTGGTCAGGCCCATGCACCCGGCGTCGTCGAGGTCGATCAAGCCGTCGAGATCGTTGTCCACCCCGTCAGCGCAGAGCACCATCTCGGGATCACCGGCCTCGCTGCGGCCCTCGCTGTTGTCGCCACACTCCGGATCAGGCGGACCACAATCAGGCCAGTCGGGTGGGCAACAGAAGTCGTTGCGGCAGGTGTAGTCCCGGCTGCAGTCGTCATCACCTTCACAGGCCACCCGGAGAGCGATGTCGTTCCCCGAGTCCACGAAACCGTCACCGTCGTTGTCCACCCCGTCATTGCACTGATACTGGCTGGCCTTGCCGCAGAAGCCCTCGGGGTACAGCAGAATCGACTTCTGCCACAGGCCCCGGGCGGCGTTGGTCGAAGCCAGCAGCCCTGCAATATCGAGATCACCAGGGGACTGGCCATAGCCGTGCATCAGGACCATGACCGGGTAGCGCACATCGGCGTTCTCCTCGGCGAAGTATCCTGCGGGCAGGCTGATGGAGAAGCGGTACTGCTTCCCGAGGCGCTCGGAGTCGAAGAAGACCAGGTCGTCGTCACGGGCGAGGCCACGGACGCGGTCGAAGTTGCCGTCAGGCCAGCGATGATGCAGCCAGTCGAGCATGGTGATGAAGCGGTTGAGGGCCTCGGCCACGCTGCCCACGTGCTTCCCGTCGCCCTCTTCGAGCTCGGCAGGGGTGGCGTCGGGGTTGCCGTAGCGGATCAGTACGTGAGTGCCGGCGTCACCGAAGGGATCAGGCAAGTCATCCGAGGGGGTGTAGGTCTCGGCGTCGGTGGGCAGCAGGGCAGGGAACCCTTCGTAGATGCGCACATTCTCACCGGTGGACTGCACCTGACCCATGAAGTGGCTGTGGGCCACGCCGAGGTTGAAGATGTCGCGGATACCGCCATCGTTCCAGAAGCGCATGCGGCGGCGTTCCTGGTCGGGCAGGGCCTGATACTGCGCCGCGGGGTTGCGCTCGAGCATACGGGCCACGTTGGGGTTGTAGTCGAAGACCCCATTGCCCTGGCCCCAGTCGTAGCCGCCCTCGTCGAAGCTCGGCGTGTCGGGCACCCCGTCGAGGCCCACGTCTTCGTAGGGCTCGGCGCCTTCATCGCCACAGTCGTCGTACAGCCAGCTGTTCTCGGTGCCTGTGGGGTTCCGGTACCAGTGGTAGTCGTCGCCGGCGGGATCAGGGTTGCTCACCGGATCGTAGCCCGCCTCTTCGGTGCTGGGGATCCCATCACAGCCGACATCTTCATAGGGCTCCGACAGATTGCGGATCACCGGCTCGAACTCGTCTCGGCGGCCGTTGCCGTTGAGGTCCACCGCATAGGTCACTTCGACGGGCTCGTTGTGGGCCGCCTCGCCGTCGAAGAAGCCCAGAGGCTCACCATCCTCACCATCGCAGAAGGGGATGACCGGGAGCGTGCCGTCGGGGTTGAACTCGTCGTCGTAGAACCCGTCGGGGATGGAGAAGGGCAGATCGACTGGGGGGCAATCGTCACCACGACACTCTGGGGCGCAGCGGACTTCGTTGGGCAGCTTGAGCCACTCTTCGGGCATGCCCGGAGGCAAGTAGGGGCTCGCCGGGTTGTACAGGATCGGGTTCCCGTAGGCGTAGGCCAGATCGTGGAAGATGCTCAGGTAGGAGTCGCGATCGAAGGAGCCCCCAGAGTCATCAAAGTACCAGTTGAGCATCGACACGCCGTCGTGCTCCAAGGGATCAGAAGGTCCGGGGGGGCCACACCAGGCACCGAGGCCGTCTCCCTGATCATGGGCGCAGAAGCCGCCGAGCAGGCGCTCGCTGATGTACCAGAGCAGGTAACGCCAGTCCGTGGGCCCGCCGAGAGGCAGCACCGTATCGAAGACGTCGCCGTAGCGGGTGCCCATGTAGGCCGAGCCGGCGCCGCCCATGCTGATGCCGCCAATGGCCCGGAAGGTGAACTCGAAGGTCTCCGGGGTACCGGCCACCTCGTCGTAGCCCAGCTGGAACTGACCGAGACCGGGCGTGCGCAGCGAGAAGGTGCCCCCCTCAAGATCGGCCTTGGGGTTCATCACCGGCGGCTCGGCGATGTAGGGGTAGTTGTCGGGCTGCCAGAACAGCCGCACATGGCGCCCCTTGATGCGCTCGGGGCGATCCTCGGGGGCGAAGACCAGGGTGATGTCGGCGTGGCCCGTGAGCAGCCCCGGCTCTGGCGTGGTGATGGAGATGCTGGGCCCCAAGGGGGTGTAGCCCTCGCGGAGCAGCGCCTGCTCACCACACCCTAAGGTGATCTCGGTGCCCTCGGGCAGTGCCCCTTCGGGGATGTTGAGCTGTGCACCGGAGAGCGCCCCTTCATCCACCGTGAGCTGAAGGCCGTCGGCGCCCACCGTACCTGTGGCACTGCCATCACAGGGCAGCTTGCCCACGCGCATGGTGCCGCCGGCGCCGCCAGCGCCACCACCGGCTCCACCCACAGCTCCACCCACAGCCATGTCCGCCGCCTCTCCGGGATCTCCACTTCCGCCACCGTCGTCACAGGCAGTGAAGGCAGCTGGGGACAAGGCACAGAGGGCATAAAGGTGGAGGCGTTTCAGGGTCGAGCTCAAAGCAGGGCTCCTGGGGCGTGGATGAAAATCGGTGGGCCGACATGCCCTCGCGATGGTGGAGACATCAAAGCGGGTTGCTGGCGGCCAGCGGATACTCTTACCCTTCTGCGCTCGTCTCGCTCAAGCGATCTCGTCCAGGAAGGCGCTTCATGGCCATCACCGTGCTCTACTTCGCCATCGCCCGGGAGCGGGCTGGCCTCGACGAGGAGGCCTACACCCTCGCCGAGGGCGCTACGCTCGCGGAGCTCATCGAGTCGATCTATGCCCGGCACCCTGCATTGGCGCCGTTGCACCCTCACGTGAGGTGGGCGGTGGACGAGGCCTTTGTCCTCGACCATCAGCAGAGGCTCTCTGCCGAGGCCACTGTGGCCATGATTCCACCGGTCTCTGGAGGCCGCCCCGAGGTCCTGCTCACGGACGAGCCGCTCGATCCACAAGGCGTAGAGCACCTCGTGAATGCCCCCGATCGTGGAGGTCTGGTGACGTTCACTGGCCGTGTGCGCGATCACACCGGCGAGCATCAGGTGGTGCGGCTGGAGTACGAGGCCTACCGCCCCATGGCGGTGAAGGTGATGCAAGGCATTTGTGAAGAGGCCCTGGGGCAGTGGCCCGGCGCCCGCATCGCCCTGCATCATCGGCTGGGTGTCTTGCCCGTGGGTGAAGCTGCAGTGGTGGTGTCGGTGAGCACACCGCACCGGCGTGAGGCCTTTGCGGCCTGTCAGTTCATCATCGACCGGCTCAAAGAAGACGTGCCCATCTTCAAGAAGGAGATCCGTGCGGACGGGTCGGTCTGGGTAGGCCTGGGGCCATAACCTGGGGTGTCACTCGGCGATGATCACCCGCTCAGTGCACTCTTCGGCGACGCATCGCTGCTGAGTCCGCCGAGCGCGATCCCGACAACCCTGCTCGTCATCGTGGCGATCCATACAGGCCTCGTAGACCTCGAGGGCCTCGGCCTCACAGGTCTCGGCGCAGGTGGGGCCGTCCTCCTCGTCTTCGCGAGGGTCGGCCATCTCGCGCTCCAAAGGCTCGGTGCAAATCTCATGGCACTGGCGGGCAGAGCCGCCTCGGTCAGTGCAGCGATCCATACAGGCCTCGTAATCAGCTTCTTCGGGCGTCTCCTCTACCTCTTCGTCGTCCCGACATTGATCGACGATGCACTGTCGAGCCATGGAGCCAGCCCGGGCGCTGCAGACCTCTTCTGAGAAGCCCCAGCCGATGCAGTCGGTGTAGTACGCCTGAGCTTCGTCGGCACAGGCCTGATCACAGGCCAGGGGATCGACTTCCTCCCGCGGCGTCCCTGCCTGAGGGTCGCGTTCTGGAGTCTCGCTTGCTTGAGGACCTTCTTCAGGATCAGCTTCGACGTCAGGACTCTCTTCTTCAGGGCTTTCCTCTTCAGGGCCGGGCCTCGTGAGGTCATCGGCGGAGATCCCCTCTGGGTCGAGAACGTCGACTTCGCTCTGAGCAGGGGCTTCGTCGAGGCCGTCTGCAGGTGCTCGACCGTCAGGGTTCTCAGAGGGCGCTTCGGCGCCCCCTGTTTCACCAGACATGTCAGCCTGGTCCTCCGGAGCAGGACCATCGTCACCCGTGGGGCAGCCCGTGAGGGTCAGAGAGGCCAACAGAGCGATGAGGCAGGTGCGGGTGGTGAGCAGGGTGAAGTGGTGCATGATCGTCTCCTCGAGTTGAGTGGTGTTTCAACTGCAGAGGCGACGACGCGGGCAGAGCCACGACAGGTTTTTTTGTGCAGATGTCGATTCAGCTCCGCTCACAGGCGTCGGTGAATCATGCTTCGCCAAGCGAAACGAGACGCTGATGTGGCCCGAGCCCATCGTCAGCGGCCAAAGGCGGCCACCGTGCGTTCGAGCGTGCGCCCAGCGGGGCGGCTCAGATCGCCCACCACACAGGCCACGTGGTTTTTGCCCTGAAAGAGCGAAGCCGCCACCCGGGCGATGTCTTCGGCACTGACATCGAGTTGAGCCGCGAGGCGCTCGGCCACTGGCCGGGCGTCGGGCCAGTAGAGACGTCGAGTGCCGTACCGCGCTGCGAGGACTTCCCCGTGCTCACCGCCGGTCTCCGCCGCCCACTGGGCTCTGAACCGCACCCGTGACAGCTCGGCATCGTCGGGTGGATCAGTCACGAGGCCCTCCAGCAGGGCGTAAGCTTCCTTCACGAGGGTGATCGCCTTGCCCGGGCTCACCGTGGCGCCGATCTCGAAGGCCCCGGTGTCAGGGTATCGATCCCAGGCGGCCCACTGGTCGTACGCCAGGCCCAGGTCATTGCCCAGACGCCTCTGGATCCGACTTGCCATGCCGTCATCGAGGATGCGCTTGATCATGTCGATGATCGGCGCGTCGGGGTGTCTAAAGCCTGGGGTGCGAAAGGCCAGGCGGCATTCCACTTGGCTACCACTGTCCGGGACCTGACGGAGGAGGGGACCCGCGGCGAATTCGGGCAGAGGCGTGAGCGCGCGGGCGTCGCCGCCGGGCAATTTCGAGAAGGCCGCCTCGATGTCGTCGAGCAGGATCTGCGGATCCGCGTCGGCCACCACAGTCACCACCATGTTCGGCCCCTGGAAGTGGCGGCGATGCATCCGGTGGAGATCATCGAGATCGAAGCGCTCGATGTTCGACTCCGGGCCGATGATGCGCTGGCCCATGGAGATCCCTGGCCAGAGATCCATGCGTGACAGCGTGTCGGCGTCGATGAGCCGACCACGATCGTCGAGCTCGTCCAGGGCTTCTTCGAGGATGATGGCCCGCTCGGGCTCGAGGCCTTCGAACCGGGGCGCCGTGAGCATGGCCGCCATGAGATCGAGCCCCGCCCTCAGTCGGCTTGGGGCCAGAGTGTGCTCGAACTGCACTGTGTCACGGCCTGTGGACGCCTCGATGACTTCCCCCATCCGCTCCGCGGCCTCGTTCACCGCGTCGGCGTTCGGGTAGCCCTCACAGCCCAGGAACAAGGCGTGCTCGAGAAAGTGCGACAGTCCGTTGTCTTCTGGAGCTTCGAAGCGCACCCCCAGACGGACCGCCACGTTCAAGTGGGCGCTGCGGGCGCCAGGGCGCTGTACCGCCACGGCAGTGAGTCCATTGCTCAGGGCGCGGGTGGCCCAGGGGGGCTCGGTGAGAATCTGCGACATCAAAGGGCTCTCGGCGAACACACACGTCGTTCCAAGGGGTCGGCGATTTTTTTGACGCCCGCACCATAAGGGGACAAGGTGGTTTCAGGTGTTCTGTTGTAGGTGTAAGTCGTTTTCAGGAGGGCAAACATGAAGGCATTGGCCATTTTCGGTGGGGCAGGGGCACTCACCGCCGTCGTCGCGGGCACCCCCGCTGCCATCGTTCTGGGCAACCTGGCCATCATGGCCACCAGCGTTGCTCTGCTCGGTGGTACACTGGGCATCGACCGCGGAACTTCCAGGGGTTGAAATTCCTGGCGTTGTGGTCGAGGTTAACGCCTTCCCAGTCCCCACAGCGCGAGTGAACGATGACCCAGGTTGAAGAGGGCCCCGCAGATTTCGAAGTGCACCTGAACGCGAGCTTCGAAGAGCATGGCCTCTTGAGCACCGGGTTACAAGAGCTCGAGCAACTCAGATTGCTCCTCGAAGGCAACTCCGTGGTGGACTGGCGCCGGCTTTCGCTGCGCAGCGAGGCCGAGGTGGACCGCTTGCTGAGACTGCAGGGGTTCGACCCGGGTGATCCCATCGATCAACAGCGGGTGGGCCACATCTTTACCCAGGCCGTCGAGTACCTCGATCGCTACTTCGAGTTCGATCTCACCGCGGCTCTCACCCAGCTGGAGAACGTCAAGGGCCTGTTTTTGATGGCCAGCGGCCCGGACAGCCCTGCCCAGAGGCAGGCGTGCCGGATCCTCAAGGTCATGCACGTGTTCCATCATCTGCAGGGCAGGGAGCTGTTGTTCACCCTGCCAGTCTCCGCTGCAGAGCTGTACCAACGCATCGAGAACAAGGTCTTCACCGCCCTCGACGGCCTCAAGGCCCGAGGTGTGCGGGTCGCCGAGTTCGCCGGCAGTCGCAAGACCGTAGACTCGATGATCACCAAGCTGCTCGTGCAGTCCGAGAGCCACGCGGTGCAGCTGCACGATCGCATCCGGTTCAGGGTGATCACCGACAGCCTCGACGATCTCTTCGAAGCCCTGGTCTACTTGAGCACCGAGCTGTTCCCCTTCAACTATGTGGTGCCTGGGGCCTCTCGAAATGGCCTCATCGACCTGCACCGGACCATCGCCGCCGATCCGCAGATGAAGCGGTTCCTCAAGGTGATGCAGTTCCCCGAAGCTCAGGGCCCGCTGCCCCGCTCGGCGACGGCGGCGCCGGTGAACCACTTCAGCGGGCACTCCTTCAAGATCATCAACTTCGTCGTCGACCTGCCGATCCGAGTGGATGATCTGCTCGCGCGCTACAACGTGCCGGTGAACCCCGAGCACGGGGTGGTGGTCTTCATGTTGGTGGAGTTTCAGCTGTGTGATCAGGCCACGGCGGCGGCGAACGAAGCCGGTGAGAACCGTCACGATCTCTACAAGGCCCGTCAGCGCGTGCGCGTGGCTCAGCGGCTCAAGGGCGGCGCGGACGACGATCAGGGCTGAGCGGGCTCGAGCCTGAAGGTTCGGGTCTGTTTGCCCCCAGGCTCTGGTGTGAGCTGCTCCCGGTAGGGCAGGTAGCCTGTTTTTCTGATCTCGATGGTGCTGGGGTGGCTGCTGTCGAGGCTCACATATCCATACCGTTGATCGATACGGAGCGGTCGTCCATCGATGAGGATCTGTGCGTCGTCAGGCTCGGTGACGAACCGGATCTTGCCCGGCAGGCCTGCGGTGGGCTTGAGCACCACACGCTCTTCGGCGAACTCCCCGGGCTTGAGCAGGAATCGACGCCTCCATGCAGTGTACCCGCTGCGCTCTACCCGCACGGCGTAGGCCCCAGGCGCCCAGCCCTTCTGGATGAATGGACTGCCCTCGCCCGCGAGCGTGTTGTCGACGAAGATCGAGACCCCTTCGGGGGGTTCGATGTGCAACACCAGCCCCGACTTTGCCTTGGGGGGGGCGGGCTCGAGGACCAGCCAGCCCACCACCACACCGGTGAGCACCATCACCACGAGGGCCGAGGCCACCAGAAAGAGGCGCCGCTGCCCTCGGGGGGCGTGATCGATGGTGATGGGCCGAGGAGGCGGATCTGGAGTGGGGGTCGGCGCGTTGGGCAGGGCCATGGGATCGTCGCCGACCTGGGTCCCCACGAGGGGCAGGTTCGGCGCCGGCGCTTCCTCTGGTGAGAGCCAGGTGGGCTTCTCAGGGTTGGCTGCGGCGGCGACGTCGGGGGCGTCGTCCCAGAGCGAGGTCTCTTCTTCCTCCTCGTCGTCCGGGTACATCTCCATGCGCATCCAGGCTTCGTTGCGGCTGACCTCTTTGGCCCGCTCTTCGCGAAAGCTGGTCTGCATCCAGTGCCCGAGGGCCTTCATGGGGTGATGGTGGCCCACCTCTCGGAGCATCCGCTCAAAGGCCTCGGACATCTCCGCGGCCCGGCTGTAACGATCGTTCGGATCTCGAGTGAGGGCCTTCATCAAGATGTCGTCGAGGGCCGGGGACACCTCAGGGGATCGAACGCTGGGCGGGGGAATATCGCAGGTTTTGATTTGTTCCAGAGTGGCAAAGTCGGACTCGCCGAGGAACAGCCGCTCGCTGGTGAGCAGCTCGTAGAGCACCGTGCCCAGGGCGAAGATGTCGCTGCGGTGGTCGATCTCCTGGCCGGTGACGAGCTCGGGGCTCATATAGCCGAACTTGCCCTTGAGCACCCCCGCCTGGGTCTGCTGGCGACCTTGCAGGCTGCCCTTGGCGATGCCGAAGTCGATCAACTTCACCGCGCCGTCGTAGCTGATGAGCACGTTCTGGGGGCTGATGTCCCGGTGCACGAGGTTCATCGGCCGGCCATCGGCACCCTTCTTGTTGTGGGCGTAATCGAGGCCCTCGGCGATGCGGGCGCCGATGTAGGCCACCAGCTCTACAGGCAGCTTGCGGCCGGTCTTGCGGAAGTGGTTGTGCAGCGACAGCAGATCACGGCCGCTCACGTACTCCATGGCGATGTAGTGATCGTTGTCGATGCAGCCGAGATCGTAGATCTGGGCGATGTTGGTGTGGGTGAGCTGCACCGCCATCTTGGCTTCGGCGATGAACATGTCGACGAACTGCTCATCTTCGGCGAGGTGCGGCAGGATCTTCTTGATGGCCACCAGCTTGCTGAAGCCCTGCACACCGAACGTACGGGCCTTGAAGACCTCGGCCATGCCGCCGACGCTGATGCGCTCGAGGAGCAGATATTTGCCAAAAGGGACGGGTCGCTGGCTCAAGAGGGGCCTTTGGCGGTCAGAGTGCCCCGGGAGGATAACCCCACTGGGCCTCAAGGAAAACAGCCAGCCTCTCTCTGTTCGATCTGCCTCAAGTCGTGGGGGTCGTTGCGCCGTTCTATCGTGCGAGTCTGTCTACGCCCGAGAGGCCTGCATGCCCTTCAAGATCGCCACCGTTCGAGATCCTCAGTCCGCTGAGTATCTGAAGTCCATCGCCATGCGGGCCTCGGCCCCGGAGCGGGCGCAGCCCCTCTGGAAGCAGGCCCTCGAGCTCGAGCCCGGCAACGCCACGATCCTCGGCCATGCCTCGGTGAACCTGCTCGACCTCGGTCGGGACAAGGACGTCATCGAGCTGCTCACGCCGGTCCTCACCGAGCATCCGCGAAACATCCACCTGTGCAATCTGCTCGGCGTGGCGCTGTTCAACCGCCAGCACGCCGCAGAGGCGCTCACCCTCTTCGAGCATTGCCTTTGGCTTGATCCGGAGTACACCGCGGCGAAGGAGAGCCAGAAGAACGCCCGGCAGATGCTGGGCCGCTCCAAATCGGCCCCCAAGCACGTACATCGTGTGGTGCAAGAGACGGTGAAGGCCGCTCGGCGGGCGCAGAGGCCCACGCTGGCGGTGTGCATGATCGCCAAAGACGAGGCCGAGTTCATCGCAGGCGCCATCGAGTCGGTGCAGGGGGTGGCCGACGAGATCATCGTGGTGGACACTGGGAGCACCGACGACACCGTGGCCATCTGCGAAGCCCTCGGCGTGAAGGTGGGCTACTACCCCTGGGACGGCAGCTTCTCCACCGCCCGGAACGCCTCGCTGGACATGGCCGAATCCGACTGGATCCTCTGTCTCGACTGCGACGAGCGTCTCGCGCCGGAGTCTCGGAGCGTGCTCAAGTCCATCCTCGAGGCCGGTGGCCCGCAGCATCTCATCGTCTGTCCGAGGCTTCGGAACTTCACTCGGGACGGCACCTTCATGGGAGAAGGCTTCTCCGGGCGGCTGTTCCGCAACGTCGAGGGCATGCGTTTCACCGGCCGGGTGCACGAAGAGGTGGGCACTGCACTGCAGACCTCCCTCGACTTCCGGCTGGATCTCATCCTCGACCACTATGGTGCTGATCCGGAGGTCATGAAGGAGAAGGCCAAGGACGAGCGGAACATCGAGCTGCTCGAGGCCCGCCTCGCCGAGCGCCCTGACGACCTGATGACCCACTTCTACCTCGGCTCCCAACACTGGGTGGCTGGTCGAGTGGATCGGGCCCGTGAGGCTTTCAGTCAGGTGGTGAGGTTGTTCGAGCGGGATCCCGGTGCCCACCCGCCAGCAGTCCGACACATGCCCGTGCCCTACAGTTATGTGGGCCTCGTGCGATCGCTCACTGGTGAGGGGCGCTCGGCGGAGGCCATCGAGGTGGCCGACAGGGCCCTGACTCGATGGCCCGACAATGTAGATCTCTGGTACCACTCCGCCTACGGCCACATCGGCGAGGGCCAGTTGGAGATGGCCCGACGCAACCTTCAGCGCTCTCTCGCGGTGAAGATGGACGGCTACAACCTGCTGGCGATCCACGATCCGGCCATTCAGCAATGGCGGGCGAAGAAGCTGCTCGGCGACATCGAATTCGAGGAGGAGAAGTGGGCCGAGGCCTATGCCCTCTACAACGAGATCGTGGAGACGATGCCCGGCGATGGCCGTGAGGAAGACGTCGTCGTCAGAGCGCGCCTCGTGGAGCTGGGCTGCAATCTCGGTCACCTGAACGAGGCCCCTGGCCACGTACATCGCTACATCGCCGTGCGGCCCTCAGAGGTGGACGTGGCCGTACAGGTGGCGGCGATGATCAAGCAAGCGCAAGGCCTGCAAGGCGCCTATGATCTGCTCACGGGTCTGTACGAGGCCCACGAGGCGGTCCGCGAGTCAGAGTCGCTCTGCCTCGCCATCGGGCAAATCGCCGAAGAGGCCAACGAGGACATGGAGGCCTTGCGGTGGTACGAGAGGGTGGCCCAGGCGGGCTGCACCGACTCGAGCTTCTGGGCCCACCTCGCCAAGCTGTTCCTGAGATTGCAGCAGCCCCAAGCGGCGGTGGAGGCGCTCCAGCTGGCCAAGCAGTACATGACGGCGGAGCAGGCACCTGCAACCACCTGAGCACCTGCTGCGAAGATGAATTACGGCTCGCTGGTGGCTGGATAGCCCAGTGCGAGGGCTCGATCTCTCGCCTGAGTCGCCCCAGCGGTGTCCCCCCCTTGGGCTCTGACCTTGCTCAGATGCCACCACCCCTCTGCCATGACCGGATCGATGGACACGGCCTTCTCGAGGGCCTGCCGACCGGCAGCCACATCTCCAGCTTCCGCAGCGAGGACCCCCGCCACCATCTGGGCGTCGGCGTTGAACTGATCGGCCACCATGGTCCTCAGCGCCAACATCTTCGCTTTGCGGGTGTTGCCCTCGTTGAGGCTCACCCGGGCGAAGGCCCCATCGAAGCGCGCCTTGGCTCCAGGGCCACGGCCGAGGCCTGATCCACGGGCACAGTTCCGCGTCGCCGCTGCGGCGCGCCCGTCGAGCTGGGCCCGGCAGAGATCGAGCCACCCCTGTACGTGCCCTGGCCGCAACGCCACAGCGGCCTCGAAGTGGGCGATGGCCTCGGTGAGGTTGCCCTGCAGGCGGGCCACGGCCCCTCGGGCGATGAGGGGCGTCGGATCGCGCGGGTCGAGCGTTTGTGCGTGGTCAAGGGTGGCCTTCGCGGCGTCGAGCTGCCCCAGAGCCAGCTGCGCCATGGCCTTGCGGGTCCATCGATCGACGTCGTGGGGTGCCAGGGCCAGCGACGCTTCGAGGTGGGTGAGGGCGCCTGTGGCGTCGCCCGAGGCGAGGGCGATGTCTGCTGCTGCCCCGTAGACATCTGCCGAGGGGGTCTCACGCTTCAGCGCTTCGGTCATGGCCGTGCGTGCCCCGGCGAGATCACCCCCGAGTCGGGCCATGGAGGCGAGATCGAACCAGCCGTCGGGGTCCGCACCTGGGCGCAGATGTTTCTGAAGCACGGCGAGGGCCCGGGCACGGTCCTTGGGCCGGCCATACAGTCTGTGCGCTTCGGCATACGCACGTCCGAGCAGCCTCTGGGCCGTCCCCGAATCCTCTGCGATGTCACTGGGGCGGTTGAGCCAGAGGAGCGGGCCATCTTTCGGAGGGGGCGGTATCTGACCAGGGCGCTTGCGGATGAAGTGATCTGTCATCTGCACGTGCATCACGTCAGCCGTGTTGCCTTTGGGCATGTGGCACTGGGCGCAATCTGCCTCTGCGCGCTGACCCTCAGGTGCGGTGCACTTCGCCCGCTCAGGGGCTACATGGCACGACCGACACGGAGCAGACCGATCAGGCTGAGCCTCAGTAGGGTGGGGGGCATGGCATGTGGTGCAGTTGAGGCTGGGCCCCGTCACCTGGGCGCAGCGGCTTCGACCCAGACGCTCTGCCTGGCTGGCGATGTTGAAGGCCTCGCCACTCTGGGTGCGGTCAAAGACCGCGAGGGTGTCGCTCAGAGCTGCACCGGGTCGATGATGGTCCCAGCGACGGCCCGCCCTCAGCACCCGCACCTGTCCCTGTAGATGGCACGCACCACAGACATCGGCGGCGCGCTCAGGGGGCATCTTCGCCGGAGATCGCACGCCAGGATCGGGCTGACCATCAGTCTGTGCCTTGGCATGGGCCCGGGCGTCGCCATGGCAGCGACTGCAGCCGATGGCGGTGGCCGGCATCGACGCGAAGCGGTCCCGTGTGCCTTTCACCACAGGCAATTGGTCGGCGTGGCAGTTGAGACAATCGTCCGTGACGCGACGGCTTGCACCCGGATGATCTGGCACCTCATATCCGGGGCTGAGGGCGAAGCCTTTCCCGGCATATTCCGTGATGGGCAGAATTCGCATGACGCCATCAGCTTCGGCGACGAACGAGCGTGTGTGGGCGCCGCTGCCGACGATCTGTACCGCTTCGAGCGGAGGGCCATGGCCATCTTCGAAGAGCAGAGAGCCGCCTTCGAGACGCAAGGTGAAGGTCTCGTGCGTGATGGGGTGTCTCACCGTGGCAGGCAGCTGGGCGCCCTCGACGCTGGTCGGGGTGACGACGGACCAGCTGCGCCCCATG
Organism: Bradymonadia bacterium; assembly: GCA_046290225.1. Taxonomy (GTDB): domain Bacteria; phylum Myxococcota_A; class Bradymonadia; order UBA7976; family UBA1532; genus JBKAGE01. The sequence goes on along the minus strand of JBKAGE010000034.1, from coordinate 382,890 downwards.
GGCTGTCTGGCCCACGACTCTGCAATGGCAGGATGGCAATCGGCGCAGGTGTCGTCTGCGCGGCTTACCGCGAGCCAGTCTACATCGGGTGGTGGCGGTGGGTTGGGCTCGACAGGGGGCGTTTGCGGAGACGGTGTCGCCACAGCATCCTTCGACGCATGGCCATCGTCAGCGCCATTTTTGGCGGGCTTGTCGCCACAGCCCGAGAGGCACAACAGGGCGGCGAGCACCCAGAGGCGTGCTTCAGGGCGTGCCAGTGACCACCCCGATGAAGGGGAGGTTGCGCAATTTGGCGGAGTGATCGAGGCCATAACCCACCACGAATTTGTTCTCGATTTCGAAGCCCACATAGTCGAGCGGCACCTCGATCTTCTTGTTGTCGGGCTTGTGGAGCAAGGTGCACACCTTGATCGACGCCGGTCGACGGGTGGCGAGGTTGGCCATGAGGTAGTCGATGGTCAGCCCGGTGTCGACGATGTCTTCCACAAGGAGCACGTGCTTGTCTTCCACGGGGCGGGTCAGATCCTGGGTGAGCCGGACCACGCCAGAGGAGGACTGAGCGTCGCCGTAGGAAGAGACCCCGATGAAATCCACCTCGATGGGCAGATCGATGGCCCGGACCAGATCGGCGATGAACATGAAGCTGCCCCGGAGCACCCCCACGAGCACCACCGTGCCGCGATCGCGATACTCTTCGGTGATCTGCGCGCCGAGGGCCTGGATACGCTCGTCGAGCTGGGCCTCGGTGAGCATGGTCTCGATGCGGTAGCTCTTGTTGTAGAAGTCCATGTCAGCGGCCTCCGTTCTTCAAACGCAATGGGATCTGTTCGGGGACGGGGCCGTGTCGAGGCCCCAGGTCGGGAAGTGACATGGGCAGAGGCTGCTGCTCGGGCATGCCTGCGCCGTCGTGATGATGATGACGGCAGCGCGCCTCGTACGAATCGTGGGCGCCGAGCTCCACCTGACTCTCGCTGGCGGTGAGCCGCTGCGAGCGGCTCGCGGGTTGACCACACACGGTGCAGATGGCCCGGGTCTTGGTGACGTACTCAGCGATGGCCATAAGCTGGGGCATGGGCTCGAAGGGTTGCCCGAGGTAGTCCATGTCGAGGCCGGCGCAGATGACCCGCAGGCCCTTGTCGGCGAGCTGGTTCACCACCGCCACGAGGCTCTCGTCGAAGAACTGGGCCTCGTCGACGCCGACCACCGAGGTATCGGGCCGAACCAGCCCCGGGATGGCGTTGGCGTGGTCGACGGGCTCTGCTTCCACCCGAGCATCGTTGTGACTCACCACGGCGGTGTCGTCGTAGCGAGTATCCACACGAGGCTTGAAGACCTGCACCTTCTGGTGGGCGTACACGGCGCGGCGCAGCCGGCGGATCAGCTCTTCGGTCTTGCCGGAGAACATGCTGCCGCAGACGACTTCGATCCAACCAGGCAGGTGGGGCAGGTGGTGCATGGGCAGACTCCGGACTCCGAGGGCTCGGGCTCTTATTGATCAGCCTGAGGCCGAAGTCGAGTGTTCGAATCGAGCCATGTGCGCACCACAGCGGGGGCATGTGAGCAGGTTGCCCGAGTCAGGCCCCGTATGGCTCTGAGATCACAGTGACTCCGTGGCCATCCAGACCTCCACCGTGTTGCCCTCGTAGCCCACTCCACCCTGCATCAATCCGATGATGTGTTCGACTGGCGTCTCTCCAGGGTTCTCCAAGGTGACCCGCAAGGGATCGGTCCAAGTAGGTGGGGCATGCTCGGCGTCACACCGGGTTTCGGGATCACACTGATCAGCAATCACCATGACGGGGTATCCACCGCCATCCGCCACCACCGCAGAGATCGACGTGAGGTGAGCTCGGGTACTGGGCGGAATCACGATGCGGAAGTAACCCGTCCCCCTGGCGGTGTCGTCGAACTGGCACAGACCGCCTCCCTCCCAAGGCTCCAAATCAACGCGAGCGTGCTCAAGCTGGCCTGGCTCGAGCACAGGCGCGGTGTCACAGGCGCTGGACGGGGGCAGGGGGATCTCACGCCATGCGAAGGGCACACCTTCGACAGGGTGAACGCGCTCAATGTCGTTGAGTTGCCCCCACACATCGGGGAGACGGTAGGTAATGCCGAAGGGTTGGGCTCGAGTGCGCGAGGCGATGGTGATCGCTGCACATGGTGGCAGGGCTGTGAAGGCCATGTTCGAAGGCAGGTCGAGCTGACCGCCATCGTCGCAGGCATCGTCCGGGAACGGTGGCGCGACAGGGAACTCGACGAGGGTGAACACACCGCCTCCAGGCCCCAGAGAGAGCGCCGCCTCCATCGGGCTGTCAGTGTCATTGACGAACAACGGGTTGCCAGTGGACCAGTATTGTTCCTGGTAGAAACGTTGGGGTGGGATCCCCGGGCTCTGGCAGGTGAACCCGTCACGGTCGAAGTCCCGGCATTGATGGCAGGCGACCGGAGAGGCCCCGATCCCCTGCAGAGTGGGCAGCGCGTCTTCAGTACGCCCACGGGTGAAGTAGACGCCGATGGCAGTCTGCGGCGGCGCGCTCAAACGCACAAATGGCGATTTCTCCGGCTGTCCGGGGACGAAGAGCGTGGCAGGGGCTTCGATGATCGGTGCCTCTGCACACGACAACGTCGAGTCGATGACGAGCGCGTCGTCGGGGACACGCAGGTAGTCCGGAGGCGTTGGATCGTCAGGGCGAGGTATCTCAGGAGGCACATCGGCGTCCGGGGTAAGGCCGTCCTCCACGTCGGCATCGCCTTCCACGACAGCAGCATCTGCTACGAGCGACACCTCAGGTGTAAGCGCATCGTCCTGAGCAAATGACAGGTCGGTGATCGCAGCATCCAGAGCACCTGGGCCGGGTGCCTGCGCGTCCTGAATGCTCTCTGTCGATGGGGTCTCCGTGTCGCAAGCGGCGAGCAGGGAGAGCGACAGCAGAAGGAAGGTGCGGGTCATGGGATGCCTCATCTCGAGCACTGCCAAAACGCCATGAAATGAATCGCTGGCGATTGAGCGGCGGATTGTAGAGAGGGCTGTGTGGTTCAGTCGAACTCAACCCACGTGGTTCCGCTTAAATCGTCGGCATGTGGGCGAGCATGCTGTGCCGAGCTGCGATGGGGCGCCGAGAGATGGTGAGGACCAGCGGGGGCGATTTACTTTGTCCGAAGAGCATCGCGTCTCTGGCCACGGGCGCCGTTTTATGCGGAACTCCAATGAGGAGTCACGGACCTGTAGATGCAGCCTGAGCTCTCGGAGGACGTTTTCGATGGAACCCCGGTGCGGCTGGAGCGCTGACGCCTGTTGGAGGGCCAATGTCTGAACATACTGCGGTGATTCGCTGGACTCGCGAGACCGAAGGTTTCGCGTACGAAAACTACAACCGGTCTCACACCTGGGGCTTCGACGCAGGGATCACGGTGCCAGCATCTGCCGCCACCACGTACCTGGGAGATGCGGATCGCGTGGACCCGGAGGAAGCCCTGGTTGCAGCAGTGTCGAGTTGCCACATGCTGACTTTACTCGCCATCGCCTCGAAGAGGGGGTGGGTGGTGGATGCCTACGAAGACGACGCGGTCGGGACCCTCGGGAAGAACGACAAGGGGCGACTCGCGGTGACCCGCATCGTGCTTCGGCCCAAGGTTGCTTTCTCCGGAGAACAACCGTCCGAAGAGCAACTTGAGTGGCTGCATACGTCTGCGCATCGGGGGTGTTTCATTGCGAACTCGATCACGACGGAAGTCGTAGTCGAGCCTTCTTGAGCTGGAGCTGCCTCGAGTTGCTTCCGCAGAAAAGCGAAATGACTTTGAATGGACTCACTGGCGCTTCGTCAAAGGCGCCACGATTTTCTCGGTGACACACAAGGATACATACATGCGCCACACCTTCTGGCTCTGTGCTTTCGCTGCTCTCTTCACTCTCGGATTCACCGGGACAGCATCTGCAAAGCGCTCTTCAGCAGTGCGCATCAACGTGCTCAACTGCCTCCACGGCCAGGCTCACCTGCGCGTTCAGAGCTTCAACGGGCGGGACTCGAACCGGTCCTACGCCAAGGAAACCCTCCGGCTCAAGGCGAAGAATGATACGGGCACCATCAAGTGCCGTGGTGAGGGCAAGGGGGCGTGCGACTTGCTCATCGTGGCCAAGAACAGCGCTCAGAATAAGCGCTTCAGCAAGACCAAAAAGAACGTGAAGCGCAACAAATGGGTACGCGTAAAGGCTGTTTGGAGCCGTGACAAAGCGTCCAGTGGCCTCGTGATTGATGTGTCCGACAGCCAGCCCACCTGCGACTAGGCCCAGCCTGATTTGGCTCCCATCGACTGACTCCCATCCCTCATACTCTCCTTGTCGCTACACCCTCCTCCGAAACCTTCAGCTTCTTCAGTACGTTGTAGCCCAGAGCTTTGGAGGTGAGATGCCCCCTTCAAAGGGCACTCCAGCGTTCCAGAATACAGCTGATGGCCTGCGGCACATTCGAAGTCTGAGAGTCTGCAGCCTGAAGGCTCGGGACGGCTTCAGAGCCCTGAGTCCAGCTTGTTGGGTTGTTCTTGAGGCACATCAGACGCTGTGGCGTCCTCGTGAGGGCCGGACCCCCTGATTGCGCGGACGAAGGCGGCGATGAATGAGTAGGCGAGCCCGACGATGATCCCCCAAAGGATGAAACGGGCCAGGGGGTACAAGGGGCCAGTCATCGCCTTGAGGTTCGCTTCCATTGTAGAAGGAGGCAAATCCCGGCCCAGCTTGAGCGCCACGGTGCGGTCAGTGTCGCTGAACAGGACGATGAGGATGACATAGAGCGTGAACAGGGGCAGGAACAGGATGGCCGCCTGCACCACCTTCACGATGACCCATACCAGGATGTTGAACAGAAAATTGAGTATGTTCGACAGCATGACATCGCGAGCAAGCCGTTTGGCTTCACTTGCTGTAATCCTCCAGACCGTGAGTTGAGGGCCCTTGGACGCGCCGCTGTGCATCGGCATTCACAGGATACGGCCCGGAACGAAGCGAAGGGTTGCGTGGTTTGGTCATGTCTCACGGCACATTTTTCGAAAAGAGAACGGCCACACCGCTTCGATGGGCGATGTGGCCGTCACGTGACCAGGAGCGTACTGTGAGATCAGACTGTGCGATCAGAACGCGCGGATCTTATCCAGAACGATCTCCTGGCTCTCCTCCACCGACGGCGCACCCTCACCGGACATCGGCAGCCCTTGTCGCCAGCGGCTGACGGTGTCGAAAGTGTTGGTGTCGAAGCCGCTCACCAAGAGCACACCTTCCATGTCCGCGGGCACCGGCACAGGCGCATAGGCAGCCAGATTCCAGAGCACCACGTCCACCGGACCGATGGCCTTCCGGTAGAGCTTCAGGGCCGCCTCGAGGGGCGGGCCTTGCAGTGACACGCCGTGGATCTTCGACAGCTCCGTGATGACGTTGGGCTGGCTCTTGAGCGCGCCCGCCGCCGGGTGGAACTGCATATCAGAGAAGAACCACAAGCAGTCCGGCGGGGTCACCTCTGGGTGGTCCACCAGCCACTTGATCAGCTCCATCACGGCACCGAAGACCTGAGTGCCGCCCATACCTCGGCGCAGGGCCGGGTTCTGAGCGAACTTCAGGGCGCCCTCGTGCTGCCCACGGGCAGCGATCGAGAGGCACTTGCCGCCAGACCACTGCGCGAACTGGCCATCAGAGAACGAGGCGCCGAGGCCGGAGCTCTCGCTCATGATGGCAGTGAAGCACAGCGCCACATCCATGGCGTTGAGCGAGCCCTTCGAGCCACCCACCTTCACCATCATCGAGCCCGAGGCGTCAGCGATGCCCAGATGGCGCCCGAGGGGGAGCCGATCGAGGGTGCGGCTGAAGATCGCCTCGAAGTGGGCGCCGAGCTGAGGCGCGGCCTTGTAGCCCGCGTAGACCTGGTGCGGCCAGACCTTGTCGAACCGGCGCTGAGAGACCACCTCGGTGAGTTGATCCGCAGAGACACCCGCCTCCACCATGTTGCGCACGTTGCGCAGCAAAGCAGTGTCGGGTACCAGCCCGCGCACGGAGAGCAGCGCCGACCACACTGCCTTACGGCGGCGCTTCACGCTCGGATCATTGCCCGCACCGAAGTGGCTGAGCACCTGCTCCCAGGTCACCCGTGAGGCCTCGAGCTGCAGCGGAAGCTCCGGCGACAGCGCCCCAGAGGGCGGCATCGCCCAGAGCGCGCGGCGCGCTCGGGTCAGGTGCATGCGATCGAGGGAGGGGTGATCCTTCCGTGATCGTGTGGGGGCGTGCAGGTACCGACCGACAGCCAGCGCCAGAGCGCCACCATCACTGAGGGCCTCGAGCTCTTCGCGCACCATCAAGATCACATCGCACAGGCGTACCTTCTGGCGGCTGCCGGTGTACTTGAGCAGCTGGTACTCGTCGAACTTCGTCAGAGCCAGCGCCATGCCCTGCCGCACCGCCTTTGAGGGGCGGCCGAGGCCAAGCCGCTCGTAGTGCGTCAGGCATGCGGTGACGTCATCGGGCCGATGGCTCAGAGCCAGGGCGGTGTACTGGGCGACGATTGCCTCGTCTCGCAGATCCTTGGGCAACAGGGCGTCGAGCAGCGCCGGCGCCAGGGAGCCCTGGATCCGGTTGCCCTTGCCGCGCTTGGGGTCACGCATCCACGCGGCGTACTGCCAGGGAAACTTGGGGTCGACCTGGGCCGCCCGGAGCAGGGACTGTGCGAAGGTGCGGACCTGGGCCTGCTCAGTCTCATAGAAGCCGTCGGTGAACAGGGCCGAGCCCATGGTGAACACCAAGTGGATGAGCGGGTGCGTGTCGCTGTAGTCGTAGGCAGGCGCGCCCTCGTAGGTGCTGATCCAGCCCTGGGTCAGCCACTGCTTCATGTTCTGAGTCTTCAACACGCGAGTCATGTCATCCTCCAGTCGAGCGGGTGTATTCCGCTCAGTCACGAGTCAAATGCACCCGATACAGATGACTGCTCGTTTGAATGCATCAGTCGAAGTAAGACACCCGGTCAGTTGGACATCTAAGAGTTGACACACAAAGTGCCGACTCCTGGTCGGGTTGATGCACCCAAACCAACAGTCATCTGTGGTCAGGTGGAGTGCCGTTGTCACCACAGCACGCGGAAATGGGCAGCAGGCGAAGCCTGCGATCCTGTCCGGCCTGTGGCCGGACGCCCCGTAGCCGACGGAGGCAAAGCCGCAGGAGCGGAGGGGCGCCCGAAGGGCAGGATCTGAAAAACACTGTCGGGGTGGCAGGATTTGAACCTGCGGCCTCACGGACCCGAACCGTGCGCTCTTCCAGGCTGAGCTACACCCCGATGAGTATTGACAGCGCCGTGATGGCTCGAGAGAGCCCACCCACATTCTTGGAGTTTCAGTCGAAGTAAGACACCCAGTCAGTCGGAAGCCTGAGTGGATGAGCTCACCCGAACCATCACGGCGCAGTCAAAACGCCTTGGCTGAACCAGCGAGCGTGAGCTCGCGATCTTGTCCGGCCTGTGCCCGGACGCCCCGTAACCGACGGAGGCGAAGCCGTATGAGCGGAGGGGCGCCCGAAGGGCAAGATCCTAAAAACACTCGCGATCCTGTCCGGCCTGCGGCCGGACGCCCCGCAGCCGACGGAGGCGAAGCCGTAGGAGCGGAGGGGCGCCCGAAGGGCAGGATCTGAAAAACACTGTCGGAGTGGCAGGATTTGAACCTGCGACCTTACGGCCCCAAACCGTCGGCTCTCCCAGGCTGAGCTACACTCCGATGAGCACGGCGCATCGATCTCGAGTCACTGCGTCGTACGAAAATGTCGTGGGGCTGCGCTGAGCGGGGGCGGTGGGATTCGAACCCACGACCTCTCGATTGACAGTCGAAGTAAGACATCCAGACAGTCGGAAATCTGTAATAGCGCTCTCACCACTGAGCTACACCCCCGAAGAGGCGCAGCCCCACGACCCGAAGGAAGATCCTGCTCGGCGCATCCATCGAGGTGGCAGGATTCGAACCTGCGACCTCTCGCACCCAAAGCGAAGTAAGACATCAAGGCAGTCGGACATCATCATCAAGCGCTCTACCAGACTGAGCTACACCTCGATGCATGGGCCGAACAGCAACTTCTTCCGGTTTCTCCAATGGCCAACAGAGAGACACCTGCTCAGCGCACACTGCGAGACGGCAGGATTCGAACCTGCGACCTCCCGCCCCCAAAGCGAAGTAAGACGTCGAGACAGTCGGACACCATTTTTCAACAGCGGGCGCTCTCCCTGGCTGAGCTACGCCTCGTTGTCTGCGCTGAGCAGGTGCCTCTCTGTCGGCGCTCTGAGGCTAGAGCAGGGGGCGTGCCAGTTTTTCCGGGGGATGAGGTTGTTTTAGTGCAAGTGCTTGTTATGTAATTGCTTTGTTGCGTGTTTGATGGCTGGGGATGAGAAGCGTATTCAAGTTGGTTATGTTGGTGTGATTGGTTTAGCGCGTTGGTTTATCTGAATGGATATGCTGGGGCGCTCCGCCTGCAGAGCCGGACGTGGTAGACCCGATGTCTCTCACCACGCAGAGCGAGCACATGCCCTACATCCCCCTCCGCCCCATCATCCATTTCACCCCTGAGGTGGGGTGGATGAACGATCCCAATGGCATGGTGTACGTCGATGGGGTGTATCACCTCTTCTACCAAGCCAACCCGAACGGCCTCTCGTGGGGGGACATTCATTGGGGCCACGCCACTTCGACCGATCTTGTCAGGTGGCAATACCACCCGCCGGCGCTGAAGCCTCACCCAGAACTGGGCATGGTTTTCTCCGGGTGTGCTGTCTTTGATGCCCACGACACACTTGGGGTCGGCGCACCTTCGATCGTTGCGTTGTTTACGCACTCCACCGCCGAGGGGCATCAGGTCCAGAGCCTGGCGTACAGCACCGACAAGGGGCAGACCTGGTGTGAATGGCCCGACAATCCCATCATCCCCAACCCAGGCCTGAAGGACTTCAGAGATCCGAAGGTGCGCTGGCACCGGCCCACGGGTCGATGGGTGATGGTGCTCGCCGCTGGGGATCGGGTACAGATTTGGGTCTCGCGGGATCTGCGGCGCTGGCACCACAGCTCGGACTTCGGTGAAGGCCTCGGCGCCCATGGAGGCGTGTGGGAGTGCCCTGATGTGTTCCCCCTCGAATACGAGGGCCGCACCCGCTGGATCATGCTGGTCAGCCTGGACGATGGTGGCCCCAACTCAGGCTCAGGCACGCAATATTTCGTAGGTGACTTTGATGGTGAGCGGTTCGTGGCGGAGCCGATCGAGCAACCACTCTGGTTGGACTACGGACCGGACCACTATGCAGCCGTCACGTGGTCTGGGGCTCCGACACCATCGACGTCGGTGTTGATGCTGGGCTGGATGAACAACTGGAAGTACGCCCGGACGGTACCGGCCACGACATGGCGAGGCGCCATGGCGACGCCGCGCACTCTGTCACTGAAAGAGACACCTGAGGGTTTGCGGCTGTCTGCTTTGCCCGCAGAGCAGCTCGAGGCGTTTCGAGGTGCGCATCAGGAACTGCCCTGGAAGCCTCTGAACGAGAGCACATTGAAGATGAGTCTGCCCGAAGTGGCTGATGTGAGCGTGGATTGGCTGCCGGAGCGAGACGATCTCACTGTGGTGGTGACACTCTCTGGTGTTGCGGGGGAGCGGGTGGTGATCCGTGTGGGATTTGAGGGGATGTCTCTCGACCGCTCCACGGTGTTCGCTCAGCGGGAGGGCCCGACACTCTGCGAAGCGCCGGGGCAGGCGAGCCATGGCATCAGGCTCATCATCGATCACGGCTCGGTCGAGGTGTTCTCGCTGTGTGGGCGGCGAGGGTTGAGCGCGCTTGTGATGCCCTCAGCCCCCTTCGACACCTTGACTGTGCAATCAGAAGGTGGCGTAGGGAGGGTGAGGGGCGAGGTGTATGCACTCAGCGGGTGAGGGTGGCGGCACGCTCTACGAGCTCGATGAACTCGGCGCGTCGTGCGTCGTCGCCGGCAGCGCGGCGGGCTACGCTCTGAAGCTCACCGAGGCGGCGACCGACGCTGTGCGGGCTCTCCCGGAGGACCTCGGCGAACTCCACTACGGCTGCGCCGAACTGGAAGTCGTCGCTGGCGTCCTCGAAGTCCCGTCGATGGGCCCCCATCTCCAGCGTACGGGCCACCTCCTCGAGGGCGGCGTCGTCCGCCGTGGCATCAGGGGCCTTGTAGCGCACCCGGACCGTGGCCAGGTCGAGGGTGGCGTCGGCCCGCACATTGGGCTGTAGCTCCAGCTCGAGGTAGGCCGTCACCTGGTGGCCGGCGCCGATCTCCCCAGCGTCCACCGCGTCGTCGCGGAACTGGTCGTCGGCGATGTCGCGGTTTTCGTACCCGATGAGCCGGTATCGGGCCACAGCGTCGCTGTTCAGCTCCACCTGGATCTTCACGTCCTTGGCGATGACCTGCAGTGTGCCGGTGATGCCTTCGACGAGCACCCGCTCCGCTTCGGCGATCTGGTCGATGTACGCGTAGTTGCCGTTCCCCTTGTTGGCCAGCTGCTCCATCGTGCGATCGTTGTAGTTCCCGCTGCCGAAGCCGAGGACCGTGAGGGTGACACCCTCGTCGCGCTTCTCCTCGATGAGCCCCACCAGGGCGTCGCCGGTGAGGCCCACGTTGAAGTCGCCGTCGGTACACAGGATCACCCGGTTGATGCCGTCGTTCTTGTAGGCTTCCTGAGCGAGGCGGTAGGCCGTGCGAATGCCCGCCTCGCCGTTGGTCCCGCCACCAGGTCGCAGGCTCTCGACAGCATCGATGATGCGGCCAGCGTTGGAGACCGGGGTGGGGGGGAGCACCACGCCGTCGGCGCCCGCATAGACCACGATGCTGATGGTGTCGTCGGGGCGCAATGTCTCCGTGAGACGTCGCATACTGTACTGCACGAGACCCAGCTTGTCGGGGCTGGACATGGAGCCGGAGACGTCGAGCAGGAACACGAGGTTCGCGGACTTGCGCTCTTCGTTTTCGAGATCGATGCCGCGAATGTTCACCCGCATCAGCGAGCGCTCCACATCGTCCGCGGCCTGGCCGCCAGCGCTGTCACCGAACAACGAGGGCGCCACCTCCATGTGAATGGCGAAGGGGCGAGCGTCGGAGGGGGCAGGGCCCTCGTCGGCGTACTTGAAGTAGTTGATGAACTCTTCCACACGGATCGAAGCAGGATCCGGCAGCCAGCCATTGTTGATGTTCCTGCGGGTGAGCGTGTAGCTCGCAGTGTCCACGTCGATGGCGAAGGTGGCGAGGTTGTCCTCTTCAGCGTCCACGAAGGGGTTGTGGCCGTAGTGCTCATATTGCTCCCCGGACTGAGGATCCCCGCTGGGCGGGGTCTCTTGCGGCGGGACATAGCCGTTGTTCGGTGCCGGGGGATAGTAGGCCCCGCCCTGATCCCCGCTGTCGTAGGCATCATCATCCATTGCGCCACAGGCAGTGAGGGTGGCGAGGGCCAGAGGCATGAGGGCTTTGAGTGTCGCGTGGGCCATGTGAGGTGCTCTCCCGTCTCAGTGTGGGTCTCGATTGCGGACGCCAGGGGATAAAGCAGGGGCCGTGCCAGATCTGAAAAGGCCAGTTTTCAGGCGGGATTCGACGGGGCGTCAACGGCGGTTCACAGCATCGACTGTGTCGAGGTTCACAATGGGGCGATCGTTATGCACTGTGCGTGGGCGGGGAGAGCCTTCACCCCATCAGAGAGGAAACGGGCTCGGTCGACATGGTCTGCCGAGAGCAGCGCGCACACCCTGGCTTCGGCAGGGTCGATTCTAAAAGCGCCGGGCAACAAAACTGCGTTCCCGCATTGAACCTCTGGCGGCTCAGGATAAGGGAAGCTGGCTCCGTCCTCTTGGAAGACCACCACCTGAACGCGCTCCTGGTCAGGCGGAGCGCAGGTCACCTGCACCTTGAGCACGTCATCAGGGGTAAATTGGTGAGAGATGGGCACATACTGATCGCCCCTTTGGGCCACCAGGGTGAGAGACAAAGGCTCTCCACCTTTGGCACCGATGTACCCAGGTGGGACCACTGACTTGCCAGGCAACACGGCCACTGCGACGGCTGCAACTGCGGCGATGGGGAGCGCCCACTTCCACATCGTCCACGTGGGCTGTGGTGCATTCTGAACCGGGAGCGGCTTCAGTGAAGTGCCTGCCTCGATCTGTGCGAGTCGAGCAGCGAGCGTCGGATCGACCTCGATCTTCGCCTGCAGCGCCGTGGCCTCTGAAGGGTCGAGCTCGCCGAGGTGATACCGTTCCAGGGTCAGCCAGCTGATGGGCTCATGCATGGTCGTCTCCTGCAGACTCAGCGGCGAGGCGCCGGGCTTCCTGGGTGATCTGGCTGAGCCAGCGGCCGATGGTCTTCCGGCTGCGACCCGTGAGCTGGGCGATCTCCTCGACCCCCATCTCGTCGATGTAGCGGTGCACCATCACTTCGAACCGTTTTCGATCGAGGCGTTGGGCAAGGGCCACGATGAGGGCCCGGTCGAGGGTGCGCCCCTCAAGGGTGGACGCCCCTGAAGGCGTGAGCATGTCGCCATGGGCGTCGAGCAGCCGCTGCCGATTGCGCGTGTCCCGCAGATGGTTCAGGCAACGGCGCGTGATGGCCTGATAGAGGTAGGGCAGGGTGGCCTCGGTCTTTCGCTTCTTCAGCAGATCGAGGAACAGCCCCTGCACCACATCTCGAGCGTCGTCTTCGCTGTGCAGGATCCGGGTGGCCTTGCGCACCAACGCCGGGCCGTACAGCGCGTAGATCTCCACGGCTCAGTCAGTCTCCGTCGGCGGTGCCGTACAGTGCTCTCGGGCGGTGTCGTACAGCGCGATGCGGCCGAGGACTGCTCGGGCATCGCCGGTCTTCTCGATGGTCAGCTTCATGGCCGTTTTCCCTGAAGCATCCGGCGCCGGAGGGGTGATGTAGTAGTTCACCTCGTTCCAATCACGTCCGTCGATGGCGTGCCGCACGTCGACATCCCCATCGAGGCCGAAGTCGACGAGCAGCTCGACATTGGCACCTGGGCTGACGTCTGTGAGCAGATCGATGAAGAGGCAGTCCACATCGCGCTCTTCAAAGATCTGGCTGATGGCCACCTGGGGTCCATCGAGGGCGACGCCGTGATCTGCGCTGTGCCAGGTGGACACCTTGCGCACGGTGCCTGCCTCCACCGTCCAGTCACACAGTGACTCGCCGCACCAGGCTTCGAAGAAGGGATCGTCGTTGAGCAGCGCATCACACGTGTTGCCCATCAACATGGGGGCTACGAGGGCCAGGGCGCAGATTTTACGGGTACTGTTCCACATCAGAGGGCTCCTCTCAGGCCGAAGATGAAGGCGCGACCACCGTGATCGTGGGTATCGCCGATGAGGTTTTCCATGACCGGCGCGTAGCTCCAGGAGAACTCCACGAAGCCCCCGAGGACGTCCCACGGCATCAGCTGCACGCCCGCACCACCCATCAGCGCAAAACCGCCGTGATATTCGATGGGGCTGTTCTCGAGGCGACTCCACGCCAGGGCGGGTCCGGCTCCAGCTTGCACATAGGGCACCAGGCGCCCATCGAAGAGGTTCACCTGTCGACGCAGGTGTACGGTGAGAGCCAATGTGTTGAACGTGAAGTCGGTATCGCCATTGGTGTCGACGTCGTCAGCGCCATCAGCATGAATTCGCCATCGTGCCTGGCCGAGGTTTCGACCCGTGAGATGCACGCTCCACACATCGTCGAGCTGATAGCCAGCACCCACCACATAGCGGGGCACGAGATCGAAGAGGGCGTCCTGTCGGTGATAGTCGAAATCTCGCAGTCGATCGGTGTAAGGCGAGTCTTGGGTGTCGGCGAGGCCAAGGGCGACTTCCACGGACCATCTGCGCGAAGGCGTATCCGTCCCCTCAGCGCCGAGGGCCCCCTTGTCCACGGTGGCTGTGACCGGGCCGAAGGCACACTGTGCTGGGGAGACGCTCTGCCGCGCTCCAGGGGCCACTGTGGTGACACAGGTGCCGATTTGATCCCCCTGACGCAGGAGCGTCTGGTACCGACCTGGGCTCACCGCGAGGCTGACAGCACCATTCTGAGGCCGGTGCAGCTCGGCGATCACTGTGGTGCCCGAGGGGCCCTGGTGGGTGACGAGGGCTTCACCAGCGAGGTCAGAGGGGAGCACGAGCTGACTGCCGTTCTCACCTGGCGCAGTGAGCCACAGAGCGCCGCGGCCTTCGAGGCCTGTTTCGAAGGAGACATGCTGTTGGCCGATGGCAGTCTGAGCCGTGCTCACCAAGGTCTGGTTGTAGGCATATGTGTAGGCCTCTCGCAGGGACACTCGACCATCTGTATCGGTGTCGCCGGCGCCACGGAGAGCAGCGAGCAAGTGATGGGTGAAGAACGAGCCTTGTAGGCGCTCGGACTCCTGGCTCAGCTCCTCCGCCGCGCTGGAGGCCATCACCGCCAACCCTCGAGTGTCCAGCTGCCGGGCGCGGTCGAACCCGAAGTCGGCCACTGCGGTGGCCCCCTTGGCCCGGGAGAACGAACCGCTGCGGCATGCATCGAGCACCACCAGCGTCACTGTGGCCTCGAGGCCCTCCAGGCTGGCCCGCAGCTCCTCGAGGGGCAGGGGATCAGCCCCGAGGTCGAGGCGATCACGGCGGGCGTGACCTGAATAGTAGAACGTCACCAGAGTTCGGGCCCCTCGATCGTGTTGAGCGCCCACCTCGGCTTCGAGATGGCTCAACGCCGCTCGAACCTTCGCCGCTGTGGGCTGCCGCAACAGCATCACGCGATCCTCGGGGAACCCACCGAGCGTGGTGAGGACATCAGCGAAGGCTTCGGCGTCCTGCTCGGCATAGCGCAGCGCAGATTGACCAGGGCCGGGCTGGTTGTGCCCCACCACCAGGGCATACCGCTCAGCGATGGGCAGTTGATCTGCGGCCTCGTTGACCTCACGGGCCTGGGCCATGGACGCCAGCCAGAGGCTGGCGCACAGCGCCAGGGACAGTGGGCTCAGCCACGACGTCGATGGCAATGCTCTGGCCACTGGCGAGGTGCTGGATGTCAACAGTGATCGGCCCATGAACCATGCTCCCGTGGTGGTCACAGTGTGGAGACACGTCGGCTGCGCATCATGGGACACCGATTCGAAAAGAATGATGATATTTTTCGCTGCCAGGAGGACGAAGTCATGAGCGACGCCATCATCATCATTGATCTGCAAAGAGATTTTCTCGAAGCAGAGCGTATGTTCAAGCGGCCAGTGCCTGGCGACGCCCTCGTGGAGTCCCTGGGCGCCGTGCTGCCTGAGGCCCGACGCCGAGGCATGGCGATCTTCTGGGTCTCCAGCCACTACCCTGAGCGTGTGGAGGCACCTCCACCCGTTCGGCCGCCTCGGCCTGAAGAGGCGTGGGCGAAAGGGGTGCCGCAGAACGACGACTACCTCGCCAGCGGTCATGCGGGTCGTCCGTGTTGCCGCCCCGACTCAGAGGGGGCCGAGCTCTGGCCACCTGCTGCAGAGCTGGTCGCACCGGAAGACCGACAGATCGTCAAAGACAGGTACTCTGCCTTTACTGAAACGACGCTCCACGACGCGCTGCGAGCGGCTGGAGTGAAGCGGGTCTTCATCACCGGTGTGGTGGCCAACGTGTGCGTGCAAGCCACCGCCGCCGATGCGTTCTTCCTCGGGTATGAGGTGGTGGCGATCGCCGACTGTATCGGTGCCACGACGCCCAACCGGCATCATCGCGGGCTCACTGCCATCGGCACACACTATGGACAATTGATCTCCTCCGCGGAGCTGCTCGGCCAGTGGGGTGCAGATCGGTCGGGGATCGGCGCCGGCGACAGTGCGGTGATGTACGGGGTGCTCTCGTCAGATCTGGCAGAGACGGCCTTTGACGATCTCATGGCCGAGATCGACTGGCAGGACATGGTGCACCGTGGCAGCCCCGTCCCCCGACGTATGGCGATCCAGGCCACTGTGGAGCACGATCGTACGCCCCTCTACCGTCATCCTGCAGACGAGCAGCCCGTCCTCACGCCCTGGACGCCCACAGTGGAGAAGCTCAAGATCGCTGCTGAGCGACGTCTCGGACAGCGGCTCAATCACGCGTTGATTCAGCTCTACCCTGACGGCTACAGCCACATCGGGGTGCACGCCGACAAAACCCTCGACATCGAGCGGGGGAGCGCGGTGGTGAACCTGAGCCTCGGCGCCACACGTATGATGGTGCTCAAAGACAAGGCCAGCGGTGCCACCCGTCAGGTGGAAATGCCTCACAACTCGCTCTTTGTTCTGGGCTGGCGAACCAACCGCCTGTTTCAACACGGCATCAAACCCGACAAACGGACTGAAGGTGAGCGCCCCGCCTCGGCCCTGATTCAGGGCGGCGCCCGCATCAGCCTCACCTTCCGAACCGTCTCCACCTTCATCGAGGCGGACGGCTCGATCTCCGGCCAGGGTGCCCCCAAGCCGGGTTTCGAAGGCCGGCCCTGGGCGGTGCAGCGTGACCAACTCAGTCGTGCCTTTGGCCTTGAGAATCGTACGCCAGACTTCGACTGGGACGCAGAGTACGGTCAGGGGTTCGACATCCTCGATATGGGGCGCCCTCGTGAGTGAGCGACCCACTCTTTACTGGATCAACGGCTCCATCCCGAGCTGGCAGGTGATGCTGGCGTGCCACCTGCGGGGGGTGGAGTACGAGAGCCGGCGTCTCAAAGTCATGGGCTCGACCCGGGAGACGCGCAGCCCTGAGTTTCTGGCCATCAACCCCAGAGGACAGGCACCGGTCTGGGTGGAGCCTGACGGCACGACGGTGTGTGAGTCCATGGCCATCTTGCACTGGCTGGAGGCCAGCCGGCCGGAGACGTCGTTGTGTCCCGAGGGCCCGGCCATGGCACTGATGCTCCAGCGCATGTACGAGGTGGAGCGTCTGCGCATGGCGTATCGACCCCTGGAAGCATTGTTCCTCCAACAGTCGTCGTTGTCGTCTGAGCAAATCGAGGCAGCCCGGGCGGCGCCGGCCAGGGTGGCTCAGGAGCTGAGCATCTGGTCCAGTCATCTCGAAGAGCACCCTTGGATCGCCGGGCCAGCACTCACCCTCGCCGACTGTGTCTTCTATCCGGCCTTGGGATATCAAATCCGAAGAGGGCTCATCCTCGGTGAGCGATGGCCCCGACTCCAGGCCTACGTGGACCGCATCGAGGCACGCCCGGCCGCTCGAGAGGCGCGCCCCCTGGGGTGGCACAGAGTGGGGAAGAGTCTCTTTGCCAGGGCGGCGGCGCTGTAGAGCTGTCATCTGTCACTTCTGAGGCCATCGTGGCATGGCCCGCTCAACCTCCTGACTCATCCAACGTCGTAGCCGGCGCTTCAAGGCCTCGGCGACGTCAGGGTGCGCCTCGAGTACGTCCGTCTGCTCCTTCGGATCTGCGCTCAGGTCGAAGAGCGCATAGTGGTCGTAGGTGATGCTGTAGTGCAGCTTCCAGGGCCACTCGACGATGACTCGCCGGGCGCTGTGGGTGGCGTCTTTGACCATCTCCGAGAAGATCGGTCGGGGCGGAGGCTGCCGAGGCGAGCCCACGCGGTGCCCCAACAAAGAGCGACCTCTCGCCCGTACCTCTGGTGGCGCCCCTGCGAGGGCGAGCAGGGTGGGCATCACGTCGAGCAGAGCCACGGGCTGATCCACCACGTGACCCTGGAGGCCTGGCCCCCACAGCAACAGAGGCACCCTGATCTGATCGTTGTAGAGGTGGGCCCCATGATAGCGGTACCCATGGTCGTGAAAGGCCTCGCTGTGATCGCTGTGCACCATCACATAGGTGCGATCGGCGAAGGGAGGCGCTGAGAGGGCCTGCATCAACGCACCGATTTGCTGATCGGTGTAGGCCACCTCTTCCGCGTATCGACCCTGATCATCCGCGCCAAAACCTTCGATGGTCTCGTGGTCCTGGTAGAAGTGGTGTGGGTCGAAGTAGTGCAGCCACAAGAAGAACGGCTTCTCCCGAGCAGCATCGCTCTCCAACCACGTCAAAGCTCGCTCGGTGATCTCCCCCCCAGTGATGTGATGCACCACATCCTGGTTGTGGGCGCGTACCACAGAGAGATCCCAGTGGTCGAAGCCCTGGTCCAGCCCATACCGGGGCAAGAAGAAGCGGTGACAGGGCACGCCCGCGGTGGTGTACCCCGCAGACTTCAGGTGCTCGGCGATGGTGGTGTGCGTCTCATAGGTCCGGGCCCAGGCGTCAGGCGTTCGATCGACTTCGGAGAAGTAGACGCCCGTGAACATCGATGGCACGGAGGCCTTGGTCTGTGGCCCCTGGGCGAAGGCCCAGTCGAACTGCAGCCCGCCGTGGGCGAGGGCGTCGAGGTGCGGGGTGTGCCCCAAGGTGTTGCCATAGGCGCCGAGGGCATCAGGTCGCAGCGTGTCGACGGTGATGAGGACGAGGTTGGGTTGCTCCACGGGGGGAAAGGTGTCGGGGTGTGCTGGCGCGGCCACCTCGGGCTCCGGAGCGCGCAGGATCGGAGCGTCACCGCCGAAGCAATCCTCGTCCACACCATTCCCCGGGATCTCCCGGGCGCTGGGGTGCACATTCGGATCGCCATCGTCACAGTCTCCTCCGCCAAAACGATCAGCGAAGCCGTCACCATCGCCATCGAAGAGAGGCTGAAGCGCCAGGGCGAGGCCCGAGAAGCCCGGCGCGTGCTCGAGCAGGGCCCGCTGGACCTGGGGGACGCTGTGCAGGTGATGCACAAGGCCATGGCCCCCCACGATACATATGCCCGCGACGACGAAGGGCAGACGCCGGCTCAGGTAGACACTCGAGATCGAAGCCAGTGAGGCTGGGATTTTACTCAGGGCCCACGCCCAGGGCAGGGCGAGCCCGCAGATGAGCAACAGTTGAAGCGCCGGCCAGCCTCCCGGGTGGGCCAGCACAGGCTGAAGGCGGTCACCGAGAGACAAGGCCACGGGCGTCGATACAGCCAGAGCCGAGGCGCCCCAGAGCAGCCGGGATAACCATCGTCGCCCGCCATCAGCCAGTCGGTGTCGAGCCCACCACACCCCCTGGAGCGCGCCGCCCACGAGCAGGGCCACCGTGAGGAGCGGTACGAGGGCATAGGCACCTGCCAGAGCCCGTTCGTGGCTCAGAAGCGCATCGGGCAGCGCCTCGAGGAGCCACACGAGATGTAGCGTCGCGACGGTGAGACCGGCGCAGAGGCCTCCAGCGAGACAGGACAATGGGCGGTTTCTGGTCATCTCCAGATGAATGAACGCTATATACTGCCGGGCCGCAAACTTTGCCCCCTGTCTCGGCGCTGCGCAGGCAGCGCATCCGCCGATGCAGACATCAACCTCACTGGAGCCTCCGTTGACGCGAGCTGCCGTGACTGAGCCGTTCAACACGCCCCCCATCACTCGGCGCCTGCTCGACGTCGCCGTGACCATGGGGCTGATCTATGTGGTGATCTTCGTGGTCGTCGCCTTGATCAGGGTGTTCTACCCCTTCGAGGTGGAGTGGATGGAGGGGGGCATGCTGGCCCACGCCGCCCGCCTCGCCTCGGGCCAGCCGATCTACGCCGAGCCCAGCGCTGACTTCGTGCCATTTTTCTACACACCGGGGTATCCGATCACGTTGTGGGGTCTGTCCCAGATCACTGGGGGACTATCCTTCACGTTGGGCCGGCTCGTCTCCCTCGCGGCGACGTTGTCGACGTTCTACTGTTTGTTCCTCATCGGCCGTCGGGAGGCTGGGGTGCGCTTCGGCTTGCTGGCCATGGGCATCTACGCCTCGCTCTTCCGGCTCAACGGGGCCTTCTATGACCTGGTCCGCCCCGACGCGTTGTTCATCACCATCATGCTGTGGGCGGTGTACGTCGCCTACACGATGCCGCGATGGCGAGGCGTCATCCTCGCCGCTGTGCTGTGTGTGGTGGGTTTCTTCACCAAGCAGACTGCCAGCGTGTTCACCCCCGCCATCGCGGTGTACTTGCTGTGGCGCAACTGGCGACACGGCGTAGTGTTCGGCGCACTTGCCTTCGGGCTGGGTGCTCTTGGTGTGTACGTGGCCAACCAGGCCACTGATGGCTGGTTCTGGGTGTACACCTTCGAGGGTCACCAAGGGCACTTGTTCTATTGGAAGAACATCTTGATGGAGTACTGGCGAGATGTGCTGTGTCTGGCGCCGGTGCTCCTGCTGATCCCACTGCTGTGGTTTGGATACAAGGTGCCCATCGTCCTGCCGAGCCTGCTCCTGTCGGCCCACTGGACCTACGCGTGGTTCTTGCGGGCCAACAGCGGCTGGAAGGACATGCCTCACATGTACTACCGGGAGCTGTTCTATGTAGAGCCTCACTGGCTCATCATGGTGCCACCCGCGGTGATGGTGTTGATGTTGGTGGCCTATCGTGTGGCTCGACGCGGTGTGGCTATCGCCCCCCGCACCCATGGCTTCTGGCTCTGGATGTTCGTCGCCGGTGCAGGCTCGAGCGCGCTCAATCACAGCACCCAATGGGCCTACAGCAACTGCTTCATGCCCTTGAGCGTCTTCGGGAGCATCCTGATCGCGCTGGCCGTCCGGGATCTGACCCAAGCAGGTGATGCCGAAGGCACACCTCAACCTTCAAGTCATCGGTGGACTGCCCTCGTGCCCGCTGCACTGGCCCTGCAGTTCATCGCCCTGGCATACAACCCCGCAGAGCAAGTGCCGGGCAGCGCAGATCACGAGGCTGTGGCCCAGCTCGACCGTCAGCTGTCGGAGGTGAAGGGCAAGGTTTTCATGCCCGCACACCCATTCTATGCCTACACCCGGGACGGGCAGGTGCACACGCACCAGATGGGCATCCAGGACGTCGCTTTCATGAAGGGCCTCAAAGATCTCGGCCCCCGTCTGCGGAAGAAGGAGTGGGCTGCCGTGGTCGTGGATGAGCGCAATCGAGTGCCGGGCCTTGGTCGCCAGTACTACCTCGCTGATCGGCTTGTCTGGCCCGACAAAGATGTGCTTCGAGCGAAGACTGGCTTCCTGGTGAGGCCGGCAGAGCTGTGGCTGGCGCAAGATCCAGAGCCCCGGGAGCTCGCCCCAGGCATCACGGGAAACTTCGAGGCAGGACAGACAACGGGCTGGACTGCTTCGGGGGGCTTCTCCGAGGCTCCTGCTCAAAAGCGACGGGCCCGCCTGCGCTCAGGCAGGGTTTCGGGGGTACAGGGAGACTGGGTGATGGTCAGCAACCGCGCCGACGAAGCGGGTCGCCTGACGTCTGCGCCGTTTACTCTGGAGTGTGATCGCCTCACGTGGATGGCTGCAGGGGATCGAAAGCCAGGCCTCGAGGTGCGGCTGCTCTCCAATGGGGAGCTGCTTCACCGCAAGCCGGTGCCCTCAGGGCGAGCGCTGCGACGGGTGAGCCTCGACACGCGATCACTGCGAGGCCGGGAAGTACAGATCGAGCTGATCGACAAGAGCGCTGATGGGGTGATGGCGGCGGACGATTTTCGGTGTGTCCGACCCTGATGCCGACGGGCTTTGGGCGTTACGGACTCAACGCTGATACACAGTTGAATGGGCAGTCGCAGAGTCTGCGTTGAGCCTTTGTAGGCAGTCATCGCTTCGCTCTGCCTGCGTAGGCAGCTGCCGACGGCCGGCCTTCGGCCCGCCTTGGAGCTGCGTACACGTCGGCACGCTCGCTGAGGCGAGCAGGCCTCCGGGTAGGCAGAGGTCGCTCAATGCTGACGCATTGTTTGCTCGCTCCCCTGCGTAAAAAGTCAGTTCTGGTGTGACTTAGAGCACCATAAACAAATACCTGCTGCGAACGCTTGTCTGGTGCTCCGATATGAGCTTCGCTGGTACTCGACGATGCTTTAAAGGCTTTAGCCGGCATCGCCTGCGCCCACCGAAGCCCATCTCAAAACACCATCCTGCGCGCTCCCTAACAGTTTATTTGTTTATGGCGCTCTAGCACTGATTCTGGCGCTGTTGGGGCTTTCGCCGAGCATTCACACTCAGAGGCTTGTAGGTTCGCGGTAGGTCGAGTCCCGGCAGACATCAGCAACAAGATACAGAAGAAGCTCTTTACGCAGGGGAGCGAGCAAGAAGGGCGAAGCCCTGAGCGACCCTGCCTACCCGGAAGGGTGTCCGCGAAGCGGATGCCCGAACGTGTACGCGCCAGACGAGGCGCATCGAAGATGTGCCGAAGGCTCGGCGCCTACGCAGGCAGAGCGAAGCGATGACTGCCTACAAAGGCTCAGCGCAGCCTCCGCGACTGCCCACTGCTTCATCTGGTGCCCCCAACGAAATCAGAGCCAGTCATGCACGTGCCCCGCGGAGACGCGGAGGTGGCGACAGTCGTCGTGAGGGTGGGGAGTTCGTGTGCAGATGCGAGCTTTCACCCGCAGGGGTAGCAGCGCTACCCCGAGGACGGAAAGGTCGCAGCTGTGCGCGGAATCGCCGCGCTCACGGCGGCTGGTGCCGCCGGAGCGTCGGAGCAAAGGCGGCTGGCGCCGCCGGAGCGTCGGAGCAAAGATCAGTCTTCGATGCCGACCACGGTCTCGGCGGCCATCTCCACCTGGAGACACACGCCAATGGCGTTGCAGTCGTCGGGCACACCAGCGTCGCAGTCGCGCACGTTGCCGTTGCCCTCGACGGCGGCCTCGAAGTCGCCGATGAAGCTCAGGAGCAGGTCGAGGCCTGCCTCGGGATCGTTGCCGAGCAGGGGCCCGACGGTGTCGCAGAGGGAGGGGGGCTCGTCAGCGGCGCAGGCGGTGATGATGCCGTTCACCAGGGCGAGCAGGGTGTCGCGGGTCAGGTAGCCTGCGATCACGCCGTCGTTGAAGTCGAGGCCGGAGCCGTTCACGGCGGTGAAGCCGCGGAGGGCAGCCTGCTCCAGGCTGATGGCCAGGGGCAGACCTTCCACGAGGGGCAGGTCCACGGTGAAGACCGAGGGGCCGGCCTCGAGGTAGCCGTTGTCGCAGATGTTGGCGCCGTCGAAGGAGATCAGGGGCCCGTTGGCGGGATCCGAATCCACGAAGGAGGACTTGGCGTAGCGGAAGCCATCCTCGGCCTGCACACCGACGTACAGGTTGATGTCGGCAGTGTCGGTGCCGGGGATGGTGTCACCCTCGGCCATGCCAGCGAACTGGGAGAAGATCAGGAGGCTGATGTCGCCGTTCTCGTCGGGCTGCACGAACTCGTCGAGGCCTTCGCCGCCCACGAGGTCGAGCAGAGCCGAGAGGCCCGAGCCGTTGGAGGGGCCCACGAGACCACAGTTGGCCTCAGTGGCGGCCTCGGCGCTCTCGGGGATGGCGAGACCCACGAGGCGGCTGCTGGGGCCGAACTCGTTGATGGCGCCCAGAGCGGTCATGTCGCCCGCGCCGTCCTCGCACTTGTCGACGGGGCCGGGATCGCCGCCCATGCCGCCTTCGCCGCCAGCACCGCCGGGCATACCGGCCATGCCGCCCTCACCACCCATGCCGCCACCGCCGGCCATACCGCCAGCACCAGCTGCGCCACCGCCGGCGCCAGCAGCACCACCACCTGCACCACCGACGCCACCGCCGGCGCCAGCAGCGCCACCGCCAGCAGCACCTGCGCCAGCTGCGGCACCGGCGCCACCGGCGCCGTCGTCGCTGGTGCTGTCGTCGTCACAGCCCGCGGTCAGGGTCAGGGCACCGGCGGCCAGGGCCACCACCATCCAGTCTTTGATGTTCCCCATGTGCTTCTCCTCGCTTCCGGAAATCTATACTGGGGGCAGGCCATCTGAATGGCCCGAATGTCGGTCACCAATAGGCAATTTGGGGTCGACCGGGGCGTTGTAGCAAATCGTGCGAGTTTCGAGCAATGTTTGGGCCCATATGAGGGGCGTTTTCCCTACGGAGCCCGAGATGTGTGCCCCTCACTCGCCGCGGGTCTTCTCCAGGTGGCGGAAGATGGTCCGGGGATCGACGCCCAGATCGCGGGCGGTCTTGGTGCGGTTGTGGTTGTTCAGGGCCAGCACCTGGTCGATGTAGCGGCGCTGAAACGCCTCTTTGGCTTCAGCGAGGGGCAGGATGCGATCTGCAAGGGCCTCTTCGCCCAAATCGAGATCATCTGGGCCCAGCTGAGTGCCCTCGGCGAGGACCACCGCCTTCTTCAGGCGGTTCTCCAACTCCCGGATGTTGCCGGGCCAGGCGTGCTTGCGCATGGCGATGAGGGCATCGGAGGTGAAGCCCTTGAGCTTGCGATCGTATTCCTTGGCGTACCGCTCCAACAGGTAGCGGGCGATGAGCACCACATCTTCGTCACGCTCCCGCAGGGCCGGGAGCGTGATGCTCACCACGTTCAGGCGGTAGTAGAGATCCTCGCGGAACCGACCTTCTCTGATCGCCTCCTGCAGGTCGACGTGGGTCGCCGCCACCAGGCGGATGTCCACCGGCTGAGGGCGGTTGTCGCCCACTCGGGTCACCGTCCGATCCTGGATCGCTCGGAGCAACTTCACCTGCAACGCTGCAGGCATCTCGCCGATCTCGTCGAGGAACAGTGTGCCCTTGTGTGCCGCCTGGAATCGGCCCTTTTTGTCCTCCACTGCGCCGGTGAAGGCCCCGCGGCGGTGGCCGAAGAGCTCGGATTCCATGAGATCCGCAGGCAGCGCTCCGCAGTTCACTGCCACGAAAGGGCCATCCTTGCGGGCGGAGCGACGGTGCAGCTCCCGGGCGATGAGCTCTTTACCGGTGCCTGTTTCACCGAGCACGAGCACGTTGATGTCAGTGACTGCGACCTTCTCCAAGGTGCGGAACACACCGCGCATCGGATCACAGGCGCCGATGATGGATCCGAAGCGGCTGCCCTCGAGCGCTGTGCGCAGCGCCTTGTTGTCCCGCTGAAGGGCGTCGCGCTGAATGGCGTGATCGAGCAGGAGCGCAGCCTGCGTGGCGAAGACCGTGAGCTGCTCGAGAGAGTGCTCGTCGAATAGATTCACCACATTGTCGTTGCCCACGTAGATGAGTCCGAGCAGTTGACCTCTGAACACCAGAGGCACGCACATCACGGAGCACAGCCTGAGCTGCACCACGGAGACGCTGCTCTTGAACTCGGTGTCGTGGAGGGCATCGCTCACGATGATGGGCTGTCGACCCTCGATGACCCGCCTGATGATGCTGTCCGAGAGCTGGTTGAGGGTGGCGGCGACGTTCTCCCGCTTGAGGTTGCGGGCGGTCACCACCTTCGGTGCCTCTTCCATGAGCAGCAAGAAGCCCTTGTCGGCCCCGGTGAGGGCGATGATCTCGTCCATGAGGGCTTCGAGCAGAGTGGGCACGTCGAGGCGCTCGGCCAGTGTGGTGGAGAACATCACCAGCCGTTTGTAGGCCCCCATGACGTCTCCGCCGGGGCCCTCGTCCTGATCCCGCTCCTGCGTCCCGGGCTCGTCCCAGAGGTTGAAACGCAGACCCGCGGCGCCGATGGCGATCTCGTCACCATGCTCGAGCACGTGCTTCTTGATCTTGCGACCATTCACCATCACCGGGGCGCTGCGATGCAGAGCCACCAGCAGGAAGCGGCCGCTCTCGAGCTTCACGTGAGCGTGGGTGCTGAGTACGCCGTCTGCATCGACGACGATGTCGTTCTCGGGATCAGAGCCAATGGAGGTCAGCCGCCTCACCAACGGGGAGGGGGCGCTGCGGCCGTGTTGCACCAGACTGGGCATGTCCTCTCTTTCTACTCGATGTTTCTGCTGCTCGATGGCCTGGTCAGCTTACCAGCGCCAGATGAACGTGGCTCCAGCAGGGGAGCCGTCCGGCCCGCCAGGGCGGAGGAAGCCGCGGTCGGTCTCGACTTGCTCTGTGAAGCTGACCTGGGCCTCGATGATGCCCACCAGCCCCAGGCCGATGGCCAGATAGGCCGAGGTCAGCTGAACGGTCTGAAGGTTCTGGGCGAGATCCGTCTCGTCCTGGCGAAAGCGGGTATTGTCCTGCCGCAGGCTCTCGATGGCGAGGAAGCAGGCCAGCGAGGTCATCGCCGCGGCCCCCTCCGAGATCATGAAGAACCAGCCGAGTTTGTGATCCCCGTTCTGAAACTGGCCAGCACCAAAGGGCAGGAGCGCCACGAGCCGCTCGCGCTTCTCGATGGTCACCTCGCGGATCAAAGCGTTGCGCTCCTGGCGTTGGCGCTCTTCTTCCTCGATGCGTTTGCGCAGCTCTGCCTCGGAGCGCTTGATGTCGTCGGCGAGATCAGCCCGCAAGCCGTCGTAGAACTCGATGATGGGCGGTGGCACCAGCCGTGGATCGAGGGCCTTGTCAGGGTTGAGCAGGATCATGCGCCGGAAGTAGCGCTGGGCGAGGCTGGTCTGGCCGAGGTACCAGTGGCTCAGCCCAAGGAGCTCGAAGGCCCGAGCCTGCTCTCCGATGCCCACCAGCCGCATCTTGGGCTCCACAGCGGGAGTGAGCTCGTTTACGGCGGTCTGGTAGTCCCCGAAGGTGTACGCGCGGTTGGCGCGCTCCAGAGCGCGCTCGGCGTCGAAGGGTGCTTCCGCCGCAGCAGCAGGCTGCCCTTGAGCCTGAGCAGCACCTGCGCAGGCACAGAGGGCGAGACTGGTGAGCAGAGCACGCTTCAAGGCTGACCCCCTGAGGGATAATCCACCGACTTCTGACCACCGGCTCTGAGTTTCACGATGTTGGACCACAGCTGCCGATCTTTGTGCTGTACGGAGACACGAGTGCTGGTCTCGGGATCGCTCATCTTGATGGCGAAGGGCACATTGGTCAGGCCACGGTAGGTGCCGCTGCGGTTGCTCGCCAGCACAGGCAGCCGCTCTGCCTGGTTGGCAGTCTTCACTACAAGGGTCGCTGGCCGCAGCGTGCAGTTGTAGGGCACAAGCAGGCGGGGCTGTCCACTCCGGAGCGTGTATGTCTTCTTGAAGGGCACACAGCCGGGCACTGTGATCTCTACGAGGTGGCGACCTGGGGGCAAGGTGAGCGGGTTGCCACGGGCCTGTCGGCCCATGAGTGTGCCGCCGAAGCCTTTGAGATCACCATCGACCTTGATGGCGGCCCCCTGCCAGCGCCCCACCCGGAACTCCACGGGGATCTTCGCCACGGGCACGCTGGCGTCAGCGGGCAACCTGGCGGCTACGCTTGCGTCAGCGCGCCGTGAGGGTCGCCGACGGCGCCTGGCCATGGTGGACACTGTCGTCGTGGCGTCTGGCGTCCGAGCGTCGGGCGCCGCATCAGGGACTCTGGCATCAGGGATTCTGGCATCAGGGATCTCGGCGTCTGGTACCACCGCGTCGGGCACCCTGGCATCCAGCGTCGCATCCGCCACGGCGACGACGGCGTCACGCTGAGCCGTGGTGATTGCGGTGATGCCGGCGTCAGGTGTTCCGAGCCCACTTTCATCGAGGGTGAGGGCCCACACGCCAGCGCCCAGCCCCAGAAAGAGCGAGGCCGCCAGCGCAATGCGGATGATGGTGCCGCTGCGCTGACCGCGCTCGATGCGGGCGAGCAGGGCTTGAGCCTCGGGATGGTCCTCGTCAATGGCCAGCACGCGATCGAGCAGATCGAGGGCCCGAGGGATCTGCTTGATCGACCAGGCATCCTGAGCAGCGGTGAGGTACACCGGCAGTACCCGATGCCCGAGGCGCTCCTGGTACACTTCTGGATCAGTGAAGAAGTCCGAGAGTTCCTGAGAGGGGTCGACGAGGCCTGCCTCTTCGAGCAGACCCTTGAGCGTGCGGGCCACCTCAGCGGCACTGCTGGGCCGATCTGTGGGCTCTCGGGCGAGACACTGCTCCACGAGCCGGGCCAGGGCACGGCCGGCGTGAGGCCTGCGTTGAAGCACGGGATCGAAGCGGACCTCGAGGATGCGCCGAAAGAGCGCTGCCGGGGTGGGGCCGGAAAAGGGCAAAGCGCCACACACCAACCAGTAGAGCACCGTCCCGGCGCTGAAGATGTCCGCGGGCTCCACCGCAGGCTGGCCGTCGACGATCTCCGGGGCCATGTGGGCCGGAGAGCCGAGGATGGTGCCGGTGCTGGTGAGGGTCTCCATGTCGACGATCTGGGCGATCCCGAAGTCCATGAGCACCGGGCCACCGTCAGGGCGGAACATGATGTTCTCGGGCTTTACGTCGCGATGGATCACCCCATGCTCGTGGGCATGGGCCAGCGCCTCGAAGAGGGGCAACATCACGAGGGCGGCCACCTCGGGGCGGGTGATCGGGTGCGCTTCGATGAAGGCCCTCAGCGTGGGGCCATCGATGAACTCGGTGACGATGTAGGCCTGATCTTCAGCGGCATCGGCGAAGTCATGGATCGCCACGATGTGCGGATGCTCGAGGCGGGCTGCGGCCCGGGCCTCTCGCGAGAACCGCGCCCGGGACTCTTCTCTACCCGTGAGGTGGGGGTGGAGCACCTTGAGGGCCACGATGCGGTCGAGCACGGGATCATGACCGCGATACACGACGGACATGCCGCCGCGACCGACTTCATCACCGAGTGCATATCGTCCGAGGCGGGCGGGGATCATCAGGCCTACTCTACCGCATCAGCGTGTCGATGAGGGGGTAAAGACACGGCCCCCCATCGAAGATGGGATGCCCCTCGACGAGGGGCCCCTCACTCTCGTGTATGACACAGTGATTGTCTGCACGAAGGTGCAATCTGCTGCACGCAGCAGAGGGGGGGACACCTGGACGGTGAAATGGCGTGCCGAGGGGCGAGATGCTGCCCCGAGCAGGGGGTCAGTTCGAGGCGGAGGGGCGCAGGAAGACGATGTTCACGCGGCGGTTCTGAGATCGGCCGTCGCGGGTGGAGTTCTCCTGGATCGGCACCTCTTCGCCCTGACCGATCGAGGTGATGCGATCGGGGGAGATGCCACCCTCGATGAGGTGGTTCATCACAGCCTGAGACTGGCTGGTGGTGATGTTGAGGTTGGTCCGGGCGCGGCCACGGTTGTCGGTGTGGGCCTCGATGAGCAGCTTGAACTCGGGGAAGGACTGAGCGAGCTTCACCGCTTGGCCGAGCACGGCCTTGCCGTCCGACAGCAGCTTGGTCTTCTTGCGCTTGAAGAGCTCACCCTCGAGCACGGTGATCTCGACGCCGCGCTTGGCGATGCGGGCGGTGGCCGTGGGCACGCTGGAGGAAGACTCGGCGACGGCCTTCAGGCGGGCCTCGATGGCCCGGGCCTTCTGCTCCACGTCGTATTTGGGCTTGGCCACGGCCATGGTGGCCAGCACATCCTTCATGGCCAGATCGGCGAGGCCCTCGGCCTCCTGGAACTTGTTGGCCACGAGGGCCTCGCGGGCGTTCTGGAAGCTGGCCCGGGCGCGGTTCAGCTCGCCGGGGGCGTGACGCTCAGCGTCCATGGCCTCCACCTCTTTGAGCTTCACCAGCACACCGTTGATCTTCTCGGTGGCCTTCTTGGCCTTGGCCTGCTTCTCCAGGGCCGCCTGCTGGGCCCGCATCTCCTGCTCCATCTTCTGCAACCGCTCCATGCGGTTCACAGCCACCTGGGCGGTGTCGCGGCGGGCGGTGGCCACCTCGATGGACTCCTGGGCGTTGCGGATGCGGTTCTGCCCGGCGGCGATGGAGTTGTCGGCCTCGCGGATCTTGTTCTGGGCCGCGGCGGTGCGCCAGATGATGGTGGCCATGCGGGTGAAGTGCAGGGCTTCAACATCATCGCCGTCGTTGTGGTACTCCAGCCCCTCGCGGTAGTTGGCCTCGCTCTTCTTGAAGAGCTCGGGAAACCGCTCCTGGATGATCTTGGCCTCTTCGGCCTGACGCATGGCCTCGTAGTCGAGGATGGCCTTGGTCTTCGGCGGGGCAGAGCAGGCCAGCAACACGCCGGCGGCCACGGTGGCGCTGGCGAGCTTGAGGCCCAGGAACTTGCGGGTCTTCGGCTGATTCACGTGCATCTCAGAACCCCTGCTGCTCGAGCTCGGCCTTGCGGGCCTCGAGGCGCAGAGCCTCGTTCTTGGTCTTCAGGAGCGACTGCTCCAGGTTGGCGGCCTTGTCGTGGGTCACCCGGGCGGTGTTCAGGCGCTCGGCCTGAGTGAGCAGCGCGCCGATGAGCTTGGTCTGCTCCTTGACCCGATCGAGGGCCAGCTTGCACTCGTCGATGTCGTCCTTGGCCAGGTGGCCCTGAGCCTCGTTGAGCCAGGCCCGCAGGGTGCCCCGCTCCTTGACGACGAGGTTGTCCTTGTCCTGGGCGTCGAACTCTTGAGCCTTCACCGTGTACTGGGTGAGCTGCTCCTGCACCTTGGCGTTGCCGAGGGCAACACCGGCGCTCAGGGCAACGCCCAGCACGGCCAGGGACAGGCCGCGGGTCATCCGCGTGAAGAGCGTCCTCATGTCTTCTCCTTTGGCACAGCGTCGTGCGTTCCGCATCGGTGTACGGGTCGATGGGGGATCGTCACTGATCCCGCGTCTGGTTCACGAGGCCGTGCTTGAGCACAAAACCCACCACGTCGATGGCGCACGGGCGGGCGTATCCGTAATCTTCTTCCAGAGACTTCAAGGTGTGCTCGACCTGAGCCACCTCGTCTGCGTTGAGCCCATGGCTCTCTTCCACGAGATACTTCAGCAGGTTGCGTTTGATGCGATCGGCCACCTCGCGCTTCTCGGCGTAGAAGGCGTCGGTGATCTTGCCGATCTCGTTGCTGAAGATGATCTGGTAGTCGAGGGGGGCGTCGGGGTTGTCCATCCGCCACGCAGCGATGCGGTGGAGTACCCCGGCACGGGCATCGTCGGCGTTGCCTTTCAC
This sequence comes from Bradymonadia bacterium, assembly GCA_046290225.1. Taxonomy (GTDB): domain Bacteria; phylum Myxococcota_A; class Bradymonadia; order UBA7976; family UBA1532; genus JBKAGE01. The sequence goes on along the minus strand of JBKAGE010000034.1, from coordinate 352,194 downwards.
TCCGATCCGACTCTCTACGTCCGACATCAGCTTCTCGTCCGGATCCTGGTAGTTGCCAGTGACGGGATCGAGGCGCTTCTCTTTGCGCAGGTAGTGGGTCACGTGATCGATGTACTGGGCAAACAGCTCCAGGGTGCGCACCGAGTCCACGAGGCCCATGGCCCCGTGCAGCTCGTCTTCCACGGTACTCAGGTACCACTGACGCACGGTGGCGATGGCCTCCTTAGGGGCGCGGTATTCGCGCTCCGACTCGAGCCGCAGGAACTCGTACACCGAGGTCTGGGTGCACAGCGCCTCGAGCTCTTCGAAGACCGCCATGGGGGTGAGCGAGCGATAGCCCGAGCGCCTGCTGGCGCTGAGCAGGGCCGCACGCAGCTCCCGGGGGCTGGCGCCGAACCGGCCTTCGTAGAAGGGGTGGTTCAGGGTCTCCCGGTACAGGCTCGGGGTGCCGCTCCGCAGAGCGTTGGACACGTCGCGGGGCAGGCCGCTGGGCATGAAGCCCGAGGCGTACAGGCGGGCCTTCTGGAGCGGCGTGAGCTTCTGCACCACGTCTTGAACGTTCTTGGGCAGATCGACCCCTGCAGGGGGCTGCAACCGCGTGAGCACCGCCCACAAGGCCATGACCTGATCTGTGTGGGGTGCCACCGGCCGATCAATGCGCTCCGGGTCCACCTGATCGGCGTAGATGCGGGCCTCGAGCGTGTAGTCTCGAAGGTAGGGCACCTGGATCAGCTCGATGCGGGCCTTGAAGCTCGAGAAGTCCGGCGTCTCCTTGAAGGCGTTGAGGTACTTCTCGTTGGTGCTGCCGATGAAGACCGCGTCCATCTGGAAGGTCATCAGGTCGAGGCTGACCCGGCCGTCTTCACAGGTGGACAACAGGTACTTGAAGGCCTCTGGAGACCGCTTGAGCAGATCATTGAACTCGATCATGCCGCGGTTGGCGTCCACCAGGTCGCCCATGGCCTCGAACAGGCTGAGGTTCTGCAGGCTCGGGGGCAACGAGGCGAGGTTGCGATCCGCCGTGAGCTGACGCATGGAGGCGTCGACGCGGAGCTGGGGATTCACGGTCACCGCGCCGGTGCGGTAGCGCCGGGAGACGTAGAAACGCTCCACCTGAACGTGCTTGAGGACCTCGGAGAGGTCGCCGTGGTAGGCCTTGAGCAGGGCCTGGAAGATGGTCCGGGCCTTGGGGCTGAGCTCACCATCGTAAAGGCTGAGCGGTGGGCGAGCGCCGGTGTTGGCGTAGAGGGCGTCGAGCAGCACGCGACGCTCTGCCTTGGGCAGCAGCAGCAGCGGGTGATCTCGCAGCTCGTTGGTGAGCCGGGCGTCGATCTCCAACTCGCCGAGGTTGGCGTAGGTGGCCAGATCGGGGCCTGCGCTGCCGCCGGAGAAGCCGATGCCACCCTTGGACACCTTGTTGGTAGGGAAGACCCAGTTGAAGGTGTAGAGGGCGCCCTCGGGCTGCTGACTGTAGTGCTCGAGGGCCCGCATGAGGCACCGCACGAAGCTGCTCTTGGCGCTGCCGTTGGGGCCGTGGAGCAGGATGAGCTTCTGGGCGCGGCCATCGTTGACGAAGTCGCTCAGCAGGCCGAAGACCTGCTGCTGCACGCCTTCCTGGCCGATGAGCGGATCGCGGCCGTTGTCGAAGGGGCAGTCGAACAGACGATAACGCGTGAATTGCCCGTACGGCCTCGAGATCTCGTCAGTGCCGTAGAAGAGGAAGCAGTCCCGGATGTACCGGGCCGTGTCCCGGGTCTGGGGCACGGGATCGCGGGCCACCATGGCGAGGTAGTCATCGAAGCTGAGCAGGGACTTCTCCTGCTCGAACCGCGCCCGAGTGTGCTCCACCGCCTGGGCGAGCAAGCTGGTGCTGTCGAGGGCGCCTGTGGAGGCGCCACCCTGATCGGGTGCGTCGTCGTGTGTCTTGGTCACCGATGGTCCTCGAGGGTTGTGCTGTGTGACGGCAGCTTACTGTACCGCCACCTCCCAGGTGAGCTTTTCGCCGCGGATCAGGCGGCACGTGCGATCATTGCAGACGCTGAAGTCGGCCACACCTTCAAGGGCGTACTTCCCTGCAGCAGAGGGGGTGAAGCCGACGTTGAACCGCAACACCTTCTCGGTGACCTCGGCGTCGTCCTTGCCCAGCTCGGCCTTGGTGTGGGCGATACCCTGCACGGGCGAGAGCTTCAGACGGCTGGGGAACTCGAGGTTGACCTTGTAGCCCTTCGCCGGGGTCACCTCGATGACCGAAGTCCCTGCCTGACCGGCCTTGGCGTCGCCAGGACGGATCTTCACCGCGTAGATGGGGGCCTCAGCCTGCTCGGCTGCAGGTGCCTCAGCGGGCTTCGCTTCAGCCTTCACCGCATCAGGGGACGCCGGAGCATCTGCCGCCTTGGGCGGCGTCTGGTCCGGACCTTTGGCCTTGGCGGACTCCTGGCACCCGAAGGCGGTGAGGGTGAGCGTCCCCAGGAGAGCGGCCTGGGTGAGGGCACCTGTGAGGGTCGAGGTGCGGAAAAGCAGGGGGCGAGTCATGGTGATCTCCTCTTCGTCAGCGCGGTGATGGTGGGGGCTCGATCTCGTCAAACACCCCTGAGAGCGGCTTTATGCGCGGCACCATCAGCCCAGGCGCTGCCCTGAGCAGCTCTTATCACCGGGTATGGTGGATTGCAACTGCGGGCCGGGCAAGCTAGCCTTCCCTCGTGCGCCGCGCTCGATCACTTGGACCCTATCGTTTGCTCTACCGGATCTCCTCTGGGGGAATGGCGGAGATCTATCGTGCCGCCCGGCGCGACGCCGACGGTGAGCTCGAGGCTGTGGCCATCAAGCGGTTGCTGTCGTTCTACACCGCCGATCAAGAGTTCATCGACATGCTCATTGACGAGGCCAAGATCACGTGCCTCTTCGATCACCCCAACATCACCCGCACGTACGAGTTCAGCCACCTCGAAGACGAGTACTTCCTGGTGATGGAGTACGTCGAAGGGGTAGATCTACGATCTGCGCTGCGTCGCTGCCGGGCTCGGGAGATGCCCTGGCCCGTGGAGTACGGCTTGTGGGCGGTGGAACAGGCGCTGAGGGGCTTGCATTGTGCCCACGAGCAGGTCGACCTCACCGGTGAGCCCCTCGACATCGTGCACCGCGACTTCAGCCCGTCGAACATCATGGTCAGCTACCGCGGCGAGGTGAAGCTCATCGACTTCGGCATCGCCAAGGGGCGCCTCAACCGGGTGAAGACCCGGGTGGGGGTCATCAAGGGCAAGGTGCGCTACATGAGCCCGGAGCAGACCATGGGGCGACGGCTCGACCGGCGCTCCGATGTCTTCGCAGCAGGGGCCGTGCTCTTCGAAACCCTCACGGGCGAGACCCCCTTCAAGGGATCTGAAGACGTCGAGGTCATGGAGGCGATTCGCCATCAGCCTCACCCCGGCGTCGCCGATCTCCCTGGCCTCGATGCCACCCTCGAGCGCATCCTCGCCAGGGCTCTGGCGAAGGATGCAGAGGCACGATACGCCACTGCCGAGGCTTTCGCAGACGAGCTCGAGGTCTACCGGCGGGATCGGTTCCCGCGCTTCAAGCCCCTCGACCTGGGGCGTACGCTCAGCCGTATTTTCGCCCGTGAGCGCATGGAGCACGACGAGCGCTATCAAGAGTTCGATCTCGTGGGCCCCTCAGATGACGACACGCCCACAGGCCTGAGGGTGAATTACACCCGCCTCGTGGACATGACCGGCCCTCTGCCAGGTCTCGAGACGCTCGCGTCGCTCGAAAGAGCAGCCCACACGAACGAGACCCACGTGCACGATGAAGACACCGGCGTGCACGAGTCCAATGAGGCCACGGGTCGTTTTCTCGATCCCGACGCTGCGACCGGACACAACTGAACTGCATCCCACCCGGGCCATGAAGACTGCCGAACTGTTTCCCCCAGACGCCCCTGACGCTTTTGACCCCAGCGCCCTCGATCGCCTGAGCCCCTTGCTCTCCGGCGCCCTCCGAGCGAGCCGCCATCGTGTGGAGTGGCCTGAGCGCTGGCCCTCAGCGGGGGCCCTCTGGGTCCTGCCTGCAGGGACGAGCCCCCTCGATGCCCTGGCGATGGCCTCGGCCCTGCGCCGGGCGGGCCGACCCTGGCCACGCCTCGTGCTCGACGAGCGCTGGCTGCGATGGCCGGCGCTCAACCCGCACCTCGGCGCCCTCGGGGTGCTGCCTGCTTCCCACTATGTGATCCGTCGTCGGCTGATGGCCGGGCACGCTGTGCTGGCTCAACTCGGTGAGGGCGAGGGGCTGGTGCAGGTGGCGTTCAAGTGCGATGTGCCCATCGTACCCGTGAGGCGCAGCCTGCGTCGTGGTCCTGGCCCGCTGGTCACCGGCGTCACCCATCGAGTTGGGGCCGGCATCCCCATGACCATGGGGCGCAAGGAGACGGCGAGAGAGGCCGTGAGCCGACTCGACGGGGTGCTCAGGGCGGCCTTCGAGGCGTGACCGCTCAGGCCAGTCTCAGCCGCGCTTGACCTTGAAGGGCGCAGGCTTCTGATTCACCACACACCAGCGATACAGTTTGGGTGAGGGCCGGTCATGCGCCCCCGCATGAGGGATCACCACGAAGGTGGTTCTACAAGTGCAGGGCTCAGTGGGGCCGTGGTGCGGTCCATGAGGCGCCAGGAACGAGCCCGTGTTCACGTAGAAGGCCCGGTGATCGAAGGCCTGGCGTCGTCGCAGGGGTTTGTGGGTGTGGCCCATGGCTACGACCGGGACTTTCAACCGGGCGCCGATCTGCTCCGCTGCATCGCTGAGGTAGATGGGGGCAGCGAGGGGGAACCGCCCTCGTGCGTATCGGACCCAGCGCACCCCAGCAAAGATGCCTGCGCCGATGAGGCCCAACTCGACCCACCAGGACCAGGGGGTCAGCAACATCAGCAGAGCCACGAACAGCGCGCCGGAGATGGCGGTCCACTCGGCCATGCCCACCCCGGCGTACAACCCGAAGGCGTCACTGGTCACCGAGGGGGCGCCGAGGGTGTCGAGGGCCTGAAGATCAGCGAGGGTGATCTGCTCTGCCTCGGCCACCTCTACGAGGGCGGCCTGATGTTGCGCGTGTGCCGCTTCGCTGCTGAGGCTGCCATGATCCCGATAGTACTGATGGGCCTGCTTCAGGAAGTGCACATAGCGATGCCATACGTCGATCAGGTGGCCCCAGCCCCGAGAGCGATAGTAGGCGCTGTACTCTCTCAGGCCCCAGTGCTCCTTGTCGTGGGTCTGGAACCCCCGCTCCAGGTTGGCGAAGTAACGAATGGCCAGTCCGCTGAGCGGTTGGGTCAGCTCGCGCTCGTCACCGGGACGCAAGGGGCAGAGCTGTGGGGGCGTGGCGCAGTACGGATCATATCGATGGCCATGCTCGACATAGAGCACGCCGGGAATGTGCAAGCACCACGGATGAAACCGCACTCGAGATTCGAAATCCTCGGGGGTGACCTCCGCGGTGTCCTCGCCGCCGAAGTAGATCTGCTTGAGCCCCGCCACGAGGGTCTCCTGCACTTTGGGCCAGAACAGCTCTTCGTCATGGTTGCCCTGGATGATGTCGAGCTGGTGCCCGGCGCCGACGAAGCCAGCGAGATAGACAAAGGCACGGCGGTGACGCTCCATCAGCCTGGAGAGCTTCCAGGCGGACTCTTCCTCCGTCGTGCCCAGACCAAATCGTCTGGCCTCATCAGAGGCGCCGGTGGGCACGATGGTCACCTGCAGGAAGTCGAGCAGATCACCTGCGAGGACCAGACGCCACGGCCGCCCGTCGAGACGATTGTGGGTGTGGTGCTCGAGGAACCGACAGAGGTCCTCGTCGAGGGTGGCGCTGCGCTTCAGATATTCGATTCGGCTGTGATCCTTGCACGCCTCCCCGAGGTGCAGATCACTGATGAGGAGCAGGTTGACGCCCTCCGTGGCCGGAGGCAGAGGCTCATCGTTCGGTGCGGGCTCGGAGGGCGGCTCCTCCTCACCTTGTGGTGCGCGGCGGAAGAAGCCGCTGATGCGTCCCGTGAGCGTCTTCTTCTTCACCCCAGATCCACCCGCTCTCTGCAGGGGAGCCCACACCGCTTGCGCTGAGGGCAGCCGAAGGCGCATTGGGCAGCCTGAGCGAAGGACAAGATCACTTGATCAGGCAAACCCGGGGCCGCCACGAGCGCCCGAGCTGCCTGAGATGCCTTCACGAGATCGGCGAGGTTGCTGGCGTAGGGGGAGTCGAGCACGCCAAATCGGAAGAGCGCTTCTCGAAGCGAGCGCGTGGGCAGCGCCCGTACGTCGACAGCGCCTGGCACCCTGACGACGCCGAGCTGGTCGAGCCGCCTCAGCATCCAGAAGAGTTCGATGGAGAACAGCCCCCGGCCCAGAGACTTCTCCAGAGCCTGAAGAACAGACTCAGCATCCTTCTGCCGCTCCAGGTCTGTCGCCAGATCCGGGCTCTCCGCGAGGCGTCGAGCCACCAGAGAGGCCAGCATCAGCCCCTGAGGGTCGAGGTCGACGGGGGGATGATCGGGCACGGTCCCGAGGAACAAGTCGTCGAGTACGCCCACAGCGTCGAGGTGTTCGAAGGCCTGGCGTGCCTGATCGGGACTGCGGCCGAGCCGGAAGGCGAAGGCGGCACCGACTGCGAGGCGGAAGAGTGCCCGCTGAGGATCTTCCATCCAGGCTTCGGCGTCGAAGTGGAAGTCGTTGAGCGGGTAGGGATCTTCCACGGCTGTCTGGTCGGACCACCACCCTTCGATCCGCTCCGCGAGGGTGCTTTGCAGAGAGGCGCTGAGGCCTTCGCTGGCCCGAATCTGGTCGAGCCGAACTTTGGTGCCCGAGCCTTGATGTGGATCCGACAAGCTGCTGGGGAGCGCGAGGGCGGTGGGCACCACAGAGGGCGCCCCATGGGCAGATGACCGGACTGCCTGTGGTGCAGCGGGCGCTGATGCTGAGGTCGTCACCACAGACGGCGTGGGTGCGGGGGCAACTGTCGCAACCGCTGCGGAGGCTGCCGCAGTCTCGTCCGTCGCGGCTTCAGCGCTCGTTGCGCCTGCAGAGCCCGTGTCACTCCCAGGTGGAGGCCAGATCTCCTCCTGGTCTTCTTCGAGGAAGTCCTCGATGTCGAGGTCCAGCGCTTCGGGCAGGTACTGCTCACCCCGAACGTCGGCGGCGACGCGAATGCCCACGGGCTTGAGCACACCCAGGCCCTGAGCGAGCTTGATCCAGTTCTGCATCTCGGGATGGCTCAACCGGGCCCCAGGGTACGCGAAGGAGTCGACGTACTTGAACAGCTCGTTCGGGGAGTGCACCCGCTCCTCGAGCCGCTCGAGCACCGCTTTGAACAGCAGGGGGTTGATGGCCCAGAGACGCGCGGTGATCACATCACGGGCCCCTTCGAGACCGTCCGCCTCGGTGACGGCGGTCATGAACTCGGAGGGCATGATGGGATCCGCGTGCGGGATCTGCAGGAACCTCAGCAGACCGATCAGGCGGTCTCGGCTCCACATGCTGGCTTTCTTCAGCCGCTTTCGAAAGCTGGAGAAGGGCTCGCCCTCAGGGGGGACCCCGCGAATCAATCGGATGAAGGCATCGACAGCCTGGGTGTACTCACCCTGGGGCAGGACTGGGAACTCGGTGAACTGAGGCATGGCCGCACGATAGTCCTGGGCGGCTGGGGGTTCAACTTCGAGTCGTCAGGGGCGGCTCAGCAAACCCTTCAAGCGGGCCTGATAGGGGCTCTCGGGGAACCGGTCGAGGCACTGCTGGGCGGCGGCTGCGGCGGCGAGTCGATTGCCCACGGCGGCCTGAGCAAAGGCGTATCGCATCATGGCCTCTTCGAGGTGCACCCCCTCGGGCCATCGGGCGATGAATTCACCCCAATGTTGCACAGCCTGCTCCGGGGCGTTCCTGGAGAGCGTACGCCCCCTGGCCAGTGCGGCGTTCTGGGCAGCGACAGAGGCCTCCATCGCATCGTTCGAGGGGGCTGAGTCAGGCGTCGTTGCCGAGGCTGATTCCTTGAGTCGAACACTTGCAGGGGTGACCTCGTGGCGCTCGCCGGCGCTCACCATCACCGCGGGGCTGCCATCTGTGGGCTGCACCCGCACTCGGCCTTCAGTGACCTCGACGGCTGTGCCGCCGTCGTCCATGCGACGCACGGTGAACACCGTGCCCACGACGTGCACCGTGGCCGCAGGTGTCTTCACCACATAGCTGCCACCTTCGGGGACCGGCGGCACGGTGTTGGTGACCTCGCCGGATTCGAGCACCAGGGTGGTGTCCCCTGTGGTGGCCCGGGCCACCTGCACCTGACCGCTGATGGCCAGCTGTGCTCCGGAGGGCAGGGTGCTCGGCCCGGACAAGACATCACCCGCCTGGGCGATGGTGGGCTCAGGCGCCACGGGGCGATCACTGCCTCGCCAGACGAAGAGCGCCAGGGCACAGGCTGCAGCAGCGGCGAGGGGCAGCGCGAAGGCGGGCAGGCGCCAGGCGCTTCGGCTCTGGCGCTGCTCTTCGATGTTGGACCACACCCGGGCGCTGCGCTCCGGGGTCCAGCGCGCACCGTGATCGTGGGCGAGGGGGGCCAGCAACTGCTGAACCTGTGGGTTTCGGGCCTCTTCGCCTGCGGACTGTGATGTGTGCAGCGGGTTCATGACTTGGCCTCTTCCGGCAATACACCGAGCTTCTGCGCCCGGCGGATCAGCTCGCTGCGCGCCCGGGCGAGGCGCGTGAGCACAGTGGAGCGGGGGCACTCCAGGATCTCGGCGATCTCCTGAGTGTTGAGCCCTTCGAGCTCGTGGAGCACGAGCACAGTCTGTTTCTTTTTGTCGAGCTGGTTGAGCAGCTCATGCACCAAGGCGAGGGCCTGGCGATCACTCGCCCGTGCTTCGGGACTCGGTGCCGACGACTTCATGATGTCGATGGGCTCGGGGCCCGACTCTCGACGACGCGTCCACCAGCGATGCCGCTTGAGCGCCCGGTTCACCGTGATCCGGTACAGCCAGGTCTTCAATCGAGACTCCCGTCGGAACCGGCCGATGTACTTGAAGGCGGCGAGGAAGACCTCCTGCACGACCTCTTCAGCCTCGGCGTCGCTGTATACGAAGCGCCGGGCGAGACGGAACACGTCGGCGCTGTGATCGCGGTACAGTCGGGCGAAGGCCCGCTCATCACCGGCGATGAGGGCGTCGACGAGGGCGGCCTCGGGGTCTTCGCGGGCGGGCTCCTGGCCGAGCTCTTCCATCTGGCTCATCGTGAGGGCCTGGGCGGTCAAGGGGGATGCCTCCTCGGAGATCGCGTGATTTCGGCCGCTGTGGCGGGAGGCTTTGCCCCCTCGCTCAGCAGGCGTACGTTCATGTGACCCCGGGTGGGATGAAGATATCCCCGAAAAAAGTTCGCTGCTGCTCATAGTCCCTCCATGGGATGCCCATCGGCGAGCGGCAGATGAAAGTGGAGGCCAATCCACGGACGCAGCTGTGGCCAGCTTCCGTGCGCATCTTCGTCGACGAAGAGATCACGGCGCGCAGGGGCCACTTCGAGGCGGGCTTCGAGATCGACGAAGAGCTCTGCGTTGGAGAAGAGCGTCCACCCGACCCCCACACCGGCGAGGGGTTGTGTCGCTGGTCGGGCATCGGCGACGTGATCGAGCCCGGCGAGGGCCAGCACAGTGATGGGCACGCCCTCAGGCTGAACGTGCAACGAGAAAGCACCCCCGAAGCCCCAGGCAGGATCGTCGTCGTGAGAGAGCCACAGGCCCCGCCCCTCGACGCCAATGGCCCACTGAGTGCCCAGGGCGAGACGCCAGCTCAGGCCTGCTCTCAATGCTGTGGGCTCGATCCCTTGAGGGCCGAGGGCCAGCCCCAGGGCCTGCGTGGCCTGTGGGGCCTGCACCGGGCTCGGGGCGTCGTCGACCCGGGCCCTCGGGGGAGGCGCTGGCGCCGTGAGGGGGCCTGGGGGCCCATGAATCTTCAGGCGGGTACCGTCGAACACATCGGTGGGGACCGGCGGCAGGTCCACCGTGGGCAGGGCTGGTGGTGGAGATGGCGCGTAGGGCGTCAGATCCCTCAGGCGATCCAATGGCAAGGGCGGAGGCAGAGGCCGCGCCGGCGCTGCGGTGGGCGGCGGATCGGGCTCGGGGATCGGCGCTGCGGGTGGAGCGTCCAACAAAAACTCGGCGCGCAACCTCGCCGCCTGCTTCACGGTCGCTGGTGGTCCGTTCACTTCGGGGATCGACGACGTCCAGGGTGCTCGGGCAGGATCATCGATGCGGAGACGCCAGGGCGGCCCGCCTGTGAGGGTGACGCGGCGATGTGGCGTAGAAGGCGGAGCGCCATCTCCGACGCTCACTGTCACCGGGCCTCGAGCCTGTGCCGCTGCGCGAACACCCTCCACGACGGGGTGCGCCTGGTCGGGGAGTATCAGCCATACCGCCTCGGGCACTGCCGGCGCTTCACTCTGGTCGCGGCTCTGGCCCCGGCTCAGCCCAGGGGTGAGCGCGATCGCGACGAGCGAGAGCATGAGGCGCAGCATTAAAACTACCCCCCCGTGGCGAGCATGGGTGCAGAGAAGGGTCACAGAGGCCGATGGTGGACACAATCAATGGAGGGACTTAGCGTGGAACTCATGGCGCGTAAACCATCTCTCTCGTCGAGCCTGTCGGCGTTGACCTCCTCGGCCATCGCCATGTGTCTCACCATTGCTGGGTGTGGCGGCTCCGGGCCCGTGGCCGAGGCCGTGGCGCCCTGGACTGCCTCATCTCTCCATCATGTCTACGTCCGTGGGGGGCCAGCACCTGAGGGGACCTCTCCCAGGGTGGCCATCACCATCAACGGCCCCGATCGCTGTGCGCTGCGCACGCTCGAAGCCCTCAAGTCTCCTGGCGAAGGCCTCAAGGCTCTCCCAGTGACCTTCTTCTGGTCCCCCGAGCGCGTCCGGTTGCTCAGGCAGACGAAGATGGAGGTGGCCGAGGGGGAAGGCCCCAGCGGACAGGAGGCCTGGTCACAGATCATCTCCACGGTGGCCGAGGATGGTCACGAGCTGGCCCTGTTGGCGGAGCCGGTCTATGCCCGGTGGCAGAGCTCGCCGGAGGACCTCGCCGCGGGGCTCGACGAGGGGCGGGCCATCCTTCAGAGCCTCGATCCCCGTGGTGAGGAGGGCACGCTCCCCCTGGGCTGGCGCCCACCCGTCGATGCCATCGGCCCCAAGCTGATGCGCACTGCGGGTGAAGTGGGCCAGCCGGTGATGTTGTGGAGCCTGCACGTCGACGCACGGTCCCCCGAGGCTCTGGTGCAGGCCCTCAGCGGCCGACTCGGCGATGGTGACATCGTGGTCATCGACGTTGCCGGGGCAGAGGGCGAAGACGCGGTGAGCCGTCCGTGTGTGGTGGCAGAGGCCGCAGAAGGCATTGCCAGGGCTCTTGATGAAGCAGGCCTGAAGGCGGTCACCCTCGCTGACATGCTGGGATCAGCGTGGCGCAGGTTCGAGCCTTTGAGGCTCACGCGTTATCAGGGCCCGGGCTTGTCAGAGGCCTGTGCGGAGGCCCTCGAACTGCCCTACAGCGCCCAGAGTGAGAGAGAGGGCCCGCGATGGGCCATCGTCGATCGGCGGTGGCGCAGCGGCGCGCTGAGAGTGATGCCTCTGCCGGGGGCCGACGCCTCCACGACGAGGATCATGACCCAGTGGCTCTCAGAGGCCCAGTCATTGTGGAAGCGCCGTGGACGATGGAGAGGCCTGCCGGCGTGCCTCCAGGCGGTCCCGGAGGGCCGCATCCTCTCGCCCATCACCCTCGCCCACGAAGGTGACGGCGTCGCCAGCAGGTGGTGGTGGGTCGGTGCCGAGGGGGTAGAAGAGCGGCGCCCCCGTATGCTCACCGGACCGTCGCGTCCGCTCGTTTTGCCCGCCCGCGACGATTTGCTGCGCATCGAGGCGCTCAACGGTACCAGTCGCCGGCTGAGAGGTGTCGTCTCCGAGGCCTTGGAGCACCTGGGTCTCGAGGCCCCCATGCTCGTCGAGGGCCGATCCGCCATCGGCGTGGTCGTGGGAGATCCTGAAACGCCAGGGGCCGTGGGCTATGTGCCCGTGGTGGAGTTCGCCCTCGGGGAATATCGGTTCCTCGCAGCCCTGTCTCCCGGGGAGGCGGGGGGGCTCGACCGGGCTGCCCGTGGGGCCGAGGGGTTTTTCCGAGCCGGGCCGTGGATCACCATCCCTCAGGGGCCGGGCGCCTGGCCGCGGCCTCATGGGATTCGACTCAATGGCGCTCAAGGCCTGCCCGATCATCCCACTCGATTGCTCAGCACCCTCGACGCTCTGGGCGCAAGCCCACGCCCGGGTGATGTGCTGGTGCCACATCCGGGCCCCGACATCTACGCCGGGCTGATTCCGCCCACTGGCGAACGCCTCGGGCGACACATCATACGCAAGAAGCTCCAGCGTCTGTTGAAGCTGGCCTTCAAACACGGGCAGTTCATGCGCCCGGGTCATGTGATGCAGATTGATGCCGACGCCTTGGGGCAGCAGGCGGTCAGAGTGGCGCTCGCACCTGGTGTGGCGCCCTTGCTGGGCGGGGTGGATCCGCTGGTGGAGCAAGGGGCGCCAGGACGGTCACCCGAGGGGGCCGGTGCAGAAGATCTTCCTCGTCGTTGATGCTCGAGTGCGTGCTGCTTACACTGGTCGAAGAGGCGTCGATTTCGAGGCCCGTGCACCCGTCGCAGTGGAATCGCATTTGTGAAGAGCCTCCTGGCCCAAAAGCACTTCGAACGCGGTCGCCAGTTCGAACTGCAGTCTCGAGACGAGGCTGCGATTCAGTGCTATCGCCAGGCATGCCACATTGGCCCGGACACCCCTGAGCCCTTTGTCGCCCTCGGGCGCCTCGAAGCGATGCACGGGCGCCTCGACCATGCGCTCAAGGCCCTCGACGAGGGGTTGAAATTCGGTTTTGACCCTGAAGCCACCGAGTGGCGTGCCTATGTCAGGGGCCGACTCCGGCACTTTCGAGCGGCGCTCTCGGACTACGAGTCTCTCATCGCAGAGGGCCTCGACAACGCCGAGGTCTACATCAACGCAGCCCGCATGCTCATCGCCCTCGGCCGGTACGACGAGGCCGAGGTAAGGCTGCGCGAAGTCGACGGCACCGAGGTGCTCCTCGACGCGCTCCCCCGGTATCGGGAATATCCCGGGCAGCTCGCACCAGACGATCTCGGCGACTCCAACGACGATCTCCGCGCCATCCGCTATCTCTTCGGCAGTACGGTCATCCTCGGCACTCTCGGCGACGGGGGGCAACCTCTCGCCCACAGCCGATATATGTTGCTGACCCCTCGCCACGTGGCGGTCACCGTGGGTCGTCTGACACGGCTCATCGGTCTGCGCCGGTGGCAGTTCGACTGTGTTGCCGGATCCGGTCCGCATCACGGGCCCCTGGCCGAGACACTGGCCCAATTGCTCGAGCTGCCCGTGGAGCCTCGCCCCGTGCCTGGGACCCGGGTGCTCATGGTGAGCGCGGTGGTCAACGGCACCGACGAGTCGGTGGCCCTGGAGATGCCCTGGCGCGATCGAGGGGCCAAACTGCTCCATTTTGCCCTGGGCTTCGTGCCTGATGGCGATCCCAGCCCTCGAGAGCCTGCCCTCGTGGGTCTTGTGGGCCGAGGGGCGGTGCCCTGGTTCAGAACCGCCCCCTACGCGCGGCTCGTGCCTGACGAAGACCTCGACGGATCTGCAGAGAGCCCGTGGCCCGGGTTCAAGGTGGGGCCTGCCTTCATCGATCCGAACGGCCCCCGGGTGACCCAAACCCTCGTCGAGGCGTGTTTGAGCGGAGGCGCTGATCCGTTCATGAGCACGGTGCTCGACTATTACATCGCCCGCCACCCCCAGGGGCGGGCCTTTCGCTGGTCAGAGGAGTGAGGATGAGAGGGCGCTGGAAGAGTGCCGTGGTGGCATGGTCTCTGTTCGGGCTCATGATCGCCTCGGGCTGTGGCAAGGGCGGAGAGAGTGAGCCCGCTTCATCGAAGGTGGCGCCTGCGCCTCAAGAGCCTGCGCCGGAGCCCGCCCTCGAAGAGCCCGAATTCGTCATCGAAGCCCAGGCGGCCATCGTCGAGGTGGCCGAAGTCCCCGACGCCGGCATCGAGCTGGGGTTGATCCAGATCGAGGAGGCCTCTCCAGCAAAGCCCCGCAAGGCAAAGTCACGGCGCCGGAAGGCCAGGCCCCGAGGTGATCAAGTGGCCGCTTCGGTGGCCGCACCTGCAGCGAAACCGCGCCCCCAACGCCTCGGTCAACGGACCGTGCTGCGCACGATCAGAGCCCACATGGGTGATGTGGAGCGCTGCTACAATGCCTCCGCAGGGGGGTCTGATGCCGGCGGTCGTGTGGTGCTCCAGTGGACCCTGGGCAGCAACGGTCAGCCGACGGGCGTCGCGGTCCTCAAGGACACCCTCCCCAAAAAGAGCGTCTCCAAATGCCTCAAGACCGCCGCCAAGGGCTGGCGGTTCCCACCCCCCGAGGGTGGGGTGGCCGTGGTCACGTATCCGTTTAATTTTGCCGTACAATGAGGTGCCCCTGCTGCTCGGCACGTGGGGGCCGGGTGTGATCAGCGGAGCGCGATCGGTCGAGTGACCGATCTGCCGCAAATCAGCATCCGATGACATCTCGGGGAAGAACCCTCGAGGCGCTGGCGTTCATCGCCAGAAGATAGAGCAGTGTCGCAGCATTGCGCATACTGCTCTCGCACCGGACACCGAGCCGAGAACGAAGACTGGCCCAAAGAGGACGACACGCACGTGCGCCGATCCCAACATCACCCAGCGCGAACCCGCCGCCCTGCGAAGGGCGTGCTTCTGGCGCTGCTCACCGCCCCACTCATGCTCTCGGGGTGTGGCGGAGCCGCCCTCAAGCCCACCCCCATGAAGTCAGCATCCAGCATGTCGCCTGCGGCTGTCGAGGCCGCGGAGGCGTACTACACGGCGAAGGGCCCCGAGCAGATGCGGGCCGCTGTGGAAGCTGCCCGCGCTGCAGACGCCAACGGCGCGCTGTATCACAGCCTCGCTGCCGATCTCGCACGGTTCGAAGATCGCCAGGGGGACGAGATCGATCATCTGATCAGCGCCCTGACTGATCCTGGGGCTGACGATGCCTGGCTGCTGCTGCATCGACTGCGCGCTTTGTCCTGGAGCCTGGATCAGCGGGCGCAGGTGGAGTCGCTGTGCCACACATTGAGCCGCGAGCACCCCAACCCGGAGATCAGGGCCCTCGCCGCCTACACCCTCGCCGCATCCATGCACCTGCGGGGTGACGATGAGGGCCGTAAGTCGATGAACGATGCTGTGGGCTGGCGTCCGTCGTTGGCCCTCGTCGGCACGTGGAACAACGATCAGGGCAAGGGGTTCGACGCCGAGCTGCCGCCTGAGCGCTCGGTGGACACCGACGGCCGCTACCCGGGGCAGGTGGTTCAGGTGGGCTGGCGCTTGAAGCCTCAGACCGACTGGCGGGGCGAGCTCGATCTCACCAGCCTGCTCAGCCCCAATACGTGGTCCATCGCATATGCTGCCACCGCCTTCGAGTCCAAGGCCGGCGACTATGAGCTGCGCTTGAGCACCGGAGATCCGGTGAAGGTGTGGGTCGACGATGTGCTCGTCTTCAGCGACGAGCGGATCAAACGTCAGATGTTCGACGGTGTAGTGCTGCCCGTCACCCTCACTGCGGGCCCGCACCGCGTGCTGATCAAGAGCGCTCAGAAAACTGGCAGCTGGTCTCTCGGGTTGCGAGTGACTGGCCCAGGGGGCGCCGTCGTTGCTGCTGGTGTCCTCAAGCGCCTCGAGTTGAGCACCACGCCTTCCACTCAGAGGGTGGTGAAGGCGCCCTACACCCCCGAGTCCCGACTCGAAGCGCGGGTGAGCACCATCCAGGGCGGCCCGGCCCGCAAGGCTTTCCTCGCGCTCGAATATGCCCGACTCGTGGGCAGCCGGGCGGGTACTGCCTCTGCCGCCGAGCGCTTCGTCGCCGCCCACCCCGAGAGTTTGCCTGGTCGATACATGCTCGCCATTGCCCTCTGGGACAACAGCGAGCGGGGCCGCACCTCGGACATGATCAGTGGCCTTGCCAAAGAAGCCGGCGGGGCGCTGTTGTTGCTCAAGCTCAAGCAGGCCCGGTTCTGGAGTCAGCAGAAGCTCGGTGAGAAGGCCCGTGCGCTCCTCTCCGAGGTGGTGAAAGCACACCCGGAGAGGCCTTCAGCGGGGATCGCCCTCGCGGACATCTTCCGTGCCGAAGAGTGGCACGAAGAGCGCTGTGCCCTCCTCAGCGAGATCGATCGCCAGCACCCACGGTGGCCGCTGGTGCGTCTCGATCTCGCCGACTGCTATGAAGATTTGCGCCTCTACCCGCGGGCTGCTGGCATCTATCGCGATGTGCTCGAGGCCTTGCCCAACAGCCTCAACGCTCTCAAGGCGCTTCACTGGCACGCCCAGGGCAATGACGACTACGCCCGAGCGGCTCAGTACGCCGAGCGGCTCACCCGGGCATGGCCCGCGCGGCTCGAGAGCTGGCGCCGGCTCGCAGAGACCCGCCGCCGTCAGGGCGATCATCAGGGGGCCCTGAAGGCCCTCGACGCCCTCAAGGCCATCGATCCTGATCACCCTGACGTGTACCGCCGGCTCGGGGCCCTCGCGCAGCAGCGGGGCCAGACCGAAGAGGCCGTGGCCCATTGGAAGGCGGCCCTCACCCGAGCGCCCGAGGACGAAAAGCTCGCCAACCGCCTCGCCTGGCTCGCCCCTGAGCAGCAGGGGCCGTGGGCCGACGACGTACCCGACGAGAAAGCCCTCATCGAGGCCATCATGGCCCGGGCCGAGGTGAAGCCCGCGTCGAGCGCTGACGTGATCTACCTGCTCGACGACGAAGTCACTGAGCTGAAGTCCGACGGCAGCACCATCAACGTCATCACCACCGTGGCCCACGCCGTGAACGAGGCGGGGCGTGACCGGCTCACCAAGCTGCGGCTGCGGGGTGGCGGGCGGACCCGCATCTTCCATGCCTTCGCCGTAGGCCCCGATGGCAGCCGGATCGAGGCCAGCAGCATCCGCGGGCGAACCGTACGCTTCCGACAGCTGTCTGTGGGCACCACGGTCGTGCTGCAGTACCGCCTCGACGCTCGCCCCGACGGCTACCTCGCCAACCACCTCGCGCGGCAGTGGTGGTTCCAGCTGCCCAACCTGCAGACCCGGTTGGGCCGGTGGGTGCTGTGGGCGCCTGAGGACACCACCTTCCTCGAAAGCAAGATCGGCACAGTCTTTCGCCGAGAAGAGCAACGCGATGGCCAGGTCCGCGTGGAGTGGGCCGCCAAGAACATGGCCCCCATCATCGCCGAGCCCGGCATGCCCACACTCCACGAGGTCGCCGCCCACGTCGTGGTGAGCACGGTCCCTGACTGGGACACCTTCTGGAAGTGGGAGGAGGCGCTGCTCACGGACGCGTTCCGGGAGACGCCCGAGCTCGTGGCCCTGGCGAAGACCGTCTTCGAGGGTGCCAGCACCCCTCAGGAGAAGGTGGAGCGCCTGCAGGCCTGGATCATGACCGAGATCAGGTATCAGCAGGACTACGAAGGTCACATCGCCGGTGTGAAGCCCCACGCCGCGCCCATGGTGGTAGCCCGACGCTACGGCGACTGCAAAGACAAGGCGGTCCTCTTCATCACCCTCGCGCGGCTCGCCGGCATCAAGGCTCATTTTGCCCTGGTACGCACTCGAGACGCCGGGCCGGTGAGGCGCACCGTGCCCATGCAGCAGTTCAACCACGCCATCGTCTACCTGCCCGCTCAAGAGGGCATCGAGCAGGGTCGTTTCTACGATCCCACCGTCGACGCCCTCGACGTCGAGGTGCTCCGCCATGACGACCAGGGCACCTGGTCACTGGTCTTCGACCCGTACAGTCACGTGCACAGCTGGCGGCAGATTCCGTTCCAGAGCCCCAAGGTGGATCACACGCGCATCGCCTCCCGGTTCACCCTCAGCGCCGAGGGAGACGCTCAGGGCGAGATGGTGCTCACCGGTCGTGGCCGGATCGGCTCTCGCTTGCGCAAGGCGGGGCGCAACCCCGAGAAGCTCTCGCAGCTGCTCCAGCAACAGGTCGGGGTGGCGTACCCCGGCGGCCGCCTGCTGGGGCACGAGGTGGTGGACTTCAAGCGTCTCGATGCCCCCGCAGAGGTGAAGCTGAAATTCGAGGCCCCCGCTGTGGCCCGGGTCGAGGACGACACCTTGCGACTCAAGATCCCCATCGGCTGGCAACCCCAGAGCCTGTTCACCCTCGCGGATCGCCAGCACCCCGTGCTCATGGGTCCGCCTCAGACCATGGTGTGGTCCGTCGCCGTAGACTTGCCCCAGGAGCTCGCTCTCGAGCAGCTGCCCGAGCCGCGGACGCTGAGCACCGACTGTCTCGCTCTGGCCAGAGAGGTCAAATCTGCGAAGGCCGGGTTCACCGTGGACTTTACATTGACCCGCACGTGCGAGCGTATCGGCGCCGATCGGTACGCTGAGCATCGGGATCTCGCCCGTCAGATGAACCGTCTGATGGAAGAAGAGGCCGTAATCAGCCTCAAGAGCCGCCGCAAGGGGCAGAAGAAGTCTCGGCGGAGCGCTCGAGGCTCCAGCGCTCAGCGCGCCACGGGGTCGAGTTCGAGGACGGCCCGCAGGGCGCCGTAGCGTGCGCTCCAGCCATCCCCGTCAGCGTTTCGCATGGCCCAGTGAGAATGGGTGATGGGGGCTTGGGTGATGACTGAACCCTTCGACACACCCCGCTCACCGAACACGACCGAATAGGTCGGCGGCCGCCCGGGCCTGGGTGAAATGTCGATCTGGCGCGACACCCTGAGGCCCTCATCCGCAAAGGCCCGGATCGCCCGCTCGCCCTGCAGACCATCCATCAAAATGACGAGCCGCCCGCTCTCGGCCAGTAGAGGGGCCGCTGCATGGGCATAGGCCTCGACCCCACCTCTCAGTTCAAAGCGCCCTGTGGCTCTCTGACGATCTTGAGGGAGAACACCTGTGCCCAAGGGCATGAAGGGAGGGGCCCCCGTAATCAAATCGAAACCGGCTGGAGGGCGCAGGCTCTGCAGAAGCTCGGCGTCTCGCACGTCCCCGGCGACCACCGAAAGACGGTGGCCCAAATCGTTAAGGACTGTGTTGCGTTGCCCCAACTCGGCGCTCACTGGCTCCGCCTCGACGCCCACCAGAGTGCTGTGGGGCAGTCGGCGGGCCATCATCATGGCCACTGTCGCCTTGCCTGTACCCAGATCGAGGATGTTTCGGGCCTGCGGCGCCGCCTCTGTGGCCAGAGCCGCGAGGATTACGTCGTCCGACGTAGCGCGGTGCCCTTTGCGGCGCTGTAGAATTTGGAGGGTGGCGCTGAGGCGATCGAGGGTCTCGTCGGGCCCCGGGGTGATCTTCACAGATCGTCCTCGTGGTTCACCGATCCCATGCCATGGAAGGGGGCATCGAGGGATTCGAGGATGCGTCGATATGATCTATAGCGCAGCGGATGAATCTCGCCGGCGTCGAGGGCTGCCCGCACCGCACAGCCGGGCTCGGACAGGTGGTTGCAGTCAGCGAACTTGCACGCGGCGGCCCGCTCGGTGAACTCGGGGAAGTGCTCTTTGAGCGTGTCGCCCTTCACACCCCATAGGGCGAACCCTCGCACACCAGGCGTATCGATGATCTCGCCCCCCGTGGGCAGGGGCACGAGGGCAGAGGCCGTGGTGGTGTGTTGCCCCCGGCCGCTGGCATCGCTCAGGGCGTTCACCCGGGCCTGAAGACCCGGGCACAACACGTTGAGCAGGCTGGTCTTCCCCACACCGCTGTGGCCCACGAAGATACTGAGTCGGCCGTCGAGTGCAGCCCCGAGGGCTTCCACGCCTTCTCGGGAGTGAGCGCTCACCGAGAACACCGGCACATCAAGGCCAGGGTAGTGGGCCACCAGGTCATGGGCTTCGTGATCCGGCCCGGCCAGATCGCATTTGTTCACCACCACCATGCCTTGGATGCCCGCCTGATGAGCCGCCACGAGGTATCGATCGATGAGCCCCGTGCGCAAGGGCGGTTCGATGGCGCAGACGATCACCAGAACGTCGACATTGGCCGCCAACGTGAGGGGGTGATCGCGGATGGGATCTTTGCGTTGCAGCACCGAGCTGCGCTCACCCACTGCAGTGACCACGCCCCAGTCTCCCGCGACACCGGAGCCTGGGGTGTAGGCCACGCGATCGCCGACGACGGCAGCCTTACCGGGTCCTCGGCCCTGACACGGGTGCTCTGCGTCGTCTTCGTCGGCGCGGATGAACATCACCGGGCCCAGGCGGCCCACCACCCGCCCGTGGGTCTCGGACATGGGCACAAAAGCCGGCGCCCGGCCTCTGCCAGGCCCTCTGCCAGCCCCGCGACCGCCTGCTCGGCCGCCGCGACCTCCTCGAACTCGTCGTGCCATGGATTCAGCGCCCCCTTGTTGCGCTCGCGGATCCCTCAGAACCCTCGATGGTGCCCCGCAGACTGCGGGGCTGATTGGGTCCCAACCTCCCAAGATGTGGGCACAATGGCCGCGGGGTAGGGGACTGTGGCCATAAAGAACTTGAAATACGGTTCCTTATCCGTAGAGTGCGCATCCTATTTCCATCAGCACCTTTCGCGGCCCCTTGGGCTGTCGGGGGTCCACAACACCCCATCCAGGGGCCCAACCAGGGGAACGGAGCGGCGCCATGCTCACCGATCTGTCCAAAGTGCGCAACATCGGGATCAGCGCACACATCGACTCAGGCAAAACCACCCTGACCGAGCGTATCCTGTTCTACACCGCCCGGATCCACGCCATCCACGATGTGCGCGGCAAGGACGGTGTGGGCGCCAAGATGGACTCGATGGAGCTCGAAAAAGAGCGCGGCATCACCATCCAGTCTGCTGCCACGTACTGCACGTGGAAAGACAAGCAGATCAACATCATCGACACCCCCGGACACGTTGACTTCACCATCGAGGTGGAGCGTGCCCTGCGCGTGCTCGACGGCGCCATCCTGGTGCTGTGCTCCGTCGCCGGTGTGCAGAGCCAGTCCATCACCGTCGACCGTCAGATGCGCCGCTACAACGTGCCCCGCGTCGCCTTCGTCAACAAGTGCGACCGCTCCGGCGCGAACCCCTTCAAGGTCACCGAGCAGCTCCGCGACAAGCTCAAGCTCAACGCGGTGATGATGCAGATCCCCTATGGTCTCGAAGATGACCACAAGGGTGTCGTCGACCTCGTGAAGATGAAGGCCTACACCTTCGAGGGCCCCAACGGCATGGAGGTCACCGAGCAGGACATCCCCGCCGAGCTCCAGGAGCAGGCCGAAGAGTACCGGGAGATCATGCTCGACAAGGTGTCCATGGTCGACGACGACCTCATGGAGGCCATGCTCGAGGAGAACGTCACCGAAGAGCTGATCCACAACGCCGTGCGCAAGGGTGTGCTGAGCCTTCAGCTCTGCCCCGTGTTCATGGGCAGCGCCTACAAGAACAAGGGCGTGCAGAAGCTCCTCGACGCCGTCGACACCTACCTCCCCGAGCCCCGCGACGTGAAGAACACCGCCGTGGATCTCGACAACGACGAGGCCTCCCTCGATCTCGGCTACAGCTTCGACGAGCCCCTCATCGCGCTGGCTTTCAAGCTCACCGATGATCGCTACGGCCAGCTGACCTACATCCGGCTGTACCAGGGCACCCTGAAGAAGGGTGACTTCATCACCAACACCCGCACCGGCAAGAAGGTGAAGGTGGGTCGTCTCGTGCGCATGCACTCCGACGACATGGAAGACATCGAGGATACCGGCAGCGGCGACATCTGCGCCCTGTTCGGCATCGACTGCGCTTCGGGTGACACCTTCACCGACGGCAACCTGAACGTGGCGATGAGCTCCATGCACATCCCCGAGCCGGTCATCCGTCTGATGATCAAGCCCACCGACAACAAGTCGCAGATCAACATGTCGAAGGCCCTTCACCGGTTCACCCGTGAGGATCCGACCTTCCGCACTTACGTTGACGGCGAGTCCGGTGAGACCATCATCTGCGGCATGGGCGAGCTGCACCTCGAAGTGTACATCGAGCGCATGCGTCGCGAGTACAAGGTGGAGCTCGAGACCGGTGCCCCCCAGGTGGCCTACCGCGAGACCATCACCCAGAAGGCCGAGTTCAACTACACCCACAAGAAGCAGACCGGTGGTTCCGGTCAGTACGGCCGCGTGGGTGGCTACATCGAGCCTTACCTCGAGGGTGACTACATCTTCGAGGACAAGATCGTGGGTGGTGTGATCCCCAAGGATTACATCACCAGCTGCGACAAGGGCTTCAAGTCCATGCTCGCCAAGGGCCGGATGATCGGGTTCCCCGTGGTGAACCTGAAGGCTCACATCAACGACGGCGCCAGCCACCCCGTCGACTCCAGCGACATCGCCTTCCAGGAAGCCGCCCGTGGCGCCTTCCGCGACGCCTACTTCCGCGCCAAGCCCGCCATCATGGAGCCGGTGATGAAGGTGGAGGTCGAGGGTCCCGCTGAGTTCCAGGGCGGCATCATCCGTACCCTCATGCAGCGTCGTGGCCAGATCATCGGCACCACCGAAGAAGAGGGCTTCACCCGCATCGAGGCCGAGGTGCCCCTCGCCGAGATGTTCGGCTACTCCACCGACCTGCGGTCCAGCACCCAGGGCAAGGCCGAGTTCAGCATGGAGTTCTCGAAGTACGACAAGGTGCCCAACGAGATCGCCGAAGAGCTGAAGAAGAAGTACGCCGAAAAAGACTGATCTCGGCGTATCATGCCCCTCCGGGGGCAGCGCTCCCCTCCACGTCGCATTTCTTCGTCTCACCCGCCTCCACCCTCGAGGGGAACATGCCCGCCGACAGGTCGACTGCCGAGCTGAGCCCTCTGAGACTTCTCGATGGCATCGATGGTGGCCCGCCGGCGCCTAGTGAGCTCGCCGTGCTCATGGCCCCCGCAGGGGTGGGCAAGTCGAGCTGTCTGGTGCAGATGGCGCTCGACTACCTGCTCAATGGTCGCGCTGTGGCGCACATCGTGCTCGACCAGCCTCTGCATCGCGTGACGCGGTGGTACGATCACGGACTCACCGAGCTCGCTGCAGCTGTCGGGGTCGAGGTCGACGCAATCAACGCCGTAGAACGCGTCTCCGAGCAGCGTAATATCGTGGCCTTCGCCGCGGGCACCTTCACCACCGAGGTCTTGCGCAGCCGGCTCGAGGTGTTGTTTCCGGAGCCCGCTAGGCGCCCGGAGATCGTCATCATCGACGGCTACCCCATCCACAAAGCGAAGGCGGAGGAGATCGACGAGATCAAGCAAATCTCCACCGATCTGGGGGTCATGGTCTGGGTCTCAGCTCTCGGGAAGGGCAGCAGCCTCAAGAAGGGCAAGACCCCAGCGGCGTTGTCCCATCTGGTCAGCGCCGCAGACTTCATGCTGCGGATCAAGGCGGGCGACGGCATCAGCAAGCTTCAGCTGCTCAAGAGCCGTGACACTGCCTACACCAAACCCCTCAAGATCAAGCTCAACCCCCGCACGCTGTTGCGGGAGAAGAGCTGACGAGCAGCATCAGCCTGCGAGCTCTTCACCTCTGATCTCGACCAGAGGTGCACCTGCTTCTATCCGTTTCCCGTTGGCGATGAAGCTGCGGCCGATGAAGCCCGCTGCCGGGGCTCGGTGAGGTCGAATATGCCCTTCAGGGGTGACCACCAGGGCCACCATCGTACCCACCAGTACCGGGCCCAGTGTACTCACCCACCGCACGCGACCCTCAGTGGTGGCCAGCACCACCCGACGAAGGCCGATGATCGGGGCATGTCGGGGTGCCTGCTTGCCGTGCAGGCGTTGAAAATCCACCACCGCATCGAAGGGGGAGGCGATCTCCTCCACCGGGCCTTCCTCTGGGTGCACGCGGGCGAGGAGATCGCCCGTGCGAGCGATGAACCCTCGTCGGACCAGGTGTTCTACCCGCCCGCCACCGCCGGTGGGCACGTGAATCATGGACAGGGTTTCTGCGCGAGCGCCGCCCGATAGTCGGCCACAGTCATGAATGGCGTCCGTTGGCAGCTGCCCGAGGCATCACACTGATCAAGGGCCAGCCAGACCGTCTTCTTGGGTGCCTGACGCTTCTCGGTCTCGGTGAGCCAGCGGCTCGGAGGTGCCTTCGGATCAGAGATGCTCGAAATGAGGAAGGGGCGAGTCATCTTGAGCTGATCCACCATGGTGCGGGTGAAGGGCACCTTGAGGCCCTCTGTGGTGGGCTGTGTCGTACGCGTGTACTGGCACTCCACCGCCGCAGGCCCCTTCTCCTTGCACGCCGCCGTCGGGCTCAGCGTCGAGAGCGTGAGGGCCCCATACGCCTCACCATAGAGCATCTGGGGCTCGTGAGGCGTGCCCGGGAGCATCAGGGCCACCCTCAACTGGTCGAGGCCCTCAGCGGGCTGCCAGGCAGAGGCGAGCTTCAGATGGTCCGAGGCAACACAGGCGATCTCCGGGGTCGGGCCTGGTTGCAGGCCGTCTTCGCCATTGCTCCAGATGATGGGCCTCTGGAAATCCTCGACCCCATCGGCCTCCTCGTCAGAGGTGGGATCTCTGCGGAGGCCGAGGGTGGAGATGCCCTCGAGCTTCTCTGGACGATCGAAGCGGCAGGTCCAGGTGCGGGTGGGCCCCTTGGTGGTCGATTGGCATGGAGCGCCCTCGGGGAAGGCGTCATCGTAGGTCCATCGCCAGACCTTCTCCCCGAGGCGAATGTCGACAGAGTCCGGGGCACGCAGCTCTGCACCTTCTGAGAGGCCCACCATCACGTGATCCGTCGCCGGGCGCCAGACCGGTTGCGCCCGGGCCATGTCGCTCACCACGGCCGACTTCAATTGTCGATCAGCCCGCACCAGTTCGAGCTGATCGCCATCCACGGGATCGGCACGCCACTTGAGCGCCGGCTGTCGAGAAAGACCGTTGAAGGCGCTCTCTGGCGCCTTGAGGAGCGAGAGCACTGTGGGGGTGACGTCGGCCAGCTCGAGCTGAGTGGCCTTCAGCTCACCACTCACAGTCGTGGGCAGCGCCTTTGACGCCACCAGGAAGGGGACCTGCACCGCGTCGTCTTCGAGCGTGCCTTGATAGGCGTAGGGAGATCGGACCCGGGTGCCCTCATCAGTGAAGCGCCAGGGTGGGTGAGCGAAGAGCAGCGCGTCCCCCGTACGGCGGTTGCCCTCCGCCCCCATGGCTGCCTTGATCTTCTCGGGCAATGATGCGCGGCGATAGGCGGCGATGCGATTGAGCAGCGTGGGGTCCAGCTTCACCTCAGGCTGAGCCTCCGAGGCAGGCATCCAGGCTGCGCCTGCGAGCCACGGCGCTTGCTCCACCGCAACGTCGAGGGCCTCGGAGAGGCATTGCCGACCGGCCTGAATCGGTCCCCCTGACCCCATGGGCCTCGGGGGAAGGTAGATTTGGGCGAAGCCGGACTGGGTGACGATGTGCAACGCACCACGGGCCCGGGCCTGCGTCAGCCAAGTCTTGCAAGTCTCTGTCGTCGCCCAGCGGGCGAGCTCCGCGCCGAGGGCGTGAGCGGGCAGATCAGCGCCTTCGGGTCGTGAAGCCTCCGGGGTGGTGCGATCCACCATGCCCCCCGTACCCACCAACATCACCGTCAAGGCCTGCTGGCGCTCCGGGTGCGCCCGAGAAACTGCCCGCATCACCTTCCAGAGCAAGCCGTCGACGGTGCGCATGCCAAGACGTTGCACCGTGGCCAGATCGCCTGCAGCACCTGAGCAGATTTTGTCATCTTGAAAGCAGGACTCCGACATGATGGTGCCGAAGTTGAGCACGACGAGATCGGGCAGCGGATCCTTGTCGTTGAGCAACAGATCGACGCTGGCGTCACGGACGCCGCGATCAAAGATGGGCATCACCGCCGTGACGCTGCGATCGCGCAGGATCGAGCGCACCCCCACCGCCCGACGATCGGGGACCAGCCACCAGGCCCCCCGAGCGAGAGGGGAGAAGATCGCGGCGCTGCGATGTGTGGCCGACAGGCGCTCCATCAGCGTGGGCACACGAACCATCTGCGCCAGCAGAGTGTTGGCCTCCGAGGGCACCTTCAGGCCCTGATCATAAAAGATGCGGGCGCCGTTGAAGGGGGCTTCGAAGTCGTAGCGGGTCAGCTCGGTCGGCGACTCCACCGCGAAAAACGCGCTGCCGGGGAGGCCGTGCACACCGGGCATGTGTCCCGTGAGCGCCGAAGTGAGGGGAGCCAGACCATATGCAGGGATCGGCGCTTCGGTTCGGGTGGAGCGCCCGAGGGCGAAGCCGTTGCGCCGTAGGAGGGCCAGACCAGAGGGCCAGGGCGGGTCGAGATCTGTAGCTTCGATCGTCTCCAGATGGCTGCCGAGTGTGTCGGCGCGCAAACCATCGACGACCACGAGGATCACCATGGGGCGATGCCCGGCGGGGGCGCCTGCGCCAGAGACCGCATCCACCTGTGGGGGGGTCTGATCTGTGGCCACCACCGTGTGGTAGCCCACCGCCGAGCAGCCGGACAGGATCACGCCCATCAGGAGGGCAGCCCACACCGAACCGGGCTTTCGCTTGAGCACGCTGCTCACCTCTGCACTCTGGCGGCGTGGTTCAGGTGCCACACCGCGAACCTGACCCTCTGCGAGGTCACCAGTGAGGGGGCAGGCCCCTCTGGCCAAGATGGCGGATCTGCCCCAGGGGGCAGCTTCATGACCACCCGGTGTCGAGCCACTCGGGCGGACGCCTGTAGAGTCTCTGCATCCACAGAGCCCCGGTGGCCCGTGACCCGCAGGGGGCTCCACTGCGTGTTTCGTCGGCGTCGATCCGCCGGAAACAGCGGGTCGAGGTAGACCACATCCTTGGACCTCGGCGCCATGATTTTCAGATATGCGCCGTGATCAACACAGCGACCACTGATCTTGCGGGCTGTCTCGGGGTTGTGTCGCCAGAGTCCGTCGAGGGTGTAGTAGAGCAACGCGGGCACAGCCTCGAGGCCTTCGACCTCAGCGCCCTGCTCTGCGAGCATCAGGGCGTCGTGGCCGAGGCCGAGGGTGGCGTCGAGCACTTGTTGCCCTCGATGAGGCTCGATGGCTTTGAGCAGGGGATCGGTCTCAAGGTGCCTGCGTCGAAGCACGGTAAGGCCAGGGTTCCAGAGCACACCGGAAGGGGAGTCGGATCCTGGGGCGTAGAGTTTGGCGCCACGGCGGGTGAGGACGAGCCCCGACCGATCGGTGGGCCAGGGCGGTCGCCGCCACGGCTCAGCGTCGAGCCAGCGGGCGACCTCGTCGAGGGCGTTGGCGCCGAGTCTCATCTTGGCGCTGGCCCCAATGAAGAAGCGAAGTGTCATTGTCGTGCGTTTGGGGGTACAAAAAAACGGAGCGGTAAAGTCGGGCATACTTTACCGCTCCTGGAGGATCCGCGGGTTGTCGTCGGGCACACAGACAACCACGAAGTGCAGATCCTGACCCAATATTGACCATCTCAGCTTCATGATGCAAGTCGAGGTGGCCGATGAACTGTGTACCCATACGTTACGGTTTTGGGTTCTGTTATCGCTAAATGCCCCACTTGTGGGGCGCCTTGAGGCGTGTTGTGGACGACATTCTTTCCCAGGATGAGCTCGATGCCCTCCTCTCCAACATCGAAGTTGGCGAGGAGGAGCCCGCTGCTGCGGAGCCCGCCCCTGCGGAATTTGACGGCGGTGGAGGGGGCGGTGGAGACATCCTGTCTCAGGACGAGCTGGACGCGCTCCTCGGTGGTGGCCTCGATGCCCTGGAGGGCTTCGACGAGCCCGCCCTGGCGCCAGAGCCGAAACCAGAGCCGAAGCCTGAACCAAAACGCGCCACTTCGAGCAAGACCTCCTCTACCTCTGCTGAAGTCGAAGGCCCGCGAAACCTCAAACTGCTGCTTTCGATCCCCGTGAAGGTGAGCGTCGAGCTCGGCAGAACACGGATGTCCGTGGGCCAGCTGCTCCAGCTCGGTCAGGGTTCCATCATCGAACTCGAGCGCGCCGCCACCGAGAACCTCGACCTCACGGTGAATCACAAGCGCATCGCCATCGGTGAGGTGGTGGTGGTGAACGAGAACTTCGGGTTCCGGGCGGTGGAAGTAGACTCCGTGAAAGAGCGTCTCAACAAACTCTGACGCTGCCCTCAATGCCGACAAATTTGGTCGGCTCACAGGTGGGGTTTACCATGGCCCACCATGCGCTTCATCGCTTCCACCCTCATCTGTGTTCTGAGCATCGGACCCTGGTCTGCCGCCGAGGCCCGTAAGGGGGTTGAGGTCAGCGCTCTACGTCTGCCGAAGACCATTGAGTTTTGTGGCGAGACGATCCCCGTAGACATCGAAGACGTGGAAGAGCGGCTCGACCGGGCGTTCTACCTCACCCTCGACGATCGGGCCCAGGTGACCTTGTGGGTCAAGCGGGCTCGACGGGTTTTTCCCACCGTGGAGCGGGTGGCCCGTGAGGTGGGGGCGTGCCCTGATCTCAAGTACCTCGCCGTCATTGAGAGTGGTCTGCGGCCGGCGGTGGTCAGTCGAGCCAAGGCAAAGGGCTGGTGGCAGTTCATGCCTGGCAGTGGTCGGCAGTACGGACTCAAAATCGATCCGCTCTGGGACGACCGGGCTGATCTCGAGCGCTCCACGAAGGCGGGCCTCGAATATCTGGTGGCGCTCAAGAAGAAGTTCGGCAGCTGGACGATGGCCATGGCCGCCTTCAACACCGGCCCGGGGCGGTTGTCCAAGGCGGTGAAGGCCCAGGGCCAGAAAGACTACTGGCGTCTAGTCTTGCTTCGAGAGGCCGAGCGCTATGTGCCGAAGATCATCGTCACGAAGATCATCTTCGAACGCTTGAAGGCTTACGGCTTCGGTGTAGACGTCAAGGACGGCTACCCCGAGGAGCCCGTGGGCTACGTCAAGGTGAAGGCGAGGGAAGACGGCCAGATCAATTTGCTCGAGGCGGCGAGGGGGAGTGGCATCAGCTACCGCACCCTCAAGCGACTCAACCGGCGTCTCTCCACAGATGATGTACCTGGTGAGCGCCCAGTGGTCATCCGAGTGCCCCAAGGTGAAGAGCGGGCCTTCCGTGCATGGGCCCGTCGCACCCTTGGGCTACCGGCGGTCAAAGACGAATATGTGCCGAAGAAGACGCGTCGAGCAACGCGTACCGCCAAATCTGGCAAGAAGAAGCCCAACAAGACGAAGTCCAGCCAGAAGAGACTGGCCAAGACGCAGCCAGAGGCTTCAAAGGCGCGACGGCGTCAGAGCAGCACCGGTCCCATCAAGAAGGTGTCCACCCACAAGGTGAAGGCTGGAGAGAGCTTGTGGGGCATCGCCAAACGCTATGATGTCTCCATCGAGACCTTGCGACGGTGGAATCGCTTGAAGAACACCGACATACTGACACCTGGACAGCGCCTGGTGGTGAGGCGGTGATCCCAGGTACGAAATCCCGAAGTACAGGCAATCTGAGCGCAGGTAATCTGAGCGCAGGCAACCTGAGCGCAGTCAACCTGAGCATAGAGCGCTGAACGACAGCGGAGGGCATTGATGGCAGAAGACCTGGAGCCACGTTCGATTCGCGTGGTGGCAGCAGAGATCGAGAAGGATGGTCGGTTCCTGATCACCCAGCGGCGCCCCACGGCGAGCCTGCCATTGCTCTGGGAGTTCCCCAGCGGCAAGGTCGAGGCGGGTGAAACCGACGCAGAGGCCCTGATCCGCGAGATCAAAGAAGAGATGGAGATCGAGATCAAGGTGGGCAAGCTCTCGATGTTCATCAAGCACGACTACCCCGACTACACCATCGATTTGTGTGTGTATCGCTGCGAGCTGCTCAGCGAGGAGATCAAGTCGGTGAAGGTGCACGACTGGCGATGGGTCAAGCCCTCGGAGATGGACCAGTACGAGTTCCCACCTGCCGACGCTCAGACCATCGAGCAGATCCTCAAGGACAAGTAGGCCAGACCGATTGACTACGCCTGGACGAGGTGCTTGCCCTGGAGCGTGAAGCCCTCAGGCACCAGATCGTCGATGGCTGAGATGTGATCCGAGAGATCGGCCTTGAGGTGAGCGAGCACCGCCGCGGCGCGACGGGTGAGACGCCCGCTGGCCTCAGGATCGGTGAGCACGCCCACGAGCCCCACCACCACATCGGGAGTGTGGGCGCTGCGGCGCTCGAGGGTGTCCATCACCTTGATCCGCACGTCGTCGTCGTGATCGTCGAGGTAGGGCACCAGGGCAGGCACCACCCGCTCATCTTCGTGATCAGAGAGGGCGTCCACCAACTGCAGCCGAGCGCTGATGGTCCGGTGGTCTTTGGGGGCGTGGCTTTGCAGGGCTTCGACGAGGTGACCCACGAGGTGATCTTCGGAGACCAGCCGGCCGAGCACGCCGATGACCGCAGAGATGGTCTGCTCGCTCTTCACGAAGGCCACGAGGGGCTCCACCGCCCGGGCGCCGAAGCGCTCCACGAGCACGTTGGACACCCACTTCTTCTCCTGCTCGTTGACGATCGTGTCCTTGAAGTTCACCCCGAGACGCTTGATGAGGCCACCCACAGCCTCGGGGATCTCGTAGCTCGCCAGCTCTTCGAGGGCCTCTTGCCGGATCGGCTGCTGCTGATGCTCGTTGAGGAACCGCTTCACCAGCTTGTCCACCTTGGCCGGCGTCTCTTTTTTGCTGAACATGTCGAACAGGCCCATGGCCACCACCTTCGCTGCGCGTTTTGAAGGGCGGGAGTCTAACGGATTTTGCCGCGTATCAACACAATGCCTGGAGAACGGCTAGAGATCGGCGACCCCAGGTGAGGTCAACAACGCTGGATCTTTGGGCAGCGTGACGATGAAGCGCGTGCCCTCGTCGGGGGCAGAATCCACCGCGAGGGTACCCCGGTGCTCCTCGACGATGCGTCGGGCGAGGTTGAGGCCGGTCCCTGTGCCTTCGTATTCGTCGATGTGGTTCAGCCGGCTGAACAGCTCGAAGATTTGCTCGTGGTAGCGGGGTTCGATCCCAATGCCGTTGTCGGCCACCTCGAACTGCCAGTACACCCCGAGATCTTCACAGCTCAAGGTCACCGTGGGGGCACCGCTCTGGTTGAACTTGAGCCCGTTGGTCATGAGGTTCACGAAGACGAGGAGCAGGCGATCCCGGTCAGCCATGATGCTGGGCAGATCTGGGGGCAGCACGATCTCCCCGGTGCACTGCTCCAAAGAGCGCTCCCGGGCTTCCTGAAGTAGGCCTTCCATACCGAACCTGCTGCGCTCGCTGGTGGTGCGTTCATCTTCTACGAGGCCGATGAGATCGTCCGCGAGGTGATTGATCCGGTGCACGTTCACGGTGATGGCGCCGAGGAGATCCTGGCCCTCTTCGTCCACGACCTCGCTGTAGTCTTCCTGCAGAAAGTTGGCGAAGGCTTCGATGCCTCGGAGCGACTTCTTCAAGTCATGGGTGATGGCGAAGACCATGGCGTCGAGCTCTTGCTGAGCCACCTCGAGGTTCCGGGCGTAGGCCTCGGTGCGCTTCTGGCTGTCGAGCAGGTTGTCGCCCATGCGGTTGAAGGTGCCGGCGAGGCGCCCCAGCTCATCTTCACCGTGGCTGTCGAGCTTGATGCGGTAGTCCAGGGCCCCGGCGCCGAGCATCTCTGCCCCCTGTTCCAGTTCGTGAATGGGCTTGAGCAGTACATCCGCCACGGTGTTCGCGAAGAGCAGGACGAAGATGAAGG
This sequence comes from Bradymonadia bacterium, assembly GCA_046290225.1. GTDB lineage: Bacteria > Myxococcota_A > Bradymonadia > UBA7976 > UBA1532 > JBKAGE01. The sequence continues at coordinate 320,438 of JBKAGE010000034.1, read as the reverse complement.
TGAGCAGAATCACGACGCTCGAGAACCACATCAGGCGATGCACTGAGCGGAAGGCTTCTACTGTGGGTACGGTCATCACGAGGTGCCACTTCGTGTCAGCCACGGAGTAGTGAGCGACGAGGTGTGCTTGATCGTCCACCGCGCGCTCGGCGATGCGATCGCCCTCGGCCATGCTCGCTGCGAGCCAGCGAGGGATCGCCTGGCCAATCTGTCGAGGCACGGTGTGGGCGCCGTAGGTGCCCACGGGGTCGACCACCATGGTTTGCTGAAAGGGGAGCGCGTCGTCCCGATAGAGATCGGTGATCTCCATGAGGCGGGCCCGGTCGAGGACCACCCCGAGCCAGGCGACGGGGGTGTCTGGCCCGTCATAGATGGGTGTCAGCGCCACTGGCGCCGGTGCCGGCATCGGGGTGAGGCCGGGAACATCCATCAGAAACACGCCACCTTCGGCGGCCATGCCCGAGAACCAGGGCGCCTCGGCGAGAGAGACGGGGCCCTTCAACGAGAGAAACGGCGTCGTGAAGAGCACGTGACCGTCTCGCTGGGCCACGAAGGCGCGCATGTAGAGAGGTTCCAGCCCGACGAAGGCGTGGACCAGCTGCCAGCCGCGGATGTGCGGCGCAGGGTGGGGGGCGCCGTCGCCCTCGCGGCGGCGCTGATCGAACATCGCAGGATCTACGGGGATGTGTCGGGCGAGGCCGCGGAGCTCGTCCATGACCTGGTTGAGGCGCAGGCCCAGAGCCCGAGCAGTGACCTTCGCCGCCTGGTCTACTTGGTGACGGGCCTGCTCGCGGCCGTGCTCCACCGCCTGGCTCTCGTTGATCACGCCGTTCAGCACGAGGGGCGCGAGGCTCAGAGCCAGCAACAACAATGTGACCTTCGTCCGCAGGGGAAACCTGCGGGACAAGAGCGACGTCATTACGCCTCGAAGTCGGACATCGTCCCAGACACCGCCGGGATCGCTGAAGCCGAATCGTGGACCCCTTCAGCGAAGGGCGCAACTCCTTGCGCCGTTTTGAAGCACCGTTCTCCGCGAGAGATGGCGTTCCGCTGGCCAACGGCGGCCAAACGGGGTAGAGAAACCGGCGAGCGAGGTGACCTGTCCATGATGGGCACCACAACCAAAGGCATTCATCGCCGGAGAGCGAGTACGGATGAACATTCACGAGTACCAGGCCAAGGAAGTCATCAAGGCCTACGGGGTCACTGTACCCCGGGGAAAGGCCGCTTTCACCGTGGACGAGGCTGTCGCCGCCGCTGAAGAGCTGGGCGGGCCCGTCTGGGTGGTCAAGGCGCAGATCCACGCCGGTGGGCGTGGCAAGGGCGGCGGGGTGAAGCTCGCTCGCTCCATTGAAGAAGTCCGCACGCTCTCCGAGGAGATCCTCGGCATGACCCTGGTGACCCACCAGACGGGCCCCGAGGGCAAAGAGGTCAAGCGCATCTACATCGAGGAAGGCGCCGACATCGCTCGGGAGCTCTACCTCGGCGTGGTCCTCGACCGCGAGACCAGCCAGCTGTGCTTCATGGCCAGCACCGAGGGTGGCACCGAGATCGAAGAGGTCGCTGCCCACACCCCCGAGAAGATCCTCAAAGAGTGGATCGATCCCACCGTGGGTCTCTCCGATTACCAGACGCGGAACCTCGCCTACGGCCTCGGCCTCGAGGGCAAGACCGTGCGCAAGGCCGGCGCCTTCATGAAGGCCCTCTACAAGGCCTTCACCGAGACGGATTGCTCTCTGCTTGAGATCAACCCCCTGGTGGTCACGGGCAGCGGCGACATCATCGCCCTCGACGCCAAGATCAACTTCGACAGCAACGCCCTCTACCGGCACCCCGACATCGTGGAGCTGCGAGATCTCGACGAAGAGGATCCCAAAGAGGTCGAGGCCAGCAAGTACGACCTCAACTACATCAGCCTCGATGGCAACATCGGCTGCATGGTGAACGGCGCCGGCCTCGCCATGGCCACCATGGACATCATCAAGCAGTTCGGTGGCGAGCCGGCGAACTTCCTCGACGTGGGTGGCGGCGCCACCACCGAGAAGGTGACCCAGGCCTTCAAGATCATCCTGAGCGACGAGAACGTGAAGGGTGTCTTCGTGAACATCTTCGGCGGCATCATGAAGTGCGACGTCATCGCCAACGGTGTCGTCGCCGCCGCCAAGGATCTGGGCCTCACCGTGCCCGTCGCCGTCCGCCTCGCCGGCACCAACGTGGAGCTGGGCAAGAAGATTCTCGCCGAGAGCGGCCTGAACCTGCTGCCCGCCGACGACATGGCCACCGGCGCCAAGCTGATCATCGAAGCCCTGAACCAGAGCGCCTGAGCACAGAGATCTTAAAGGAGAGTTAACGTGTCGATTTGGGTCAACAAAGACACCCGGGTCCTGTGCCAGGGCATCACCGGCAGCGCCGGCGGCTTCCACAGCGGTCAGATGCTTGGCTACGGCACCCAGCTCGTCGCCGGCGTCACCCCCGGCAAGGGCGGCCAGACCTTCACCAACGACGACGCCAATGGCAAGAGCGCCCCGGTCTTCAACACCGTGGCCGAGGCCGTGAAGCAGACCGAGGCCAACGCCTCGGTCATCTTCGTGCCCCCGCCCTTCGCCGCTGACGCCATCCTCGAGGCCATCGCCGCAGACGTGGAGCTGATCATCGCCATCACCGAGGGCATCCCGGTCATGGACATGATCAAGGTGAAGGCTGCCCTGAACAACAGCAACAGCCGCCTCATCGGCCCCAACTGCCCCGGCATCATCACCCCCGAGGAGTGCAAGATCGGCATCATGCCCGGTCACATTCACCGCAAGGGTGGGGTGGGCATCGTGAGCCGCTCCGGCACCCTGACCTACGAGGCCGTGGGTCAGACCACTGCCCTGGGCCTCGGCCAGAGCACCTGCGTGGGCATCGGCGGTGATCCGGTGAACGGCACCAACTTCATCGACTGCCTTGAGGCCTTCCAGAACGATCCCGAGACCGAAGCGGTCATCATGATCGGCGAGATCGGCGGCAGCGCCGAGGAGCAGGCTGCGGCGTGGATCAAGGAGAACATGACGAAGCCCGTGGTGGGCTTCATCGCCGGCGCCACGGCCCCTCCTGGCAAGCGTATGGGCCACGCTGGTGCCATCATCGCCGGTGGCAAGGGCACCGCTGCCGAGAAGCAGGCGGCCCTCACCGCCGCAGGCGTGAAGGTGGCCCCCACGCCCGCCGACATCGGCACCACCCTCAAGAGTATTCTGTAAAGAACTGACGGTCTCTCGAGGCCTCAGAAGCAAAAGACTTGCGCCCTCCGCCGAGGGCGTGGTACTCATCCGGCCGTTTCGGGGATGACAGGGAGGGCCCAAACCCTCCCTTTTAATTTGTCAGCCTGCACACCCATCAGGTCTGGCCAAGTCATTCCGCATCGACACCCAATCACCTTCACAAGTTGATGGAGAATTTGGAACACACTGCCCCCCATAACGCCGACGCCAAAATCGTCGCGACCTCGAAGGTGTCCTTCGAGGGTGACGAGCTCATTGGTTCGGCAGCACGCCCAGTGCCTATGGCCGTACGCGAGATCGTCGGCCCCCTCGCCGAGGGGTTGGGTTATGTGCTGGTGGGCATCGAGCTGGCCCGTGAGGGCCACCGGCTCGTGCTCTGGCTCTACATCGACGGTGAGAACGGCGTGGGCATCGACGACTGCGCCAAGGTCAGCCGGGAGGCCTCTGCGGCCCTCGACGTGGAAGATCCGATCCCTCAGGCTTACGAGTTGCGGGTGTCTTCCCCGGGCCTCGACCGCCCCCTGATGTCTGCGGCGCAGTTCGCCGCCCAGGTGGGGGAGAGTGCCGCGGTGACCTTGAGCGAGCCCCTCGACGGCCGTAAACGATTCTCCGGCGAGATCATCGCCGTGCACCCCGGGGCCGCCCGGGGCGATGCTGACAGCGCCCACGTCGAGCTCGTGGGCAGCACCCTCGACATTCGGGTCGACGGCGAGATCTTCACCCTCGCCATCGCCGACATTCAGAAGGCCCGTCTGAAGTATGCCTTCGACGCACCTTCCACCAAGGGCCGGAAGAAGTAGAGCACGCAGGCGGTGCACGGGGCCCCGCCGGGCATCGTGTATCCCATCTCCAGCGTAGACCTTGACGCGAGGTCTGCGGTGGTCCATATCCGTCCATCTCCGGCACAGGTGCCGGAGAGGAGAGCACGCCCCCGGGCCTCAGGTGAGGTCAGGGGCCGCTGATGCAGCGAGTAAGCGCCGACCCGAGAGAGGGCGGCACCTGGACAGGGCGACGTACATGCAGCAGCTGAACCTCAATCACGTCATCGATCAGGTGGCGAAAGACAAAGGCATCGACCGATCCTCTCTGCAGGAGACCCTCGAGCAGGCCATTTTGCAGGCCGCCAAGAAGGTCTTCGGGCAGGAGCGGGAGATCGAAGCCCAATACAACGAGGACAAGGGCGAGGTCGAACTGTTCCAGGTGATCACGGTCACCGACGAGATCGACGACGCCTACAACGAGTTGACCCTCGAAGAAGCCGAGGAGCACGGCCTCGAGGCCGCCGTCGGCGACGAGCTGCTCTTTCAGATTTTCTACCTGCCCCAGGACTCCGACAAGGCCAAGGAGCAGGACGAGCGGTATGGCGACATCCTGCAGCTGAAGTCCCAGCGCTCCAGCTTCGGTCGCATCGCCGCTCAGACCGCGAAGAACGTCATTGTGCAGCGTATCCGCGAGGCGGAGCGCGACAACGTCTTCAGCGAGTACATCGATCGCAAGGGTGAGCTGATCACCGGCATCGTGCGCCGCTTCGAGCGGGGCAACATCATCGTGGATCTCGGTCGGGCCGAGGCCATCCTCCCCGTGCGGGAGCAGGTGCGCCGTGAATCCTACCGCCCCGGTGATCGCATCCAGGCCTACGTCCTCGACGTGCAGCGGAACACCCGCGGGCCTCAAATCGTGCTCTCGCGTACCTCTCCGGGGCTGCTCATCAAGCTCTTCGAGATGGAGGTCCCCGAGATCTACGAAGGCATCGTGCGCATCGAGACCGCTGCCCGCGAGCCTGGCAGCCGGGCCAAGATCGCAGTGTCGAGCCGTGATCCCGATGTGGATCCCGTCGGCGCCTGCGTGGGCATGAAGGGCTCACGCGTTCAGGCCGTGGTGCAGGAGCTCCGCGGTGAGAAGATCGACATCGTGCCTTACAGCGAGGATCCCGCGCGCTTCGTGTGCAACGCGATTCAGCCCGCCGAGGTGGCCAAGGTGCTCATCGACGATGAGACCTTCACCATGGAGCTGATCGTACCCGACGACCAGCTCAGCCAGGCCATCGGCCGCGGCGGTCAGAACGTGCGCCTCGCCAGTCAGCTCACCGGGTGGAAGATCGACATCCACTCCGAGAGCCGCATCCGCGAGATGGAAGAGGAGGCCCGTCTGGCCCTCTCCGCCCTCGACAACGTGGACGAGGAGCACGTCGACACCCTGTGGCGTCTCGGTTACCGCTCCCTGGAGCAGGTGGCCAGCGCCGAGGAAGACGAGCTGGCGAACGTGCCGGGTGTGAGCATGGAAGACGCCGCGGTCATCCGCGCCGGTGCTCAGGACCTGCTCGAGCGCAAGGCGATGGGCGAAGACATCCGCCCCTCCGTACCGCAGCCCGAGGGCTTCGACATGGAGCGGGAGTGGAACCGCTGGCCCGAGGGCTACGACGGTCTCGACCGTCGCACCTTCGAGCGGTGTGTGCGCATGGGCTTCTTCACCCTTGAGGACATTGTCGCCGTCGAGGAGCCTGAGGGCCTGGCCAAGCGCGCCGGTTTCGACATCGACAAGGCGGTGAAGATCATCTTCAGCGCCCGCGAGGCCCTCGCTCAGGAGAGAGCTCTCGCCGAGGAATACGGTGTGGCATCCGCTGGGGGTGATCCCAAGGCGGAGGCTGCGCCCGAGGCTGACGAGGCCCCTGCTGATGAGGCCCCTGCTGTTGAGGCCCCCGCTGTTGAGGCCACTGAGGGCCTCGAGGAGGCTTGAGCCGTGTCTCGCGGCGGACGCCGGAAGGGCCCTCGAGTGGCCCGGCCGCGTCCTGAGGGACCCACACGGACCTGCATCGGGACCCGTGAGCAGTATCCTCGAGGAGACATGGCCCGTCTGGTCTGTGGCCCAGACGGCATCATTCGGATCGACCGGCACCTCAAGGCCCCAGGGCGGGGTGCCCACCTGAGCTACGACGCTCAGGCCATCCGGGCGGCGGTGAAACGCAGGGCTCTGGCCCGGGCCTTCAAAGGGGAAGCCACCGAGCTACCCGATGAAGAGGCCCTCACCGCCATGCTCGTCGAGGCCATCGATGGTCGCCTCGACGACACCCTGCGGCTCGCCCGCAGGGCCCGAAAAGCCCTCGTGGGCACCGAGCGGATTCTCTCGGGGCTCAAGGGGGGTAAATTGAATCTGACCCTCGTGGCCGAGAACGCCGCCGAGGGCACCTCCGAGCGGATCTTACGAACCGCACGGGCGGTGGAGGCAGAGGCGATCGTCTTCGGAGATCGCGCCTGGCTCGGAGAGACTCAGGGGGGGGCGCCCGTCGCCGCCCTCGCGCTGCTGGACGACGCGTTCGCCAGCAGAGTCAAAATTGAACTGGAACGCCGGCGCCGGGTTTTGGTTGCGGGCTGACCCCGAAACCTTTACTAGGTACGACCCTTGACGGCCTCAATGTGCTGTCGGCGGGAGAACGCATGGGCAAGAGAGTCTTCCAAGTCGCCAAAGAGCTCGGTATGGACCACCGCGATCTGCTCAAGCGGTGCGACCAGCTCAAGATCGACGTGAAGAACTACATGTCGGTCCTCAGCTCCGAGAACGAATCTCGGCTGCGCAAGGCCATTGAATCAGAGCGGTCCCCTCGTAAAGAGGAGCAGCTCGAGGGGACTGGTGCGGGTGTCGTGCGTCGTCGACGCAAGAAGGCCCCAGCCGACAGCGGTGGATCCAGCCGCTCCCCTGTGGCCCCCGCGCGGCCCATCCGGCCAGAGCGGCCGGCGGTGCCTCGCCGTCCGGAGCGCCCCTCCGTGGCCAGCCGGCCTGGTCGTCGGACCGAGGCAGAGGCGCGCCCTGGTGCGTCCGCACGCCCCGAGCCGCAGCCAGTCAAGGCTGAGCCAAAGGCCGCCGAGGCGCCTCAAGCTGCTGCAGCTGAGGTGACCGCTACGGCTCAGGCGCCAGTGGCGCCCGCCGTCGAGGCGACGCCAAAGGCCCCCGAGGCTGCTGCGCCGAAGGCACCTGAGGCTGCACCTGCCGAGCAGGCGCCGGCCAAGGCTGCTTCGGAGCAGGCGATCGCTGCGCAGAGTGAGGCCAAGGCCGAAGCTGCTCCAGCTGAGGCGAAGCCCGCAGCGCAGGCTGAGGGCAACGCCCCTGCCAAGCCTGAATCTGGTGAGCGCAGCGGTCCCGAGCGTCGGCCTGCCCGTCAGGGCGAGCCGGAGCGTCGGCGGCCTGCTGGCCAGGGTCCCACTGTGCGTCCCGGGCAGGCCAACCGCCCCACGGGATCTGCTGGTGGCGCTCGCGTGCTCGGTACCATCGATCTCGACACCCTCAAGCGCCGGACCCAGCGTCCCCAGCGCAGCACGGGTCGTCCTGGTGGTCGTCCTGGCACGGGCCGTCCAGGCACCGGTCGCCCCGGCACCGGCCGCCCCGGCACCGGCCGCCCCGGCACCGGTCGCCCTGGTGGTGGCGGTCCCGCGCGTCCGTTCAACCCCACCAACATGCCGCCGCCGCCTCCCGGGGCGTCGGGCAAGGACGATCGTCGTCGTCGGCCTGGTGGTCACACCACCGATCGTGACGATCGCGGTGGTCCGCGGAACCGGAACCAGGGCCGCAAGCGGCAGCTGACCCGCGACGATCTCTACGGCAACGGCCGTGGTCGTATGGGCCGGATGGGTGGCAAGCGCAGGACCTCGCGGTCCAAGGGCGCCAAGACCATCCTCACCACGCCCGCCGAGCACAAGCGTATCGTACGCATCGACGAGACCATCAGCGTCGGTGAGCTCGGCAAGGAGATGGGGGTCAAGGCCAACGAGCTCCTGAAGAAGCTCATCGGCATGGGCATGATGGTCACCATCAACCAGCAGATCGACATCGAGACCGCTGAGTTGCTGGCCACCGAGTACAACTACACCGTCGCCAACGTGGCCTTCCAGGAGGACAACGTCCTCTCTGTGGCCACTGACGCTGCCGTGCTCGAGGAAGATCCGGATGCCGAACTTCGTGCCCCCGTGGTCACCATCATGGGCCACGTCGACCACGGCAAGACCACCTTGCTCGACCGCATTCGCTCCGCGAGCGTAGCGGTGGGCGAGGCCGGTGGCATCACCCAGCACATCGGCGCCTACAAGGTGCCCGTGAGCCAGGGCAACGTCGTCTTCCTGGACACCCCTGGCCACGCCGCCTTTACCGCCATGCGTGCTCGCGGTGCTCAGGTCACCGACATCGTGGTCCTCGTGGTGGCCGCCGACGACGGGGTCATGCCCCAGACCGTCGAGGCCATCAACCACGCCCGCGCCGCAGAGGTGCCCATCGTGGTGGCCGTGAACAAGATGGACAAGCCCGGCGCTGATCCCGAGCGGATCAAGCAAGAGCTGACCAAGTACGAGCTGGTGCCCGAAGAGTGGGGTGGTGACGTCATGTTCGCCCCCGTGAGCGCCCTCAACGGCAACGGCGTCGACGAGCTCCTCGAGAGCCTGGCGCTGCAGTCCGAGGTGCTCGAGCTCAAGGCCAACCCCAAGAAGCCTGCCTTCGGTCACGTCATCGAAGGCCGCCTCGACAAGGGTCGTGGTCCTGTGGCCACCGTGCTCGTCGAAGAGGGTACCCTCAAGCAGGGTGACTACCTCGTCGCTGGCTCTTTCTACGGCCGCGTACGTGCCATGCTCGACGATCACGGGCAGCGCATCAAAGAGGCTGGCCCTTCCACTCCGGTGGAGGTCCTCGGCCTGAACGGTGTGCCGCCTGCCGGTGAAGCCTTTGGCCTCGCCAAGAACGAGCGTGACGCCAAGAAGGTCGTCGAGACCCGGACCGTCAAGGCCCGTGAGGCGGCCCGCAAGGCTGCGGCGCCGAACCCCCTCGATCTCTTCGCTGCGAAGGCAGAGGAGGAGAAGAAGGAGAGCCTCAACCTCATCATCAAGGCCGACGTGCAGGGCTCCCTCGAGGCCGTGCGTCAGGCTGTCGAGCAGATGAGCAACGACGAGGTCGAGGTCAAGGTCATCCACCACGCCGTCGGTGTGGTGAGTGAGTCCGACGTCACCCTCGCCGGGGCCTCTCAGGCCGTCATCGTGGGCTTCAACATCGGCGCCGACACCAAGGCGCAGCGTCAGGCTGACCAGGCGGAGGTGCGCATCTCCACCTACCAGGTCATCTACGACCTCACCGATGCGGTGAAGGAGATGATGAGCGGCATGCTCACGCCGGATCTCGTGGAGAGCGCGCTGGGCACCGCCGAGGTGCGCGCCGTCTTCCGGATCCCCAAGGTGGGCGCCATCGCCGGTTGCTTCATCACCGACGGCAAGGTGCTCCGCAACGCCTTCTGTCGGGTCATGCGCGAGGGCGAGCAGGTCCACCAGGGCCGCATCTCGGGTCTCAAGCGCTTTAAGAACGACGTCCGCGAGGTAGGCACCGGCTACGAGTGTGGTATCGATCTCGAAGACTTCAACGACGTTCAAGAGGGTGACATCCTCGACGTCTACGAGGTCAAGGAAGTCCGCCGCGAGCTCGACTGATGAGTCGTCGTCAGTTCGATCGCACCAGCCGGGTGGCCTCTCTCCTTCGAGAGGTCATCGCCACGGCGGTCACCCTGGAGATCAAAGATCCCGCGGTGAAGGGTGTCACCATCACCGATGTGGAGATCACCGGCGATCTGCGTGAGGCCAAAGTCTTCTTCGTCACTGAAGGAGACGAGGCCCGCGTGGCTCGGGCCAGGAGAGGCCTGGAGCGTGCCAGTGGTTATCTGCGCCGGCTGCTCGGTCAGCGGGTGCAGATGCGCACCACCCCCACCTTGATCTTCAAATACGACCCCTCCCTCGACTATGGCGCCCGTATTGATCGGGCGCTTGCCGAGATCAAACAGCACGACGCCGAGGTGGCCTCAGAGTCAAAGATCTCTGAGGCACAGTCCTCTGCCGAGTCCGAAGGCGCTGTAACCGACATCCCAGACGACAGCGAGTCCTGATCGGTGGGTCGTCGTAGGAAGAAGGGCCTCGACATCGACGGGGTGTTGCTGGTGGACAAGCCCAAGGGCCTCACCAGCTTCTCTCTCACCGAGCGTGTGCGTCGTGCCCTCAACGCCAACAAGGCAGGCCACACTGGTACCCTCGATCCCATGGCCACCGGTTTGATGGTGGTGTGTTTGGGGCAGGGGACCAAGCTGGTGCAGATGCTCACTGGGCAGAGCAAGGCCTATGAGGCCACAGTAAAACTCGGTGAGCAGACCAACACCTACGACGCTGAAGGTGAAATCACCGCCCGAGCTGAGGATGCTCAGGTGGAAGCCATCTCCACCACGGACATCGAAGAGGCTCTCAAGGCTTTTCGAGGCACCATCGACCAGCGTCCGCCAGCGTTCTCGGCCATCAAAGTCGACGGCCAGCGTCTGCACGCGCTGGCCCGAGCGGGTGAGGCCGTGGAGGCGCCAGTGCGGACGGTCACCGTGCACACCCTGGAGATGCGGGGTCACACGGGCGACAGCTTCAATCTGTTCATCGAGTGCAGCAAGGGCACCTACATCCGCAGCATCGCCCACGACGTGGGGCAGGCATTGGGCGTCGGTGCGCATCTGACCGCCCTGCGGCGCACCCTCGTGGGGCCGTGGTCTGTGGTAGATGCCATGCCCCTCGAAACACTCCAGGAGGTCGGCCTCGAAGGGGTGAAGATGCTCTCCCTCACCGACGCCACTGTGGAGCTGCCCACTGTTCAGCTGCAGGGGCGCGCCCTCGATGACGTCGCCCATGGCCGCCCCACTCAGGTCAGCGGCGTCGCCGAAGGCCGGGCCAGAGGGCTCGATGGCGATGGGCGTCTCAGAGCGCTGCTCGACGTGGAGGCCAGCGGCCGCGCGAAGGTGGTTCGAGGCTTCACTCTGCCTGTGGTCGCGCCGGCGACCGTCGCCGAAACTCCACGGGAACCTTGACATCAGGGGGTCGATTGGATTACCAACCGGCCCGCAAACACATGATGGACTGGACGACGGCCCGGTCCATCAACCCGTCACCTCGAGAAGGTGACATCAGATGAAACGGAGTAAATTATGCCGCTCGATCGCGATATGAAGGCCGAGATCATCAGCCGCTTCAAGCGGGACGAGAACGACACCGGCTCCCCCGAGGTGCAGGTGGCGCTCATGACCCAGCGCATCAACGATCTCACCGCGCACTTCAAGTCCCACAAGCACGACCATCACTCCCGCCGGGGTCTGCTCAAGCTCGTGGGCCAGCGTCGCCGTATGCTCGACTACCTCAAGGGTAAGGACGTCGAGCGCTACCGCGTGCTGATCAAAGAGCTCGGCCTGCGTAAGTAAGGTCAGCGTACAAGGAGCCTCCGGGCTCCTTTTTTTATTCTCGCCCCAGAGAGGGCGAAGTCATCGCCTGTTCGAGATGTTGCCCAGCGTCGCTTTCCTGGAGCATTCCCTCGGGCCGGCGAAGACCTGTGACTGTCAGCTGTGCGCCCACGGGGGCGCATGATGAAAATGGGGCCCAAGGGGGCCCACCTGAAGTCGTTGTCGTGATCGACAGCGGAACGAGAGCACGCGGCGAAGGCGGCCGACTTTGCCCTTGATCCGACCGGCCCGCGCAGTTGAGCGCGGGCCTGTGGGATCAGGGACCAGGCTGTCGCACTCGTCTGGTCTTGTCCCGCCGCGAGATCGCCCTCACGCAGGTGGCACCTCTGTGTACCCACCCACTCGTCTCGGATCGTTTCACTGAAGTCCGAGGCACATTGAGGAGCGAACGCATGTTCAAGCCCGTCACCGTCAAAGCCAAGTACGGGGACCAGGACATCACCATCGAGACCGGGAAGATGGCTCGCCAGGCCGGCGGCGCCGTCATCGTCACCATGGGCGAGACCGTCGTCATGGTGACCTGCACCGGTGCCAGCAGCCCGAAGCCTGGCACCAGCTTCCTGCCGCTGACCTGCGACTACATCGAGAAGATGTACGCCGCCGGTCGGATCCCCGGTGGGTACTTCAAGCGCGAGGGTCGGCTGGCCCCTTGGGAGATACTGGTCGCTCGCATGATCGACCGCCCCAACCGCCCGCTGTTCCCCAGCAACTGGCGCGCCGAGATCCAGATCATCGCCACGGTGCTCAGCACCGACAAAGAGAATGATCCGGCCATCTGCGCCATGGTGGGCGCCAGCGCCGCCACCCACATCAGCAACGTGCCCTTCGAGGGCCCGACCGCTGGTTGCCGCGTGGCCAAGATCGACGGCGAGTACGTCATCAACCCGCCCCTGTCCAGCCTGGAGCACGCTGAGCTCGAGCTCGTCGTCGCTGGCACCAAGGACGCGGTGGTCATGGTGGAAGGGGAGGCCAAGGAGGCTTCCGAGAAGTCCATGATCGAGGCCATCGACGCCGCCCACAAGGCCATGCAGCCCGTGCTGAAGATTCAGGACCAGCTGCGTCGCAAGGTGGGCAAGGCCAAGATGCCCGTCGTCGAGGAGCAGATCGACGTCGATCTGTTCAACAAGGTCATCGACCAGTCCGTCGATCGTCTCGCCGACGCCCTCGCCGTGAAGGAGAAGCACGCCCGCAAGGATGCGCTGTCCAACGTGGCCAAGGCCGTCATCGCCGAGCTCATCGAGGCCGACGGCGATCTCGAAGGCCGCGAGGGCGAGATCAAGGGGTACATCAAGGACATCCAGAAGGACATCGTCCGTACTCAGGTCCTCGAGGACGGCATCCGTATCGACGGTCGCAAGCCCGCCGACATCCGGGCCATCGCCTGCGAGACCAGCGTGCTGCCCCGGACCCACGGCTCCTCGCTGTTCACCCGTGGTGAGACCCAGGCCCTGGCCACGGTCACCCTGGGCACCAGCCGCGACGCGCAGCGCATCGACAACCTGATGGGCGACCAGACGGTGCCGTTCCTGCTGCACTACAACTTCCCGCCCTTCTGCACCGGCGAGACGAAGTTCCTGCGCGGCGCCAGCCGGCGTGAGATCGGTCACGGCAACCTCGCTCTGCGCGGGGTGAGCCCGATCCTGCCCAGTCAGGACGACTTCCCCTACACCATCCGCGTGGTGTCCGAGGTCCTCGAGTCCAACGGCTCCTCTTCGATGGCCACCGTGTGTGCCTCGTCGATGGCCCTGATGCAGGCTGGTGTGCCCGTGTCGAAGTCCGTGGCGGGCATCGCCATGGGCCTCATCGCCGAAGGCGACGACGTGGCCATCCTCTCCGATATCCTCGGCGACGAGGATCACCTCGGCGACATGGACTTCAAGGTGGTGGGCACCAAGGACGGCATCACCGCCCTCCAGATGGACATCAAGATCGAGGGGCTGCCCCGCAAGGTCATGGTGAAGGCTCTGGAGCAGGCCCGTAAGGGTCGGCTGCACATCCTCAAGGAGATGTCCAAGGCCATCAAGGCGGCCAACGAGGAGCTCTCGCCCTACTCGCCCCGTATCTTCGCCATCATGGTCAAGCCCGACCGTATCCGCGACATCATCGGCCCCGGTGGCAAGACGATCCGCGGCATCGTGGAGCAGACCGGCGTGCAGATCGAGGTGAACGACTCTGGTCGGGTGAACATCGCCTCCCACGACGAGGAGAGCGCCAACAAGGCGATTCAAATCATCGAGGGCCTCACCCAGGAGCCCGAGGTGGGCAAGATCTACCTCGGCACCGTGCGCAAGATCATGGAGTTCGGCGCCTTCGTGGAGATCCTCCCCGGCACCGACGGTCTGGTGCACATCTCGGAGCTCGCCGAGGAGCGGGTGAACCGCGTCGAGGACATCCTCGCCGAGGGTGACGCAGTGTACGTGAAGTGCATCGGCGTCGACCGCATGGGCAAGATCAAGCTCTCCCGCCGCGAGGCCCTCGAAGAGGCCGCCAAGGCAGAAGACTGATCTGCCTTGAGCGACACCCTCACCCTCCAGTGCCGGCGATTGCCCGCCGGCGCTGATCCCCACCCCATTCCGTTGCCTTCTGCCCAGAGCGCTGGTGCCGCGGGCATCGATCTACGTGCTGCCCTGCGGGCGCCCCTGACTCTGGGGCCCGGCGAGCGTGTTCGCGTGCCTACGGGCTGGGCCATGGCCTTGCCCCAAGGCACCGAGGGGCAGATCCGGCCGCGCTCGGGCAATGCCTGGCGTATGGGGCTCACGTGCCTCAACTCACCGGGCACCCTGGATGCCGACTATCGCGGCCCTGTGGAGGTGCTCCTCGTGAACCACGGGGATGCGCCGATCACCCTCGTCCGCGGCGATCGAATCGCCCAGCTCGTGGTCACCGCCGTCGGCGCGGTGACCTCAGTGGCCGTGGAGACCCTCGACGCCACCGACAGAGGGGCAGGGGGTTTCGGACACACTGGCCGCCAGTGACCGTAGTATGGGCAATGGGTCGCCCTTGATGGTCGACGCTCTACTCTGCTAATAAGCCACGAATTCTCCCGAATCTCGGAGGCATGGTCGGTGATTTGTTTCCGGTGCGGCACCGACGTCGCAGATGGCACCCCTGAGTGCCCCAACTGCGGCCAGCGTTTCATGGGCGGTCGAAAGACCTTCACCGCCACCACCACCTCGTTCAAGGCGTTGGAGAAGCGTAAGCTTCGTGCCCGCCAGGCGGCTGAATCCCTTCAGTTTCCCATCGGCGAGGTCATCAACGCGCGCTACGAGATCAAAGATCTGGTGGGCACCGGCCCCCTGGGGGTGGTGTATCGCGTCCATGATCAGGAGATCGAAGAAGACGTCGCCCTCAAGGTGATCCACCGCAGCCTGGTGGAAGACCTCGAGGCTGCCGAGGTGGAAGAGCTCTGCCGTGCGGTGCGCAAGGCGCGCAAGCTGTCTCAACAGAACATCGTGCGGCTGTACGATGAGCTCATCGTCGATGGGCAGCATATGTTCACCATGCAGCTGCTCGAAGGCCTCACGCTGCGCAAGGTCATGGGGCTGAGGCGAGAGAAGGGGCAGCGGTTCCGGCTGTTCGAGGCGGAGCCCATCCTCGGCCAGATTTGCCTCGCCCTCGGTCATGCCCATCGCCATACCGCCCACGGCGATCTCAAGCCTGAGAATGTGCTGATCCTGCCCGACGTGCTCAAGCTCACCGACTTCGCCATGTACGAGGCGTTGCCCCGCGCTGTCTTTGCCCAGGCGCAGCGCGAAGCCAAGGTGGACGCCTACCTCGCGCCGGAGATTTTGGAGGGCCGCTCTGTAGATACCCGGGCGGACATCTTCAGCCTCGGCGCGCTGCTCTATGAGCTGCTCACGGGTCAGGTATACGCACCTGATGCGCCACCCATGACCGACTTCGCCGACGAGATCGAAGGCGACGTCGACGCCCTCGAGGCCCTCATCAAGCAGGCGTGTGACCCTGATCCGACGAAGCGCTTCGGTGATGTCGAGGCCTTCGCGGAGTCTCTGGGTACGCTTGTCGATGCCGTGGAGCTCAGCTCCGTGGACATCGAGGCGGTGGAAGAGCTGCTCCCTGAAGAGGTGACCCGCAAGGTGCGCATGCGCCACGACGTCGTGGACGAGCCTGCAGACATCAAGAGCACGCATCTGGGCATGGCGCAGGCGGCAGGCCTCGTGGCGGCGAGTGCTGCTCGAGCGGGCAGCCCGGCGCCCATGGCCGAGGCGGAAGAGTCCTTCATCGAAGAGCTCGGCGGCGAGGAGCTCGACGCCCTCATCGAAAGTTCTGACGCGTCCATGGGTACACCCATGGTCGACGCGCCCGCCGCAGGCCCGATGATGGCCAATGTCGATCTTGCCCCGCCTCCAGAGCTCGATCTCGAGCCTGCTGCGGTGGTGCCTGCAGAGGGGGCAGCCACAGGTCGGAGCGCGTCCACTGAGGTGACACCAGCTCGGGGGGTGGAGCGCCCCTTGCCGTGGTTGCTCGAATCCACCGTGGGCTTCAGCCTCATCGTGCTCATGGTCGTCGGTGTTGTCGGTGGTGGTGCCTGGTGGTTGATCCGCAGCCTCACCTCTACAGATGCCCCTGCCGCTCAGGTGGTGACCATCGGCGATGATCCTGACACAGTCGTGCGAAAGACGCTGACTGATCCTCCGAGCAAGGCGACGCCTGAGGCGCCGACCGTGGTGCCTCAACCCGCAGTGGTGGCCGATGCTGGCACTGTCGCGGTCGCCACCCCTGATGCCGCCACGGTGGCGGAGAACACCCCAGATGCTGCACCGACGGTGGTCGCTGTGGAGCCTCCCCAGCCCGAGCCCGTCAAGCCCGAGCCCGTCGCGCCGGAGCCGGTTGCCGTACCTGAGCCCGCAAAGCCCGAGCCGATCGCCGCAGCCCCTCAAGTAGCACCTTCGAAAGAAGCCCCGGATGCTGTGGCTGCCACCGTGCGACCGGCGAGCCCCACACGGCGTGCGCCGAAGCCTTCCACGGTGAAAGAGGAGCCCCCCAAGCAGGATCCGGTGGAGACGCCGAAGCCGGCACCGAAAGAGGAGCCTGTTGCCAAGGCGCCCGTGGCGAAGGCCCCCGTGGTGGAAAAGCCTGCGCCGAAGGAAGAGCCTGCACCTGCCAGGCGTGCTGTGGCTGAGGAGAAGCCCAGCCCCGCAGAAGAGGACAAGCCCGCTCCGGCGAACACCGACGACACCCTGCAGTGCCCGAGCGAGATGAAGGTGGTCACCCTCGGCGGATTCCCGAAGAAGGCCCTGAAGCGCGGGGTCATCAAGGGCACCGAAGCCGTGTCGGCGGCGAAGTCCGGCAAGGCGTTCTGCGTAGACACCTATGAGTATCCCGGCAGCGGTCGCCCCAAGACCCGCGTCACCTTTGCGGCGGCGAAGGGCATGTGCGCCTCCAAGGGCAAGCGTCTGTGCTCTGGCTCCGAGTGGAAGCGGGCCTGTGGCGCCGGGCGAGCCTACCCTTACGGCGGAAGCTTCAACCCCAACCGCTGCAACACCGAAGATGACGATGAAGAAGAGCGCTCGGTGACGAGCAGTGGGCGCTTCAAGAAGTGTCGGAGCGGCTTCGGGGTATATGACATGAGCGGCAACGTCGCCGAGTGGACCAGCGATCAGCGCGTCCGAGGGGGCACCTCCGCCGACGCGGACGAGGACGTCTCCTGCAACGGGAGCGAGCGCCGCGGCGGGGGCAGCAGCTCGAGCACTGTGGGCTTCCGTTGCTGCAAGAGCTTCGAGTGAGGGGGCGGTGAGCGCCCCCTCAGGTGATGACCAGGGTCTGCCTCAACGTCGGCTCTTGCTCGTCGGGCGTGATCTCGAAGTCCTCGGCCATCTGAGCGCCGCCCTCGGTGCCCGTAACTACAGTGTGGCCACCGCCACCCCTGGCCCGTCACTCTGGCGGGCCATCACCCGCAGCGAGCCTCAGCTGGTGGCCATCGATGTCGCCTCCGAAGACATGGTGGATCCCCTCGACGATCTCACCCGCATCAAGCAGATGATCCCCGAGGATCGGTTCGTGCCCGTGGTGGCTCTGTTCCCGGAGAAGATCGCCGGCCACATCATCAAGGCATTTCAGCAGGGGGCCGACGACTTCCTGATTCGTCCGTTCGAGCTGTTCGAGCTGGCGCTCCGCCTCGAGGTCATGTGGCGTATGAAGAGGCTTCAGGACGAAGTCCTCGCTGCCAATCGCCGCCTGCACGCCCTCTCGGTGAGTGATGATCTCACCGGGCTGTGCAACCAGCGGGAATTCAAGCGTCGGCTCTCTGTCGAGCTTGAGCGCATCGAGCGGTTCGACATCCCTGTCTCGGTCATCTTCTTCGACTGCGATCACTTCAAAAAGGTGAACGACTCCTGTGGCCACGCCATGGGCAGCTACGTCATCAAAGAGGTGGCCCGCATCCTCGTCGCCAACCTCAGGGAGATCGACATTCTGTGTCGGTACGGTGGTGACGAGTTCGTCATCGCATTGCCCGGCTCCACAGAGTCGGAGGCCGCAGAGGTGGCCGAGCGCTTGCGCGGGCTGGTGGCCATGACCGCCTTCCGGATGGGCCAGAATGAGGTCTACATCACCTTGAGTATGGGGGTGGCTGGCGGTGCCAAGGGTGCCTGTCGCGATCTGGAGACCATCCTCAAGCGCGCAGATCTCGCCCTGTATGCGTCCAAAGCCGGCGGACGAGACCGAGTGACTGTGTACCGACCTGAACTCGACGCTCTGCTCGAATCGACGTGATCTTCTTGCTCGTGCTCGGCCTTGCGGCGCCGAGCCCCTGGGCCACGCGTTGTGCGCCATGTCACGGCTCGGAGGGCCGAGGCGATGGGGTGGCCGCGCATCTCTACTGGCCACAGCCGGCCAACCTCATTGATGCACCATTGAAGCTGTCCAGAGACACCGGGGAGATGGCGGACATCATTCGTCGGGGGATCCCGGGTACGGGCATGCCCGCCTTTGGCGCTCACCTCGACGACGAGACGATCGAGCAACTGGTGACGTGGATCAATCAACGTCGATCCACGATGTCGCCTGCCACCCACCCTGAGGTCATCGTAGAGCCATTCGACTCAGAGGCCGCCAGAGGCCGTGCCGTGGAGCTGGGGAAGGAGGCTTGGCTGACACAGGGATGCGTTGGGTGCCACGCAGGCGGCAACGAGATGAAGCAAAACTTGAAAAATGATGATGGAACACCGGCGGATCTCTACAGTCTCTTTGAACAACCTCTGAAAAAGGGTGACGATCTCCAATCCATCGTGCGGGCCATATCCGAAGGGCGCCCAGGGAGTCCGATGGGGACGTACGCTCACCTCAGCATGGAGACGCGGAGGGGGCTTGCGGCATGGATTCTCCACAACCGACGACACATCACGACGGCACCGCGTGTGCCCCCACAAGGGTACACACCCACCCGCCATCGGACCTTCCTCTGGCCAAAGACGCCCATCGTCACTGAGAGCCCCGGTGATCTGCCGGTCCTGCGTAGACCGTTGGCGGCGCGATGTGGAAGGTGCCATCCCAAGCAACATGAGCAATGGACCCAGAGCCGACATGGGCTTGCTGGCGGGGTAGGGGTGGAGGGCCAGTACATCGGCGAGTCGCTGGCCTGGATCGGTCAATGCACCCGATGCCACAGCCCGCTCGCAGATCAGCAACCCACACAGCCTGTGTCCTCCATTGATCCTTCAGAGCGACGTGGAGGGGCGGCGGCCTTCAGGGCTGAAGGGGTCACGTGCGCTGCGTGCCATCTACGCCCAGATGGCAAGATCGCCGCGAACGCATCAGAAGGGAAGGCATCCCACGTCATGCAGCCACGTGAGGTGCCCGCCATGGGCCGCAGCGAGATGTGCATGCCCTGCCACAACCTGCCGCTCTCAGTGGCCGTAGAGGGACGACCCCTCCTGGACACATGGCGAGAATGGGCCGCGAGCCCCTATATGGCCGCCGGCGTGCAGTGCCAGCACTGTCACATGCCTCAAGGGGACCATCGCTGGCTCGGCGCCCACGATCCCGCCACGGTGGCGCAATCGGTAGAAGTGGAGATCTCGACATCTCAGGTGGGCGGAGCCATCAATGCCACGATCGACGTGAGCAATGTGGGGGCAGGGCACTGGTGGCCGACGACGGCGACGCCCAGAGGTGTGCTGCGGGTGAGGTTGCTCACTGCAGGCGGAGAGATCGTCGAGGGCACCGAGAAGACCTGGGCGGTGGGACGCACGATGCGCTTCTCGAAGGGGCAATGGCGCACCGTCGCCGACACCCGCATTCCGCCCGGAGAGCGTCGGCAGTGGCGATACCATCAGGCCCTCGGTGAGGGCGCCGTCACACTCGAAGCGGAGCTGTGGTTCTTCCCCGACTGGTTTTATGGGCGCTTCTTTTCGAAGCGACGCGATGATCCTGATCCTGGCCGACAGGCGGCCTTCACCTCGGCGTGGCAGGAGGCTTCAGGGCGTCGGTTTCGGATCGTCCACCGCCGGCTGTCCATCCTCGAGCTGTGATCTCAAATCAGCGAGGGCCAGGCGAGCGGCCTCTGCAGAGCGACGCTGGCCGAGCGTGCGATAGAGGCCTGCGAGCTGGGTGAGGGTGTCCTCCGAAGGGCCGTCTACGACGAGCTTCTGCTCCAGGAACCTCGCGGCAAGTTTGGAACGTTTCTGGCGCAGGGCCCCTCTCAGCAAAGTGTCGAGGGGGGCAGACTGCAAGGTGACTTGATCGAGCTGGACCGTGAAGAGCCCCCCTTGGGGTGAGAGGAGCGCCAGAACTGCTCCACGGGCTTTCAGCGCGGGGGGTCGTCGAGCCGCCGTGGTCAACTCGGGATCGTGAAAGTACGCGTCGAGGCCCTCTTGAAGCTGCGCGATGGCCTTCACTGCTGACGACAACGCCTTGCGGTGCCCAGGCGTACGGTCCAGCGTGCTCAAGGCCGACTTGAGCACCGTATGGGCGCGGCTCAGCTGGGGTCCCGTGCTCTCGGTGAGGACAGGTGGCTGAGCCTCTGAAGGGGCAGCCGTCGAGATCAGGGAAATTGCGCAGGTGAAGAACAGATGGCTCGGTTTCATGGTCTCAATGTAGCCAGAGGCGCGGCATCGTGAAAACATCCACTGCTCCAGGAGGCAATCATGGGCCACCCCGTCGGGGTACATTTAGCCGTCGCCGCAGCACTCGCCCTGGGGATGATCGCACCCCGTGTCGCAGCGAGTCGCCCACCGGCGGATGGGGTGCGGATGACCATCACTGGCCCTGCGGTGCCCTACTCTTCGGTGACCTACGAGGTGGTGAGCCGACATGGCACGCGGATGGCGGTGGTCCGCAAGGCGTTCCCCGAGCCTTTTGGCCAGCAACAGGGGCTGGCGCTGCTCGCCGAAGATGATTTTCAGCAAGCCCTCGGCGAGATCATGCGTCTCGCGGTCACGGTGAAAGCCTCCACAGGGGCTGCCACACCTGCAGTGACCTACCGCATCGAAGGGCAACATGATGGCGAGACTGTCACCCTTCAGTTCTCGGATCCTTTGAGCAGCCCTCACCCTGGCCCCCGTCGACTCATCATGCTCATCCGCGACATGGTGGAGTCTCGAGCGGGCACCCTCGCATATCGCGACGAGCTGATCTTGCCCCGAGAGTCAGGTCGGCTGCGGATCAAGTCGATCCCTCCGGCAAAGGTCATCATCGACGACCACGCGGTTTTGGGGACCACGCCCCTCGATCCGATCAGGGTGCCCGTGGGCACGCACAACCTGAGACTTGAGGCCCTCGAAGGGGGTGCTGTGGGGGAATACTCGGTCCAGGTCGAGCCTGGGCGGACCACCGCCCTTGAGGTGGAGATCAAGTGAGACTACATTCGGCTCCGCAAGGGCTGCGTCCCTGAACCATCCTGACTGTAATCCTGTCTGGGAGACTGCATGCGCATCGTCTTGATCATCGCCTGTTCGCTCTGGCTGCCCCTCGGCTGTGGTGGAGGCCAGAAGGCCGGCACTGGTGAGGCCACTGCGGGCAAGGGCGAGGCTCCGGCCTCTCAGCCTGCCGACGAAGACGCCCCGAACCCTTGTGCTGCGGCGCCCGGCGCCGATGAAGACGCACCACCGGCGGACGAGGATGCCCCGAACCCCTGCGCTGGGGGCTGATCCCCGGCGGGCTCGAGCCCGAGAGATGACGATCCCGCCGCTGGCGGGGATGGGCAGGTGGCCATGAGTGTGGCGCATCTGCCCAGACGCTCGGGCTTCGCCCTGAAGCTCGAGCAGGGTCTCGGCCGCCTTGTGCTCTCCGAGCGTCCAGTGGGTGAGCTGCTGGTGGTGGAGCAGCTGGAGCTGGCACTCCAGGCTCTCCCGGCGCGTCTCGACATGTCGTCCGGGGTGGAGCGGTTCCGTCACCACCGCACCCGTCTAGAGCAAGTGGCTGTCTATGCCCATGAAGGGGCCCTGAGCGCGTGGGTGAGCCAACAACTCGACGGCCGGGTCTTCGAGGATGTCGAGGCGCGAGCCCATGAAGGGGATCTCGTCGTGGCTGGGGCCCTTACGGGTCCACCTACAGTGCCGTTCCTCGCCCGGCTTCATCTCGAGCCTGTGTATCTCTCTGGTGAACGCAGCCTCGTCGTCAGCGTCTATGAGTGCCGAATCTTCGGGCCGGCGAGTCTGAATCCGCTCTCTCTCGGAGCGGCGCTGCTCGGCGCCGGGGGCCTGAGTGAACGACTCTCCGGGCCTACCTGTGCCGTCATCGATCCCCTCGACGTGCTGCTCATCGAGATCTGCGCTCAGCTGGGCTGGAAGGTGCCAGAGCGTCGTGCGGTGCGCCTCACCAGTGTCGACGCCTCTGGTGGTCGTCTGAGGCTCGCCGCCGGGCGTCCCGAGGGCCGCATCAAGGGCGCCCGAGCGGTAGATGCTACGGCCCACGCCTCCGCCGTACGATACCGACGCTTCATGGCGGACTACGAGGCGAAGACGCTCTACGCATCGGTCGAGCAGCTCGCGGGCAGCGGCGCCACCGAGGCTGCCATCGAGGCCTATGAGCGTCAGCTGGAGATCCACCCCGAGCACCCGTTTCTGGTGCGCCGCCTCATGCAGCTCACCACCGGACGGGCAGAGAGTCACCACCGCGCTCAGCGCCTCGTCCGTGGTCATCTGAGCCGATACGCTGACGATCTCGATGCGCTGGCAGCCCTCGCAGGCACCCTCGGCGCCCGAGGTGAGGTGGAGGAGGCCGCCGAGTCTCTCAAGCGCCTCGCTGCCGTAGCCCGTGAGCGGGGGGACGTCATCGAAGCCGCTCAAGCCCTCTGGGGCGCAGGGTGTCTGCTCCAACAGGCAGATCCACAAGGGGCCATCCGGGCGCTCAAGCAGGCCCTCGAGCTGCGACGTCGTCTGCCCGGTGCGCTGAGGGTGCTGGCAGAGCTTCAGCAGCGGGTGGGGGACTGGACCTCGGCCCTTGAGACCCGAGAGCAGCTGCTCGCCGTGGAGACTGACCCCGACAGACGTCGTGGCCTGCTCCGAGATCTGGGCCGCCTTGCTCTCGAAGGGGCTGGAGACACGGAGTCGGCGGCGGTCTACTTCAGCAGGGTACTCGACGATGCCCCTGAAGATCTCGATGCCCTCGTGGGCCTCGCCCGCGCCCACGAGCGCGGCGGCCGGGTGCTCGCTGCCGCTCAGGCCCTCGATCGGGCAGCACAGATCCGACAGCAGGCGGGAGAGGTGGAGGCCGCTGCTGCGCTGCTGGTGGAGCTGGGTCGTCTCTGGAGCGAGGTGGACGGAGACGAAGGGGCGACGGCAAAGCTGCGCTATCGCCAGGCCCTCATGCTCTCACCGGGCCATGCTGGTGCGCTGGTGGGCCTCGCCCGCATCTGCGAGATCGCCGGTGAGCCTCAGCAGGCCCGGCGCCACTACGAGCAGGCCCTGAGAGGGGCCAATGACAGCGCACTCGATCGCCCACAGGCTCACCTGGCTCTCGGTCGTCTGCTCGCCGGGCCCCTCGGCGCTGTCCAGGCCGCCATCCCACACCTGCAGAAGGCTCTCGATGGCCCCTCTGGCATTGCCTGGGCCGCAGTGCTGGCACTCAAGGACATCTACACCGAGGCGGAGCGATGGGGAGATCTGGCCCGGCTGCTCGAGGTGGCGGCGGAGAAGCGCCCTGAGCCAGAGGACCAGGCGCGGACGCTCATCGAGCTCGCCGACATCATCGGCGGCCGAATGGGTGACATGGGTCGGGCGCGGCGCCTGCTCGAAAAGGCCGATGCGCTCTCTCCAGAGCTGCCCGATGCGCTCTGGGCCCTGGCGAAGCTCTACCGGGTGCGGGCCGAGTACGGCCCCCTCGCCGAGGTCCTCAGACGTCTCACCGAGCTGGTGACTGCACCCGAGAAGCTCGCTGAGCTGTACGGGGAGCGTGGGGCGCTGCTGAAAGATCACCTCAACCAGGTCGACGAGGCCGCTGAGGCCTTCTCTCTGGCCCTGGGCTGTGACGAGGGATCTCTTCTGGCTCTGGAAGGGCTGGTGGACATCTACACCGAGCGTGAGCGTTTCGCAGAGCTGGCGCCTTTGCTTGAGCGGCTCGGGGATGCTGCGCCCTCCACCGAGCAGGCGGTCCGCCATCGGCTGGCCCACGCGCGGCTGCTCGCCGGCCCTCTCATGCGCCCCAACGAGGCGTTCCGCGCATATGAAGGTGTACTGGCGGTTCAGGGCGACGAGCCCGAGGCCCTCAGAGGCGTGGCCGATCTGGCCTTCGAGTCTGGTCGGGAAGATGTGGCCCTGGAGAAGTATCTGCGGCTCTACGAGCTGTACGAGGAGCAGGGCTATGACGAGCCCGCGGGGCCCTTCAAGGTGCGGCTCTCCGAGGTCTTCGCTGCGCTCAACCGGGCCCCAGAGGCCCTCGAGATGCTCACGGAGGCGGCTCGACACGATCCCGATTTGATGGCGATCTACGAGCGGGCCCTCGATCTGTTCCTCATGCTCGGCGATCTCGAGGGGGTGGTGGGCTTCTTCAACGCCGGGCTCAAGCGTGCCCGTCGAGATGAGATCAGAGGGTTCCTCGCGAGCCGCTCCGCGAGGTTGCTGTGGCGACAGATGCGGCGCCCCGAAGAGGCCGCGCCGCTGCTCGACGAGGTGCTCGACATCGATCCCAACGATCTCGAGGCCCATCGACTGCGCCTGGAGGTGGCCACAGCCCTCGACGACTACGCCACAGTGGACACGCTGCTCCGCGCCGAGCTCGCCCGGGCGGAGGCCCGAGAGCGCCCTGGGGTGTTGATGCAGCTCGCCCGGCTGGCCTTCGGGGCGCTCAAGCGCCCAGAGGAAGGCCGCAGGTTCGCCCTCAAGGCCCTGGAGATCGATCGCCGTCACGTGCCTGCCCTCGCCGCCCTGGGCGAGCACGCCTACCGGGCAGAGGACTGGCCCGAGGTGCGCAAGCGCCTGACTTTGCTGGCTCAGATCGAAGATGACGAGATTCGTCCTGAGGATGCGTTCAGGCTCGCAGTGGCCGAGATGCACACCGGGGCGCCGGAGCGGGCGCGGGCGCGGCTGGCGTCACTGCATCACGCTGGCGACGGCCCCCCTGACGTGGTGGTGCACCTCGTTGCCTCGGCGGTGGCCGTGGGTGAGACCAACACCCTCGCAGGGGCCACGTTCGACTGGCTCAAGCAGGGCTTCCCACCTGTGGAGCGCCATCTGGAGGTGCTGATCTCAGCGGGGCAGGCTCTGGCCCTCGATCCCGCCCACAAAGCTGTGGCCGAGGCCAGCCTCAAGGCGGCCCTCGAGTTCGATCCAGATCGCGAAGACGTGGCAGGCCTGCTCGAAGACCTCGAGCAGGGCACCTTGAGCGCGGAGGAGGCCGAGCCCGCTGAGGTGGACGATGAGCTGGCGGTGCTCGATCGATTGCTCGCCGGCGAGATGGAGGTCGATCCTGAGCAGGAGGCGGCCTTCGCCGAGGAAGCGGGGGCGCTCTTGCTCGCTGCAGAGCAAGCCGCAGGCACCGAAGACGCGTCGAGCTGCTGGCTGGCCCTGGCGGATTTCCGCCGCGACGGCCTCAATGACATCGATGGGGCGCTGCAGGCCTTCGGCAAGGTGCTTGAGCTCGGAGAAGGTGGCGCTGTCTGGCAGGAGGCCTTCGAGGCATCTGAGGAGCTGCACAGCATCCGGGGCGACTGGAGAGCCCTCAGCGCGCTGTACGACCAGGCCATTGCTCAGGGTCTGGGTCAGGCAGACGACTTGAGGGTGCATCAGGCCTCGGCCTTGAGATCTGCCGGTGAGACTCAGGCTGCGCTGACGGCTTTGGAGGCCATCGAAGATCGCGGCGCCGCTCGGCCGCTCACGCTGCATGTGGAGTTGCTGCTGGCCCAGGGTCGCACGACAGAGGCCATCGACCGGCTCGAGATCAGCCTTCCGGGGCAACCTGCTGTGGAGAGAGGGCGACGACACTGGCAGCTGGCAGAGTTGAAGCAGCCCACTGATGCCCGTGGGGCTCTGGCACATTTCGCTCAGGCTGCCGATCTTGCTCCGGAGCCCGCGCTCATGGCGGCCTGGGTGGAACTCGCCCGTACGTTGAGCGATCCTCTCGCGCTGAAACCTGCTCTCGAGGCCCGAGCGCGGAGCCATGGCACTCAAGGGGCAGAGGGCATCGCCCGATCGAACCTCTTCAAGGAGGCGGCAGATCTCGCCCTCGCTGAAGAGGCCCTCGAAGATGCCCGGCGCCTCTACGAGGCCAGCCTCGATGCCTGGGCGGAGAACGTGGAGTCTCTTGAGGCCCTCGGGGGCCTGCTCGAGCGCATCGATGATCCCCACGCCCTCGCCGACGTGCTGCGTCGCGAGCATGCCATGAGCCTGCCGGGTCCGATGCGCGGTACCACTGCTGCCCGATTGGCCGAGCTCTTCGACGGCCCCCTCAGCTGGCCTGAGCAGGCGAGGCAGTGGGCGCTGACGGCCATCGAAGATCTGGACGGCACCGACGACGCCGAGGCCATGAAGGCTTTGGTGGAGCGCTTGGGGGATGCGCCCGAGCCTGCTGAAGTGCCTGAGGCTGGAGATGCCTTCGCCGACGAGATGGACTTCGCTGGCTTGCTCGACGACATCGAAGAGGCCCTCGAAGGCGAAGATACAGCCCTCGATCCCCGGAGCCTCGCCGGTGAGCTGCCGCTCACACCGCCGGCCATCGAGGAGGCCGAATCGGCCACCGCACAAGGGGACAGCGGGCTGGAAGACATGTTCGCAGAGCTCGCTGACGAGCTGGAGACACCGGGTGCCAGTCCTGCTGTGCCCACGGAGCGGATCTCAGGCGTCTGGGTGCAGCGACCCAAGCGAGGGACGCCGCCTCCGCTGGCGAGGCCTGGCGCCGTTGAGCCCGGGGGGATTGGGGCCGAGCCTGACGATGAGGCACCGTTGGTGGAATCGGCGCTTCCAGAGCTCGCCGAGGCGCCCCCTGTGGTGCAGCGCCCCACGATCGATTTAGAGCACCCCGATGCAGGGGCACCCCCAGTGCCAGAGGCGTCCCAGAACACCTGGGTGCAGATCCTCGAAGATGAGGGGCTGCCCTTCGAGGCTCGAGCAGAGGCTGCCCGGGCCCTGGCTCAACAGGGTGGCGAGGCCAACCTCGAAGCGTTGATCAATCGCCTCGATCTCATCATCGAGCGCGCGGGTCCCACTCGCGCAGCCACCTGGCGGGCGCTCCGCGGTGGCATTCGTCGCAGATACCTGGCCATGGACGAGCGCGTCATCGCCGATCTCACCACTGCAGCAGGGTATGGTCGTTTCCCCCTCGCCGAGCTGGGGCTGAGCGTGCTCGCCGACGAGCGAGGTGATCCCGCTGGGGCTGCCGCCCACGCACGTCGAGCTCTGGAGGCCCCTGACATCGCCGGTACGGGCCTGAGCCCTGTGGAGTCCGAAGAGGCCTTCTCGTTGCTCGAAAAGGTCTTCGAGGCCCGTGATGACCGCGCAGGTGTGGTGACTGAAGCAGAGCGAGCCCTCTCCGCTTATCCCGGTTGCCGACCTGCTTTGAGGCGTCTGGTCCTGCACTACTCGGCGCAAGGTGAGTGGACCCGTCTCATCGAGATGCTCGACGAGGCACTTTCCCGCAGCCCCACAGCCCGGAAGGAGCCGAGCTTGTGGGCTCGAAAGGCCCACGTGCACTTGCACGAACTCGAGCAGCCCCAAGAGGCCCTGACAGCTGCCGAGGAGTGGCTGGCCCTCGACGAGGCAGACGAGCACGCCCGGATCACCCGACGCGTTGCGGCGCGTCAGGCAGAAGCGTGGCCAGCCCTCGCCACCATCCTCGATGTGGATCTCGCCGCCAGAGGGGAAGGCCTGGATGAGCCCACTGTTGCCCTCGAAATGGAGCGCGCCGAGCTGCTCGGGGGGGTTTTGAGCCAGGGGGGTGTTGCTGTGCAGCATCTCGCACAGCTGATGACGCGTTGGGTAGACGCTGGTCTCAAAGTTCCTGCTGATGTGAGAGCTCTCTACGGCAAACTGTCCGACGCGGAAGCCGAAGAAGAGTGATTGTTGCGTCGCAGCACACCCCGTGCTGCAGCCCGGCGTGTAGAGGGTTTGAGAACGGCCCGGTTGACGGGGCATGAGCCCGGTGATACGCCAGGGGGAACAGTGACTTACATATGCCCGTGACGAGATGTGCCCGCGACGCACATCGCACTCACCACATCTACTCTCCGTTTGGGGGGCGTGTGGTGCCCTCGAGGCATGATCAAGGAGGACCGATGATCCGTCGACTGTGTTTGGGCCTGTTGTGTGGTGCCCTGTCTCTGCCCACCCTCACCGGCTGTGGTGGCCGTCAGGAACTGCTCACCCAGGACATCAACGCGGTGAAGAAGGGCGACGCCCAGCCCCTCGTGGACGAAGCCATGGGCCACTGGGCAAAGCGCGGCGACAAGGCTGAGCTCCAGAAGTCCATCGACGCCTTCAAGAAGGCCGCCGACATGGATCCCACCCGAGCCGACGTGCAGGTCATGCTCGCCCGGGCCTACTACAGCATGTCCAACCTTCACCTGCGCTGGGAAGACGACAGCAAGGATGCTCAGAAGGCTTCCTTCGACAAGGGGGTCATCGCCGCCGAGACCGCCATCAAGCTCACGAGCCCCGAGTTCGCTGCCAAGATCAAGGCCGGCGAGAGCTGGAACGACGCCATCCCCTCGGTGACGTCGCCCAAGGGCCTCGAGGCGATGTACTGGTACTCCAGCAACCTCGGCAAGTGGATGGTCATGGAGGGCATCGCCACCGCCCTCAAGTACAAGGACCGCGTCAGCGCTCTCATGACCCACTGCAAGAAGCTCGACGAGAAGTTCTTCTACGGCGGCCCCCACCGGTACTTCGGTGCCTACTGGGCCAAGGTGCCTTTCTCGAGTGATCTCAACAAGTCGAAGATGCACTTCGAGAAGTCCATCGAGCTCGCACCCGAGTACCTCGAGACCAAGGTGTACATGGCCCGCGAGTGGGCCACCCGCGTCGACGAGGACGAGGGCGGCGGCATCGAGGTCTTCAAGAAGCTCCTCAAAGAGGTGGTCGACGCCGACGCCAACGCGCTCAGCGCCGATCTCGTCCCCGAGAACCAGAACGCCCAGCGGCAAGCCAAGGGCATGATCGAAGACGCAGAAGACTTCTTCTGAGTGGCATGTGCTCGGGGGTGAGATGAATCCCGCCGAGCACCCCCCCGTCCGCATGTGTCCCTAGCACAATCTTTCATCCCCTCAAGAAGGGAGCTCAGTATGTTCAAGCGTACTGCACTGAAGGCCCTCACTGTAGGTGCCCTGGCCCTGGGCCTCTCCGCCATGTTCGCCGCCAACGCTCAGGCCGAAGACGAGAAGATCGTCCTCAAGATCGCCACGGTGGCCCCCAACCAGACCCCCTGGACCGAGCTGCTCAAGCGCTACCGCAAAGCCGTGAAGAAGGCTTCGAACGGCAAGGTGAAGGTGAAGATCTACGCCGGCGGCGTGAAGGGCGACGAGCAGAGCATCGTGCGCCAGACCTTCAAGGGGAAGCTCCAGGGGGCAGCGGTCTCCACCGGAGCCATGGCCACCATCGTCAAGGAGCTCGAGCTCCTCGAGCTGCCGTTCCTCTTCGAGAACAACAAAGAGGTGGACTCCATCCTCCACGGCCCCGCTCTGCCCATCGTGCAGGAGATCCTCGAGGCCAAGGGCTTCAAGCTGTTGATCCTTTCGGAGAACGGCTTCCGCAGCTGGGGCGCCAAGGGCACCTTCATCAAGAGTCCCGCTGATCTCAAGGCCCGCAAGATGCGCAGCCAGGAGTCGGCGGTGCACCTCAACATGTACCGCGCCCTCGGGGCCAGCCCCGTGGCCATCGCCGTGAGCGAGGTGCAGTCCTCCCTCAAGACCGGCGTCGTCGACGGCTTCGACAACACCCTGCTCTTCACCCAGGCCGTGGGCTGGCAGCAGTCCGTGGATCACTGGACCGAGAGCCGGCACATCTACCAGCCCGCCGTCGTGGCCATCAACAAAGAGTGGCTCGAGGCTCAGCCCGCTGACGTGCAGGAGGCGATCCTCGCCCCCGGTATGAAGATGGGCAAGAAGAGCATGAAGGCCATCCGCGCCCTCGGTCCCGCCCTGCTCAAGAACATGGAAGCTCAGGGCATCAAGACCTACACCCTCACCGAGGCTGAGCGTGGTGCCTTCAAGAAGCTGACCCGTCCCACCTGGGACAAGGCCCGCAACACCGCCTCCGAGCTCGGCAAGAAGCTCCTCGACACCATCATCAAGGCCAAGGGCGGCTGACACGTCGCAGTCGGGTACACGGTACACCCCCTGCGCCCGATTCTCGGCCCACACCTCCGCCAACGCCTCCTCTCCACTGTGAGCGATCATGGCCAGTACCCCTCCTGAAGCTGAACAGGGCGATGCCGCACCCCTCCCGGGGTTGATGGGCACCCTCGACGGCGCGCTCTTCGCCTTCGAAAAGGCATTTGTCACTGTTGCCGGGCTGGTCATGACCTTCACCGTCACCCTCGGCATCATCTATCGGTCATTTGCCACCGATCGCAGCCGCCTCGGCGAGATCATCGCCGGAGTGATGACAGAAGGGGACGGCCCGCCGGATCCCGAGCTGCTGGCGAGCCTCAACGCCAACGTGGTGCCCATCATCCTCGCCCTCACCGCCTTTGGCGCAGGGTGGGGGGTGTACGGCGCCCGGCGGCGCAGGATGGCCACGCCAGGCCCGAAGCTGTGGGGGCCGATTTGGGGGGCGCTGGCTCTCGTGGGGGCCTACGGCATGATCCAGTTCGTGGTGAAGGTGCCCAGCAAGTGGGTGACCTTCTCTGTCCTCGAAGTGGGCATGCTGGGCTACCTAGCCTACAGCGTGAAAGCCAAGCAGACCGCCGGCATCGCCCTGGCGGTCATCTTCGGCGCCCTCGGTGGTTGGGCGTCGATGCTCTTGCCCGAGGGGTACACCTGGGCTGAGGAGCTGGCGCTGATTCTGCTGGCCTGGATGGCCTTCCTCGGCGCCAGCATGGCCACCCGGGTGCAGCGTCACATCGTCGTCGACGCCCTGTCCCGGGTCATGCCGGCCAAGATGGGGGCCTACGCCAGGGCCTTGGGCTTGCTGGTGACCGCCCTCATTTGCCTCTATGTGTCCATCCTGGCTTACGAGGCCATCTTCGGCCCTCGCGGTGACCTCGCCAGCGGCGAGGTGAGGCCTGCGACGGGCCTGCCTGCCTGGACCATCACCGCCTCGGTGACCATCGCCTTCGCGTTCATGGGTCTGCGATTCCTCGCATACGCCATCCACGCCTTCATGAACCCCACTCTGCCCGAACGACAGGTGACCCATTGACCACCCTGATCATCGTCCTGGCCCTTGTGGGGCTTCTTCTTGTCTCGGTGCCGCTCTTCGTCATCATCGGCGTGATCACCGTGTTGGGCTTTGTGCTCACCGGTCACGCCAGCGGCTTGATGGACGTCGAGCTTGTGGAGTACATGCGCGAGCTCACGGGTAAACCGCCGCTGCTCGCTGTGCCGTTCTTCGTGTTGTCCGGCACCATCATGAGTCACGGCGCCATCGCCAGCAGACTCGTGGGGGTGGCGCGGGCTTCGTTCAGCGGTTTGCCGGGTGGCCTCGGCATCGCCACCGTCGTGGCGTGCATGTTCTTCGCCGCCATCAGCGGCTCGAGCCCCGTCACCGTCATCACCATCGGCGGCGTCATGTACCCGGCCCTCATCGAGGCGGGGTACAGCAAGCGGTTCAGCACGGGCCTCGTCACCAGCGCCGGCACCCTGGGCATCTTGATCCCCCCGAGCATCCCGATGATCGTCTACGCGATCTTCGCCGGGGGGAACATCAAGGTCGAAGACCTGTTCCTCGCGGGCCTCGGCCCCGGCATCATCATCGGCCTGCTGCTCAGCGGCTTCTGCATGATCGTGGGCTTGAAGAAGGGCGAGCGCTTCGGAACGCCCAACTTCCGGGAGATCGGCCACGCCTTCGCCGATGGCTTCTGGGCCCTCATGCTCCCGGTCATCATCCTCGGGGGCATCTACTCCGGCATCTTCACCGCCAACGACGCCGCCGCCATCAGCGTGGTCTACAGCCTCGTGGTGGAGCTGTTCATTCACCGTGAGGTGAAGCTCAAGGATCTGCCGGGCATCGTCGGTGAAGCCAGCGTGCTCATGGGCTCGCTGCTGGTCATCTTCGCCATGGCCGTGGGCCTCAACGGGTTGCTCGCCGATCTGGAGATCCCCCAGGAAGCGGCGAAGTGGCTCGCCAGCCTCGACCTGACCCCCTTCACCTTCTTCCTCATCCTGAACGGTCTGCTGCTCATCGTGGGCTGCCTCATGGACATCATGAGCGCCATCATGATCCTGGTGCCGTTGCTGGTACCTATGGCTGCTCAGATGGGCATCGACCCGATCCACCTCGGGGTGGTCTTCATCGTGAACCTGGAGCTGGGCTATCTGACGCCCCCGATGGGACTTAATTTGTTCGTGTCTTCGAGCATATTCCAACAGTCCATCGGATCAGTGGTGCGTTCGGTGATCCCCTTTACCGGGCTGCTGCTCGCAGCGTGTCTGATCATCACCTACGTCCCCACGATCTCTCTGGGGCCTGTTCGCGCTCTGAATGGGGAATCGTTCTTCGTGGCCTTCCCAGATGCACAGGACGTCAAGGTGGTGTCGGACGACGATGGCGCCCTCGAGGACGACGATGATGACGATCTCGATGACGACGACGATGACGGGGCTGGCAAGCCCGCCAACGGCGGTCAGAGCATTCAGGATCTGATGAAGTCCAACAACGCCTTCGACGACGCCATGGACGAAGACGATGAGGACGACGAAGACGAGGACGACGAAGATGAGGATGACGAGGCCGGGGGCGGGCAGCCCAAGAGCATTCAAGAGCTGATGAAGTCGAACGACGACTTCAAAGAGGCCTTCGACGAAGACGACGAGTAAGGTCAGCCGAGCAGGGTCGTCGCCCTCATGGGGCGCTCGCCAGCGCCCTGCGCGTTCGAGAGGGCGTTACTTGCCCTCTTCCCCAGCGACCTCCAGGGCCTCTTCCGCTTTCACCAGCGCATCCTCAGTCCGGCGCTGAAGCTCGGCGAGCTCCCGCTCGACGCGCTCCAGCTGGCGCTTCACCGCCTTGAGCTCGTCCGCCGTCACGAGGCGCAGGCTGCGCACCACCTGGTGTACCTGGCTCTGCACGAAGGTCCGCGCCTCGGCGGAGACCGTGAAGCCCTTCATCAGAGCCTTCATGAAGGCTTCGTTCTGCATCAGCTTCATGGCCTGATCGCTCTGCATGATGCGACCGATGCCGCCCATCACGGTGTCCTTGACCGCCATAGTTCCTCCTGGCATTGACTGATTCTTCGAAGGTTCAGTTGAAGCTTCTTCGAGGGGCCGCTTGTTCCACACCGGTGAGCCACTGTCAACGGAGGGGCTCTCTCTCGAAACGAGAGGCCGCTTTGCGGCATCTGAACCGCCCAGACCTTTTGCCAGGAGCACACCTCAATTGGGTGACGCCCTTCCGATCATCGACCAGGATCCCGACGGCGTGCTCACCGATCGTTGGCAGCGTCGCATCAGCTACCTGAGAGTGTCGCTCACCGATCGGTGCAACTACCGGTGTGGGTACTGCATGCCCCTCATGGGCTGGCCCAAGGTGCCCCGTGACCACTTGCTCACCATCGAAGAGATCGAGCGGTTCGTGGGCATCATGGCGCGCCTGGGGCTGAAGCGGGTGCGTCTCACTGGTGGGGAGCCGCTCTTGCGCCGTGGCGTCCCTGACCTCGTGCGACACATTGCCGCGCTCGAGGGCATCGCCCAGTTGGCCATGACCACCAACGGCCATCTGCTCCCGCGCTATGTCGAGCAGCTCTACGACGCCGGGCTTCGCGGGCTCAACGTGAGCCTCGACAGCTTCGACACGGAACGGTTCGCCCAGATGACCCGAGGGGGTGATCTAGAGGCGGTCGTCAAGGGGCTCGAGGCCGCAGGCGAGGCGGGGTTCGAGGGCATCAAGCTCAACGCCGTGGTGATCAGAGGCGTAAACGATCACGAGGTGGTCGATTTCTGTAAGCGATCCTGGGATGCGGGCTGGGTACCGCGCTTCATCGAGTTGATGCCCATCGGCGTGCTCGAGACCTACACCCCCGATCAGGTGGTGCCCACAGATGAGATGGTGCAGCGCCTTCAGAGCGAGCTGAGCCTGGCGTCGGTGGGTCGCCCTCAGGGGCAGGTGCCCAACGGCCCTGCGGCCTATTGGGCGGTGACGGATGGCCCCTATCGTGGACACAAGGTGGGGATCATCAGCCCCATGAGCGATGATGGATTCTGTGCCGCATGCAACCGTGCGCGGCTCACTGCAAGGGGCGGGCTGCGTGCGTGCCTCGCAGATGATTCAGAGGTCTCGTTCTTGCATATGCTTCGCAATCGAGCCCCAGATGATGTCATCATTGAGGCGATTCAGGCGGCGGTCACCGGGAAGAGAGTGGCCCACCGCATGCGGGATCTGCAGACCGCTCCCCGGAGCGGCATGACCGGAATCGGCGGCTGAGGTGCCCAGCTGAGGCACACTGCTGACGCCCACAACGCCCACGCTCATTGAGCCTGGGCTTAAAAGAGACGAGAGACGAGGAGTCACGATGGCCGAGGAAAGCACGAACAAGGGCGGAAACATCCGCATGGTGGTCGGCCTGCTGCTGCTGGTGGGCGTCTTCTACATGATGGTGGGCAGCATGGTCGGGGACGGCAACGCCTACTTCCTCACGGTAGATGAGGCCGTGGCTCAGAGCGACAGCCTCGTAGACAAGCCCGTGCGCATCAAAGGCAAGATCGTGAAGGGGACCTGGCGCCACAAAGACGGCACCAAAGATCACGTCTTCATGATCCAGGAGAAGGGCAAGCAGATGCAGGTGAAGTACACCGGTCCCATGCCCGACACCTTTGAGATGGCCGCAGAGCAAGAGGGCGAGGTCGTCGCCGAGGGCAAGTTCCTCGCCGGCAACACCCTCATGGCCACCGAGGTCGTGGCCAAGTGCCCCTCGAAGTACGAGGGGTCCGATGTGCCCGAAGAGATGAAGAAGGCCATGACGCAGGGCTCCTGAGGCCCGCAAAGGCTCCGCCGAGGGCCCGGCCCTCGACACGCACAGCTCAACCCCGTACAGAACAACACGCAACCCTCGACCGGCAGGCGCTCGACGCCGGGCCCTCAGAGGCAAACCTCTAAAGAAGAGGCGAAATGTTCAACATCCACAGCATCGGCGATGCGCTGCTCCATGCGAGCTTCGTCGTCGCCGCCTTTGCCCTCATCGCCAGCTTGATGGGCCAGTCTCGCAAAGACGGCCGTCTGCTCCTCGCCGGGGAGCGCGCCGGGTATGTGGTCACAGGGTTGCTGGTCACAGCGTCGTTCCTGCTCATCCACGCGTTCCTGAACCACGACTACCAGAACAAGTACGTCGCCAGTTACAGCGACAACAGCATGCCCTGGTACTACCTGATCGCTTCCTTCTGGGGCGGCCAGCAAGGGTCGTTGCTGTTCTGGTCGGTGACCCTCGGGGTCATCACCGCCATCTCGCTCTGGCAGAACCGCCAGAAGAACCGCGACGTGATGCCCACCGTGATCAGCGTGCTGATGGTGGTGCAGTTGTTCTTCCTGGCGCTGATGATTTGGGAGGCCAACCCCTTCGCCCAGTACGGCATCGAGGCGCCCCCCAGCGACGGCAAGGGCCTCGAGCCCCTGCTGCAGAACCCTGCCATGACCTTCCACCCGCCGAGCATCCTCAGCGGCTATGTCTGGTTCACGATCCCCTTCGCCTTCGCCATCGCCGCCCTGGTGCATCGCCGGCTCGACGACCTCTGGATCAGGACCACCCGACGCTACGCGGTCATCAGCTGGGGCTTCCTCACCATGGGCAACCTCTTCGGTGGCATGTGGGCCTACCAGGAGCTCGGCTGGGGTGGTTTCTGGGGCTGGGATCCGGTGGAGAACGCCGCCTTCATGCCATGGCTGTCGGCCACCGCCTTCCTGCACTCGGTGATGATTCAGGAGCGCCGGGGCATGCTGAAGGTGTGGAACATGTACCTCGTGTTGCTCACCTATGCCCTCACGGTCTTCGGCACCGCCCTCACCCGGGCGGGCTTCATCGACTCGGTGCACACCTTCGCCCAGAGCGACATCGGTGATTACTTCGTCCTCGGACTGATCCTGTTGTTCACCTTCATCATGGGCATGCTGAACTGGCGCATCATCGACGGCAGCCTGCTCACCCTCACCACGTCGAAGAGCCGCAAGAAGACCGAAGAGGCCCTCAAGCCCGCCACCAAGGGCATGTGGGGCGCCTTCTGGCTGTTCCATGGCGCCGTCCTCGCCGCCTTCTTCGTCGCCTACGACGTTGGCGGTCAGACCGGTGGTCAGCTCGGGGTCATCTGCCCGCTGCTGCTCTTCGTCAGCCCCCTGGGCTTCTGGCTCGCCCGGGTACTCATCATCGACAAAGAGGCTCGGGAGAAGTCTCGCATCGAGAGCCTGCTCAGCCGGGAAGGGGTGTTCCTGCTCAACAACCTCGTGCTCATGGCCATGGTGGTCATCGTGCTCTTCGGCACCGTGGGGGAGAAGATCAGCGAGTACTTCTGGCGGGAGACCAAGTACTCCGCCCCCTGGTTTAACGCCTGGATGGTGCCCGCGGGCATCGCGCTGCTGGTGCTCATGGCCATCGGGCCGCTGATCCCCTGGCGCAAGGCCACCATGTCGAACTTCCGGCGCAACTTCATGATGCCCCTGCTGCTTTGCGTGGCCGCCACGGGTGCCTTCGTGGGCTTCGACGCCTATGGCATCCAGGAGCACCTCGCGAACACCGATCTCACCCCCGAGGGCACCTTCAACTTGCCCCGGCTGCTCCTCGACGCCGAGCTCGTGGGCATCTACGCCACCGTGAGCATGTTCTTCATCTTCTTCGTCACCTACACGATGTGCTGGGAGTTCATCCGTGGGGCGAGGGTGCGGGCCCGGAGCACGGGCGAGAGCTACCTCACCAGCATGGGGCGCCTCGCTGGCAAGCAGCGTCGTCGGTATGGGGGCTACGTCACCCACATCGGCTTCGCCCTCGTCTTTGCCGGCTTCGTGGGCACGGGCATCAAGACCGAGCAGGATTTGTCGTTCGCCTCTGTGGGCCAGTCACAGACCCTCGAGGGCAAGCGTCTGCTGTTCCGGGGCATCGACGATCAGACCTACAAGGAATATCACGAGTATTTCGCCATCTTCGACGTCTTCGACGAGGAGAAGATCCAGTCGTGGGTGAAGGACGGCGGCAGCCTCGAGCTGCTCACCGACATGATGAGCAAGCTGCCTGATCTCGACGCCTGGACCGTGGCGGCCTCCCTGGTGGACGGCGCTGGCCAGAAGGCCCTCAACGAGATGTACGCGGGCAAGGTCTCCCTGGAGTGGCTCGAGACCAACAGCGCGGTGATCTACGGCTGGCTGGTGCAAGATGGCCCCGAGCCCACGGTGGGCGCTGTGCACCAGGGCAACCTCGCCTGGGTGAAGGCCAACCGCGACTTCGTTGCCCAGTGGGCACGACTCGGCCTCGGCGGCGTCGACATGATGGTGGCTCTGGGCAAGTCTCGTATCCAGCCTGATTGGATCGTGGCCAACGCCCCGGCGGTCACCGCCTTGAAGGCTGCCCGCGACGGCACGCTGCGGCCCGCCCAGCGCATCTACGGCTCTGACGTGAAGCGGCGCTTCGACGGCCGCACCACCACCGAGAAAGACGAGCTGCACGAGCTCACCGGCAACACCTACCTGACCCTGATCTCGTACCGGCCGGCCTTCCAGACCGCCGAGGTCATGGCCCACTACAACCCCATGATCTTCTGGATGTGGATCGGCGGGGCCATGTTGTTGGTGGGGGTGGTCTTCGCCGTCTGGCCCGAGCCCGAGGCCTACCCGGTCTTCGCCGCGGCCAAGCGAAAGGCCCAGGCGAAGGCGAAAGTTGCCGCCGAGCAGGCTCCAGGGCTTGCCCGGAGTGGCGGAAGTGGTGCATAGCAGCCCCTCGACGGGCCTTCTGAGCGCTTCGGGCACCACGCCTCGAGCTTCGACCCCTCAAAACCAGACTTTGAGAACCAGACTTTGACTATCCTGCAGTCTCTCTTCAGCTTTCAGGTGCTCGCCCTGCTCTCGGGGCTGGTGACGGTGTACCTGATCTACCAGGCCATCAAGCCGCTCCTCGACACCACGCGGGTCACCGTCGACGATCTGCAGGCGGTGGAAGACGAGTCCATGGCGCTGCTCACCCAGCGAGATCGCCTCGTGGACGAGCTCAAGGAGCTGGAGTTCGAGGCGGCCCTCAACAAGATCGGCGCCCGGGATCTCAAGCAGCTCAAGGCCAAATACGAGCGGGAGGCGATGGCCGTCTATGAGCGCATCGACGCCGCCAGTGAGGCCTACCAGGATCGCATCGACGCGGACGTGAACACCCGGCTCAAGGGGAAGCAGAAGGCAGAAGCGCCCGAGGCGGCCCCGGAGCAGGTCAAACTCGAGAAGAAGGCACCTGAGCCTGAGACGGCGGCGGCCGAGCCTCAGGCCGAAGAGCCCGTCGTGCCCCAAGCCCAGACGAAGACGTGCTGGTCGTGTGGGGGTGAGCGAGATGTCGAGGGTGAGTTCTGTGATCTGTGTGGTGCACCGAGCGAGCCGCCTCAGGTGATCTCGTGTGCAGCCTGTGGCACCGAGAATCGACCCGGTGCCCGGTTCTGCAAGCGGTGTGGGACCGATCTTCAGTCCGTGGAGGCCAACGCATGAACATCTTCAGCCTCCAGACCAGGCTCAGCTCTCCTCGACTGCGCAGCGCTCTGGGCGTGTGCGTCGCAGCCCTCGGCTTCAGCGCATTGCTGGCGGGGACCGCTGCGGCTCAGTATCCCACCCCCAAAATCGAAGACGTGGCGACGGATGCCAGCGGTCTGCCGCCTTTCTTGCGGGCCATGAAGCGTCAGCCTCTCACCGTCGAGGCCTACATCGATGTGGAGGGGCAGCGTGTGCCGGCGCCCCCAGGCTTGCCGGTCTCCGTGACCATTCTGGCCCAGGGCAGCAAGGTCAAAGACTACTTCGACACCACCAAAGAGGGTGGGAAGGTCACCTTCCAGGGGATCCCCACCAACCCCAAGGTGCAGCAGTTCATCAGCTACAAGGTGCAGGTGGACTACAACGGGGTGCGGTTCCCGTTCATGACCAAACTCCTGCCTCAGGCGGGGGAGGGAGGCGCCCTCGAGGTCACCCTCACCGAGGTCACCGACGACACCTCCAAGCTGTTCTTGCGGCACGCCTTCGTCGAGGTGAAGCCTCTCGAAGACGCTCTGCTCATCTCCCACCGCGTGAGCCTCATGAACGGTGGGCGCAAGGTGGTCAACCTGGGCAACCTGCCCGCCGGCGGCCTGCGTCTGGTGGTGCCCGAGGGGGCCAAGCACCCTGAGGTCCACGGACCTGACGGCAACAAGCCTCCTGCCCGCATGATCGAAGCCCTGGGCACCTCGATCTGGTTCAAGGGGGCGGTGATGCCCGGGGAAGACGGCGCCGCTCAGTTCGTCATGTACTACACCGTGCCCTATGGCATGGCCGACACCTTCGAATGGTCCATGTCCGCCCCCATCCGCACCGTTGGCGGCTACGCCCTCGTGTGGCGGGACAAGTGGGAGGGCAAGAAGGCCCGTCAGCGGACCAGCGTGC
Organism: Bradymonadia bacterium; assembly: GCA_046290225.1. Classification (GTDB taxonomy): domain Bacteria; phylum Myxococcota_A; class Bradymonadia; order UBA7976; family UBA1532; genus JBKAGE01. Next base: position 280,773 of record JBKAGE010000034.1, on the reverse strand, counting down.
CTCTGGGCCTCGACACGCGGGGCATCGGCGCCATCAACCCCGTGACCATGGGCAGCGGCAAGCGCTTCTGGGAGCTCTCCGCCCAGGAGGCCATGCTCGAGGCGGATCAGCCCTTCCAGTTCGCCATCACCGGGGTGCCCACGAAGGACTACCTCAACGTCACCCTCATGCTCAGCAGCATCGGGGGCCTGGCCTTGCTGGTGCTCTTTGGCTTCCAGCGCCCCAAAGATCTCGGCGACACCACGCGGCTGTCCCGGGCCCACCTGGAGACTGAGCGCGATCGCCTGCTCCGGGCCCTGGCCCGCATGCGCAAGGCGGCGCAGAAGGGGCGCATCTCCCAGGCGCGCTTCGAGCGTGAGCAGGAGGCCATCACCGCCCGGCTCGTGTCGCTCTACAAGGCCCTCGATCGCCTGGATGGCCGGTGAGCGGACAGAGGCCAGGGCGCAGCGGCGCCTTTGAACAGGTGGCGATCTCCAGGGTGAGCAAGGCGTTCGACGAGCACTATGCCCTCGTCGATGTCTCCGCGGAGCTGCCTGCTGGGGTGACCACGGCGCTCCTGGGGCCCAACGGCGCGGGGAAGTCCACCCTGATGAGCCTGCTGTCCACCCGAGCGCGGCCCTCTGAAGGCGAGATCGTCTTTGGCGACGAAGCCATCTCCGGCATCACCCCGCCTCATCTTCGAGCGGCCATCGGGTACGTGGGTCACCAGACCATGCTCTATCGGGATCTCACCGCCCGGGAGAACCTGGTGTTCTTCGGTCGAATCTGTGGCGTCTCCGATCTCGAGAAGGCCGTGCCCGAGTGGCTGGAGCGTGTGGGCCTCGCCCTGGACATGGATCGCCCAGTGGCGGGGTTCAGTCGCGGCATGGCCCAGCGGCTCTCCATCGCCAGGGCCCTCATGCATCGCCCACGCCTGTTGCTGCTGGACGAGCCCTTCACCGGCCTCGATCGAGACGGCGTGAAGGCCGCCATCGAGCTGCTCAGGGGCGAAGCCGAGGCTGGGGCCATCCTCGCGCTGTGCAGTCACGATCTGGTGGCGACGGAGAGCTTGGCAACGCGGGCTCTGATCTTGCGGAAGGGTCGCGTGGTCCATCACGGCCCCATCGGCGAAGAAGGGCTCACGGCGCTCTACCATCGCTGCATCGACACCCCGCCGCCTCGTCGCAAGAGAGGCCGCCTTCGGCCTGCTGCAGGGGAGGCCTGAGAGGTGAACGTGGGCTATACCGCCACCGTGTTGCTGGTGCTCGCCAAAGATCTGCGCACCGAGCTGCGATCGAAGCAGACCCTGGCGATGATGTTCCTCTTCAGCATCGTCATGACCTTGGTCTTCGCCTTTGGCTTCGCGTCTGATCCGCAGACCAACGCCAAGGTGTTCCCCGGTGTGCTCTGGGCCAATGTGCTCTTCGTGGGCACCCTGGGTATGGGGCGTACCTTCGCCCGGGAGCAACTCGACGGCGCCTTCACGGCGCTGATCCTGTCTCCCGCAGAGCGGGGGGCGATCTTGTTGGCGAAGATGCTCACCAATCTGGTGATCATCCTCATCGTCATGATCATCGTGGTCCCACTGCTCGCGGTGCTGCTCCAGGTCGATCTGACTGAGCACGCGGCCTTGTTGTCGCTACAGATTCTCCTCGGCGCCCTGGGCTTCGCTGTGGTGGGTACGCCCCTGGCGGTGATGGCCACCAATGCCCGCTTCGCCGAGGTGTTGTTGCCCATGGTGGTGTTCCCCCTGGTTTCTCCGGTTCTCATTGCGGGGGTCGCCGGCACTGGGGCCCTGCTGGGCACCACCATCGAGAGCGATCCGTACCCCTGGCTGAAGCTGAACCTCGCCTTCGACACCCTCTATGGTGTCGGCGGTCTCTATCTGTTCGAGAGGATGGTGATCGAGTGAAGATATTCCCGGCCCTCACGGCGCTGTGCGCTCTGGCCGTTGCCACGGCGGTGTACTTCGTGTTCAACGTCGCCCCCATGGAGACTTCGATGGGGGTGATTCAGAAGATCTTCTACTTCCATGTGAGCAGCGCGTGGCTGTGCTACCTGGGCTTCATCCTGTGCGCCGGAGGCAGCCTGGGCTACCTGTGGAAGCGCAGCACCCGGGCCGACGCCTTCGCTCTGGCCTCTGCAGAGGTGGGCCTGCTCTTCGGCCTCATCGTGTTGGTGACGGGCCCACTCTGGGCGCGCCCGGTGTGGGGGGTGTACTGGAAGTGGGAGCCCCGCCTCACCAGCATGGCCCTCATGGTGGTCATCTTCGCCGCCTACTGGATGCTCCGCACCTTCGGCGGCTCCGGTGACGGCGTGCGGCGTTTCGCTTCCGTGCTCGGGGTCTTCGGGGCGCCGAACATCTTCTTCGTGCACTTCGCGGTGAAGATGTGGCGGGGGAACCACCCCCAGGTGCTCAACATCAACGGCGGCGGGGGCATCAGCCCCGACATGCGTATGACCCTCTACGGGGTGGCGCTGCCGGCCCTGTTGCTCTTGTTCGGATTGCTGCTGCGCTTGAGGTATAAGGCCCTCGTCGATGAGCGCATGATAAAGGCCATGCGGCGCCGTCTGGCCCGCGCTGGGGTGTTTTGATGATCAAGCGTCGCGCACAGTCTTCCCACCTGTGGAGCCTCTCTCTCCGAGGCATCGTCCTCACCATGGCCCTGGGGCTGATGGCCCCCGTGGGGCAGGCGTGGGCCCAGGATACGCCCGCTGCTGCAGCCACGTCAGAGGGTTCTGCGGAGGGTTCTGCCTCGGGGCAGGCCGCCGGCGATGGCTACACGAAGCCTGCGAGCTTCAAGGGCACGTCTTCGAACGAAGACATGAAGTACCGCAACCTCTGGATCGCCTACGCCGCCATCTGGATTCTGGTCTTCGGCTTCATCTGGCGCACCTGGAGCAAGCAGCAGAGCACCGCCCAGGAGCTGAATGATTTGCGCAAGCGCCTCAACGCGCTCGACGATGAAGGAGGTGTGTGATGGGTGAAGTGGAGTTCTTTGGTACCCCGACCCCGACGCACATTGTCTACATCCCGTTCATCCTGCTCGTGGGCGGCATCATCGGCTTCATCTTTGGCCGAAAGGCGGGCATCAAGGCCGGCCAGAGCGACTTGATCGGCGCTGGACTGGACGACGAGGGCGATGATCTGATCTGATTCAGAGAGATGCCGCGCTTTTCTACCTGTGACCAGCGGCACACTCTGAGGAGATTTGGTGATCCGCACACCCCACGATCTCGCCCGTTTGAGCATCTCCCTGATCCTCGTGATCACGGCATGGTCGACCCAGTCCGTACCGGCTCATGCCGATGGAGACTCTACGTCGCCTGCCCGCAAGGCGCCCAATCAACGACAGTCTGCCCGGCCCGCGCTCGAAGGCCAGATCACCGACGCACAGTGGCCGGGGGTGGTGAAGTACCCCAAATTCAGCCCGCTGGTGGCCGAGGTGGGTCGCTCCGCAGGTGAGCCCCTGACAGCAGAGCAGAAGGCCACTCAGGCGCTGGCAGGGGTGAAGAAGGGGAGCGCCGACTACGCGTTGCTGAGGGCTGTTCGGGGCATGGCGCGGTACCGCCTCGGGCGATATGCCCTCGCTGTGGCTGATCTCAAGGCGGCTGCTGCGCTCAAACCCGCCTTTGCCGATCGCTTGCGCTTCTTCGAGGCCGAGAGCACATTTCACCAGGGGCGATATGGCGCCGCAGAGAAGCTCTTTGAGAAGCTGATCAAGGTGAACTCGGCCTCCCAGTGGGCCCACCGGGCGCGCTTTCGCGTCGCTGACTGTCTGCTGGGCCAAGGGAAGCACCGCGAAGGGATCCGTCGGCTGCGAAGCCTGCTCGACACTTACCCGGAGTACCCCCATCAGGCCGCTGCGCTCATGGCCATCGCCGAAGGAGAGCGCGCCCGCGGTCGGCTGAGCAAGGTGGCCGGAGTGCTCAGTCAGGTCGTGCGTCAGCACCCAGGCGATCCGCTGGCCCTCGTGGCCCGTCGATCGCTTGAGGCCCTCGAGGCCCAGGGCATCTCGGTGCCCGCGGCGAGCCCAGACACGCTGTACGAGGTGGGCTACAAGCTTCGACGCCAGAAGTTCTTCGAGCGGGCCTTGAAGGTGCTCGGCGAGGTCGCTGAGCACCCCAAGGCCAAGTCCGCCCTTAAGCGCAAGGCCCGCTATCAGATGGCCCGAACGCTCTACCAGATGGAGCGCTACGATGACGCCCTGGCGGCCTTCAAGGCCTGGGGGCAGAGCGCCACCATCGAGGGTCACCGTCGACAGTCGCTGCGCTGGCAGAGCTATGTGCTCGAGAAGATGGGCAAGACCAAAGAGGCTGTGGCTGCCCTCAAGGCCTCTGCGGGCAACCCCGAGCGCCTGCCGAGCGAGCTGCTCGAAGACGTGGCCTGGCTCTACTTCAACGCGGCCGAGTACATGAAGGCCAGAGAGCACTTCGCCTTGCTGAGCCGCCGAGGGGGAGAGTTCAGCGGCGGGACCCGCTGGCTCAGGGCCTGGAGCAGCTTCCAGCTCGGTGAGTATCTCGAAGCCGCCGACACCTTCGCGCAGCTGCGATCGGGCACCCGCTGGCCGGAAAAGTTCACTTACTGGTATGGCCGGGCCATGGCCCAGGCCGGTGAGGTGGACACCGCGGCGGAGGCCTACCGCGAGGTCATCGCGTCCACCCCCGTGTCGTACTATGCCTATCAGTCACGGGCCCGCCTCGCCGAGCTGGGCATGAGCCCCGCAGAAGGCCCCCTTGCCACAGGCGACGTCGATCCTGATGGCGGCGGTACGAGTGACGACATCCCGGCAGCGCCCACGTGCCGCGAAGATGACGACGATTGCCAGCAACAGACCCTCGCTCAGGCACGGGCAACCTCACAGCCCGAGATCGACGATGGCCCGCTGCTCGCCCCTGTGCTCGTGGAGGCCCCGCCCCCAGGCTCGACCCATCTGCCCACGGAAGAGGGCCTCACGGCCTTCGAGCGGCTGATTCGTCGGTACGGGGGGGTGTTGCCCGACTTGCAACGGGCCCACCAGCTGGTGCTCACGGGGGAGCTCTGGGCCGCCAGAGGGGCGCTGCACCGGGTGAGCGACGAGCTGGCAGACTTTCGCAAGTATCGCCGCAAGCGACGCAGCGCCAAGCGCTGGGCCTGGCGTCCAGAGCCCTATGCTGATCGCCGACGGGACGTCACCCTCGGTGAGTGGGGTCGTGATCTCAGCGATACACCCCGACCCGCTGCGGATGCCCGCAGGGGCCAGGCCCTCGCCAAGCTGCTGAGCAGCCCCATCTACGGGATGATGCGCTCGGCCTATATCCAGTGCATTGGTGACGCCTACTACGCCCGACGCTACTTCAACAAGAAGGGCACCCTGGTGGGGCTTCCAGAGTCAGAGGAGCACAACCCCGCCTGGGCCAACATGTTCCGTCAGGCGTTCCGCCCCATCGTGGAGCACACCGCCGCCCGCTACGGCCTCGATCCGTACTTCCTGTGGTCCCTGATGACCGTGGAGTCGGCCTACAACCCCCTGGCGATCAGTCACGCTGGTGCCAGAGGCCTGATGCAGGTGATGCCCTTCACGGGGCGTCTGGTGGCGGATCGCATGGGCATGCGCAATTTCGGCCCGGCCATGTTGCTCGAGCCCGAGGTGGCCCTGGAGCTCGGTGGCTGGTACTTCAACCAGCTGCTCACCAAGTTCAACGGGCAGCTGCCCCTGGCCATCGCCAGCTACAACGCCGGGCCCCACCGGGTGGCAGCGTGGCTCAAGGCGAAGGGCCACATCAACATGGACGAGTTCGTCGAAGAGATCCCGTATCCGGAGACGCGCAGGTACACCAAGCGAGTGCTTCAGTACCTCGCGTTGTACCGCCGGATTTACGATCGGGAGATCAGGTTCGAGGTGGGCCAGCAGCTCGATCCGAACTTTCGGGATAATATCAACTTCTGAGCGGACGGCCGTGCCTTTGGCACCGCCTGTAGCTCCGCGGTGCCAAAGCGCGCCGTCCGCTCTCAAGGCAAGTCGTCGTTGGGCCCCGGCCCGCCGCCGTTGTCATCAGGGCCACCCCCACCGGCGCCGTCCTGAGGCAGATCGTCGTTCGGACTGCCCTCAGTGGGCTCGTCCCCGTTGGGCTCGTCAGTGGTGGGCTCTTCAGTATCGGGCTCGTCGGGCTCGTCCTCTTCGTCCTCTTCATCCTCTTCGTCTTCCTCGTCCTCCTCGTCTTCAGTATCAGGATCTGCAGGTTGAGGGCGGCCGAGGGGCTTGGGGCGACGAGAAGCCGTCGTGTCATCCTTGGGTGGGCGGGCAGAGACGCGGCGGCGGTTGCGGCGCTTGCGATCATCTTTGTCTTTGTTCGCGAGCGACGTGCCTTTCTTGCTGTTGCGGCGGTTCTTCCGCTTCGAGGCAGACTTGTTCTTCTTCTTGTCGGCGCCGCGCTTCTTGGCTCGGGACTTCTTCTTGAAGGGGCTCTCGCGGCGGGGCTGGAAGTTCTTCGCCGACCAGCCGCCACGGAGCATGTAGCCCACGAAGCCGTCGGTGTTCACCGCCCGCTTCACGTCGCGAGACTCGATGATGAACTTCACCGCGGCGTTGTTCGCCAGGAACTCCTTCGAGAACTTGAAGCTGACGTGGAAGTTCGGGCGCCATCGCTCCATCTTGTCGTGCAGTGTGATGTAGCCGGTGATCTCACCTTCGATGTCCTTGCCCGAGAAGGTCACGTTCTTGAACGTCGCCTTCTTCTGGCTGAAATCGATGGTGCCCCCGAGGCGATCGATGCGCACCACGGGGATCTCGACGTTCCCCATCTTCTGCGTGGGGATCATCCCCGGGCCCGCGCTGATGCGGACCGCGTCCAGCTCTGCGTTGCCGTTGATGGTGGCGAGGCGGAAGGCACCCTTCGTGTTCCGGGCCACGTCACCTTCGGCGGTGAGGCTGAGCACCCCCTTCACAGGGATGGGCAGCATGCCCTTGAGAAACGTGAGCTGGCTGAGATCAAGGCTGTCGGCTTCGACATCTACGACCAGCGCTTCGGCGCCATGATCGAAGGTGCCCGCCAGGGTGCCGTCCATCAGCTCTGAAGACAGCGAGCCCCGAAACTCTCCCTTGATGGCCGCCATGGCCTCAAGGTTCACCTCGAGCTCGGTGATCTCCAGGGGCTGTGGGCCCGCTGGGAGAGGGGGCAGCTCGATCTTCTTGGCCTTCTTGGCCTTCTTGCCCCGAGCGGCTTTGCCCTTCTTCATCCGGGCCCGGGTGGGGCCAGGGGGAGGCGGGGCTGCAGGATCTGCAAGGGCTGCCGGATCGGCCAGCGCCGCCGGATCGGCCAGTGCCGCCGGATCCGCCATCGCCGCTGGATCAGCAAGCACGGCGGGGTCAACGAGGGCTGCCGGATCAGGGGGGACAGCGGGCGCTGGGGCCGGCGCTGCAGGCTCCGGTGCGTCGCCGGCCTCTTCTTGTGCCTTAATGCGGGCCTTGGCCTCCTTGCGGGCCTTGATGGCCGCTTCCATCTCCGCGAGCTCTTCCGGCGTGGGGCGGGGGGTGAGCACCACCCCCGAGGCCTTCACCGTGGAGATGCCCGCGAGCTGTAGATCGTCGATCTCCAGCTCGAGGTTCAGATTGTCGGAGGCGGCGCGTACCAGGTACGACTTCACCTCGTCCATGGGGAGGGTCAGGTAGAAGAACAGCCCGAAGGCTGCCAGGAAGAAGACCGTGTAGCCGGTGTACTTCAGGAACGCTTTCAGCAGGTTCGACATGCTGCCCCCTCGCTGCCATCGGTGTAGAGAGCCAACATCAGTTCTCCACCACTTCCATGCGATACGTCGCTACGGTGAGCTTCACCTCGCGCAGCTCCTGGCGGTTGCTCAGCGAGGTGTTCACCGACAGCTGAGTCACCCGCACCGGGGCCTTTTGCTGCTCCAGAGCCCGCATGAACTTCGAGAGCTGGTCCAGGCTGATCTTCTTGAGAGTCACCGTCTGGCTCTCCTCTACGAGATCTTTCACGCCCTTGCTCTTCTTGCCGTCTTTGTTCTTCTTGGCCAGACGGTAGTTCTCCGTCAGCGGGCGGCGGTTCTCCTTGAAGTTCTGGATGCGGATGTCGAGGGCCTTTGCCTCCTTCTCCATCACGCGGACCAGCTTGATCGTGTTGTTCTCGAGCTGGGCCTGAGACTCGGCGAGCTCCGCCTTGCTGGCCATGAACGACTGTTTGGCCATTTGGATCTCTTCGATGCTCTCCCGGGTGGCCTCGTTGGCGATCTCCAGCTCTTCGATCTGGCGGTTGATCACCATCCAGACCACCACCATGAGGGTGGCGAGCAGGCCCACCACCAGACCAGAGACCAGGACCTTCTCTCGGGTGGAGAGTCGGTCGAAGGCCTCGAACATACGGGCCATGCGCCCTTGTGCTGCCATGACGATCTCTCCCTCAGATGCAGTTCATGTTCATCGACAACGTGAACTTGGTCTTGTTGTCGAGGGTTCGCTCGTTGCGGTCCTTGCTGACCTTGCTGATGCAGTCGTGCTTCTGCAGCGACTCCACGATGGCCTCCACGTCGTCGGCGGAGAGCGTACGCCCTCGGATCTCGATGCGGTTGTTGCTGATGTCGATGTTCATGCGATCGACGTCGATGGTGGTCTTGTAGTCGATGAACCGCGAGAAGTCGTGCAACACTGAGAAGGCGTCCTCTTGGGGGATGAGGGCCGCGGGGTTGTTGGCCTTGCTGTTCATGGCCTCGAGCACTTCATCCGGATCGTCGGTCTCTTCGCCCATGATCTCCATGCTCAGGGCTTCGACCTGGGCCTGCAGGCTCAGGGTCTCCGCCTCGAGCACCCGCTTCTTCGTCACCGCCACCATGGCGGCGAGGATGACGATGACGGCCACGGAGACGCCCACGCTGATGATGCGGCCCCGCAAGAAGCCGAAGTCACCGGTGTAGCTGTAGTCACCCTTGCGCAGGTTGATCTGGCTCTGATGGGCCCGGCTGACGCCGCGCAGAGCGGAGCCGATGGCCTTGGACACATAGGGCTGGATGCGGTTGCCCTCTTCCCGCAGCTTCTTCGCCGACAGGGTGAGGGGGTTGAGCACCCCGACGTTGACCCCGAGCTGACTCTCGATATAGGTCCGCAGGCCAGGCATCTGGCTGGTGCCGCCGGTGAGGTAGATCTGCCCGATCTGGTGACCCGTGGCGTCGAAGTGGGCCGCCAGGGAGCGCCGGGCCTCGCGCAAAATGTCGTCGATGGCCTCGCGGCAGGCCTCGACGATGAGCTCTTGCCGGTTGGGCTTGTCCAGGCTCAGGCCGTCGTCGGTCTGCTGGCCCGGCGGGCCCACCATGGCCTCGGCGTGCTTGCCCTGCTCCGCCCGGACCATGTCGACGTTGAAGGCGTCGGCGAGGCCCTCGGTGATGTCGAGGCCGCCGCCGGAGAGGCTGCGGACCACCACGGGCTGGCCCTGATCGAAGATCACCAGCTCGGAGTGGGCGTGGCCCAGGTCGAGGATCGCCGTGGGGGCCGTGGCGTGCTCGCCGAGCAGGGCGTCGTACAGGTTGTAGAAGGTGAGGGGACCCACCCCCACCACCTTGGGGTCGAGATCCACGGCCTGCATGGTCTCGAGGAACCGCGCGAAGAGGGTCTCTTTGACGTAGGCCACCAGCACACGAGCGGCCCCCTCCTCGGTCTTCTTCACGATCTGGTAGTCCCAGACGACATCTTCGATGTCGAGGGGGATCACCTCTTCGAGCTGGAACGGCAGCACCTGCTCGATCTTCTTGGGCTGATCGAAGGGGAAGTCCAGGCTCACCGTGGACACCGCCTCCGAGGGCAGGGAGGTGATGATGGTCTCGCCCAGCAGCCCCCGACGCTCCAGGAGGCGCCGGGCGGCCATGACGATCTCTTCCATGGTGGGCGGGCCGTCACCCTCGGTCTCTACAGGCTCGGTGCCGAAACCCACCCACTCCTGGGTGCGAAACGCCGTCACGAGCTCGGCGACCTTCACGGTGTGAGTGCCCAAGTCGAGGCCGATCACCTTGGTGGCCATCGCGCTAGTCCTCCCGATAATAAAGCGTACGCACCACGGGGCCGTCTTGCTTCAAGACCGCCATGACGCGCCGCGAGATGTTCCCCACCCGGGCCTTGATGTTCAACCGGAACATGCGCTCGGCCACCCGAACGGTGACGCCTTGAGCGAGCTGCTGCCAGTTGATGACCTGTCCGCGCAAGATGGCGTACGTCGGATCCTGTGACAGGGCGAGGTACTGCTGCATCATGGCCGGGTTGAACTGGGCCATTTGCCCGTTCATCAGGCTCGCCAGCGGATCTTGCGCGATCCGCAGAAAGTCCTGATTGTTCCTGAACGTGTTGCCGAAGAAGTTCCCGGACATCATCCGTTGGAACGCGTAGTCGTCACGGGCCTTCACGATGAGATCTGCGTACATCGTGAGGGCCTGATCCATCTGATCTTGGGGCGTGCCGCTGGTCTCTTCGCCGCACGAGTTGTTCTCGATGACCTGGAAAGCCGGGGCGTTGGCCCGGAGCAGGGCTTCGAAGATGTCACGGCTCGCCGTCTGTACGTTCACCTTCTCCCGGGCGTGCACGCTCACCCGGTCTTTCAAGAAGTTGAACAGATCATCGTTGATGCCCCGGATCAACCGCAGCTCCTCGATGCTGTCGAGGGGGGCGTCCTTGGCCCGGTAGCGGTCGTCCGAGTCGCCGTAATACGAGTCTTCGCCCTCACCGGCGCCCTGGATGAACTGCCCGGTGAGCGGGTCGAACTGCATGCGGTTGTCGTCGCGATCCATCCAGTCGGCGATGTTGGTGATGATGTCCCACCGGGTGTAGCGCTTGCCGTCTTCCTGCTCATTCTCGAAGACGTGAGCAATGTCAGGGTCGCACAAGATGCTGCGGAGCTTGCCCGCAGTCTGGATGCGCGAGGTGCAGTTGAGATCAGGGGCCCCGGTCTGCTGGTTGTTGGGGCAGTACATGCCCGCGAGGCCGATGAACGACTCCTCGGGCACCAGCTCCATCTCTTCGAGGCCGCCCTTGCCGATGCCGAGGTTGTCGATGCCTTCGAGTTCGACCGAGAGCCCGCCTACGGGCAGATCGACCCGGCCGGCGAGGAACACCCCGAGCAGCAGGTTGCAGACCTTCTGCATATCCATCTTGGCCATCTGGCCCGCCATGGGGCCCCAGATGCTCGGATCGAGGCAGGCTCGGGTGAGCACCATGCCGGTCTCGGCGATGACATTGGCCCGCACGGTGTCGCGGACGTTTACCCCCTGGTTGAGGTGGGTGCGGCTGGTCTTGGAGAACTCGAGCAGCACCAGCGTGAGGATGAGCACGGCGACGAGCACCATGACCATGGCCACACCTCTGGGCCCCCGGGGTCGGGTATGGGTCGTGGGCATCATCATCGCCTCAGGTTCGGGGGGTTGGCCGGATCAGCGGCGTTGTCGAGCTGCTCCTGAGCGGCATTTCGGATCGCCCGCTGAGGCACGAAGCTGTCGATGGCGGCGATGGGGCGCCGCAGCCGGGGCGCTGCTTGGGCCACGAAGCGGATCGGCGGCCGCTCGTCACCGGAGTCCAGCTCCAGGGTGATGCGGATGCGCGAGGGCAGCAGATCTTGATCGTCGCTCTGGGTGTCCCAGTCGCTTTGCCAGGCGTCGTCGCCGATGGCCTTTGTCTCGTCCCAGTACTCGAGCTTGAACACCCGTACACCATCGACCACGGGCCAGATGCTGCCGCCCTTGTCGTACTTGTCGTCGAGGCGCTTGCTCTCCCTGCGGAACAGCGTCTTGCCTCGATATTTGGAGTCGCGGCGGTTGTTATTCTTCAGGAAGTAGCCGATCTCAGCCTGATCCGACTCGCGGGCGTTGGCCACGAGGCGCAGGTGAGAGGTCGAGGCGAAGTGGATCTGATCTTCGCTGCCCTCGAAGCGGGTGAGCACCGCGGGGTTTTCTTCCCGCAGCTGCTCTGGCACCTCGAAGGTCAGGAAGGCCATGCGCAGCTCGGAGGTGATGCGGTTCATCACCTGCCGGCCCTCGTGATAGCGATCGTTCACCTCGCTCACCCAGGCCTTGGCCCGGAACGAGGTGGACATGCTCCGATAGAGCAACGCCCCGATGGATCCGAGGATGGCCAGGGCCACGAGGGCCTCGAGCAGCGTGAACCCCTTGGGCGCCACGCGTCTGTGAGCGTAGCGTGTCATTGGGGCTGCTCCAGGGGGGCGACGACCTCACCATCTGCTGGCGGCGGTGTGCCCGAGGCGGGCATGCCCAGCGAGGTGACGAAGCGCTCGAGGGTGATGACGTGATCGCCGGTCTGATCGGTCCAGTTGACCTCGACGCGCACCTTGCGAATCTTGTCTTCGAGCTGGCCGATGATGGTGGGCAACAGGCCCACGGCGAGGGCGAGCTGCCCTTGTACGTTGGGGTTGGCGGCGATGCCACCTGCGGCGTCGCCGAGGCCGCCGGGCAAACCACCACCGAGGCCGCCGAGCAGAGCCATGAACTTCTCGGTGAGGGCTTCGGCGGTGCCGTCCTGGATCTCCAGCTTGTAGCCGCAGGCCTTCCACTTGAAGCGCTTGAGCCCCTCTCGGCGGAAGTCCCCCTGATCGCAGTTGTCGAGCACGTCCATGGAGTCGCGCAACATCTGGTCTTCCACGTCGAGGAGCTTGCCCTCGGCGAGGTAGGTGGCCTGGCTGGCCTTGTTGCTGTAGTCCGACATCTGAATCGCCACGGACTGGTGCCCCACCAGGGCGGAGAGCGACACCGCGAGGATGGCCATGGCCATCATGACCTCGAGCAGGGTGAAGCCTCGGGCCCGCCGTGCACGACGGAAAGACGCGATCATCGGCCCTCCTCCTCGACGTCCTCAGGCTCGCCGAAGTTGCTGTCGGGATCGATGCGCCCGGCCTTGCGGGTCACCTTCCCGGTGAGCGGGTTCACCTGCAGCGTGTAGTACTCGTCTTCGTAGACAGTGTAGATGATCGAGGGCTCCACGAACCCGTTGGGGAAGAAGTGGATGTAGGCCCGGCCCTGCTCGAAGACATCATCCTGGCTCGAGGTCATCACCCCGCCGAACTTGATGCCCTTCTCGAAGGTGACCTTGGGGATCACCTCGTCGGTGCTGAACCGCGCCCGGGTCTTGTACTTCTGAGAGACCCCGTCCTCTTGCTCTTCGGCGATCTTCTCTGCTTCCTCTGCCTCGGGATCGTCGCCCTGCTGGCGCTTGTCTTTCGTGAGGAAGTTGGGCTGATCAGACGACTCGACCCAGTAGCTGTGGGCGTCCATGTCGATGACCATGCGCATGTACAGGCCAAGCGCCGAAGAGCGGTTGTAGGCATAGCGCACCGCCGCCGCCACCTTGTTGGTCTCCGTCCGCAGCCGCATGCTGCTGGCCCCGCTGAGATTGCCCACGGCGATGCCGATGGCCACAGCCATCAGCGAGAGCACGATGAGCACCTCGAGCAGGGTCAGCCCACGGGGCTGCCGTCGAAGTATGGTGGGGGCGGGGGTCATTGAGCCGCGGCTCCTTGAGTGGTTGCGTCGAGGCGCGGATCCTCGGACGTGTTGGAGCCGTCGGTGGTCAACGACAGGATGATGGTGCCGATGATCACCAGCACCGTCAGCCAGACCAGCAGATCGAGGAATCCGAACCCCGCAGGCTGAAGTCGAGCTGTCGTGGAGCCAAGAGCGATCATGAGCGTTCAGGTGTCCTCGTCGTGGTGAATGTCGTCTTCAGTACCGTGGTCTTCATCGACCCCGGCGCTGCTCAAATCAAAGTCACGCTCGCCGCTCTTGTATGCCCAGGGGTTTTTCCAGGCGTCCTTGAGCGCGTCGGCCTTCATCGGCCCGGATCGCCCGTTCGGGCGGCGCACCTTGTCTTCCAGGCGCCCGGGGTACTCGTCGTGAATGACCCGGTGTTGGACCACCTGGTCAGCCACCTGCTTGATTTTGACCTTTGTGGCCTTGATGTTCGCCTCATCGATCAGCGAGATCACGTTGGTCACTGTGATGGCCATCACCACACCGATGAGTGAGATGACCACCAGGATCTCGATCAAGCTGTATCCCTTGGGATGCCGCTTCCTCGCGTCGAGGCGCCTCTGCGTGTTGAACCTGCCCATCTCCTGCTTCCTCCTCTATCCGCACACTGCGGATGTGTGAAACGATGGCGCGCGTTCGACGCAGAGGGCCCCAGGGGCCTATCTCAGGCCTTTATTGCTCCTCACCGCCGAACTTGATGTCATCCTGGGTGCCTTCCTTGCGGTCGGGGCCCGAGCTGCTGAGCTGGATGTCGCCATCGCGGTTGCTGTAGTTGAACTTCTTGCCCCAGGGGTCCTTGAGCCCGTTCTTGTTCATGAGGGGCTTGCGACCAGCGGGGGGCTTGACGAGGGCCTGGAGGTTGTCCGGGTACTCGTCGAACATCGTGTAGTACATGTCCACCTGCTGCTTGATGCTCTGCATCTTGGTCTTCGCCGCGGAGATCTTGGCGTTGTCGCCGGCGCCGATGACGTTGGTCACCACCACCGCCATGACCACCCCGATGAGGGTGATCACGATCATGATCTCCAGGAGGGTCATACCCTTCTGGCGACGACGGGCGGCCATGGGGGCCTCGCCCTGACGAGCCTGCAGACGCGCAGCAGTGCGCTGGGGGAGAAGACGTGCCCAACGGGACCGATTGAAGTTCATGGTTACCTCCTTCTGGCCCAGTGATGTGAGGTGCTCCGCCCCGTTCTCACTGGACTCAATCGCTTGGGAGAGGATGTTGATTCCTCTTTTGATATCAGATGGTTCGCTTTGCCAAATTGACGTGAATGCGAGGGCATGTGTCAGTTTGGCGGGGTTCAGTTGCCAGAATCGCCGCCTCTGAGAGGTGGCGCGCCGAGCAGAGATGATCAAGCCAGGGCATCGGCCTTCGCTTTCTTCGCCAGCAGCATGCGCCAGGCCACGAGAGACACCACGGTGAAGCCCCCGATGAGGGCCAGGGGCAGGGTGTTGCTCTTCTTGGGGGCGGGGCGCGGGCTGAAGTCGATGGGGCCCTGGTGCTTCAAGGTGTTGCCCACGAGCATCACGTCGTCGTCGGAGCCGAGCTTGCCATCGTGTCCGGCGCTGATGATGTCGAGGGCTTCGCCACGGACCTGGTACGTGTAGGGGATGCCCCACGGGTCGATCAGGTGCTGGGCTTTCAGAAATGGTTGACCCTCCGGCGGCGAGGCGAGGGCCTCGAGCTGCTCGGGGTGACGCTTGTGCTGCAGGTGGTAGGCCTGCACGGCCTGCCGGATCATGCGCATCTGGGCGTTCATCGAGGCCACCTGGCCTGCCTGAGCGTCGCCCTGCGCCTGAGCCTTGGGGGCGCCGAGGGCCACGCTGACCGCGAGCAGCACGCCCAGCAGCTTGATCGACGAGGCCACCACCTCTTTGGTGGGGGCGCGGCGCACGGCGATGATCGTCCAGGAAGAGTCTTGAGTACCGGGATTGCTCTCCGAAATGCCCGGCCACGAATCCTGAGGCAGCGGCTGGCCGCGGCCAGGCCCCGTGCGCTTGGGGCCCCACAGCAACAGCGCCGCGCCGACGACGATGGCTACGTCGGCGAGGTTGAACACCGGAGAAGGGATACCCAGCGCCGGATCGAGACCGATGAAGTCGATGACTGAGCCGTAGCGCAGCCGATCGGCGAAGTTGCCGATGGCGCCGGTGATCACCAGGGCCACGGCGGTCTGCTTCAGCGCCCCCGCCCGCAGACGTCGGGCGAGCCAGGGCAGGGCCACGAAGAGCGCCACCAGCATGCCCACCACCACGAGCGACATGCGCACCCCCTCGGAGAGCCCACCAAAGGTGCCCAGGGCCACGCCCGGGTTCCGGGCGTGCTGAATCATCAGCGGCCCGGCGGTGACCTGGCTGCCCTCGGGCAGCAGGGTGGTCACCAGCTCTTTGGAGAGCAAGTCGAGCAGCAGAGCGGACCCACCCACGAGGAGGGCCACCCGCCGATCGACGAGGAGGTTGAGCCACTTCAACTGACGAACTCGTTGAGCTGCAGGATCGGCATGAGCACCGCAAAGACGATGATGCCGATGGTGACGCCCATGCCCACGATCATGACCGGCTCGAGCAGGCTGGTGAGGGCGGCGATGCGCCCCTCGACCTGGCTCTCGTAGGCTTCAGCCACGACGTTGAGCATGTCTTCCAGAGCGCCGGAGCGCTCACCGATGGCGATCATGTTGGTGACGATGGGCGGGAAGCGCCCGCTCTTTTTGAGCGTGATCGAGAGGCTGGAGCCTTCTTTCACGGCCACCTGGGCGTCGCTGATGATCTCGATGAGCACCCGGTTGCCCAGCACGTTCTTGGTGATGTCCAGGGCGGTGAGCAATGGCACGCCGGAGCGCAGCAGGGTGCCCAGAGTCTTGGTGAAGCGTCCGATGGCCACCATCAAGGTGAGCTGCCCGAAGACTGGGAGCTTGAGCTTGATCTCGTCCCATTTGAGGGCGCCGTTCTTGGTGGCCTTCCAGCGGCGGAACATGGTCATGCCGCCAAAGGCCATCAGCAGGCCCACCCACCAGTATGACCGGAAGCCGTTGCTGACGCTGATGAGGGCGTTCGTGATCCAGGGCAGCTCCTGCCCCGTGTCTTCGAAGATCTGCGTGATCTGCGGGATCACGTAGGCGAACATACCCGCGAGGATCAACGCGCCGATGCCCACCATGATGACCGGATAGGTCATCGCGCTCTTGACCTTCTGGTTGAGCTTCACCTGGGCTTCGGTGAACTCCGCGAGGCGCATGAGCACGTCGTCGAGGGTGCCGCTGGCTTCGCCCGACTTCACCATGTTGGGGAAGATGGGGCTGAAGATGTCGGGGTGCTGTTCGAGGGCGGTGGCGAGGCTGGTGCCTTCGTTCACCTCCTGGCGCAGCTGGCTGACCACCTTGCGCAGCTTGGGCTTCTCCACCTGCTCGACGCAGGCCCCGAGGGCGTCGACGACGGGGATGCTGGCCTTGAGCAGGGTGGCGAGCTGCCGGGTCAGGATGGCGATGTCCTGGCCGTTGATCTTCTCGAACATCTGGGCGAAGTCGACCTCCGCCGAGAGGAAGCTGCCGCCCTTCTTGCCGCCCTTGCCCACCTTGGTGAGGAAGATGCCTTCCTTCTTGAGCAGCTGCCGCAGGGCCTTCTCGTTCTCGGCCTCGCGGACCCCGCTGACCTCTTTGCCTCGCTTGTCGAGACCTTTGAAATCGTAAGTCGCCATACGCCCTGGGCCTAGTCGTCGAGGTTGAGCATGTCGTCCTGGGTGACGCGGAGCACCTCGGCGATGGAGGTGTCACCGTCCATCACCTTCCGGGCGCCGTCGTCGCGCAGGGTGAGCATGCCTTTGCGAATGGCCACCTTCTTGATGGTGCCCGAGTCGACGTTGTCCATGATCAGGGGGCGGATGTCGTCGTCTACAGGCAACACCTCGTAGATGCCGGTCCGGCCCTGGTAGCCCGAGTCGAGGCACTGGTCGCAGCCCACGGGCTGGTACACGTGGCCGCTGGTCTCTGCCATGAAGCGCTCGCGATCGTAGCCGAGCTGACGCAGCTCGGTCTCGGAGGGCACCACGGGGGCCTTGCAGTGGGGGCACAGCCGACGCACGAGGCGCTGGGCCATCATGCACACCACCGAAGAGGCGATGAGGAACGGCTCGACGCCCATGTCGACGAGGCGGGTCACGGCGCCGGCGGCGTCGTTGGTGTGCAGGGTGCTGAACACGAGGTGGCCGGTGAGCGACGCCTGCACGGCGATCTCTGCGGTCTCACCGTCGCGGATCTCACCGATCATCACGACGTCGGGGTCCTGTCGCAGGATCGCCCGCAGCCCGCTGGCGAAGGTGAGGCCCACCTTGGTGTTCACCTGAATCTGCCCGATGCCCCCGAGCTGATACTCCACGGGGTCTTCCACCGTGATGATGTTCCGCGTGGGGCTGTTGATTTTGGCGAGGCTGGCGTACAGCGAGGTGGTCTTGCCGGATCCCGTAGGGCCGGTGACCAGGATGATGCCGTACGACTTGACGAGCTGCTCTTCGATGATGGCCAGCTGTCGAGGGCCCATGCCGATGTGGGCGAGATCCTTGAGCACGGCGGTCTTGTCGAGCAGGCGCATGACGAGCCGCTCGCCCCAGCTGGTGGGCAAGGTGCTGAGCCGGATGTCGATCTCTTTGCCGGCCACCTTGATCTTGATGCGGCCGTCCTGAGGGATGCGCCGCTCGGCGATGTCGAGATCGGCCATGACCTTGATGCGGGCGGTGATGGCGCTGGCGAGCCGCTTCGGGGGCTGCATGACCTCGTGCAGCACACCGTCGACGCGGAAGCGCACGGCGATGTGCCGCTCGAAGGGCTCGATGTGGATGTCGCTGGCGCGCTCACGGGCCGCCTGGCCGAGGATGGCGTTCACGAGGCGGATGATCGGCGCCTCGTCGTCGCCATCGATGATGTCGAGCTTGTCGATTTCGTCGAGCTGATCGTTGCCGATCTCTTCGTCGTCGATGTGGTCGAGGGCGTTTTGGGCAGCGGCCTTGCGGTCGTACACCTTGTTGATGGTGCCCAGGAGCACAGCTTCGGAGACCACTACGGGGATCACCGGCCGATCGAGCATGAGCCGCACAGCATCGAGGGTGGCCATGTTCAGGGGATCGGAAATGCCCACGTAGACTTTGCGACCCCGAGCCTTCCACAGGGGCAGCACGAGGTTGCTCTTGGCGAAGGTGGCCGACATGTCGTCGATGTACTCCATCGACACATCATCGACGTTGATCTCCTCGAGGTAGCGCAGCCCGAGCTGCTCTGCCTGACGGCGAGCAAGCACATCGCCATCGACCAGCTTGAGATCGGAGAGGGCCTCGGTGAGCTGCACCCCCCGCTCCTGGGCTTCCACCATGGCCTGCTGCAGTTGATCAGGGCTGATGTCGCCTTGATCGACGAGGGCGCGACCGAGTTCGGTGATGTAGTTCATGTCACTGCCTCCTCAGGGGTGGTGGACCAGGGTGAGCGCGAACGCTGATCAGGGGGTGGTGTCCATGGGGGGCGGCGCCACATCCTCCTCGGGGGGAGGCGTGGTGTCGTCGATGCCCCGCTCGATGGCCCGGCGGCGCTCTTCCTGGGCCTTGAGTAGCTCTTCCATGCGCTTCTTCACGTCGGGGTTGAGGCGCTGCTCGTCGGCCTCGAGCACGATGCCGTCCACGTCCTGGGGCAGGATCGGCGGGATGTCCTGCTTGCGCAGGTCTTCGAGCAGGCGCTCCTCTTCGCGGGCCAGGGTGATGGACTTGTTCACCGCCTCGAGCACGCCGTGCTTCTTGCGGTAGTCCACGCCGATGGCGAGCACGTCGCCCTCTTGCTGGAACCGGGCCACGAACTCCTGGTGCTCTTCCATCTTGCGCTTGAAGATCGTCTTGAAGTCTTCCGAGCTCTCCACCACGTAGGGGGTGAGCAGCAGCAGCAGGTTCTGCTTCTGGCTGCGGCGCACCGAGTCGCGGAACAGAATGCCCAGCACAGGGATCTCACCGAGCAACGGCACCTTGCTGTCGCTGTTGGTCTGAGTGGTCCGCTGCAGACCGCCGATGACCACGGTCTGCTGGTCCTTCACCACGGCGGTGGTCTTTACGCTCCGCTTGGTGGTTGCGGGGCCGAGGCCCGGCGTGGGCTCGGGGCCCAGCTCTTCGATGACCTGGTCGATCTCCATGGTGACGAAGTTGTCGGCGTTGATGCGGGGGGTGATCTTCAGGGTGAGGGCTACGTCCTGACGCTGAATCTGCGGGAACCCGAAGCCGCCGAAGCCGCCGAGGCCACCGAGGCCGCCTGCTGCGTTCTGGCCGCCGAGGCCGCCGAGGCCACCGAGAGCGCCGAGGCCGCCGCCGAAGCCCGTGGTGAAGGGCACGTTCTGACCGACGACGATCTCTGCTTCCTGGTTGTCGGTGGTCAAGATGTGGGGCGTCGACAGGATGTTCACGTCACCGCTGCTGGCGAGGGCCCGCATCACCACACCGAAGCTGGGCAGCTCGGCGAAGGCGCTGCTGCCGCCGATGTTCTCCCCGAGGGCCGTGGCGGCGAAGCCGCTGAGCAGGCTGGGGCTCAAGGACAGCGAGTTGAACTCCTGGCTGGGGAAGCTGCCCAGCAGCAGCGGGGAGCTGTCGTCGCTCACCTCGGTGCCGGGGATGGGGGCGTGGAAGCTCATGCCGAACTGGCGCTCGTTGTCGAGGCTGACCTCCATGACCACGGCCTCGACGAAGACCTGGCGGCGCGGCTTGTCCAGGGTCTCCACCACGCTCTTGATGGACAGGTAGTCCTTCAGGCTGGCGGTGATGACCAGGGAGTTGGTGTCGGCGTCTGCGGTGACCTGCACCTCGCCCTCGAAGAGGGCTGCGCCACCAGCCCCACCGCCACCGGAGTTGCGGTTGCCGCTGCGGTTGCCGCTGCGGTTGTTGCGGCCGCTGTTGTTGTTCCGACCAGAGCGTCGGTTGCCGCCGGAGTTCCGGTTGGCGTTCTGGCTCAGGTTGCTCAGCACGCTGCTCAGCTCCTCGGCCTTGGCGTGCTTGAGCTGCAAGATGTGGATCTGCCCGTCGCCGGGGATGGCCACGTCGAGCCGGCGGATGAGGTCCTTGACCTTTCGGTAGGACTTCTCGTTGGTGATGATGAACAGGCGGTTGGTGCGCTCGTCGGCGACGATCTTGCTCACGTTCACGTCGGCGCCGGACTCGCCGACGCTGGTGCCTGTGGGCTTGGCGGGGGTCTTGTCCTTGCCCCGCTTGCGCTTGCGGCGGTTCTTGTTGGTGGTGGTTCCACCGCCGCTGGCCTTCTTTTCGTCCTGCTCGTAGATCTCCATGATCTTGTTTTTGATCTCTTCAGCGTCGGCATTGACGATCTGATAGACGTACAGCCGCTCGGAGCCGCTGGGCACATCGATCTCGTCCACGAGGCTGAGGAGCTTGCGCAGGTTGCTGGCCACCTCGCTCACGATGAGCGTGTTGGTGGGTTGGTACACGATGAACTTGGCGCTGCCGGTGGCGAGCTGCTGCAGCAGCTGGCTGACCTCCTGAGCGTCCACGTGCTCCAGGGCCACGAGCTGGGTGACCATGCGATCCTCGTTCGGGGGCCGGCCGCCCTTGCGGATCGGATCGGAGCTGCTCAGGTAGTCCTTGCTCTCGATGATGCGCAGGAACTTGCCCTGCTTGGAGATGGTGTAGCCGTTCACCTCGAGGGCGGTGAGGAAGGCCCGGTAGGCCTCACCGCTGGTGACGAGGGTGGGGGAGTAGATGGTGATCTTCTTCCCCTTGAGGCTCTTGGCCATGATGATGTTCTTGCCGGTCATACAGGCGATGATCTTCACCACCGCCTCGAGCTCTTCCTCGTAGATGTCGAGGCTGACCTTGGCCCCCCGGGGCAGCTTCACACAGGCCTTGACGAAGTCGGCGCCGAGGGAGGGCTCCTCGGGCTTGTCCTCTTCGTTCTCTTCCTGCTGACGCCACTTGGGCAGATCGCTGGACTTCTCGTCCTTGTCGGCGCCCTTGTCGTCGTCTTTGTCCTTGGTGTCGCGACGGCTCCTGGCGCCGGCCTTCCCCGCGGTGTCACGGGGCGGCAGGGGCGTCCGGGTGCGGGGCCGCGGGCGCCGCGGGGGCGGCTTGGCCTTGGCCTCCGCAGCGTCGTCCTTCTTTTGGGCCACCACATCTCGGCCCAGCTTGCGCTTGAGCTTGGGATTGACACGCCCCGTGGGGAGCTTGCCCGGGTTGATCTGGGGCACGTCGAGCTGCTTGGGGATCCGAGGCGTGTTGAGCTTCGGCGGCTCGTCCTGAGCCCCTGCCATGGCAGGGATCAAGAGCCCGATCAGCAAACCGAGCAGCGCGATGAGTCTGGGGGTGGTCCTCGAGGTGGTCATCGTCATCCTGGGGGACAAGGGACTGGAAATCCGGGGTCGTGAAATACTGAAAATCATTTGATGGTGTACTCGAGCATCACAGGCTGGCCCGCACGCTCCACCTCGAGGCTCACCGTGTCGCTGCTCTTGAGCTTCTCGAAGAGCGACAAGGCGTCGTTGGGAGAGTTGATCGCAGTGCCGTTGATGCGCTTGATCAGATCCCCGCTGCGGAGGCCGATATGGCTGTAGAGGCTCTTGGCCCGTATGCCTATGAGTTTGTAGCCCTGAGGCCGGCCGTCACGGTAGTGGGGGATCACCCGTGCCTGACGCGCGAGCTGAGTCAGGTCGGCGAACTGCTCATCGAGCATCTTGCGCTCAAGCTGATAGTGATTGGCGCCCACCTCGCGCACGCCCTGCTCGATGGGCATCTTGGTCTGAGCTTCGCAGGGTACGCCCCGCGGCCCTCGAGCGATGTGCACGAAGTTGCCTTGTTGTTTGACAGTGAAGCCTTTGAGTTCGACTAGGTTGACGAAGGCCTCGAGCACCTCAGGCGCGGTGTATCGCGCTGTGCCCAGCATGGTCAGGCGCTCTTTCTTGAGGCTCTTGAGCGGGTCGCCGAAGGTCACCGTCTTGCCCGTGAGGCATGCGACGACTTTGCCCACCGTGAGCAGGCGCTCGTCGACGATGTCGAGGGTGACCTGGCCGTTTGGAGGGAGCGCCTTGCACTTCTGGATGAAATCCTCGGCAAGGCTCGACTTCGCCGCACCCGCGGTGGGCGCCAGGAGGGCCACGCCGATGGCCATGGATGATAGCCAGTGGAGTCTCATTTGATGTTGTACTCCAGGGCCACAGGCTTGCCGCGACGCTCCACCTCAAGGCTCACGTTGTCGCTGCTCTTGAGCTTCTCGAAGAGTTCGAGGGCCTTGTTCGGGCTGTTGACCTCTTCGCCGTTGACGCCTTTGAGGATGTCGCCGCTGCGCACTCCCAGGTGGCTGTAGAGGCTGCCGGGGCGCACGCCCACGAGCTTGTAGCCCTGGGCTTGACCGTCGCGGTAGTGGGGGATGACCCGGGCCTGGCGGGCGAGCTTGTTCAGATCGGCGAGCTGCTCGTTCAGCATCTCGCGGTCGATCTGGTACTCGTTCTTGCCTGTCTTCTGCACGCCGTTCTTGATGGCGTCGCGGTCGGCCTTGGTGAGGCTGCCCCCGCGGTTGCCCTTCTTGGGCTTCGTGCGGTCGACGCCGCGGCCCTTCTTCTTCTTCGCCTGCTTCTTGCCGCCCACGGCGACGCACTCGTAGGTGCCCTTGCTGTTCTGCAGCACCAGCCACGACCGGTTGATGCGGGCCACCTTCACCGCGGCGTCTTCACCGGCGGACATGCCCGGCTTGAGGATTCGGTCGTTGGAGTTGTCCTGCACGACGGCCATGGAGAGCTCTTGGGGCTCGGCCACCATGGTGGCCAGGAGCACGATGCGCTCTTCGCTCTTCTCGCAGGCGTCGAGGCTGGTGGGCATCTCGCCGCTCGCCACCACGGGCTTGTCGCCCTCTTCTGGCTTGTCGTTGGGATCTTTGGGGCCGTCTTCGGGATCTTCAGGCGGGTTGGCGTTGAAGAGGTTGCGCCCCATGATGCGCTCGGCCCAGCCGAGGCCTCTGCGCTCGGACTTCTTGTTGCTCTTGGCGTTCTTGCCCTCTTTTTCGGGGCCCTCCACCGCAGGGCTCGTTGCGAGCCCGACGATCTCGCCGGCGATCAGATTGTTGGCCACCCGGGCGCCGAGATAGGCGATGACCCCGAGGACCGCCACGTTGACGATCCAGAAGTAGCGTTTGATGAAACTGTCCATCGTGCTCCGGTGACCCTCTCAGTTTGCCGTCGGTCGTGACCTCGGCATTGACCCAAGGCGAAGCAGACCGCGTCTGCCCCGCCCTTCATATGCACGAAGCGCGCCAGCCGAGCGATACAACGCCCGTTGGCCACCCCCTACAATCTTCCGGGGTCTGCCTGGATTCCTGATCTGGATCAGTTTGTCAATTTGTCAGATTGGCAGGGGGTCGGTTTTGGCCCGCTGACATTTTGTCATCGTGTCTTTTGGAGCATGCTCTGGGGCGCTCTCGGAGCCCTCTCAGAGCAGCTGGAGCACGTCACTCCAGCTTGCGGTAGATGGTGCGGGTCGAGGTGCCGAGCAGCTGTGCGGCGCGCTTCTTGTCGCCGTCGGTGTAGCGCAGGGTCTCGCGGATCACGCGGCGCTCGATCTCCTCGAGGGGGGTGCCCATGGAGATGAACAGGCCCTCGGCGCTCGGCGCGGCGCCGGAGATGCTCTCCGGCAAATCGTCTACGTCGAGGTGCACCCCCCGGGCGAGGACCACGGCGCGCTCGAGGGTGTTCTCGATCTCCCGCACGTTGCCTGGCCACGAGTAGTCCATCAGGCGGGCCATGGCCGCCTCGGTGAGGCCTTCAATCGGCTTGCGGTTCTTCTCGGCATACAGCCGGAGAAAGTGATCAGCGAGCAGGGGGATGTCCTCTCGCCGGGCCCGCAGCGGCGGCAGGGTGATGGCGATGACATTGAGGCGATAGTAGAGGTCTTCTCGAAACGAGCCTTCTTTGACGAGCTTGCCGAGATCCTGGTTGGTGGCGGCGATGATGCGACAATCCACATGCTCGGTCCGGGTGCCGCCCACGCGTTCGAATTCGCCAGACTGCAAGAACCGCAACAGCTTCACCTGCACCGACGCCGACAGCTCGCCGATCTCGTCGAGGAACAGCGTGCCCCCGTCGGCCCGGGTGAAGCGACCCTCGCGGGTCTGCACGGCCCCCGTGAAGGCGCCTTTCTCCGAGCCGAACAGCTCAGCCTCGATGATGGTCTCGGGCAGCGCAGCGCAGTTCACCGCGACGAAGGGCTGATCGACCCGCGGGGAAAGCTCGTGGATGGCCCGGGCGAAGAGCTCCTTCCCCGTGCCGCTCTCGCCCATGAGGAGCACCGTGGCCGAGCTGGGCGCGGCTTGCTTCACCACCTCCATCACGCGTCTGAGGGCTGGGGCGTTGCCCACGATGCCCCAGGTGCTCCGGGCCCGTTCGACGCGGGCGAGCTGGGCCTTCAGGGCGCGGTTCTCGGCGATGAGGGCCTGCTTTTCGAGGGCCCGGCTCACCACCTGCTCGATCTCCGCGCGACGAAACGGCTTGGTGACGAAGTCGTAGGCCCCCGCCCGCATGGCCTCCACGGCGCGCTCGATGGTGCCGTAGGCCGTCATCATGATCACCTCGATGTCCGGGGTGAGATCTTTGACGTGCTTGACCAGGTCGAC
Organism: Bradymonadia bacterium; assembly: GCA_046290225.1. GTDB lineage: Bacteria > Myxococcota_A > Bradymonadia > UBA7976 > UBA1532 > JBKAGE01. The sequence goes on along the minus strand of JBKAGE010000034.1, from coordinate 255,657 downwards.
CCCGCTGATGTCGGGCATCATGAGATCGGTGAGCACCACGGCGACGGGGGTGCTCCTGAGGGCGTCGAGGGCTTCTCTGCCGTTGGTGGCGGGTCGGACCCGCCATCCCTTGCGTTCGAAGATCTTGACGAGGCTGGCGAGATTCGAAGTGTCGTCATCGACGACGAGGACTGTGGGCTGCATGTCTCTACTTTTACCGGATGCTGGCGGCAGACGCACCCTGGCAATCTCGTCTCGAGTCTGCTGTGGAGCTTGCAGCCGTTTGGGTTTCCATCCATGCTCCGCGATGTGAGCCCGAGCGGTCCCTCGCCGGGCGTGTTCGAGGAGCCCGTACCGCGTGGAAGAGCTGCTGAGCTACATCGAGGAGCATGCCCAGGATCTCGTCACCGATCTGGTGACGTCGCTCCGAGAAATCGATGCCGATTTTCACGAGGCAGATCCTGGGGTCCTGGCCCATAACCTCGTGCAGGCGGTCAGACATTTCCTCGTCTTCGCCCGAGGGCGCGACGGGGCGCACCTCGACGCAGCGTTTCGATTGCTGCAGGCCCCCTGGCCCGATCGGCCGCTGCCGATCTCCCGGGCGGTGCGGGTGCTCTTCGGCCTGGAAGATCTCGTAGCGATCCGGGCGCAACATCGGTTCACCGACCAGGAATTCTTCATCGACGCCCTGAGGGCGGTGCGGGTGGCCATCCGAGAGGCCCTGTGCCTGCTCGGGGATCAAGTGCAGCGTGGGGGGATCACACGCCCGACCCAGCGCCGGGCCCCGCGGCACACGCAGCGTCAGGTGGCCGGGGGTCGTCGGCCTCAACCCCACGAGATCGCGCGGTGGCTCACCCGCCTCGGTGGGCACCGTTTCGTGGGCCGGAGTCAGGCGCTCCAGACCCTCTGGGAGCGTTTTCGAGCGGCGGCAGAAGGCACGGGCCACGAGGTCGTGGGCGTGCGCGGACCTCAGGGGTCAGGGCGCACTCGAATGCTGGCGAGTTTCTCGGAGCGGGTGGAGCGTCTGCTCGGGCGCCCGCCCTGTTATCTGAAGGCTCAGGGGCATCATCTCTTCAGCCTGCCTCATTGGCCCTTTGTACAGCTGCTCAAGCAGTTCTTCGGCATTGGCCTCGGCGACGAAGCCCTCGGCGAAAAAGTCGATCATGGGGTGCGGTCCCTGGCGGAGTTCGCCGCGGAGGACGCGGATGACGGCTTGGGGCGAGAGACGCTGCTCGATCGCATCACCGACATTCAGGCGTTCCTCGGTGACTCTGGTGCGCGGCGCATGCTTGAAGGGACCGATCCTCGGACCGCCGGGGTGAGGTTGCGCGAGGGGCTCGTCGCCGCCTTCAAGGCCATCGCTGCCCAGGCTGTGGCCCTCACTGGCGCGCCATTGTTCCTGGAGATCGAAGACGCTGAGGAGCTCGATGCCGCATCCTGGCTGATGCTCAACCAGCTGCTCGACGGCTTGAGATCCCGCACGCGGATGCTGGTCATCCTCACATACGGTGAACAATATCGGGTGCCCCCGGCGATTCGTCAGACCAGGGGATACACGGAACTCCAGCTCAAGCCCTTTGACCCCGCTGAGTCCGAAGCTCAAATCGATGGCTTGCTCCAACCCAACCGGCTTTCTGAGCAGGACCGCCTGCGCATTTTGTCTGCAGCGGTGGGATCTCCCCTCATGGTGGCTGAGCTGGTCAGGCATCTCATCAGCCTGGGTCACCTTGTGATGGAAGGGGATGTCTGGGTCACCTTGGGGCCCATCCCCGAAGAGGCCCTGGCGCGAGATGTGGCCTCCGTGGTCTCCAGGCGCCTCGAAGCCCTCGACGCCTCGGCGACGCCCGTGCTCGAGGCGGTCACCGTGGTGCAGGACGCTCTCGGCGCCGGCATCCTCGAAGAGGTCATCGCCCGACGAGGCATCGACCGTCACGAGATGACCGCTGCCGTCGACACTTTGGAGCGTTCGGGTCTGGTGGAGAGCGGCGATGGCATTCGCATCACGCACCCCCTCATCCGGGACGAGATCTATCGTCAGATGCATCCCGAACGCCGTCGGGCAATTCACGAAGATGCCGGCGAGGTCTATATGCGGTTGCCCCTTCACGAGGCCAACCCGGCCCTGGCGGCAAGCCACTTTGCCCTGGCGGGTGTGCCCGGGCGGGCGGTGAGCGGCCTCATCGACGGGGTGCATCAGGCCCTGCGCGTGCACGATCTCGCCGGAGCCCTGGGGCTCTGTCATCAGGCGACGGGGCTGCTCAAGGGGCTGCCGACCCCCGATCAGGATCGACAGTTGTTCCGCATTCTGCGTCTTCGAGAGCACATCCACGGTCTCACTGGGGCCCGAGAGGCTCAGGGTCGAGATTTGCATCAGCTTGAGATCCTGGCACCTCGGGTGGCTACAGAGGACGAGCGTCTTCAGCTCGCGGGTCGTCGAGCACGCTTCGCATTGCTCACCGGCAGCCACGCACAGGTGGAGTCTCTGGTCTTGTCGGTGATCTCCAGCCAGCCCGCAGGGCGTCCTGGATGGGTGAGGGGTCGACTCCTGCTGGCCCTCGATTTCTGGCAGCAGGGTGATCAAACCCGAGCGCTGCAGTGGCTCGAAGAGGCGCAGGAGGCCATGGGGGCGGATCTGCCAGTGTCACTGCGCAGCCGCCTCGCCCATACCCGAGGGGCCTTCGCCCTCGCCGCCGGCGATGCGGAGAAGGCCCTCGACGCCCTGAACGAAGCCATCGCCATGCACCAGGACGCAGGTGATGTGTACGGCGAAGGGGTGGCCACCTTCCATTTGGGCATCCTGTGCTGGTCCGAGGGGCACCTCATCGCCGCCGTGCGTTTGTTCCGCCGCGCATGGTTGATGGTGCGCAACTCCGAGGAGCGGGCCACCATCGCCTGGATGATGGTCACCGCGGGCAATTTGCACACCGCCCTCGGCGACTACGAAGCGGCCCTGCGCTATGTGGAGCCTCTCTTGAGAGACGCCACCTTCGACACCGAGCGTGCCCAACAAGCAGAGGCGACGATCCTCCGAGGCCGGATTCTGGTGAACCAGGGCCGATACGACGAGGCCATGCGGGTCATCGGGCAGTGCCTCAAGAACCTCGCCCGGGCCGGCAAACGACAACCGCTCTATGTTGACGGGCTCAATGCCCTGGGCCTGGCCCTTGTGGCGGCCAACCGGGGGGAGAAGCTGGTCCACGGGGCGCTGCGCTATGCCGCGGATGCTTTGGAGAAGTCTGCGGAGCTCGACTACAGCCAGGGGCGGGTTGAGGCTCTGGGGGTCCAGGTCCGCGGACACCTCATCCTCGATCAGCACCCGGAGGCGCGACAGCGGCTGAAGCAGATGGAAGATGCCTTCGAGTCTGCTCGATCAGGTCAGCCTGCCCTCAGCCGCCTCGTGGTGGAGGTCAGCTGGTGTCGTCTGCTGGTGGCCGAGGCCATGGGAGACGGGGCGGGGGCCGAGGATGCCCTCGGCGCCGCATGGCGTGATCTGTTGTGGCAGGCCCAGTGCCTCAAAGGCACCGGCTTCGAGCGTCCGTTTTTGCGGAATGTGGCGCTGCATCGAGGGGTGGTGGACCGAGTGGTGGCCGAAGGCGCCTGAGCGGCGCAGGCCCTGGCGTTGCGGCCCGTGCGTCGTGAAGGCGCGGGCCCGACCTCAGCTCGTCTTCGAATTCACAGGGCGGGTGGCGTCGAGCTCCAGACCCCGGACGCCGAGCACCGCGTGTACTGGCACCGGCTGGGACTTACCCTTGAGCTGAGCGGGCTCACGCAGCTCGAACTCGAGGGCGCGACCCATGGCCTCCACCACCTGCTGACTCACAAGAATGTCGCCGGGACCAGCATGGCCGCAGAGCCGGGAGGCGGTGTTCACAGTATCGCCGATCACCGTGTAGGACAGGGTGCGGGTGGCCCCCATGTAGCCCGCCACGGCGACGCCGGTGTTGATGCCGATGCCCACCTTGAGGGGCTCTTCATTTCGGGCAGTGCGGAATCGGTTGTAGTCTTCTACGGCCCGGCGCATCGAGAGGGCGGCAAAGACCGCCCGGGCCACGTGATCGGGCTGGGCAAGGGGCGCACCCCACACCGCCATGACCTCGTCACCCATGAACTTGTCGAGGGTGCCTTCGTGCTGGAACACGAGGTCAGCCATGATCTCGAAGTACTCGTTGAGCATCGACACGAGCTCTTCTGGCGCTTTGCGCTCACTGAGCGCCGTAAAGCCACGAATGTCGGCGAAGAGCACCGTGACCTGCCGGCGCTGTCCGCCTCGCTCGAGGGCCACGTCGCCTTGCACCACCTGCTCCACGAGGTTGGGCGAGAGCAGGCGCGAGAGGCTCTCCCGAACCAGGGCCTCGTGTCGGGCCTGCTCCACCAGCCGGGCGTTGGCGAGGCGCACCGCCGCTTGATGGGCAAAGGCGGTGAGCAGCTGCAGATCTTTCTCGGTGAACACCCCTGTGGCCACCTTGCTGTCGAGGTGGACCATGCCGAGCAGCTGCTCGTCGTGGGTGAGGGGCACGCACATGGTGGAGCGGATGCCGTGCATGATGATGCTGTGGCTGCCGGCAAACCGGCTGTCGATCATGGCGTCGCTCGACAACACCGCGTGATGCTCGGTCATCACCTCGTTGAGGATGGTGGACGACAGCTGCACCTGGCCCGCGTCGGCGCCATCGCGGTGGCGCACGGCCCGAGGCTGAGGGGTGCCTTCACCGTCGATGACGAGGAACACACCGCGATCAGCCTGGGTGATCTCCATGGCTTTTTCGAGGATGCGATCCATCACGACGTCGGGCTCCACCACGGTGCCCAGCGCCTGGTTCAGCTCGAAAGCCACCCGGAGCTTCTCATAGTCGTCCCGCAGGCTCTTGTTGTCGGCGATGTCGAGCTCGGGTAGGAAACGGCGGCTGCTCTCGTTCGCCGCCTGGAGCCGCGAGCGGATCGCCGTTTGAGTCTCTTGCGCGGGCTGGATGGTCACCTGTCCGGCAGCAGCAGGCAGGGCCTCCCGCTCGTCGTGAAAGACCAGTCGAGTGCCCCCGAGGGTGATCGTGTCGCCGGTGCGCATGCGGGTGCGGCCCATGATGCGCTCGCCATTGACGAAGGTGCCGTTCCGGCTGCCCATGTCCTGGAGCCAGTAACGACCATCGGCAAAGGTGATCAGGGCGTGCTCTTTGGAGACCACGCGATCCAGGATCTGAATCGACTGCTCGGGGTGACGCCCGATGGTGTTCATGGCTCTGAGCGGACGCTCTGAGCGCCGGCCATCGGGGGTGAGAACGGTGATCGAGGCCATCAGCAGGGCCGCTCCTCAACGGGCACTTGAGCCTTCATCTCTAACATGGGCAGGCAGAACGAACCACACTCAGGGTTTGAGCCCCTCGCGTTCGAGCTGGTAGATGCGGTTCTGAACGTTCGCCTTTTCCACACCATCGAGCTGCTTGACGAGGCCCTTCCAGGCTCTGATGGCGCCCTGAGCGTCACCTTGTTGCTCCATCACCGCAGCGAGGTTGCGCCAGCCAGCCTGCTGCGTGGGATCTTTCCGGGTGAGGGCGTCGAGGACGATCTCCGCCTGGCCGAGCCGCCCGCTCTTGCCCAGGGCGGTGCCGTATTGCAGCTGGAGGTCGAGATCGTCCGGGCGGGCTTTGGCAGCCACTGCGAGATGGTTGGCTGCAGCGGCGAAGTCACCCTCGCGGGCTGCCGCTCGCCCAAGGCGTGCAGCAGACTCTGGGGTGTTCTGGGTGGCGTGTGCTGCAGCGAGGGCTGCTCTGGCTTCGGGCCCCTCGACCCTGCGAGCGCCTTCGGAGAGCAGGGCTGCCACCCGAGCATCGTCGGGTCGCTCCTTGTTGAGGGCCCGGGCGAGCAGCATGGCTTCTCGGCTCTGGCCAGTGCGGGCCAGGGAGACCGCCAGCCCATAGCGAATTTCGGGATTGGTGGGGTTGAGGGCGACGGCCTTGCGAAAGGCAGGCACCGCATCTTTGGGGTTGTCCACCATCAGCAACGCTCGGCCGAGGAGCAGGTGACCTTCGGGCTCGTCGGGCAGCAGCGAGATCACACGGCGCAGCGGGCCGATGGCCTGCTTGGGCTGCTCGAGCTTGAGCTGATCACGGGCGGCGGCGAGGGCGGCCCGAGCGTCAGCCTTGATGTCATCACTTGCAGTGGGCCTTCGGGTCGCCGTCAGAGGCGACGCGGGCGCGTCGGAGGCGGTGTCGTCCTCGACCTCTGTCTCGTCGTCTTCCTCGTCGTCTTCTTCGTCGTATGCCTGGTCGTCCGTCTCCACCGCCGCTCTGCCCGAGGGGGGTGGATCGTCACCGAATCGGCTCTTGGCGAGCTGCGGGCCCTCTGGGCAACCAGAAAGGGTGGCTGCAACGAGGGCCACCAGGGCGAGCTGGGAGAAATCAGCCATGGTTCGCATAGTCCTGATCTACCACGGGCATTACGATGCAGACCACTGAGGTTCGTCCTCTCCGAGAGGCAGCTTGAGCTTCACCCGGGTCCCGCGGGTGGGCCCCGAGGCCACTTCGACCTCTCCACCCTGAGCCAGCACGATCTTCTGCACCATGGAGAGACCAAGGCCTGTGCCCTGAGGTTTGGTGCTGAAGAACGGTTCGAAGAGTCGCTCTCGGGCCTCCTCTGTGAGCCCGGGGCCGTCGTCGATGACCTCCAGGGTGGCCCAAGTGCCCAGGGAGCGTACCCGGAGTGTCACGTGGCCACCGCCGTGCTGCTCGAGGGCTTCCCGAGCATTTCGGGTGAGGTTCAGGATCGCCGACCGCAGCTGGTTGGGATCGGCGAGGGCGGGTCGCGCGGCTCGATCGGCGTCCAACCTCATCTTGACGCCGCTCTGATCCATCTCCGATTTGCAGAACTCGATGAGCTCCTGGCCCATGTGGTTGAGATCCACGGCGATGGCCTCGGGGCGGGGGAGGCGGGCGAAGCGCAGGTACTCTTCGGTGATGTCCCGCAGACGCTCCACCTCTTTGATGATGCTGGCGAGGAGCCCACGGGCCTCGTCGGCGCCGCCGAGCAGGTCAAGCTCTTCCATGAGCAGCTCGGAGTTGAGGCCGATGCTCGACAGCGGGTTCCGCAGCTCGTGGGTGATCTGGGCCGACATGCGGCCCACAGTGGCTAGGCGATCTTGATGCAGAAGCTCTGCCTGCTGGGCTGCGAGCTGAGCATCTCGGGCCTGGAGCGCTTCGGCGAGTTGATTGAAGTCCGCGGCGAGGGCGCCGAGCTCGTCGTGAGAGTCCACAGGCACAGGCTCGGTGGGTGCGCCCTGAGCGAGACGGGCCACCGCGGCGCGCAGTGGACCGAGGGGTCGCAGGATGCGGGCGGCGCTCACGGCGATGACGATGCCCACCACGAGGGCCACGGCGGCGAGGAGGACGATGGACCACACCGCCCGCTGCTCCTCCGCGGCGAAGGCGGCGAGGGCCTGAGTGAGGGCCCCGGAGACGCGAAGCTCGAACAGGCGCACTGAGCGCTGAAACTCGCTGAGGTGATCGATGAGGGCCCGTTGACCCTCGGGGATCCCCTCGGTGCGCTCCACCGCTTCAAAAAAAGCGCTCACCTCGCTGGCGAGGTCGACTCGGGCAGCGTCGAGCATCTTCAGGGCCTGGATTGTGGGGGCGATGGTCTTCGGCAGGCCCTCGCTGGCGACGAGATCCCGAGCCTTGTCGAATCGGCGCTCCAGGCGTTCGAGGAACGGGTAGGCCCGGCGGGCCACGTTCACGCCACGACGCAAGAGGGCGGGATCCCGCTCGCTCACGATCCGGCTGAGACCCGAGACGTCGTTTCTGATCTCCGCCATGGTCACGGGGAGGGGCACCAGGTTGCGGTGCAGGGTGTCGATCTGCTCCCCGAGGGTGTGCACCTTCAGGGCGGTGTAACCGCTCACCAGCGTAAAGGTGAGCAGCAGGGCGAGGAACCCGGCGAAGATTTTCCCTGGAATTGACAGTTTCACCTGATGTCTCTCGTCGTTGACGTCAACTGCGCCCCCATGCTAACCGCAGCCGTTCTGTCAGGGCGGCTTCACTGACCCTGGAGGAGGCTCGATTGCACTCGATCAACCGTCTTCCGCGCCCCCGCATGTTGCTCGCTGTACTCCTGGTGGTCCAGCAAGTGACGTTTGGGGTGCCCTGGGCCCCCAACCACGCCGAGGCCAAGGGGTACACTGGCCCCAAGCCACGCGTGTGGGTGGCCTCCCTCAAAGTCGACAACGCCCCAGGTGCCGGGCTGGTCTCGGAGAAGTTCGACGAGGCTGCTCGTGAAGATCTCATCAAGAACCGCCACATCGAGCTGGCGGGGACCGGTGCTGGGCAGATCACCGTCGTGGCCGGTGGGGACGATCCCCGGGTGAACGAGGCGGAGAACTTCCGCACCGCCGGTAAAGATCTCTTTGCCGCCGGCAAGTTCAAAGAGGCCCTGGTGACTCTGAAGCAGGCCCTCGAGAAGTACGAAGAGGGGTTGCCCTCTGTCGGCCGTGTCGACGCCGTGCTCGAGACCCTGGGCTACCTCGGGGCCACGAGCCTCAAGCTGCAGTTCGACGGCGACGCCAAGGACTACTTCCGTCAGGTCATCGCCATGGCCCCCGACGCGGAGCCCCTCGACGAGTTCTCCGACGACACCAAGGCGTTCTTCAACAAAGAGAAGAAGAAGCGCCTCAAGAAGAAGCGCGGCAAGATCAAGGTGGTCACCAACCCCCCCGGCGCCACCATCCGTGTCGATGGTGAAGAGAAGGGGAAGTCCCCCCTCACCGTCACCGGGCTGGTTCGCGGCTTCCACTATGTCCAGGCCAGCGATGATGACGCCGGCGCCGCTGCGGTGAAGGTGAAGTCCAAGAGCAAGAAGGTGGTCACCGCCACTCTCGATCTGAGCACCGATCTGGGGCCGCCCCCCGAAGAGAAGGTGCCCGCGGAGCTGGAAGCCTCGCTTAAGGAGATGGCCTCCCGTGGGGTGGTGGACGCGTCGTTCAAGGCAAAGGCCAACGAAGCTGCTGAGATCACCCGCTCGAAGTACATCGTGGTGGGCAACATCTCCACCCAGGGCTCCGGCTTCGTGATGAGCACCTTCGTCTATGGGGTGAAGGAGCAGCAGGTCGTCGCTCTGGACGAGCTGAAGTTCCGTGCCAACATGTCGAGCGCCTTCATCCAGGCGGTGGCGTTCTCCAAGGCTGTAGAAGCCGCGGTGAACAAGTTCCCCTTCGAGAAGGTCGTGGTGGGCGGCATCGTGGCTCCGAAGCCCGTGACCGCGCCCCGATCCGATCCGCCGCCGAAGCCTGCGGTGACCGAGGTGCCCCCGGCGAAGCCCGAGAAGAAAGATCCTGTGGTGGACCCTCGGCCCGTGCCTGATCCGGAGCCGGTGGTCACCCTCACCGAGCCCCCGCCGCCGCCAAAGCCCAAGGGCGGTGAAGACGATGACGACGCTTGGTACGGCTCCTGGGTGTTCTGGGCCGTCACGGGTGCCGTGGTGGTCGGTGGTGCCGTCACCGCAGGCTATCTGCTGTCCTCGGAAGACGAAGAGAGCACTCAATTCAACGCCTCGGTGCGGTGGTAAGGAGACAGCACATGCGTATCCGCTCATCGAGCCTGTGCTCGTCAAAATGGGACTCATCAAAATTGGGCTCATCAAACACCGTGCTCGCCGGCGCCCTGAGCCTCTTCGTAGGTGTCTTCGCCGGCTGTGACGTGACCACACAGGAGGATGTCCAGCTCGACATCCGCCTGTACACCCCCGCGGGGCAAGAGTCTCTGCTCGAGCCCGGCAGCAGCCGGGTGGCGGAGATCGAGGTCGTCGCGGTGCAGGCCGACGCCCCCAACAGCAGCCAGCGGGTGGAGATCTTCCGCCTGGATGACGGCAGCGGTGGCCTGAACCAGCTGCCCATCGGGCCCAGCCATCAGCTGTTCATTCGCGGCTTCAGCGCCGACGACAGCTTGCTCTTCTACGGGGCCAGTCGGCCCTTCGACGTGGAGCCTGGCAGCTCGCCTCGCAAGGCGGTGGTGGTGGGTCCCACGAGCTGTGTCGTGGCCAACACGGGTGCCCCGGAGGGCTATACCTCTGCCGGCGGCAACCAGGACATGGGCCCCGTCCGAGTGGGTCACACGGCGACCCCGCTCCCCGACGGTCGGGTTTTGATCATGGGCGGCGCCCGCATGGAGTCGGGCTTGATCTCCGAGATCTACGACACCATGGAGATCTACGATCCCGACGAGGGGCTCTTTCAGACCCTCGACATCCGCATGCAGTCGGCTCGGGCGTGGCACACGGCCACGGTCATGGAAGACGGCCGCATCCTCGTCGTGGGTGGCCTCGCGAACATCGACGGGCGTCAGACCCCCGTGAAGACCATCGCCCTCGTCGATCTCGCTGACGAGGATCAGCCCGTGCGTCTCGTCGAAGGCCTGTTCCCCGAGGGGGAGCAGCGCTACCGCCACACCGCCACGCGCCTCGATGACGGCAGCGGCTCGGTGTTGATCTCTGGTGGCTATGGGGCGACCCGCAGCCCGCTCGCCTCCACATGGCGTTACTTCCCCTCACAAACCGCCGACCCCACTGAGGGCACCTTCCGGCGCCAGGGCGATATGTGCCAGGCCCGGGTGGAGCACTCTACCTCGACCTTGTTCTTCCAGGGTGGCCGCGCCCAGGCCGTCGCAGCAGGGGGGTTGATCACTCAGGGCGATCAGGGGCTCGTGCCCACCGACTCCATCGAGCTCTTCACCAGCAACCCGAACCAGACCACGGGCTGCTGTGGTGGCGACGGCGTGGTACCGAACGAGACCCAGGGGTGTTGGGTGAGCCCTGCAGGGGTGAACCTCGAGCGTCCTCGCTTCGCCCACCAGGCTGTGAACGTCGACGACAGCCGCCAGGTGCTCTTCGTCGGTGGTCACCAGAACGCGGATCGCAGCGACGGCATCACCGAACTCGAGATGATGGACGCCAACCTCACGCTGTACGGCGCGGGCTCCGTCGGGGTCTTGGGCAACGCCGAGGCTGGCGTCGGTGACGTGACGGCTTCAGTGCTCCCTGACGAGACCGTCCTCGTGGTCGGCGGACGCCGTGGTGGCGCAGTGACTTCGGCGGCGTACCAGCTCGTGCCGCTGCGCGATCCCGAGGGGGCGGTTCGACCTCAGGTCAATCCCAACGATCCCCCCATCGCCCGGTATGGCTCCGCGCCGCTCGGCGCTGGCTGCACAGGCGAGCCCCGGTACGAGCATGAGGCGGTGACCATGTCCACGGGCAACGTGCTCATCGTCGGCGGCATCACCCAGGGGGGTGGGGCGGAGGTGACCACCCGTCGCGCGGAGGTCTTCTTCCCCCTCGTCTCCGATCTGCCTGCCTACTACCCCAACCCCTGAGCAGCGCACCCACCGAGCGCCTCAGATCACGCGGTCTGGTGAAGGGCTGAAGAGCGGGGCTTAAAGCAGCCCCGGTAGCCCTTGTGCTCGCCGCGCCCCCCCTCCTACTATGCGGGCCTCCACCCTTCCTGCGAGGGCCGAACCATCTCGGGCACTTACGTGAGCACACCCCCCTTGTCGCGGGCCCTCCGGGCCACCGCTTGCTGCCTTTCCCTCGTGGCGCTCTCGCTGGGCGCCTTCATCACCCCCGCACACGCGGAGGTGGAGGGTGATCCGCACCGGCTGTATCGCCAGCATCAGGTCTTCGGTGGCGCGGTCATCACCGGGAACACGCTGATGACGGCCTCGATCACGGCGCCAGAGGTGAACAGCGGCCTGTTGCCGCGCTCCGGCGGTGACGTGAACAGCCTGCCCTTCGATGCCGAGCTGGTGGGGGCCTACCTGTTCTGGAGCGGGAGCATCGCGGCAGGGACCGATCGCACGGTGGATCTCACCACCCCAGACGGCGGCTTCTTCAACGACGTGCAGGCGGATCGCTGCGTCACGGTGAACCGCCTCGGGGGCTTCTTCTACTGCCGGGCCGACGTCACCGAGCGGCTGCGTCAGCGCTTCGATGGCGGTGTCATCAACGGTCAGTACCAGGTCGGGGATCTCGAGGCGGAGCCTGGGCTGATCCTGCCCGATGGCACCTGTGCGCCGGAGCAGGCGGCGGAGTGCCAGGCGAAGTACGCCGGCTGGAGCCTGGCCCTGATCTACGAGGCGGAGTCGGCGAACACGCTCCGCGACATCTTCATCTACGATGGTTTCCGCCAGATCGACGAGACGCCGGCGAGCCCGGGCATCGACACCTTCGACATCGACGGCTTCGATATGCCGGTGAACGGTGAGGCCAGCCTGACCTTCTTCGCCATGGAGGGCGACGCCTTCCTCGGGGTGCCACCCCAGGACACCGACGCCAACCCTCAGGTGCGGTGCGACACGTGCTTCGACTTCCTCGAGTTCGGCGGCACCAAGCTCACCAACGCCACCAATCCCCCGAACAACCTCTTCAACAGCACCAGCCCTGGGGGCTTCACCCTCGGTTTGGACATCGACACGTACAACGTCTCGGCGCTGCTGCGATCAGGGCAACAGCGCGTCCGCATCCGAGCAGGATCCGGTGATGGTTTCGTCAACCCTCGCAACCCCGATCCCGGTGGGGGCGGGGAGATGTTCATCCTCGGGTACGTGCAGCTCACCGTCGATCGCAACGCGCCGAACTTCCGTCGAGCCGGCACGCAGCTCTCCGTGGTGCCCGACGAGGCCGCACCGCTCGAGCGGGTGGTCTTCACGCTCCGGATCGAGAACGAGGGCACCCTCAACGCCGAGAACACGCTGGCCCAGCTGGCCCTCCCCGACGGGCTGACCTATCTGCCCGGCAGCTTGAGGGTCGACGGGGCGGATCCCATCCCCGGTGAAGAGGTGGCGAACCCGCTGGCCCTGGGCCTCAACGTGGGCAACATCCCGTTCCAGGGCGACAACGATCGGGTGATCACCTTCCGGGCCACCATCGATCAGGGCGTGGCCGCCGGGACCCGTCTGATCTCCCAGGCCAGCATCAGCGCCAGCGATCTCGACGCCATCGACAGCAACGAGGCCGTTGTCGTGGTCCTCGGCGATCTGGCCCTCGGTCAGGTGAGCAAGCAGGTGGTGGGCGACGGTGATGGCCGTTTCGTGCCCGGCGAGGCGATCCAGTACATCATCACCATCCCCAACCCCAACCCGCGCAACGTGAACGATGTGCTCTTCGTCGACGAGGTGCCGCGGTTCATCGACGTGAACCAGGTGGTCTTTGCAGGGCAGGGGGTGAACCGCACCCAGGGCAATTCCGTGCGGCTGGAGTCGTTGGTGGTGCCCCCAGGGGGGCTCAACATCATCATCCTCGGCTCCATTCACGACACCGAGGCGCTGCTCGCTGACGGCATCCCTCCAGGGGGGGTGAACGGGTTCCAAATCAGCAACCAGGGGCAGGTCACCGCCGCCGGGCAGCTGATCCTCACGGATGATCCGGCGACGGCGGCGGAGAACGACCCGACACGACTCACGCTCTCTGCCGAGGTGGACATCACCGGCGCTGGCACTCGAAAGGTGGGTGTTGACGTCAACGGGGGCCTCGTGGAGCCCGGCGACGTCATCGAGTACACCGTCACCGTGACCAACACGGGGGCCGCAGATGCCAGCATCTTCGTGGATGATCTGCTGCCCGAGGCTACAGAAGCCTGCACCATCGATCCCCGATCTCAGGGGAACTTCATCTGCATCAACGGGCGGGTCCAGGGCTTCGCGACCGTGCCACCCGAGGGTCGCATACAGCTGATCTACACGGTGCAGATCGTCGATGATGTGGCCAACGGTACGGAGATCCGCAACACGGCCACCATCGAGGCGCCCATCGATCCTACGCAGGTGGCCGAAGTCTCCGCCGGCGCCCTCACGGTGGTGTCGGCCCCCATCCTCGACGCCTCGACGAAGACGGTGACCCGAGCAGACGGTACCCCCCTCGGTGGTCAGGCGCTCCCGGGCGAGACCCTGCGGTACACGCTCACGGTGCCCAACACGGGGAACCGCCCGGCGACGGCGGTGCAGATCGCCGACAGCCTCGCATTCGACTTCGACAACGTGACCCCGCTGGATGGTGGGGTGTTCGACGCGGGGGCCAACCAGATCACCTGGAATGTCGGGGCCGTTCAGGTGGGCGCCGAAGCGGTGGTGCGTTTCGACGCCACGCTGCCTGCGGTACTCGCCGACAACACCGTCATCGACAACCAGGGCCTCGTCTCCGCCGCCGAGCTCGGCGACGCGGTGCCCACGGATGATCCCGCCACCGCCGCTGTGGACGATCCCACCCGGGTGGTGGTGCGATCACAGCCCCGCCTCCTGCTGACCAAGTCGGTGGACCGCGCTGTGGCCCGCCCTGGGGAGCAGGTGACGTACACCTTCACGGTGACCAACACCGGAAGCACCGAGGCCCTCGATGTGTCCATCACCGACACGTTGCCTGGGGGCGTCTTTGGCGACATCCGTCCGGTGGGCGGCCAGGTGGTGGGCTCCACGGTGACCTTCGACGGCACCGACTCTGCAGACTTGCGCCAGCTGCCTGTGGGGGCCTCAGCGACCTTCGAGGTGGCAGCCACGCTGCAGCCCGTGCTTGCGCCCCGACAGGTAGAAAATCAAGCCATTGGAGTCGCCCGGAACACCGATGACCCAGTGCTGAGCGACGATCCGGGCACGGACGCGCCGAGCGATCCCACCATCTTCACTGTGCAGTCGGCCCCTGTGCTGTCGCTGACCAAAGCAGTCGAAGATCTCAACGGCGGCGATCCTCAACCCGGCGATCGCGTGCGCTACGTACTCTCTGTGGAGAACACCGGCGACGCCCCTACTGAGGGTGTCGTGGTCACTGATCCGTTACCGGCAGAGCTGAGCGATGTCGTCCCTGGAGCGGGCGGCCGACTCGATGGTGGCGCCCTCGTCTTCGAGGTGGGCGGTGACTTGATCCCCGGCGAGGCGCCTTCAATCTTCACCTTCGAAGCCACCATCGCCGAGGGCACGCCCCAGGGCACTCAGGTGAGCAACCAGGGCACCGCCGCAGCGGGGGACATCTCTGCCCTCAGTGATGATCCGGCGACACCTGCAGCGGGTGATCCCACTGTGCTGGTGGTGGTGAGCCGCCCGGATCTCTCCACCTCGCTCAAGCGGGTGGAGCCTGTGGGCACCGTGGTGGCGGGGCAGCCCGTGACCTACACCCTGGAGGTGGTGAACTCCGGCACTGCTCCAGCGACAGATGTCGTGGTGCGCGATCCGCTCTCGGCGCTGCTCGGCAACCCGGTGGCCCAGGGCGGCCAGGTGGTGGGTGGCGAAGCCCGTTGGACCATCGACCGCTTGGAGGCAGGGGCTTCGGTCGAGTTCACGCTCACCGGACTGGCCCCACGACCCATCGCCGATGGCACGCTGCTGCCGAACCAGGCCTTCTTGTCCGCCGCCGAGCTGCCCGACGAGGTGGCTACGGATGATCCCACCACCGAGGCCCCCGATGATCCCACGGTGATCATCATCGAGGCCCGGCCCGTGCTCACGGCCACCAAGACCGTGCGCGATCTCGACGGCGCCCCGGTGCGCCCGGGAGATGTGCTGGAGTACACCCTTGAGGTGCGCAACACCGGCGGGGCTGACGCTGCAGGTGTGACGCTCACCGACGTCCTCGATCCGAACCTCACCGTGGAGCTTCCGGGCGGCGCTGTCGTCGATGGTCAGACCCTCACCTGGGATCTCGTCGAGGTTGCCGTGGACACCAGCGTCGAGCAGGTCTTCACCGCCCGTGTCGCTGCGCCCCTCGACAACGGCACCCGCATCGAGAACCAGGGGGTGGTGACGTTCGATGATCAGCGTGTGCTCACTGATGATCCGAACACGGCACCAGAGAACGACCCCACCACGGTGCAGGTCATCGCCGGCGCCGATCTGAGCGGCAGCACCAAGACTGTGGAAGATCTCAACGGCGGCGACGTGAGGCCCGGAGATCAGCTGCGCTACACCGTGACGGTGACCAACACCGGCGATGCCGTGGCCCGAGGCGTGTCGGTGACTGATCTGCTCCCCGACACCCTCGAGCTCGTCGACGCGCCCGGATCCATCGACGGCCCCGATGGCCGCCTCTGGCCCTTCCCGGCGATTCTGCCTGGGGGAGACCGCTCCATCGCCTTCGTGGCCGCGGTGCGGCCAGGGGTCCCTGACGGCACGGCCATCGACAACCAGGCCTTCGCCTCGGTTGAGGGCGCCGCGGAGCCGTTCCCCACCGATGATCCCAACACCGCCGCGGTGGACGATCCCACCACGGTGCAGGTGACCGCCTCCGCCTCATTGGCCCTCACCAAACAGGTGGTCCCAGTGGAAGGCTTCCCCGTACGACCCGGTGATCTGGTGGACTACACGCTCCGCGTAGAAAACACCGGTGATGGGGTGTCTGCGCCCTTCGAGGTCTCCGATGTAGTCCCCGGTGAGCTGCTGGTGGTGGATGTGCCGCCCCCTGCGGGGGTAATCAACGGCACCCTGCGCTGGCCTGTCGGCGTGCTGGCCCCCGACGCCTCCGCTGTGGAGCTGACATTCCGGGCTCAAGTGCGCCCGGAGACGCCCGATGGTCAGGCCGTAAGCAATCAGGCCATCATTCAGCTGCCTGATGGCACTGAGGTGCGCTCTGACGATCCTTCGACGATCCCTCAGCCCGATGCCACCTCGTTTTCCGTTGTGGACGGCCCTGATCTTCGCGGCGCCACGAAGGCCGTCGACCGCGATCAGGTGTATGGCCCTGGCGACACCCTGATCTACACGATCTCGGTGACCAACTCCGGCTCTCGACAGGCCACTCAGGTGGTCATCACCGATCCGTTGCCCGAGGGGCTGACCCTGGTGTCGTCGAACCCGCCGGCGCAGATTCTCAATGGCAACCCGATCTGGACGTTCGGCACTCTCGGCGCCGACGAGACTGTGGTCATCGAGGTGACGACGGCCATCGGCGCCGACGTTGCCGACGGCACCTCGCTGGTGAATCAGGCCACCGTTCAGGCCCAGGGGCTGCCCGATCAGGTGACGGACGATCCGTCCACCGACGCCGTGGGCGATCCCACCATCATCGAGGTGGTGGCCCGGGCGGTGCTGCGCCTGACCAAGGCCGTGGAAGACGACAACGGCGGGGCGTTCAACCCCGGTGACGCCATCACGTGGCGGCTGACCCTCGCCAACGACGGCAACCAGGCCACCGAGGCGCTCCAGGTGCTCGATCCCATCGATGACGATTTGGTGAACGCCAACGCCGTCGATGGCCAGGTGGAGAATGGCGTGGCCAGCTGGTCCCTCGAAGCGTTGGCCCCGGGGGCCACTCGTGAGCTGCTGCTCAGGGCCCGCATCAACCCCAACGCCGCAGACGGCGCTGAGGTGGTGAACCAGTTCGCCGTGAGCGAAGAGGGCTCGCCCCGGTTCCTGCTCAGTGATGATCCGACCACCCCGGAGCCCGACGATCCGGTGCGGTTCATCGTGGTGCGCCCGGAGGTCTCGGCGACGAAGACGGTGCAGACGGTGGGCCCAGGGGGTTTCGTGCCCGGGGCCGAGGTCCAGTACGCCATCGAGATCACCAACACCTCGGAGACGCCGGTCGACCGAGTGCTCGTCTCTGATCCCATCGACACCCTCCGCCTCGACAACGTGGTGCCTGGGGAAGGGGGGATCTTCGACCCGGACCTGGGTCAGGTGAACTGGACCCCAGAGCTGTTCCCCGAGCTGGCGGTCATCGCCCCCGGCGCTACAGTCACCCTCAGCGTACGGGCCCGCATCCGGCCGTTGGTGCCTACGGGTGAGGTGGTGAGCAACCAGGGCCTCGTGGATGTCGGTGGGGTGGGCCGCATCACGCCGACCGATGATCCCACGACCCCCGCCGCAGGTGATCCCACCGACTTCGTCGTCTCGGCGCCGCCTCAGCTGGCCTTCATCAAGCAGATCCTCGGCCCGCCCTCAGGGGAGCGAGTGCCCGGTGCCGTGGTGACCTACCAGCTCATCGTGCAGAACGTGGGTGTGGAGCCGGTCTTCGACCCGATCTTCACCGACAACCTGCCCCCGCAGGTGGACTACGTCCCCGAGAGCACCCGCCTCGACGGGGTGCCGTTCTCCGACATCTTCGGGGCGCCCCCCTTCGGCCCCGGCATGTTGCTCGCCATCGACGGGGATCCGCCTGCGCTTCAGCCGGGCACATCGACGGCCATCACCTTCGACGTGCGCGTCCGCCCCGACGCCCCCGTGGGCAGCGAGGTGCTCAACCAGGGCTCCATCACCGACGCCTCCGACACGATCACCCTCTCGGATGATCCCACCACGGCGGCACGGCCTGATCCCACGGGCTTCATCATCGACGGTGGGCCTCAGCTGTCCCGCTTCGTGAAGACCTGGCGCTTGGAGAACGATCCAGATCGCCGCGAGGCCCTCGTTGGCGACGTGATCCGCTGGCGGCTCGAGGTCTCCAACCTGGGCCTCGGTGAGGCTCGCTCCGTGCGCATCAACGATCCGTTCCCCGACGGGGTGCGCTACGTCGAAGGCTCCATCAGCGCCGACGGCGTGCCTCAGACCGACGCCCTCGATGCCGACAACGCCGCGGTCTTCAACGGCCAGCTCGTCGCCGACTTCGGTGACGTACCCGGTGGCGAGACCCGGTCTCTGGAGTTCCTCACAGAGGTGACCGAGGCCCGTGACGTGGTGAACCAGGCCCGGGCCCAGGCCGTGGGCTTCGACCTGCTCAGCGACGCCGACGACGATCCCATCAACGGCATCCAGCCCACGGTGGTGCCTGTGGGCGAGATCCCGGTTCGACAGGCAGAGATCTTCAAGCGGGTCGTCGGGCTCGAAGGCAATCAGGTCGACATCGGCGAGCCCGTGCGCTTCGAGATCATCGTGCGGAACACCGGCACCGAGGATCTCAGCCAGGTGCAAGTCTTCGATGATCTGCCGCAGTCGCTGCTCTTCGAGGGCTTCGACGGTGTGCCTCCAGGTGGCCGCACTCAGTTCGACCGGCCCCCTGCAGGGGCGCTCGCTGGCGGTCAGGCGCAGGTCATCCTCGAGACTCTTCAGGTCGGGCAGGAGGTCCAGTTCTTCATCGACACCCGCGTAGATCCCGCGCTCGACGGCTCTCGCCAAATCTGCAACGAGGCTCGGGTCGACTTGCGCGATCTCGACCCCGTGAACAGCCCCCGAGCCTGCATCACCGCCGAGCTGCGCCTCGGCGCCGTGGAGGGGGTGGTGTTCCAGGAGCTCGACACCGAGCAGGGTTTCCAAGTGGAGGGTGACGAGGCCTTCGCCGACATGCGGGTGGCGGTCTATCCGATGTCCGATCCCGACGGCGAGGCCGCTGCCGAGGCCATCACCGACGCCGAGGGTCGATTCGAACTGCCAGAACTGCGCCCTGGGGCCTACCGAGTGCGGGTCTTCACCTCTTCCAACGTGCTCTTCAAGATCATCGACGACGTAGAGGTTTCCGGTGGGGAGACGCTGAGCGCCGATCTGGCCATCGACCCCTCGGGCCGCGTCTACAACAGCGTCGACGGTGATCTGATCGACGGCGCGGAGATCTTCATCTACCGCGACGAGGATCTCGAAGACGACGACGTGTTGGACGCAGAGTCCCTCAGCCGCCGCGTGCTCGTGGATCCTGAGGATCTCGAAGCGCCGAGTCAGCAGGGGCAGCGCACGGCCAACGGTGGCCTCTACCGCTTCGCCGTCAAGGTCCCTGGCCGCTACATCGTCGAGGTGGTACCTCCGGGCCAAAGCTTCGTGAGCCCCTCAGTGCTCGTGCCCGCCACCCCGGGCATCGCCACCCGACAGGACGTCGACGATGAGGGCCGCGTGGTGCCCGATCCGGTGCCCTCAGTGGATCCGGATGCCGATCGCACCTACTTCCTGGGCTTCGACCTGCAGACCGCCGACGACCTCTATCTGAACAACCACATCCCCGTGGATCCGCTGTCCTCGCTCATTGATTTGGAGAAGCGCTCCACCAAGCCGACGGCCACTGTCGGTGACGTGATCACCTACCAGGTGGACATCGTGAACCGCAGCCCCGTGGGCCTGCTCTTCGACCCCGCCACAGGCACCGGCGGCGTGTTCCTGCAGGACATCACCCCCAAGGGCTTCAAGTACGTGGCGGGCTCGGTGGTCTTCACCCGCGTAGACGGCGGCCGAGAGATCCCGCTGAGCGCCGACGATCCCGGGCCGGACGACGTGAACATCCTGCGCTTCGGGGTGGTGCGCCAGGAAGACGGCCGCCGAGTGCTGCGGCCCTTCGACCTCGCCGCTGGGGAGCACATCCGCGTGCGCTACCAGATGGTGGTGGGGGCCAACGCCAAACCCAAGAAGCGGTACACCAACCGCGCCGTGGTCCTCGCCGACGGCTCGGTGCCCGTCACTCGGGTCGCTCGGGCCACAGTGCGGGTGATCGCTGATCCGATCTTCGATCAGGGTGTGTTGCTCGGCCGGGTCTTCTGCGACATCGACGGCGATGGCAAGCAGCAAGAAGGGGAGCGGGGTCTCCCCGGTGCCCGGGTCTACATGGACCATGGCTGGTACTCGAACACCGACAGCGCCGGCATGTTCCACTTCCGGGATCTCGATCCCGGAGTGCACGCCGTGAAGATCGACACCGACACCCTGCTGCCCGGGGCGGTGCTCACCACGGATGAGACCCGGGTGATCAACTTCACCCGAGGCTTGCCCGCGAAGGTGAGCTTCGGGGTGACGTGTCCGGGTGAGTCGGTCACCGATCCCGAGGTGGAGCTGGACCGCGGCGGGATGGAGGCGGCCCTCGAGGCGTTGCGTCAGCAGTACCTCGTCGTCACTGGCGACGTGCTCCGCCACACCCTCACCGATGGCCGACAGCAGCTCGCCGCCCCTGAGATCAAGGTGAAGGTGAGCGAGAAGAAGAAGCGTCGCCGTAAAGAGAAGTCCGAAGGCGGCGTCATCGATCTGAAATACGACTCGGTCCGTGGTCGGGCCCTCGGCGCCCTCGTGTTCCGGCCCACTGTCCCTGCAGGGGCGGGGACGGATCGCTGGCAGCTCAAGGTGGCCGCCGAGAACGGCCCCTGGATCGAGGTCAAGGGCGGGCAGGGCACTCCGCCGCGGAAGATCGAGTGGGATCTCCGCGGCCCCGACGGTCGGCCCATGCTCACCGATCGCGGCGTGTACCAGTGGCGCCTCGAGCTCGCCGCCCCCGACGGGCAGCGGTACACCAGCACCGTGGGCCGCTTCGGCGTCGGCGCCATGGGTCCTGGCTCACCTGAGCTCGTGCGCACCCTCCGTGGCGATCTCTTCAAGGGCCGCGGCCGGCGGCTGAAGCTCACCGAAGAAGGCGAGCGCCTCGTGGCGGAGGTGGCCGGTGGTCTCAAGGCCAGGCCGGGCAAGATCACCGTCGAGGTGCACAGCGCCGGCGTGCCCGGCACCCCCGAGGCCATCGAGGCCACAGGCAAACGGGCGGCCCTCGTAGAGGCGGCCTTCAAGGCACAGCTGCCTGACCCGACTCGGGTAAGCGCCAAGGGTCGGGGCAACGATGTGCCCCTGGTGCCGAACTTCTCCCGACGCAACCGCCGGAAGAACGAGCGCGTCGAGATCCGCATCATCCCCGATGGTCCTGCGAAGCCCCCAGAGTCCCTCGTGAAGGGCACACCCCAGCCCAGCTGGGCCAAGGCCCACGGTCAAGCTGCCACCCCCGGCGAGGACGGCCGGTTCGCCCTGGTGGTGCCCGTCACCGAAGACGGCGTGGTGGAGGTGGCGCTCCAGGGCCCCGACGGTCGGCGCTCCATCTTCGTGCTCCGGCCTGCTCCCGGCCGCCAGCAAGCTCCGCTCGCCAGCCGACAGCTCGTCGTCGATGGCACTGTGCCCGACGGCCTGCGCATCGGTGGCGCCGTGGTGAAGCCCCGGGCCATCGACGTCAAGGTGAGCGCACCTGAAGCGGCACCCCTCGAGGGCCGCAGCCTGAAGGCCCCCATCCCGTTCAAGCTGAAGGCTGGTCGGGCCCCAGTGGATCAGTGGCGCTTCATCCTGCTCACGCCCAGCGGCAAGCGGCTCTACGAAGCCGCCGGCGCAGGCCGGGTGGACGACGAGGTGGTGTGGTCGAGCCCAGGAGACGACAGCCTGTCAGCGGGCCTCTACAGCTACCGCCTCACCGTGCGCTACGCAGACGGCGCCGTGGGCCAGAGCGCCGAGGGTTTCCTCAAGGTGGGCAAGACCACCACCTCGATCCCCGAGAACAAGGGCCAGTGGGGCGTGCGCATCGACGGCCGCCCCATGCCTCAGCGCGAGGTCAAGGGGACCACCGGCCCGCAAATCGACGGCCTGGTCACCGTGAAGGGCGCCAGCGCGCTGCTGGTGGAGATCCGCCGCCCCGATGGCGGCCGCGGTCTGTTCTTTGTGGCCCCGCCGAAGGCCCCCAAGGCCCCCGATGCGAAGGGGGCCGACGGGCAGAAGAGCCCTGCGGCCTCCAAGAGCCCTGCGTCCCCCAAGAGCACTGCAGCCCCCAAGAGCGGGGTGCCCCAGAGCCTCGATCCATTGCCTCTGAGAGAGCCTGACTGGGACGACAACGAGAACAAGACCGCCAAGAAGCCCAGCGGCCTCATCGTCGCCCCCGTGGACACCCTCGATGGCACAGCGCCCAAGACGACGGCTCAGGGCGAAGCGTCTGCAAAGGACACCGACTACAAGAAGGTGAGCACCGATCCGAACGGCGCTTCGAAGAAGCCCGCCGAGCCCGAGGTGCCCCTGGCGGAGAAGGTCAAGCCCGCCTCCCCGAAGCTCAGCCCCGCCCAGCGGCTGGCCATGGAGGACTTCGGCCGCAGCGAGCTGCTGACGCTGCTCACCACCCGGACCGGCGTCGCAGGGGACTTGGAGATCCCCGCGCGGCAGCTCTCCGTGACGCTGCCCCCTGAGGGCGCCACCCTGAACTCACCCACACTGCCCGTCTTCGGTCGCACCGATCCCCAGAACGTGATCACCCTCAATGGTCAGCCGGTGGATCTCGACGAGAAGGGGAACTTCAGCGGCGTCGTGGAGCTGCCCATCGGCGAGGCCAAGGTGGAGATCGTGGCCACCGATCCCGGGGGCAACCGCGGGGTCATCCGCCGCAACTACACCGTCTCTGGCGAGCAGTGGTTCCTGCTCGCCCTCGGTGAGGGCCTCACCGGCTCCGTAAACTCCGAGCTGGATGGCGTCTACGATCACACCCGGACCCGCATCAGCGATCGGGTGTACTTGCACGGCCGGGCCGTGGCCTACCTCAAGGGTCGCATGCAGGGCAAAGACGTGCTCGGCGGGCTGTTCAAGCAGATCAAGGTCACCGCCAACGTCGACACCGCCCGGCACCGTGAGTACGAGGCCTACTTCGAGCAGCTCATCGATCCCGACACCTTCTACCCGGTGTACGGCGACAGCAGCGAGAGTGTGCGGGACGTGAACGCCCGCGGCCCGGTCTACGTGCTCATCGAGGCCGACCGCAGCACCCTCACCGTGGGCAACTTCAAGACCGGCATCCGGGGCGTGGAGCTGTTCAACTACGACCGCACGCTCTACGGCGCCCACCTCAAGCTCGACGTCGACACCGGCGACTTCCGCCACGAGCTGACGGCCTTCGCCAGTGACGACGAAGAGTCCGAGCGCCACGCCTATGTCGAGCTGCAGGGCACCGGCGGCTCGCTCTACTACCTGCCCCACCGCGACGTCGTGGAGGGCTCCGAGCGTATCTACCTGATCGAGCGCGACAAGATCAGCGGCGTGGAGCGGCGCAAGATCGCCCTGAGCCGCGACGCCGATTACAACATCCGGTACCGAGAGGGCCGCATCCTGGTGAAGCAGCCCGTGCAGAGCAGCACGCTCGACGTGATGGGCGCGCTGCCTCAGGTGCCCTCGATGAACGGCAACCGCACCCTCGACGGCCACCCGGTCTACATCAGCATCGAGTACGACCACCGCGATCTGTCGAACTTCGGCGATCAGACCTTCGGCGTGCACGCCCGGGAGACCTGGAACAAGCAGATCACCCTCGGCGCGGGCTACATCGAAGAGGGCCGCAGCGATCAGGGCCTGCCGGACTACCGCCTCTGGGGGGCAGAGCTCACCGCCCGCCACGGCCGCAAGTCGTTCTTCACCGGCGAGCTGGCCCGCAGCCGTTCGTTCAACGGCGAGAACCTCTTCAGCGACGACGGCGGCTTGTCGTTCTCGCCCTTCAACCTGCGAGACGGCACCGACACCGAGGGCAGCGCCTTCCAGCTGCGCCTCGGCGTCGAGATGGACGATCTCATCGGCGAGGGCAAGCAGGACCACTGGTACACCGAGGGCTACTGGCAATACCTGAGCGAGGGCTACTACGCCGGCGGCACGATTCAGCAGCAGGGCCTCGAGAAGTACGGCATCCTGAGCCGCTACCACATCGACAAGCATCACCAGCTCAAGGTGCAGCACGACGGCATCGTGGCCTCGGAGCCCGGCACCCAGAACTTCGGCGTGTTCCGCGGATTCCGCCGCGACGTGACCCGAGCGGGCTACCAGTACACAGAGAAGGGCCTGCGCATCGACGGCGAGATCGTGCGCACCTACGCCAACGAGGGCGGCCTGCTCAACCCCCAGAGCCCGGGCATGCCCACCAACGGCGTGTTCAACGGCGACGCGAACTCGGGGCTGAACACCATCGCCACGGGCACCGACGACTTCATCCAGCCCCTCGACGTCTACACCCTCGAGGTAGGCGGGGAGTACGATCTCGACGACCGCTGGACCCTCATCGGGGACCAGGAGCTGGTGCTCCGGGGCGACTCCCGCCTGCACGAAGACCCGCTCGACCTCGCGGTGACCACCGCCGGGGCCCGCTACAAGATGACCGAGAGCGTCAGCATCGAAGGCACGGTGAGCAGCCGCTGGTCCGGAGACAACGCCGCCCAGGTGGGCATGACCGCCGAGGTGGACGAGCGCCACACGGTCTACGTGCGCGACCGCCGCACCGACGCCAATGGCCAGGTGACCCACACATTGGTCATGGGCGGCGAGGAGCGCATCGGAGAGAAGGGCGAGGGCCGCGCCTACGGCGAGTACCAAGTCGAGAACGGCGCCGAGGGCCAACGTAACCGCGCCATTATGGGCGTGGGCCGCCGCATGAAGCTGGTGAAGGGCTTGCACCTGGATCTCGGCTACGAGCGCAGTCAGGTCTTCGGGGCCTCGGCCGGCGGCCAGTTCAGCCGCGACACGGTGAGCCTCGGCGCCGAGTGGCTCGAGAAGAAGGATCTCAAGCTCACCGGCCGCTACGAGCTGCGCTATGAGGACAACGACGAGGAGTTCAACCGCCGCGACCGCTCTCAGGTGCTGGCGCTCAACGCCTTCTCGTGGAAGTTCCAGCGCGACTTCAGCCTGCTGGCCCGCCTGAACTACAGCCACACGATGGACCTGCAGCTCAACGGCACTGAGGCGGAGCTGGTGGAAGGCACGATGGGCATCGCATGGCGCCCGGTGCGTACGGACTGGGCCGCAGCGCTCTTGCGATACACCAAGCGCTACGAGCAGCTCCCGGTGCAAGATCTCAGCGCCGGCCTCGTGACCCGGGAAGAGTCGGATGTATTGGCCATCATCCCGATTTTCGAACTGCCGTATCGCCTACAGCTGGTGGAGAAGCTGGCTTACAAGCGCACGGCCAGTCGGGTGGAGGCGATCCCGTCGGTGGTGAGTCATACGCTGCTGTGGATCAACCGCCTGAACTTCCACCTGACGGATACGTGGGACATTGGCGGGGAGTACCGGTTCCTGCAGGTGAGCCTGGCCCAGAACCAACAGCACGGGGCGCTGTTCGAGCTGAACTACATCATCGAGAAGCGGGTGCGTTTGGGGCTGGGGTACAACTTTACGTCATTCAGTGACGATGAGTTCCAGCGCCTGAACGAGGACCATGGTGGGCCGTTCTTTAGAGTGATTGCTAACTATTAGTGAACGACTACATATGCCTGCTGTATTCAGGGCCATTTCTGCTGAATGACATCCTATGTAAGGAGTCAATCCCGGTCATCCTGACCGGTAATCGAAGGCAGATCGAAGCATTGTCTACATGTGCCCAATGCCCAATATGTGCAAAATGCTCAATTTTATAGTGCTCTCCGAAATTGAATCCGTACACGAATCCAATTGGGTGCATAGAGATCTCCCCTGCATATAAGCCATAACCTTTTGCAAACGTATCAACGCGAGCATGCAACCTCTGTATCGTGCCAACTTCCTCTTTGTCGGGGGCATAGAATGCATAGACATCAAAGGGCAGTTTGATTTTATCTAAATGACCCAACACAAATTTTCTTAGATCGGGGTTGTTGTCTCCAAACTCAACTATGTTGACGGCGAGAATCATGCCAACAACTACTCGCAGGAAATCGCGATGGTCTCCTGGAGGAGTCATTTCTATAAAACTACCGACAGCACTTCTGCTACCAAGGTTTTTAATGTCGTTGATATATCGAACAAACTTGCTTTGATGGTGTGAAAGTGGACCATTGTTGCAGGACCTACATACCGTTGAAACTGTGAAACCTCTTTGCCTTTTTCTTCGGACTGTTTTGATTACTCCATTGTGGGACTCACGATCGGACCAACTTAGGTTTCTGTTATTGTGCCAAGACTTGGGCAGAACATGCTCTTTTGAAAGTTCTCCATTCACTCCGCAGATTCGACATCGCGTTATGTCATCTTGATCATCATTACCCATCACCATGATACGGTTCCAGGTTTCAACCGGTATTGGGGATTGAGGTGTACTCACTTGCAAATGCCTCCGCCAAGTTAAGCTGCAAGTGTAGGTGTCAAATGTTCAGGTGTCAAGGCGTGGGCAGCGCTTAAAGGGTGCACTTGTTTAGTATGTGGCGAGGGGGGTGGCATAGAGAGCGATGTTGAGTGGTTCCGATTCCCTCAATTGATGTGTTGTTTTTATTCGAGGGTACTCATTTACTGTCCTAATTGATGCCGGTGTAATCTTGTCCCGTCTATCTGAACTGCCAAGTATCAAACCCCCCTCGGCCCACCAAATCTCAGCTTCCGCACCGCAATCTTCCGCCCAAAAACCAAGAACCCCGTATGCCCCACCATGCTCTGCTTCGGCCGCACGCTCTCTGCCGTGACGTGCCAGCGGCGCTCCAGCAGCTCCATGCACTCGATCGCCGTGAGCCAGCCGCCACCCTCCATTTTGAGCACCACCTTCTGCATCTGCAGCGTCGTGGGCACATACGCTGCGAAGATCCCCCCAGGCCGCAGCGCCTGCTCCGCGTGGGGCACCACCTCCCAGGGCTCGGGCACGTCGAGAATCACTCGATCCACCTCCGTCGCCGCGATGCCCTCGTAGATGTCGCCGTGAATCACAGTGTGGTGCGCCACCTCGCCCAGATGCGCCCGTACGTTCTTCTGCGAGCGGTTGATCGACTCCTCCCGCAGCTCGTACGTTGTCAGATGCCCCTCCGAACCCACCGCCTGCAGCAGCGCCATGGACAGCGCCCCTGAGCCGAAACCGCCCTCGATGATGCGGTGACCGGGGCGCACGTCGGCCCAGGTCAGGATCGCCGCCACGTCCTTCGGGTAGACGATGGTGGCGTGGCGCTGCATGTGCAGGCTGTGCTGGGCCAGGGTGGCGGTGAACACGTAGTAGTAGCGCCCCTTGTTCGAGCGTACCCGGCAGCCCTCCATCTCGCCGATGGCCGGATCGTGGGGGATGTAGTCGCCACGCATGTTGGTGCGGCCGCCGTCGACGAGGTGGTCGTAGTGGGCCCGCTGTTTGCGGTCGATGAAGACCACAGGCTGGCCGGCTTTCAGGTGATTGTCGCTCAATGGGATTCCTGGAGTTGGGGGAGGGGGTCTTCGGAGTTGGGTTTTGGGTTGGGGTGGTTGGTGGTTTCGGGGGTCGCTCCGCTGGTGAGAGAGTTTTCGGGCACGGGCACGGGCACGGGCACGAGTTGATTCGGATGTTGACCCTTGGCCCATCTTGTACTCAGGGCGATGGTTGCCATTGAGGCTGAGTTGATGCGCTTCAGAAGGGCCTGAGAATGAAGGTCTTGAGGGGATGGTGGTCGAAGCCTCCACTGAGAAGAATGCGGGGCCGAGCAGGGGCCTACATCAATCAACCCACGAGCGGGGTCATGCAGGGCCACGGGTCAACATCCGAATCAACTCGTGCCCGTGCCCGTGCCCGTGCCCGTGCCCGAAAACTCTCTCACCAGCGGAGCGACCCCCGAGAACCCCCAAAGCCCTCAAACGCAGCCCCCACCCCCAAGATCAAATCGGCCCAGTAAAGATGTCATCAACATCCCCCATCCTCTGATCCAACCCAGCATCCTCCCGAGCGAGTAATTGCTCCACCCGCTCGAGCACCTGAGCCACCCGACGTTCGAACACCTCAGTGCTCGCCCGCGGCCCCTGACCCTTCTGCACCTCACGGTTCACGTGAGCACGCAGGGCTGCTCCACCACCACTCGCAGCGAAGTCACCCGCCTGAGCCGCCTGGAGATCGATCACCGGAGACGTCGGCATCTCCCGGGACTCAGCGAAGGGCGCTCCATCAGGCATCAGATGAGACAGATATGCCGCCTCTGTGGCCAGCGCCTCCGCCTCCTTCTGAGCCACGCTCATCCCGGAGTCTTCCTGGAAAGTGTGGGTCAGCTCGTGAGCGAGAAGCGCCTCACCTTGGGGGCTGTCCAGGCGGAAGTGCTTCGGATCGAAGAACATCATCTGGCCGAAGGTCACTGCCTCAGCGGACAACCCTCGGGCCAGGGCACCGGCCATCGGGCCCACGAAGATCGAGACATCCTCGAAGCTGCGGCCGAAGAAGCGCGAGAGGCGATCTTGAGTGGCGTTGTCGAGGGTGCGGCGCTCCGAGGCCAGCGTCTCGGCCACCCCTGCGTCGTCGTCCTGGGCGAGTTGCTTGAGCAGCCCCTGCGTGGCGTCCGGCGCCCCGTGGGGTCGCTGGACCGTCACCTTCAGGTTCAACGTGCCGATGGTCACACCCATGACGACGACCTCTCTCTCAGACCCCGCGGGCCTGGCACAAGAACAGGGGGATATCCTTCGCGTCGATCATGACGTCGCGGCCCTCGGAGGGGAAGCCCACGGGCTCGCGGGTCACCCGGAGGCCGTAGCTCATGCCGTCGAAGTCCGTGCGGCTCACCACGATGGCGTCGCCGCCGGGGACTGGGTAGTCCACCTTGGACTTCACGCCGTTGGCCACCTCGGCCACCATGGCCATGAAGGGCTGCTTCAGGCTCGCCGGCAGCTCCAGCCAGGACTCGATCTCGCCGTCTTTGATGCGCTCAACGGTGATGCGGCCGTTGGTCTCGATGACGCGGGTGGGGTTGTCGGTGCTCATGAGGGTTCGTCTACCTTTGTGGATTTCAACTGCGAGTCAGCTGTGGGACTCGGGTGCAAATCAGGGTGGCGACACATCAGGACACTGCGCCTCGGGCCCGCTCGATGAGCCGGGTGGCGATCTGGTCCGCGATGGCCTGTGCCTGGGAGTCTACATTGCCGCCGACGGTGATGGTGATCTGAACGTCGACGCTGGTGATGTTGGCCTCGGTGGTGAGCAGCTTCTGCGCCAGCGCACGATCGCCGGCGAGCTTCGCCGTGAGGCGGCCTTCGAGGTGCTCCATGGCCCGCTGGAGCACCGGGCGTGCCCGCTCGCCGTCAGGACCCGAGAGCCCCTGGGCGCTCACGCGACCGATCTTCAGAGGCGGTCCGCTCACAGAAGGGGCCGCCACCGTGCCCGTGGCCCGACCCTTCGCCAGGGCAGGCTTGGGCGGGGCTGGCGCTCGAGCAGGGGCCTTGGCCAGCGCCATGTCTGTACCGGGGACCGGGGGCGCCTTGAGTGGCTGAGGGCTGCGCTCGGTGAAGGCTGGCTTGAAGGCCCCTCGGGGTGCCTGAGGGCGGGGCAGCCCAGGCTCGGTCTTGGCCTGCCCACCGCGCAGCCAGCGCACGTCTACGAGGCCTTGCTGATCCCCATGGGCGATCTGCAGCCGTCGGCCGTCGGCGGTCTCCACGAGGTTGCCTGAGACCTGGGCCCCTGCGCGGAGCACGGCGATGACCTGGCCGTCGGGGCCCATCACGGGGACCTCGGGCAGGTGCTTCTGTGGGGCCCACGTACTGGCGCCAGAGGCCTGGGGCGTCGCTGCCCGAGGCAGGTGGGCGAGGGCCTTGCGGAGGGCCAGTGTGTCCACGTCAGCGCCGTCGGGGAGCTTGCGCCAGGGCTGGCCCTCGGTGAGGGCGACCTCCCGAGCGAAGAGGGTGTCGAGCTGGGCTACGAGCTCGCCCGTCTCCGCCTCGGGCTGAGACAAGATGCGGGCGGCCACCGATTGCGCCGACTGCCGGACCTCACGGAGGGCGTCGGTCTGCAGGTCGACATCGTCGACTTGACGCTGCTCCTCGGCGACGGCGGCGTCGATGGCCTCGAAGTAGGGGTTGCTGCCGGTCGAGACCGAGGAGACCTGCACGGCCACGCCATCTGCGTCGAAGCGGCCCCCGGCGAAGTACTCGGTGACGCGGCGGCGGAGCATGCCCGGCAGGGCGTCGTTGGAGAGCGAGGCCTCGTCGAGCCGGCGGTCGAGGGTGGCGTCGTGGTTCCGGGCGCGGTTCAGCTGACTCTGGAGCCTGCCGTGCAGCGCGTCGAGGCCGCGGCGCAGGCCCTCGGAGAGGCCCGCGCCCTGGTGGCGGTGAATGCGCTGAATCGCCTCGATGAGATCTGCGGCCCGGCTCCAGGTGGCGGCATCGGGCTCCGGCGCAGCGAGGCGCTCCACCGGATCCTCTTCTTGCAGCTGCTCGATGGTCATGGGCTGCAACATACGGCGCATACGGCGCTCGATGTCGTCTCCGGGCTGCTCTTCCGACTGGTCGAGCAGACCGCCCACGCGATCCCAGGCGCCGATCCCCATGTCCACGAGGCTGGGGCCCGCCGGATCGAGGGTGTCGCCGAGCAAGTCCTCCAGCGCCAGCAGATCCCGACCCACCTCGGCGCGATCTTCGGGCGCCTCGCGCATCCACGCTGCGCCCTCTGAGCGGACCGTGGCGTACTCCGGCAGCCGGTCGAAGCGATCTGAGGGGGTGGAGAGCTGCTCGAGCACCATCACGGGAGGCATCGGCTCGAGGCTGCCCTCAAATTGGACTCCGGCGTCCATGCGATTCCTCCTCCGGTGGTCAGTGGGGCAGGGGGCGCAGGCCCTCGGCGAGCACCTGCGCTGGGGATTCTACCCCGCCAGCGTCAGTTGTCACCTGTGAGGGCGCTGCGAGCGGCACCATAAGCCGCTCTGCGGGGGATCAGCCCTTGGTGGGGAAGGGGCTGAAGCCGGGCCAGTGAGCGGCGTCTTCGAGGACCTCCTCGATGCGCAGCAGCTGGTTGTACTTGGCGATCCGGTCGGAGCGGCTGAGGCTGCCGGTCTTGATCTGGCCACAGTTCACCGCCACGGCGAGATCGGCGATGGTGGTGTCCTCGGTCTCGCCGCTGCGGTGGCTCATCACGCAGGTGTAGCCCGCGCGGTGAGCGGTGCGCACGCAGTCGAGGGTCTCGGTGAGGGTGCCGATCTGGTTGATCTTGATGAGGATGCTGTTGGCGGTGTCGTTGTCGATGCCCCGCTGCAGGCGGGCGGTGTTGGTGACGAAGAGATCGTCACCCACGAGCTGCACCGTCTCGCCCACCTTGGCGGTGAGGGCCTTCCAGCCCTCCCAGTCGTCCTCGGCGAGGCCGTCCTCGATGCTCACGATGGGGTATTTGGCGCAGAGCTCGGCGTAGAAGTCGGCCATCTCCTCGGCGGAGAGGGTGCGGCCCTCGCCCTCGAGCACGTAGGCGCCGTCCTTGTAGAACTCGCTGCTGGCCACGTCGAGGGCCAGGGCGATGTCGGTGCCTGGGGTGTAGCCCGCGGCCTCGATGGCCTCCATGATCACCTGGATGGCGGCCTCGTTGCTCTCGAGGTTCGGGGCGAAGCCGCCCTCGTCACCGACGGCGGTGCTCAGGCCGCGGCCACCGAGGACCTTCTTGAGGTGATGGAACACCTCGGCCCCCATGCGCAGGCCCTCGCGGAAGCTCGCGGCGCCGCCGGGGATGATCATGAACTCTTGAAAATCGACGGTGTTGTTGGCGTGGGAGCCGCCGTTGATGATGTTCATCATGGGCACCGGCATCACGTGGGCGTTGGGGCCCCCGAGGTACTGGTAGAGCGGCATCTCGAAGTGATCAGCGGCGGCCTTGGCGCAGGCCACGCTCACTCCGAGCAGGGCGTTGGCCCCGAGGCGGCTCTTGTTGGGGGTGCCGTCGAGATCGAGCAGGGCGGCGTCGAGGGCGCGCTGCTCGTCGGCGGGGAAGCCGATGAGCTCGGGGGCGATGATGTCGTTGATGTGCTCGACGGCCTTGAGCACGCCCTTGCCGAGGTAGCGCTCGGGATCCTTGTCCCGCAGCTCGAGGGCCTCGTGCTCCCCGGTGCTGGCGCCGCTGGGCACGGCGAAGCGGCCTACGGCGCCGCTCTCGAGCTCCACCTCCACCTCGACGGTGGGGTTGCCGCGGCTGTCCATGATCTCTCGGGCGTGGATGTCGGCGATCTCAGTGCTCATCGGGTGGGCCTCCAACTACTGACTCGGGCAGCTACGGATTTGGGTGTGGCGCCGGCATACCTGAAGGTGATGAAAGAGGCAAGTCTGCTCGAGATTCGCTGCTGCAAGTGGGCGGGGGCTCAACACGCTCCAGTCAGCGCTCGAGGGCCGCTTTGAGCGCCTGCTTCACCATCGGATCCTGCTCCGACTTTGCCTGGGCCTCCAGGGCCCCCTTGATGACCGGATCATCTTGGTAGGGGGCGAGGGCTTTGACTGTGGCCTCGCGCTCGAGGGGTTGCTTGCCCTCGAGGGCCTTGAGCAGCGCCGTCACCACTGGGGTCTCGGCGCCTCTCTTCAGAGCGCCTGCGAGGTAGCTCGCTGCCAGCGACCGAATGGCCGAGCGACGCAGCGTCTCGTCGGCGCCTGGGGTGCCGAGCACCACCAGCATGGGCTGCTCGCCGGCAGGGTGGCTGCGGGCGGCGAGTCCGGCGAAGGCCCGGGCGCGGATCGTGACTTCTCGCTCGGGATCACCGGCCACCGCCATCAGGGTGGCCCCAGCCTCCTCGGGCAGGGCAGCCCAGTGGGCTTCGGTGGGCTGGCCACGCCACAGCAGCAGCCCCTCCACCGTGTCGGGGGCGTTGCCGTGCCCCGGCTTCAGCGCCCCGAGGTTGAGGCCCTTGAGGGCTTGCTGTTGCGTCGACGTGACCATGGGCACGAGGCAGCCTGAGGGGGCCTCCGGTGCCGGCAAGGGCCTCGGCGCGCTGCCCCCACACCCCGCGAGAGAAGAAAAAGTCATGACCGACAGAATCAACGGCAGGGTCATGGAGTCGTGCATGCGCAACATCATCGGCGCTCCTGTCGGTTGGGGGGTTCACTTGGTTCATCCCCCGGCTCAATGGTAGTTTCGCCGATGAAACACCAAGCTCCACTGGAGGGCAACGTGCCTCTTAGCACGCGATACCGCGAATCACTCGAGCCAGCTGCGCCAAAAGGGCCTCTCCGCAAGTCCTGGCTCGCTGCGATGTTGCTGTGGGTGATGGCCACGGGCTGTGCCACAGATGAGAACACCGCCCCGGTCATTCAGCCGCTCGCCGACGTCCAGTGCCTGGTCAACGTCAGCTGCGAGATCGTGATCACCGCCGTCGACGCGGAGAACGACACGCTCACCTGGTCCCAGGAGCTGTCACCTGATCCCTTCCAGCTGGACCCCAACCGGGTGACCTCCAGGCCGCGCATCGTGGGCAACACCGGGGCCGGGCGGTTCCAGTGGACCCCCATCTCCAGCGACGCGGGTGACGGGGAGCGGATCTACGATCTCACCCTCCGGGTCAGCGACGGTCGCGGAGGCAGAGACGCCGTGACCATCGCCCTCACAGTGGTGAATGGTGGGGTCGGCGGCAACAGCGAGATGCGGTTCACCGAGCCTCCTGGTGCGGGCATCGTCGTCGATCCGGACGAAGAAGGCCGCCTGTGTGCCCGCTTCCCCGTGATCGTTCGGGCGGACTCCGTGGCCAGCGAGAACGTGTTCCTCGACATGGAGGCCCCGCTGATCCCCGGGGCGAGGCTCTCCCCGGAGTTTCCGGCGAAAGAGAAGCAGTTCGAGTGGTGCCCCACGGAAGATCAGCTCAACACCTCGCTCACGAGCACGGTGATCTTCCGGGCGGTGGAGGAGGGTGGGGACGAGCCCATCGTCAAACGGTTCCTCATCCGGTTCCGCCGCGAGGCCGCCGTGGGCTGCCCCGGCAAGGCCCCTGAGATCGAGCACACGCCTCCGGGCAGCTTCGATGGCCCGCTCAATTACGAGTTGCAGGCGGTCATCCGCGACGACGTGGGCTTCAAGTCGCCCCCCATCTTGTCCTTCAGCGGCGAGCCTGGGGCCACCCCCGACGAAACCTCGGGCTGGGAGACGGTGAGCTTCCGCCAGCTCGACGGCGACAACTGGGTGGCCAGCGTGCCCAACCTCAACCTCGCCGATGGTGAGGAGCGGCTCGTCTACTACGCCATCACCGCCACCGACAATGACGATCCCAACGGCACCCGCTGTGATCACTCCACCCAGAGTGAGGTCTTCAGCTTCACCGCCGTGGGCGGCGGGGGCGGGGGACAGACCTACGGTTTCTGCACCCCCTGCGTGGCTGATGGACAGTGTGGCGGCGCTGAAGATCTCTGTGTCGATCTGCGCGGCGAGTCTTTCTGCGCCATCTCGTGCCGCACGGAAGACTGCCCGGGGCCCAACCAGCAGTGCCTGGAGCTGACCAGCATCGACGGCACCACCGGGTTCCAGTGCGTGCCCGTCGATTTGAACTGCGGCCAGATCTGCGCCCCTGACGCTCTCGAGCCAGGGGTGGCCGAAGAGGGCCCTGGCAACGCGGTGTCGGTCCAGCCCGGGCGGGTGGAGAACCTCTCCATCTGTGACGGCGACTTCGACTACTACTTCGTGCCTGTAGAGGCCGGGCAGTCCATCGAGGCCCGCATCATCTTCGCCAACAGCGAGGGCGATCTCGATCTCGCCATGAACCTGCCAGGCTCCCAGAACTACGACTACCAGAGCCTCAACGCCGGTGTAGACGTGGAGCAGGTGAGTGAGCCCTGTGTGGGCGAAGGCGGCGAGGCCCTGCTCTTCATCTTCCCCTACGAGGGCGACCGAAACCGGTACACCCTCGAGGTCGAGGTTGGCCCGGGTGTCTGTGACCAGATGTGCAATGACGACAGCTTCGACGAGGGCATGGGCAACGACAGCCTCGAAGAGTTCGCGGCCATCGAGGAGTTCCCCTTCGTCCGCGATGATCTGATCTTGTGCCGCAACGATCCCGACTACTACGCCTTCGATGGCCTCGCCGGTCAGGTGATTCAGGCGGGCATCAGCTTCGCGCACCGAGATGGCGATCTCGATCTGGTGCTCACCGACTCCGAGGGCAATGTGCTCGCTGAGTCGCCGAGCTACCGAGACGTAGAGTTCGTCGAGGTGGAGCTCGCCCGGGACGACATCTACATTTTGGGGGTGTACGGGGCCACGCCTACGGTCTCGAACACGTACTCCATGCTCATCGAGATCGCAGATCAGCGTCCCTGTGACGCCACCCGGGCGTGTCCTGTGGATCAGTTCTGCAGTCCCGAGGGGGAGTGCCGGGACGCCGAGTGCAACGGCAGCGGGCAGTGTGGTGCAGACCATCAGTGCCTGCCCCAGCGGGTGGGCCTGGATCCCAACGCCATCCTCGGCATGTGCGCTGCGGATTGCCGCTCCGACGCTGATTGCCGTCAGGAGCTGGGCTATGCCTGCAAGGCCAACGGCGACTTCACCCGATCGTGTGCCCCCTCTGGTGCGGGCATGACCGGTGATCGATGCAACAACTACAGCGACTGCGCCGACGACCGCGTGTGTTTCCCGTCGCCTGGTGGTTACTGTGCTGCCGGCGGGTGTGAGCCGGGCTTTGTGTGCCCGGACGGCGGCTACTGTGTGGCCCTCGACAATGGCTACACCGCCTGCGCCCGCGTCTGTGAGGGTGAGGGCGACTGCCGCGCTCAAGAGGGCTACAGCTGCCAGAACCGCGGCGGCGCTCAGGTGTGTCTGCCGTGAAGTACTGCATCGGGCTGTTGATGGCGGTGTTGCTCGGCGCGTGCAGCACCGACCCGGGCACGAACCCCCCAGGCACCCTCTTCACCGAGCTGCCCATCACCCTCGATCGGCTTGAGGCCGATCAGGTGCTTTCGGGCAGTGAGGTCTTCATCGCCGGCAGCGGCTTTCTCACCGACGCCAGCTATGAGGTCACCGTCGAGGGGACTGTCAGCGGCATACCGCTGAGCTTCACCACCGACGCCACCTATTTGTCCGATACTCGACTCTCGATGATCCTGCCGCCTGCAGATCTCGACGGGGCCATCGGTGGCCTCTTCGAGGGTCAGCTCTCGGTGATCATGCGGCTCATCCCCGACGAAGGGCGTCAGTCGTTGCCAGTGAGCTTCGAGCTGTTGGGTGATCTGCAGCCCACCATCGCCCAGGTGCCTGTGGCTGTGTTCCCGGCGAGCCCCATCGCCATCCAGGGCCAGGGCTTCATCGCTGGGGCAGAGGGGCGCACGCTCGTCGACATCGAGGGTGTGTTCCGCCCTGAGGGCGAGGGGCGCACCGTGATGGTGAACGAGGTGTCCCAGCTCGCTGAGCCCCCAGAACGCCTCGCGGACAGATGGCAACGCGACGAGATCGAGCTGGTGCTCGATCCCGCCTGGGTGGGCATTCGCCCTGGAGAATTCGAAGGTCGGCTGCGGGTGATCAACGAGGGCAACGGCTGGTCGCTCTTCAGCGAGTGGATCGACTTCAACTGGGATCTCCTGCCCCCTGTGGTGCAGGACGTCTCCCCCTTGCAGAGCAGCCGCGGTCAGCGGATCACCCTCATCGGGAACGGCTTCGTCGGCGGGCCCTACCAAGGATCCACCACGGTGCGCCTCGACGGGCGATTCCAGCCTCTCGACGGTGAGGTGAGCGATCTGCCCCCAGGGGGCATCGAGCTGGCGCCGGTGTGGTTCTCGGGCACTGAGCTCGGCATCAGCTATTCGGTGCGTTACGAGACGCAGCTCGGGCGGTGCGTCAGCGGTGATCTCGGCGCGGTCCCCGGGCGGGTCGAGGGCACCGTGACCCCCATCGTCGAGTGGACGAACCAGCGTATCGAGGGCACGCCCACCCCCATTCAGTTCCAAGTGCTGCCCACCCGGCAGGTGGTTTGGATCAAGTTCCTGCCCGCCTTCACCGACTCGCTGCGCCTCTTTGGCTTGCGCAACGTCAGCCGGCTGATTCAGACCCGGGTGATGAACGTGCTGCGTCGGGATTATGAGGGCATCAACATCGAATTCAGGATCACCGAGCCCACGGACTACCTCTCCTACAGCATCGTGGAGGTGGGGGGCCCTGATCCCAACGCCGCGCAGCTCTTCGGGCTCGACAACACACCGGGTCTGGACAACTGCAACCAGCGCCTCGACGACAACCTCGCTGGGCGCAACGCCGACAGCAACGGCGCCTTCGGAGGCATCTTCGTGGAGTCGTTCCTGCAGCTCTCGCCCTCCCGGGGCAACGACAACCCTCTGTCGAGCCCGCGCTTCGACGAGATCTTCAACCCCATCATCAGCAACCCTGTCGGCGCCGACGAGTTCCCTGGCAGCGATCGAGACGCAGCCATCGAAGAGGCGGTGTATGTGCTGGGCAACCTGATCGGCAACACCGTCACCCACGAGATCGGTCACTCCCTGGGGCTCCCCGTGGTGGCGGGCTGTGGGCAGTATCACAACGCCCCGGGCGACAGTCAGATCATGGATTGTGGCGGAGACCGCCCCTTCGAGGAGCGCGCCGAGATCGATGGCACGCCCCGAGCAGTCTTCACCTCTGCCAACCGCGCCTACCTCGAAGAGATCCTCCCCGTCCGCTGAAGCGCTCGCCTCTCCCACACACCCTGTGAGATCTGACGTTTTCCCCCTCTGGTGATCCAGAAATTCGGCGCCTCTCTGCGGAGCGTTGCTTCGCAGGTGTCTCGTAATTGAAGGCAACAGCGGCTTTGTGGAGGCCACTGAGACTTTTGAGACACCTGGCCCGAAGACTGCATCTACATCCTGTGCCCCCCGGAGCCGATGTTTGGGGGAGGGACGAGGGGAGCACATCATGACGCGTCGTATTGCCCGCCTGTGGATCACACTCACGATCACCCTGCTCGCCGGGTGTAGCAGCGAAGAGCTGCTCGGGGCATTCGTCGACGATGAGTTGGGGCCTGACTTTCGCGAAGTGATTCATCAGCTGGTCTACACTGAGTGGTCGGTGAACGCAGATGAGGTGCGCCTCGACTTCCAGTATCGCTATGGCCTCGGCCTCGAAGACGAAGAGGGCATCGCCCCTGTGGAGTGGCGGTATGGCGTCGTCGA
This sequence comes from Bradymonadia bacterium, assembly GCA_046290225.1. Lineage (GTDB taxonomy): Bacteria > Myxococcota_A > Bradymonadia > UBA7976 > UBA1532 > JBKAGE01. The sequence goes on along the minus strand of JBKAGE010000034.1, from coordinate 217,285 downwards.
TCGTGACGGGTATGCGGTCGTCGATTTTACCTTCGAGCAGATGCGCGAGCCTGAGCCCGAGAAGGACAAGATCTTCGTCACGGGTCGCCGGACGCGGGCCATGACGTTTCCCCTCGGCGCCCTCACCGCAGGCGAGGACTACGTCTTCTTCTTCAGGCTGTGCTACCGAGGCGACATCCTCGGGGAATACCTGACACCCATCACCGCCGAGGAAGACTTCCAGCTGAGCGCAGGTGTGTTGCCGGAGCTGCCCCCTGAGCAGGTGGGCGAGCCACTGTCATGTGATCTGCCCCTGCCTCCCCGCCGCCCGTCAGGCCCTCAACTGATCAACGGGCAATGACGAAGGCCTTTCGGTGCACCCGACGCGTCGACAACCAGATCGCCACCAGCGGTACGAGCAGCAGCACTGACCACGCCAGGGTCATCGAGGGCGGCTCCCAGAGGGCGGCGAGGGGACTGTTCCCCGCCACGGGCTGATGCGCCACTGCCCTGAGGTGCGTCACGAGGGCCAGGCGACCGAGGAAGCCCGGCACGAGGCTGACCCCCTGCTCCCACAAGAGAATCCAGCCCAGGCCGATCCAGGTGGACCACTTCACCCACACGCCCAACAACGCAAAGAGCGACGTGTAGGCCAGCCCTCCGAGCAATGTGGTGGCGATGAAGGGCGCCATATAACTCGGGTCGTCCAGGGCGCAGATGATGCCCATGGGCACCACGAGGAGCCAGACCAGAATCAGCGCCCCGGCAAAGCGGGCACCGAAGATCCAGCGACGCCCCAGCGGCCGAGTGAACGGATACGTGAGCGTCGAGTCGTCGATGTCGGCGCGGATCACCCCGGCGCCGAAGAACAGACAAATCATGGGCATCAACAAGAACAGCGCCAGCGCCGCCAGGGCGGGGAGGGGGATCTGCGTCGCGCCCTTGAGGGTCAGGAGCAGCGCCCCGAGGCCCCAGGCCCAGAGCCAGAAGCGACGGTGACTCAGCTGACGCTTGAGGTGCAGCGTGGCCCAGAAGGTCGCTGCGGACAGCTGTTGGGCAAAGGACAGCGGCGTGGGTGTGCGTGGGTGGCTCATCTGATCAAATACCGATACACGCTCTCGAGATCTGCATCGGGAGAGCTGAGTCGTTTCACGGTGACACCCAGGGCCGCTGCGGCTTCGGGCAAGGCGCTCACTGCTGCATCGAGGTCCACCGTCGTCAGCTCCATGGCGTCATCGCCGAGCAGGGTGACCGAAGTGAAAATATCTGCGTTGAGCAGCCTTGCAGCCAGACGGCGCGGATCAGCCACTTCGACCTGAATGCGATAGGGCCGATCTGTGAGCAGGCGCCGCAGCTTGAAAATATCGCCCTGGGCACGCAGTCGGCCTTCTCGCAGGAGCAGTACCTGATGCGTCATCGCTTCCACCTCGTGGAGCACGTGGCTCGACACCAGCACGCAACGGCCCTCGGCGCCGAGGCTCTGCACCAGCTTGATGAGATCAGCTCGGGCCACGGGATCAGCACCGGTCAGGGGCTCGTCGAGGAGCACCACTTGCGGATCGTGGGCCACGGCCTGAGCGATCTTGATGCGCTGTCGCATGCCGCGACTCATGGCCCTGAGCTGCTTTTTCCCGTGGGCGGACATGCCCACCCGCTCCAGGGCGCGCTCGGCCATCTTACGGGCGTCTCGGGCGCCGACACCTTGCAGGCGACAGAGCGCCGTGACGAACTGCACCCCAGTCATGTCCTCGTAAAAGCGATCCTGCTCGGGACATAAGCCCAGGGCTCGGAAGATCTCGGGTCGCTCGAAGGGGTCGAGGCCCAGCACCTTCACCGCGCCCGTGTCCGGGTTCAGCTGCCCGCACACGAGCTTCATGAGGGTGCTCTTGCCCGATCCGTTGGGTCCCAACAGGCCGAAGGTGCCTGCACCCAGCGTAAAGCTCACCTCGTTGAGGGCCCTGATGTGGCCAAAGAGCTTGCTGACCCCGCTCACCTCGATGAAGGGCGCGCTCATAACATGCCTCTCATGACATGCCTCTCATGACAGACCCCTTCATGCAGCCACCTTTCGCAGACGCGCTGCGAGGGCGCCGAGGCCGGCGAGGATGAAGGCGAGGAGCGACAGCGCCGACGGCAATGCTGAGGGGTTCACCCCGACGTTGTGGGGCTGAAGCATGTCGGTGATGCTGCTCGTGAAGCTTACGTCGAGCAGAGACTTGGCGATGGTGCTCACGTTGCGTTGGGGGGACAAATAGCCCGCCCACTCGAAGCCTGCATCGGTGAGGCCCTCGGCGAGCCCCGAGAGGGCGAAGAGCGCCACCACAAAGACCACGCCCACAGTACGCCCGCGCTCTCCGAGGGCGCTCAAGCCCACCAGCGAGCACGCCAGCATCGCTGTGGCGAGCAGGCCCCCGCCCAGGCCGGGCAGGATCAACCACCACAGCGACTCCCGCTGGCCCTCGGGGCTGATGCCCACGGCGATCAACCACAGTGCGCAGAAGGGGACCAGGATGGTGACCACCGGAATGGTGGCCGCCGCCAGCAGCTTGCCCGCGGCGTAGGTCCGCCGGTGGATGGGTCGGGCAAAATACAGTTCGAAAGCCCCTGCCTTGATGTCGTCGGCCACCAGCCCCCCACCCACCACGGCGATGCACAAGGCCGTTGCGAGGAACTGCGTGTGCAGGAAGGTGGCCAGGACCTCTTGCGTCTGACCGAGCACGCTGTACAGCATCATCTGAGCGCCGAGGCCGGCGTTGAAGTTCATGCTGTACTCCATGGCCATCATGCGACCGACGAGGTACAGGGCGTGGCCGAAGAAGACCACCAGGCACAAGAGCAGGGCCCCCTTGGTGGCGCGACGACGCCAGGCGAGGGTGAGGGCTGTGCGGGCGATGGGCCAGGGCACAAAGCGTGTGTCTCGACCCTCGAGCGGTCGGTAGCCCACGGCGTGGATTTGATCACGCATGATCAGCCCCCTCGTGAATGGCCTGCATGAAGATCTCTTCGAGGCTCACGGCGCGATGGGCCAGGTGCCAGATGCGCACGCCCTGAGCCTTTGCCGCCTGCCAGACCGCGTCGAGGGCCAGGGCGGGCCCAAGGTGCAGAAAAATCTCGTCAGGCCGGCGGCCAACTTCCACTCGGGCCCCCTCAGCCACCAGCAGATCGGTCCAGCCAGGGGGGCCGTCGAAGCGGACTTCGAGGCGGCTGGGGTGTCGACCCTGCAGCTCCTCAAGAGGCCCCGCGTACCGGACCTGCCCGGCGGTCATGATCATGCAGGTGTCGCAGGTGCGTTCGACATCGTGGAGCAGGTGGGTGGACAACACGATGGCGGGCCCGCCGTGATCTCGCAGGTGCACCACGAGGTCGAGCAGGCCGTCCCGGCTCTCCGGGTCGAGACCGCTGGTGGGCTCGTCGAGCAACAACAGCTCGGGATCATGTACCAGAGCCATGGCCACCTTCACCCGCTGATGCATGCCCGTGCTGTACGACTCCACGGGCCGATGTCGGGCCTCGTCGAGGCCCACCAGATCCAGCATCTCGTGTGCACGGAGTAGGGCCTTGCGTCGAGAGAGGCCGCATAACTCGGCGGCGAGGGCCACCGACTCCAGGCCCGAGAGGCCAGGCAAGCGCTCAGGACCTTCGGCGGCAAAGCCCAGCCGGCGCCGGATCGACACTGGATCAGCAAGTACATCTTCGCCGAGCACCCGAACGCTGCCGGCGTCGACGCCGATGAGCCCGAGGCAGACGCGCATAAGGGTGGTCTTGCCAGCGCCGTTGGGCCCGAGGAGACCGATGGCCCTGCCGTCCACCTGGGCGGAGACGCCGTTGAGGGCCTGGGTGCCACCGAAGGCCTTACGTACACCGTCGAAGGCCAGCAGCATGCTTCAGCCCTTCGCCTCGGGCAGGTGATCGAGCAACCAGGCCTCCATCTTCGACAAGGGCTCGTCGCGCTGCACCTCGTTCCAGATCTCATGATAGAGGGGCTCGAAGCGTTGATAGGTGGCGGCGTCGGGGTTGCCGAGGGCCTTGAAGACCGACTCTGTTGCCTCAGCGGAGGCCACCTTGTCGGTGCCCCCTTGCTGCATCAGCACCGGCACCTTGATCTGCGCCGCAAGGTCGTGCGTGCGATCGTGGGCGGCGAGGGTTTCGGTGAGCCAGCGGGCGGTGGCGTGCGTGCCCACCAGAGGATCTTCTCCGTAGCGGGAAACGATCTCCGGGTTGCTGCTCACCGTCTCCGGCGGCAGGCCCGCAGGCAGGCTCAGGCCCGGCACGACGCCGCTGAGCATCTTCCCCGCCATGGTTTTGATCTTGGGCACCTTGATGGCGAAGCCGAAGAAGGGCGAGCTGAAGACCGCCGCCTGGAAGTCGCCGAGGCCCTGGGCGAGGGCGTGCAGCGTGATGAGGCCACCATAGCTGTGGCAGATCACCAGCCGAGGCAGCGTCGGATCGAGATCGGAGGCCATACCCTCGATCACCGCCCGGAGATCAGCGAGGTACTCGTCGAAGGACATGCAGTGCCCCCGCTTGCCGCCGGACTGGCCATGGCCGCGGTAGTCGAACCGGACCACGCTCAGACCCAGCTTCACCAAACGGTCAGCGACCTCGGCGTAGCGGCCACAGTGCTCGAGGAACCCGTGCACGATGAACACCACGGCCTTGGGCTCGGGGTGCAGGTCACGCTCGTAGAAGAGCCGGGTGCCGTCGGCGGAGTCCACGAAGCCACGCTCGGTGATGCGTCCCTGGGTCAATGGGGCCTCCTCCTAGAAGGTATGTTAAGGTGGGATAACCTACAGACAGTTATGACCACCTAAATCTCAGGAGGCGCAGGTGTCAATCATCGGTCGAACTTCACTGAGCACATCCCAAGCCACTCCGCTGAGGCTGTGGCCACTCGCAGGGCTCGTATTGGCGGCGACATTGATCTCGGGTGTGGCCCTCGGGCAGGAGATCTACCTCAACAAGGTCAAGGTGGGGGGCGCCCTCACTGATCGCAACTTCAAGAACGTCGAGGTGCACTTCGACTCCGAAGGTAACGTGCACATCACCGCGCCCGGGTTTCAGGTGCAGGTGCTGGAAAACGCTGGGGAGGCGAATGCTTCAGCGGCTCAGACCGCCCTTAAGGCCAGCGGGCGCCACTGGATGGTGGTCGACGTACCGCTCACGGGCCACTACCGAGTGAAGACCACCCTCAATGGTGAGACCGTGAGTGACTTCAGCGGCAAGCAGGCGCAACACGTCATCGAGCTCACGGGTCAGGTGGTCACGGGGGACAATGTGCTGGAGATGACCTTCATGCCGCTCCCCGATGCGCCCAGCATTGCCAACGCCTCGGCCATGAAGGTGGTGGTGGGCAAGGGGAAGGAAGGCACCGGCGACACCCTGGCCATCGAGCGACTGCATGGCAGCCTCGACATCAAGTCCGGGCAGAGTTCGGCCTTCTCGAAGCAGATAAAGTTCAGCGCTCGTTGATCGGCCACACCTGGTCGCCGACCTGCACCACAGGGCCCGCCTCGGTCTCCTCGACGACGTCGGTGAGCTGAGCGTGGGCCCGCCGTGACAACCGCGCCACCCGCCGCTCGTCCAGGCGCGCGTAAATCACCCCTTCTTCAGAGCAGAGCAAGCTGTCGGTCCCGAGCGGGACGGTGCTGAACGTGTTCAGCTCGGCCTCGAGGGTGCCATCGCCGAAGATCAGCCGGAGAGCGATGTACGGCTCATCGACGGGGGTGAAGTAGGCCCACTGGTTGCCGATGTGGACCACCGCCTCCTGGGTCTCGGGGTGCAGGTCGATGCCCCTGCTGAACAGATCGGCGATGCGCTGGTTGTCGAAGTGGGCGCCCTCGTGCAGCCAGCGGCCCTCGGTGTCGAGGGTGAGGGCGAGGCTGCGACGGAGCAGATCGAGGGCTTCGGCGTCCATGGGGGGTCTCCGGGCTCTATGCGCTGATGATCCAGAGATGCACGAACCGGGCTTCGAGTGCATCGACGTCAACCTGGGCCAGAGCCTCGGTCGCCGCTTGCAGCATCATGTCCAGCGCCACAATGGGCCCCTCAGGAGCCCGATCGTGCCACCAGGTGATGGCTGCGGCGCGGGCGGCCTCGGTGAGGGCGCCCTCGGAGAACATGGCCCGATGGGCTTTCTCAAGGGCACTTGCAGGGAGTGGCTGTGTGGGATCGAGGCCCAACACCCGGGCTGTGATCTCCGTGAAGGCCAGGGCGCCGATGCCCGGCTGTGTCTCGACGGTTTTGGCGAGATCGCCAGAGAAGACCGCAGTGGACAGCGCGGCGATGTTCCGAGCCATCTGGTGGGCTTCGCTCAGATCTGTGGAAGAGCTCAGCGGCCGCCCGTCGGGCTTCTGAGGGTGCCGGTCGCCGAGGGCCAGGGCCCACGTGCGCATGGGCTCGATGTCCACCCGATCTGCGGGTCCGCCCTCAGCCCTGAGCTTGCCTGTGCTCACGATCCGTGTGAGCGGGCGGGCGGCGGCCTGCATCCGCCCATAGCCTGTGCGGAAGATGAACGAAGGCGTGTGCTCGGCGAGGCGAATGCCATCGGCCCGGGCGTCGACGTCACCGGCAGAGAGAGCGTCGAGGCCGAGGGCGAGGCCGGCACGGACCCGCTGGAAGACCGGCTCCGCTGCTTCGGTATCCCATGCCTCGATGCGATCAGCAGAGAGCGCCATGTTCAGCACATAGGCGAGGCCCTGGTGAAAGAGGTCCTGTTGCCCCTGGTCGAGGGTGGCGATGGCCTGAGCGAGGCGCTCGTCCGGAGCCACCACCGGGCGCATCCAATACCCCACCGGGCCGTCGACCTTGGGCAGGGCCTGCTGAGCGGCGGTGAGCTCGTCGGGCCGGGGGGCGGTGTACACCCGCAAAGCGTCGTAGTAGTCGACATAGCCCCGATCGGCCATGCGACCGCTGCGCCACCGGTAAGCCTCTTCTTGCAGCACCGAATCGAGGGCCGCAGAGGAGAAGACCAGCAGGTTGTAGCAGTACTCCGGCTCGGTGCGCATGAGCACATCGAGGAACACCTTCATGGGCAGATCCCGAGGATCGGGATCGGGGAACACCACGCACATGCGATTGTCAGGGGTGACCACGTGCTCGGTGTCGGGGGGATCGAAGCTGTCGGGATCTTCGATGGCGATGACCCGGACCGATCGACGCACCACCCAGTTGATGATCGGATCGTCCTGAGCGAGCAGGTGACGCGTGAGGGCCTCGGGGCCCGCGTGCATGAGGGCCCCGAGCCAGGGATCCATCCGCTCGAGGGACAAGGCGTCTTTGACCCAGATCTCGCCGTCGAGCATGCCCTGCACCTGCTGTCCGCTGGCGAGGGCCAGGATCGGCCCCGCGTCGGCCAGGCCGATGACCTTGACGGCCCGGTGCAGATCTTCCGTGGGCAGGCTCTGGATTCGGCGTTCGGCGTCCTTGGGGCTGATCAACGCGTCGAGCAGCCGACCACCGGTGGTGAGGCCGCCGATCTCCGCCTGCCACTGGGCCAGAGCCTCTGGCGACAGATCTTTGCTCTGCCCGTCGTCGGTGCTCATTGGGCTGCAGCCAGAGCGCCGAGGAGGGCCGTGGGGTTGGCTTTGAGCCATCGAGCACGGGTGGCGGCATCCTGGGGCAGATCAGCCTTCTGCATCTGCTCGAGCAGCCCGGCGATCATGGCCTTGCGCTTGCGGAAGGGCACCTTGCGCCAGTTCGGCAGGATCATGCCGGTCTTCTCGAAGACGATGATGCGGCCATAGATGACCTCCATGGGATCGAGCTGCTCGGAGAGGGCCTCATCGCGTACGAAACGCTCCAGGCCCGTGAGCCGATCCCGGAACCGCAGGCCCCGGCCGCGCTTGCACTCGATGACCTCGTGCAGGCTGGGGAAGGTGCTCAGCAGCAGGGTGCGCAGCTGGCTCCGACGGGCGCTGATGGGATCCTTGGGCTCGGTGGGCAGGCGGCCCAAGAGGGCGGCGCCGGTGCCGTACTGATCATAGAGGGCCCACTGGCGAGCGTCGTCGTGGGCTAGGGGATCGTCGCCAAGCTCGAGCTCGGATAGGGCGGCGAAGGCGTCGGGCTCCGGGGACAAGCCCAGAGCGTCCTTTTCCATGGCCTCACGGTGATAGGTCACCCAGTCGGAGACGGTCTTGAGGTTGCGCTCGGCCCGCATGCGCTCTTCGTCGCTGCGCAGGTGACACACCTTGTACTTCTTGCCGCTGCCACACCAGCACGGATCGTTTCGACCCAATTGCATATCAGTCAGTCTCCTCAGAGCTCGAATGTCACGGCGAGGCCCAGACGCTCGAAGTCGTCCCGGCGCCTGCCTTCTAGAATCACGGAAATGCCCCGAGCCACGTCGACGCCCACGGCCCCTGCTGCGAGCAGGCCCGTGTCGTAGTCCGTGTCACCCCCGCCGCCATTGACGTCGGTGTACGTGGTGGCGAGACCCAGGGTGCCAGCGACGAAGAGCGTCAGCCGGCTGGACAACTTGAATCGACGAGAGGCGATGGCCCCGGCGTCGGCGCCGAGGGCGAGCACTTCGCCGGTCCGCAGCACCGAGCCATAGCCGACGAGGGCAATGTCGGCGATGCCCGCGGTCTGGCGGGTGCCGAAGAGGGCCATCCTGGGGGCCACCTCGGCCTCGAAGCCCACACGGTCGGCGATCTCGGTGAGCCCTGCCCGGGCGGTGAGGTCAATGGGCCCTGCGAGGCCGAAACGCAGTCCAGCACCCACGGTGCGGATCTCGTCACCGAAGACGCCCTGCACACCGAGCACGCGACGTCCGCTCTTGAGCGGTACTGCGTCGCCATGGTCGAGGTAGGTCACCGCAGTGGCCTCTTGAGTCCACCCCATCAGACAAATCGTCAACATCGCCCAGAGGGGCAGGGGACGCGGTACAGCGATGAAGGATCGCAAGGGCACGTAGATCTCGCCTGTGGGGTCAGCGCACCGTGAAACAGCGCGCACGAGTCGCCACTGCTCAAGGGGCCGGGATGCTAACAGCTCTGCGGCAATTGATCGAGGAGGAACGGCCACGGGCGTGGCCGCGGCATCACCGGAGGCTCAATGGCGGAACTGGGCCTGGTCTTCCGGGTAATAGGTGATGGTGGTGAGACCACGGGCGGTGCGCACCCGGCAGCGGCTGAAGAACTGAGACAGGCTCAGCCCGAGGCCGTCGCGGTTCATGTACCAGTAGTTGAGGGCCCGGCGCTTGGCGTCGTGGGTGCTGCGGCCGTTGAACTCGGTGGACATCATCATGGTGATCCCCCTTTCCTGAAATCAGCTGCTTCGCGGCGTCTCGCCGTCGTAGCCGTTGAACGCAGACGTGGTCTGCGCAGGTGTCCGTTTGCAATCTCTGCATCGAACACGCCGTCAGGTGGATATCGGGGGGATTAGCCCTGAGTCCGGTCATCGCTGACCGGTAGGGGTCAGCGATGGGCGACGGCGTGAACGCTCACTGTGTTGCCCTGCACTGGCCTGGAGGCTTCACCTCGCAGGCCGCAGGGTCTGGGACTGTCGCTTTTGTCCATTGCTCTTTTGCTGTCGTTCATGTCGAACGGCTTGTTATTTCAGGCGTTTATGCCTGACATGCGCAGCATGCGGGGCGAAAGGTACGGGTGGGGACTCGATTTGTCAAGCGCGTGCTGGCCTAGAAGGAGCCGAGGCGCTGTCCCAAGGCTCAACGCTCGGCGATGGCCTCGCTCACGATGTAGATCACCACGAGCTTGGGCGGGCCGCCGCCGGGCAAGGGGCCCGAGGCGACCCCGATGCCGACGTGGGCCACCTGAGGCGCCATGGCGTTGGGCTCCTGCAGGAAGTGACCTGCGGCGGAGTTATCGAGCGTGAAGGCGCCGGCGCCTACAGCCCCGGAGGCCCCCGCAGGACCCGCTTTCTGCATGACCACGTCGATGACGGTGGGCCACTTCACCTGGCCGGAGAGCACACCCTCTGCGATGGACTGCGCTGCATCCTGCAGCCCCTGGTTCGCCGTGAGCGCCTTCACACCCCGAGCGACTCGATCGGCGTTGAGACGCTCCATGAGCTTGCCGCGGGCGGCGGGGATACCCTCGGCGGTGAACCGGGTGAGCGTGAGTACGACGGCATCCGCACCACCACCGCCAGGGTACGGACGTACACCCACGGCGAGGGCATGATCGCCTGCGCCGAGGAGCGCCCGCTGACCATGAGGTCGATCGATCAGCAGTGACAACGCCTCTGCCCCCGTGCCTCCCGAGGCGAAGGTGAACTGCACCTTGGAGAATGGCTGCCCCGTGTTGTCGGTCACCTGGGGCGGATCGAGCGTGTCCTGACCCGCACCGAGACGAGCAAGCCAGTCATCGAGCAGCGGGGCGAGGTGCCCTTCGTCGGCGAGGGGCCCGAGCCCCTTCGAGCGTCGGCGGGTGTTGAGAGCTTCGATGAACTGCGCCCTGAACTTGCCGGGGTCGACGGCGCCTTCCGCGCTGGCGTTGACCTCTGCTGAGTAGCCAGCCTCAGGTTGCGCCCTGAGCCTCAAGATGCCTACGGGGTTGAGGAACTTACCCTGCTGGCGGAGCAGCTCGACGTCCACATAGGGCTGTTTGGCGAAGGCGCCTTCCGGGATCTTCCAGGACAGCTCGAATGCACCATCATTGCTCACCGTGACGGGGATCTCCGTGATGGCGCCTGCGCCACCCTCCATGGGCCCTGCCAGCGCCAGGAGCGGCCCCGCACCCCGGAACAGCCGCCCCTTCACCTCGATCTGCTGGCCCACGTTGATCTGCCGCGGCACCTGCTCGATGCGCAGATCGCCCGGCAGCGCCAGGATCGCCGCGGTGACCTGCCCTTCTGCTGGACCGTCCACGACCCCGACGCCGACCCCTTGCAGCGATTTGGCTTCGATGACCTTCTTCAGGTGGTCCACCACGAGCGTGGCATCCTGCCCCGTGACGGCGTGGCTGAACGCCGGGTTCGCCCAGAGGCCGCAGTGGGCCGAGAGGGCTTTGACCACTGCAGATCTCGGCGGGCGTTGATCGGCGGCGAAGCGGGCGGCGTACTCACGGGCGGCGCAGCTCAGCGCCGGCGGTGGCCTCAGGGTCTGGCCCAGGGCGTTGACCACCGATTGCTCGGCGGCGAGCTCACCTAGGGCGTCGGCCCCCGAGTAGGTCGTGCGCCCTGCAGTGAAGAATTCACCCGCACCAGGCAGCTTAATCTTTGCCTTCGTCGGCGCGCCGTCGCTCTGGTTCGTCGTCTCGGGTGTAGGGCGCTTGACGCCGCCACCACACCCGCAGAGGAGCCCGCCGAGCAGGGCGGCGACGCCCAGCCTGAGTGTGGTGCCGAGCGCGACGCCCTGCATCCTGCTCAGAGCCCCGTGCATCACTCCTCCGCCAGGGCGAGAGGTGCCCCTGGTGTCGCCGGTCAATCGCACCACAGCTTCGAGGCGTTGCGGCGATTGCGCTGCCGGTGACGGTCGGGTAGACATGCAGACCTCCTCAGTTCTTTACACTGTGAACTCACTCACAGACCCGAATTTTCAACGGGTCCAGATGCTTGACGAAAGGGTTGTTCATGAACGCCGTGAACAAGGGCCTCAAAATCCGCAGCGCCGCGGTGCTGGGCGCCGGTGTGATGGGCCGTGGCATCGCCGCGCACCTCGCCGGCTGCGGCATCGAAGTTCTTATGCTCGACATCGTGCCTCCTGGCGAGGAAAAGAGCGATGACAAAGCAGTGCGGAACAAGTTCGCAGCGGGGGGCCTCCAGGCGGCGCTCAAGAACAAGCCTGCCTTGTTCTACAACAAGGCCGACGCCGACATGATCACTGTGGGCAACTTCGACGACGATCTCCACAAAGTCGCCGAGGTGGATTGGGTGGTGGAGGTGGTCAAGGAAGACCTGGCCATCAAGCACGCCCTCTTCGAGAAGCTCGACGCCATCGTGAGCCCCGGCACCCTCATCAGCTCCAACACCTCGGGCCTGCCCCTGGCGCAGCTGATCGAAGGCCGCTCTGACAACTTCAAGCAGAACTTCATCATCACCCACTTCTTCAACCCGGTGCGCTACATGCGCCTGCTTGAGGTCGTGGATGGTCCGGAGACTGATCCGACCCTGAAGCCCCGCTTCACCGTCTTCGCCCGGCAGACCCTGGGCAAGGGCGTGGTCATCGCCAAGGACTCGCCGGCCTTCATCGCCAACCGCATCGGCACCTTCAGCATGATGTACACCATGCACAAGATGATCGAGGCGGAGCAGTCCCCGGAGTTCGTGGACGCCATCTTCGGCAAGGCCGCCGGCCGCCCCAAGTCGGCGCTGTTCCGCACCGGCGACGTGGTGGGCCTCGACACGTTGTCCTTCGTCACCACCGATCTCTACAACAACCTGCCCGAAGACCCCATGCGGGATTACTTCAAGGTGCCCAACGTGCTCCAGACCCTGCTCGACAAGGGCTGGCTCGGCGCCAAGAGCAAGCAGGGCTTCTACAAGCGGGATCGGGCCACCAAGGTGACCTACACCTTCGACCCCTACACCCTCGAGTACCGCGAGAAGCTCAAGATCCGCGCCGACTCGATCAAGGCGGCCAAGGGCAAGGAAGAGTCCGGCGAGCGCATCAAGGCGCTCCTCGCCGGTGACGACGACGCCGCGAAGTTCGCCTGGGATTGCGTGGCCCAGACCCTCATCTACGCCGCCAACCGCCTCGGCGAGGTCTCTGACGATCTGGTGCAGATCGACAACGGCCTGAAGTGGGGCTTCGGTCACGATCTCGGTCCCTTCGAGACCTGGGACGCCCTCGGCGTGCAGGAGACGGTCGATCGCATGGAGGCCGACGGCTACACCGTACCCGGCTGGGTGAAGGAGATGCTCGGCAACAAGCGGACCTCGTTCTACGAGGGCCCCCTCGGCGAGCGGAACTTCTGGGACGCCAAGAACAACAGCTCCGCCACGGAGCAGGTGAGCCCCCGTATGTTACGGCTCCCCAGCAGCATCACTGATCCCAGCCTCGTGGCGAAGAACCACGGCGCCCGGCTCTGGGACATCGGCGACGGCGTGGCCTGCCTCGAGTTCCGCACCAAGATGAACTCGGTGAGCGCCGATATCATCGAGATGATGCACGAGGCCGTGGAGATCGCCGAGGAGAAGTTCGACGCGCTGATCGTCGGGAACCACGGCAACCCCGGCGAGGGTCAGTTCGGCCAGGGCTGCTTCAGCGCCGGCGCCGATCTGCTCAGCGTGATGATGGGCATCGGACAGCAGGCCTGGGACGACATCGAGAAGATGATCCGCGGGTTCCAGAGCGCCAACAACAAGCTGCGTCACAGCAGCATCCCCGTCGTGGCCGCGCCTTACGATTACACCTTCGGCGGCGGCGCTGAGGTGTGCTTCGGCGCCAACGCCATCCAGGCTCACCCGGAGCTCTTCATGGGCCTCGTAGAGGTGGGCGTGGGCCTCATCCCCGGCGGTGGTGGCTGCTTCGCGCTGCTGCACAACATCTCCGAGAACGCCCCGAAGGATGCTGATCCCGTGACCTTCGTCCGGGAGGCCGCCCTCACCATCGGCATGGCCAAGTTCAGCACCAGCGCCGAAGAAGCCCGCAAGCTGGGCTTCCTGCGCAACGACGACCGGGTGACCATGGATCGCGACGAGCTGCTCGAGGGCGCCAAGCAGCGCGCCCTGGGCATGGCCCGTTCGGACTTCAAGGCCCCGAAGCCCCGGTCCCTCAAGGTGGCCGGCCGCACGGGCTACGCTACCCTGTACTCCGCCCTGTGGGGGATGAACCAGTCCAACTTCGCTTCGGAGCACGATCTCAAGGTGCTCACCAAGCTGGCCTACATCCTCACCGGCGGCGACGTCGTCGCTGGCACCCGGGTCACCGAGCAGCAGATGCAGGACCTCGAGGTCGAGGCCTTCCTCTCGCTGTGTGGCGAGGAGAAGACCCAGGCCCGGATCCAGCACATGCTCATGAACAACAAGCCCCTGCGGAACTGATCCCAGAGATACGGAGGAACGACAATGCGTGACGTCGCCATCATCGGGGGGGCCCGTACCCCCTTCGGCCGCGCCCACAAGGGCAACCTGCGCCAGACCCGTCCTGAGGATCTCGGTGCCATCGCGGTGAAGGCCGCCATCGAGCGGGCAGGGGTGGACCCCGCCGCCATCGAGGACATGGCCCTTGGCTGTGCCATGCCCGAAGGCTCCCAGGGCCTCAACGTGGCCCGGAACATCGGCTTCCTCGCCGGCCTGCCCGACGAGGTGCCCGCCTACACCGTGAACCGCTTCTGCGCTTCCGGCCTGCAGACCATCGCCAACGTGGCCAGCCGCGTGGCCATCGGCGAGACCGATCTCGCCATCGCCGGTGGTGTGGAGTCGATGACCTCGGTGCCCATGGGTGGCTTTCACCCTCAGCTGCACCCCAAGCTGGCCCTCGAGTACCCCGAGGCCTACATCGCCATGGGCACCACCGCTGAGAACGTCGCCAGGCGCTTCGAGATCAGCCGCGCAGCCCAGGACGCCTTCGCCCTGTCGAGCCAGCAGAAGGCCGTCGCTGCCCGTGAGGCCGGCCGCCTCGCTGAGGAGATCGTCGCCGTGAACACCGCTGTGGACGGCCACGCTGTCACTGTGGAGCACGACGAACTGATCCGCCCCGGCACCACCCTCGAGGGCCTCGGCAAGCTGCGCCCGGCCTTCGATCCCAAGGGCTCGGTCACCGCAGGCAACGCCAGCCCCCTCACCGACGGCGCCGCCGCTGTCGTGGTGGGCACCAAGGAGTCCGCCGGTGATCGCCCGATCCTCGGCTACTTCCGTCGCTTCGTGGTGGTGGGTGTGGATCCCGCCATCATGGGCATCGGTCCTTACCCCGCCATCGAGAAGCTGCTCGCCAAGACCGGCAAGACCGTGGGCGACATCGATCTCTTCGAGATCAACGAGGCCTTCGCCAGCCAGTCGGTGTACTGCGCCACGCAGCTCGGTGTACCCGACGAGAAGCTCAACGTGAACGGCGGCGCCATCGCCCTGGGTCACCCCCTCGGCGTGTCGGGTACCCGCCTGGCTCTCACCGCGCTCTACGAGCTGCGTCGTCGCGGCGGCCGGTTCGCTGTGGTGTCGATGTGCATCGGTGGCGGCATGGGCGCCGCTGCGCTGCTCGAGGCTGCTTGAGCGGACGGCCGTGCCTTTGGCACCGCCTGTAGCGGACGGCCCAGCTGCGCTGCGCCTGTAGCGGACGCCTCGCCTTTGGCGAGAGCTGTAGCGGACGCTCATTTGCCTACGGCAAATTCCCTGTAGCTATTTGAAGATCAGTTGGGGGGCGTTGGCTCGTCTACCGCGAATGCCATTGTCTCCTGGCGGACCAGCTCCGGCGTAAGCCCCTACCTGGGTTGAGAAGCCCAAAACTCCCACCCAACTCTCTTAGAAAGCTACAGCTCAGGCTGCCGGAGGCAGACTCGGCGTCCGCTACAGCTTTGCAAGGCGAAGCCGCAGCAGGCGTCCGCTACAGACGCAGCGAAGCGAAAGCTTTTGCTGGGTCGTCCGCTACAGGCGGCCCGAAGGGCGGCCGTCCGCTCTCAAGGCATCCCCGAGGGGTTGGGTAGGCTCAAGAACACCTGCCCCGAAGCGTCGGAGCTGCCTTGCCCGGCGTCGATTCGACCTGATTCGTCTTCCCACCAGACCTCTACGACGGCGTTCTCCACCGGCGCCATCTCTTGATCCACCAGCTCGATGGAGAGAGAGGCCGCCGGGGGCACTGACAGCGTACGCAGATCGAGGCCCGTCGTTTGCTCCACCGGCACCTGGGTGGTGGTGACGAAGCTGGGCAGCCCTCGGCCGAGCGGGGGCTCGATGGCCAGGCTGTGCGTGCCCGGATCGAGGAACAGCTCGAAGCGCCCGGCGTCATCGGCGAGGGCCGAGACCGTGCGGATGGGTGGGGCGAAGTCGGTGGTCTGAAGAGAGGGGTCTCCCGAGGCCGCCTCGACGAGGGTGGCCACTACGCGGCCCTCGGCCAGGGGGGAGCCGTCCGGGGCCATCAGCTGGCCGAAGACCCGGCTGCGGGGGCGCACGGTGAAGCTGAGGGCATCGGTGGGATCCCCGGGGGCCATCGGCTCGACGTCCAGTCGGGTCCGCGTGTGGCGGAAGTCGCCGCTCAGGGGAGGATCGAGGCCTACCTGATAGGTGCCCGGGAACAGCTGCACATTGAAGGCGCCGTCCATGCCCGAGAGGGCCCAGGTCTCGTAGCGACCGCCGCTCACCTGGCCCACGAAGCGGAGCGAGGCGCCCACGACGGGCTCTTCTACGTCGCCGAAGGAGCCGTCGAGCCTGCCGGTGAAGTTCACCAGAGTGCCTACATTGCCCAGAAATACGTCGAGGAACTCCAACTCGCCCTCCAGGAGGACGCGGACGGGCACTTGAAGCTCTGGGAGCGGTCGATCGGGGCGGGCCGGGCGGACGCGCAGGGTGTACTCGGTCTCTCGCGTGGGGCGCCAGAAGCGCAGCGAGAAGCGGCCCTCCTCATCCGTCTCGGCTTCTGTGCTCACCCGCCTGCCAGCGGCGTCTTGCGCGAAGATGGGCACGCCCTGGAGAGGGGTAGGCTGTTCAGGGCTCAGCGTAAGCCGCCCGTCCAGGGTGACCAGGCCCTCGGGGCCGGGCAGAGAGAACGAGCGCAGGGCCGCGTCGTCAGCGAGGCCGTTCACCGACTCGTCCAGCACCGTCCAGGGCGGCAGATCGTCCGGGGGAGACAGCTGGGGCACGAACTGGATGTCGTAGCGGATGCCCAGCTGCTCGCCTGGGGCGAACTGTGGCTCTCGGGGCCACCAGGGCACCAGGGGCAGGCGGGTGCGGGGGCCGTCGGCCTGGACCACGGGATCAGCAGAGACCTCGAAGGCCGCCGGATCCACCACGCCCTGAGGTCGGGCCACCGCCCGGGCGGGGATCGGCTCACCCTGATAGAGCAGCTCCGCCTCGAGATCGATGGTTTGAGGCAGGGCCACCTCGGCGAGGGCGAGGATCGGCCGGTCCGTGAAGAGCGTGCGGGTCTCCACCGCACCGAGCCCGGTGCTGCGCGGGGGTCGCACTCGAATGACCAGGGCCCGTTCCGGGGGCTCACCGCCCACGCAGGCCCCCGCCTCACAGATCAGGCCCTGAGGGCAGGACTCGATGCCGCTGCACCCTGTGGGTGGCCTGAGCGGATCTCGGCTGATCTCCCCGAATTCGATGCACGCGGGCAAAGCGGCCGCCGCAGCGGTGAGGCCCAGCAGGCCCCATCGCCTCAGAGACGACACGCCGACACCAGCTCGATGAACCAGACCACCCGGGTCTGCTCGGCGCCTTCCAGGAGCGCGGGGCTGTTCGAGTCCTCGAAGGCCCGATCGCCGATCACCAGCTCCAGACGGTGGAGATCCACCTCTCGGAAGGGGCTGAAGTTGGAGCAGTCCAGGGAAAACTGAATCGGCTCTCTGAACACGCTCCCTGTCTGGCGGACTTCGTCACCGTTGATGCGGATGGGGAAGGTCTGGGGATCGTAGTTGAGGTAGAGGCGCCAGAAGAGCGTCTCGTCGGTGTTGTAGTCACCGACCACCGACACGTTGAAGTTCAGCGTGGCCTCGTCGGCCCCTTGCGGGTCGAAGCTCACCACCTGATCGAAGCCCGGATCCACCGCCAGAGGGTCGTAGAAGGGCGGGAAGTTGGGATCAGGCTCCTCTTCCTCCACGGGCAAGGGCACGACACACCCTACGCCGAATAGCGCCAGCAGGCACACCGACAAGGCGAGCCGGGCCAGGGCGAATCGGGGCAGGGGGGAGATGGTGCGCTTCAAGCTCAAGAGGTTCGATGCTCCATGCGGGTTCAGATGATCACTGACTCTGGCGGGCCAGGACTTCGGCCTTCAAGCGGGCCTCCACCAGGGGGGGCACCATGCCGGTGACGTCACCGCCGTTGAGGGCGATCTCGCGGATCAGACTCGACGAGACGTAGCTGAGGGTCGGATCTGCCACCAAAAAGATGTACTCGGTCTGCGCCGCGAGGTGGCGATTCATGCACGCCATCTGCTGCTCGTACTCGAAGTCGATGCCACTGCGCAGGCCCCGGAGGACCAGCGGGATGTCGTTGGCGGTG
Source organism: Bradymonadia bacterium (assembly GCA_046290225.1). Taxonomy (GTDB): domain Bacteria; phylum Myxococcota_A; class Bradymonadia; order UBA7976; family UBA1532; genus JBKAGE01. Next base: position 199,252 of record JBKAGE010000034.1, on the reverse strand, counting down.
GCGTAGTCCACCAGCAACCCCTGGAAGCCGTCCACCTTTACCCGGGGCTCGTCGGCGAAGACCATCTCGATCATCTCGATGCGGGCCTCGTCGGAGAACATGGGGGTCTTCTTGATGTTGCAGGCCACGGTGACCACCACCTCGTCCACCACCTGGAGGCCACGTCGGATGATGTCGATGTGCCCCACGGTGACAGGGTCGAAAGAGCCGGGGTAGATGGCGCGGCGCATGGGCTGCTCCTCAAGGGTCAACAGGGTGATCTCACACTCCCCGTACCGCCGATGGAAGATCGGACGCAAGGGGGCCGAGACCTGGGGGGCGCCATCAGGGCCGTGCTCCACGCACACGATGGCCCCCGGCGCGAGCCAGCCCCCCGTCACCAGGGCCTCGAGGGTGGGGTTCACCAACCCTGCGGCGTAGGGGGGGTCCATCAAGACGAGCCCGTACTTCAGATCTTCCATCGGTCCGGGCTGACTCAAAAAACGTGCGACAGGGCTGCAGATGATCTCTGCCCCCTCACCGACGATGGCGGCGTTCTCGCTCAGCTGCCGCGCCACGCGACGATCACCTTCTACGAGGGTGACCGACTCGGCGCCACGGCTGAGGGCCTCGAGGCCCAAGGCTCCGGAGCCGGCGAACAGATCGAGCACGCGTTGTCCCATGGGAGCGCGCTCGTGGCTGTGGAACAGCACGTTGAAGAGGGCCTGCCTGACCTTGTCGGTGGTGGGCCTGACCTTGCCGGTGTCGAGGACCTTGAGTCGTCGCCCTCGGGCGGCGCCGCCGGTGATGCGGATCATGAGACAGCCTCTCCTGGGGGAGGGGTGAAGTTGGTCAGCCCCTGGCGACGCTGGAACTCGCCCGTGAGGGCGTGGGCGTCGTCTGCGAGTGGCAGCCTGAGCGAGAAGACCGTGCCACGGGTGGCGCCGGGCCGCACGGTGATGGAGCCGCCATGTTGTTGCACGATCCGCTGGCTGATGGCGAGGCCGAGGCCGGTGCCGCCCTGTCGTGTGGTGAAGAAGGGCATGAACAGCTGCTCCCGGGCGCCCTCAGGTAAACCTGTGCCCTCGTCGGCCACCGTGACCTCCACACGCTGCCTCGATTCTCCTGGGGCGCCAGGGGCCTCCTCGAAGGCGAGGTGGGTGGAGAAGGTGAGGCCGCCGCCCTCGGGCATGGCCTCACAGGCGTTGCGTGCTAGGTTGAGCAGCACCTGCTTGAGCTGATCAGCGTCTCCGAGGATCGGGGGTAGATCGGTGTCGAGGGCGAGGTGCACCTTCACGCCGTCGGAGAGCTCGTCGGCTTCGGTCATGTGGGCCACCTTCTCGATGACCCGGTTGATGTCAGTCGGTGACAGGGCGCCGCGATAGGGCCGCGCGTAATCGAGGAACTGGCTCACCACCACGTTGAGTCGATCCACCTCCTCGAGGATGACCCCCACGCAAATCTGCTCGTCCTCGTTGAGGGAGTCGGGCTCCAGCATCTGAGCGGCCCCTTTGATGGCCCCGAGGGGGTTCCGGATCTCGTGGGCGAGCCCTGCTGCCATCTGGCCCAGGGCCGAGAGACGCTCTCGCTCTTTGAGCTGCTCCACCAGCACCGAGTTCTCGATCACGATGGTCATCTGGTGGGCCAGCTCGCCCCAACGTTGCATCTCTTCGCTGGAGAACGCCTCCCGAGGGCGCTCGGCGTCGATGACGAGAAAGCCCGACAGCCGATCTTTGTGAATCAAGGGGAAGCACAGGTTGCCCCCGAGTCGCTCGAGGGTGGTGAGCACCGCGTTGATGTGAGCCCGATCTGTGGCGATGGACCGGCCAGTCTGAGCGCCCTCGAACTCCAAGTCGTCGATCTCCCGCTCCAGAAGCTCTCGGGTGACCCCCTCGGGGGCGGCCCTGAGCGCCTGCACAAAATCCTGATCGCCCACAAGGTCGATCCGCCCGGCCCCCTCAGCCCCCTCGTCACGGGCCTGAAAATACCCGCGGCCGTCGATCTCCTGCAGATAGACCGCCACGTGTTTGATCCGTCGGGCGGCCTTCAGCGCCCTCGTCACCCGCTCCACCATGTCGTCGACGCCCACAGTCTGCGACAGGCTGGCCTTCAGCCGCCTGATGCGCTGCTCGAAGCGAAACTTCTGCTGAAACAGCAACTTCGAGGCCTGAGAGTCCAGCACGCGCTGGAGCGGCTCGAAGAGCAGCACCAGCACCAGGGTGGCCACGAAGGTGTTGAAGACGAAGAGGCCGTATCGCTCGCCCACCCACACCACGAGGCCGGTATAGATGAGAGAGAGGCTCAGAGCCTGAACTGTCACAGTGGCCATGCGGCCGAGCATCTCGTTGAGGTCGAGCAGGCGAGAACGTTGGATGACCTGCATCCAGAGGTACATGTAGCCCGTGAGCAGCAGGTGGCCGAAGGTGGGCACGGGCAGGCCGGTCTGCGCCAGGAGGTCGAGGGCCACGAAGAAGAGCGCCCCGGCACCACCGATGACCAGATAGAGCAGCCGCTGCGCCTCGGGACCCTGCTCCTCCGCCTGCTGACGCTCGTACCGCAGATAGAGCCGCCAGATGCAGTGGCCCAGAACCCCGAGCACGTAGATCGCCAGGAGCACGCTGGCGGTCATTGTGGCGCCGAGGCGTGTGAAGACGAGCACGCCGCCACCGATGGAGGCCCCGGTGATGATGCGCCACATGAGCGCGTCTCGACGTTCGAGGAACCGGTCGAAGAACCGCTGCCCGAGGATGGCGATGGACAAGGCAGAGAGCTGCATCATGCCCCGCCACAGATCGGGGGTGTCGGAGACGCCGAGGCCGAAGAAGGCCACGTTGTAGGCCGTGAGGCCCGTGAGCAGCCCGATGAAGGTCTTTCGCTGGGCGGTGCGTCGCCGGGGAGAGACCAGGTTGATGATCATAACGGTGAGCAACACCGCGGCGATGAGTGCGCTCTGGGTTTGTACGCCCATCAAGGCTCCAGTGAGGCCCGGGGGCCTGCGGTTCGAGCATTGGCTCTATCATGCCTCAACGGCCCGACAGAACTGAGAATTCGCCGCGGCAGATTGTGCAGGGCTCGCCGTTGCGGTAGAAGCAGGCGCCATGAGCGGTGACCTGCAACAACTCCCATGGCATCCACCAGGGCAGGGGCCCTACCGGGTGGTCTTCGCCGGCGGCAAGGGCGGCGTAGGCCGCAGCCTCGTCCTGGCCAACATCGGGGTGTACCTCTCCCGCCTCGGTCGAGAGGTGGTGGTGGCCGACCTCGATCCCGGTGGCGGCAATCTGCACACCTACCTCGGGCTCGAGCCTCTGCTGCCGGCCCCTGGAGCGCTCCTGCGCAGCGCCGGTGAACCCCTCGTGGAGCAGGTGCCGGGCCTTACGCTCAAGCTGTGCCGCCCGCCCACCCTCATCTCGGGGGGCGCCGGCGATGCGCTGCGCAAGGCCACCCTGGATCATGCCCTGAGCCTCGAGGCCGACGTGGTGTTGCTCGACATGGGCACCCATGGCGATCGCCTGACCCTCGACACCTTCCTGGAGGCCGACGCCGCCGTGGTCATGGTGAAGCCCGAGCCGGTGGGGGTGGAGCGCATCTACGCTTTCTTGAGGGTGGCGCTTTATCACCTGATCCTCGGCGCCGACGATGTGGCGGGGGTGGTGGCTCGGGCCGTGCTCTCTGCAGATCACGTGGGCCAGATCCAGAACCCGTACGATCTCATCAACGCTTTGGGGGGCTCTCACCCCGAGGCGGCGAAGGCGCTGCGGACCAAGGTGGACGGCTTCTGCCCCCGCATCATGGTGAACCAGTGCCGTACCCGGGCCGACATGGAGATGGCTGCAGGCATCTGCAGCGCTCTGAAGCGTCGATGGGGCGTGATGGCCGAAAACCTCGGCCATATGGACTACGACGACGCGGCGATCCACTCAATGCGCATGCGCCGGCCCCTCATGCTCGAGTACCCCGGCTCCAGTCTGGGGCAACGCATCGAGCGGGTGTCCCGGCGGTTGCTGGTCCCGGTCTCGCGGCAGCGCGAGGTCAGAGCCCGGGAGGTGAGCCGGTGAAAACCAACGCCGACCTCTATGCCTTGCTCGAGATCGATCCTGGGGCCACGGACGACGAGATTCGTCGGGCTTACAAACGCCTGACCAGCCTGTTCGACGCCAACGGCCCAGTGGTTTACGGCCTGTTCAACAGCCAGGAGCTCAAGGCGCTGCACACCGATCTCACCGAGGCCTACCAGATCCTCGTCGACCCCCAGAAGCGGCGAGCCTACGATCTCAAGCGGTTTCCCGAGGGCCACCCGAGCCTGCGTCGGGCAGATCAGCGGGTGGCGCCCCCGGCGCCGTCGCCGCGGATGCCTCCGCCGAGCGATCCCCTCGCCGCTGCGGGCCTGCCGCCGGACACGCCCATCACCGGCGCGGTGATCCGCCTGATCCGGGAAGCTTGCGAGATGACGCTCCACGACATCTCCGAGCGCACCAAGATCAGTACGTTCAACTTGAGGTGCATCGAGGACGAGATCTTTGATGATCTACCAGCGACGGTCTACGTGCGCGGGTTCCTCAAGCAGGTGGCCCGGGCGTTGAACCTCGACGCTGATCAGGTGCTGCACGACTACCTCGGACCGCGCACGGCCCCTCCGGAGCCCGAGGGCTGAGGTTGACGCTGGCCATGACCGGTCGTAGCGTGTTCACCGTCTGCTGAAACCCCTGGCTCACCGAACCAACACCGAGGGCTCGATGTCTCAAATCAAGACCGTGGAAGGGGCCCTGCGCCTCGCCCGAACCATCGCCTCTGATGTGTTCTTGTACAACAAGTCCAAGGTGGCCGAAGGCCTCGTGAAGGACACCCTCTTCGAACTCCTCGAGGCTGACATCAGCGAGGGCCGTGAGCTGTACGTCAGCCGCGTGGCCCCTGAGATCCGCGAGCGCTACAACCTGCTCGAGCGTGCCCTCGTCGACGCCATCCCCAACAACACGCGAGAGATGCCCACCAAGCTCTGGTGAGCCCCCTCGGTGTGGGCATGCTGTGCTCGCCCTTCGGGGGGTCACCTCTGCACGGCCCACCCCTGCCTGCTCGCACTCTCTGCGGCGGAGTAACACGTCCCCATGGACACCCCAGACGCACTCTCTCCGGAGCCCATCGTCTTCGTCGTAGACGGCGATCTCGTTGGCATGCGCCTCGACCGCGCCCTCGCTCAGATGCTGCCCGACTACAGCCGTAGTCGCCTTGCCCAGTGGGTGAAGACCGGCCGTGTGAAGGTGGATGGCGCGAAGACGAAGCCCTCCCTCGCCCTCGACGCTGGGGTACAGGTGCACATCGACCTGCCGCCCCCCGAGCCCACGGAGTGCATCGCCACGCCCATGGACCTCGACATCGTCTACGAGGACGCCGAGCTGGTGGTGGTGAACAAGCCCGCGGGTGTCGTGATGCACCCGGCGCCCGGGCATCAGGACGACACCCTGGTGAATGGTCTCGTGGCCCGCTATGGCAACCTGTCGCCCATCGGCGGACCCCACCGACCTGGTGTGGTGCACCGCATCGACGCCTTCACCACAGGGGTCGTCGTGGTGGCCCGGACCGAGCGAGCCCACCACCATCTCGCGGCGCAGTTCGCCGAGCACACTGTGGATCGGCGCTACCATGCCCTCGTTTGGGGGCGGCAGCTGCCTGCCATGGGCACCTTCGACACGCTGCACGGCCGGCACATGAACCACCGGCTGAAGTTCACCACGCGGGTAGAGCGTGGCCGTAGAGCGGTGACGCACTACACCGCCCTCGCCGAAGCCCACGGCGCGACCTGGGTGGAGATGCGCCTGGAGACTGGCCGCACGCATCAAATCAGGGTGCACATGGCCGAAGCCAACTGGCCTCTGCTCGGGGATCCGCTTTATGGGCGGCCACGGCGCATCGAGCGTCCCACGGAGCTGCGACTGCTGGGCATCGATCTCGGCCTCAAGCGCCAGGCCCTGCACGCCTTCGAGCTGGGCTTTGAGCATCCGGTCACTGGCGAGCGGCTGCGTTTCGAATCCACGCTCCCCGAAGATCTGGCGTCGGCGCTCGAGGCCTTGGGCATCACCCCTTGACGCCCGTGTCCGTGCGGGCGGCCTTCCTGGCGTTGTGGATCACACCTTTTGTGGCCCGGGCCGACTCGACCCTGGCGGCGCAAGTCGCTGCGCTGCGCACCCAGCCCACCGTCGCCGGGGCGAAGGCTCTGCTGAAGTCGGGGCTGGAGGCGCCGAGACTTCGAGAGGCCATTGCCCTCGAAGCTGCTGTGGCCGCTCTCGCTGCTGGGGATGCGTCATGGGCAGCAAAGCAAGCGCGCCCGTTGGAGAAACATCCCGCTTGGGGCCACCGAGCACGATGGGTTGCCGCTCAAGCTGGGGCGGGTAAATGCAAGGATCGGCTCGCCACCGTCACTGCTCTCGCCGATGATCCGCCGTGGATCGAGAAGGCGCCACGGCTGTCGCTGCTGAGAAAGTTGCACCACAGCTGCGGTGAAGCCCTGGTCTCAGAGCAACTCCAGCGCACTTTGGCGCTGGATCACCCGACTACGGCAGAGGGCGTCGCCGCCCTCAAGGGCCTCACGCTCGAACCAGACGACCAGATGCGTCGAGCGGCCTCTCTCGTAAAGGGGCGCCACTACGCTGAAGCAGACGCGATCTATGCAGCTTTGGAGGCAGGCCCTCAGAGGTGGCCAGCCCTAATGGCTCGGGCGCGTCTGCGTCTCGCCCCCTGGCGTCGAGATTATGCTCAGGCACACCGGTGGTTCTTGACCATCGCAGAGGCGAAGGACCCTGAGGCACGTCTGTTGGAAGAAGAGGCGCGCCATCTCGCTGCACGTGCCGCAGGGCGTGCTGGGCTGTCAGAAACTGCTGCGCACTACACCGACTATCTGGAGAGGTATCCCGAGGGGCAGTTCCGACAAGAGGCCATCTTCTTTCAGGCTTTTGGTGCCTATGAGGCCGGGCGCTATCTCGAAGCCGCAGCAGGGTTCGCCCGAGTGCAGGGGGCTCAGTGGGGCGGGGCCGCCCAGTGGTACCACGCCTGGAGCTTGTATCTGGGTGGCCACGGTGAGGCTGTCGCCGCGCTTCGTGCCCTCGCGCAATCTCCTGGGCGTCATCAACGGGCCGCCCGCTATTGGACCTTCAGGGCATCGTTGGCCTCGTCGCCCGAGGCGGCGAAGCAGGGTCTCAAGGCCCTCGCTGCCGAGTCTCCTTTGGACTGGTACGGCCTGCTCGTGCGGCTGCAGTGGCCCGAGCTGGCGCCGCCCCTCGTCATGGAGCCTTTGAAGGCCCCAGAGGAGGGCGCCCTCACCCCGCTGGAGCAGGATCTCCAGGCTCTCGTGCAGGCAGGCCTACATGACTACGCTCTCAGGCGACTTGATGTCGAAGCGCCCGCGCTGAGGCGTGATGGGCAGTGGGACCAGCTGTACCGCCTGGTCTCGGTGGCTGGAGACGCGCAGCGCGCTCGACGTCTGAGTTTGATCCGAAACCCGGATCTGCTCACCACGGGGGCGACAGAAGAGGGTGCCCAAGCGTTTCATCGAGCGCACCCACGCCCATGGTCGGAGACGGTCGATCGTGCGGCCAGGGCCACCGGCCTCGAAGGTGAGGTGATTTGGAGCATCATGTGGATGGAGAGCGGCTTCGACCACGACGTCGTGAGCAGAGCCCACGCTCGAGGGTTGATGCAGCTGCTCGACCGCACGGCGGCGAAGATTCAGCGTCATCGCAACGCCCCCACGGTAGAGGCCCCTGATCTCTTCGATCCCGCAGTGAACATCGATCTGGGTGCATGGTACCTCGCCGCGCTGCGCGATCGGTTCGAGGGGCAAGTCCCGCTCTATGTGGCGGCCTACAACGCCGGCCCCAAGGCTGTCGATCAATGGCTGGACCAGCTCACCACGGCCTTCGAGATCCACGGCGACGCCGGTGTGCCCATTGATCTGTTCGTCGATCGAGTGCCGTTTCGCCAGGCCCGCGGCTACATCAAACGTTTCTATCGTTTGTACTTCATGTATCGAGTGCTCGGTGGTCACGGGGAGCCACAGCGTGGTCTGCCCACAGTGGTCCACGACCGGCGACGCCCCGGCGTGGATTTCTGACGCAGCCCTTCGCTGCACCACCGTGAACGAATCCCGTGAACGCACCCCTTGAATGAACCCCTGGCTCGCTCTGGTGTGATTGCCTTGATGCATTCATCGGGCACTTGGGGCAATACTGGAGCTGCTGGCCTCGGGGATCGCCCTGAGAGGGAGTGGAGAGAGAGTATGGCGAGAACACATCGAAACTGGGGCACCCTGTGGTTGTTGGGTGCCTGCCTGGCCCTCACGGCCTGTACCGAAGATCCTGAGGACGACTCCGGGGGAGGCGGCGAAGGCGGCGAGCAGGTCCAGGTGGACGGCTCTGCAGGTGAGGGGGGCGCCGGCGGCCTCGCGGGGGCCGGTGGCGAAGGTGGCGAGGCCGGTGAGGGCGGGGCAGGGAACATCGATCCCTCGTGTACGCCCTCGAACGAGACCTGCAACGGCCAGGACGACGACTGTGATGGTCAGGTCGACGAAAACCTCGGCGTAGGCATGCCCTGTACCACGGCCTCTGGCGCCTGCGGCCGCGAAGGTGTCATCGCCTGCGACGCCGACGGCAACTTCACCTGCGAGGGGGAGCGTGGCGAGCCCGGCGAAGAGGTGTGTAACGAGATCGACGATGACTGCGATGGCCGCACAGATGAAGGCCTCGGCGTCGGCGATGAGTGCGCCGTGGTGGTCGATCGCTGCGTGAGCCGCGGCGTGAACGTGTGCGCCGAAGATGGCCGAGTGGTGTGCGGCGCAGAGCCCATCGAGGTCTCAGAAGAGCTGTGCAACGGCCAGGACGACGACTGTGACGGCACCGCCGACGAGGGCCTCGGCGTGGGCCAGCCCTGTGTGAGCGGCGACGGCATCTGCGCGGTGCGAGGCCGCACCCAGTGCAATGAGGCCGGTGAGGCCGTCTGTGACGCGGTGCCGCTGCCTCCAGAAGACGAGGCCTGTAACGGTCTCGACGATGACTGTGACGGCACCCCCGACGAAGGCTTCCCCGGTGTGGGCGAGGCCTGTGAGGGTGGCGTCGGTGCCTGCCGCGGCGAAGGCGTCACGGTGTGTACCCCCGCCGGTGAGGTGGTCTGCGGTGCCGACGAGGGTCGGCCCGTCGTGGAGCTGTGCAACGGCCTCGATGATGACTGTGATGGCACCACCGACGAAGACTTCGCCGAGCTGCTCGACCAGCCCTGCCGTAGCGCCGAGGGTGCCTGTGGCACCGATGGGGTCACCGTCTGTGCCCCCGATGGCGCCCCTGCGGGCCTGGCCTTTGAAGGCATTCAGCTCGATCTGCCCGAGGCCCAGGTTCTGGGCGGCGGATTCGAAGAGTGCTGGAGTGGCCGCTACAACGAGAGCCAGCCCTCGGTGGAGCAGATCCTCGAGCAGTGCGATCAGGGCCTGCTCATGATGGCCTGCCGCCCTGTGGGGGAGGAGAACCTGACCCTGGCGGCCATGGGTGAGCGTGAGATCATCCTTCAGGATTCGGGGAACGAGCGCGATCCCGAGAACGTGCACAACGGAGTGAACTGGTACTTCAGCGACAGCTACTCATGGGGCTTCGGTCCTGTGGGCGAGGCGCTGAGCCGGAACTCCTGCGACACAGGGAACACACTCCCTGAGCAGCGCATGTGCTGGCACACCAGCAACGGCAACATGAGCGGTGGTTACCGCTGTGGTCAGCAGACCCTCAACGGCAACGCCGGCTGGGAGCGCATCATCTACCAGCGGCCCGACCGGGCCACGGTGGTCTGCGACGCCGAGATCCTCGAGCCCACGCCTGAGGCCTGCGACAACATCGACAATGACTGCGACGGCATCATGGACGAGGGCTTCGACGTCGGTGGCCCCTGCGCTGAAGGTATCCCTGCCTGCGAGCGCGGTGAGGTGCGCTGTAACGACGAAGGCATGCCCGCCTGCATCTCTGTCGGCCCCGCTGATCCCGAGCCCGAGATCTGCAACGGTCGCGACGATGACTGTGATGGTGTCGTCGACAACGCCCCTGGTGTGGGTGATCCCTGTGTCTCTGGTGAAGGCGTCTGCGCCGCTGAGGGCGAGCTGGTGTGTCCCGAGATCGAGCCCGGCGCCCCCATCGGCCTGAGCTATGAGGGCATCCAGCAGGATCTGCCCGAGGCCGACATCGTGGCCAATGGCTTCGAGCTGTGCTGGAGCGGCCGCTACAACGAGGGTCAGCCTGCGGTGGCCCAGATCCTCGAGCAGTGTGACGAAGGCCAGCTGATGATGGCCTGTCGCCCGGTGGGCAACGAGAACTTCACCCTGGCGGCCATGGGGGAGCGCGAGATCATCCTCCAAGAGTCGGGGAACGAGCGAAACCCGGTGAATGTACACAACGGGGTGAACTGGTACTTCAGCGCCACGTACTCATGGGGCTTCGGTCCTGTGGGCGAGGCGCTGAGCCGGAGCTCCTGCGACACAGGGAACACGCTGCCCGAGCAGCGCATGTGCTGGCACACCAGCAACGGCAACATGAGCAGCGGTTATCGCTGTGGTCAGCAAACCCTCAACGGCAACGCTGGCTGGGAGCGCGTTGTCTTCCACCGACCCGCTGCGCCTTTGCCCGTCTGTGACGCTGAGGCCGACGAAGAGGCCCTCTCCGAGGAGACCTGCAACAACGTGGACGACGACTGTGACGGCATCGTCGACGAAGGCTTCGATGTGGGCGGTGACTGCAACGACGAGAACGTCGGCGCATGTCAGCGCGGTCGCATCGCCTGCACCGACGAAGGCGAGCTGTTCTGTGAGCCCTACGACGTCGAGCCTGACCTCGAGATCTGTGACGGCATCGACAACGACTGTGATGGTCAGGTCGACAACGTCGAAGGTGTCGGTGTGCCCTGCTCTGCAGGGGTGGGCGCGTGCCAGCGCGACGGTCAGTTCGTCTGCAGTGAAGAGGGCGGGGGCGGTCTGCCTTTCGCCGGCATCGTGAACGATTTGCCCGAGGCGGAGCTGCTCGGTCAGGGCTTCGAGCCTTGCTATGTGGGCGGCTACGAGCAGGTCTCACCGGTGGCGGAGATCCTGGCGAATTGTCAGGAGGATGTCTGGGTCATGGCCTGCCGCCAAGATGGTCAGGCCAACTTCCAGGTGGCGGCGACGGCGGAGCGCGAGTTCATCATCATCGATGCCGGTCGTGAGCAGAACCCGCCCCCGAACGAGCACAACGGCGCCAACTGGTACTGGAGCGACCAGTACTCCATCGGCTTCGGCCCGGCGGGTGAGCCCCTCAGCCGCAACAGCTGTGACACCCAGAACCGGGACCGCAACGACCGTATCTGCTGGCACTCCGGCGGTGGCAACCTGACCAACGGCTGGCGATGTGGCAGCAACACGGGCGTCGGCAATGGCTGGGAGCGGGTGATTTTGCAGCGCGCCGGGCTGGGCCTGGTGTGCAACGCAGAAGCGGGCGAGCCCGTCGATGAGCTCTGCAACGAGCTGGACGACGATTGTGACGAGAGCGTCGATGAAGACTTCGACATCGGGGCCCAGTGCATCGACGGTATCCCCGCGTGCGAAGAGGGCCAGATTCAATGCGGTGAAGACGGCGGCGAGGTCTGTGTCTCTGTCGGCCCCGCTGATCCCGAGGTCGAGGTCTGCAACGGCCGCGATGATGATTGTGATGGTGTCGTCGACAACGTAGAGGGCGTGGGTGATCTCTGCGTCGCTGGTGAAGGCCTCTGCGCCGTCGAAGGCCAGATCATCTGCCCACCCGTCGAAGATGGGGCGCCTCCCGGGCTCGCCCTCGAGGGCATCCAGCAGAACCTCCCCGAGGCCCAGGTGCTCGCCGGCGGATTCGAACAATGCTGGAGCGGGCTCTACAACGCTGGCAACCCTTCGGTGGAGCAGATTCTGACGCAGTGTGACGAAGATGTGCTGATGATGGCTTGCCGCCCCGTGGGCCAGGCAAACCTGACACTGGCGGCCATGGGGGAGCGCGAGTTCATCCTGCAGGATTCAGGGAACGACCGGAACCCGGTGAACGTGCACAACGGGGTGAACTGGTACTTCAGCGACAGCTACTCGTGGGGCTTCGGTCCTGTGGGGGAGGCGCTGAGCCGGAACTCCTGCGACACGGGGAACACACTCCCTGAGCAGCGCATGTGCTGGCACACCAGCAACGGCAACATCAGCAGTGGCTATCGCTGTGGTCAGACCACCCTCAACGGCAACGCGGGTTGGGAGCGCATCGTCTACCAGCGCCGAGGCGCACCACTGCCCATCTGCAGCGCTGAGCCCAATCCCGAGGCTGGGGTGGAAGAGATCTGCAACGAAATCGATGACGATTGTGACGGTCTCGCCGACGAGGCGCTGATCTGCGAGGAGCCCGAGCCCGATCCGGAGCCGCCTGCTCCGGAGCCCTGATCGCTCAATCCTCCTGCGTCCCCCCGCCATCGCTCTGGCCCAGCCGGGCCCTCAACGCTGCCAGATTGAGTTGAATCGACTCGTTGGAGCGCACCAGCTCGTCGAGCACCTGCTCGCGGTTGCGGTTCGCCGGAGCGGGCCCCTGCTCGCCCTCGATGAAGGGCCAGAGTGGTGCCCGGATATCGGGTGGCAACACGCTCTCCAGATACTCGAGGGCGGTCCCTCTCAAAGTCGGGTCGTCTGTGTGCAGGCCCCGAAACGCGATGGTGAGCGGCTGCTTGGGCAGGATCAGCGCCAGCAGGGTGAAAACGTGCTGCAGGCTGCGGTCCACCCGATCTTTGAGGAAATCATCGAAGAAGGGGATCTCCCCGGAGTTGGACTCGCCCTGGTCGAGCAGTCGTTGGCTCGCCCACACCCGACGGCCTACGCGGGTTTCCTTGCGGATCACCGGATAGATGCGGTCGGCGCTGACTTCGAGATCTGGATGCTTTTCCGTGAGCCGGTTGAGGGCGACGCCGCATTGATAGCGGACCTCGAAGCGCCGATCGGTGAGGCCTTCGAGCAGCGCGCTCAGGGCCCGCTCGGGGTGCCCCTCTGTGAGGGCTCTGGGGATCCGACGGCGGACCGCGAAGGCCTCATCGACATCGTGCAGTGCATCCGTGAGCTGACCCGTGTTCTGAGGGGCGAGGCGCCGGAGCAGCTTGATGGCCAGGGGATAGACCTCGTCCCAGGCGAGCAGGGGGATCAGGTGGGGCACCAGGGCTCGGTCGACAGCTCGGGGATGACGGAGCGCCTGCTTGACCCGGGTGAGATCACCCGAGCGTAGCTCCAATGTCAGCTGAACCACTGGCTCCAAGGTCACCGGGCCTGTGGGCTCTGAGGGGATCCGATCTTGTCGAGCCTGGGCCGCTTCTTGCCGACGAGCAGTCAGCTCCGGGCTGGCGATGAGCTGAGAGACGGTCACCTGAGCGCCCTCAGCCGCGCTGCGCAGGGCGGCCTCCAGATCGGCGCGATCGATGCCCTGGCTCGCCAGGGTGAGCATCACCGTGCTCCGGGTCGTGGCGTCCTGCACCTCGGCGAGATCGAGCTCCACAGCGCGGCTGAGCAGGCTGGCTTCGAGGGCCTTGACGTAGCCCTGGTGCAGCCGGAAGGCCAGCATGATCCCCACCAGGCCGAAGGCGGCGGCGCAGATGAGCAGCACATCCTCTGCGGTGTCGTTGCTCACCGTGAGCCAGAGGGTGAGGGAGACGAGGGCACCACCGAGGGCGTCTCCGAGGCGGTCAAAGCCCACATCGATGAGCGTCTTGGCCTGGCGCTTCTCCCGGGGCGGGATGGGGGTGTAGAGCAACTCGTAAGCTGAGCGGAACACCGAGCTGCGGAGCACGGCCTCGGCCCCTCGGGCGATGGCCGCCACCCAGAGCCCGGGGAAGAACAGCGCCAGCAGAGCGCCTCCGGAGACCGCCGTGGGCATGGCGGCGACCGTGCGGGCAATGCCCAGCTTCTCGAGGGCTTTGTTGCTGAGGGTGGTCTGCACCGCGAAGGTGAGCACCCCGGTGATGGTGTAGAACCACGCGAAGACCCGCATGAGGCCTGCCTCGTCACCCTGAAACGCCTCGGTGGCCTCCACCTTGAACACATAGTCGAGGCAGGCCGCCGAGAGCGTACCCAACATCACCATCAACCCGATGTTCCGGAGGAAGCTGCCCTTGAGCAGCACCGCCAGGCCCGAAAATGGGGAGGTGTCCTCGGTCTTTGGATGCACCTCGGGCATGTCGACGGTGCTCTCGGCGCTGGGGTTGGCCTGCTCAGGGGCCAGCGCGCCCACACGCCAGCCGCAGAAGAGGTGCAGCCCCGCCAGGATGAGCAGTACGTGCTCCGCGGCCATATAGGCCCCGAGGCGTTCGACCATGAGGCCGCCGAGCAGCCCGCCGAGGGTGCCTCCGGCGGCGATCCTGCTGATGACTCTCTTCGCCGTTCGGGGATCGAAGCGCTCGTTCACCATGGACCAGAAGCCCGAGATGAGCACCGCGCCGAACATGGTCATGTGCAGGTAGATCGCCACCGCCGAGATCGCCGGGGCGACGAAGCTGATGCCCCACCAGCCCACCTGAAGGGCAGCGCTGGTGAGAAAGGCCCAGGGCACCAGCCGTGCAGGGGTGAGGGTGGCCATGGCCTTGCTCGTGAGCAGCACCGTGCCCACCGAGGCCACAGAGGCCACTATGAGCATCAAGGGCAGGTCGGTCACCGCGTATTCGCTCAAGAAGAGCGTGTCTCGGACTGCCTTGCCGCCCACTTGATGGGCGATGAGGGCGATGGCCGCGGCGAAGCCTGCAGAGACAGCGAGACGCTGTTCTGGGGACTGCTCGGGAGAGGTGGAGGCGGGAGAAGTCACGGGTGAGGTCTAATCAACACCCAGCGGATCGTCAACCAGAGCCCACCGCTGAGGACGAATCACCTGCAAGGCGATCAAGGCCTCGGCGGCGTCGGGATCGAGGTCCGACAACACGAGATCGGTGTCGGTGAGGGCTTCGAGATCGTCAGCCCAGGCCCGGGGGATCTCCGCGAGGGTGAGATCGCCGTCGGGCCGCCGTCCGATGACCACCGCTGAGGGATCAGGCTCGGGTGACGTCTCAGGTGACTCTGCAAAGGCGATCACGTTCACTGGCGCTCGGAGCACCACCACCGAAGGGTTTTTGCGCCATGTCCCTTCGCTCGTGGGAGGCAGGCTGGCCTCCGTCAGGTCGAGCTGTGGCGGGTGCGTTACTGTGGCCTCGAAGCGCGCCAGGTGAGACACAGGGCCGTCGTGATGCTCGGCGAGGAAGTCAGCAAAGCGATGGGCGAGAGGACGTCGAGTTTCTACGTCAGCTTCGGTGAAGGCCTCGACGAGGGCGTCTGACGACTCTCCGAGGGCGGCGAGGGTGTTCGGGCACACGGAACCGAGGCCCTCGGCCAGGGCCGAAGCGGAGCGGCCATGGTGCTCCGGAAGCGGGTATCCCACCGCGAAGACGTCCTGTGCCGGTGGTAGATACCATTCATCGGCGAGCTCGGCGTACCGGGCCTCGCAGGCCACGATGCCCTCGGCTGTGGGCGTCGAGGCGAGATCCGAGAGCACGGCGTCGAGATCGGCGAGGAGCGGCCCCCGGGTCTCGGCTTTGATTTGATAGAGCCGCCAGCCGAGATCCTGCGCTGCCCACAACCACCGATCGCCATCGAGGGGGCTGGCATCCGGGCCACCACACAGGGCGCCCATGACCTGGAGCACACGCTCCGAAAGATCGTCGAGGTGGTCGAACCAGCCCTGATTTGGCCTGTAGAAACACGTCATGAACTCGGCGAACTCGGGGCTGGTCAGTCGCACGTGGTGTGCCCGAGCGTAGGCGACGCCGTCGCTGGCGAGGTCGAGGGTGGCGTAGCGGTGGGGCAGGGGCCGCCCCAGCTCCACGGAACGCGCGACAGCCTCAAGCTCTCGATGGACGAATGCCTGACCGGCCTCAAGCCAGCGCTCGGCATCTGGATCCTCCTCGAGAGGCCCCTGCTCTGCAGCGTGTTCACACGCGGCGCAGAAGTCCCCGAAGAGCGGCCCGCCGCCGGCATGCTCCGGACACCGCCTCAGGCCGGCCTCGTCGAAGAAGTAGTAGAGCGCCACGGGGAGCACCTCGGAGAGCCGGGCTGCAAGGGCGTTGAAGAGCAGCGAGCCGGAGGGGGACCAGCCGAAGCCCACCAGGCGATGGCAGAGCTCGTGGGTGGTCCACTTGGCACGGTGCCCCGGGTTGAAGCTGCCGATGGGGCCATCCAGGCGGAAGTGGCTGTACTTCGACTCTTTGAGTACGCCGCCCTGCCAGCCCGGGCTCGAGGCCGGATCATGACGCAGATCGAGTCGATCCGGTGCATGCCAGTGCTCCGGTACCGGCAGGTGGTGACGGTGCTCGAAGTGGGCGAGCATCAAATCGCTGGTGTGGGCCATTCGGGCCACGGCTCGGGCCGCATAGCTGCGGTCGAGCTCATGGAGCGGTGCGTTGATTAAGGCCATCGAGGGCGCCTCCTCATCTCGGCCGTGATCATGGTAGGGTCCATCAGCCTTGGCAAGATCAGGCCCAGGTTAGAGCGACAGGATGCAATCGAGATGATGGAATCTCTCCTGGAGACCCCCATCGGGGACTATGTCCTCAAGTCCCTCATCAGCACCGGGGGCATGGCAGCGGTGTTCGAAGCCGAGCACCACACGGATCGCACCCGTGTGGCGGTGAAGGTGCTCAAGCGCACCCTCGCCCGGCGGCGTGATCCCCTCGCGCGGATGATGCAGGAGGGTCGGGTCATCTGCTCACTGCACAACGAGCACATCGTGCGTGTGTACGACTACGGCGCTGCAGAAGAGAACCTCGCCTACATCGTCATGGAGCGCCTCGACGGCGACACCCTCGCTGTGGCCCTGGCCAAGGATCGCCAGTTTGCCCCCGGGCGGGCAGCCTTCATCGGCGCCCAGATGTGCCAGGGTCTCGCGTGTGCCCATGCCCGCGGGGTGTTTCATCGCGACATCAAGCCCGGCAATGTGATGCTGGTTCAAGACCAGCGCCATCGCGACTTCGTGAAGCTGCTCGACTTCGGCATCGCCAAGCTCGACGCCGATGATCCGAGCAAGCTTGCCGCCACGGCCACGGGCATGACCCTGGGCACGCCGGAGTACATGAGCCCCGAGCAGGCCATGGCCGGGGACATCGATGCGCGGAGCGACATCTACCAGCTCGGCTTGTTGCTCTACGAGATGGTGGTGGGGGAGCCGCCGTTCATGGGGGCCAACCCCGTGAAGGTGATGCAGGCCCACTTGAGGGGCCGCCCAGTACCTGTCCGGCATCGCCGACACGATGTGCCCGAAGACCTGGAGCAGGTCATCATGAGGTGCATCGCCCGCAAGCCCGAGGATCGGTACAGCAGCTGCACGGAACTCGGTGAGATCCTCGACGGCCTCGCCGTGCACGACACCTCGGGGGCCGGCGTCAAGACGCTCATGAAGACCGCCCGCGCGACCGGGCCTCTCCTGGCGGACCTGCAGCTGCCCAGCCTGGGCCGCAAGGCCGACATGGCGCGTTATGCCCGGAACGTCGCGGCGAGCATCGAGGAGCTGTGGCGACCGGAGGAGCGCCCCGAGGCGCTGGCCCAGCTACAGCATCACATCGAGGTGCTCACCGAAGATCGGGATCGCATGAAGGTCGCCCTCGAAGATGCCCGAGCGGAGGCCGACGTCCTGGCCACCACCCTCGAAGGCCGGCTGCGCCCGTTGGAGCATGCCATCAGCATCTTGCAGGGCGACGTCGATCAGATCGAGCAGGAGGCGGAGGATGACGGGCGACACATCGCCGCCCTCGAAGACCAGATCGGCGATCTCGACGCTGAGTATGCGCGCCTCTACCACCAGCTCGAGAGCCACCAGGCCACGCTCTATGCCACGGCCTCTCGCAGGCCTGGCAGCATCATCGAATTTGGCGATCTCTTCCAAGAAGACATCGACAACGCGCTGTCACAGATGGAGCACCTGTTCCGGGAGCGCGCCGAAGTGGCGGGGGCCCTGGAGCGGCGTCGCAGCTCCGAGAGCGGTCGCAGGCAGCGCCTCGCCGACGTGCAACTTCAGATCTGCGAACTCCACAAGAGCCGGCTGGGCCTCAAGGCGGAGCGCACCACGGCGCTCTCGGCAAAAGAGCGTGCTGTCGAAGCCCTCGAAAGCCGCCTGAGAGCTGTAGAACGCGCCATCGAGCACCGCCACCTGCAGCTCGGCATCGCCCTCCGCAGAGCGGTCTCTCAACGCCTCGGTTGAGCGGTCAAAATGTGTCATCTCTGTGACGGCCGAGGGAACTCTTGAAGACATGAGAGATGTCCTGGAATTCAGGGCGACGAGCAGGCATCTATGGCATCGAACTCTCCTGTTTTTGGAGCGCATCAATGGTGCCGATCAACAATCCAGCACCTGTGGCGAGGCGACCTCACGAGAACCTCGTCGCCGCCATAGCCTTCCTGGCGGTCCTCTACATATTCTTCTTGTCCATCGGGCTCATGAGCGGCTCGATGAAGCTCTTCGGCAAAGAAGAAGCCCAGGCGCTCCTCGCCTCGGCCCACAACCCCATCATTGGCCTCATCATCGGGGTTCTGGCCACCTCCCTGGTTCAGAGCTCCTCCACCACGACCACCCTCACGGTCATCATGGTGGCCAACGGCACGCTCACAGTGGGCCAGGCCGTGCCCATCGTGATGGGGGCCAACATCGGCACCACCATCACGAACACCATCGTCTCCATGGGTCAGATCGGAGAGCGTGAGGCCTTCGGCCGGGCGTTCTCCGGCGCCGTCGTCCACGACTTCTTCAATCTGTGCGCGGTGTTGTTGTTCCTGCCCCTCGAGATCATGTTCCACCCGATCCAGCGGGGGGCCGAGGCCCTCACTGGGGCCATGTTCGGCTTCAGCGGCGCCACTCTGACGAGCCCCATCGCGGTCATCACCAAGCCGGTGATCAAAGAGATCCAGACCTTTGGCGGTCAGTTCATCGAGAGCAAGGTCATCCTGGGCTCGGTCTTGCTGGTCGTGGCCCTGGTGATGCTGATCATCTCGCTCTCGCAGATGGTCAAGATCATGAAGGGGGCGCTGGCGCCCACCCTTCAGCGGGTGGTGGACAAGTTCCTCTTTGGGAACCCCTTCAAGGGTCTCGGCCTGGGTGTCATGCTCACCGTGGCCGTGCAGTCGAGCTCGGTGACCACCAGCATGGTGGTGCCGCTGATCGGCACCGGTATGGTCACCCTCGAGGCGGCCTTCCCGTTCATGCTCGGCGCCAACATCGGCACCACCATCACCGCCTTGCTCGCCGCCTTCGCTTCCGGTGTGCCCGAGGCGGTCACCATCGCCTTCTGCCATCTGCTCTTCAACCTGATGGGCACGGCGGTGTTCCTGCCCCTCAAGGCCCTGCCCATCACCCTGGCCCGCAAGTTCGGCGCCCTGTGTGCCCAGCACCGCTGGGCCGGCCCCGTCTATGTGGGGGTGGTCTTCTTCGCCATCCCCGCCGCCCTGGTCAGCGTCTTCTGAGCCTCGCCTGCCTCAGGTCGACAATTTGCCCTTGCCCTCTCTGAGCGTTCGCGTTGAACTCCCCCCATGGAAGTGACCGAACTGTGGACCGCTGAAGACGACGTGAGCTTGAAGACCTTCGTCGAGGCCATCGAGATCCGTGATTTGTGTGGCGCCCTGCTCGCCATCGAGGGGGTGTCTGTTTCGGCGGCCAACGTGTGCCGACAGCAGCTCTCCATCTGGAGCGACTGGGTTGCAGCGGAGCTGCGCACGGGATCACTCGGTGATCCTGCGCGAGCCCTGGGGCATGTGCTCGGTGATCAGCTCGACTTTCGCGGTGACGAGGCCGACTACCACCACCCCGACAACAGCAGACTCACGGTGGTCAGTCGCCGGCGACGGGGCCTGCCGATTCTGCTCAGTGCCTTGTGGGCCCTCGTGGCTCGGGGCGCCGGCATCCACGCCGAGGGGGTGGGTATGCCGGGGCACTTCATTCTCAGGGTGGGTGAGGGTGCTGGCACCCTCATCGATCCCTTCAATCGAGGCGCTGCCCTCAGCCCGAGCCAGTGCCAGCGCATCGTGGGCAAGCTGCTCGGGGGCAAGGTGCAGTGGGACGACGCCTTCCTCGAAGCGACAGGCTGGGTGGAGTGGGTGGAGCGGGTATTGCGCAACCTCGTGAACAGTCACCACCGCGCAGGGGCCACCCTGGCGCTCTATCGCACGACGCGTTTCCTGGCCACCCTGAGGCCGGAGCAGCCCGATGCTCTGCTGTTGCACGGTCGCATCGCCGAAGAGGTGGGTGCGCTGTCGGAGGCGGTGGCGACGTACAACGACGCCGCAGATCGCTTCGCAGGATCGGTCCACGGTGAGCAGGCCGCTCAGCGACGGGCCGAGGTGGCCACCCGTCGGCAACATCTGCACTGATATATCTGCACTGAGATATCTGCACTGAGCCCTCATCGACGGGCCCAGGACACACCGAACACAATGCCCTTTGTGGGGAGAGGTTTCGAGACATGGCAGCACGTGGATGGCGGCCGGATTCAGGTCGATGCGCCCTGGTGGGCATGGTGCACCTGGCCCCGCTCCCCGGGAGTCCCCGAGGCGGGCGCCCAGTGAACGAGATCGTCGAGCTGGCCCTCGCCGATGCTCGAGCACTCGTCGCTGGAGGGTGTGACGCCCTCATCGTCGAGAACATGGGCGATCTGCCCTATCTCAAAGGCCACGTGCCCCCAGAAACCGTGGCGTCGATGGCGCTGGCCACCGCCGCGGTGGTGGAGCTGGGCATCCCCACAGGGGTGCAGGTCCTCGCCGGCGCCAATCGGCAGGCCCTCGGGGTCGCCGTCGCCGCAGGGGCGAAGTTTCTCCGCGTCGAGGCCTTCGCCTACGGCCATGTGGCCGACGAAGGCTGGATGGACGCCTCTGCAGGCCCATTGATGCGGGCCGTTGCCGCCCTCGACGCCGATGTGGCCATCTGGGCCGACGTGCAGAAGAAGCATGCCGCCCACGCCATCACTGGGGATCTCGAGCTGCAGGCCCTCGCCGAGGGGGCTGTTTTTTGCGGCGCCGACGTATTGATCGCCACAGGTGGTGCAACAGGCGACCCCACAGATCCACATGATGTCGACGCGATCCGCGCCGCTGGCTTGCCGGTGGCCGTGGGCTCGGGGGTCACCGCAGAGGGCGCCGCCCGTCTGGCGAGCCACGCCGATGCGCTCATTGTGGGCTCGGCCCTTAAGTACGACGGGGACTGGCGGCAGCCGGTGGAGCAGGCCCGGGTGACCCGCCTGAGAGCCACACTCGACGCAATTCAAGGATGGTCATGAACATGTACTTTGGACGATCGGCGATCGCCTTGTTGCTGCTGGCGCCATGGGCCCTCTCGGGCTGCAAAGGCAAGTCCGGCGAGTCCGAGCAGCCCAAGGCCGGCGCGCAGAGCGCCGCATCCGATAAGGGCAAGACCGAGGCCAAGGGGCAGGAGAGCACATCCAAAGAGGCCCCCAAGGCTGCCGACTCTGGCGCCTCAGAGGTGGCCCGGCTCACGCTGGCGGCCCTGAAGCTGGTCCCTGAGTCCTGCAAGGGCCCCGAGACTGCACCTGCAGAGGCCCTCCTCGTGCGGTGCCGAAAGTGGCGGGGGCCCATCAACGCCATGCGTGGGGCCTTCGATCGCTTCGAACGTAAGAACCCGGGTACCCATGCCGCTGCCTTCGATCGACTCGATGTGGCCATCAGCCGCCTGGGCGCTGAGCATCGTGTGGAGCGAGCTGCTGCCCGAGAGTTGGTGGCGACGGCCTTCAAGCGGCTGCGGTACCAGCCCGACGACGGCGACTTGAAGTACCACCGCAAGATCTTCGACCGCATCAAAGCCACAGAAAATGAGCAGGAGCGGGTGGTGCTCTTCCGGCTCCTGAACATCTATGTGCCGCCAAACCTCGGCCCGTTGCTCGTCGAGGTGGCGGGCAGCGACAGCGCCGACGCGGTCCGCGCTGGCGCCATCGAGGGCATCTCACGCTGCTTCAAAGAGGGCTGCAAGGTGGAGCCCGCCCAAGTGCTGGACTGGCACAAGACCGCGAAGGGCCCCGCGAAGGTAGCGCTCATGGGTCTCGCCGGTCGCATGAACATGGCGGAGGAGGTCCTCGGGTGGTGCCCTGGTCCCGAGCTCGAGCCTGCATGTCGGCTGGGCCTGCGGCGCCTGAATCACCCTGACGCCTACACCCGCCTGGAGGCGCGTTTGAAGAGCGTACTCGGCAACCAGCCTGAGGCGTTGAAGTCGCTCCCTGTTGCCGTGCAGGACTTGATGCAGCATGTAGATCGTGTGCCTGATCGAGGGCCTTTCTTTGCTTTGTTCAAGCAAAGCCTCAAGGCCGCCGAGGCGAACCCTGGCGCCTTCTCGCTCATCGCGGATCAGATTCGTCTGCTCAAGCCATTCCCCGAGACGGCCCCCATGGCAGTGGAGACCTACAAAGCACTGGAGAAGGCGGGTTGGGGGGGAGAAGAGAACCCTCAACGTGCCCGGGCTTTCGACACCCTTCGAGAAAGCATCAAGGCCATCGGCTCGGGGAAGGCCATTGGCATCGAAGACGACGGCCATGGCCACAACCACGGTCACAACCACGGTCATGGGCATGGTCATGATCATGGTGGTCATGGGCACGGTCATGATCACAAGGGACATGACCATAAGGGGCACGACCATAAGGGGCATGGTCACAGCCACGACCACCAGGGCCATGACCATGGTGGCCCGGGTCACAAGGGTCACAGTCACGGCCCTCACGACCATGGCGGGCACCCGCACAAGGGTCATGAGCATGGTCACACGGGGCATGATCACGCAGACCACGAGCACTGATCTCACGACCATCCTCACAGAGGCATCCTGTGCGTTTTACTGATGCGCTCGGCCGTCACGTCGACGTGCCAAGCACCCCTCGACGCATCGTCTCCCTCGTAC
This sequence comes from Bradymonadia bacterium, assembly GCA_046290225.1. GTDB lineage: Bacteria > Myxococcota_A > Bradymonadia > UBA7976 > UBA1532 > JBKAGE01. Next base: position 176,333 of record JBKAGE010000034.1, on the reverse strand, counting down.
CCAGTCAAACTGAGCTGCTCGCCGATCTCGGCCTCGATGACGAGGTCGTGGGCATCACGCGCTTCTGTATTCACCCGAAGGCGTGGTGCCAGGGTAGGAGGCAAGTGGGCGGGACCAAGAACGCCCGGGTCGACGAGATCCTGAGCCTCAGACCCGATCTGGTCATCGCGAACAAAGAAGAGAACACCCGACCCATGGTGGAGGCCCTCGCTGCTGAGGTCCCAGTTTACGTCACCGATGTCGGCGATGTTGCCGAGGGCATCGAGATGATCCGCGCCCTCGGTGCCCTCGTTGGGCGGGCCGAGCAGGCACACGCCATCGCAGATGAGGTCGTCGAGGGCTTCGAAGCGCTCAGCTTCTCCGAGGTGCTGCAGATCCCTGTGGCCTACTTCATCTGGCGGGGGCCCTACATGGCCGCTGGGTCGAGCAACTTCATCCACGACGTGCTCGAGCGTGGGGGCATGCGCAATGTGGTGGGGCATCTGCCCCGATATCCGGAGATCACCCTCTCAGGGTTGAAGAGTCTGCGCCCGCAGTGGGTCCTGCTCTCCAGTGAGCCGTACCCCTTCAAGTCGATCCACATGCGAGAGATCGAAGAGGCATTGCCTGGAGTGAGATGTGCCCTGGTCGACGGGGAGCTGTTCTCGTGGTACGGCAGCCGGATGCGACGGACGCCGGCCTATCTCGCCGAGCTCCGCCGTCACCTTGAGAGCTGAGTGACTCAGCCGATTGGAGAGATGATGCGTTATCGCGCGCTGCTGGCCTCTGTGGCCCTCGCTTGCCTCTGGACCACCACCGCTGCTGCGGAGGACGAGGTCCCCGTGATCCCGTGTGCCGAGGCCCCAGAAGGGATGGCCTGCGTGCCGGGTGGCTCTTTCATCCGTGGGAGCAATGATGGTCCGGAGATGGCTCGCCCCGAGGCGACGGTCTGGCAGCAGACTTTCTACATGGACGTCAACGAGGTGACTGTCGCGGAGTACAAGGCCTGTGTGAAGGCCCGCAAGTGTGATCGCGCGGGGCCCAAATACAGCGACTTCTCCCGACCGAAACAGCCCATCAACGGCATCAGCTGGTACGACGCGGTGAAATACTGCAAGGCCCACGGAAAGCACCTGCCCACTGAAGCAGAGTGGGAGAAGGCAGTGCGTGGAGAGAAGGGCGAGCTGACGCCCTATGGCAATGATCGTGTGACCTGTGAGCAGGCGGTGATCAAGGACGAGCGCGGGCGCAGCTGCGGGGTGAAGAAGCGCGGCAAGAAGCCGGAGAAGGGTCGTGTGTGGGAGGTGGGGAAGAAGCCCGCCGGTCGCTACGGCCTCAAGGATATGGTGGGCAACAGCTACGAGTGGGTGGCGGACTGGTACTCGTCGAGCTACGAGGGCTGTGGCGAGGCCTGCCTCGGGGTGAACCCGAAGGGTCCCTGTGATGGCGCCGAGAAGTGCAAGGGCTACCGCCGCAAGGTGGTCCGCGGTGGATCCTGGTACTGGCCCACTGAGCGCGCCGACGGGGTGTATCGTCGGGCCCACGTGCCCTCGAACAACCCCTACCATCACTTTGGCTTTCGGTGTGCTGCCTCTGTAGAAGAGGGCGCCGCCCTGGCGGGCCAGAAGAAGCCCTGATCGTTCGAGCGGCGAGTGTCTGCTGGTCAGCAGGTGTGCCTCTGTCAGTCGTGCCAGCCTGCTGAAGGGCCAGGCAGATCTTGAAGGCATCAAAGACTGGCTGCGAATCAGTATATCGAAGATGGCGAGGCGACTCTCTGTTTCGTTTTGAGTCGTTACCCATCTGTTTCACTCATTGGTCAATTTTTCGAATTGAAGTGGCCGCAATACCTGACCTGTTTTGATTAGGTGTACTGCTTCTATTGTTGTCGTATCACCTCAGTCTGCCAGGCTGATATGGGCAGGGATATGCCTGTATCTATAAGTTGCTTTGATTTAAGTATTCGTAATTGTTTTGGTTTTGTTGTCGAGGGAAAGGGCGTTGCTAAGCGAGGGAGGTTGAGTGAGTCAGTGCTGGGTAGTCACTGGTCACCCTCCTTTTTTTCTAATAATTAAAACTGTCGAATGTTTGGGTGAAAGCGTTGGGGTGATGGCTCATTGATTCACAAGGGCGACCTCGGCGAGTTGACCGGAGCATTGACCATGCGCGTCCTGACCACTCTACTCATCTGCACCCTCGGCGCCCCCGCCACTCTTTCCGCGGAGACCCTGATCACGCCCAAGGTGAGCACCTCGTTCACCACCGATGGGCTCTCCACTGTCAACGGAGGTGCAGAGCAGGGAAGCGACTGGATCGGTTTGTTCAACGGCCAGCTGCAACTCAATGGTGCCACCAACGGTCCCTTGGAGGGCTGGTCCCTGGGTGCCCAGGCCATCACGCCCTATGGCGATGGCATCGAGGGTGATCCCGTCGGTGAGTTCAACGCCGTGAGCAACCTCAAGCCCAATCAGCTGACCCTCGTGTTCGCGTGGATGGAGGGACAAGTCACCGACGATCTCAAGATCAGGGTGGGCGCCATCGCCCCTGAGCAGACCTTCATGAATGCGAATGGGGCAGGCCGCTTCATCAACGGCCTTTATGGGCCACTCCCCACGCTCAACGGCAACCTGCCACCCCCGGCAGAGGTCGTGACTGCCATGGGCGGCATGGCCGAGGGCCGGCTGTCTCGGCACTTCACCGTTCGAGGAGGGGCGTACAACATCAGGTTGCCCGATGAGACCGGGGCGGCTGTCGACAACACCGAGGCCGCCTACATGGAGGTCGCCGTCGCCGACAAGCTGTTGAGCTATCACACCAGCCGGGTCACCTTCGGGCTCGCCCACCGCACTGACGCTTTTGAGCGCATGGACACCGGCGACCGCCAAGATGGCCTCACCCACGCACACGTCATCCTTGAGCAGGCGTTGCCCGGCGCCACGAACGTCTTCCTCCGTGGTGGCCTCAACATGACGCCCGCCGTCAGCAAGGCCCACTGGCACGTCGATGGAGGCATCACCATGGACGATGTTCTCCCAGGCGGTGGTGATGTGGGGCTCGGGGGCGCGGTCACCCGGTTCACTGACTCCGCACAGGCCGCGGCCGCCGCAGAAGGCAACGCCATGAGCAATGCCGAGGGGGTGGTGGAGCTCACGGCGCAGTATGCCGTGTTGGACTTCATGAAGCTCCAGCCCGATGCCCAGGTGGTGATCAACCCTCAGAACAGTGGGAAGACCGCCTGGGTGGCTGGCCTGCGCGTGGTGGTGGGGATGTCCGCCGGGGAGTGAGGCCGGCCCATTCCGTTCAGAAGATCTCGGGCGGATTCTCGATCGCGAGACTGTTCAAGAACCGCCCGTATCTCTGCCTAGCGCTCGGCACATCGAAGATCACGAAGTGCCCCTCACCCTCGTACTGGGCCAGCCCCGCGCTCGCCTGACGGTCTGCCACGTTCCCTGCGTACGGCGCCCGCAGCACTCGACCTGCCCCTACGAACTCCAGGCCTTCGATCGGCACCACAGCGGGGTCGATCAGCGGCACCCGGCCCGCGGTCGCCAGAGCGAAGGTCGTCTCGGGAGGCGTGAACGTGTCGTCGAGCCCCACAGTCATGAACACGCTCTTCGGCGCATACCCGGCGGGGGGCTCCGCAAACCAGAACTTCGCGTAGTTCAGACCGTCGCCGGGCTCGATGAACGTCTGAAGCAGCATGAGCACAGGGTGCCAACGGTCCAGCGGATCCTCATCTGGCAGGCCCAGAAGGCCCGACACCGGATCCGCGATCGATGTCGGGGAGGTCTTCTGTTCGATGGAGATCGCGATGCTGGCGCCAGCGCCGGAGAGCATGCCGCCCTTCACCGAGGGCTCCACCGCCATGAAGAGCGGACCGTTCAGGCCGCCCTGGCTGTGCCCCATGAACATCACGTTGTCGCGGTTGAAGGTGATGGGCTCCCCGTGCAGCGTCTCCTCCCCGGGGATCTGCAGGCCCTGTACGAAGCGCAGCAAGCTCACGTAGTCCAGCGCTGACTGGCGCACGTTGTCCCGACCCGCAACGGGGTTGAGGAAGTTGAAGAACAACAATGACACGCAGCCATCGTCGCCCAGGGCGCAGCCGCCATTGCTCCGTGGACCATGATGGATCTGGTCGATGGAGATGACCGCAGTGCCGTTGCGGGCGAGCACGTTCGAGACGTTGCTCCGGATGAAGCTGCGGTAGTCGCCGCCGGTGCCGTGGGCATAGAGCACGATGGGCCAGCCCCCGGGCGGCGGGGGGCCGAGGGGAGTGGTCAGCGCAAAGCGCAGCTCTTCGGTGCCCTGCACCTTGGGCTGGCCATCTTCGCCGAACCGAATCGCCCCACCGGCGAAGCGGTACGGGATCTCGCCTTCCTGGAATTTCGGTGCGTCGTACGTGCCTTCGAAGACCTCGAACAACTGATCGAACTCGCCCTTGCCATCGATGGTCTTGAGCCCGGGCGAGGGCTGGTTATGGATGAAGTCGCGGAGCGTGAACATCTCCGAGACCGGATCCTGAGTGGTGAACACGCTCGCCGAGGCCACCTCGAGGGTGGAGCCGCCATTGGGGGAGGTGTCGGCGAGCCAGCTGCGCAGAGGGGCATAGACCCCGTGCAGGTCGGCCCAGGGGGCGCCGCCGGGGGCATCTTCGGCGAGCAGTTGCTCAAAGCCGTCGTCAGCCTCACCCACAGCAGAGGTCACCACGAGGGCATAGATCGTAGCTGGGTTCAGGGCCATGCCCTCGACCAGACGAATCATCACCGTGTTCGCCGGCAAGTAGTTCGAGCCGGCGCGGTTGTATTTCCAGTTGAAGGGCCAGCGCTTGCCCCGCTCCGGTGAGTCGGGGTCGATGTCCACGAGCATGATGGCTGCGTCATCGGCGAGGCTGGCTTGTGCGTTCTCGGGCAGCAAGCTCTCGTCGATGGGCCCCTCGAAGGCCACGTACATCGTGGCGGTGGTGCCGAAGGCCCGAGTCTCCTGCCCGGTGGCCACGATGATGTCCTCGATGACCGGGATCATCCGTGGCGGTCGGGGAAACCCGCGAAAGTCGAGGCCATCGTCGGTGCGATACATATTGTTGGGCCATGGCACCTGGCCGAGCGGGGTAGCGCCGAGATCGTCCAAGGGCGCGAAGAGTGCCACCTGAGTCTGACCAGGGCTGACCATACCCCCGCCAGAGCCACCCATCTGGGCCGTGCCTCCACCACCGCCAGATCCGGCGAGGCCATCACCACCTCCACCGCCGCCGTCGTCGCAGCCCCAGGCCGCGAGGGAGAGGGCAAAGAGCAGAGCGGGGGCGCGCAGCGACAGCACCATCAGAGACTCCAAGTTCGATTCAGGGTGGTCATTACGATGCGGAGAAGCCCAGTTCAGGTCCAGTGGAACCGCGCATAAACATCCGGGCTTCTCTCAGGAGGGCGAGTCGAGGCTATGACCACCAGCGGCGACTGACCTTCTTGCGGCGGGCCTTCTCGATTTTGTGGCGTTTCAGCTCCCGGGCCAGCAGCGCGGGATAATCGGGCACTGTTTGCGGGCGGCTCGGCTGGGGCTGCACGTTCACTTCGGTGGCTTCCCGAGCGAAGAGATCGATGACCGTCTGGCTCACCCCAGTCTGGAGCGCCTGGGCCCCGAGGCGCTGGGCTGCGTTGTAGTCGAGGATGTTACGGCGGAGCGTATCCTGGAAACTGCGGAGCAGCATGCGCTCCGTGAACTGGTACTGCTCGATGAGGGTGGTGGCGAGGCGGCCCACTGAGCTCGCAGGCAGTCGTCCGTCCTGGAACAGCACCAGAGCGGCTTGGAAGTAGTTGTAGACCGGCGCCACTCTGGGCCCATAGGCGTCGAAGCGGATCGGCGGTGAGCGGCGCTCAAGGTGGATCAGCACCCGGTCGACCGGATCCACCGTCTCCAACGCTTGCAGACCCTGCACGATGGCTGCTCGGCTGTCGGGGTAGAGACCGGCGACATCGAAGACCGCCTCCAGCGTGTCGTGATCCACACGACGGGCCAGCAGATCAGCGTAGAGCGAGTAGATGAAGGCGTCACGCTCAGCGTCATCGCCGAAGAGGGTCTCGCGGCTGCCCAAGGGCGCCTGAGCTCGGGCTTGGAGCAATGCGGGCAGCTTGTAGCCCACCTGCTCCTTGAGCGCCTTGAAGCGGCCCTTGAGCAGGTTCGAGAGATTGTCCTTCAGAATGAAGCCGTCGAAGTGGATGCCGTCGAGGCGCAACTTCTCGGAGAGCACCCCGCGCATTTGCCGGGGGCTGCCGCTGATGAAATAGATCATCGCCCCGCCGCCGGAAGAGGCCCGGAGCTCTCGGAGCAGGACCGCACTGCCCGGCACGTTCGCTTTGTCCGCGGGGCCCTGAAACGCCGTGCGGATCAGATCCTTGACCGTGTCGAACTCCGTCGCCAGGTAGGTCTTGTCCATATCCCAGCGATAGATGTAGGGCGCTCGATTGGGCGGGATCTCGTCTGGAGCGTGTTCGGAGGACATGGGGCCTCAGGCAGGGGGCTCTTCGAGGGAAGACACGTCGAGCGGATCAGGGGTTGCTTTGGCGAGCTGATCTGCCAGCTGAGCTTCGATGGTGCTGCACAGATCTGCTTCGACGGCCTTGCGAGCCACCTTGAGGGCATTGGCGATGGCCCGCCAGTTGCTGCGGCCGTGGGCCTTGATGAACAGCTTGTCGAAGCCCAGGATCGGCGCCCCACCGTACTGACGCCAGTCAGTGGCCTGCTTGAGCTGGGTGATGCCGCCCTGCAGCATCATCATGCCCAGCTTCCACGTGAGCTTGTTGCGGTAGGCATAGCGGGCGATGTCCATCACCGTCTCGCTGATGCCCTCGAGCATCTTGAGCACCACATTGCCCGTGAAGCCCGAGGTCACCACCACGTCGGCGACACCGCGGGGGACGTCCACACCTTCGATGTTGCCGATGAAGTGGATATGGGTGCTCTGGCTCAGGCGCCGGTGGGCCTCCACCACCTCGGGGGGGCCCTTGTGGGCCTCGGAGCCATTGGAGAGCAGGGCCACACGGGGCCTGGGGTTGCGGGAGATGCACGCCGCGTAGGCCGAGCCCATGTGAGCGAAGCCCACCAATGCATCGGCGCTGGCGTGGAGTGTGGCCCCCACGTCGAGGATCAAGCTGAACGGATCGGAGAGCTCACCACGGCGTTGCTCGGTGGGGTACACCGTCGCCAGAGCCGTACGGGGTACACCCTTGAGCTGATTGAAGTTGCGGACACAGGCCATGATGCCTGCCCCCGTGTTGCCCGCGCTCACGAGGGCGTCGGCTTCTCCTGCTGCCACCAGGGCGGTGCCCACGAGCACCGAGGCGTCGGGCTTCTTGTCGAAGACCGTCTTGGGTGAGTCTTCCATGGTCACCCACTGCGAAGTGTGGTGAATCGACAGGCTCGCCGGATCATATTTCTGGCGGCGCAGCTCGGCGCTGATCTGCCCCTCGTCACCGACGAGCAGCACGCCTGTGCCGGACTGCATGGACAAATGAGCGGCGGCTTTAACCGCTGGCGCAACGCCGTGATCTCCGCCCATGGCGTCGAGTGCGATGGTCGTCATGGGGCCTCCTCGGTGGTTTCGTTCTACTCCACCACAGGGCGAAGTACCACAACGTCTTGGGGTGGTAGAATCAACGGCCCGATTTCCGCTGGATCCTCCCACTGGCTCTCATCGAAGAGACGCGCGGTGGGGCCGCTCCAGTCCACCCATCGATCAGCGCCCTCCACCGTGAGCCGGGAGTCGCCCCAGTTGAAGATCACCACGAGCTGGCCCGATCGCCGCCAGACACCTGGTGGAGCATCTTCCACAGAGGAGACTTTGTCCGCCAGCGCGGCGGCAGCGCCCTGACCGGTCAGACCCTCGAGCAGCGGATCGGCGAAGAGGCGCCAACGCCGTGCCGACAAGCCCTCTGGCTGATCGCCCAGGCGCCAGGGGCCACCAGCGATCAGGCCCACGGCAGACCATTGCCGGGCAATGTTGTCGGGCAGAGGGGCCCCGAGCACGAGTGGACCGGGATCGAGCACATGACCTGCGGCGCCTGCAGGCCAGAGGCGTTGCAGGTCGTGGGCGATGGCTCGGGGCCGGCTCGACCAGTCGGGCGAGGGCCCCCCACCGTCGTCAGGTTGCAGATCGACGAGGGCGCGTTCGCAACTGTCGGTCCTCGGGCCTGCGTACTCTCGATCTTCTTCAGCGCAATCTGCACCGAGAGGGGACTGCACCCCACCCGCCACACGAAGTGTCAGGGGTCGTCGCATCACCGGCCAGCCTGCATCTGCCGGGAGCGTGAGGTGAATATCGGAGGCTGCCTGCAGCGCGTCTACAAGGGCAACGATGCCTTGAGGATCGGCCTCCAGCGCGGCGGCGAGGGCAGTGAGGTCTGCTGTGCGCACTGAGGTGGGCCACGCCATCATCGAGCGCACGAGAAGGTCCCGTACAGCGGGCTGCCGTGGATCGAGGATGCCACATCGGCTCGGATCGTCCCCACAGGCGATGGGCGCCCCCTCGCTGGAGAGCAGCCTGATCTGGGGCTGCTCCGCGAGGATGCGTGTTTCGTCCGAAACCTGGAGGAGGGGCCACTGCACACCCAAGGTGGCGTCAAGGGCAGGCCAGACCTCATCGAAGGCGGCCCCTGGACGCCACTCACCGAGGGCGGGGTACCAAATGCCGTGCATCATGAGCTCCGGCGGCGTCAATCCCTCGAGTTCAGAGAGAGACTCGAGATGAGCGCGCAACACACTCGCGTTGACCAGGGCGCCGTAGGCACCAGAGCTCGTCCAGCCCCACGGGGCTTCGGGCCGGGAGATCGAGGGATCGATGAGGGCCGAGAGCCGACGGGACCACCACTGGCCAATGTCGGCGGTGGAGGGCGCCACGGCGAGCCACCACTGTGTCGAGTCGAGGCGCGCCGGCTGAGAGATCTCCAGAGGCGGAAAGCGGGGGACAAGCGTCCAGGCCACTCGATCCTCAGGGGCCGCGTGCACGTCGACGGCGTGGCGATCGACGAGCCCCCTCGACGCTGGGGGCTCTGCGAGCACGCACAGCGCCTGCTCAGCGCCCCACATACAATGGCCGTCATTTCGGCTCAGGGCGGAAGACCATGTCATCGGCGCCGCCCCGTCCGGGCCCCATGCACGCCAGCGCGGCGCCTCGGTTCGGGGATCAGGCCGACACCCGCCCCAGGGAGAGAAGGAGAGTGGGGCCAGGCGCACGAGTTGGGTGTCGCTGGCCTCGTCGAATTGCAGGCTGACACGGGATCGCAGCTGGCCGTCCACGAGGCCCAGGCGCCAGAGGAGGACCGGGCGCCCCGGCAGCCCCGAGAAGCGGCCCTCGACCTCGCCCTGCGCCGTGGGCAGCCAGACCGCTTGCGGATAGTCTTCCGGGGCCAGCGTCTCTCCACCCAGGCTCACATGAGCCGTGAGACCTCTGCAGATCTCGGCACCGAAGACGTTGAGGCTGTGGTGGGCGCCATCATCGCAGCGGATCAGCTGAACACCGCTCTCCTCGAAGGCCACGAGATCGCACACGAGAGAGGGTGGGAGACCCCCATCGACATCGGCGTCGGCATCTACCTGGATGTCAGCATCGACGCCCGCATCCAGTTGAGCGCGTGCAGGCTCGCTGGCGTCACAGCCCCAGGCCAAGGCGGAGACGAGGGCGACTCGGAGGGCTGGCCGAATCAGGTGTGGGAGATGGTGCAGAGAAGTTGGCATGATCAGCAGGCACAAAATCATAGTGCCCCGTGTTGATCCGGGGCAATCTTGCAACGAGATCCTTGGCGAGACTGGAGGAGAAATGGCCCACCGACACCGAGCAATCGGCCCCCTCATCGGGGCGGCGGTGTTGACGATTGGCGCCACGGCCCATGGTCAGCAGCGGCTACGCCACGAGTTTGTACCCGAGGATTTTTTCTCCGCGCATCCCATCGCCTCGCGGGGGGACGGGCTCATCGACGGAGGCGGCGCGCTGCCCGAGGCCGTCAGACGAGAGGGCGTCGACCTTCAGGCGCCTGATCCCGAGAGTCCTCCTGGGCCCGCCTTCGGTGAAGGCCCCGACGATGTCACCCGCAAAGGGTCGATCCGACCCGATCGCAAGACGACTGTCGACGAGCCACTGACCTATCACGCCATGTTCAACCCCTCTGTGGCACCCTTCCGGAGAGACTCGGTCTTCGACGTGGTTCGCCGTGACTACGAGATGATCATCTCCAAGACCCGCCTCTCACCTGCGCCGAAGGGGCCGCGCCAGGCCACCGCGGGCAGGGAGATGTTCTGGGGTGACATCACCGTGCAGGTCGCGGATCGCAGCCCGCACCCGATCCCGTCGGTGTCACCGGACATGCGCATCCTCGCCATCGAAGGGCCAGAGGTGAAGGTCCTCGTGGACGAGGCGGCGAATTACTACATCACCACAAATGCACGGGGCACCGTACGGCTGCGCATGCTCGTCGATGCCGGCTCGATCTACTTCTCTGGAGGCCTGCCGGGGAATGTGCCCCTCGACGTCTCGGACGGGCACCCGATGACCGCTCTGCCCCCAGAGATTCGGGCCCGAGGTCGAGCTGTTTTGTCCACCCTCAATGTGAGACCCGAGGGCTCATTCTCTCGAGAACTCGACAAGCTCGTGCGCCACTTTCGCGCCTTCAAGGCTAGCGACACTCTGCCGAACTCCGGGGACATCTATACCGATCTTGCCCTCGGCGGCGTGGGCGTGTGCCGGCACCGGACCTTTGCCTTCACGATCACCGCCCGGGCCGCCGGGGTGCCGACCCGCTTTGTGGCCAACGAGGCCCACGCCTTCGCCGAGGTGCTCACGCCAGACGGCTTCTGGCGCCGGGTGGATCTGGGCGGCGTCGCCCCGGAGCTCAACCTGGAACAGGGTGAGGGGCGGCGCCTGCACCAGCCCCCGGCAGACCCGTTCTCCAAGCCCGAGAGCTACCTCAAGAGCTACAGCAACCGAATGGCCTCCGGCGATGTGCCACAGAGTGGGCAACCCGATCAGCCGCCAGCAGGTGGGGCCACCCTCGCCGGCACGCCACCCCCGCTCAAGCCAGGGGCCGCAGGGCCGCCTTCGCCTGGGCAGACAGGCACCAGTGGAGATCCCGGTGCCTCAGGGCCCCAGAGCGGCGCAGGGGGCCTCAGCGAGCCGTCGGGTCCAGGGACAGGGACGCCTGGAGACGTCGAGCCTGGCGGTACGACCCCCGCGGCACCCTCCGCGCCCGTGGTGCCCTACCCGAGCAGGGTGGCCGCTGACGGGCCCGGGCAACCAGTACGGGTGACATTGACCGTCGATGCTGATCACGACGGCGTGGTCTATCGGGGTGAGCCGCTGCCCTTCACCTTCAAGGGCCGAATCACCGATGTCGCGGGGATGCCCGGGCCAAAGGTGCCTGTGCAGATCTATCTGAAGCCCGAGTCGGGGCCGCCTCTCCCCGTGGGGCCGCCGCTCACGCCTGATCCCGAGGGCCGGTTCCAGTTGCAGGGCCAGCTGCCCGCTGATTTGTCGCTGGGGCGCTATACCGTGGAAGCGGTGACGCGGGCAGATGGGGAGTGGGCCTCGGGCATCTCGCAGTGAGGCCCGAGCTCGATCGTCATCGGGTGTCGATCACCAACCGTCGCCGAAGCGATTGATGATCACTTGGAGATCCGCGCCGTCGATCGCCAAATCGCCGTTGTAGTCCAGCTCGTCCCGCCACCGCGGATCAGGCGTAGCCCGCCCTTGAGCGGCGACGCAGTCGAGGAAGTCCATCCCGTCGGTGATGCCGTCGAGGTTGCCATCACCGGGCAGAGTGGGGGCGATCTGTCGAAAGAGGGTCAACTCGGGATCGAGCTGCACCCCTTGTAGATCACGAGAGACGAAATTGGCCTCCGTCTCCGGCCCCTCAACCTCGAGGAGTACGGTCTGAGTGCTGCCATCCGCCCGAACCAGTCGAACTGGCAGATCGCCGACGAAGACGGGCCCTCGCTGTACGATGCGCAGGAGCATGCCATCCTCGTCGCTGCGGGCGGGGGTCACCTGAGCCTCGATGCGAGGGAACCCGGGGTTGAGCGCCCACTGAGAGAACCGTTCGAAGACCAGGGGATCTTCGATGAACCTCGACCAGAATTCGAGCATCTCCGGGGTGTTTACCACCTCGTCGGTGAAAGCCTCGATGTAGGCCCGCATGGCGCCGTCGAAGGCCTCGGGTCCCATGGCCTTGCGCAACATGAAGAGGGTGGCGCTGCCTTTGTAGTAGGCGATCTCGAAGTAGAAGGGGTTCTCTGGCAAGGACACGCTGTACAGCGCCTCATCGCCCCCATCGCGGACGGTGTGCTGATAGCCCCAATAGTTCCGCCGGAAGTGATCCTCGGTGCCGAACGTGAAGTTGGAGTACAGCACCGCGGAGTACTCCGCCCACCCTTCGGAGAGCCACGCGTCACCCGCTTCAGTGTTCACCACCGAGTTGAAGAAGTACTGGTGGGCGATCTCGTGGGCGAGCACTGTCTGGGTCACTTCGAACAGCTCGCTCCCTTGAGGGATCGCCCAGATCGTCTCGGGCATGAGGGCCATGGCCTGGGGCCCCACAGCGACTCCAGCATCGTCCACGATGACGGAGATGCCCAGTCTGGAGAACGGGTAGGGGCCCAGCTGGCTGCTGAAGAAGTTGATGACGTCCGCGGCCACCTCGCCCATGGGGGCACCCGATGCCGCTGCGCCATCAGGCACGAACAGATCGAGCGTGACCTCGCCGAGAGCGCGTGTCCTGAAGGCCGTGTCGCCCACGGAGAAGATCGGCTGCACCGTAGGCAGCTCACTCTGGTAGCGGTGGATCGCCGTACCGTCGTCCCTGACCACCCACTCCACTCGGGCGCCGTTGGCGTTCGGTGCCTCTCCACCTGCTGTATTGAAGGTCAGATCCACGATCATGCGATCGCCGTAGGGTGGATCGTACGATGTAGGGAACCAGCCGTACTCGAGCAGGTGACGGTATGGGCCGTCGAGGTTGCAGGAGATGCTGTCGCCACATTGAGGGGTGAGCTGAGCCAGGATGTCCACCACGAGCCGGTCGCCTGGCAGGGCTTCGGCGTCGAGGGGCATTTGAAGCAGCGCAGCGTCAGGGAAGAACCCGAACTCTACAGGCTGATCGTTCACCGTCACCTGCAGCGGGATGTACGCCAGCGCCAACATGTCGAGTTGAGCGAGGGGCTCGACGGCCTCGAGGATGACCTGGAACTGGGCCACGGGAGGCATCAGCCCCTGGGGCACATCGAGCTCGGCGTTGAGCTGGATGAGATCGTACACGCCCACAGGATCCGGCTTGCCTCGCCCGCGAGGGCGCCAGTGATCAGGGGGGCCGTGACGCAAGTAGTCCCGCCGCATGGCCTCTCGCCGCTGTAGCGGCGTGTCCTGAGGTGCACCCTGGGCGACCACAGGGCCGGGGGAGGTCAGCACCGCACCGAGGCCGAGCACGATCAGTGAACGCAAGTGCATCACGGGGCCTCCTCCACGGTGATTACGCCTCCGAGCCACTGCACATCGGGGATCGGCTGGTTGTCGGCTGTGCGCAGGGTGCGGTTGTGCGTGGGGAAGCTGATCCTCGACTGGCCGGGCTGCACCAGATCGAAGGTGAGGGTGAACACCTGCGGGCTGCGCACGAGGCGTCCGAAGGCGACGCGGTCTTCGCCGAGGGCTCCGGCGACGATGTTGTTGCCGTTGCTGGGGGAGAACTCCCGCAGTCGAACCTGAGAGTTGTCGAAGGCGATGTGAAAGGCCACGCCCCAGACTGCTGCACGCTCTGGCGTGATGACGTCCAGGGTCAGTGTGCCCGGGCTCTGAGTCGCTGCTTCTTCCATGTACACACGCACATCGGCTCCGCCGGGATCTGGGGTGAAGCTGGCCCTCAGGCCGAGGTTGGCGTCGGGGCGCATCGCATCAGGCAGAGGCTGAGCATCTCCAGGGAGAATACCACCATCTACACTTGCGTCGGGCGAAGGCATCACGCCGCCATCATCGGCCACTGGAGGTGGATCAAAGGCCCGGCGACCGCTGGTGCGGCCTTGATCGCCACCGATGATCACCGGGAAGCCTTCGGTCGGGCGCCCCTCAGCGGTCTTGAGCACCACCAGCGCCGCGCCTGAAGGCAGATCCTGAGGCAAAGACAGCTGGACGCGAGCGTCGCTCCACCGTTGAACAGTGACCCCACGACCGCCCACAGCGGCGACACCACTCGATGCACCGAAGCCCCGACCTTCGACCAGCAGCACCCCACCAGGATCTGCAGGGGAGGGGTTGACCTGTGTGATCGTCGGGCTCGGCAGTGATTCGGCGACGCACCCGCCGAGCAGCAGTGCCCACCCGATGAGCCACGCCAGTGGTGGTGTGATCGGGCCTTGGACCGACACGCGCGTCGGTTTACGTCGCCACATGAGAAACCCCTGTTTCGCCTGGACCGTCCATCGAGGCAGTCTATGCTTCGACATCGCCACGGTCATAGCTCAAGATCCCACGATGGCGCCACGGCGCTGACTTAAAGGTCCACCGTTTTGTCAGGGGCTTACACAGACAGGTTGTCATGCCCGCGAACCACATCGATACCCACTGCCATCTCGACTTCGGCCGCCTGGACGAGTCCCGGGCGGGCATGTTGAGCCGAGCCGCCGAGGCCGGCGTGAAGCGTTTCGTGATCGCCGGGGTGCGCCCCGAGAGCTGGGCGGATCAGCGTGCCCTCGCCGAGCGGATGCCCACTGTGCGCTGGTCCGCGGGTCTACATCCGGTGGAGGCGGCACATGGAGGCCCTGAGGCGCTGGCGCGATGTATGGCGGACTTGCCGTACGCGTTCGAAGGGCCAGGCGCAGCTGTCGCCGTCGGCGAGACAGGGCTCGACTCACGCTTCGCCCCTCCGGACACCCTGACGCAACAACAGATCGCCTTCGAGGCACAGCTCAGCTGGGCTGTCGCCCGTGACCTGCCCGTGGTGCTGCATCTCGTCGGCAAGGGGGTACACGGGCCGGCTCTGGCGCTCTGCACGGCGCAGAGCAAGCACATTCGAGGGGTGGTGCACAGCTTCAGCGGCAGTGTCGAGCAGGCAAAGGCCTGGATCGCCTTGGGCCTGCACATCGGACTGACAGGGGGTGTCGTGCGGTCAAACGCACGGAAGCTGCACCGCGTGGCGAGGGAGATCCCCGGAGATCGTCTGCTGGTCGAGACCGACGCCCCGGATCAATCACTGCCAGAGGGTCCAAGGCCCAACGAGCCTGCGTGTCTGATCGCCATCGCCTCGGCCATCGCGGCTTTGAGGGGTGAGCCAGTGGAGTGCGTGCTTGAGAGATCAGATGCTGCGGCGGCTGACCTCTACGCCTTCTGATGCCTTCTGATGCAGTGCACTTCGATTTTCGAGATGGTGTGTTGCAGATAAAACCCCTCGTATTCACTCACGTTGCAGTTAGACTGCCCGCCACCGATCACCGCCGGCAGTGAATTTGGGACCCGATCCCCGCCGTCGTGTGACTTGGACACTCTCAGAGGCATCTGGGAATCATCACGGACTACGGGAGGCGCCATGAACGCACCATCCATCGACCCTGGGATCGATCTCTTCGACGCCATCGAGCAGCTCAAGAAAGAGCGCAAGGCGGTGGTGCTCGCCCACTACTACCAGGAGGGTGACATCCAAGACGTCGCCGACTATGTCGGTGACTCTCTCGGCCTGAGTCAAAAGGCCGCCGACACCGACGCTGACGTCATCGTCTTTGCCGGGGTCCACTTCATGGCAGAGACGGCGAAGATCGTGAACCCCGACAAGGTCGTGGTGTTGCCCGATCTCGAGGCGGGCTGCTCTCTCGCCGACAACTGCCCCGCGGACAGATTCAAAGCCTTCGTCGACGCCCACCCCGATCACAAGGTCGTGAGCTACATCAACTGCTCTGCAGCGGTGAAGGCGCTCTCCGATGTCATCTGCACGTCGAGCAATGCCGTGGACATCGTGAACCTGTTTCCCGAAGACCAGCCCCTCATCTTCGCACCCGATCGCAACCTCGGCGCCTATGTGCAGCGAGAGACGGGCCGGAAGATGTTGCTGTGGGAGGGCGCGTGTCAGGTGCACGAAGTCTTCAGCGAGCGCAAGCTGGTGCAGCTCAAGATCAGGCACCCTGAAGCCCAGATCATCGCCCACCCGGAGTGCGAGCCGCAGATTCTTCAGCACGCCGATCACATCGGCTCCACTACGTCTCTGTTGCGGCATGCCGTGGAGTCTCCACTCGACGAGTTCATCGTGGTCACCGAGGCGGGCATTTTGCACCAGATGGAGAAGGCGGCGCCGAACAAGCGCTTCTATCCCGCTCCGCCCATGGGCAACTGTGCTTGCAATGAGTGCCCCTACATGCGCCGGAACACCCTCGAGAAGCTGTACCTGTCGCTGCGCGATCTGACCCCTCAGATCGATGTGCCCGAGCCCATCCGCTCAGAAGCGCTCAAGCCGATCCTTCGGATGCTGGCGAAAGATCTGTCCGCCGCCTGAGAGGTCCTGGCACAACGGCGGACCGAGGCAGGGTCGTGAGGCGCGAGTGAGGCGTGAGAAAAACCCGCAGGCGATGCCGAAGCATCGTCGAGGACGGTTTCTCGCGTCTCGCGAAGTGCATCGCGGCGCTGACGACGGGAGCTGTTTTGTCAGGGCCTCTGAAGATTCCCAGAATCTCCCCACATGTCCTATCGTTGCTCCTCTGTGATTCGGAGGGGCCCATGCTCGAGCCCACACGACGTTGTTTTCGGCCGCTGGCCTTCGCTGTGCGGGGGTTGTGCGTGGCCGCCCTCGCTCTGAGCGTCAATGCATGTGATGACGACAGCGACGATTCGCCGCGCAACGCCGCCCGATTGCGCGACGGCTCACTCCCAGGCTTCGAGTTTCCCGACGATGATCGTGATGATGATCCCGATGCAGGTGCAGGGTCGCTCTGCGACGAGGTGGGGGCTTTCTCTCGACGGTGTCTGGAGGCGGCCTGTGAGATCGAGGGCATCGAAGAGCTCGTGACGCTGGAGTCCCTCTTCGCTGCGGAGTGCGCTTCGGGGGCTTTCATCGGCGCTGAACTCGATCAGGGGCAAGCCGAGGCGATGCTACAGCGCAGTGACTGCGAGGATCCGTGGATCACCAACCTCGCCGACCTCGTTGGCCTGGAGTGCGACTTCGATGTGCCTGCCCCCGGCGACCCGGATGCAGGGATACTCGATGTCGATCCGAGCATCCCAGTGGCACCTCTGTGCGAGGAGTTCGCGCTGTGGGTCGCTGTCTGCATGCAGATGGATTGCCAGGTCCTCGGTGAGATTCAGGAGCCTCTGTTCACCTGGTTGTCGAGTGAATGCATCGACTGGGTCTCGAATGGTCAGCTCACTGTTCGAGAGCTCCAGACTGCCGTGGCTCACGGTGCCTGTGACGCGCCGTTGATCGTCGAGGTCTCTTCAGGGTTGATGCAGCCTCGGGCTCTGGCGCCCGATGTCTCTCTCCGGTCCGTGTGCCAGGCGGGGGTCCCGCTCACTGTGGAGACGTGCACGTCTGCCTGTGGGCGCATCAGCGACTGCACCGCCCCGGGGCGATTCAATGGTGGTGCACTCGCCGACGCCGACGAGTGCATTTTCAGGTGTGCCAGCGACAACGCGCCCGAGATCTCCAACGCCGCCTGGGCATGTTTGGGCGCACTCTCGCCACAAGGCTTGTGCACCGAGCTCGATGCCTGCCTCGTGGACGACCCATGAACAGCCGATTTACACACTCTTACGAGCGACTCTTGAAAGGAACGTGATGATGCGGATCCCCTTGAAGACCTTCACTCTGGCGGCCCTGTGCGTCGCTGTGACCCTCACTGGGTGCGATGACGACAGCGACACGCCCGCTCAGGAGGGTGAGGGTGGCGCAGGTGGAGCCTCCATCGATGGCGGCGCTGGTGCTGGTGGCGCCGGTGGAATGGCCGGCGATGACGGCGAGGCCGGTGGGGGCGCAGGCGGCGAAGCGGGTATGGGCGGCGAAGCAGGAGGCGGCGCTGGCGGTGAAGGCGGTATGGCCGGTGAGGGTGGCATGATGGGCGGCGCCGGCGGCGGAGAGCCCGAGCCGTGCGAGGCTGCCTGCGCCCGATTCGTCGAGTGCTCTGTGACTGAGTGCCCAGGCTTTGCGGCAGAGGATGAGGCTGAGGTCGACGCCATTTGCCAGATGGCGTGCGCCGAGCAGCCTTCTTTCAGCGTGATCATCGAAGGCTCGGCGGCCTGCAGTGATGTTGTGGCCTTCGGCCTGCAGAGCATCGACAACGATGACTATCTACAGGCGTGTGATGGCCGAGCGCAGCCCGTCTACCCTCAGTGTGAGATCTTCGGGGAGGGCATCGCCAATTGTCTGCAGACTGAGTGTGCTGCAGTGGGCGAGAGCCGCGAGCTGATCGAGTCGGCCTACACGCTGTTCTGTAACGACGCCATCAACGGCGGCGACGTCGGCCCGGACGATCTCTCCAACCTCATCATGGTGGATCCGATGTGCCAGGGCATGTTCCTGGCGCCCTACGTTCAGTCACAATTGGTGGATGATCCCGCCAATGACCAGGACGGGGTGCTCACGGGCTTCTGCGCCAACGCAGGCCCGCTGGTAGACCAGGAAACCTGCGACGCGGCCTGCGGGCAGCTCGAGGCCTGCATCGATACAGATGACAGCCCCCTCGCTGATCCTCAGCGCTGCGACTTTTTCTGCCAGGCCACGACCTTCGTCGCCGAGGGCGCCTGGGCTTGCTCAGCAGAAGCGCCAGTCTGTGAGGCCCTCGGCCCCTGCTTCGAGGCCCCTGCATTCGAGGGCTGCCCAGGGATGGCTGAGCGCGCTGCGGCGTGCGTCGCTGATGCCTGCCCGGTCATCGAAGGCATTCAGGGTGGCTTTGCCAACGTGCTCATCGATGGTTGCAACGAGGCGGTGGCCGACGGCAGCTTCACTGCAGAGGCGGTCAACGCCGCAGCAGCTTCGGAAACCTGCGACGACCCCCTGCTGCAGTTCTACGTGACCTTCCTCACTGAAGATGACCCCATGACTGAAGGGGACGGCTCGTTTGTACCGATCTGTAGGGACGGGTTGCCCATTCCTGTGGAGACGTGCGCGCCAGCTTGCACGGTGGTGGCTGACTGTTTGGTTGGGGTCAACGAGGAGACGCCCTTCGCCGATCCTGAGGCCTGCACCTACCTCTGCGCCACCAACAGTGTGCCGGAGTTGATGGGTGCCTTCGGATGTGTCGAGGCGCTGGGAGAGGCGCCGATGTGCCCCGATGTCTTCGCCTGCTTCCCTCAGGACGGCGAGTAGTCAGAGGTCCTCACTTGCGCCTCACCGTTCTGGCGACGGGCGCTGTTGTGTGAGGACCTCTCAGCCCTCTAGTCGTCCGCCTTCCAAGGCCAGCTGTCGCAGGGCGTGATCCGCGAGGGTCAACAACATCGCCGCCTCCACCAGGGGCACCGCCCGGGGCAGTACACAGGGGTCGTGACGGCCCGTGGCAGCGAAATCCACCGCTTCACCTTCCACGTTGACGGTCTTCTGGGGCTGAAAGTGCGTCGCCACAGGCTTGAACGCGCACTTCAGGGTGATGGGCATGCCTGTGCTGATGCCCCCGAGTACGCCACCAGCGTGGTTGCTCGTGGTCTGCACCTGACCCTCATCGCCGGGGACGAACGGATCATTGTGGGCGCTACCGAGCATGTAGGTGCCGGCGAAACCCGAGCCCACCTCGAAGCCCTTGCACGCGGGCAGCGAGAGGCACGCCTTGCCCAGATCGGCTTCGAGTCGGTCGAAGATGGGCGCCCCCCAGCCGGCAGGCACCCCTCGGGCCACGGCGCTCACCGTGCCGCCGATGGTGTCTCTGGCCTTTCGAATCTCTTTGATGCGATCTGCCATGGCCTCCGCGGCCTCAGGATCCGGGCAACGCACCGGGTGGGCCTCGACGGCCTCACGGGTCACCGAGGCCGGGTCCACCGATGAGGTGACCTCACCCACGCGGTCCACCCACGCCACGACCTCTACCCCAAAGCGAGCGCTCAGCCACTGGCGGGCCACCGCCGCCGCGGCGACTCGGGCTGCGGTCTCGCGGGCGCTCGAACGGCCGCCGCCACGCCAGTCTCGGCGACCGTACTTGGCGTGGTAGGTGAAGTCGGCATGGCCAGGGCGGAAGAGATCTTTGAGGGGGATGTACTTCCGGCTGTCAGCATCCTGAGTGCGGATGAGCATCGCGATGGGTGTGCCCATGGTCACCCCCTCGAAGACCCCAGAGAGGATCTCCGCGCGATCAGGCTCCTTCCGCGGTGTCGTCAGCTTGCTCTGCCCAGGGCGGCGGCGGTCCAGATCCGCCTGGATCGCCTCGAGATCGAGGGTGAGCCCCGGCGGGCAGCCGTCGATGATCACCCCGAGGGCGGGACCATGAGACTCGCCGAAGGTGGTGATGCGCCAGAGGTGGCCTCGGGTCGAACTCATCAGACCTCTCCGTAGACGCCGTCGGTCACCGTCGTGGGATCAGGGGCGGCGATCTCGCGACGAGAGACCGCATCCGCAGCAGCGGCCTCGATGCGGTCGGCGGCGTCGCGCTCGATGGTGCTCAGGCGGTCCTCGGAGATGCCCCGAGCGGTTATGAGCCAGTGCTCGTACATGCCCACGGGATCCCGTTTTCCCCAATATGCGTAGGTCTCGTCGGGGAACAGCGCCCGGGCCTCACGCTCGTCGTGGGTGGCGTGGCCACCCATGCGGAACGTACGGGCTACGATCATCACGGGCCCTTCTCCGGCGCGACATCGAGCCACCGCCAGTGCCGTGGTGGCGTAGCAGTCCAGGATGTGATTGCCGTCCATTTCGAGGGTGGTGATCCCGTAACCGGGGCCCATCGCGGCGAGGTCACCCTTGAAGTGGGCGTCGCCCTTGGTGCCCAGGGCCACCCGGTTGTCCTGCACCACGCAGATCAGTGGCGCCGAGGTGGCTGCGGCCATGCGCATACCCTCGTGGAACGCTCCCGTAGCCGTGGAGCCGTCGCCGGTCCAGGTGAGCGCCACCGAGGCCTGTTTCTTGAGCTTGAACGCCAGGGCACAGCCCGCCATCACCGGGACCAGATCAGCCACGTGGCTGATGGGTGGGATCACCCCCCGAGCAGGATCCCCGATGTGCAGGTCGCGGCCACCCGTGATGGAATCTTCGGTGCCCAGATACGCCGCGAAGCAGGCGCGCAGATCGACGCCGCGCTCGATGAGGGCCGAGGCGTTGCGGATCATGGGCCCGACGACATCCTCGGCGCCCAGGGCTGCGCAGGCACCCACGGTGACCGCCTCTTCGCCGCTGCCGAGCCAGGCCTTGGTGATGACCCCTTGCTTCACCCAGCGCTTGAGCTGGATGTCGTGCAGGCGAGCAGAGACAAGGCCCCGGTAGAGATCGAGCAGCCTGCTCTCCGCGAGGCCAGCGATGAGGGCCTTGCGGTCGGGATCCGTCGTCGTGGCCTGATCGAAGGCGGCCTGCACCTCTGGATCAGGAGACCACTGAACATACTCGGGAAACTCGTAGGCGGGGTAACGCTTCACCTCGACACACTCCACAGGTGGTGCTGGGCCCCTGCCGGGGCGGGGCGAGGCTTTGGGGTGTACCTCATCTCCGACACATGAGCCAGGACGATTGCCCGGTGACGGCGCCCATTGCGACTTGTTCCGATGTGTATACAGTGGGCCCATGGCAAGCAAAGACCTCTACTCCATTCTCGGGGTTGGCCGCAGCGCCAGCGCAGATGAGATCAAGAAGGCCTATCGGGCCCTGGCGAAGCAGTTTCACCCCGATCGAAATCCCGACGATCCCGTGGCCGAGGAGCGCTTCAAGGAGATCTCCGGCGCCTTCGCCGTGCTCAGCGATCCGCAGAAGCGGGCCCTCTACGACGAGTTCGGCGTCGATGGCCTGCGCGATGGCTTCGATGCCGAGGCCGCCCGGAACTATCAGCGCTGGGCGAGTCAGCGCGGTGGCTCTGGGGCTCCAGGCAGCCGCTTCGACGTGCCTTTCGGTGCCGGCGGGGGCATGCCTGGGGGTGGCTTCGGTGGCTTCGGCGATCTGGACGATTTGCTCTCGGGCCTCTTCGGCGGTGGCCGCAGTCAGCCTTCGAGGGCCTCGAGCCGACGCGGGGCCGACATGGAAGAAGAGCTCACCATCAGCCTGAGGCAGGCGGTGGAGGGGGCCGAGTTCGAACTGCGGAACAAGGGCATCAAGGTCAAGGTGCCTGCCGGTGTGGCCAGCGGCCAGAAGATCCGCGTGGCCGGGAAGGGCAGGCGGGGCATCGGTGGCCCTGGCCACCTGTTCCTCATCATTCGCGTGGCGCCGCCCTCAGGTTTTGCCCAGGAGGGTGACAACCTCTCCATCGACGTACCTCTCACGGTGCTTCAAGCCATCAAGGGTCAGACCATCACTGTGCCCACCCCGGAAGGGTCCACAGTGCAGATCAAGATCCCCGCCGGTACGCAGAGTGGCCGTCGTTTGAGACTGCGGGGCAAAGGCATGACTCAAAAGGGGGGTCGTCGAGGCGATCTGATGGTGAGGGTGCAGATCAGGGTGCCCGAAGGTACGGATCCTGAGTTGCTCGCCGCCGCGGAGAAGCTGGAGCGGTTCTACTGAGCCTCTGATCAGCCCGTGCCACCGAAGAGGGGGCCTCGGGCATCTTCTCAGTACGGCTCCATGAGCATCTTCTCGACGATGCGGCTGTCACCGAGGCCAAAGACCTCCACGATCTTGTTGTACCGGGCGTTGGAGAGCGTGGCCGTGCCGTAGAAACCGATGATGAACTCTTCGGTATCGAGATCTTCGGTCACCTTGCCTCTGAGGATGGTGTCGAAGCCAGGGCCGCTGCTGGGCAACCCGATCCGTTCGAACCACATGACGTGATCGAGCTCGGGCTCGTCCTGGAAGTGATGGTGAAACTCACCATTGTAAAAGGCGAAAAGCCCCTGATGGGGGGCGGATTGCACGGACATCTCAGGCTCCCAATCACACGCGAGTGGGCATGTATACACCTTTTGAGTTCGAGGGACAGAGGCTTCCGACACAGGTTGAGTTGTCCGCAGCCCTCCTACACTCGGAGGCCAGCAGGAGCTGGCTGATCCGCGCCGCTGTCGAATCACCGGCCCTCGCAGAGGCCATGGAGGACGTCGCTGCAGACTGGCTCGCCGGGGGGACGACTCTGGAACGGGCCGTGGCGATTCATACGGGCCGCGCCCTCATGGCTCGCATGCTGATCGCGCCTGTGGTGCAGGGCCTCTCGGCCCAGGATGGCCGGTTCGTCGGGGTGGAAGACGCCCTGGCCCCAGGGCGCACGCTGGCCCAGACGGCCCTCGACTTCTTGATTCAGGTGCGCCCACGCAATCATCGCGCCTCCGCAGAGGTGTTGCGGGCTTCTCTGGCGGTGCCCGAGCTTCGGGTAGAGGCCTGGCGGGCCATCTGCGCTGATGATCCCGAGGGGCCGCTGCCCTACCTGGCCGATCTGATCTTGGGATCCCCTGAGCTCGCGGGGCCCATCGCCACGCAGTATGCCCTGGTACACACCGATCATTGCGAGGCCGCCGCACGTGCTGTGGCCGACCTGCCCGAGCCCCTCAAGCGCGCCTTCGCCGAGGCCTTGCACAAACACCTCGACCGAATTCACTCCATCAAGCGGTGGGTGTACTGCCGGAGAATCTTGTTCGGTAAATGAACAAGGCTTGAGCATCGGGCGTACATCTCTCGTGACTGCCCATCACACCCCCTGAGACTCCTGTTCACACTGTTGCCCTGTTGTCACGCCATGACACCGCTGTCATGGCCAACCCTGGTGATCTGAGGGGGTGGCACAGGTCCTGCTCATGGCCCCTCCCAGCCGGAAACCGGTGATGTACGAGAGGAGAGAATCCATGAGCAGAGTTCAGGCGCAATCGGCGCTGCTGTGGGCCGTGCTGGCCTCCCTGGTTGCAGTGTCCACCGCCAGTGCCGAGGGCACCACCAAGGTGTGTGTCGAGGTGACGCAGCGATCCTGGTCTCCCGAAGCCGAAGAGGGCGATCCTTCCACAGACGGAAGCAACACCCCCGCGCCGGAGCCGAGCCCCCTCGAGCTCGATCCTGCCGCTGAGAATTTGCCCGCTGGGCCCAGCAGAGATCCGATGGACATCGACCCTGCACTCTACCTGAGGCGCATGGTGGAGTACGAAGTCACCCACGAGGTGGGCTTCGAAGCGGTGAAGGGCGAGTGTGGTGAGCGCATCACCATCGAGCTGTATCCTCTCAGGGTCGGGTGGACGATCTTCGCTCGATACAGCGGCCACAACCGGGAAGAGAAAGTGGATCGCGTGCGACTGGACGAGTTCGTCGCCCTGGCCCAGCGTCTGACCTGGGCTCTGCTTCGGGATCAGCCAGTGAGCACCACCATCAACCGCGAGAACGTGCTCAGGGCCGACAGCGAAGGCCGCCTGCGCACCATCGACGGCAAGGGACACACCACCTTCGCCCTCGGCGGCGCCGTCCGGGTCGGTGAGTTGCCCACGGTGGGTGACAATGGCCAGGTTACCAACGAGCAGCGCATCCTGACCCCCCTCAACATTCAGCTCGGCTACCGTGGGAAGTACCAGGCCTGGGCCCTGGACACCTTCATCCGGGGCACCCTGGGCACCAACGAAGTGGCGGAGCGGAACAACGAGCAGGGCGGGCACACCGATCTGCTGGGCAGCGCCGCCGTGGGGCTTCATTTTCTGCGCTACCTCGACCCTCAGGGCATGAACTCGTTCTACTTCGGCAGCGGCGCCGCCTTCGAACTCACCGCCTTCGACATCATCAAGGCCCGGGAGGAGCGCGACACCAGCGACCGGGAGATGCTGTTCTCCGGCGGCCTCAACCTCGACCTCTTGATCGGTTACGAGTTCATGCGCACCAACTCGGTGCACTTCTTCGTGCAGGGTGAGATTCACCTGCCGCTGTACATGATCGACACCGAGAACGATGCCGGCGCGGTGGAGACCTATCTGCCTGGTGGCCTGCTCCAGCTCGGGTTCATCTTCTAAGTCATGGTCAATCGATCCCGCGAACGCCGGTGGATCTTCGGCGCCCTGGTGGCGGCGTTGTGCACGCTGCTGCCCACCCTCGCCTGGAGCCAGCTGGGGATCCTGACCTGTGTCGACGTCAAGATCACCACTGAGGCCGCCGAGCCCATGGAGACTCCGGCACTCAAACGCCTCGTGGAGATGGAGCTCGAGCGTCATCGCTCTCATACGGTGGCCGGGCCCGGGGAGGGGTGCATCTCCACCCTGCTCGTGGAGCTGATCGAGCTCCCGGAGGGCATGGGCGGCGGGCGTTTCCTCACTGGGCGCATCAATGGTGGCGTGCCCCATCGCGAGCCCGTGAAGGCCGACATGGAGGTGGCCATCGAGCGCACCCTCCGCATCATTTTGCACAACGACCCAGTGCGCCTGCGAGGTCCCGCTCAGGGCAACTTCCTCCGACGATCCCTGCGCACGTTGCGCAACGAGGGGCTCACCTACTACGGCTTGGAGATGTACCAGTGGACCGGCCTGCTCGAGGGCGAGGCGGAGAGCCTGCCTGGCCTGGCGATCACCGCCCGGAGAGAGGTGGCCGGGTGGTCCCTGGGAGGTCGGCTCGCCGTGGCGTGGAGCCCCAACGCGCCGAGAGAGCGCTTGGAGGTTCGCGGTCGCCTCGGCGTGCACGCCGAGGTCAGGTGGCACTCGAACCCAAAGGGAGACGCGAGCTTTTACTTCGCGCCCATCATCGGCCTCGAATACATGCGATTCGAGGGGCCGGCCCCCCTCGTGGGCCCCGGAGAGAACACCGACTACAGCGCCGTTGGGCTCTCTGGTGGCCTGCGGGTCGGCGCAGAGTTGTTCAGAATCACCGGGGCCCGCCTCGATCTCTTCGCCGAGGCCGCCCTCCCGGCCTTCACCGCCACCGATGAAGACAATGAAGTGGTGGACGCCTGGGTCCCCAGCGTCAGCGCGGGTGTAGGCATCGTCTTCTGATCTGTCGCGGCAGGATGAGCCTGGCGGGCTGTGGGCGCAGCTTCAGAGGCTGTTGATCAGGGCCTCGAGTCGATCGAGGCCTGCTTCGAGGCCCGTAGCCTCAGGGCCGAAGCTGAATCGAATGTGGTGGGTGAAGCGGCTGCCCCGGTTGGCTCGGCGGCCCCCAGGGTTCACGTCGAAGAATTCCCCAGGCACACAAATCACCTGCTCTTCCAGAGCACGCCGGAACAGTTTCATGCCCGTGTTCACAGGCTCGGGGAGATCACGCAGATCGCCCCAGATGTAGAACGTGCCCTCAGGCTCGCGGTCGATGTGTACGCCCATGGCGGTGAGCCGGCGCAGCATCATGTCGCGCTTGCGCCGAAACACACGACGAATGGCCCGGGTCTCCGAGAGGGTGTGGTCCACATCGAGCAGAGGAATGGCCGCCCGCTGGAGGGGCCGGGGACCGCCGCCATCGAGGAAGCTGCCGGCGCTGCCGAGGGCTTCGATGACCCGCTTGGGCCCAAGGGTCCAGGCAGTGCGCCAGCCGGGGTAGCGCCAGTTCTTGGTGAGCCCGTCGAAGATACAGACCGGGTCGACATCTACATCTTCGACGTACTGCGCTGCGCTCACCATCGGGGGCCCGTCGCCAAAGGCGGCGTCGTTCCAGATGTAGTGGCTGTAGAACTCGTCGAGGAGCAGGGTGCAGTCGAGGCGACGGGCGATGGAGACCCAGCCGGCGAGCTCGTCACCGGCGACGAGCTTCCCCGTGGGGTTGCACGGGTTCGACAACAGCAGCGCAGAGAGGCCACGGCCGGTGACCTCACGCTCGAGCTCTCGGAGCGAGAAATCATACCCGCGGAAGGGATCGAGCAGGATGGGGATGGGGGAGAACAGGCGGAAGACCCCCAGAAGTTCCTCGTAGGCGGTGTAGTCGGGCAGGAAGTGCCCGAGGTTCACACTGCCCAAAGAGGCCGCAGCACGGGTGAGGGCGGCTCGGCCACCGGAGGAGATGCAGACATTCTCCGCGGAGTACTGAGAGGGCATGCCCCGCCGGTACAGCTGGTTGTAGTGGTCGGCCACCGCCGCTCGGAGCTCCATGATGCCCGGGACCGGCGCGTACTCCTGATCGTCCAGGGACACGGTGACTGCGCCTACGCGGTCGGGCGCCCCGGGGAGTGGCCCCGCTTCAGGTTGCCCCTGGCCGAGGTTGCACCATGCCGGATCACCACCGACATAGCCGTGCTTGGCCGCCTCGGTCATCACATAGATGACCCCTGTCTTCGGCACAGCCCGAAAGGCGCTGCCGGTTTGAGCAGGGGCGGTGGTTGGCTGAACGCCCATGGGCTCGTTTTGCTGATTCACTGGACCGCTCCGGGGGTCGTCGAGGTGCACAGCACGGTAGCGCAAGGGCAGGGGAGGGAAAAGAATTGTGTGCTCGATGTCGCACCATTCACCACGTGTGGACACCTTTGGTGTGTCATTTTGGGTGACCTTTCAACTATCCTGGCTCTCAACCGCCGGATCTCTGTACTGTCCGCAGCGATTCGGCAGACCCTGTGTGGGTCGCATCGTTCGAACATTCGAAGTGAGCAGGTCCCCAGATGAGCGCACGTGAGCCACGATCGAGAGTCCACGGGGGTTGGACCCTGATGTCTCTGGCCATCCTCCTGATGGCCGCCGGAGGTTGCGACGAGAAGACTGCGACGGTGGGCGGCGCAGCCTGCATGCCAGGCACCACCGCTGCCTGTGAATGCCCTGATGGCACGGAGGGGCTGCAGTCGTGCAACGAGATGTCTGCTTATGGCGCGTGCATGTGCGGGGGCGACACCGACGGTGGTCTCGAGCCCGACGCCGAGGTGCTCGACTGCACCCCGGGGGCGGTGATGATGTGCATGTGCCCCGGCGATGCCATGGGGGAGCAGGTGTGCAACGAGGCTGGGGCCTTTGATGCATGTGAATGCCCAGTGCCTGATGGTGGCGCTGGAGGTGGCGCAGGTGGGGCCACGGGTGACATGGGCCCGGATGCCGATGCCCCTGACGCTGATCTCGCCGATGCTGGACCGCCCGGCCCCTGTGACATGTTGTGCGCCGGTATCCTCGAGGCCTGTCCGGAGAGCTGGGCTGACGTCGAGGCCTGCGCCACGGCCTGCGAGGGCTGGCCCGAGGGCAGCGAAGGCGACGAGATCGGCAACTCACAGGCATGCCGGCGCAGCTGGCTCGAGGCTGCGGGGCAGGCTGGTGCGTGTGGTGCTCTGGGGCCCAACGGTGGCGCTTTCTGTTTCGACGGGGCAGATGTCTGCGCAACGTACTGCGCCACTGTGACCGAGCGGTGCCCCGGTGAGTTTGCTGATGAAATCCAGTGTCGGCGTTTGTGCAGTCAGTTACCCCTCGACGGAGAAGCAGAAGCGACGACGGGGAATTCGGTGCAGTGCCGGCTCAATGCCGCCCTTCAAATGGGTGAAGATGCCTGTGGAGCCGCCGCCCTCGATGGTGGCGGCATCTGCGGCGATCTGTGCCAGAACTACTGTGACTTGATGTCGGCCCATTGCGGTGACGTCTACCCTGACGAAGCCAGCTGCCTCATGGCCTGCAGCGCCTTTACACCCGACTCTGTGCTGGGCATGGCCCATGGTGACACCGCCGAGTGCAGGCTGTTCCATGGGGCCTCCGCCGGAGCCTACCTCGACATTAATTTGTGTGATCACGCGCGGCCTGGAGGCCTCGACGGCGAGGGGCGCTGCGGAGACTGCCCCGCCGCAGATCACGTGTGTCTGCCTCCTGGTACCTTCGATATGGGCAGCCCCATCGACGAGCCCGGCCGGTCGGAGCAGGAGCCCCTGCATGCAGTCGAGTTGAGCCGTGCCTTCGTGATGCGTCGCACCGAGGTGACCCAGGCAGAGTGGAATGCGTTGGGTGAGCTGAACCCGTCGGCACTGCTCTGCGCTGACGGGGTGGTGGACTGCGAAGACCCTGCGCTGCCCGTGGAGCAGGTGACCTGGTACCGGGCCCTGGCCTTCGCCAATGTGCTCTCCATGAGCGAGGGGTTGCAGCCCTGTTACATGTCTCCCGAGGACATGGAGATGCCCTACGTCTTCAACGACGCTGAGCGCGAGCTGATCCCTGCGTGGGTAGAGGGGTACGACTGCGCTGGCTGGCGGCTGCCCACCGAGGCCGAGTGGGAATATGCCGCTCGAGGTCAGGGCAGGGGGGTGCGCTATCCCTGGGGCAACGAGGCGCCCTCGTGTGAGCGTGTGGTCTTCGGTGAGGACCCCGATGACCTCTCTTGTGAGCGACGCAGCCTCTGGCCGGTGTGCAGCAGGCCCTCGGGCAACACCCCCCAGGGCATCTGCGACATGGGCGGCAACGGCTGGGAGTGGACCTACGACTGGGGCCGTGAGGACTTTGGCGGGATCGCAGATCCTGAGGTTGCGATTCTCGACCCCGCGGTGGAAGGCCCCTACGATGAGCATGTGCGGGTGCTCCGAGGCGGGTCGGGGTACACCAACGCCAACAGCCTGCGGTGTGCGCACCGCTTTGGTACTGATCCGGGTAGTGTGGGGCCCGACATCTCTGTGCGCCTTGTGAGGACGCTCCAGCCCCGTTGAGACCCCGCCAGGGAGGCACGTCAGAGTGGCAGGTAAGCGATCTCGTGGGCCCAAGGCCAAAGTGCTCTGCGTCGACGACGAGATGGGGGTCCTCGAGGGGCTCAAGAACATGCTTCGAAAACACTTCGAGGTGCACGTGGCTCAAGGCGGTATGGCTGGCCTCAAGGTGCTCAAGGCAGACGCCAGCTTCGAGGTGCTTGTATCCGATCTGCGCATGCCGGGCATGAGCGGGGTGGATTACCTCGCCCGCACCCGGAACATCTTGCCTGAGGCCACCCGCATCCTGCTCACGGGCCAGGCTGATCTCGAATCCACGGCTCGGGCGGTGAACGACGTCGACGTCTTTCGCATTCTGTACAAGCCCTGTGAGCCCGAGGTGCTGATCCGCACCTTGGAAGATGCGGTGACGCATCATCGCTCTGCTGCGGCGATGCGGGAGGAGTTCGGTGCCTCGATCAACGGCAGCATCAAAGCATTCTTACGGATTCTCGCGCTCACCCGGCCGGGGGCTTTTGGTCGTGGCAACCGCATCAAGGGTCTCTTGTCGGGGGTGAGAACTGAACTCGGCGAGCTCAAGTGGGTGGATCTTGAGAGCGCGGCCATGCTCTCTCAGCTGGGCGCCATCACATGTCCGCCGGCCGTGTTGGCAAAGTTTCTCGCCGGTGAACAACTCACGATGCCTGAGCAGAGTGCCATTGATCGCATTCCCGAGGTCTCGTGCATGCTCATCGCTGACATTCCACGACTCTCGGAGGTGGCTGACATCATCCGCGCCATGGCCCCCGAGCAGCAAGGGCAGAGCCCCGCGCCCATCAGCGCGAGGTGTGAGACCGCGGGCCGGGGTCTGAGGCTGGTGGCCGATTATGATGCCTTCCAGCAGCAGGGTATGGCCCCAGA
The DNA here is from genome assembly GCA_046290225.1 of Bradymonadia bacterium. Classification (GTDB taxonomy): domain Bacteria; phylum Myxococcota_A; class Bradymonadia; order UBA7976; family UBA1532; genus JBKAGE01. The sequence goes on along the minus strand of JBKAGE010000034.1, from coordinate 145,868 downwards.
GGCCATCATCGAGACCCTCAGACGCAAGGTGGGGCGGTACACCACCGAGCTGCTCTCGGCCTTCGTTGAGCATGTGGAGGCTGAGCAGGCAGGGCGACAACGCCTCACGCTCGACCAGCTCACCCCTGGGATGTCACTGGCCAGCGACCTGCGGCTCAAGGACGGCCGGACCCTTCTGCCCAGAGGCATCAAACTGAATCGCTCGATCATCGATCGCGTGCGTCGGCTGCCCCGAGACTCCATTCAGACAGAGGTGGAGGTGCGGATGGTTGTTGCCGATGAGGAGACAGCCTGAGCGTGCTCGGGCGGCCATCAAACTGGCTTCGGGCCAGGGAGTACAGCGACGTCGTGCAAAACACCCGGCCTTCCCTCTATCCTGAGCCCATGTCTATGCCGGAACTTTCAGCCCCCCATCGTCCACGCGCTCTGGCGCTGGTGATGCTCCTCACCCTCATCTCCGCGTGCACCACGGAAGACACTGCCCCGGCAGAGGATGCTGCCGTGGAGCCAGTAGATGCCGAGATCGTCGACGTCGAGATCCCTGATGCGGATCCCGCCGACGCCGATCTGCCCGACATGGGCGATGCCGAGATCAGGTGTATCCCCGGTCAGGCCGAGCGGTGCCCTGGTGAACGTGTGGGCATCTGCCTGCCGGGCATCCGGACGTGTGCTGAAGACGGCCGCTGGGGGCCGTGTGACGGGCGCCGTGGACCAGATGCCTTCGAGACCTGCAATGGCCTCGACGACGACTGCGACGGCACCACTGACGAGAACGCCTCCATTCTCGACCCGCTCTGCGATACGGGCTTGCCCGGTCGGTGTGCACAGGGCCTTGCTCGTGAGTGCGTCGATGGTGCTCCCTTGTGTCGATCCCTCGAAGGGCCCATCGCCGAGTTGTGTAATGGCGAGGATGACGACTGCGACGGCAGCATCGACGAAGGTCAGGCCGGCGGTCAGCTGTCCCGGGCTTGCTATGAGGGGCCGTCGGGATCCGAGAGCCTGGGGCCTTGTCTGCCGGGTCGCCAGATCTGCCAGCGGGGCAGTTGGGGCACCTGTGAGGGCCAGCGGCTGCCCGAGCCCGAGGTTTGCGACGCCATCGACAACGACTGTGACGGCCTCATCGACGATGGGAATCCCGATGCAGGTGGTGGGTGTGAGACCGAGGGCCTCGGCCGCTGCCGGCCGGGCACGCTGACATGTGCAGAAGGGGGCCTGGTGTGTGTGCGGACCAATGGTCCGGCGCCAGAAGCCTGTAACGGCCTGGACGATGACTGTGACGGCTCGACCGACGAGGGGGATCCCCAAGGTGGTGCTGCGTGTTTCACGGGGGCCCTCGGCGTGTGCGCCGAAGGCCGCTTGCGGTGCGGAGGCGGTGCTCTCACCTGCGAAGCCCTGCAGCAGGCCTCTCCAGAGGTCTGTGACGGGGTGGACAACGACTGTGATGGTGAGGTCGATGATGATCTCCCTGGCATCGGTGAAGCGTGCGAGACCGGCGAGATGGGCATCTGTGGCCCTGGCATCCGGAGCTGCGTCGGCGGGGTGGAGATGTGCGTCTCCGAGCGCAATGGTGCCGAGGAGCTGTGCAACACCCTCGATGATGACTGCGATGGCGCTGTAGACGAGGGGCTGCCCGGCATCGGTGAGGTGTGCTCAACGGGCCTGCCCGGCGTGTGCGGTGCCGGGCGTCGCGTGTGCAATGGCGCCGCCATTGTGTGCGAGCAGGCCGTGGAGAGTGACGTCGAGCGTTGCGACGGCGCCGACAACGACTGCGATGGCAACATCGATGAAGGAGACTTTGGCGGCGAGGCCTGCATCACTGGCCAGCCTGGCGTGTGCAGCACCGGCACCCGTGAGTGTGTGAGCGGGGTCATTCTGTGTGTGCCCGAGCGTTCGGAGACCCCTGAGGTGTGCGACGGCACCGACAATGACTGCGACGGCACAGCCGACGAGGGCAACCCCGGCGGCGGCGAAGTGTGCATCACCGATCTCGTGGGGCCATGCAGCGTCGGGATCGAGCGGTGCGTGCAGGGGGTCGTTGCGTGCACCCCGGAGGTGGAGGCGTCGGCAGAGACCTGTGACTTCACCGACAATGACTGCGACGGCACCATCGACGAGGGCTTCGACCTGCTCGGCCGCGTCTGCGCCGTCGGCCGCGGAGAGTGTGCGGTCGTGGGCAGCTACACCTGCGATCAGAGTGGTGTCGTCGAGATCTGCGACCAGCAGCCCAGTGCGCCGATCCCCGAGCTGTGCAACACCCTCGACGACGACTGTGACGGTCGCTTCGACGAAGGGGAGCCAGAGACGGGGAACCTCTGTGACACCGAGCAGCTCGGGGTGTGCGCCACGGGCAGTACCATATGCGTCGATGGTGTCGTGGGGTGTGAGGTGGTTCAGCCTGCGAGCGAGGAGCTGTGCAACGCCCTCGACGATGACTGTGATGGCACCACGGACGAGGTGCCGGTGAACGAGGTCGGTCCCCTCGCTGTGAGCCCCGGCAGCATCCGCGCCGAGTCGCCCTCCATCGCCTACCTGAAGGACGGTGACGTGGAGCGACTGGGGATGCTGTGGGTAGACAACCGCTCCTTCGGCCCCAAGCCCTACTTCAGTCTCCGCGGCACCGACGGTCAGGCCCTCGCCGCCGACTTGCGGATGTCACTCGGTGCGCAGACGCCGGAAGACATGCACATCATCGCCGCCCACGGCGGGTTCGCGGTGGTGTGGGCCGACTTCCGGGAGAACAACTGGGAGATCTACTTCAACACCATCACCGCCGAGGGGGAGGTGTTCCTCGTGGAGCGGCGCCTCACCGTGGCTCAGGGCCGTTCCGTACGGCCGCGACTGCTCGAAGACGGTGACGGCTATGTCGTTTTCTGGGACGACTCTCGCAACAACGAGATCAACCTGTACATGCTGCGACTCGACGCCGATGGCACCCCCAGAAGCCCCGAGACGCTGGTCACGGACACCGATCTCGTCTCCCAGGATGTCGACGTGGTGCGGACGCCTGACGGCGGTTATGCGCTGACCTGGACCGAGGGTCAGGGTCTTCTGACACCGCAGATCTTCTTCAAGCGGCTCGACGCCGATGGTCAGCAGGTGGGCGAGCAGGTTCAGCTGTCCAACTCTCAGAGCGAGGCTGTGGCCTCTACGCTGGCTGTGGACGAAACCGGCTACACCGTCGTGTGGCAGGACAACGGCCAGGGCAACCCCATCCTGATCAGTCGGCGCCTCGACTTCGAGGGCAACCTCGTCGGCGAGCTCGAGAACCTCACCCAGACCATTCAGCAGGCAGAGCAGCCAACGCTCATCAGGAGCAACGGCGCGCAAGAGACCGCCCTGATGTGGATCGCGGTCAACGGCGAGGGCGATCGTCGCATGATGTTCTCCAGGATGGCCCAGGGGCAGCTGCTCGGGGAGCAGATCGATCTTGGCCCCTCTTCAGGGGATGACAACGCAACACCGGTGGGGGTTTTGAGTCAGCGGCGGTTCAACTTGCTGTGGGTCGCGGATCCCAGCGTCAACGAGACCCAACTCAACTTCCTCCGGGGTCCGATGGGATGTCCATGAAGTCTGCCATCGTCACGAACATCATCACGCACACCGTCTTGATGATGGGCCTGCTCGCGGCATGCACCGGCGATGTGTCGGTTCAGGGGGGTGAGTCACAGTGCGAGAGTGGTGCGGTTGAACCGTGCAGCTGCGGTGAGGGGAGCCCGCCGGGTACAGCCACGTGCGAGGGTGGCCGCCTCGGTGAGTGCGTCTGCTCCGAAGCCGACGCCGGCCCGGGTGATCCCGACATGGCGCCGCCGCCCGACATGGGCCCTGATGGCCCTCGGTGTACCTCGGGCATCATGCAGCCCTGCCCGTGTCCTGATGGCACCAATGCCATGCAGACGTGCGGTGAAGACGGCACCTTCGGCCAGTGCGCCTGTGCTGACGCGGGTGTCGAGCCGATCGACGCATGCCCGGAGTGGTGTGCTGGTCAGCGAGAGGTGTGTGGTCGGGACCTGGACGAAGCTGCTTGCCTCACCGCCTGCGCGGCTCTGCCCACCGATGGCGCCAGAGGCGACACTCTGGGGCACTCCGTCCAGTGTCGGAACACGCACCTGCGTCTGGCCCCACGTGGAGCGAGAGAGCAGCACTGTCTCGCTGCCCGTATCGACGGCGGCGGCATCTGCGGCAGCGCATGTGATGTGTACTGCGATTTGATGATGGCCGAGGGCGCTGCCTGTGGTGGGACCTACACAGATCGCGCCGAGTGCGAGACCACCTGTGCAGGCTTCGCCGACAATGGGCGCAGTGGAGAAGGGGCAGGGGACACGGTGCAGTGTCGCCTCGACCATCTGCAGGCGGCCATCGAAGCCACCGCAGGCGCCGCCCCAGCGGCAGACGTCGCCACCCATTGTGAGGCCGCAGGCCCCGAGGGCGGGAGCTTCTGTCGCCCGCTCAACGCTGTGAGTTGCGCCGAATACTGCGAAGAAGTGCTGCAACACTGCCCCAACGCCCACAGCAACCTCGAGACATGCCTGTCTGCCTGCGACACCTTCCCCTTCGACGGCACCCTGGAAGAGGCTCCAGCCTTGAGGGTGGGCCACACACTCCAGTGCCGCATGTACCACGGCCTCGCCGCCGCCCGTGATCCTGCGGGGCACTGTGAGGCTGCGGGCACTGCCGGCGGCGGCGTCTGTGGCGCCTTGTGCGATGTGTATTGTGATCTCACGGCAGCCCACTGCCCCGACACCTACGCCGACGAGTCCAGGTGTCAGCAAGCGTGCAGGCTCATGGCAGCCGAAGCCCCTGCGGGCCTGAGGCATGGCCCCAACGTGCCGTGCCGTATCCATCACGCCATCCGCGCTGCGGTGACCCTCGACGAAGGCGACAAAGCCACCCTGTGCGCCCACGCCAGCGCCGCTGGTGTCGACGGTCAGGGGCAGTGTGGTGAGTGTCTGCACCGGAGCTACGCGTGCTTTGGCCCCGACACCTATCGCCGTGGCAGCCCGCTCGGCCTGCCCGGGTCCACAGATCAGGAGAGCCCTCACCTGGTCTCTCTCGAGCAGCCTTTCATGATGCTCAAGACCGAGCTCACGCAGCGTGCCTGGGTGCAGTACGCCGGGTTCAACCCTTCGGGGAACATCGACTGCCCCCCGAGCGATCCCGACTGTGATCTCGACAGCTACCCCATCGAAGGGGTCGACTGGTATCACACGCTTGCCCTCGCCAACGCGGTCTCCCTCGACGAGGGGTTGCCCCATTGCTACGCCCCTCAGGGCAACCCGGCGCGGCCCTACGACTTCGACGACGCCGCCGCCCAGACCGCACCGGCATGGATCGACGGGTATGCCTGCGAGGGCTACCGGGTGCCCACTGAAGCCGAGTGGGAATATGTGGCCAAGAGCGGCGGCAAGAACATCTCGTACCCCTGGGGCAACGAAGAGGCCACCTGCATCTATGCCGCCATGAACGCCGAGGGTCTCGGCGGGTGTGGGCGGCAGCGAAACTTCGAAGTGTGCAGCTTCGCCGAAGGCCTCACCGACCAGGGCGTCTGTGACATGTCAGGCAACGTCTGGGAGTGGACCTACGACTGGGGATCAGGTGACTACCAGTTCGATGATCCCAGCGTACCCTTGGTGAACCCTGTGGGCCCGGAGAACGTCGGTGATCATTTCCGCGTCATCCGCGGCGGGTCCATCTCCACCGACTGGCGCTCGGTCCGGGCAGGGCACCGGTTCGGGGTACCACCCACTCAGTCACAGATCGATCTGGGCTTTCGTCTCGTGCGCACGCTGCCCGCTGATGGGGCAGATCTTTCCCGCTGAACCCACAGCTACTGACTGGGTCCACTGACTCAGAGCAGGCTTGGTGGGTCACCGCCGACCCAGGGGGGCATCGCAGTCACCCCTCGGTAACCCCCCTTGATGAAATGAAATTTCAAAATCGCTTTCATTGAGTTTGAAAAGCGATTTCAACTTGGCTACGGTGTCGATGTGGATGAGCCGATGTTGGTGATGACGGCTCAGTCGATTTCAGGGAGCGCGCATGATCATCTGTGTCTGTGAAGGGGTGTCTGATCGCAAGGTCCGCGAAGCCGCACAGCGGGGCATCAGCGATCTCGAAGGGCTCAAGCAGGACTGCCGGGCTGGGGGTGACTGCGGTCGCTGCCGAGCCGCGCTGCGCAAGATGCTCCGTAACCACCGCTCCACAGAGGCCGAGCGCGAAGCCTGAGCCGCCCCTGAAGCGGCCCTTGATCGGACCGTCTGCTCACGCCCCACGACCCCTCGAACATCCCGCCCGACAAGTTGCTGTAGGACCCCACTTGAAAACCATTGTCGGTTTCAAGCGAAAAGCGCTTTCAAAACCCGTGGTTAGTGGCCAAATGTGCTCAACTCTGGCATGGTGTTCGCCGTAACCTGAGTCCCCATCTGGAGATGAAAATGCCCCGCCCAGCCAATCAGGCGATCATCAACGCCTTGAACGAGATCCTCACCGCCGAGCTCACGGCCATCAACCAGTACTTCATCCACGCCAAGATGTGTGAAGACTGGGGCTACACCAAGCTGCACACCTACGTGCGCAACGAGTCCATCGACGAGATGAAGCACGCCGAGCGGCTCATCGAGCGCATCCTCTACCTCAACGGGGTGCCCAACGTGCAGCGCCTGGGCAAGGTGAACATCGGCGAGACGGTGAAAGAGCAGTTCGAACTCGACCTGCAGTTCGAGTACGAGGCGGTGCCCCGTCTTCAAAAGGCCATCGCCCTGTGCCGCGAGCACAGCGACGAAGGCAGCCGCGTGCTCCTCGACGAGATCCTCGTGAGCGAGGAAGAGCACATCGACTGGCTCGAGTCTCAGCTCGAGCTGATCGGGCAGGTGGGCCTCGAGACCTACCTGGCGCAGCAAATCCACGGGTGAGTGGCCCTCTGCTCACGCTCCCTGCCTCGTCGAGCGTAGAGGGCAGGGCAGACTCGAAGATCCATCCCCGTTGGGGCTTCGTTGCGGGCGCCCTCTGTGTGGCGCTGCTGGCCCTCAGCCCTCTACTGCCCTCGCTGCGCGAGCACACCGCCTCACGCTGCACGCTCTGGTCTGTGGCCGCCTTGGGAGGCATGTGGTTGTCGCTGCTCTGGCGACGCCGCTCGGCTTTGTCGGTGGTGCCCTACCTCAAACCTTCTCATTACTTGCAAATGCTGGCTCAGGGCGTCGTGTACTGCCTCTGGGCCGCTCACTGGTCCCCAGTGGTGGACCACCTGCCGCTGCTGGCGGTTCAGGTGATCTTTGCATACCTGCTCGAGATCCTCGTGGGCTGGAGCCGGTATGGTTCGTGGCGCATGAGCCTTGGGGTGTTCCCCATCCTCGGGAGCGTGAACTTCTTTCTGTGGTTCACGCCTGAGTGGTTCGCCCTTCAAATCGCCCTCATCGCCCTCATCTGGATCTTCAGAGAAGGGGTGAAGTGGCAGCGAGGGCACGATGAGGAGAGTACGCGGGTACACGTGTTCAACCCCTCCGCTGTGGGGCTGACAATCATGTGCCTGGTGCTGGTGGGGCTGGGCCACGAGGGCTACGCGGTCGGTGAAGCCATCGCCGCATCTCAGGACGAGACCCCCTACATTTATCTGGCCATCTTCGGCGCCGGTCTCATCGTGCAGACGGTGTTCCCCGTCGTGCTGATGACCTTCGCCGCGGCCCTCGGTGCCCTCGCCGCAGGGGCGGTCTATACAGCCATCTACGAGGTGCCCCTCTTCGTGACCACCGACATCCCAGGGGCGGTGTTCCTGGGCATGTTGTTGCTGATCACCGATCCGGTCACCGCCCCTCGAACTGCTCTGGGCAAGGTGGTGTATGGTGGGCTCTATGGGGCTTCGACGGCAGGGCTCTTCGTGGTGCTCACCCTCTGGGGCCAGCCAACCTACTATGACAAGATCCTCGCGGTGCCTCTGCTCAACCTCTCCGTGCGGTGGATTGAGCGTCTCACGGCGTCACCCAGATGGTCTCCTCTCAAGGCCCTTCAGCCCGCACAACGCAACGTCATTCACGTGGCGCTGTGGTGTGGCGTCTTCATCTTGATGCGTCCTGGGCTGGCAAGTCACGAGGGTGCCAGCACCGAGTATTGGGTGGAAGCATGTGATCGCGGCCGTCATCGGGCGTGTGCGTCGATGACGCAGGTGCACGAGGGTCGATGTGTGCAGGGTGATGTGACCGCGTGTCACAACCTCGCGGTGATGTACGACACCGGGCAGCGTGTTGCCCGAGATCAAGCCGTGGCGGCGAGGCTCTATCAGCGCGCTTGTGATGCGGGTGATGCTGTGGGCTGTGGCAACCTCGCCACCATGGCGTGGCAGGGGGAGGGCATCCCCCTCGATCGCCCCCTGGCGATTAAACTCTGGCAGCTGGCCTGTGGCACCGAGGGAGGCGCCGAGTCCTGTGAGAATCTGGAGCAGGTGGGCCCTTCGATGCAGGTGAGCATCGACCATGACGTGACCTGTGGTGGAGGGAGCGCCCTGGGCTGCTTTCGCCAGGGGTTGCGGGTCGAGCAGTCAGGGGATCGCGCCGCGGTGGCCCGCTACATGGGCAAGGCGTGTGTGTTGGGGATGGGCGCCGGCTGTGCCAATCACGGGCTCATGCTCAGCAAGGGCGATGGGGTACCCAGAGATCTGACCCAGGCCGCCTCACAGTATCAAAAGGGCTGCGAGCTGGGCCTGGAGCAGGCCTGTGAGGCAGGGCGGCGTCTCACCGACCTGCAGAAGCTCGAAGAGTTGAGGCAAAAGGCCACCGAGGTGCAGCAGCCTTCGGCGCCCACGCACTACCCTGGGGGGGCAGATCCTCGGCAGTTTACTCAGCCGGGCACTTCCACCAATGTGGCGACGCCCTGACCGACGCCGACACACAGAGTGGCGAGGCCACGACCACCACCACGGGCCCGGAGGGCGTAGATGAGGGTGGTGAGGATGCGTGCGCCGCTGCACCCGAGGGGGTGGCCCAGGGCGATGGCGCCCCCGTTCACGTTCACGCGATCTTGAGGGATGGGCAGCTCGTTCAGCACGGCGAGTGACTGGGCAGCGAAGGCCTCGTTCAGCTCGGCCAGATCGATCTGATCTGCGGTCCAGCCCACGCGGGCAAGGGCCTTTTGAGAGGCTGGCACAGGGCCGATGCCCATGATGCGGGGGTTGACCCCGGCGCTGGCGCTGCCGTGGTAGACGGCGAGCACCTCGGCCCCGAGCGCTTCGGCCCTGGCGCGCGTGGTGAGCACCAGGGCACATGCACCATCATTGAGGGTGCTCGAGTTCCCTGCGGTGACGCTGCCGCCCTTTCGGAACACCGCCCGAAGTTTGGCGAGCTTCTCGAGGGAAGTGTCGGGCCGCGGCCCTTCATCCCGAGAGACGAGCAGGGGATCCTGCTTTCGGCGGGGTACGCTCACCGGCAGGATCTCGTCATCGAAGGCGCCCTTGTCCCATGCCGCCGCAGCTTTCTGGTGGCTGGCCAGGGCGAAGGCATCCTGAGCCTCGCGGCTGATGCTGTACTGCTCGACGAGGTTCTCTGCCGTCTGGCCCATGCCCTCCAGTGGGAACAGGGCTTCGAGGGCAGGGTTGGGGTAGCGCCAGCCCAAAGCGGTGTCGAAGACCGTGACGTTGCCGCTGGGGAAGGGCCCCCCAGGCTTGGGCATGGACCACGGCGCACGGCTCATGGACTCCACCCCGCCCGCGACGACGACGTCGGCATCACCACATTGGATCATGCGGGCGGCGAGGTTCACCGCGGTGAGCCCGCTGGCGCACAGGCGGTTCACCGTGACCCCGGGCACCGACTGGGGCAACCCGCCGAGCAGCAAGCCCATGCGGGCCACGTTCCGGTTGTCTTCACCGGCCTGATTGGCGCAGCCGAAGTAGACCTCGTCGATCTCAGCGGTGTCGACACCGGCGCGCTTCACCGCTTCGGCGATGACCAGACCGGCCATGTCGTCCGGGCGGATCGGAGAGAGGGCCCCACGGATGCGCCCGATGGGGGTGCGCACCGCAGAGATGATCACCACCTCTTGCATGGCTCAGACCTCGCCTTCGATCTCGGCCTCAAGCTCGGCGATGCCCGCGTCGAGCTGCTCGATGATGGGCTCGAGCAGCTTCTCGAGACGCTCCAGCTCAGCCTCGTCCTTGACCAGTCGAGCGGCGTCGTCGGCGATCTCGGCGATGTACATGTCGGGGTTCATCGAGGTGGTGAGCAGGAACTTGTCCTTCCCGGTGTCGAGCTCCACCAGCACGATCAGGTGCTCAGCCTCGTCCTCATCGTCGCCAGGGATCTCGATGACCTCGGCTTCGGAGAAGGCCTCTTCACCGGGCTCTCCGCTCAGGTAGAAGAATTCACCCTGGGGGCTGATCTTCAGGTTGAAGTTGCCCAGGGCGTAGTCGATGTCCTTGCGCATGGCGAGGACCGCCTCGCGGTCGAGCTCTTCGAGGGCGCCCTCGGAGATCTCCTTGAAGAGAATGACCTCGGGCGTGGCTGGGGTGAGGATGGCAAAAGTGCGATCCTCGAACTCCACCTCGACGACGACCTGCGTGTCGAGGTCGAGCCCGACGTCGGCGTCGACGAGCTTGAGAATGCGCTCCTCCTGGAGCACGTCTTCGATTTGGGTCTCGGTGTTGGAGTTCTGATCGGACATGGCGTTTTCTCCGCGTAAGGGGACAGGCCCCAATGAAGTCGGCGCACTGTAGCAGATCCAGACTGGGACCTCGCGTTATCATCCTGCTGATTTGACGAATCCGAGTGAGCACCTGTGAAACAACCCATCTACTTGCTGGTCCTGGCCCTCTCCCTCGCCGGCGGCGGGGTGGCCTGCAACGATCTCGACAACACGGACATCGACCCCATCGAGACCGAGGGCGACGCCGCCCTCGACACCCGAGATGCCCGCACGCTGCCCGACGTCGATCTGCCCGACGGCGAGGTGATCGAGTTCCCCGATGCCGTGGTGCCCGACGCCGAGCCAGGGGAGCCCGACGGCGAGGTGCTGGACATGGCACCCCTCATCGATGCTGCTGTGCCTCCGCCTGTGGTTCGGTCGATTCAGACCCGGCTGGGCACGCCGAGTACGGCCGCTGGCCGCGGCAACCGCGTCACCTGTGAGGCCCTCGACGAGGAGGGTTTCCCCATCGGCGACGTCATCACCCGCTTCGAGGTCCGACCGCCAGAGGGGTGGTCCAGGCCCCCTGCCGGTGAAGATGGCGTGGTGCCCAACGAGCTCATCGGGGCACAGGCTGGGGTGTATCAGGTGACCTGTCTGGCGCCGCAGCTCGGCCTGCGGGACCAGACCCCGGCGCGGTGGGATGTGTTGCCCGGCGCACCTGCGCGGCTGCGGGCCGTCGCCGACTCGGAGGTCACCACGGCAGGTGAGACAGTGACGGTGACCTGCGAGGCCCTCGACGCCGCGGGGAACCCGGTGCCGGTGCCGGAGGCGGTGCTGGTGGTGAGCCCGGATGATCCGGGGAACGAGATTGTGTATCCCGATCCCGAGAACGGTGGCCCCATCGAGTTGAACCTCACTGTGGCGGGTCGATACACCGTGGCCTGCGCGTACAAGGACGCCTCTGCAGATGTGGTGGCCGAGATTGAGGTGCTGCCGGGGCCGCCGGCGCAGTTGCTGGCCTCCCTGGCCCCTGAGAGAGCGGTCTACGCCATTGGGCAGGTGGTGGAGCTGGTCACCCTCATCACTGATCGCTACGGCAACATCGTGCCGGATGCGCCCCTGACCTGGGGCGCCGAGCCGCCTATCGCTGGTTTTGGAGAGGGCAGGTTCCGCCCTCAGGCTGAAGGCTTGTACCGCGTCGGCGTGACTGTTCAAGGCCCCACCGACGGGAACCGGATGCTCGAGGCGTGGCTCGATCTGGTGGTGGACGCTGGCGGCCCGGCGATCTCCTGTGATGGTCCGGAGCCCGGTGGGCAGATCGCCGTACGTCCTGGGGAGACGGTGCGACTCGAGGGCCGAGTGGATGATGTGGTGGGGGTGGAGCGCCTGACCGTGGACGGCGCTGTTGTGCCTGTCGCCGCCGATGGCCGCTTCTCCGTCGACGTGGGCGTCCCTGCCTGGGGCCTGAACCTTCACCAGGTGGTGGCCGAGGATGCTGGCGGTCAGGACAACTCGATCTGGTGCACGTACTTTGCGTCGCCGACCTATCAGTTCGAGCGCGATCCCGTCCAAGACAGCATTCGCCTGACGCTGGCGCGAGAGGCCATCGACGACGGCCCGCCGGCAAACCCCCTCGGGAGCATCGGCGATCTGCTCCGGGCACTGGTGGAGTCGGAAGGGTTGATTCAAACCCTCGACGAGAGTCTGCGCGCTCAAAACCCCATCGTGCCCAACACCTGTCAGACGCGGATCCTCGGTCGGTGCATCTTCAGCATCGGCGCCGAATATCGGGGGCTCGATATCAATGGTGCCCGCACGACGTCTCTCTCACCCATCGACGGTGGGCTGAGGGCCACCCTGAGGCTCGATGACGTCGTCCTCGACGCGAGGCTGTTGGGCACGCTCGGCAACCGGGGCACCATCTCCGCCAGCTTCATCGAGGTGTTCCTCACCTTCGATGTGGATGTGGTGCGTGGCCAGCCACAGATCACGCTGCGAGACGTGGAGCGGTTGCGCATCGGCAACCTCGACGCCGATTTCGAGGGCGTCATCACCGGCACCCTCCTCAATCTCATCTTCGACGCCTTCGAGTCTCTGGTGCGCAACGAGCTCACCTCGGCGCTGCGAGACTTCTTGGAGCTCGAGCTCGACGCCCTGCTCACCGATGTGCTCGCGGGCTTCGACATCGCGGCCTTGTCTGCGGCCTTCCCCATTCCGGATCCGAACGGCGGGGCCCCTGTGCCCATCACCGTCTCGGTTCAGCTGTCCTCTGTAACCGCCGATCCCGACGGCCTCGCCCTGGGCGTGCTCACACAGACTGCAGGGCGGATTGGCGAAGGCGGGCGCTCTCTCGGCGTGCCCATGCCGCCTGAGTCCGCGAACTGCCTGCCTGTCGACTCGTCGCCCCCAGCGCAGCCGAGGACAGCCTCGGCACTGATCCGGGTGGCCTTCCTGAACCAGATGCTGCACCGCGTCTGGCGGGCAGGTCTGTTCCGCCTCGAAGATGCTGGCGCCCTCGGGGAGGGGGTCTCCGCCTCGTTCCGACTGCGGGTGCCCCCTGCTGCGGAGCTGCCTGTGAGCCTGAGGCCCGATCTGCGGGTCCATCTCGGCCCTCTGGAGGGCGAGTTGGGGTATGCAGGGCTCTTCGATGAACCGATCCGATTCTCGGTGTCGGCCATCCTCGACGTGCCCGTGGCCCTCGCAGATGAGGATGGCGTGGCGACGCTCACCCTCGGCGCGGGCGATGGGGTGACGATCTCCGACTTCGCCCTGGACTTCCCTGGCGTGGTGGTGACCGCTCAGGCCCGACCGGCATTGGAGTCGGTGCTGCTCGAGCTGGTGGAGTCTCTGGTGCTCCAGGGCCTTGCTGAGGCGCTGCCGAGCCTGCCGATCCCCGACTTCGCGCTGCCAGACGATCTCGCGGACTTTGGCATCCCACCGGGCACCCGCCTCGGGCTCGATGACTTGCGCTTGCGTCATCACGAGGGTTGCTGGCTGCTGGAAGGGGGTCTGGCGCGATGAAGCACGCTGTGAAGATGTCCATGATGTCGCCCTTTGCCATCACCCTTGCCCTGTATGGGTTGGCGGGCCTGAGCGCCTGCGACGACAACACTGCCTCGGGGACGCATTCCGCGTCGGATGCAGACCTGCCCGATATGCGCACGCTTCTCCCGCCCCCCGATGCCGGGGTCGACGCTGAGGCGCCGGACATGGACCTCAGCCCGGACGCCGAGCTGCGCATGCCCGACGCTGAGCCGCCTGCACCCGATGCGGAGCCCGAGGCGCCTGTGGTGGCCTGGGTTCAAGTGGAGCTGAGCCCTCGGCAGCTGCTCTACCGGCCTGGCCAGGAGATAGAGGGCCGTCTCGAAGCCTTCGATCGCATCGGAGAGCCCGTGGAGGGTCTCCCAGTGAGCTGGGAGGTGGTGCCCCCGGAGATGGCCACGGTAGACGCCGACGGCCGCGTGACCTTTTCTCAGGAAGGCCCGGGTGCCCTCCTTGGATGTGTGCCCTCTGGCCCCGCAGAGACACCGGTGTGTGAGCAAGCGGCGTTCTATGTGGACGCCGGTGCCCCCACGCTCACGGTGGAGAGCCCTGCAGACGGGGTGGTGCTCGGCGGTGATCTCACGGAGACGATCCCCGTACGTGGGGTGGCCCTGGACGCTGGGGGCTCGGTCTCGGTGCTGGTGAACGGCCTCAGGGTCGAAGTGGCAGAGGATGGATCCTTCGGGATCGACTTGCCGGCACAGTTTGGCCTCAACCGGGTGGTGGTCACCGCAGATGATGGTGTTCGACAGCCCCCGGTCCAGGTGGTGCGCGAGGCGCTGTGGGCGCCTCATTACCTCGAGATCGGCGAGGCGCCGCTGGCGTTGGACACGGTGATGTGGCTCAACCTCGAACAGGGCATCTTGTCCAGTGGCGCCCCGAGGCCCCCTGAGGTCGACGGGGTGCAGCCCACCGAAGATCTGACCAGTCTCATCGAGCTGATCGTCGAAGCCATCGATCCCGGCGAGCTGTTGGGCCCCCTGGGCTTGGACGAAGGGCTGGCCATCGAGCTCTCGGAGGCTGACATCGGCCCCGTGGAGCTGTCGATGGCGTGGTCCACCTCGGGCCTCGAGATCTTCCTGCGGTTGCCCCGACTGAGTCTTGAGATCGAAGGCGAGCTGGCCCTCGAGGGCACCCCAATCGTCCTCGACGGCACTCTAACGGCAGCGCTGGCGGGCTTCGCTACGGTGGAGATCAACGAGGTGGAAGGCAACCTGGTTGTCGAAGTAGACGAGGCCTCAGTGGCCCTGGAGAGCCTCGATGGCGATTTGGGCGATCCGAGAGCCCAGGCAGTGCTCGACACCTTCGGCAGTCAATTCCGCGGTGTCGTGGAGGGCGCTGTGGACGATGTGCTCCGTGGGGTCCTCGTGGAGCAGCTGCCTGCCCTGGTGGAAGTCGCCCTGCTCAGCCTCACCGACGCTCTTGGGGATCTCCCTCTGAACCTCGATACCGGGGTGGAAGGGGTGCCGCCGGTGCGTATGCGTCTGGCGCTCGATCCTGACACATTGACACTGCGCAGGCAGGCCACCATGGGCCTGACGTTCAGCGGTGAGATTACCCACGAGAATGGCGCCCCCGTGCCTCCGCATCAAAGCCCGGGTCTACCTACTCTGACTGCACCAGACGGTCCTGCCCGAGGCATCCCCGAGGCTGCTGGAGGTCCGCTCACCCTCGGCGTACACCTCGATTTGGTGAACGCCATTTTGCACGAGGTGTGGCGGGGGGGCCTGCTCACCCTCGAGCCGGCGTTGCCCGAGGCTGCTCAGGGCCTGGTTGACGAGGTCACTCTCGACGGGCGCCTGCCGCCGCTGGTGGTCCCTGCTGATCCCTGGGCTGAGACCGCCCTTGAAGCCCAGATTGGTGCCCTCGACATCAACGTGGTGCGGCCCGGTGCTCCAGAGCCGGATCGCTATACGCTGAGCATCCGCGCAGGCCTGGATCTTCGCCCTGAGGGTGAGGGGCTCACCCTGGCGCTCGCGGATCGTCCGGACGTGGTGGCGCAGTACCTCGGCGGTCCGCAACCGCTCGCGGCGTACCCCGAAGATGTGGTGGCGGAGCTCGTGGCCACGGCGATCTGGCCTGCGGTGGCTGATGCCCTCGCCGGAGGTCTCGCCCTGCCCGTGGGCACGAGCGCCATCGATGTGGGTGAACTCCAGGATCTCACGCCAGACATCGAGGGCATCTCTGTCGGACCAGTGTTCCCCAGGGCAGGGCGGCTCATCGAGCAGTGGCTGGTTTTGGAGGGTGCCCTTCTGGGCGAGATCACAAGCCGTCGTTGAGGATGTGCTTCGGCAGGCGAGGGGGGTTCTCCGGATCGGCCTTCAGCTCGGGTGGCAGCTGAAACAGGTGTTCGATCTCGGCTTTGCGGTCGGGGTGGCGCTTGAGCAACCAACGCTTGATCACCCACACCGCCTCCATCTTGTTCTCACCGCGGCGAGCGGCGCCGAGGATGAGTCCGGCGATGTAGTCGTTGGGGCTGATGTCGAGGACCTTCCTCGCTTCGAATGAGGCATCGTACCAGCGGCGGCTGTGAAGCCCCACCAACCCGAGGCCGTAGCGGGCCACTAGGCTGCCAGGTTGAGAGACCAGCAAGGCACTGAAGGACTTCTTCGCGGCGAGCGGGTTCTCGGATTGAAGCTCTACGAGGCCCAGCAGAAACTGGGCGTTGGCCCCATCGAGTTTCTCCACCACCACGTCGAGGAGCACCTTGCCCGCCTCCTTGGCCCGGCCGTCGAGCAGGTAGCTCATGGCCAGCTCACGGGCCACGAGGCCGTCATTGGGCTGAGCGTTGAGCACCGGTCGCAGGATGCTCTGCGCTTCGGCTTGCTGGCCCTTGCGCAAGAGCACCGACGCTGCCCGGCGAGCGAGATCGGGGGTGGGCATGCCCAGGGTCTGACGGAGGGCGCCCAGCTCGGCCATCGACTCGTCGTAGCGACCTTGAGCGGTGTAGAAGTCGGCGAGTACGGCATAGGCCGTGGGATCCGTACCGGCGATCTCCTGGGCCTTGAGCAGGGTTTCTTCGGCGTTGTGGGTGCGCTCCATCAGGTGCTGATAGTAGGCCAGCTTCACCAGGCTCTTGGGTGAGCGGAATGTCTCCGTGGCCTGTACATAGCCCGCCTCGCCGGCGTCGATGTACTGCCGAAGCAAGTCGAGGCGCGCCCGGAGGAACGCCCAGTCTGCCAGCTCTCCGTGCAGGTTCTCGCCCTCGACGATGGCCTGCTCGGCCCGGGAGAGGAACCCCGCGGTGAGGTAGGTCTCGGCCTTGAGCAGGATGGTCATCTGGCCCTTGGGCCGCAGCTTCTCCAGCTTCAGCAGCAACTGATGCGCTGTGTCCAGATCGTTCACCAGAAGCTCGACCTGAATCGCCAGGGCCATCGCTTCGGCTTCGTCGTTGTATGCCTTCACCAGAGACTGGCTCTGGCGCTCGGCTTCGGCGAGATCGCCCATGGCCACGAGGGCCCGGATCATGCCGAGGCGACACTCGCGAACACCGGCGCCCATACGCCGGGCTTGTACATAGTGCGAGTAGGCGAGGGCGTAATTGTGGGCGTCCATCGCCGAACGGGCTGCCACCAGTTGGCGGAAGCCCACACTCTCCTCGGGGGAGATGACTTTTTCGCCACAGCCACCGAGCATCGACAGCGCGACCACACAGGCCAGTAGAGCAGGCTTCATGCGCGCCTCCGCTTGCGTCGTTGCACGAAGAGGAAGGTGCCAGCGATGAGGGCACAGATGATGGAGAGGGGGATTGCGAGGCGCCCCAGGTCCTTTTTCTCCCACGCATCCATCAGCCAGGCCTCCAGGGCGCCGAAGAGGCTTTGCTTGCCTCGCTCTCTCGCCCCCACAGTGGGAGATGCTTCCACCTGGAACGGATCTGCGGGCCGATCCGGACGTCGCGCCGAGGGGGGTGGGCTCTCGAGAGGCTCCGACTTCAGCTCGGTGAGCCACTCGCGTCGCCAGGACTTCTGTACCTTCGAGCCGCCTACGGGATCCGCGATGGAGCGGGGCACGGGCCTGTCAGGGGTCGTGGGGGCGGTCTTGCCCCGAGGATGCTCCTGCAGGTAGCGCATGGTGAAGAGCACTCGGCTCGCCTCGGTGCGCTCGTCCTCTGAGGCGTTGATGCGCTTGGCGATGGCATCTTGGGTCAGCGCCGGGTTCTGGTCCCGCCGTCTGCGGAGCAGCTGAAGCTCCGACTGGATGCGATCGAGGTTCTCGACGCCCCCGTACTCGGTGATGCTCAACGCCACGTCGAGGACCATCAGGTCGATCATCACCTCGATGGCGGGCTTGTCGAGGCTGTTGGAGGCGAGGTGAAAGGTCTCGGGCCGATGGGCGAGCAGCCGCTCTTTGATGGCCAGCTGGGTCACGCCATCTACCACGGCCCGTTGGGCCTTTCGGGCGGCCTCTTCGGCGAGGCTGATGGGGCGGCCCTGCCCCAGCGCGGTCCACGGCAGGGCGACGAAGATCCCGAGCGTCAGCGCCCGGAGAGGCATCTGGAGAGGGCGAGCCATCGAGACCCTTTCTACTTCAGGTTCTTGAAGAGCGCTTCCAGCTTCGAGCGGGCGTCATCGGCCTCCTGGCCGTCGAACTCCGTGGTGCCCTTGAAAGTGAAGGACATGCAGAAGTTCGCCTTCTCGCGATCACGAATGTAGTGGCTGATGTTCTCACGACACTCGTTGTGATAGCTCGGATCCCAGAACTTGCAGTTCTTGCAGACGTGCAGATCTGCCCCACACGCCGGGCAGTCGTCCCGTCGAGAGACCTTGGTGGTCATGTCGATCTCGTGACCGCAGCTCCAGCACAGGTATTTCGACTCGGTTTCCATCTTTGCCATCTCCCGTTACGGGGCACCCCGCCTATCGTCGCTGGGGGCCCACAAGTTGAGCTGTGTCGCCGACGGTGGCCCGTCGAGCGGTTTTCGAGCGTACTGGTAACCATGGGCAGAGGCGACGTCAATGATCCCGATGATTCACATCTGCCTTCGGGGTAGGTAAAAAGAGCACAAGACGCAGATGCAGGAGCCCCACGGAGATGGATCCCCAGGAAGCCCGACAGGTGCGCGCACGCATCCGACAGGTCCGTCAAGATCTCGAGCGCATGCCCCATGACCTCTCCCTGCGAGAGACTCTGGGACGCCTCTACTTGCTCACCGGTCAGGACACCCTCGGCCTCAAGCAGCTCTCCATGGTGGCCAAGGCCCGCGCCAGGGTGGGGGACTATCTGGAGTCGATCCGGCTGTGCAACGAGATCATCGCTGCCGATCCGGGTCGCAGTGAGGTGGCCCTCTACTTGGCGCGCCTGTACGCTCAGGCCCCTGAGCTGGCGCATCGCCAGGGCCTCTCGGCCACTGTGGCCACGCCGCCGCCTGCAGGGGCCTCCGTAGATATGGCTCCAGAGCCTCAGAGCGAGCCTGTGGATGCTGCGAGCCTGATGGCGGTGAGAGCCCCGGCAGACTTGGAGGTGAGTGAGGTGGCTCCGGGTGCGGGCCCCAGCCTGCCTCGTGATCCCATGGCGCCCTCGACGATCTCGCTCAACATCGAAGATGTGGACATCGAAGAGGTGGACGACTGGTTGCCCCGAGCCGTCGAAGCCGCCGATCCTCATCTGGTCACTCAGGTGAGAGGGCGACCTGCGGTCCAGGACCCGCGGACCCAGGCCCTCATGGAGCTGATTCGCTCTCAAGATGATCAGCCCGCCCTGCACATCGAAGACGAAGCAGACTTCGCCGATGTCTCCAGGGCGGTCTTCCCCGACGAGCTTGCTTCGGGCCTCACCATCGACGATGGCTTAGGCAGTCTCCTTCCAGAGTCCAACCCTGATCCCCGTGGGCTGCCCGACATCCCGTTGTTGTCGTCGCTGCCTCACCGCGCCTTTGTGGAGCTCATCGCCCTCGCGGAGCGCCACACCGCGGCGCCCCGTGAGGTGCTCGTACGAGAGGGCGAGCCCGGGGACGCCATCTACATCGTGCTCTCCGGCAAGGTGCGCGTGCACACGGGGGTCGGGGCGCGGATGGTGGTGCTCGCCGAGCTCGAGCCGGGGGCCTTCTTTGGAGAGATCGCCCTGCTCTCGGGGCAGGTTCGTCGCGCCACGGTGACCGCCGCAGCCCCCACCGAGGTCTTCGTGATCAGAGGTGAGCTGCTCGAGACGCTCCGCCAGCGCTACCCCGTAGTGAACCGCACGCTCACCCGATTCTACGAGACCCGCCTGGTGGCGCGCTTCCTCGCCATCAGCCCGCTGTTTCACCGGCTGCCGGTGGACGAGCGGGCCCACTTGTCCCAGCGGTTCCATGCTCGGGCCCTGAGCCGGGGAGAGACCTTGTTCAAGCAGGGGGATCGGCCCGGGGGCATCTGGATCGTCTGTGAGGGCAGGGTGCAGGTGAACCGTGGAGGTCACTCACTCGCCGTCCTCGGCGAAGGTGATCTCCTCGGGGTGGTGTCCACCCTCACCCGGGATCCTCTCGCCGCCACTGCTGAGGCGTCTACAGACTGTCTGATTCAGGTGCTCGACGTGGTGGACGTCGAGCGGGTGATCACTCAGTGGCCCGATGTACATCAAGCTCTGGTGGAGATGGCTCGCCGTCGACAGCGAGCCTTGTAGCAGGCTTGCCTGTTCGAGCTACTCGCCCTTCTTCTCCAGGCGTTTGCGCTCGTTGTGGTCAAGCAGACGCTTGCGGACGCGGATGGCCTTGGGGGTGATCTCTACCCACTCGTCGGGGTTGATAAACTCCAGGGCCTCTTCCAAGGTGAGCTTGCGCACGGCGTTGAGGCGCGTGTCCACGTCTTTGAAGGCCGAACGCATGTTGTCGAGCTTCTTGGCCTTGCAGGGGTTCACCACCAGATCCTTGCCCCGGGCGCACTCGCCTACGAGCATGCCGGCGTAGACCTGATCGCCAGGCTCGACGAAGAGCACACCACGCTCCTGGAGCGTTTCCATGGCGTAGCTGGTGACCTTGCCGTTCTCCTGGGCGATCATCACCCCGCTGGCCCGGCGCTGCATGGCGCCGCGGTAGGGGCCATACCCCGAGAAGGTGCTGTACAGGTTGCCTGTACCGCGGGTCTGGGTGAGGAACACGCCCCGGTACCCGATGAGGCCACGGCTGGGGATGGTGTACTCGAGGCGGGTCTGGCCGTCACCGGCCTGGGTCATCTCCCGCATCTCACCGCCGCGGTTGTTCAGCTCCTGGATCACCGTGCCAGAGAAGTCCTCTCCGCAGTCGACGGTGACATCTTCGTAGGGCTCTTCGCGCTTGCCGTCAGGGCCGTCCCGGAAGATGACCCGGGGCATCGACACCATCAGCTCGTAGCCCTCACGGCGCATGGTCTCCAAGAGGATGGCCAGGTGCAGCTCACCGCGGCCAGAGACCCGGAAGGTGTCGGCCTCTTCGCCCTGCTCCATGCGCAGCGCCACATTGGACTGCAGCTCCTTCTCCAGGCGATCGCGGACCTTGCGGCTGGTGACGTGCTGGCCTTCCTTGCCGGAGAAGGGCCCGGTGTTGGCCATGAAGTCCATGGAGATGGTGGGCTCGTCCACGGCGATGGGGGGCAACCCGTCGATGTGGGCCGGATCGCAGAAGGTCTCACCGGGGAGGGCGTCCACCACCCCGGCGATGCCCACGACGTCACCGGCGCTGGCCTCGTCGATCTCCACCTGCTCGAGGCCCACGAAGCCGTTCAGCCGACTGATGCGGGCCCGGCGGACCTTGCCCTCATGATCGACGGCGGCCACCTGCGTGTTCTTGAGCACCTTGCCCCGGGCGATACGGCCCACGGCGATTCGACCCACGAAGTCGTTGTAGCCGATGGTGGCCACCTGCATCTGGAACGGACCATCGAGGTCCACCTCTGGCGAGGGGACTCGATCGAGGATCATCTCGAAGAGGGGGGTCAGGTCTTCGCGCTCGTCCTCGAGCTCGTTCACCGCCCAGCCCTGCTTCGCCGAGGCGTAGATGACCGGGAAATCGAGCTGCTCGTCAGTGGCGTCGAGGGCGCCGAACAGGTCGAAGACCATGTCGAGCACCTCGTCGGGGCGGGCCTCAGGGCGATCCACCTTGTTGATCACCACGATGGGCCGAAGGCCGTGGCCGAGGGCCTTGCGCAGCACGAAGCGCGTCTGGGGCATGGGCCCCTCGAAGGCGTCCACGAGCAACAGCACCGAGTCGACCATGTGGAGCACCCGCTCCACCTCGCCGCCGAAGTCGCTGTGTCCGGGGGTGTCGACGATGTTGATCAACGTGTCGCGATATTTAATCGCGGTGTTCTTCGACAGAATGGTGATACCCCGCTCCTGCTCGAGATCGAGGCGATCCATCGCCCTCTCTTGCATGCGCTGGTGGCCGGCGACCGTTCCGGACTGCTTGAGCAGCCCGTCGACGAGGGTGGTCTTGCCGTGATCCACGTGGGCGATGATGGCGATGTTTCTCAGGTTTGGTGCACTCATGGAGGCGAGCGTATGCCAGGAGTCGGCCGGCGTGACAAGCCTTGAGTTGTCTCAAGGGCCCACCAACGCTATTACAGGGGAAACATTCGGCCCGAAGACGCGCTCTCACAGGTGCCGGATCAAGGAGTGCTCGATGTCTGGAATGCTGGTGTGCCCCAGCTGCAGCGCCGATGTGGCGCCCCACCACAAATTCTGTGGCAAATGCGGCTATCCCATGGGCGACGTGCCTCGGCCTCAGGCGCCCGCCACGGCGGAGCAGCCGCCTCCGGAGGGCCGGGCCCGCCTGGTCCTGATTCGTGGTGAGGGTCTCGACGGGGTGAGCTATCACCTCAACGCCGCCGAGCATCACGCCGGACGACGGACGGGGGCGATTCTGTTCCCCGAAGATCATTATCTGTCGCCGCGCCACGCCAACTTCTTCTACAGCGCGGGTCGCTTGATGGTCCGTGACGAGGGCTCCCTCAACGGTGTCTACATCCGGATCCGCGCGCCGATAGAGCTTCGGGATGGCGATCAGTTCCTTGCCGGCGAAGAGCTGCTGCAAGTTGAGATGAGCGAGCTCACAGGCGACACGGTGGGCGCCGACAACACCCACTTCTTCGCCAGCCCTCGTGCAGCGCGGCCCTATCGGATTCGCCAGGTCTTCGAGGGTGGCCGGGCTGGGCTGTGTTATATGGCCCGCCAGGATTCGGTGGTCATCGGCCGTGAGGCCTGTGATCTTAACTTCCCCGACGATCGGTTCATCAGCGGTCGCCACTGCAAGGTGGACTTCACCCGACAGCGGGTGGTGGTCACCGATCTGCAGTCGCGCAACGGTACCTACGTACGGGTCAAGGGAGAGCGGGAGCTGGTGAACGGCGACTATGTCTTCCTCGGCAGGCAACTTTTGAGGGTGGAGTTCGCCGCGTGAGTACGCTCATGCGGTCGATCCACGGTCCCAACTCTGAGCCCCTCCTGGGGGTGATGCACCGGAGAGCGCTTTGATCATCTGCCCCAACTGTGATCGTGAGAACGAAGATCACTACAAGTTCTGCTTGGGGTGCGGCACCGAGCTGTCGGCCTCCTCCCGGGTGCCCGGCAAGCCTGGTACTCCTCTGCCCACGGCGCTGCCCAAGGCGACGCCTGTGCCCACGGCATTGCCCAAGGCCATCCCCAATGCGACCCCCAGTGCCACAGTCGTCGAGCCTGAAGTTTCGGCGATCACCACAGCCGCCGTACCCTCGGTGGTGGTGCAAGCGCGGGTGAGCCAGGCCAACGCCAAGGCGCTCGAAATGCCCCCACCTGCTCCAGTGCCTCAGCCGGCCCCCGTGCCGCAAGTCGCGCCTCCCGCTGCTCAGCCGTTGCCGGTGGGGGAAAACGGGTTCGACATCGCCCCTCCAGTGACTGCTGAGGACGAGAGTCCTTTCAACGATGATCTGCTCGATCTGTCACCTGGGGCAGAGGCTGCATCACCAGAGTCGTCGGCGTCTTCTGAAGGGGCCGCTGGCGGTCGGCCGTGCCATCAGTGTGGAGCCATCGTGCCCGAGGGTTTCCGGTTCTGTGGTGTCTGTGGCGCCCGAGCCCCCGGTGGAGAGGCCCCAGCTGCCCCCATCGAGCCCACGCCCACCGCTGTGGGCGGCACCCCGATGGCGCGCCTGGTGGTGATTCGTCCCGATGGCAGCCAGGGAGACGTCTTTCCCCTCGATGGTCCCGAGATCACCGTGGGGCGGGGTCACAGCTCCCTCATCTTCTCGCAGGATCCGTTCCTGTCGCCTCGGCATGCCACGTTCACGATCGGGGCAAAGGGCCTCTCGGTTCGGGACGAAGACAGCCTCAATGGCGTCTTCGTGCGCATCAAGAGCGAGGTGCAGCTGATCCACGGTGATCAGTTCCGCATCGGACAGGAGCTCTTCTGCTTCGAGGAGATGTCCAAGGTGCTGCCCATCCTCCCCGGCGCCGGTGATGGCACCACGGTCCTGGGCTCGCCCCTCAGAGGCGCATGGGGTCGCATCTCCGCCCTGGTGGCTGTGGATACCACCGCCGGTGTGTGGACTCTGCACCAGCCTGAGGAGATCCTCGGTCGGGAGCGGGGTGACATCATCTTCCCAGAAGATGGCTTCATCAGCGGCACCCACTGTCGCCTCTCCTGGCGTGAAGCCGCTGCGTGGCTGCTCGACCTTGGCAGCAGCAACGGCACCTACCTGCGCATCCGCGAAGAGTTCTCCCTCACCGGTGGAGATCTCATCCTCCTCGGCCAGCAGCTGTTCAAGATCGAGCTCGAAGCCGACGGCTACTGAGTCACTGTCTGGAGAGGTATCCAGCGACTCCCGGGTCTTCTCGTACCCCCGGGTGTTCCATACCCCCCATATCTCAAGCACACCCCCTCAACGGCCGTTTCGATCGACGTAAGCGAACCAAGGTGGCGCCAGGTGCGATCTCATTTCCGAGGCGCATCGCGACGCTGCCGCAGTGGAGCGGTGTTATGAGCAGTCAGGCAGCCCAGGCAGCCCTCGAGGGTAGGCAGCACGCGCGCCTCGATTTGCAGATCGAGGTCGACATCAACAGCGAGCACAACTTCTACACCGGCTTCACCCGGAACATCTCTGAAGGTGGGCTCTTCATCGCCACCTCGCAGATCATCGACATGGGGTCGATTCTGGAGTTCAAGTTCACGCTCCACCCTGATCCGGAGCCGATTTTGGTGAAGGGGAAGGTGCGGTGGGTCCGTGAGCTCAACGAGTTCACCGACGACATGCCCTGTGGCATGGGGATCCAGTTCATCGATCTCGATCCCCACACGCAGAGCCGCATCGATCGATTCATCGAGCAGCTGCGAGACAGCCTGTTCTACGACGATTGAGGACTCAGGCCTCGATGCCTTGACCCGCTCGCTCCACATCGCCCATGAAAGTGTCGATGAGCTGCTCGAAGAGCTCAGGCTGCTCCACCGGCGCGGTGTGCGTACCACCCTCTATCTCATGGTAGGTCGAAGTGGGAATGCGCTGGGCCATCTGGCGAGAGAGCCAGGCCGGTGTGAACTTGTCTTGATCACCGGCGATGACCATCACGGGCACATCGATCTGTCCGAGATAGGCCGCCGCTGAGTGCCCCTCGGCCCCCCCCAACATATGCAGGAAGACCACCGGGTCGATCTGAGACAGATCGCGCAGGTAGCGCATCACGTCGTCCCGATCGACACGGTCGCCATCGATCTCTGTGGCCAGGGCGAACTTCAGCGAGAGTTCCGTGGGCAGCATGGTCTGCCAGAACGCTTTGAGGGGTTTGTGCACCCGGGGCGCCAGCAACCTGATCCACGGCATCATCTTGTTGAGCGCACCCTGGTTGTGGAACGTGGCCACGGGGTTCTCGTAGCTGCCACAAATCAGGATCAAGCCTTTGACCCGGTGTCGGTGCCGGTACCAGAGCTCTAGGGCCACCTGAACCCCCATGCTGTGGCCGAGCACCCAAGCAGACTCCACACCCTCTTGATCGAGAATCAGCGCCTGATCATCGGCGACCCCGGCGATGGAGTAAGCCAGAGGATCCATCGGGGCGTCGCTGTCGCCGTGCCCCCGCATATGGGGATGGAGGACGCGAGCCCCTTCACGAAGGTGAGGGGCGAGGAACCGCCAGATGAAACCCGAGCAGCCGATGCCGTCGCAGAGCAGGATGTCGATGGGCCCTTCACCAGTGACGGTGTAGCGCAGCGTCGTGCCGTCATTGGCTTTGGCGCTGCGAGAGATCACGGGGCTGGCGGCAGACTCTGAGGTGGTGGTCATCGGCTCTTCCAGCGCAAATCGATGTGGCCCGGCGGGCCAGCGATCCGCAGTGTGACGTCCTTGGGGTTCGTGGGGGCGGGGAAGGTGACGACGTAGGCGTTGGTCAGTGGGCTGAAGTGCGGATAGTAGATGCGCATGACGGTGGCCTCACGCCGACCGAGACGCCTCAACTCGCTGTACTTCACCTCTTTGTCGCCTTCGAGCAACACCACCCGCAGCGTGTTGTTGGGCAGATCGAGATCGTCCCACTGCATCTCCTGAGTGGAGATGCTCAACATGAACTGGGCCTTGGCTTCTGCCTCGCCCACTGCCGCCGTCCGCCGAGCCTGCCGCGCAGAGCTGGTCAGCGCCTCGACCTCAGCCTGGTGATCCACCAGGGCGGCCATGAAACTCGGCGACAGATATGTGGCGTAGGCCGTGGCTTTGGCGTCGAGCTGGTTGTAGTGCACCCCTTCACGGGTCCACTGATGGTAGGCGGTGTCGTAGCTCTCGACCCTGGCTTCACCAGGTGACCACTGAGGTGTGGGGGCACTGCCACATGCAGAGAGTGTCAGGGCCACGAGCGCCGCGAGGAGGGGTCGAGCGGGCGCCACCCGTTGGGGACACGCTCTCGACGGCAGAAAACCACTGAGGGGATGCATCATTCGAAGTCGCTGAGCCGATACAACGCCTGCACGTCGAGCCCCTCTTCAGCGAGACGCTCGATGCCGCCGGCACCGCGATCGACGATGGCGACGACTCCGAAGGGTTTCAAGCCCGAAACGCGACAACGTTCCAAAGCGGACAGCGTGCTGCCCCCAGTGGTGACCACATCTTCGAGCAAAACGACTCCACCGTCCGCCGGCATGTTCTTTTGACCCTCGAGCCACTGGTCGGTGCCGTGGCCCTTTTGGGTCTTGCGTACGATGAAGGCAGGGAGGTGTCGCCCAGCGCGGAAGCCTGCCAGGCTCACGGCGGTGGCGAGGGGATCAGCCCCGAGGGTCATCCCGCCTACTGCGCCAGCGGTGAGCCCCGTGCGGGCCTCGATGCCCTGTACTGCCTCGAGCATGAGGCCGCCGAGGTGCCATGCACCCTCAGGGTGCAGCGCAGTCTGCTTGCAGTCGATGTAGACGTTGCTCGACTGCCCTGAGGCCAGCACCACATCTCGGCGAGCGAAGGAGAGTGCCTTGAGCAGCTCGAGCAGTCGCTGCCGATCAGGGGAGGGCAGGCTCATGAGCGCTTCTTGACGTTGACTTTTTTCTTGGTGGCAGTTGCCGGCAACTCAGGCTCTTCGGCGGCCTTGTCCTTGCCTTTGCTCTTCGAGACGCGGCTGGGCTTCGGCGGCACAGGCTCTTTCTCGGCCTCTGGCTCGGGCTCCGGCTCCGGCGCACGTACAGGGGCGCGCTCGGGAGCACGACTGCTGCGGCTGCTGGAGCTGCGGTTGCCTCGACCACTGGAGCTGCGACTGCTTGTGCTGCGGCCACCCTCGTCATCGACGTTCCCCGTGTCGAGGAGACCGGCGTAGGCCGCGCCCTCTTCGAGGATGATGGTGGGGGCAGTGAGATCGCCGAGTACCTTGGCACCGGCGGTGAGCTCGACGACGTCACGGGCGGTGACATTGCCGGCGAGAATGCCGTGCACGGTGACGGCGTGAGCCTCGACGTCGGCCTCGACACGGCCTTCGGCGAATACGACGAGGTTGGCGTCGAGGCGGATGCTGCCGCGCACGGTGCCCTGGACGTCGATGTCTTCAGCGCCTTCGATCTGACCGTTGATTTCGGTCCCGGAGGCAATGACGGTAGAAGCGCCCGCCATAATCAGCGCTCCACATCCATGTCGATGTTGCCCTTGAAGAGGGCCCCGTCGGCGATGAGGATGCGGGGGGAGCGGACGTCGCCCACCATCTTGCCCTCAGCCTTGATCTCGACCCTGCCGCCGGCGCTCACGTTGCCGGTGAGCTCGCCGCCGATCTCGACGTTTTCGGCTTCGACGTCGGCGTCGACCCGAGCGGAGTTCTCGATGAACACCCCTTCGCTGGTCTGAACCTTGCCCTTGATGGTGCCCTGGACCACGAGGGTCTCGCTGCTGGTCATCTCACCATCGATGACGATGGAGCTGCCGATCACGGTGTTCGCCATGGTGTTACTGCTCTCCGGTAAATGGTGTCAGGATCAGCGGCGACGGCCGCCGGTGGCGCGGGCATCACCGCGGGCCTCGAGGCCGGGGATGTCGACGTCCATGGTGATGCGGCCCTTGAACCGGGCGCCCTCTTCGATGACCAGCCGCTTGGTGGTCACGTCACCGACGACCACAGCGTCGCGATCGATGGTGATCGAATCAGATGCGTTCACGGCACCTTCGATGCGCCCCGAGACGTCGACCTTGTGGGCGTCGATGTCGGCGGCGAGATGAGCGCCGTTGGCCACGGTGAGATCGGCGTCGAGGCGAATGCTGCCCTCGACGCGTCCCTCGACGGTGAGGTCTTCTGCGCCAGAGATGTTGCCGCGGACGGTGGTGCCGGGACCGATCATCGAGATCTCCGTGTGGTGAGGACGTCGTGGGTGTGCTCTACACGCACCACGACGCGGGTTCGATGGACTGGCCGGTGTCTTATCCCGACAGCCCCATGCTGTCAATCAAGGGGTGGGAATCCGGCGAACGAGGGCGGCCTCGATGCTGTGCAGTCGACCACTCATGCGGCTCAACGCAAGGGGAGGGCTCTCTTTGCCCTGCACCCAGAGGCCCACCTGCCAGGGCTGCTGAAGGAAGGTGCTGTGGAGCAGGTAGACGTCCTGGTCCATCTGCTCTGTGCTCTCCGGGGTGAAACCCTCGGGCGCTGCGAGGAACCACCCGACGACCTCGTCATCGGGAAATTGGTACCGCAGGGTTGCGCCAGCGGACTTCCACTGGGTGC
Source organism: Bradymonadia bacterium (assembly GCA_046290225.1). Classification (GTDB taxonomy): domain Bacteria; phylum Myxococcota_A; class Bradymonadia; order UBA7976; family UBA1532; genus JBKAGE01. The sequence goes on along the minus strand of JBKAGE010000034.1, from coordinate 117,131 downwards.
GGAAGTGGTTGATGAACCCCGGGACATCGCCACAGTGGGTCGCAGCGACGAAGCCGGCGACCTCAACATAGCTGCTGCCCCATTCGTCGCACTTGAAGTGGCGGCCGAAGAGCAGGCCCCCGGCGATCTGACGCGGGCTGTAGCCCCCATTGAACCTGATCTCCTCCAGGACATCCTGGAAGACATAGGCCGTAGGAGCCTCACCCTCGTTGGTGCGAGGCTGGGCGGCGGGTCGTTTTCTGGTGAGTGGCTCGATCACGGGCGGTTGATTCGCACGAATCAGCGCTCAGGGCAAGTGGGCTGATGGTATATCTGGCCGCTTAGTCCTTCTGACCCCTGCTGGTACTTGGGCGGCTGTTCTGTTATTTCTATGTTGGCCCGCGAGTACGCTGTGGGCTCGAAGTGAGCGAAGGATCTCCGGATTCGGTCTTTTGCTGATTGCCCGCGCGCCGCGCGAGAGAGTGTACGTGAGCGATTCCTCCACCCCCAACTCGATACCACCTGTCCTGCCGCCCGAGGTCATCGAGGCCGACGAGGCTTTCGAGGAGATCGAAGAGGTGGCACTGGAAGACCTACTGCTCGACGACGAGAGTGAGCAGCAGGCTGCGGCAGATGGGGAGCGGTTCGGCCCTTATCAACTGACCCGCGCCCTCGGGAAGGGGGGCATGGCCGAGGTCTTCCTCGCGCGTCGAGCAGAGGCATCTCCACCAGAGGGCCATCCGGATGTGATGGCGCTCAAGCGGATCTTGCCGCACCACGCTGAAGACCAGAACTTCGTGCGCATGCTCCGAGACGAGGCGCAGATCGCCTCGGCCATCGATCACCCGCACGTGGCCCGCGTGTACGACCAGGGCGAGGCCGACGGGCTCCACTTCATCGCCATGGAATACATCGACGGCGTCGATCTGTCCGACGTGCTCCGCACGCTGCGCGATCGGGGCAAGGCGATGTCGTTGCCCTCGGCGCTCTATGTAGCCCGGTGCATCGCCGACGGGCTCCACGCTGCACACATCCAAGAAGACGCATCAGGCGAGCCGCTCCACATCATCCACCGCGACGTGAGCCCCCACAACATCCTGGTGGGTTGGAACGGTGCGGTGAAGCTCACCGACTTCGGTGTGGCCAAGGCCTCTCACAATCAGGCCTCTACCCGCAGCGGTGTGATCAAAGGCAAGCTCCAGTACATGAGCCCGGAGCAGGCCCTGGCCAAGCCGGTGGATCCGCGCTCCGACGTCTTCAGCCTCGGGCTGACGCTCTACAAGATGCTCACGGGGCGCCTGCCTTTCCGCGGGCAGAACGAGTTTCAGGTCTACGAGCAGATTCTCAGGAAGCAGGCGGCGCCTCCGAGCAAGATCGTCCCGGGCATCCCCCCAAGGGTGGACGCCATCGTGATGCGGGCGCTGCGCAAGGATCCCGCAGGGCGTTTTCAGAGCGCCCGTGAGTTTTCGAAACTGCTGGTGGTGGCACTCAAAGAGCTCAGCCCGCAGTTCGGCCCTCGAGATCTGGCCCGCTTCCTCGCTCGGGAGGCGCCCCCGAAAGGCCTGGTCGCAGCGAGCCCCGACGGCGACGACGATTTGGACTTCTCCGGTGAGGTGTCTTCTGCGGCTTCGTTGCCGAGTGGGCACTTCGATCCGCAAATCGATCGCCTCACCCACCTCTCCAACGGCACGGGCAGTCTCGATCTCGCGGCGAAGGGCAGCCACCCGTTCCCCCAACCAGAGAGCAAGCCCCGCCGAAAAGGTCTGGTCTGGTTCGGCATCGCAGCCGCGTTGATCGCCGGGGCGGTGTTGGCTTTTGTCTTCTCTGGCCCAGGGGGCGGCGAAGGCAATCACGTGGTGAAGACGGCGCCGCCTGAGGCCCCTCTGCTCGCTGCCGGTGGGCCCAAAGATCAGCAAGACAAGCCTCTACCATCCACGGAGGTTGTCGTGCCGGTGGCCGACAGTCCTGATGCGGAGATGGTGGCAGAGACGAGCCCTGATGCTGGGGCGGTCGAGCCGCCTCAGCCTGATCCTGAGGTGCTCGCCACTTCGACGCCTGATGCAGGTACGGCCACTGCGAAGAGCGAGGTGGTGAAGAAGGGGGTGGCGACGACTTCGGTGAAGCGGCCCCAACGGCGTCGCAAGCGCCGCGTGAAGTCTCCAGAGGCTCCCGTCGCGGGCAAGCCCGGGTTCTTGAACGTGAGCACCTTGCCCTGGTCATGGGTGAGTGTAGATGGCAAGAACCTGAACAAGAATACTCCCTTGATCCGACACCCGCTGCCCCCTGGCAAGCACCGCATCCGTCTCAAGACGGCGGATGGCCGCACTGAGATGCGCACGGTGACCATCAAGGCAGGCCAGGTCTCCACCCTACGTCATTCCTTTTAGGCTCCGCCGCTACGGCGGCGGAGCAAAGGATCAGTCGTCGTGTTGGATGCCGTACTTCTTCATGAGTTTGCGGAAGTACTTGCGGTCGATCTCCGCAGCGCGGGCTGCGTGACTGATGTTGAAGTCGTTCTGCTTGAGCAGGTTGAGGATGTAATCCCGCTCGAAGGTGGCCACCCACTGCTCCTTGGCCTCTTTGAACGTGCCCAGATCGGTCACGTCGGCCTCGGCGTCGGGCAGGAGCTGAGGCTTGAGGGTGTTCAGGCGGTGCACGTGACCCGAGCCCAGGATGTGTTGGGGCAGATCCTCGGGGCGGATCAGATCCGTCTCGGCGAAACTGCAGGCCCGCTCCATCACGTTGAGCAGCTCGCGGACGTTGCCAGGCCAGTCATAGCCCACCAGGGCTTCTAGGGCTTCTGAGGTGGTGCCCTTGAGGCGCTGGCTGCCGTCGATGGCCTTGTTGAACTGACCCTCGCTGAGGAAGTGCTTGACCAGAAGGGGCACGTCTTCCTTGCGCTCGCGGAGCGCGGGCAGGAACAGCCGGACCACGCTCAGGCGGTAGAACAGATCTTCACGGAAGCGACCGGCGCGGACCTCGTCTTCGAGGTGGCGGTTCGTCGCTGCGATGACCCGGACGTCGACCTTCGCCGCGCGGGTACCACCCACCCGACGGACCTCTCGGGTCTCGAGGACTCGGAGGAGCTTTGGCTGCAGTTCCAGTGACAGCTCACCGAGCTCGTCGAGGAAGATGGTGCCGCCATTCGCCATCTCGAAGACCCCTTGCCGGGCCATGATGGCCCCGGTGAAGGATCCTTTCTCGTGGCCGAACAGCTCCGACTCGATGAGGTTCTCGGGCACCGCCGAGCAGTCGAAGACCACGAAGGGCTTCTCGGCCCGGGTGGACTTCTGGTGGATCGTCTGTGCCACGACCTCTTTGCCGGTCCCGGTCTCGCCCTCGATCACCACCGTGGTGCTCGTAGGGGCGATCTTCTCCAGGATGCCGAAGAGCTCCCGCATTTTGACGTTGGTGCCGATGATGCTGCCAAACCGCTCGCTGTCCGAGGGGCGGATCTCCACGCGCTCGTCCACGGCGTGAAACACCATGGCTGTCTTGCCGAGGGTGATGGTGCAGCCTGGGGTCAGGTAACCCTCTTTCACCCGCACGTTGTTGATGAAGGTGCCGTTGGTGCTGCCGAGGTCCTGCAACACGTATGCGTCATCTTCCTGGTAGATGCGGCAGTGGTAGCGACTCACCGTGTCGTCGTCGAGCACGATGTCGTTGTCGTCCATGGCGCCCACGGTGATGACCGCCTGGTCGAAGATGCGCTCTTCCCACTCACCCCCACGCTCCAGAGCGATCCTGCACTTGCGCAAGTGCAGTGTCGTACCCGAGGGGCGATAGGCGACTTGGGTGGGGGGGACGTAATCAGGAAACTTCTTCTGGGCCATGCGGCTCAGTGTGCGTCGGCAGCCCAGGGGCGTCAACCTCGCTGGCAGGCCGCGGCGAGGAACAGCAGTCAAGCGACTGGCATGATCAGCAGATGAACACTAGGATTCGTCCCCATGCAGGAGCAGTTCGGCCGATACATCCTTCTCGACCGCATCGCCATCGGAGGCATGGCCGAGATCTTCAGAGCCAAGGCCCAGGGCCTGGGCGGTTTCGAGAAGATACTCGCCATCAAGCGGCTACACCCCCGCTACAGCCAGGATGCCGACTTCATCGAGATGCTCATCGACGAGGCGAAGATCACCGTGGAGCTGTCACACAGCAACATCGGGCAGATCTTCGACCTGGGGCGTCACGAGGACCACTACTACATCGCCATGGAGTACATCGAAGGTCGCGACCTGTACCGGGTGATGAAGAAGGTGCGGGAACGTCGCAGCCCCTTACCCGTAGAGGCTGCGGCCTATGTGGGCATGGAGTGCTGTGCGGGCCTCGACTACGCCCACCGCAAGCGTGACAGCAAGGGGCGCAGGCTCAACATCATCCACCGTGATGTGAGCCCCCAGAACGTGCTGTTGTCTCTCGAGGGGGAGGTGAAGCTCGTCGACTTTGGCATCGCCAAGGCCGCCTCGCGGGCCTACGAGACCGAAGCGGGCATCATCAAGGGCAAGTTCTATTACATGTCGCCGGAGCAGGCGAAGGGCGAGGCCCTGGACCACCGGACCGACATCTTCAGCCTGGGCATCGTCATGTACGAGATGCTCACGGGTGACCTGCTCTACAAAGATGACGACGACGTCACCTTGCTCAGCCGGGTGCGTCGCGCCGACATCGAGCCGCCGAGCCGCTTGAGGCCCGACGTGCCGCCCATGCTCGAGCAGATCGTGATGCGGGCTCTGTCGAAGGACCGCGAGGCGCGCTACCCCACGGCACGGCACTTCCAGAAAGATCTGGCCAACTTCCTGCGCACATCGGCGGCGGTCTTCGGCAAGGTGCAGCTGCGGCGGTTGATGACCGAGCTGTTCGAAGAGACCGATACGAACACCGAGATGCCCCTCGACGAGTCGGTGGCCATGCACCGCGACGACTGGGTGCAGGACGGCGGTTCAGTCATCTCCATGGCCGGGGCACCGCTCTCTTTTGAGGACGACGCCACCGAGATGCAGAGCAACAAGCATCGCATGTCGTCGGGCTTTCAGGATCCTGGCGTGGAGAGCGAGCTCTTCGAGCTCGACTCCGGCGAACTGGAGCTGGTCGAAGACGAGGAAGAGACGATCAACCACGACGGCGCCAGACGCCCCGAGCCCTTCGACTCGATCGATGTCTCGGGCTTCAAGGCCCGTGGCGGCCTCGTGGAAGACTTCTTCGAGGAAGAAGAGACTCGAGCTTTCGATCGCCCGCTCAAGCCCACAGAGGCGCTGCCTGACGTCTCAGCGCCTCCGGCGCCTTCTCCCCGAGGGCAGCACGGACAGCGCAAACCATTGGGGCCGCCAGCCTCGTTGTCGACGCAGATGCCCGTGGAGTTCTCGGCAACGCCCACACCGGAGCCACAGCCGTCATCTCGCAGGCGCTCGACGCCGGTCCCGGGTCGTTCGGGGCAAGTGAGGCGGCCCAACTTCGGTGAGCCACAACGATCACCGGCCCCTGCCGCCGAAGGGCAGAGCGGGCAGAACTTCAACCGCCGGCCCACGGTCATCGTGGCCATGGAAGAGGAGCAGAAGCAGGCTGCGCCGCAAGCGCCCCCGCCACGACGATCGGGTCGTATGCGGCGACCGACTGACCTGCGTCTGGAGCCCGTGACGCCCAGTCAGCGGTCACCAGAGCCTCAGCCGAGCGCCCCCGCCGCCCGGGCCACGACCCACCGTCGTGGTGGCGGCTTTTTCACTCGGGAGCGGGTGAGCTTCATCGCTCTGGCAGCCCTGGCGGCCATCAGCACCGCGCTGCTCACGCGTTGGATCATCAGCGATGACGATCCCGAGCCCACCACGGCCACCATCGGCCAGAACGCCGAACAAAATGCCGGCGGTGGCGACGGGCCCTCTGATCCGACGCAGGTGGGCGCAGTGAACTCCGCAGAGAAGGCGGTCCTCAAGATCGACTCCTTCCCGGCTCGTGGCGCCCAGGTGAAGGTGGACGATATGGTGATGCTCGGTGGCACGCCGACGAACGTCGCTGTGCCTCCTGGCAAACCGATCCGTGTGCAGGTCTCCCTCGGTGATGGCTATGAGGCCTTCGAGCAGACCCTGACCCTGAAGCCTGGTGAAGAGCGTTTGCTGGAGGCGCGCCTCGTGGAGCGTCAGGGTACGCTGGTGGTGCGCTCAGAGCCCATCGGCGCCCAGGTCTACGTGAACGAGCAGGCCCTGGGCACCACCCCCATCACGCAGTCGGGGGTGTCCATGAAAGGGGTGACCCGCGTCAGGGTGAGCAAGCCAGGCTTCAAGCCCTATGAGCGCTCTGTGGAGTGGGGGGGCACACGTGAAGCCCAGGTCGTGGCCGTGCTCGAGCCGCTCTCTGCAGATCCGCCCACTCTCGTGAATAAGACGCCCACACGTCGGCGGGCGTCGACCCAACGTCGAAAGCCGCCCCGTCGCACGGTCTCCCGCCGAGCGGTGAGCAACAACCGCAGGGACGATCGCAGAGATGATCGGCGAGGCGACTTCAGGCGCCCTCCTGTGCAGGATGTACCACCGCCACCGCCCCGTGGCGGCGGAGAGGGCTTCCTCAGTGTTCAGTCACAGCCCTGGGGCACGGTCTTCGTCGATGGCCGCCAGGTGGCCCGAGAGACGCCCATGGTGAAGTTCAAGCTCTCTGAGGGTCGCTACCGGGTGCACGTGTGTTACGGCGGTGACAAGAGCAACCGCAGCGCCGTGCGCCTCGTTGAGATCGCTCCGGGCAAACATACTCGGGTCTCGTTCTGAGGCTTCATCAGATTCTTATGAGGTTGTGACGGCGGTTATGGCTGGGCCTTTGTAGGCAGTCATCGCTGCGCTCTGCCTGCGTAGGCAACTGCCGGCGGCCGGCCTTCGGCCCGCCTTGGAGTTGCGTACACGTTCGGGCATCCGCTTGCGCGGACACCCTTCCGGGTAAGCAGGGTCGCTCAAGGCTTCGCCTTGTTTGCTCGCTCCCCTGCGTAAAAAGTCAGTTCTGGTGTGGCTTCAGGGTGCTTCCAATGTTGTTGGGGCTTACGCCCAACGTTCACACTCTGAGGCTTGCAGGTTCGCGGTAGGTCGAATCCCGGCGGGGTTCAGCAACGAGATACAGAAGAAACTCTTTACGCAGGGGAGCGAGCGAATAATGCGTCAGCATTGAGCGACCCTGCCTACCCGGAGGCCTGCTCGCGACAGCGAGCGTGCCGACGTGTACGCGCCTGACGAGGTTGCCCGAAGGGCGACCGAAGGCCCGGCGCCTACGCAGGCAGAGCGCAGCGATGACTGCCTACAAAGGCCCAGCCACAACAACCGTCACTGCCCAAATCCAATCTCGATACCAACAGTGCATGTTTGTCTGAGCGCCTATCCGGGCGCTCAACGTGCCCAGTTCAACTGGAAGGGCAGCAGGGCCAGAGGCTCGCCGCTGGTGAAGCGCACCACGGGGAGAGCCGCGAGGCCTGCGAGGTGGGGGGCGAGCGCCTCCACCGCAGGGGGGAGGGGGGCCGCCGCAGGCGTGGCGAGGGCGACGGCTATGGCGGCGATGTAGGGGTCGACCACCCCTTCGGTCTCCGGCTGAAGCAGGGCGCCGAAGGGGCTGCTGGGCAATCCACCAAAGCCTTCGCTCGGCGGACCCGCGAAGACCGAGTAGTCATCCGTGCCGAGGCCAGCGAGGGCGGCGGCCTGATCCACGGCGGCGAGCAGCCCCATGGGTCGATCCACCAGGCCGCAAGCCTTGGCTTGAGCGCCAGTCCACACCCGGCCCTGGGCCAGGGCGTCGACGCGATCCCGATCCAGGCCCTTACGGCCGGCGGCGACGCGGCTGAGGAACACCTCGTACAGCGCCTCCATGCCCTTCTTGGCCACGGCGCGCTCCTCGTCGGTCCAACCACGGGCGTCGCTCATGAAGTCGGAGCGATCGCCGCGCTTGAAATCGGTCTTCTTCACCCCGAACAGCCAGTACAGGCCTGACAGATCGAACTTGAGGGTGAAGATGCCGATGCTGCCCGTGATCGTCTCCGGCATGGCGAAGATCTCACGACCCGGAGCGGCGATGTAGTAACCGCCCGAGGCAGCGACGTCACCCATGCTCACGATGAGGGGCTTCTCCTCAGCGAGGAGCGCCAGCTCGCGCCACATGACGTCGGAGGCTGTGACCGAGCCGCCAGGGCTGTCTACGCGCAGCACCACCGCCCGGATGCTGGGATCGTCCCGCATGCGGCGGGCGGACTTCACGAAGGTGTCGGCGCCCACGCTCATGGATCCCGTGAGGGGGTTTGCCACGGACTCGCCGTCGGTGATGGTGCCCGTGGCGTAGAGCACGCCCACCTGGGGCTTGTTGCCCCACCGCACGAGGCGGTCGCCGAGGATGGCCTCAGGGCCTGCGAAGCGGACCCAGGGGCCGAGATCCTTGCGCACCACATCTTCGAACTGGTCGTAGTGAATCACGCCGTCGACCAGCTTGCGGGCCTTGGCCTCCTCCGCGGTGTAGGGGGCCTCGTTGATGTGGCCCTTCACCACCTCGGCGGTCATCCCTCGGCCATCGGCGATGTGGTTCACCACGTGGGCATAGAGATCATCGAGGAGGGCGTCTTCGTTCTCCCGTGCCGGCTCCGAGGGCTCGGTGCGGGTGAAGGCTTCCGGGGCGCTCTTGTACTGACCGATGGCCACTGCGTCGACGCGAATGCCCAGCCGGTTCATGGCCGAGGTGTAGAACGTCATCTGACCTCGGAGGCCCGTGGTGAGGAGACCCCCAGAGGGGGCCGTGTAGATCTTGTCGGCGACGGTGGCCACCATGTACGCCCGGGTGTCGGGCACAGGCACGTAGGCGTAGACCTTCTTCCCTGTGGCCTTGAAGGCGCCGAGGGCCTGGCGGAGCTCTGCCGCGCGGGCCCAGCCATAACCGCCATTGGGTACAGCCACCAGCAGACCGGCCACCTCAGGGGCCTCGCTCAAGGCCCGGATGACGCGGAGCGTGTTGAGGAAGGGGGTACGCGGGCGAGAAGAGAAGAAGCCCCCAGTCCCGTACTCCTCCAAGGCGCCGCGCAGATCGAGCTCCACCACGAGGTTGGATCGCCGCCGCATCCGGTAGGGATCCCGTGACGACGAGATCCGACTCACGAAGGCGGCACCCCAGCTCGGATCGTCGCCAGCAGCATCGGGGCTGTAGGCGTAGAGACCAGCGCTGTCGAAGCCGCTGAACTGGGTGCTCAAGCCGGCCATCACCTGATGCGTGGCGTCAGCCTCGCCCACGCCCTCGGTGTAGTCGTAGCGGCCAGTGAAGGCCAGCGGACCCCAGAAGTTCCAGTTCAGGCGGCCACCGGCGCTTCGAGGACCATCGCCATCCTCGGGGAACCGCGCCGTGGCGGTGAGGGTCATGCGCTCGGTCCCCGGGCGGATGGCGAGGGCGGGTTGCCAGGCGCGTTCTACGGGATCGAGGCCGAGGCGGGGGGTGCTGAGATCGGTGATCGAGAGCCCCATGGCCAACCAGCGGGACAGCCGCAGCTGAAGGCCCAGATCCCAGGTGGAGTAGTCGTCGAGGGCGCGATCGTCGTCGGCGACGAAGGTGTGCCACGCGACACCGAGGCTCAGGTTCGAGCCGAGGCGCAGGGCGTGGGCCCAGGTGACCTTCACCGGATCATTGTTCTGTTGAGGGCCGCTGGATTCGAGCAGCTGCAGACCGAGGCCGGTGTGGTAGGGGCCCACGAGGGGGAAGGCGGTGAAGAGGCCGAAGCCCTCACCGGCTCGATCCTGCGTGCTGTCCACATAGGTCAGCGTGAGATCGAAGCCTTGCCCGAAGCCCACCCCGGCAGGGTTGTCCTCCATCGACTCCGCCCGATCGTTGGCGGCGATGTCTGAGGTGGGCAGGAGCAGACCCTGCCCCGGCCGGGTCGGCGCGATGGTGGTGCCCTGGCCGTGAGCCGAGGGGAGCAGAGCCAACGTCGCGAGGACGCTGAGGGTGAGCCCGGAGGCCCCGGGGCGAACTCTGGCCATGGAGATCTTCCTGGGTTGGCGTTCTGTCATCAGGCGAGGAGCACGGCGGTGACGCCGTCACCCCCTTCGTGTCGTTGTCCCGGTCGTTGCGAGCGAGCGTAACGAGAGTGCCGCAGGTAGTTGCGGATCTCTCGCTTGAGGGCCCCGGTGCCGTGGCCGTGGATGATGAAGGCGATGGGCACGCCCCGCTCCACGAGGGTGTCGAGGAACCGCTCCGCCCGCTCGACGCCTTCTTCCACCCGCATGCCACGGATGTCCACGGTGTTGTCGGGTACCTGAGGGGGCGCCGAGTCCCACGTGATGTCGTCGTGACGGCCCGCCCCCGTGGGGGAGGGGGCTTTGCTCTGGCGGTTGTCACCCCTGCGGGCCTTCTGAGCGGGCTTGCTGCCACCCGTGCGGCCCTTGGCTTCCGCGCGACCCTTGAGCCCCGGGGGCCGCAGATCGTCGATGGGGAACCGGGCCGTGAGGGCCCCGGCCCGTACTTCGACCTTGCCTTGATCGTCAGGCGTGGAGAGCACCTCGGCCTCGGCCCCGAGGGAGATCACGAAGACCCTGCTGCCGGGCTTGATGCGATCCTGAGTGATTGGATCCCCCGCTTCGGCGCGGGCCCGAGCAGCCTTGGCCGCGTGGATCTTGTCGGAGACCTCGGCGAGCTGCTTGCGGCCTGCCTCGAGGGCAGAGGCGTCCTTGCGGGCGCCCTTGAGCCGCTTCTTGAGGGCCACGATCTCCTCGCGGAGGGTGCGGGCCTCTCGCAACGCGGCGTCTTCTTCTTTGCTCACCGCCTCCTTGAGGCGCGCCTTGAGGGCCCGCTCCGTCTGCTCCACCCGGGCCTTTGCCGAGGCGAGTCGGTTGCGCTCCTTCTCCAGCTCCCTACGGGCCGTCTCCGCCGCAGCGGTTTCGGCGTCGAGGCGCTGGATGAGGGCGTCGAGGCTGTTCTGGGCCCCGCCGGCGAGCTCTGCAGCGCGATCGACAATGCCGCTGTTCACCCCGAGCCGACGGGCGGTGCGGAAGGCCGAAGAGGCCCCCGGCACGTCCATCCGGAGCGTGTAGGTGGGCACCTGGCGATCAGGGTCGAAGCCCACGGCGCCGTTTCGGAAGCGCTCGTCGCTGAAGGGCAGGGCCTTGAGCGACTCGTAGTGCGTGGTCACCAGCGTGAGCATCTTGCGGCTCGCGAGGTGCTCGAGGATCGACTGGGCCAGCGCCGCGCCCTGAATGGGGTCGGTGCCCACGACCAGCTCGTCGAGCAGCACGAGGCTGCCAGGGGCGATCTGGCTGAGGATCTCCACGATGTTGGTGATGTGGCCGCTGAATGTGGACAGCGCCCGATCGATGCTCTGCTCGTCGCCGATGTCGGAGTACACCCCGGGCACCCGAGGCACTACGGCCTTGTCGGTGGCAGGGATGTGTAGACCGGAGAGGGCCATGAGGATGCACAGCCCCGCGGTCTTCAAGGTCACGGTCTTGCCGCCGGTGTTCGGCCCCGTGATCACCAGACCCATCCGGCCGTCATCGAGCTCGATGCGGTTGGGCACCACCTCGATGCCCGAGAGCACGAGGAGTGGGTGACGGGCTTCGGGGAGCACGAGGCGAGGGGCGTCAGTGAACTGCGGTTGAGCCCCGCTGAGCACCTGAGACAGCTCGCCCTGGGCCATGAAGAGATCGAGCACCGCGAGGTGGTCCACCGTCTCGGCGATGGCTGCCGCGTGCTCACCCACCTTCTCGGAGAGCTCGGTGAGCAGCCGCCTGATCTCGCGATCCACCTCCGCCTGAGCCAGGAGCAGCCGGTTGTTAGCCTCGACGACAGGCTGAGGCTCGATGTAGACCGTCTGCCCCGAGGAGGACCAGCCGTGGATGATGCCCGGTACGTGTCGTTTGTGGCCGGCCCGGATGGGCAGCACATATCGATCGTCTCGGATGGTGTAGTAGTCGTCCTGCAGCAGCCCCGTGTACTCGTCGTTGCCGAGCAGGCCGTGTACCTCCTCTTTGAGATGCTCATGCAGACGGGTGACGCGGGTGCGCAGGCCCGCGAGCTCGGGGCTCGCGGAGTCGACGACGTCGCCACGCTCGTCGAAGCTCTCGAGCAACTGACGGGCGAGGTCGGGCAAATCGGCCAGCTGGTACGCGATGGCCTCCAGAGCGGGGGCTTCGCCTTCCTGACGGCTGAAGAAGCCTCGGCAACGCCAGGCGGTCTCCAGCAGCCCGCCGACGGCGTAGAGGTCTTCCGGGTCGAGCACCCCGCCTCGTGCAGCGATCCCCACAGGGCGCCGCACGTCGGCGAGGTGCGATAAGGGTGGCAGCATGCCTCGATCGATGAGCGCTCGGGCTTCGGTGGTGAGGCGCTGTCGTCGATCGACCTCGGCCACGTCACCGGTGGGGGTGAGGGCGAGGGCCATCTGCTGGGCCACTGGGCCTCGGCAGCGCTCGCTCAGGTGCCCGAGCACCCGAGGCCATTGCAAGTCATGGGCGGTTTTTTCAGGGAGTTGTACGTGTGTCATCACGGGGCGCATGATGACCGCCGTCAGACTCTGGTGCAAGGCGAAGAGAGGGCAGGCGCGAGGTGGAGATGGAGGCGACACAGCGACCCGACGGGCGGTCGCCAGGAGAGATCGCTGGGGAGATCGCTGGGCTGCCGCGACCACGGGTGATGGTGAGCCGCTGTCTACTGGGTGATCCCGTGCGTTACGACGGCGATCACAAGCAACAGCCAGGGCTGAAGGCAGCCCTCGAGTCTGTGGCCACCGTCGTGGCGATCTGCCCCGAGGTCGAGGCGGGGATGCCGATCCCCCGGCCGCCGGTGAATCTACACGTCGACGCCGCGGGTGTGGCCATGATCGACATCCATGGGAGAGACTGGACGACCTCGCTGATCACCGCCCGAGCACATCGACTCCATGGGCACATCGACGGGCTCGTCTTGAAGTCCAAGTCTCCGAGTTGCGGGCTCTCGGCGATCCCGAGGTGGTCCGGCCACGATGAGCGTGTCGTCGTGGGCACGGGTCCGGGTCTCTTCGCCGAAGGGGCGCTGCAGCATTGGCCTGGAGTGCCTGCCACGGACGAGCGGATGTTGCAGGACCCTCTCCGCTGCGTAGATTTTCTGGGTCGGTGTGTGCTCAGTGCAGGGCTCCGACACGCCGATGAAGATGATGAGGTCGTGCACTTGCTGAGGGCCCACGCGCTCTCGTGGGGGCTTCAGTCCCGGTCTCTCTGGCGGAGCGTGCCCAAGGGGCGACTTCACCTGAGCAGCCTGAAACGGCAGATGCATTTGGCCTTGGGGATGCAACCTCGGCGTCGGGATCACCACTGGGCTGTGTCCCAGTGTCGCCGGGTGCTGGGCGCAGACCTCGAACCGGTCATGGAGGCATGGCTCGATGGCGCTGCGCAATTGCCTGAGGTGTGGCAGGGGGCTCGAGGGCTCGCCGACAAGTGGCTCGAAGAAGGGCGTCCTGTGCCGGAGCCGGTGATTCGCTATCTTCAGATGCACCTTCACCTCTGGGCGTGCATTCAGCGAACACCGAGCGCTGGCCTGTGACTTGCTTCTGAGGTGCAGTGCGCGCCGAAGACGTCAGAGAAGGAACGAACATGATCTCACCGCATCGCCTGCGCTCTCTGCTGACCGCCCTGGGCATCGTGGCCCTCTCCTGGGCGGCGACCGGCTGTGAAGGGGGTGGAGGCCAGCGCGATCTCAACCGCTCGGTGGATGAGTTCGACCGCGGTGTACCGGCGCCCGAGCCAGACGCCCGGGTGATCCCAGATGCATCGATGGAGGATCCGGATGGCCCCATCGTCAACTCCATCATCCCCGCTCGAGGGCCCATCGACGGCGGCACCCGTGTGCGGATCGTCGGCCAGCAGTTCATCGAGGGCACCTCGGTGCAGATCGGCGGCCAGGCGTGCACCGATCCGGTGGTGGAGAGCGAGAACCACATTCTGTGCACCACCCCACCTGTAGAGATCGCGGGGTCTGTGAGCGTCTTTGTGCGCTGGCCAGTGGGCGGCGCCCCCTCTCGGGCTGAAGACGCCTTCACCTACTTCGAGCCCCTCGAGGTGAACTCGATCTCTCCTGACCGGGCCCCAGCGAGTGGAGGCATTCAGGTTTCCATCGAAGGTCGCGGCTTCCTCGACCCCACTCAGGTCCGTTTTGGCGATGCCCCGGCACTCTCGGTCACGGTGACCGACAGCAACCGCATCATCGCTCAGGCGCCCCCTGCAGAGCCTGGGGTGTACGACGTGGTGGTGAGCAACGCCAACGGCCAGCTCCGCATGCCCGAGGCCTTCGCCTACACCGAGGCCCTCTCGGTGCAGCAGATTCGCCCGCGGTGGGGGTTCCTCGCCGGGGGAGACACTGTGACCCTGCAGGGCTCTGGCCTGAGCCTGGGGTCAGAGGTGCGCTTCGGCGGCCAGCAGGCCGTGGTGCTTGAGGGCGATCCGGGCCGAAGCCGGCTCATCGTTGAGACCCCCGCTGGGGCTGGGGTGGGGCCCACCTCGGTGTCGGTGACCAACATCAACGGCGAGTGGGCCGCTGAAGACGCCTTCTTCTACGTGGACGGCACCGCTGAAGGCTTCACCCTCGAGGGGGTGATCCCCGAGCAGCTGCCCACCTTCGGCGGGCCCTTCTGGGTCATCGGCGCCGGCTTTGGCGAGACCACCCAGGTCGAGGTGGACGGCGCTCAGACGCCCTGCCTCCTGGAAGCCCCCCAGGTGCTGGCCTGTGAAGCGGGCCCTCACCCCGAGGGGGCCGCCACGGTGAGCATCGTCGACGGCGATCGGCGCGTCGATCGGCCGGGGGCGCTGACCTTCTACACCCAGGTCCAGGTCTTCAACGTCGATCCGCCCCGTGGTGCGGTCTCTGGTGGCGCCGTCGTACAGGTGGTGGGGGCGGGCTTCGACGATCGCATCACCCTCACCCTCGACGGGCAGGACATGCGGGTCATCGAGGTCATCGACGACAGCACGCTCCGGGCGGTGATCCCCCCGGGCCAGCCCGGGGCCGTCGACCTCATCGCCGACAACGGCACCAGCTCGGCGCTGCTTCAAGAGGCCTTTGAGTACTTCAACCCCACCAGCCGCCTCGGGGGCATCTGGGGGGACACCATCAACGGCTCGGTGAACTTCACCCTGCTCGACTTCTACACCGGCGAGCCCATCGAGGGGGCCACGGTCATCGGTGAGCCCTTCGATGAGCTTCAGGGCCCGCCACTTTCCGCCTTCACCGACGTTCAGGGGCAGGCCACTCTCTCTCAGTGGGGTCTGCGGGCGCCCATGCGGGCCACTGGGGTGGCGGCAGGCTACGAGGCCAACACCTTCGATCGCATCACCACTGAGAACGTCACCATGTACCTGCGGCCGTTCCAACTCCCAGAGGGTGGGGGCGGCGGGCCTCAGGAGCCGATTCTCCCCGGTCGGGTCACTGGGCGGGTGACCGGCATGGCCGATTTGGAGAAGCCCCTCGACGAGAGCCTGTTGCTCGTCGCCTTCGTCGACACGAGCCATACCGCTCAGGGCAACCGGGCCTTCCAGGCAGCGCCCTCACCCAATGGCATCTTGTTCGAGGATGGTGAGTTCGACATCCTCACCCGCCCAGGTGAGCTGGCCGTGGTGGTGAGCGCAGGCTACTTGAGCCGCTCGGCGTTGCGGGCCTACACCGACGGCCTCATCGACTATTGGGGCATGCGGGGCAGCTTTACCCCCATCGCGCTCGGTTTCCAGCGGTTCCTCAGCCTCAGCCCCGGGGAGGAGCTCGCGGAGATCCAGATCCCCGTGAACATCCCCTGTGACGTCGAGGTGCCCATCACTTTGCTCAACCCCCCCGGGGGTGAGCCAGGCGCGCCCGAGGTCTACACCGCGCAACCCTATCTGAACCTCGGCAGCGAGGGGTTCTGGCAGCTCGATACCGGCGCAGAGGGTAGATCTCCTCTGATGTTGGTGCCTTACATGCCCGATGCTCAGGCGATGGATGCCGACATCGAGGTCACGTGGATCGCCGACGCCCGGCCCCCAGCCCGTGACGAAGAAGGGCTGCCTGTCTCGCCCTACCCGTATTCGGTGGCCTTCGAGGACAGCGAGGACTGGGCCGCAGGGGTGGACATCGGGCCCTTTGTGGGTACCCCCGTGCCCCTCACGCCGAGCGAAGACAATCCCCTGGGCTTCGGCCGCACCTTCTCCTGGAGGTTCCACGACGGCGTGAGTGGTCCCATCGAGCCCGCCGACGCCACCGTGGTCCGCATCGTCAATCAGGGGGGCCGCACGCTGTGGACGGTGGTGACCCCCGGGCCTGTGACCGAGATCACGCTGCCACCGCTCCCCGAAGCCCTCGGTGAGGTGGGCTTGCCGGAGCAGGGCACCTTGTTCCTGACCATCGTGCCGTTCCTCTCTGAGGGGCGCTTCGATTACGAAGATTTCACCTACAACGAACTCTTTGGAACCTTCCAGACGAGCTACAGCGTCTACAGCCTCACCTTCAACGCAGGCCCCGAGCCTGAGGTGATCGAGCAGCCCTGAGACCCAGGGCCCGGACCCGCTCCTCAAGAGCCCCCACCTGCACACCGTACTCCAGGGGACGGCCCAACCCCGAGGAGGCGCCGGTGTATGCACTGTTGACCATTCTGATGACCTTTTCGCCGGTAGACGTGCCATGTGGCGGCACAATCTCTGGTGAGTTCGACAGCCCGGTGCACATCCGCCTTGCCCCGCAGTGCACCTATCGAGAGCAAGTGAAGATCACCTCAAGTCATGGGGTGAAGATCGAAGGGGGAGAGGGCACCCGAATCGAGGGAGACCTAGCTGTAGAGAGAGCACCCTCGGTGACGATCAGCACCCTCGACGTCAGATCTACCGGGGCAGCACTACACCTCGAGAAGATCGGCCACGCCGAGTTGCAGGCCCTCCGCCTGAGGGCGGGCATCGACGGGGTGCACGTTCACCAGGCAGGTCCAATCCGAGGCACCAAGGTGTCGGTCATGGCGCCTGGCACCGGCATCTGGGTGCAAGGGGCGGAGTCGGTGGATCTCGCCGACCTGCACGTTGAAGCAGGAGAGCTGGCCATGGTGATCCGCGATGTGCCGGGCAAGGTACACATCGCCGAGTCTACTCTGAGGGTGCTGCCGGGATCGGGGACCTCCGCGGTCTTCGTCTCCGCAGAAGGGCCAGCAGAGATCACGGGCAACACGATCACCTACCTCGGCCGGCTGCCTTCCACCCGCGTAGCGGTGCTGGAGCTGGACGCCGAGGGCCGGGTGGCCGACAACCGCTTTGTGGGGATGGAGGTGGGTGTCAGAGCCCGCCGGAGCGCCCTCGTCGTCGGCTGCAATACCTTCGACGGCCCCTGGGCCGAGGTGGATGGTCGCCACGAGCGGGACTGCCCGCTCGACCTGGCACCCAACGCCCTGGACTGGCGGGCCCGTGTGGGCGGCCGCATCGACAAGAACGGCACCCTCGTGCGGTCTTCTCCACCAGAAAAGGTCTCCGCCAACCTGCCGTGAGATCCTCTCGAGGGTCCGCCATGATGCGCGGACCTCTTAAATCATCACTCAGCGTCGACTCTTTCGCAGTGGCCTCAATTTGCGCTTGGGCGGGGCCGTCTGACCTCTCAGGCGTCGCACTGCGGCCTCGGCGTCTGCCGCTTCCTGAAGTTTCCCCTGCTTGTGCAGGCAGGCGCCCAACCTTTGATGAATCAAGGGGTTGCGGGGAAAATCTCGAGTGAGATCGCGATACACCTGCTCTGCCCGGGGCAGGTCCTGGGATTGTTCGTAGAGTTCGCCGAGTTTCAGTCTGAGCAAGGCGTCTTCAGGGTGGTGCGTCACCGCTACTTCGAGGTCTGCTCGAGCATCTTGCAAACGCTGAAGTCTGATGAAAGCCATGGCCAGCTGACGCTGGTCCTCAGGGGTGATGCCGTGACGTTCGATCAAGGTGGGCCGCAGCGCCACTGCCGCCTCGTCTTCTCCGAGGGACAAGTGCCCGCGGAGGAGCGAGAGCAGCGTGCTGGTGCGTTGATCGCCTGCCTCGACCATGGCCTTGAGGGCGACGACCCGGTCGGCCTCCGGGGCGTTCGTACGTCGCAAGCACGCATGAATCGCCTCCCGATCGGGCAGGAGCGGTCGAGTGAGGGCCTCAGCCTCGGCGAAGTGTGTGCGCCCCTCGGCGCAGGCATCTTTCTCGAGATGGTGGGTGGCGAGGGCGCGATGTGCCGACGCCAGCCGCGTCACAGGCACCTCGGCCTCGGGCAATCTTTCCCGAGCGAGCTCGTAGAAAGCGATGGCGGCTTGATACTCGCCCGCCCCGAGGGCGTGATCGCCGCGACGAACGTCGGCGTCGAGGCAGCCCGTGAGCAGGCAAGTGAGTCCGATGAAGATCTTCGTTTCGAAAGTGCGCATGGGCCGAGTTTACTCCCTCGGCCTCCCTGGGCATACTCGGCGGCCATGATCAGCCCAATCAAATGCCTCGCGGCTCTGGCTCTGCTGCTCTCCGTCGGCTGTGGCGGTGGCCCCAGAGCCCGAAACAATGGCGTCAAGCCTCCGATCTCGGGTCCCGGCGGCAAGCTCGCCACCACCGTCAACTTCAGCCTCGACGACATCAAAGGTGGCCGGGTGTCCCTCTCTGATTTTCGGGGGCAGGTGGTCCTGGTGACCTTCTTCACCACGTGGTGCGACCCCTGCATCGCCGAAATTCCTGCCCTCAACGACATGGTGGACGGCCCCACGGCCATCGAAGGCTTCAAGGTTGTCGCCATCTCGCTCGATTTGAATCCCAGACAGCTGGTGGAGCAATTCGTCGAGTTCATGGGTATTCAATACCCGGTGCTGCTCGCCGACGAGGGCATGCTCAGAGGGGACACCCCCTTCGGCACGGTCCGCACCATCCCCGCGGCATTCCTGGTGGATGCCGACGGCCGACACGTTGACACCTTCGTCGGCATGACCCCCCTGGGGTACATTCGCCGGCGAGCACAGGAGCTGATCCCAGCGAGGGCCAGATGACCGAGATTCAAGACTTCCTCGAGAAGGGCGGGTTGTTGATGTACCCCATCATCATCCTGCTCGTCGTCGGGCTGGCGGTGTTCCTGGAGCGCCTTTACACCCTGCAGCGGGGCCGGGTGATCCCGATGCCCTTCGTGCAGCTTCTTCGGAAGAAGATCGTCGCTGGTCGGGCAGACGAGGCCCTCACATTGTGTGAGGGCAACCCGTCACCTGTGAGCGCCGTCGCCGCGGCAGGGCTCAAGCTCTCCGGTCGCAGTCGCAGCGTGGTGAAAGAAGCCTTCGAAGAGGTGGGGCGGCTCGAGGTGAGCGCCCTCAACCGCTTTGTCGAGGTGTTGGGCACCATCGCCGCCATCGCGCCGCTCCTGGGCCTGCTCGGGACGGTGATCGGCATGATCAAGATGTTCGACACGCTCGTGGCCGGTCAGGTGGCCACAGAAGGGGCCGTCGATCCGGGCAGCCTGGCCAACGGCATCTCACTGGCCCTCTACACCACTGCAGCGGGGCTGGTGGTGGCGGTGCCCACCTTCGTGGCCTACAAGTTCCTCTCGAGCAGGGTGGAGCGCCTGGCCCTCGAGATGGAAGAGGTCACCCTCGACCTGCTCAACCTCATGACCGTCGAAGAGCCTGCTGGCGAGCCTGTCGCAGAGGCTCCTGCGACGGAGACCCAGCCGTCGGAGGCTGCGGGATGAACTTCCAAGAGGGCCTCAAGAAGCGCAACTCCACCGTGGTGGATCTCACTGCCCTCGTCGACGTGGTGTTCCAGCTGCTCATCTTCTTCGTGCTCACGTCGAGCTATGTGAACAACCAGGCGCCGAGCATGGACGTCGATCTGCCCAGCGCCGCTGTGGAGGCTCCCTCGGCCCCCCAGAAGAACTTCACCATCACCATCCAGGCCGATGGCACCCTCGTCGCCGGTGAGGAGGAGCAGCCTGTGGGCATCGCCGAGCTTGAGGTGATGCTCACCCGCGCGGCGAACGAGAGCCCCGACACCGTGGTGCTGATCCGCGGTGATCAAGAGGTCTCATATGGCAAGGTGGTACAGGTGATGGGTATGGCCAAGGCGTTGAGCCTTCAAGTGAGCGTGGTGTACCGCAATGGAGGCTGATCTGCGCTGACGCCCACCACAGGCCGGTTTTTGGACGCCGAGCCCGATGAATGGTACAGCGAGTATGTCGGCGGATGTCCACCGCCTTCGCTGTGTCTCATGAATACCCGTCTCAACCAGAATTTGACTGATCACGGCCCCACTGTGGAGGCCGAGGCTGTGGGCATTTCCCCAGAGGCTGTCGACACTTATCCGCAGTCCAGCGTGTGGTCCAGGGCGCTCTCCCTGGCGGCGGTGGTGGCGGTGAGTGCGCTCATCGGTCTCACGGTGTGGTTGTCCACCAACCCCGAGCAGGCCAGCCGCGGGCGTCGTCTCGCTGCCCACCTCGAGGCGCTGGAGGCCGGCAACAAGGTGCTACAGGCTGAAGTGGACCGACTTCAGGTGGAGATCAAGGATCTCAAGCAGGGCGGCCCCTCAATCGAGCGATACGCCCATGGCAATCTCGGTATGATTCGCCCTGGTGAGCGGGTGTATCAGTTCGTCGAGCGGTCGCCGAGCAAAAAACGCCCTCGGAAATCGTCCGACACGCACGTGCGCTCGAAGCGTCAGGGGCGGTCCGGCCACGCCAGAACAGGCCGCGAGCAACCATGAAGACTGCAGGCGCCCCACGGAGGGGTGAGCAGGCCGAGGTGGCCTTCGAGATCGTTCAAGGCTGGTGGATGATCGGGCTGTGTGCCCTCGCGGGCGCCTCCCTCGTGGCCGGCGTGTTCGACGTTTCGGGCAGCGGGTGGCTCTGGCCGGCGGTGCTCATCATCGGCCTCATCGCCGCCGGCGTGAGGGACTGGAGCGTTCGTCGCGAGGGCTTTACCCGACACCCCTTTGGGGCCATTGAGGGCCCCTTGTTGTGGATCACCGGAGCCTTCATCGTCACGCGTCTCGCCGGTGACTACGCCGGTCACCTGTGGGTGGCCCCGGCGGCTCTGGTGGCCTGGCTCATCGCCACCCGACCTTCTGGTGCCTGGGGCGTACCAGTGCTCTACGCCGTGGCCCTCGAGCTGGGTCTCACGCTCTCTGGCCGTCAGCCCGGCGCCGTGCTCTGGATTCACGTGCTGATCACCGCGGCCCTCGCCTGGGGGGCCCGGAAGTACATGCGCCCCAATCGCAGCCAGGGCGTTCGAACCATGTCGCCCCACGGGACCGCGGGCTCTCCGGTCATCACCGGTCCAGATCCTGTGGCGCTGGCCACTGAAGTGCCTTTCGACTCAGATGTAGACTCCGCCGCCGGCGACTTCGGTCTGCTTACGGCCCAGGCTGCTCCGATTCGGACCCTGCCCGCCTTGAGCAAGCTCGAGGCGACGCCCACCATGGGGCGGATCACGCTCGACTTCCTCGAGACCTCCTTCGCCATCCACCTCGATTTGCTGCGGCAGACTCTGGGGCTGATGACGGCCACCGTGCTGTGGCGTGGGGCAGAGGGGCACGTGCTCAAGGTGCGTGGGTGCTCCACGGCCCGCAATGATCTCCTCGACGGCCCGTTCTCCATGGATCGAGGGCCCATCGCTGCGGTGTTCCGGGAGACGTCGGAGCTCGCGGTGACTTCTGCCAATGGCCGAGGCGCTCCGCCGTACTATCGTGACGGCGCCGGGGTGGGGGCTTTCTTTGCCATCGCGCTGCTCAACCCCGAGCCGGGCTCGCCCAGCGAGGCCATGCCTCTGGGGGTGCTGTGTGTCGATCGGGCTGATCCGCGACCCTGGTCCGAGGTGGAGCGGCAGATTCTGCGGCTCACGGCCCGTAAGATCGCCCTCGACGTAGAGACTGGGCGTACGCTCACCGATACCGATCGGGGCCGGCGGGACATCAACCGTTTCTGTGCTGGTCTCAGAGCGCTCAACGGGGTCCTGGGCCTCGAAGAGGTCGCTGGCGCAGCCCTCGACGCCGTAGCTGCCCTGGTGCCCTTCGATTTTGGCGCCATCGTCACCACCAGCGGAGAGCTGCACAAGGTGGCCATGGTGCGGGGCCTCGACGCCGACAGCATCACCGGGCTGGCGTTCACATCCGACGAGGGCCTGGTGGGCCAGGCGATCTCCACACGGGCAGTGTTGCCTGCTGAGGGCCCCTGGCGAGGTCATCAGCCCATCTTCACCGCCGATGATCAGCTGTCTGCCCTCAAGGCCCTCATGGTGGTGCCTCTCATCAAGAAGGGGGCCGCCCCCGGGCAGCCGCCCCTCGGCGCCCTCGTGGTGGGGGCCACCGACGAAGGGGCCTATGACGGCCGCCGCCGGGACATGGTGGAGCTGGTGGCCGATCAGGTGGCCATCAAGCTCGATCTCGCCCAGGCCCACGAGCAGATCCGGGAGATGGCCACCCTCGATGGTCTCACGGGGCTCGCCAACCACCGGGTGTTCCAGCAGGCCTTCGACAACATGCTCGCGCGATCGGTCCGTGGGGGGCACCCCGTGTGCGTGCTCCTCACTGACATCGATCGTTTCAAGAGCGTGAACGACACCTATGGCCACCCCTTTGGAGACGTTGTGCTCAAGGGCGTGGCCAAGGTGCTCGGCAGAGCGGTACGCAAAGTCGATCTCGCCGCCCGCTATGGTGGTGAGGAGTTCGCGCTGCTGCTCGAAGACACCGGAGCCGAGGGCGGCATGCTCCTCGCGGAGCGCATCCGCCAGGAGGTGGAGTCCCTCACCTTCGACTTCGAAGGCAAGCCGGTGAAAGTCACCTTGTCTCTAGGGGTCGCCGCCTATCCCGCCAGCGGGGTGGAGAAGGCTGATCTCATCGCCAGGGCCGACGAGGCCCTGTACCACGCGAAGCACAGCGGCAGGAACCGCGCGGTGTCCGCTCTCACCCTGCAGCAAGGGGAGGCGTCGGTCGCCGAGACACGGGCCTGAGCCCGGGAGTGTTCATGAAGAAAACGTTCGTCCTCGACACCAACGTCATGCTCCACGAGCCCCGCGCGCTCTTCAACTTCCAAGACAACCGCGTGGTGGTGCCCATCTACGCCGTCGAAGAAGTCGATCAGTTCAAGCGAGACGTCTCCGAGCTGGGCCGCAACGCCCGCGAGTTCTCTCGTCTGCTCGACAAGCTGCGCGAGCAGGGCAGCCTCAAGGGGGGCATCGACCTCGAGAGCGGCGGCGAGCTGCGGATCATGTCTGTGGAGCACCCGCAGCAGCACGAGGACCGCTTCCTGGGCAAGCGCAACCAGATCGACAGCCTGATCTTGTCGTGCGCCTGGGAAATTCAGCAGAACTCCGAAGACGATCACCAGGTCATCCTGGTGACCAAGGATACGAACCTGCGGGTCCGGGCAGATGCTCTGGGCATCAAGGCCGTGGACTACGATCCGGAGAAGCGGGACATCACCGAGCTCTACCAGGGTCACCGGGAGCTGATGGTGAGCCCGGAGCAGCTCGAGATGGCCTTCCAGGGCCGCCTGGTGATGGCCGAGGCGGAGCTGCACCCCAACGAGTACGTGACGCTGGTGAACGAGAGCCGGCCCAACCACACCGCCCTGGCTCGATACGACCAGGAGCGGGCCATGGTCCGCACGCTCTCGGGCAAGAAGGATCCGATCTGGGGCATCAAGCCCCGGAACCGCGAGCAGCAGTTCGCCCTCGATCTGCTGCTCGACGACAAGATCAAGCTGGTGACCATCGTGGGCAAGGCGGGCACCGGCAAGACCCTGCTGGCCATCGCCGCGGGCCTGCATCAGGTCACTGAGGTGGATCACTACCAGCGGGTGCTGGTGAGCCGGCCGATCTTCCCTCTGGGCCGTGACATCGGCTACCTGCCGGGCACCCTGGAAGAGAAGCTCAACCCCTGGATGAAGCCCATCTTCGACAACGTCGAGCTGCTCATGGGCCTCACCTCCCGAGATGTAAAGGAAGGCCGCGGCCCCGAAGAGCTCATCGACATGGGGATCCTCGAAATCGAACCGCTGACCTACATCCGCGGGCGCTCGATCCCGCAGCAGTACATGATCGTAGATGAGGCCCAGAACCTCACGCCCCACGAGGTGAAGACGATCCTCACTCGCTCGGGCCACGGCACCAAGGTGGTGTTCACCGGCGACCCCTACCAGATCGACAACCCCTACGTGGACGCCAACACCAACGGCCTGATCCACCTCGTGAACCGCTTCAAAGATCAGAAGCTCGCCGGCACGGTCACCTTGACCAAGGGCGAGCGCTCAGAGCTGGCGGAGCTGGCGTCGAACATCCTCTGACGAGCCTTCAAACGATTCCATGAATCAACTGCAGTGACGGGGGGGTGAACTGAGTCCGAATGAAGGTCCTCCATCCTTCATCGGGCGCCTCATCCAGGCACGAGAGGTCACGCAGCTGGTCCAGATCGTCGACCACGGTGTATCCCCACAGCCTCCACGCGTCGACATAGCCCATATCTTGCTCCCAGGTGTCTCGAAACGCTGTGAGCTCGCAATCGAGCGCCCAGGGGGGGAGCACATTGCCAGTGGCGATCATGAGCGCGAGGGTTTTGAGGCCTGACTCCGGATGCCACTGGGGTGGGTTTGCTCGGAGGGCAGAGAGGAACCCCTGCCAGTCATTGGACGCGTGGGCGGGATCAGGGCGCCTTTCAGACCATGGCCCATGAAGCGCCCTGGACCAGAACCAGAGACTGCGGGTTTGATGTCGAGCGGCAGTCCAAGGCATATCCTTGAGCATCCAGCGTGAAGTGTCCTCGGCGTGCGGGTTGAGCTCGAGCCACGTGCGAAAGGCGATGTCGCTGGCGATCAGACCCGACTGTCGCAGGTGTCGGATCTGTCGAGCGACGCGTTTGCGTCGTCGTGTGTTGCGAGGCACGCCCTGGTGGTCGGATGACTGAATGAGGGCCTCCGAATCCGGGAACAGGGTCGACCAGACCACGTCGGCCCAACTCATCGGCGCCGGAGGATGGCGTTTGAGATAGGCTCGCCGCGTGCCTTCGTCTGTGGGTAGGTGGTTAAGAAAGTCTTGGAAAGCCCACATCCACTCTTCTCCAGAGCCCATCCGCCAGCCCAGACAACCCCGATAGTATTCAGGGAACCGGGTCCATGGAGGAGGGACGTCGCCCTCATCTGTTAGGTACTCGGTCAGGTCCATCAGAGCTCCTGTGTCGCTGGGCCCGGTGATCAGTGGGAGTACCCCTTATGTAGACCTCATGCGTCCGTGACCCAACCCTCACCACCATTCAGCGTCACCTGCTGACCGTCGACCAGCTCGGTCATCACCCCACGCACCCCCATCACCGCAGGCAAGCCCAACTCGCGGGCGGTGACTGCGCCGTGAGACAGGGGGCCTCCAGACTCGGTGATGACTCCGGCCGCTGAGTAGAAGAGCGGCGTCCACGTGGGGTGGGTGGTCCGGGCCACGAGGATGCTGCCGGGCACGAAGCGGTGAAAATCCTCGGGACCTTCGATGATGCACACGGGGGCGGTCACTGTACCTGCTGCACCGGGTTGTCCTCGGAGCGTGCCCTCTGCGTCGAGGGCGATCGAGGTGTTGTCTTCCTCGTCGAGGGACCAGGGCGCCTCATGTTGCCTCGCCTCGGCCATCCCGCGTTTGTTCTCGGCCACCTCTGCGGCGAGGCCACCCTGACGGGCGCTCGACTCGCCGGAGATCAGATCCTCGAGGGTGGCCTTGTGAGCGAAGAAGACATCCCCCGCACAATCCAGCGCGCCCGCTTTGACCAGGTGGTCGCCGAGGTTGAGCGCCAGAGGCCGGAAGGCCGCGTGCAGGCGGGTGGTCTGATAGTGCTCCACGTCGTCGAGTCGCTGGAAGCCTCGGGCCAGGGCCGCGAGATGCAACACCGCCGAGGCGTGCTCCCCGGCGATGTCCCTCACAGTACTCTCGGCCGCAAATCTAGCCTCTGCAGCGTCTCGTGCGGGGGCGGCGCCCCGGGCGGCGAGCATTGATTCGAGCAAACCCAACAGCTGGCCCGGCGCTGCGGCCCAGCACGGGATCATCGCGTCGGGGTCGAGGGTGCAGTGGCCATGACGCTCCAGAAAGCTCGCTGCGGCCTCTGAGATGACCTCGTCGGTGTCGAGCAGGGCGTCCCATCGCGCGGCGAGATCGTCTCCAGCGAGGGTGGACGGATCGACACCACACCGGACGATCGTCGCAGCGAACTGAGCGAGATCGCGCTGGACCGTCTTGGTGGCGATCGTGTCGTCCGCGGTGAGCGCCGCGGCGAGGGCGTGGGCCTCTTCTTCTCCGCAGAACAAGGTGAGTGCTCGGTGCAGCGCCCTCCAGGTGATGCCATGTCCGATGGAGATGGCGATGTTCGGCAGGAAGTACCGCGTGCCGATGGCCTCCAGATCGAGCAGGCGTTGCCAGGCCTCGGCTACGGTCTCCGGCGCTGCTTGGGCGTCCAGTCGCCCCAACTGGAAGATGAAGGTGCTCAAGTGGCTGTCCCACTGTGTCAGCAGTCTCGGCATCCAGGCGTGGCGCGCGCGCCACTGGCCGAAGCGCTCGCCGAAGGCATGGATCGAGGCGAACGGGTCGAGCTCGGTGCCCTCGGCGCGATCGGTCAGGTAGAGCTTCACCGCAGTCTCGTTGCCGTAGATGAAGTGGCCGAAGCGCCCAAACCACTTACCATCGAAGGCTGGCAGGCCCATGAGCTCCAGGGAGGCCTTCAGCGAGGTGTGGAATCCGCCTTCGGAGAAGTCCCAGCCCAGGGGGCTCATCACTCCCGGGAACCGCTCTGCGGATTCGTCTCGGGTCCAGCGCGGGGGGAGGGCCGTCACGGGGCGGGCCTGCAACAGAAACAGCTCGCCGGTCTCGTCGAGGGCCCACTCCACGTCCTGAGGCACACCGGCTCCGGCCTCCACGGCGCGGGCCAATGCGGCGACGCCTCGGACCTGGTCTTCGGTGAGCGAGGGGCCGCTCGGGGCGGGGTGGGATTCTACGCCGTCATCACCACAGAGGAGCCGCGTGCCCTGTGCGCCCTC
Organism: Bradymonadia bacterium; assembly: GCA_046290225.1. Classification (GTDB taxonomy): domain Bacteria; phylum Myxococcota_A; class Bradymonadia; order UBA7976; family UBA1532; genus JBKAGE01. The sequence goes on along the minus strand of JBKAGE010000034.1, from coordinate 90,215 downwards.
AGTGTGCGCCTCGATGTCGAGTGACCGTCGATTCAGCCTCCAGGTGTCGGTGGCCTCGACGCCTGCCACGACAGACTCACCGAGGCCAAAGGCTGACTCCACCACCAGAACGTTCGGATCACCGGAGACCGGGTCGACAGTGAATGCCACCCCCGCAGAGGCCGCGGGGACCATCCTTTGCACCACCACCGCCATCTCCGTGGCGTCTTCGTCGATGCCCATGCGATCCCGGTAGCGTGTGGCGCGGCTCGACGTCAGCGAGGCATAGCACTTCGCGATGGCCTCAGGCACCTGCTCGGGCCGCAGGCCGAGGAAGGTCTCGTGCTGGCCTGCGCAGGCCCCCCCGCCGAGATCTTCCGTGCTCGCCGAGGAGCGCACTGAGACGAGGCCGCCAAGGGCACGGGCGTGCTCGATGATGGCCTCGTGGTGAGAGGCGAGCCCATCGGGGTGCTCGCGCCATTGGCGATACATGGTCGCGGACAACACGAACCCAGGCGGCACTGGGAGGCCCGCGACCACGAGCCGGATCAGCCCCGCGCCTTTGCCGCCCACGTGCCGGGGGTCGAGTCCACGGGCGTCGGTGGTGCTCAGCGGCAGGATGTCGAGGTGGCTGGGGGTGTGATCAACGAGAGGGGAGGCGAACATGTGCAGACTCCGTGAGAGAGGACTTGGAAATCAGAGAAAAGGGTCCGAAGAGAGACGTGAGCCAGCGCAAGGCGTAGATGCCCGCGGGCGTAAAGAGCGCTGAGAGGCCCAGGGCCCACCACGGACCCAAAAGCGTCAGAAGGGCTGCGCCCTGCAGCAGATAGATGGCTGGGCAGATGAACATTGCCCCGTAGACCGCGAAGGTGGCGGGGTGATCCGGATCCTGGGCCCCCTTGCGCACCAGCGCCGCCAGCAGCGTGAAGGGCACCAGGTTGGCGAGCAGGCCAAAGGCCGCCAGCGGCCCACCGAGCACGAATGTCTCCATGGCTTCGAGGGCGCTGGCCACCCGCTGGCGCCGACCTGTGGCGACCTCGGGCCGAGGCTCGAGGAGAGCGTCCACCGCGTGGGACATCCGATCCGTGAGCGCCTGAGCGCTTTCCTTCGGATCGAGGGGGAGCGCATCGCCGAAGACCACCTCGACGGCACCGCCCACATGGCCCTTGCCGTCGAACCGCAGACCCACAGGGATGACTGTCAATCGCTGCCCCCGGGCGAGCTGGGTCAAGGCGAGGCGTGCAGCCCCGGTCTTGAAGCGATCGAGCGTAGGGCGCGAGTGACTTCGACCCTCAGGGAAGATGAGCACAGCGCCGCCGTCGTCCAACGCTGTGCCAAGGCCTGCGAGAGCTGCGTCATTGTGGGCCCGCCGGAGGGCACGCGGATCAGCGTCGCGTCGTCGCCGGAGCCAGACCACGCCGAGGCGGTTGAACATCCACCTGAGGAGCGGCTTCTCCGTGAGCGTCTGCTTGCCCGTCATCGTCAAGTGGCGATCGAGGGCAGACATGATGACCAGAGGATCCACCAGACCATTCGTGTGGTTGGCCACGAGGAGGACCGGGCCCTGTGCAGGCACGTTGTGGGCCCCGGTGATCCGACGCTGGTGGAAGAAGCCCGACAGCGCCGCTCTGCTGGCTGCCCGAAACCCTCGATAAAAGCTCGGCGCTGACGTGAGGGCACGCTCGATCCTGGGCGCCGGCGCCTCGAAGCCCCACACACGCATCACCCTCGGTGTTGCCCAGGCCGCTACGGCTGCCGCGGCGAGGCCTCCGATCCAGTCTATCCAGTAGTGGTGGCGCAGGTAGACGGTGCTCACGGCGATGAGGACTACCCAGGGGATGTAGGTGAGACCCCGCATCCGGCGATGCTTCAGGTTGAAGAGGCACAGGTAGACGGCCGCTCCTACATGCAAGCTCGGGAAGGCGCCGATGGCCCCACCGGCCCCCTCCACAGCGTGGGTCATGGCCTCGAATACAGGGCCGGAGGGCAGCGGCGACAGCTGCTCAGCGTAGAACCAGATGGGCCCATGGGCTGGGGCGAGCAGATAGACCACGTATCCGATGACATATGTGAGGGTCAGCCCAAAGAGGAACGACTCCCTGGTCAGCCGCTCACCGCGGAGCACTTCCAGCAACAACGTGAAGTAGAGCGCGGCGATGTGCAGCAGATAGACGGCGCTGAAGAATTCAGTGCCCCATGGGGTGATCTGTTCGGCGACGACCAGGGCAGGGGAGGCGCCGAAGACGGCGACGTCAGCTGCGGCCAGGGTGGCATCGGCGGTGGACGGCCAGAGTGCGAACCCCAACTTTCCGAGGCTGGTGTAGAGCCCGGCGATGAGGCCAACACTGGCGAAGAGGCGCACGTTGGACAGCCCGCCGAGCAGTCCCTTGGCGCTGACGAAGAGCACCGCGCCGAAGCCCAGGGCGAGGCCGCCATGGAGCTGGAGTGACGCCATCAGCCTTGGATCGGCTCCTGGCCCTCCGAAGAGCGTCAGGACCACGGCCAAGACCAGAACGGAGAGCAAGAGCAGCTCTCCGGGGCGAATCTTTGCGAGGTATTTCATCTGGCACTCCTGCCTCTCGGATGACCTGGCCATCGCTAGAGCAGGAGGAATGCCAAATGAGAAATACCGCTATTTCATTGAAGTGGGGTGGGAGAGTGTTGCTCGGATGTTCATTTTTTGTGTGCCGATGTACCCATTCTGCTAGGGCAAGGGCCTCGTTGGCTCAGCCCTTGAGCACAGCCTCTGTGAGCGGGCGACCCATACACACCCCAATGCTCTCCGCTTGCTGCACCAGCTCACCCTCAGGATCCACGCGATTTGGCTGAAGCGCCGCCTCCAGTGGGGCCGAGGTGATCGACTGCCCCTTCAGGCAGACCATCTGACCCCAGGCGTCTTTGGCCACCAGATCCGCAGCTGCCGCACCAAAGCGCGTGCCCAGGATGCGATCGAAGGCCGAGGGCGAGCCGCCCCGTTGCAGGTGACCCAACACCGTCACGCGGCCGTCCAGCTCGCAGCCTCGAGCCACCATGGCCTCCATCAGTCGGTGGGCTGCGCCCCCGAGGCGGGCCACGCCGCCGGCCTTTGCCGCCTCGATGTAGCTGGTCTCTCCATCTAGGGGGATGGCCCCCTCCGCCACCACCCCGAGAGCGAAGTGGCTGCCTGATGATTGCCGGTTGTTGATGGCTTCAAGGAAGGCGTCCACGGAGTAGGGGATCTCGGGGATGGCGATGAAGTCGGCGCCTCCAGCGAGGCCCGCGTGGAGCGCGATCCAGCCTGCGTGGCGACCCATCACCTCCAACAACATCACCCGATCGTGGCTCGCCGCGGTGGTGGCCAGGCGGTCGAGACCCTCCATGGCGATGCCCACGGCGGTGTCGAAGCCGAAGGTCACGTCCGTCGCCGACAAGTCGTTGTCGATGGTCTTGGGCACCCCGATGACGTTGAGGCCCTTCTCCATGAGCCGGCGGCCGATCTCCAGCGTGCCGTCACCCCCCACCATCACCACGCCATCGAGGCCCAGGCGCTGGGCGCCGAGGACGATGTCGTCGGAGATGTCGCGCTCCACCATCTCGCCGGTGGCTTCGTCTTTCACTGCGAATTTGAAGGGGTTTCCGCGGTTGGTGGTGCCCAGAATCGTGCCCCCCTGACTCAGGATGCCCCGCACATGGGCGAAGTCGAGGGTGATGTTCTGCAGGCTGGGGTCGATGAGGCCGAGCAGGCCATCTTCGATGCCCACCACCTCGATGCCGTAGCGGCGTCGGGCGGTCTTGACGAAGGCGCGGATGACCGCGTTGAGGCCGGGGCAGTCACCGCCCCCGGTGCTGATGCCGATGCGTCTGGGGATCACGTCTCTCCTCCATGGAAGGCACACTGGAAGAGAGACGTATCACACCTGAGGTGTGGGGGTTACTCCCCGCAAGCCACCTGCTCGTAGCCCGTGCAGGTGGGGGCGTCGCCGCAGAGGTTCAGGCTGGTGCCATCGGGGCAGCTGTAGCCGTTGTTCTCGCCCAGGTCGAAGACGCCACCGAGCTCGTCGCCCGTGGACCAGAAGATGTTGTTGGGGTAGTCCAGGCCGGCCATGGTCTGATCGTCCACCGTGGAGCCTGCGGGGAAGGGCCCGTAGATCTCGGCGCCGAGGGTGGCGGAGACGCCTTGGTCGTAGCCCTCCATCTCGATGACATGGGGCCCGGGGCTGAGCTGAATCGGGGTCATCCACCAGGTCCGGAACTGCTGGTTGCCCACCTGCTCGAAGACCAGCTGGCCGTCGACGAAGATGCGGGTCTGATCGTCACCGGCGATGCCCAACACGTACTCGCCCTCTTCCTCGACGTTGATGCAGGTGCTGAAGCCGATCCACTGGCGGAGCGCGCCGTCACAGGCCCAGATGCCGATGGCGTTCAGGCGGCCGTCGCCATTGTCGAAGCCGTCGCCGAAGAAGCTGTTCTGCACCACGAGGCCGTCGGGGAACTGAGCACCCAGGGCGCCGTACTCGTCGCGATCGTCGCCCTCACAGACCGAGAGGGGCTCGCCGTTGAGCACCGCGTCGGCCTGAGTGAACTGCTCGCAGGCGTCGCCGGCGGCGTTCAGGGTGAACCCTTCGGGGCAGTCACACACACAGGCGTCCTGAGACATCGCGTGCACGGGCATGGTGATCTGGTCGCTCGAGAGGATGCCCTCGTCGAGGATGGACTCGATGGGGATCAGCTGCCCTTCGGGCCCCACCATCTGGTCCTGCACCGTGAGCGTGATCGGATACTGGCCAGGACCGGGCACCTCCACCTCGATGCACTGCACCAGCTGTCCGAGATCGTTCACGACCGGGACCTGCATGGTGATGAGCACACCCTCAGGCGCCCTTGGCGTGAGCACCATCGGATCGTTGTCGGGATCTTCTGCCACCACACACAGCGTGGTGGTGTTCTGGCAGGTGAACTTGCTCGGGTCGTAGTAGGCGTCCACGAGCTGGGGCGGGTGGTTCAGGGCCACCACCGCGTCCACCGCACCGAGGCTGCCGTCACCCACGCACTGGCTTACCAGCACGATTTCGGTGACCTCGCCATCCTGCACCGGCACGTTGGCTTCGCTGGCGGCGGCGCAGTCCTCCGAGAGCTCGCCGTCGATGTCGATGGGCTGGGCCAGCACGTCGTAGCAGCCCGCAGGCACAGCCTGGAAAGCGTCGGTGAACAGGTGCCCCGAGGCGGCATCGAAGGGCCCGTCCTGGAACCCGGGGTGCCCGCCGGGGAGCAGGATGTCCTCGAGATCCCGAGTGACCGAGATCACCCCGTCGGGATCGTTGGGCGCCCCAGTGTCGCAGTCGACGGGGGTGAGGGTGTACTGCATACCGGCGACGTCGGTGTCGGCGAGAATGTCGGACCTCAGGGCGATGCCCGTGGCTCCAGTGGCGGGTCCCTCTGTGCTGGGGGTCTCCGGTGTCGAGTTGCATGCTGCGAGCGAGCAGAGCAGCCAGGGCAGATGGCGCTTCATGTGACTTCCTCCGTGTTGTGCCCGGTGCCTCCGGGCGGTCCACCCAGGCTCTGCACACCACGAGGGGTCGCTTTTTTTTGAAGAGACTTTTTTTCTCTCGAAGTTTTTTGGTGAGAAGCGTCAGTGACCGAACATAAATGAGCTCGGGGCGGTCGGTGGCGCGTTGCGACGTCGATCCCATCCCCGCTAGCATGATTCGGCCCGGCTCACAGAGAGACCCTGCTCACAGAGAGATCTGCTCCCCATGCCTTACGCGCCCACCCGCTTTCTCCGCTCCACTCTGCGCCTGTTGCTCTGCGCAGGCCTCGGCAGCACAGTCCTCGTCGCCGGGGGCCATACGGCCCATGGGGCCGTGGTCCTGAGGTACGATCTGCAGGGCCTGGTGGCCGATGCTGATCTCATCGTCACCGGCAAGGTGATGCGCTCGGAGCCGCGATGGGTGGGCGGCCGGATCATCACGCGGCACACCATCGCCTGCGACGCGGTGATCAAGGGGGTAGAGGTCAATGAGGTGGTGGTGGAGATCCCCGGTGGGGTCATCGACGGCATCGGTCAGAAGGTGGCCGGGGTGAGCCAGCTCGTCGAGGCAGAGCAGGTGGTCATGTTCCTCGCCGCAGGCAAGGTCGAGCCACAGGTGCACACTGTCGTGGGCCTCAGCCAGGGCAAGCTGCGGGTAGAGCCCACCCTCGATGGCCCCATGGTGGTGCGGGATCTCACCGGCCTGACCACCGTGCAGCGGCAAGCAGGAGGCGCGCTGCAGGAGGTGCCTCCTGTGCTCGCTCAACGGCAGTCTCTCCAGAGCTTCGTCAAAGAGCTGGTGCAGATCGTCGATGCTCAGCGTGTGCAACAACCCGAGGTGTCGACCCCGTGAGGCTCTGGTCCATGACCCGAGCGACCGCCGGTGTCGCCGCTGTCGCTGCGCTGCTGGCGGGCCCGGGTCGAGCCATGGCGTGGCAACCCATCGTTGATGAAGCAGGGGCGCCGGCGCAGTGGGCGCCACGGAGCAGCCCGCTGACTGTGAGCACCGGGCCCATCGACTGGCATCGTGCCCTCGCTGTGTGGTCCAGCAGGCCTCCTGTGGCCCTCACGCCCGTGCACGGGGCGCCTGAAGAGATCACCCTCGCCGTGGTGGACGAGCAAGCCGCCTGGGCCGACCTCGTGGGCGATCCTGATCTGGTGGCCTTTACCCTCATCACCGTAGAAGACGGTGCGCTGACCCGCGCCGAGGTGTTGCTCAACAGCGGGCGGTTTCTCTTTGGTGCCGAGGAGACACCAGGGGCCTTCGGGCTGTACCCGGTCCTCGTGCACGAGGTGGGCCACGCTCTGGGGCTGGGCCACAGCTGCGGAGATGGTGACGCGCCGCGGTGCGACAGCCTCGAGGCCACTGATCCCCAACGCACCGCGGCCATGTTTCCCACAGTGACTCCAGGGGCTGCAGCCCGCGAGCCCAATGCGGATGACGAGACAGGCATCTCCGAGGTCCTCAACATCGAGGGTCAGCGGCTGGTCCCCGTCGTGGTGTCCGCTCAAATCGAGATGGAGCGATGGACGATCGGCGACGAGAGTGAACACGCAGATGTGATCTACGTGGGGCGCTCTGGTGTGCTGAGTGATGCCTCTCGCGAGGGCGGCACCTTCAACGCTGCGACGGGTGATTTCGTCGTGGTGTGGAGCGAAGAAGGCCAAGGCGCCTCCAGCACGCTGGAGGCCTTCGAGCCTGAGTTGGATGCCGGGTTGGCGTTCGACATGGGCGCAGAGCAGGGCGACGCCGAAGTGGCGCCGCCTGCGGAAGATGGCGGCGGAAGCTGCAGCGCTGCCCGCTCGCGGGCGCGAAGTGAGACTTCGAGCCTCGCCGTGTGGGGGGCCTGGATGACCGGATTGTATCTGCTGGGGCCCCATCGGCGCCTGCGGCGCTGCCGGGCGAAGAATGGAGAACTGGTGTGAGCATCATCAACGGTCGAGCGAAACCCCTCTGCGTGCTGAGCGCTGGCGTATGGATGGCCGCGGGGGCGTCCGTGCTGGGCCTCGGAGGAGAGGCCGAGGCCTTCGAGCGCACGCGGATCGAGGGCGATGGCACACCCATCGAGTGGCCCGATCGGTGCGTGCGCTGGCGACTGAACGAGCGCGGCAGCGCTGCGATCCCCTTCGATGACCTGCTCACTTCACTGCAGAACGCCTTCGCGGTCTGGCAGGACGAGGATTGCAGCGACGTGGCGTTCTTGTACGAGGGCACCACGTCGAGTGAGAGCGTGGGCTATTCCAACAGCGGTGGGAACAGCAACATCATCGTCTTCCACGACGCCCCTGGCAGCTGGCCGCACGAAGGCGCAGTCATCGCCCTGGCCACGGTGACGTTCTGCCTGGAGACTCGAGGCGCCTGCCAGTTCAAGGGGGCGATCCTCGACGCCGACATCGAGTTCAACGGCGAACAGTTTCCCTTCACGGTCACCGAGCGGCTCGTGCGGCCCACCTTCGACGTGTGGAACACCGCAGCCCACGAGATCGGCCACGTGATCGGCCTCGACCACACGCCGGAGTCCGACGCCACCATGTTCGCCACCGCCGAGGCGAGAGAGCGCCTCAAGCGAGACCTGCATCAGGACGACATCGACGGCCTGTGTGCGGTGTACCCCACACCCGTGGGCAGCAATGGCGACGCCTGCTTTGGGAAAGAGCCCGGAGATGAGCCGGACAATCCACCAGAGCAAGCCTCGGGCTCCTGTGAACAGAGCGGGGGCACGGGCAGCGCGCTGCTCGCCCTGATCTCCGTATTGGGCCTGTGTCGGCGCAGACGTCGCTGATGAGAGGGGAGTGTGCATGAGCGTAAGGTCGCCCGCCTGGCGGGGGTTGATGAGCGGTGCGGTGATCACCCTCTCTGCATCGTTCGACGCCAGCGCCTACACTCAAACCACCACCCATGAAGATGGGACCCCCATCGAGTGGCCTCAGCGATGCCTGACGTGGCGCCTCAACGAGCTGGGCAGCGACGACGTCGACATGACCACGCTGCAAGAGACTCTGATCCTGGCCACTGAAGCCTGGAATCAGGTCAGCTGTAGTGATCTGGCCTTTCTCTACGATGGTCTGACCGCGCGGAGCGAGACTGGCTTCAACGCCTCGGGCGCCAATGCCAACGTCGCAGTCTTCAGAGAAGAGCCTGGCAGCTGGATCCACTCCACCTCGGCCATCGCCCTCGCCACGACGACCTATTGCTTGGATCCCGAGGGCACCAGCTCGGCGTGCCCGTTTCACGGTGCCCTGGTCGATGTGGACATCGAGTTCAACGGGGTGAACTACACCTTCTTCACCGGCGACCAGTCTTCATCAGGCGCCATGGATTTGCAGTCCACCGCTGCCCACGAGTTCGGCCACTTTCTGGGGCTCGCCCACTCCACGGAGCCCGAGGCCACGATGCACGATACGCAGGAGCCCGGTGAGACGCACAAGCGCGATCTGCATCAAGACGACATCGATGGCATCTGCGCCATCTACCCTGCATCGACGGCAGGGGGAGATGCCTGTGCTAATCAAGCGCCAGCAGGTGACTTCACCGACATCGAGGCGCCCGTGAATCAGGGCCTCTGTGGTCAGAGTGGTGGCACGGGCAGCGTGGTGGGTGTGCTCGCGCTCATGGGCTTGATGCGGCGACGTAGAGCGCCTCGCTGATGCAATCCTCAGCGGGGGACTACAGGGGAGCGCAGATGTCGAACAGACAGATCTGGCTGTCCGGGCAGAACAGGAGAGGCAAGGGCAGGAGCCCACACCCCGTGCAAACCCGCAAGATGGGGTTGCAGGCGTGGTTGGGCCTGCAGTCCGCGTCGGTGACGCAGCTGCCGTCGGCGCTGTGACAACGCTGCAAGAGATCATCGCAGGTCCGCCCCTCACCACAGTCGGCGTCAGCCCGACAAATGTCTCCAGGCAGCACACAGATGCCCGCCAGCTCGTTGCAGACCCGACCACCACCACAGTCACCGTCGGCGCGACACTCGACACAGCTCAGGAAGGCGTCCAGACAGTAGGGGCGCTGGGCTGGGCAGTCCTGATCGATCTCGCATCCGACGCAGATGCGGTCTTCATCAGAGCAGACACCACCTGGGCAGTGCTGGTCCACGACACAGCGCTCACATCGGCCCGCATTGAGATCGCAATAGGGGGCGTCATCTTCGTCGCACTGTTGGTCCGAGAGGCACTCTACACAGCGGTCACGCTCCCGATCGCAGCGCTGAGCCCCTGGGCAGTCTGAATCGGCGAAGCAGTTGCGGCACACCCGAACGTCGGGATCACAGGCGCCGGGGCAGTCATCGTTGGTGATGCAGGCCACACACTGATCGAGGGCTCGATCACACAGCAAGCCTGGAGAGCAATCCCCGGGGCCGAGGCACACCACGCATTGCTGGTTGGGATCACAGCGCCCCCGGCCCCCATTGCCTGCGGGGCAGTGGGCGTCTTCGAGGCAATCCACACAGCGGTTGTCCTCGAGCCGACACCGACCATTGGGACAGTCATCGTCCCCGAGGCAAGGCACGCAGGTGCGCTCGGGGGTGCAGCGGCCCACGCCCCCGTCAGTCCCAGGGCAGTCAGCATCGGCGAGGCAGGTGACACACGCCCCAGCGGCGACGTCACATCGGGGGCCAGGAGAGCCCGGCCGTTGGCAGTCAGCGTCAGCGATGCACGCCACGCACCGGCCCTGATCCACGTCACAGCGGCCGTTGGGGCAATCATTGTCGGCGAGGCAGTCGAGGCATTGCATGTCCCGGCAGCGGCGGCCGTTGGGGCAGTCGTCATCGTCCGCACAGCCCACACACCGGCGCTCGGCGTTGCACTGCGTGTCTCCCGGACAGTCGTCGTCGACGCGACAGTCCACGCAGGTCTGGTCGAGACAGACGCCAGGGCAGTCGTTGTCGTTCCCGCAGGCGACACATCGACGATCCGGTGTGCACCGGCCCGGGCCACCGCCCATGGCTGCGCAATCGTCGTCTTCGAGACAGGGGACGCACGCGCTTCGGGCCGGGTCACAGCGGCCAGCGGCGCCGTTCATCGCCGGGCAGTCCTGATCGGTGGTGCAGGCCACGCAGGAGCGGGTGTTGAGGTCACAGGGACGGCCCCCACAGTCCTCGGGGCCGCGGCAACCCACACACTCACCACCATCGCAGACATTGCCTCCAGGGCAGTCGCCGTCCATGACACAGGCCACGCAGAGGTTGCGCGCCGGATCACAGACCTGGCCGTTGGGGCACTGAGCCCGGCTGCGGCACTGCACACAGATGTTCTGCTCCGGCTCGCAGACGCCTTCTTGACACTCGTCGTCGCTGACACATTGCACACAGGTAGAGGTCACCGGGTTGCACACGCCCTCGGCGCAGTCGGTGTCTTCGTCGCACTGAATGCAGAGGGCCCGAGCCGTATCGCAGGTGAAGCCTTGAGGGCAGTCTGCGTCAGCGATGCACTGTCGGCAGCGACCGCGGACCGGATCACAGGTCGCTGGTGCCACGCAGTCCTCATCTCCAGCACACTCACGACAAAGGCCCGTGTCGGCCTGACATCGCGTAGGCGCAGGGCAGCGATCGTCGGCGGGATCACACGCTGGCACGCAGCGGGCCACCAGAGGATCGCACACCTGACCCTCGGCGCAGGTGATGTCGTCACATGGGTTCACCGGTGTGCATCGATCATTCGACGGCCGGCACTGCTCGCTGATCGGATCACACGTGAAGCCTGCGTCACAGGGTGTGCTGGCATCACACCGCGCGCCACAGAACCGGCCCTCGGCGAGCTCGATGCAGCGGTCTGTGCCGTCACCACAGTCGCCATCGGCCTCACACGGTGTGCAGGGTGGGGCGCCAAAGGGCAGGCAGTCACCTGTAGAGGTGTCGCAGTAGGTGCCGTCAGCGCAGGGCGTGCCGGTCTGACAGCCCACCGCCAGCGGGGTGCACACACCATCGAGGCAACGCTCCCCGGCAATGCAGTCCCCCTCGGAGGCACAGGCGCCTCCTGGAAACTGACACCGACCCGAGGGCAGGCAGACACCACCCTCACAGTCACCGTCGCCTTCACAGGTGCGGCCGCCGGCATCTGCCGTGCCACGGGGGGCCCTGGCGTCGGCCCCTGATGCCGAGGCGTCGTCAGAGGTGGCGCACCCGGTGGTCCCGAGCAGTGCCCACATCAGCAGGCAGAGAACGGGCAGGCAGCGGTGGGCGCGGGTGGGCATGGGATGCTTGCTCACAGCAGATCTTTCAGATGGGGCCGACAGAAAAATTCCGGCGGATTGTAGAACTCGACGAAAGATAGGTGCAACGGACCGGAGGCGCCAGGATGCACGCTCACCAGAATTTCGCCCTCAACCTGTGTTGCGCAGTGGCCTTGTCCCTTGCCCTCGGCCACATCGGCGAAGCCAGCGCTGCGCCCCCGACTCGGGGAGACGTGCAGCAGCTCTATGCGGATCTGGAGGCCCTCGAGGGAGACATCGCTCGCCTGAGGGGGTCCCGGAAGACCTCGACCATGAGGCGGCTGCAGCGTTTGAGGCGCCGGGTCGGGCGCTGGATGGGGGTGCCTTCGGCCACGACCAAACTGCCGCCAGCGTTGGGCGAAGAGGGCTTCGAGGCATTGTACGACGCCCTCGATCAAGCGCCGGAAGATCGGGCCCGTTTGAGGGTGCTCTCCGAGGCAGCTGCAGAGTCAGCGTTCACTGTGGCTCAAGTTGGAGAGATCGTCGGACGATTCGCATTCAGCAGGGAGCAGATCGAGGCAGCCCGACTCCTCATCCCCAGGATCGTCGATCCAGAGTCAGGCTACCGTTTGTTCGAGCTGTTTCCACGGGCTGATGATCGTCGGGCCGTCCGGCAGATCCTCGAAGACGCACGTCAGACGCGTCAGGCCCGTGAGACGGTGAGTCCATGACGCGCGAGCGGCAGAGGAAGGCGCATGAGCGACGAGAGACGAAGATTCAATCGACTCCCCAGTGATTTGCACGTTCGGCTGAATTACTCCGGAGAAAGCCACGCGTGCCGAACGCGTGATCTGGGCATGGGGGGGATGTCCCTCGACACCCCCCTGGTCCTCGACTTCGGCACCCACGTCGACTTCGAGATCGAGCTGCCCACCACGGGCATGACGGTCCGTGGAGAAGGGGAGGTGCGATGGGGTCGAGCCAGTGGCACCGAGTCGACAGGGCTCGGCGTGGCCTTCGGCGCCCTCAAACCCATCGATGTCTGGTATCTTATCCAGCACTTCAAGGCCCTCGAAGAGCAGACCGGTGAGCCGCTGGTGAAGCAGTTCACGGGGGGCTGACCGGTGCCGATGGGCTGGTGAGCCTTCGTAGCCTTAAGAAGGCCTCTTGGCGAGCAGCTCTTTGAGGAACTGCCCGGTGTAGCTCCCAGGCACCTGAGCCACCTCTTCCGGCGTGCCCGCCGCCACGACTTTGCCCCCACGGAAGCCCCCTTCGGGGCCCATGTCGACGATCCAGTCGGCGGTCTTGATGATGTCGAGGTTGTGCTCGATCATCACCACCGTGTTGCCCGCGTCGACAAGCCGTTGGATGACCTCGAGCAGTTTGCGCACATCTTCGAAGTGCAGCCCCGTGGAGGGCTCGTCGAGGATGTAGAGTGTGCGTCCCGTGGCCACCCTGGCCAGCTCTCTCGACAGCTTGATGCGCTGCGCCTCACCACCGGAGAGGGTGGTGGAGGGCTGCCCGAGCTTGAGATAACCGAGCCCCACGTCTTGAAGCGTGCGCATGATTCGAGAGATGCGCTTGTGGTTGCGGAACAGCTCCGCCGCCTCGTCCACGCTGGTCTCCAGCAGCTGAGAGACGGTCATGTCGAGGTACTTCACCCGCAGCGTCGCGTCGTTGAAGCGGGCCCCGTTGCAGGTCTCGCAGGTGACGAATACGTCGGCGAGGAAGTGCATCTCCACCTTCACCACGCCGGCGCCCTGGCAGCTCTCGCAGCGGCCGCCCTTGACGTTGAAACTGAAACGACCCGCCTCGTAGCCGTAGGCCCGCGACTCCCGAGTGGATGCGAAGACCTTGCGGATGTCGTCCCACACCTTGGTGTACGTCGCCGGGTTCGAGCGCGGAGTGCGCCCGATGGGGGTCTGGTCGATGTCGATCACCTTGTCGAAGTGATCGAGGCCCTTGATGGCGGTGTGAGGCCCGGGCTTCAGGTTGGCGTTGTTCAGCGCCGTCGCCGCCGCTGGATACAGCACATTGTTCACCACCGAGCTCTTGCCGGCACCGCTCACCCCCGTGACGCAGGTGAACAGGCCCACGGGGAACGCCACGTCGACCCCCTGCAGGTTGTTGACCTCTGCTCCTTCGACCAGAAGCTGGCGCTCGGGGTTCATGGGTCGGCGCTTCTCGGGGATCTCGATGCGCTTGCGGCCAGAGAGATATTGCCCGGTGAGGCTCTCGGAGTGGGCGGCCACCTCAGCGGGGGTGGCGCTGGCGACGATGGCGCCGCCGTTCACCCCGGCGCCGGGGCCGAAGTCCACCAGCCAGTCCGCCCGCTCCATGGTCTCGCTGTCGTGCTCCACCACGATGACGCTGTTCCCCAGATCCCGCAGGTGCTCCAGAGTGGCGATGAGACGCTTGTTGTCTCGCTGGTGCAGCCCGATCGAAGGCTCGTCGAGGATGTAGAGCACACCGGTGAGCTCGGAGCCCATCTGGCTCGCCAGCCGGATGCGCTGACTCTCGCCGCCGCTGAGGGTGGGCCCGGGCCGATTCAGGGTCAGGTAATCGAGGCCGACGTTGAGCAAGAAGCCCAGGCGACCCACGATCTCCTTGAGCAGCTCGGCGGCAATGACCTGAGTGTTCCCCTCGAGTTCGAGATCGCTGAAGAATCTGTGGGCCTCGGCGATGGTCATCCGGTTCACGTCGACCACAGACTTGCCACCGACATAGACCTGCTGGCTTTCGGGCCGCAGACGCTCACCCCCACAGTTGCGACACGGAGCAGAGCTGAAGTAACGGCTGATGCGTCGCCGGGCTTCATCGCTCTCAGATTCCTCGAAGCGCCGCATGAGGTTGGGGATCACCCCCTCCCACTTGGTGTGGTACTCGCCGGCGGACTTGCCCTTCTTCCACTTGATGGCGATCTCCTCGTCGCCGCTGCCGTAGAGCACCGCGTTGCGCTGTACCTCGGTGAGATCGCAGAAGGGGGTCTTCAGATCGAACTGGTAGTGCTCAGAGATGGCCTTGACGATCTGTCGGGTCCAGGTGCCGCCTGCCCGGGCCATGACCAGGCGCCAGGGCTTCACCGCGCCCTTGTCGATGGACAAGGTCTTGTCGGGCACGATGAGATCGGGATCGATCTCCATGGCGGTGCCGAGGCCGTGGCAGCTGGGACACATGCCGATGGGGCTGTTGAAGGAGAACGACTGCGGCGACAGCGGGGGAAAGCTCTTCTTGGTATAGGGGTCGTAGAGCCCCTCGCTGAACAGCTTGTCTGGGGTGTCGTCGGTGAAGGCCACCACGAGCTGGCCCTTGCCCTGGGCCAGCGCCGTCTCCACAGAGTCGGTGACGCGGGCCCGCTGTTTGGGGCGGCTCACCAGCCGGTCGACCACCACCTCCACGGTGTTGCGCTTCTTTTTGTCGAGCTTGGTGGCCTTCTCGTCGTCGAGAGAGACAATCTCACCATTGATCCGCACACGAGCGAAGCCCTCGGTCCGCAAGGCGGTGAACAGCTCTTTGTGCTCGCCTTTGCGGTTCTCCACCAAGGGGGCGAGGACCATGTACTTGGTGCCCTCGGGCAGTGACTCGAGCTCCTGCACGATGTCCTGAGCAGACTGGGAGACCACAGGGCGCCCTTCCCAGAACTGCTGACCCACCCGGGCGTAGAGCACGCGCAGGTAGTCGTAGATCTCGGTGATGGTGCCCACGGTGGATCGGGGGTTCTTGCTCGCCGCCTTCTGCTCGATGCTGATGGTGGGCGACAGACCTCGGATCGACTCGTAGATGGGCTTCTCCATCTGACCGAGGAACTGTCGGGCATAGGCCGACAAGCTCTCGACATATCGACGCTGACCTTCGGCGTAGAGCGTGTCGAAGGCCAGCGACGACTTGCCCGAGCCCGAGACGCCGGTGAAGACCACCAGCTTCTTCTTGGGGATCTCGAGGTGCACGTTCTTGAGGTTGTGCTCTCGGGCCCCTCGGACGATCAGATGGTCGAGTTCTTTGATGGTGCCCATGGACACGGGGGCGGCTTCTGCCATGCTGACGTTGACCTCGACGGATGGGGTGGAGTCAGATGCAGCGGAGTCGGATGCACTGGAGACGTCCTCTCCACCGCGATGCTCGGAGTGATGCAGGCTGGACATGGGTTCAGGCCGTTGGTGGAAATGCCAGTGATGGTGCCGAGTCTACCCACGCTGCGCAACGACTTTCCCAGAAGGCGGCGAAACCTGCTCGCAGGACAACGACATCCCTGCAGAGCGAAGGTTTCTTCTCTTGTGGTAGATGATCTGGCCTGCGCCTTCGGGGCACCATCTTGACAACACTTGACCAGAGGCTCATCACGAAGGTGGCTTGGTCACTTCAAAGTGAGGGCCATCGCGCCGATTGATTCATCTACGGCCTTGCACTGCTCAGGAGAGATCATGCCGATGCACATCACCCGTCGTTCTTCTCTGCGAACGTGGGCACTCACGTTGGGGATGACCGCTGGCGTGGCCACTGTGGCCCTCGCAGCGCCTGAGATAGAGACCGACACTCGGGCATCGATCAGAGCCCTTGTCAGCGAGAGCATCTCTGCCCGGAAGGCCGGTGAGCTGGAGTCCGCCCTCGTGGCAGGCCAGGATGCTGTCGATCTGGCGGAGACGTTCTACGCCGACGAGGGCTCCCTCGAAGCCCATCGACAGCGCGCCAGGGCACTCAACGCCCTCGGACACGCAGCCTCGCGCATGGGACACCTCGAAGACGCTCGGACGCACTACACCGAGGCCCGTGACCTCCTCAGCGAGGAGCCTGGGCCCAGGGCGCGTCATGAGCTCGCCGACACATGTGATCACCTCGCAGATCTGGCGCTGAAGGCGCGGAAGAACGATCTGGCCCTCGAACATGCGGAAGCCGCCGAGAAGATCCGACTTCAGCTCGTCGATGAGGAGGGCCCGACCCGTATGTACCAGCATGGCCTGGCCCGCTCGCTCCACCGGTTGGGCCGGGCTGCTGGCCGTCTGGGAGATCGCGAGGCTGCTGTGACGGCCTTCGCCGAGGCGGTCAGGTTGAAGACGGAGCTGGTCACGAAGTGGCCCGGGCAGCGCCGCCTCACCGCGAGCCTCGTCAACACGATCCGCCATCGGACGTATATGTACCTGCGCTTTGGTGAAAGCGACGAGGCGAGAGGGAAGCTCCAAGATGACCTCGCACAGCTGCGTGCGTTGGAGAGCACCCACCCGGAACAAGCCGAGCTGAGCCAGCACCGAGAGGGTTTGAAGCAGTTGTTGCGTCGCACCACCCTGAAACGCTGAGCGCGCGCCTGCACGCCACACATCGCAGGCGCACCCCGCCAATTCGATTGTGAACTCGTGTGAACCGCCCTGGGGGTGAAGGGCAGGTGGCGCTAGTCTGAGTCCATGAGCAACTCTGGCATCAAACCTGTGCTGGCGGCCACTGCCCGCATCACCGGCCTCACCGGCTCGTGGTCGCCCGACTTGATGCAGAAGGCCGTCCACCGGCTTGGCTCGGTGTGCCTGATCTCCATCATCATCAAAGCGGCGTTCATCTTGGGGTTCGCCATCTTCGGCAACCCTTTCATGCACCGCATCGCCGCGGCCCGTCATCTGGATCTCGGTCCGATGCACGTGGGGGCTCATGTCTTCACGCTCGTGGCGGGCTTTGCGCTGTATCGCCTGAGCCGGACCGACCGCCTGAGCCATGCCCGGGTGCTCGACCTCGGCTACATCTACCAGGTGCTCGGGGCCATGCAGGTGGCCTTCTTGACCAACGCCGGGCCGTGGCCCGACGTCATTCTGCCAGGCTTCACCCCAGCGGCTCTGTGGGCCCTCATCTTCGCGCTGGTGATCCCCGGACCGCCCCTCAAGATGATGATCGCCACCACACTCACTCTCGCCGCAGATCCGCTGGCGATTTGGGTGCACGTACAGCTCGGCATGCCCATGCCCGCCGAGGCGGCGTTGATGGATCGTCTCGTACCTCTCATCCCCATCCTCTTCACCAGCCTCGTGCTCTCCCGCATGGTGTATCGCATGGGGGTGCAGCTCACCGTGGTGAGCGAGATGGGCAGCTATCGCCTCGAAGAGAAGCTCGGAGAGGGCGGCATGGGTGAGGTCTGGCGGGCGAGCCATCGGTTCCTCGCCCGGCCGGCGGCGGTGAAGCTCATTCGACCGGAGAAGGGGGGCTCCCTGGCCAACGCCGCCCTATTGCGGCGCTTCGAGCGTGAGGCCCAGGCTACGGCGGCGCTGCAGAGCCCCCACACGGTGGCGTTGTACGACTTCGGGGTCTCCGATGGGCGGTTCTACTACGTGATGGAGCTGCTCGACGGCCTCGATCTCGAGACTTTGATCAACCGTTATGGCCCAGTGCCTCCGGCCCGAGCGGTGCACATACTCGCGCAAGTCTGCCGCTCACTCGCCGAGGCGCATCACCGCAACCTCGTGCATCGCGACGTCAAGCCCGCGAACATCTTCGTGTGCCGATATGGTGGGGCTCACGACTTCGCAAAGGTCCTCGACTTTGGCCTCGTGGGTCTCGAGGCAGAGCAGGCTTTGCAGAGCGACGTGCGACTCACTCAGGAAGGGGCGGTCATCGGCACCCCGACCTATATGGCCCCAGAGCTGGCCCTCGAAGGGGTGATTCGCCCCTCAGTCGACATCTACGCCCTCGGGTGTGTGGCCTTCTTCATGCTCACAGGTCGGCCTGTCTTCGAAGGTCGGAGCGCCATGGAGCTCATCAGCCAGCACATGAAGCTTGAGCCTCCAAAGGCTTCTGAGTTCAGCGAATTCGAGATGCCTCAGGCTCTGGATGAGATCATCGGAAGGTGCCTCGCCAAGGATCCTGCAGAGCGGTTCGCCAGTGTGCGGGCCCTCGGCAGCGCGCTCGAGGCCCTCAAGCTCACCTGGTCGGAGCGTGCTGCCGAGCGCTGGTGGAGTCACCATCTTCCTGCACAGGAAAACAGCACCGACGAGCTGTTTCAGGTCGAGGCCACCCCCCATAAGCCGATCGGGCTGCCGACCTCGCGGGAGGTCGAAGGGCAAAGAATAGGTCCTTGGGGATGATGCGGTGATAATGCCCCTCGAGGCCGTTCATCACCCACCTCGAGGAGCCCCATGACCAAGCCACACCAGCCCTGGTACATCCGTCGAGAAATGCCCACTGACGTGCAGAAGGTCCATCTGATCGGTGTGGCCGGGGCAGGAATGGGGGCCTTCGCCTGCATGCTTCAGGAAGCGGGGTTCGAGGTCAGAGGGTCTGATCTCAACGTCTACCCACCCATGAGCGATGTGCTCCGTAGCCGGGGCATCAGCTGGTTCGAAGGCTGGCACGCTGACCATCTCGGCTGGGGTCCTGATCTCGTCATCGTGGGCAACGTCTGTCGGCGAGACAACCCGGAGTCCGTCGCCGCCCACGAGGGTGGACTGGCCACCGTGTCCTTCCCACAAGCGCTCAGCGATTTGTTTCTCCGAAGCCGGCACCCGGTGGTGATCTCGGGCACGCATGGAAAGACCACCACCACAGCGCTCACGACGTGGCTGTTGCACGCTGGGGGTCTTCAGCCAGGCATGCTCGTCGGCGGTGTGACCCACAACTTCGATGCCACCTATCTGATCGGCAGCGAGGGTGGCCCCTTTGTGGTGGAAGGCGACGAGTACGACACGGCGTGGTTCGACAAGGGCCCAAAGTTTCTGCACTACCGCGCCCAGACGTGTGTGCTGAACAACATCGAATTTGATCATGCAGACATCTATGACGATCTCGCTGAGATCATTGAGAACTTCGAGCGGCTGATGGGGCAGCTCGGCCCCCGCACCCACCTGCTCGCCAATGTCGATGATCCGCTGGTGGTGGAGCGGGCTCAGCTCGCCCGTGGCCGGGTGACTTATTACGGTTTCGGGCCCGGTGCCAGCCTGCGGGCCGTGGATGAAGCCCCCGAAGGCGCTGGTTTTGCCTTCACCCTGGTCAAGGACAACCGCGAGCTTGGCCGCATCGTCTCGCCTCTCGCGGGGCGCCACAACATCTGGAACACCCTGGCTGCCTTTGGTGTGGGCTTGGAGCTGGGCTTGAGTGTGGCACAGCTCTCCCAGGCCCTGGCGGGGTTCACCGGGGTTAAAAAGCGCCAGGAGGAGAAGGGGGAGGCTTCGGGTGTGCTGGTGGTGGACGACTACGCCCATCACCCCACGGCCATCGCCGAGACTCTTCGTGCTCTGAAGGCCCGCTATGCCGGCAGGCGCCTGTGGGCCATCTACGAGGCCAAGAGCAATACCGCCCGCCGAAATGTGCACCAGCAGGCCTACGCAGAGGCATTCGATGCCGCGGACCAGGTCGTGTTCGCGAGGCCTTACATCAAGAAGGACAATCTGGCTGACGAAGAGAAGCTCGACGTTGATCAGCTCGTGGCCGACATCGAGTCGCGGGGTGCATCAGCGATCTACCGCGCCACAGTCGAGGAGATCATCGAGCATCTTGTGGAGCATGCGCAGGCAGGGGATGTCGTGGTGTTCATGTCGTCGAGTGGCTTTGGCGGCATCCACCAACGCACGCTGGATGCCCTCGCTGCCCGCTAACCCTCGATCCTGATCTGGATGCGCTCTCCGTGGGCCTTCACGTCTCCGGGCAAATCTTTCATGGAGAACAGCTGGTCCAGCGAAGCCTGAGCGAGCGAGCGTTTGCCCAGGGCCAGGGCGGCCTCGGCACGATAGAGCCAGCCCACGGGAATGTCAGGCAACACCCGCACCATGCGCTCGAAGAGATCGAAGGCCCCCTCGAGATCGCCGGCGTCGAGTCGATGCCCTGCCCATTGGATGTAGGCCTCGCCTCGTTTGGGATCGAGCTCCAGGGCCTTGGCCAGGGCTTTCTCTGCGGCGTGGATCTCGCCCCGCTCTCCATGTTTCACCGCGAGATAGACCAGCAGGCCCGATTCGAGGTTCTGCTCGGTCTCGGAGGCCTCTGCGGGGCGCATGGGGTTGAAGAGAAGGGCAGCCTCGGACCGGCGGGTCTTGCGAGACAGGATCCAGACGGGGTGCAACTCGAGGACCGGATCGAAGTAGTCCATCTGCATGATGGTGTCGATGACGAAGCCGTTGTCGCTGTGCAGTTTGTCGAGCTGCTCTTCGCTGTACACCCTGATGGTGAGCGTGTCGTTCTCTGCCGCTGGCCGCTCCGGACCCACCCAGAACTGATAAATGAACCATCCACCCTCGCGGAGCACACGGTTTGCCTCAGTGAAGTAGCAACTGACGACGTCCGGCGGCAGGTGAGGCAACACCGAGAAGCTGAAGACCGCGTCGAAGGTCCCGTTGGCGAGCGGTTGGAGATCTGCGCCTGAAGTGGTGATGAAATCGAGATTGCTCACCCCACCATGCAAACGCCTGGCTTCGGCGATCATCTTGTCGGAGACGTCGACCCCGGTGACCGAGCGGCACAGCCCTGAGAGCGGGGCGGACAGGCGCCCGATCCCACACCCCAGATCGAGGATGTTGCTGCGGGGCAGCTCCAGCCTGCCGGAGAAATGTCCGACCAGCTCATTGACGTCGCGTCGAGCCGAGGCATCATAGCTGGAGGCGTCGGCCTCTGCTGTGGCGGCGACCCAGTACTGAGCATCCACTTGGGCCCGTCGATCCCAGTCGCGGCGCATCTTCAGCCGGATGTCTTCCAAAATTGGAGGGGCGTGGGCTTCAGTGACGGCGTTCGAGGCGTCCATCTGATCTCTCGCATGGTGGGCGTCATCTCTTCATCGGGCCGCATAAGGGTGGCGCTTTAGGTGTCTATGAGTCGCGCACATCGAAACGCCGATCAGCGAGCCTCTGATCTGACCTGGGCCTGGGTGGTCACCGCCCTCGCCGGCGCGGCCCTCGCGTGGACCGCGCTCCCCGAGGCCCACTGGCACGACACCGGGGAGTTCGGCGCTGTCGCTCGCCGCCTGAGCCTCGCCCACCCACCGGGGCACCCCGCCCACACGCAGCTCACCCACGGGATCATGCAGCTGCCCTTCGCCGGCGGAGGGTTCCGGGCCAACCTCGGCAGCGTGCTGCCCCTCGCCGGAGCCATGGGGTGGTTCTCGTTGATCCTGCGCCACATCTCGCCGTCAGCCCCCCGGTGGCTCACAGCTGTGGTGGCCCTGGTGCCGTTGTCCCTGCCGACGCTGTGGCTTCAGGGTGTGCGGGCCGAGGTGTACGCCCTGCAGTTGTTGCTCACGGTGATCATGGTGGAGCGGGTCGCCGCGGCACACCTGCGATCCTCGATGGACAGCCGAGTGGTGGTGGAGCTGTCGATGCTCCTCGGCATCGCCGGGGCGAATCACACCTTGCTCGCCCTGTGTATGTTGCCCCTGGCGTTGTGGGCCGTGGTGCCTGCGGTGAAGCGTCACCCCCGCGTCATCCTGCCCGCCGAGATTGCCGGTATCCTCAGCCTGGGTCTGTATGCTCATCTCGTGATCCGGGCCCGGGCGGGCGGCGTCGTGGGGTGGGGGGCCCCAGACACGCTGGATCGGTTCTGGCGGGTCATCAGCGGTCACGCATGGCGCACCAGCAGTCTTACGGAGATCGAATCGCCCGAGCCGCTCGACCAGGTGTTTCATCTGTTCTCCTGGTGGCTCGATCAGGTGGGGCCCATCGGGGGTGGGGTCATTTTGCTGTGCATCGCAGGCGCAGCCCTGATGCTGCTTCGAGATCGTGGTCGATGGTGGGTGATCGGAGGGGCAATGGCGGTGTCATTGCCCGTGCTCTACACCAAGTTCACTTACGCCTTCGATCGGCTGAACCCCGACATCGGCGGGTACCTCGCTCCCGCGGTGCTCGCAGGCTGGGCCGTGGCGTGGCTTGCCTGTGACACCCTTTCTTCTGCGACCCGCAGAGTCAGCTGGGCCGTGCTGCCTGCCCTCGCCGTGATCTGGCTACCTCAGGTGGACACCCATCATCACATGGGGGCGCGCTCCGCCACGCTGCTCGCTCGGGCACGCCTCGAGCCCTTGCCTCCAGACAGCATCATCGCCTACAGCGACTACTCTGCCTGGTTCCTCGATGGGTGGGCCCGGGCCATCGAGGGTCGGCGCCCTGACGTGGCGCCGCTCTTTCGCGGGCGCATGCACACCCCCTGGTCCCGAGAGCGCGTGGCCGCGGCCTACCCAGAGGTGGCGCCCCTCGTAGAAGACTTCCCACAACGGGCCGTCGAGGCGGGCTGGTTCGTGGCCATCGAGTCGGGGGTGAAGATCGACGAGATGTCCATCCCACCGGCGGCGTGGGGGATCACTCTCTCTGCAGGGGGCCCGCCCGTGAGCCTCGAAGCCATGGTGAAGGCACATGCGGTCCTCGGTGCTCCACCTGCCGATCTCGATGGCCGGCGGATGTGGGCCTTGTCCCATGGTCAGAGCGCCCTCGCGGAGCTGCCGTGGATCGCTCGGGGGGCGCCGCAGGCCAGGGCCCGAGCGCGCTGGCACCTCAAGCAAGCCCTCAAAATCGCACCGAAAGATCAGTGGCTCCTCGAACTCGCCGCGGGGATCGAAGACCGCAACGGGCTGGACGAGGATCGAAGGCGGTGATAGACCGCTAACAAGCACCTACACACAGCGAGGCCCCTCCGAGGGCAGCGAAAGGCGTGTCATGGAGGTTCGGTTCTGGGCCGCCACCGATGTTGGCCGCACCCGAGATCACAACGAGGACAACTTCCTCGTGGACAAGAAGCTGAACCTCTTCATCGTCGCCGATGGGATGGGGGGGCACGCCGCGGGTGAGATCGCCTCCTCAGTGGCGGTCCGCGAGGTCAGACGGGTGGTGGCTGAGCACCGCGACGTCATCGACCAGTATCAGAAGTCTCAATCTGCCGACGACCGGGCAGCGTTGCTCAGCCTGCTGGAGAAGTCCATCAAGCAGGCGTGTGCTCGAATCCATGAGCTCGCCGAAGAGAACCCTGATCGACGAGGCATGGGCACCACCACCAGCCTGATGCTGGTGAGTGGCCGTCGGGGCTTCATCGCCCATGTGGGCGACAGCCGCATCTACATGCTGCGCAACAATCAGGTGCATCAGCTCACCGAGGACCACTCCCTGGTGAACGAGCTGATCAAGCGGGGCCGCCTGAAGCCCGGCGATGTCTTCGACAGCCCCTACAAGAACGCCGTGACCCGGGCCGTTGGGGTGTACCCCGACGTTGAAGTGGACACCCTCGACTTCGACGTGCTCCCCGGGGATGACTTCCTCATCTGCTCAGACGGCCTGAGCTGTTACATCGACGACGACATCACTCGGGACATCCTCAAAGGGCAGGAGATCAAAGAGCTGCCTGAGCGGTTCATCCGACTGGCGAATGAGTGTGGTGGCAAGGACAACATCACCGCCATCGTCATTCGCATGGCCCCCGACGAGGCCGATCGCCGAGACGACGCCACCGAAGAGGTGCGTCACAAGCTCGACACGCTGCGGTCCATCCCGTTGTTCAAGTACCTCGGCTACAAGAGCCTGGTGAAGGTGATGAACATCACCGAGACCAGGGCGTTCCCTCAGAACACCCTCATCTTCGAAGAGGGCACCCGAGGGGACACCTTCTTCATCGTGTTGCAAGGGCGCATCCGCATCGAGAAGGGGGGCGTACAGCTCGCCGAGCTGGGCGAAGGGGGTCACTTCGGCGAGATGGCCATGGTGGACAAGTCGCCCCGATCGGCCTCCGCCCGCACGCTCTCCGACACCCACTGCCTCGTGATCCAGCGACAGCAGTTCTATGAGCTGATGCGTAAAGACGCCGTGATGGCAGTGAAGCTGCTCTGGAGCTTCATCCAGGTGCTCAACACGCGCCTGCGCATGACCAACAGCGAGCTGCTCAGCGCCCGAGAGACCATCGACGTGCTCAAGCAGAAGGGCACCGGCCAGGCCTCACAGGTGGCCATGCCGGAGATGGATCCCGCCATCGCCGCCGTCGCTGCCTTGCCGGTGGGGGTCACCGACGAGCTGATCCCCGGCTTCCTCTTCGCGGAGAACGCGCGCAACACCGATCCGCTGATGCGCATCGACGAGCACGCCGCTGCAGGGCACGTAGACATGGATGCACGGCCCGGGCTGGAAGATCTCACGCCTGCGCCTTCTGATGGTGCTGCGTCGAGCTCAGGAGCGTCGTCGAGCATGAGCAGCGTCGACGAGCTGCCCGAGGACGGCTCCACGGTGATGGAAGATCCCGATGAGGATCGCCGAGACGCACTCATGGCGGAGGAGACCCTCGACGGCACCGACACGTCTTCCATCGACGAAGAGATCGAAGCTGAGGACATCGAGGAGATCATCGAAGACGACGACGAAGGTCTGCCCTCGTTGGCGCCACCGCCTTCAGATGGAGAAGGGGCTGCGACCCTGGTGGCCGAGCCCTCGGTGAGCGCCGACACCAACCCGTTGCCCACACTCTCGTCCCCGAGCGAAGGCCGTGAAGGGCCCTCTACGGTGAAGCTCAGCCGTACTGGACGCCGGAGCCCTGGAGAGGGTGACTGAGCCCAATGGCCAAGGTTCCACGGAAAGTGCTCGTGCCCCTCGGCTGGCTGGGCTTCGTCGGTGCGCTCAGCGGCCTCGTGTGGGCGCGCTATGCTCAGGATCCCACCCCCGAACCTCGGGGGCAGCTCGTCTTCGAGGATGCCTTCGAGCGCGGAGAGGTGGGTGGAGACTACCTGCCTGCGAAGGCTGACCAGGGCTGGGAAGCCGGCACCTGGATCATCGAGAACGGCCGCCTGAAAGGGCAGGGGATCCACAACGCCACCCTCTGGCTCCAGAAGCCTCTCCCGGAGAAGGTGCGCATCGAGGTCGATGTGCGCGCCGAAGGCGACAAGGGCGATCTCAAGGTGGAGGCCTTCGGTGACGGCCGCATGCACCAGAGTGGCTACATCTTCATCTACGGTGGGTGGAGCAACAAGATCATCACCCTGGCCCACAACGACGAGCACAGCGAGGATCGCAAGGTCGACAACCGGCCCTGTGCTCAGCCCGGGGGCAAGACCCAGTGTGTCGTGCCTGGCCTCGACTATCACTGGACCATTGAGCGCACCGACGACACCGTGAGGTGGTATGTGGACGGCGCTCTGATGTTGACCTATCCATATCATCCGTCGGGGGTGCCGGAGCACTTCGGGTTCGGCAACTGGGAGTCGCCCACCACCTTCGACAACTTGAAGATTTACGATCTCGCCGGCACCCCTTGAGGATCAGAGGCGTGCCCCTTGACTGAGGGGGTGCGTCTCGTCACAAACAAAGCCTCAGGGGGGTTGGCCCTTGAGGTATGGGCACGTCGCGGCCTCGGGAGTCACCTCAGGTGTCTGACACCGCACTGTTCAAGCAGCTCGAGCAGGCCACCACCCTCACCGGCGGCATCACCGCCGCGCGCAACAGCCTGCCCCCCGACGTCGAGTCCACCATGTCGAGGCGGCTGGCCATCGCCGCCCTCACTGCATGCGCGATTTGGGGCACGCTGATGCTGCTGCCGAGGGTTTTCGGGCTCTTCGGCATCGAAGACTTCGTGCCCCCTGATCGACGGCTCGCCCTCGACGTCGTGGCGGGCTTTGGCATCTTCGACGCCATGGGCACATGGTTCTTGTGTCGCAAGGGCATGGTGAAGGGCACCAAGCTCATCCGGGTGGCGGTTCTCTACAAGATCGGGGTCGGCGCAGGCATCTCCGTCATCGCCGCCATCCCCGCGCTCACGCCTGAGATGCGACCAACGGGGTTGCCGCCGGTGGTGGCCTGGCTGCTCTTGTTCCCCACCATCGTACCTTTGCCCATGCGGCTCGCCGCCGTCTCCACAGTCGTCACCGCCGCCACGGCACCTCTGGTGCTGTGGTTGTTCGACCACTGGGGCTGGACCGAGCCCTCCCCGGACATCTACCGGCAGATGTTCGTCTCCATCACCTTGGGCTCGGTGATGTCGTTGATCCCCGCTCACGTGGTGCGGCAGCTCGGTCGATCGGTCTCCGAGGCCCGGGCCATGGGCAGCTATCGGCTCGAGCGCCTGCTCGGTCGTGGCGGGATGGGCGAGGTGTGGGTGGCCCGCCACAACCTGCTCGCCCGTCCGGCAGCCATCAAGCTCATCAAGCAGAGCGCCATGGCGAGCAACCACAGCGACGGCACCACCCCCCGGGTGCGCTTCGAACGAGAGGCTCAGGCCACTGCGAGCCTGCGCAGCCCGCACACTGTGGAGATCTACGACTACGGCGTCACCGAGGACGGCACGTTCTACTACGCCATGGAGCTGCTCGAGGGCATCGATCTCGACGCCCTTGTCGAGCGTTTTGGCCCCGTGCCGCCGAGCCGGGCGATCCGGATCCTGCGGCAGATGTGTGACGCCCTGGCCGAGGCCCACATGCGAGGGTTGATCCATCGCGACATCAAGCCCGCCAACGCCATCATCACCCCCGTGGGCTTGCAGTGCGATCTGGTGAAGGTGCTCGACTTTGGCCTCGTGCGGCTTCGCCAGGCGGAGGCTGTAGATGTGGGCCTCACCGGCGAAGGGGTCATCGCGGGCACGCCGGCGTGGATGGCCCCCGAGGTGGCCATGGGCGAGGGGGTGATCGACGGCCGCGCGGACATGTACGCCGTGGGGTGTGTCGGCTACTGGCTGCTCAGCGGGCGACACGTCTACACGGGCAAGACCCCGATGGAGGTGATCCTCCACCACATCCAGGGCAACCCTCCGTCTCTTGAGGAGATGTGCGAGGATCCGCCCCCGCCGGCTCTGGCGAAGATCCTCGAGCGGTGCCTTGCCCGAGAGCCTGACGATCGATACGAGGACATGGTGAGCCTCGGCCGGGCCCTCGCCGAGGTGGAGCGCAGCCTGGAGACCCCATGGCATCGGGGGGCAGCCCACCGCTGGTGGAAGACGCATTTGCCCGAGCAGCTCATCGCGGTGGAGCAGGGGATCGTCGCCGAGGCGGGGCCTTCGGCAAGCGGCGTGTCCGCGACACTTGCCCTCAGCCAGGGGAGTGGGCATACTCCGCGCCCGCAAGACTGACGGGCCCGTGACGACCGGGCCCATGACGCCCCGGTGACGCCCCTGTGACGGGCCACGCGCCGGGCGATGAAGGAGCCCAACATGGCCATCGAGCGTACTTTCAGCATCATCAAGCCCGACGGCGTCGCCCGCAACCTCGTGGGCCGCATCTTCGCCCACATCGAGGAGTCCGGCCTCAAGGTGATCGCCACCCGCATGCAGCACCTCTCCCGCGCCGAGGCCGAGGGCTTCTACGCGGTGCACAAGGAGCGCCCCTTCTTCAACGATCTCGTCGAGTTCATGATCTCCGGCCCCGTGGTCGTGAGCGTGCTCGAGGGCGAGAGCGCCATCACGAAGTACCGTGAGATCATGGGCGCCACCAACCCCGCCGACGCCGCCGAGGGCACCATCCGCAAGCTCTACGCCAAGAGCATCGACGCCAACACCGTGCACGGCTCCGACGCCCCCGAGACCGCCGCGGTGGAGATCGCCTACTTCTTCCGCAGCACCGAGATCTACAGCCGCTGAAGCGCCCTCTCGGCCCGCCTCTCCATGGCCGCCATCAGGCCGCACACTTGACCCTACACCGCTGATCGGTACCCTGCAGGGGTTCTGTAGCCCCTGAACGGGCCCTCAGCGAGGAGTCACCATGGCGATCCGTCCCGTCGTGCCCACACACAACCTCACGGAGCTCACCCGTGAGGCCATGGTGGATCTCATGGCCGAGCTCGGGCAGCCGAAGTACCGCGCTGGCCAGCTGTATCAATGGGTCTTCCAGAAGGGGGCCAACCACCTCGACGAGATGACCAACCTGCCCAAGACGCTCAGGGCAGCCCTCGCCGAGGCAGGCTGGACGGTGGGTCGGCTCACTGTGGACAAGGTGGCCGAGTCCAGCGATGGCACCCGCAAGGTGGCCCTCAAGACGGAAGACGGCGCGGTCATCGAGAGCGTGCTCATCATGATGGAGCCTGGGAAGTTCACCCAGTGCTTGTCGAGCCAGGTGGGCTGCGCCCTCGGGTGCACGTTCTGCTACACCGCCACCCTGGGCCTCGCCCGCCACCTCACCGTGGGCGAGATCGTCGACCAGGTGCTCAAAGCGCGTCAGGTGCTCCCCGAGGGGGCCCGCATCAGCCACCTCGTCTACATGGGCATGGGTGAGCCCCTGCACAACCTCGATGGGGTGGTGGAGAGCATCCGCAGGCTGTGCGATCCCGACGGTCAGGATTTCTCCGAGCGACGCATCACCGTGAGCACCAGCGGGCTGGTGCCCCAGATCGCTCGCCTCGGCGGCGCCACGCCGGTGAACCTCGCCGTGAGCCTCAACGCCAGCGATGATGACACCCGGGATCGGGTGATGCCCATCAACAAGCGCTACAAGATCCCTGATCTCGTCGAGGCCCTGAAGGCCTACCCGCTGCCCCCTCGCCGGAAGATGACCCTGGAGTACGTGTTGCTCCACGAGGTCAACGACAGCGACGACGACGCGCGCCGGCTGGTGAAGATCATGCGGCAGTTGCCCAACGCGCGGCTGAACCTGTTGCAGTGGAACCCCTTCGCCGGGCCGAACTATCAGCGGCCCCCCGACGAGCGGGTGCGGCGCTTTCAGCGGATTCTGCTCAACGCCGGTATCCGCGTCACCGTGCGCATGAGCCGGGGCCTCGACATCGACGCCGCCTGCGGACAGCTCGGGGCACGCCCCGAAGACGAGGAGATCGACGAGGCTGCAGTCGCCGTGGCCGATGCGGCCATCGCCGCTGTGGTGGCCGATGTCGATCGTCAGCGACCCCTGCAATGAGGGCCTTGCAGTGAAGGCACCCACGGCGCGCATCTCAGCACCATCTTCATCACTCACCACACGAAGAGGCACACATGTCTGATCTGGTCGTCGGCGTCATCGGCGGCAGCGGGTTGTACGAGATCGAGGGCATCGAGAACGTGGAGGAGATCACCCTCCAGACCCCCTACGGTGACCCCTCTGATGCGTACATCCGCGGCACCCTCGACGGGGTGGAGGTGGTCTTCCTCGCCCGTCACGGTCGTGGGCACCGCATCTCCCCGAGCGAGCTGAACTTCAGGGCCAACATCTGGGGCTTCAAGAAGCTCGGCGTACGGCACCTGATCAGCGTCTCCGCCGTGGGCTCCCTCCAGGAGGAGATCGTGCCCGGGCATCTGGTGTGCGTCGATCAGTTCATTGATCGCACTACCGATCGCCCTCGGACCTTCTTCGAAGGCGGCATCGTGGGCCATGTCCAGTTTGCCGATCCGGTTTCGCCGGAGCTGCAGGCCGTGCTCTTCGAGGCCGCGACGGCTCAGGGGGCCACGGTGCACAACGGCGGCACCTACGTGTGCATCGAGGGGCCCACCTTCAGCACCCGCGCCGAGAGCCATCTGTTCCGCCAGTGGGGCGCCAACGTCGTGGGCATGACCAACGTGCCGGAGTGTCGACTCGCCCGTGAGGCGGAGATCGCCTACGCCACCCTCGCCCTGGCCACGGACTACGATTGCTGGTACGAGGGCCACGACGACGTGAGCGTCGAGGCGGTCATCGCCATCATCAAGCAGAACGTGGCCACGGCGAAGCAGGTCATCCGCAAGGCGGTGGTGAAGCTCGCCGAGGTGGGCCACGAGACCTGGCCGGCCCACGAAGCCCTCGGGGGCGGCATGGCCGTGATGACCAGCCCCGATTTGATTCCTGCCGAGACCCGGGCCCGCGTGGACCTGCTCGTCGGCCGTTACCTGTGGCCCGAAGGGCCCGTCAACTCCGACTCTGAGGCCTCATCAGCAGGCGAGGAGCAGTCATGAGCAAGCGTGAGATTCTGGTCGTCGGCAGCGTGGCCTTCGACAGCCTCGAGACCCCCCACGGCCACCGCGACGAGTGCCTTGGTGGCTCCGCCACCTACTCCAGCGTGACCGCCAGCGCCTTCGCGGATGTCTCCCTCGTCGCCGTGGTCGGTGACGACTTCCCCGACGCCCACACCCACATGCTCCGCAGCCGGGGCATCAACCTCGACGGCCTCGAGATCGTCGAGGGGGGCAAGACCTTCCGCTGGAAGGGTCGCTATGGCGAGAACCTCAACGAGGCCCAGACCCTGGAGACGCACCTCAACGTCTTCGAGCAGTTCGATCCGCAGATCCCCGAGGCGCACCGTAAGAAGGAGCTGCTGTTCTTGGGGAACATCGATCCCGTGCTGCAGCTGAAGGTGCTCGATCAGGTCGATCATCCGCACCTCGTGGCCATGGACACGATGAACTTCTGGATCACCAGCAAGCGCGACGAGCTGGTGAACGTGCTCAGCCGCATCGATCTGCTGATCATCAATGATGGTGAGGCGCGTCAGCTC
Source organism: Bradymonadia bacterium (assembly GCA_046290225.1). GTDB lineage: Bacteria > Myxococcota_A > Bradymonadia > UBA7976 > UBA1532 > JBKAGE01. The sequence goes on along the minus strand of JBKAGE010000034.1, from coordinate 59,290 downwards.
AGCGGCGAGAGCAACATCCTGCGGGCCGCTGATCGCATTCGGGCCATGGGCCCCAAGATGCTCATCATCAAGCGGGGCGAGTACGGCGCCATGCTGTTCCACCCCGAGGGCATCTTCTGTGCCCCCGCCGTGCCCCTGCGCGACGTGCTCGATCCCACCGGCGCCGGCGACACCTTCGCCGGCGGCCTCATGGGCGCCCTGGCCAAGTCGGAAGAGCTGGACTTCAACGCCTTCAAGCGTGGGGTGCTCACCGGTACGGTGATGGCGAGCTTCACCGTGGAGGGCTTCAGCCTCGAGCGGCTGCTCTCGCTGCAGGACGACGAGCTCGACGCCCGCCTCGCTCAGCTCAAGGGCATGATGCAGGTGGACTGAGAGGTCCTCTGGGCGCCCGCGCTCAGCGACCCGCCCCCTTGGGCCCGGCCCCCCCGGGCATCTTCAACAACGCCCGCCGACAATGCGCTGCCAGCACGGAGCCTCCGGTCTTGAGACACCGATCCAAGGCCCTCCGGCCCATGGGGGACGGGTATCGGGCCAGCATGCGGACCGCCTCGTGCTGGGCCCGGCGACCCTGAATGTAGGGCAGTTTCGCCGCGAGCATGTTGGCGCCCTCCTGACCTGTGAGGGCCCCGAGCACTCGGATGATCTGAGGGCCCGCGCCTGCAGGGCGCTCCGGGGCCACCAGCATCTCGCCGAGGGCGTCCATCTGACCATCCATCAGCCTGCCCTTGAGGGCCCGTCGGTGGGCCATGAGGGCCCGAAAGGCCACCTCTCGGGCGGGGGCCCAGGGGTGCGTCAGGTGGCTGAGCCAGGCGTCCAGCTGCGCCGTGGGGGCCGTCTTGAGCTCTGACTGCCAGTCTTCGAGGAACGTGATGGCGGGCCGCACGAGGCCGCGACGCACCTTGAGGATCGGGCCACCGAGGACCGTGGGTCGACCGGCTGCAGGGGGCTCTGGGGTGCAGGCCACCGCGAGGGCCAGGTCGCCTTCTTCGAGGTCGAGGGCTCGCCCCTTGAAGGTGATCAGCTCGGGCCAGCTGCCTGTGAGATCGTGCACCACGGCGCCGGCCATGGTGCCCTGGCCGTTGGGGGCGCTCGGGGTCACGAGGGCCAGATGAGGGCACTGGCCGAGCAATGTGTACAGATCGGTTGTGGGTGGCTCTTCTGCGGCGGTCCCGCCCTGAGCTGAGACCGCCCCCAGCGTGAGCAGGAGCGCCGCGGTCAGGCATCGACCGATCATGCCTCGTCCTCTCGTTTGCGGCGCGTCACCGCGGCGCACAGGGCGTCGAGGGCGTCGCGCAGGTCATCTTCCTCTATGTCGGCGTTCCGGGGGTCGGGCTCCACCACGGGCTTCGGGGTGACCCGGACCACCTTGGGGGCCCCGGCGCGGATCCGGATCCACCTGATCTCGGGGGCCACGGCCCTCACTCGGGAGAGCACCTGTCCCGCCTGCTCCTCCAAGGCTTGCTTCCAGTGTGGCCCGCGGGCCACCACCGTGAGCACCTCGCCGGCCATGGCTGTGGGCTCGGTGAAGTGCCCGAGAGGCTGACCGCAGAGGGCCACCCACTTCAGCTTGAGGGTGTCGAGGGGCTTGTTGCCCTGACCAGGCAGCTCTGCCACGAGGGCAGAGAGCGCCTCGACGGCGGACTGAAATCTGCGTGTGTGGGGGCCACCGCTCATGGGGGACAGGGTGGCCCGAAGGGCAGGGGAGGCGCAAGTCGGCAGGGCCAGCGAGCACAACATCGAAGAGATTTTTCAAAACTGCTTGACTCTCTCAGAGGTCGTTGGTAGAAACCGCTCCGCTTCACAGACGCGTAGCTCAGTGGGAGAGCACTTCCTTGACGTGGAAGGGGTCGGCGGTTCAATCCCGCCCGCGTCTACTAGATTGACATCCTTCAAGCGCCCGTCCTTCCGACGGGCGTTTGTGTTTCACCCGTATGGCACAGCCTGGTCGTCGACCTCGTCGAAGGCCCGGTGGGGTGCCGGAGGCTGGTTTCATGCCGAAGATGAAGACCAACCGGGGCGCCCGGAAGCGGTTCAAGGTGAGCAAGAGCGGCAAGGTCCGCTTCAACCGTGCCAACAAGCGCCACATCCTGACCAAGATGAGCACCAAGCGTAAGCGTCAGCTGCGCGGTGGCGGCACCCTCAACAAGGGCGACGCCAACCTCGTGAAGCAGCTGCTGCCCTACGGCACGCCCTGAATCAGTGTTGATTCATCAGAGCCTCAGGCTCTGAAACGCTCGTCTGAGTTCAATTTTTTATGACCCCCTCTGGGCGCGGCCAACACTCGGGGTGACAACCCGAGGGCGTGTCAGAGGCACATTGAGAGGTATTTGCCATGTCACGCGTCAAGCGCGGATTTAAAGCCCGGCGTCGTCGTAACCGCGTCCTCAAGCTCGCCAAGGGCTACCGGGGTGCGCACAGCAAGCTCTTCCGCTCCGCCGTCGAGGCCGTCGAGCGTGGGCTCGTGTACGCCTACCGCGATCGCAAGCAGCGCAAGCGGGCCTACCGCCGTCTCTGGATCGTGCGCATCAACGCCGCTGCTCGTCAGCAGGGCATGAGCTACAGCCGCCTCATCGGTGGCCTCACCAAGGCCAACGTCGAGCTGGACCGCAAGGTCCTCGCCGAGCTGGCCATCGCCGATCCCAACGCCTTTGCTGAGGTGGTGAGCACCGCCCGAGCTGCGCTGAACTGATACCCGCCCAGGGCGTCGGCCCGAGAGCGATGAGAGTCTCAATCCCGGCCGGCCTCCATGGGCCCGGCCCGGCGTACACACGCCGAAGATGGGGCTCTCATGAGCGACACTCCGTCCTCCACATCACCCGCTGATGATCCGATGGCTGCCCTGCAGGGCGAGCTGTCTCGCCTGACCGAAGAGGCCCGTGGCGTCGCCGCCGCCGTGGCCCGTGAGGTTGATCTTCCCGAGGCCCGGGCAAAGTTCCTCGGCCGCAAGGGGGCCTTTGGGCAGGTGATGCGCATGTTGGGCAAGCTCGACAAGAGCAGCCGCCCACAAGCGGGCCAGTTCATCAACGAAGCCAAGCAGACCGTCGAGGGCCTCTTCGCCGAGGCCGCCGAGCGTCTGGAGCAGGCGAGCATCGACGCAGCGCTCCAGGCAGGGGCCATCGACGTCTCTCTGCCCGGTCGGCGCACGTTCCAAGGGGCCATTCACCCCATCCAGGCGGTGATGGACGAGCTCATCGACGCCTTCATGGCCTTGGGCTTCGACATCGCCGACGGCCCGGAGCTGGAGCACGAGCGGTACAACTTCGACCTGCTCAACATGCCCGAAGAGCACCCCGCGCGGGACATGCAGGACACGTTCTATCTGTCCGGCCGGAGGGTCCTGCGCACGCAGACCAGCCCAGTGCAGATCCGCACCATGGAGAAGCAGAAGCCCCCGGTGCGCATCATCGCCCCCGGTCGGGTGTTCCGGTGCGACTCCGACGCCACTCACAGCCCCATGTTCCATCAGATCGAGGGCCTGTGGATCGACACCGACACCACCCTGGCCGATCTCAAGGGGGTGCTCACCGCCTTCCTGCACCGGCTCTTTGGCGAAGACAAGCCTGTGCGGTTCCGCCCGAGCTACTTCCCCTTCACCGAGCCCAGCGTCGAGGTGGATGTCTGGAACCCCGATCGCGGGGAGTGGATGGAGGTCCTCGGCTCCGGCATGGTGCACCCCCAGGTGCTGCGGAACGTGGGCTACGATCCCAACGAGGTGCAGGGCTTCGCCTTCGGCCTCGGCGTCGAGCGCCTCGCCATGATCCGCTACGGCATCACCGGCATCGACAACCTGTTCCGCGGCGATCTGCGGTTCCACAAGCAGTTCGTCTGAACTCAACGCCCGACACACTCACGGAGAAGTCGACATGAAGATCAGCCTCAACTGGCTGCGCCGTTATGTAGATGTGGACTGGAGCGCTGAGCAGATCGCCGAGCGCCTCACCCTCTCGGGCACCGAGGTCGATGGGATCGACCCGCTCAAGGCCACCTTCGACGGGGTCATCGTGGCCAAGGTCCTGGAGACCCGGGCCCACCCAAACTCGGACAAGCTCAAGATCGCCCACGTGGACGCCGGCAGCGAAACCCTCGACATCGTCTGTGGTGCGCCCAACTGTCGCGCGGGCCTCACCGTGGCCTTTGCTCAGGTGGGATCTCGGCTGCCTGATCCCAAGACGGGCACGCCCAAGACCTTCGAGATCGCCGCACGGCCGGTGCGGGACGTACTCAGCCCAGGCATGCTCTGCGGTGAAGACGAGATTGGGCTCTCTGATGTGCGTGCAGGCATCGCCGAGCTCGACAGCGGCCTTGTGGCCGGTCAAGCCCTAGTGGACGCCCTGCCCATCGAAGACACCATCCTCGACGTGGGCGTCACCGCCAACCGAGGCGACTGCCTGAGTCACGTGGGCATCGCCCGAGAGCTCGCGGCCATCTCTGGTGCGCCGCTGAAGATGCCCTCCATCGAGCTTCCAGCGGTGGGGGAGGGGCCTGCGGTGCCTGTCTCCATCGCCGACGCCCAGCGATGCGCTCAGTACATCGGCAGGGTGATCCGGGGCCTCGGGGTGGCGCCGAGTCCGTTCTGGATGCGGCGGCTGCTCGAGGCTGTGGGCGTGCGCTCGATCAACAACCTCGTGGACGTGACCAACTTCGTGCTCTTCGAACTCGGCCAGCCCCTGCACGCCTTCGACCTGCATACGCTGCGCGGGCCGTCGATCCACGTGCGCACCGCCGAGGCCGGCGAGCGGCTGACCACCCTCGATGACGTGGAGCGCACGCTCACCGCGGACGATCTTGTCATCTGTGATGCTGAGGGGCCCGTGGCCCTCGCCGGGGTCATGGGCGGCCAGACCAGCGAGGTCTCTGACGAGACCACCGAGGTGTTCCTCGAGTCGGCGTGGTTCCAGCCCAAGACCATCCGGATGACCTCCAAGCGCGTGGGCCTCGGCAGCGAGTCCAGCAAGCGCTTCGAGCGGAGCGTTGATTCCACTGGCTGCCGGTTCGCCGCCGATCGCGCCGCGAAGCTGTTCTGTGAGCTGTCTGCGCCGGGCACCAGCCCCGTCGTGGTCGACGCGGTGACCGAGACCGTGGCGCGAGAGATCCCCCGAGTGACGGTGGGCTACTCGCCCGCCGACAGCGATCGCCGCGTGGGAGTGAAGTTCCCCGCCGAGCAACAGAAGCAGGCGTTGACCGCCTTCGGCTTCGACGTCGACGAGGGCGCCGAGTCGTGGCAGGTCACGGCCCCCACGTGGCGTTCTGATGTGGCCGAGCCCGCCGATCTCGTGGAAGAAGTGGTCCGCTTCGTGGGCTACGACGCCATCGAGGGCAAGATGCCCAGCGCCGACGCCGACACCGCCCTGGCCACCTCGCAGACGCGTCAGACTCTGGAGCGCGAGCGCCGCCTGCGTGGCTTCCTCACGAGCCGCGGCTACCACCAGACCATCGGCTTCAGCTTCCACAACCAGGTCATCGGCGAGGCCTTCGACGGCCCTGGTCATCTGAAGCTGCTCAACCCCATCAGCGAGGAGCTGGCGGTCATGCGGCGGCTCCTGGCGCCGCGCCTGGTCATGGCCGCTGCTCACAACCTGCGTCACGGCGCCCGGAGCGTGGCCCTCTTCGAGCTGGGCAAGGTCTTCCTGCCCCAGGCAGGTGAAGATCTGCCCAGGGAGGAGCCTCGCCTCGGCATCGTGCTCGGTGGAGATCGTCCGCTGTTCTGGGGCGAGGGTCGCCAGAAGGCCGACTTCTACGATCTCAAGGGCCTCGTCGAAGACCTCTGGACGGTGCTGGGTTTGCCAGCGCCTGAGGCCACGACCGCCGATGCGCCGACCTGGCTGCATCCAGGGGCCACGGTGGCGCTCTCCATGAACGGGGCACATGTGGGCCACGTGGGTCAGCTGCACCCCGGTCTCGTGCGCACCCTCAGCAAGCCGGGCCTCGATCTCGATTTGCCGGGGCCGCTGTGGCTCGCCGAGCTGCGCCTCAAGCCCCTGCTTGGTGAGGTCTCCCAGCGCCAGTTCAAGGCCTTCTCCACCTTCCCCAGCGCCACCCGCGATCTGGCCCTGGTGATCCCCGCGGAGGTCGCCGCTGGCCAAGTGCTGGCAGCCATTGAGGAATTGGCCATAGAGGTCGTTGACAGCGCTGAGATCTTTGACGTATACGAAGGTTCAGCGGTTGGCGAAGGCAACCGGAGCGTGGCGATTTCCATCACCTTCCGAGCCATTGGTCGAACGCTGACGGAGACTGACATCCAGAGCACAAAAGAGCAGTTGCTTTCACACCTCGGGCAGACGGTGGGGGCGAAACTGAGGTGAGACCTCAGTCGCCGATCAGCGTTGTTCGAGATTGACCATTAAAAGGCGTCATGACCAAGGCGGACATCGTCGAGCAGGTGTACCAGAACCTCGGTGGCTTCTCGAAGAAAGAGGCTGCGGAGATCGTTGAATTCGTCTTCGAGACCATCAAAGGCACTCTCGAAAAAGGCGAGAAGATCAAGATCAGCGGTTTTGGCAACTTTGTCGTGCGCCAGAAAAAAGAGCGCACCGGCCGCAACCCCCAAACCGGGCAGGAGATCACCATCGCCCCCCGGAAGGTGTTGACCTTCAAGCCCAGTCAGGTGCTCAAGAACATCATCAACACCTGAGCAACGGCCTACCTCACTTATGGCGTCTGGCCGCAATCCTCTAGAACAGCCCATCCCCGAGAAGCTCCAGTTTAAGATCGGGGAGGTGAGCAAGCTCGTAGGCGTCAAGCCCTACGTGCTGCGCTTCTGGGAGAGCGAATTCAGCCAGCTCAGGCCCCGAAAAGGGGTCAACGGCCACCGCATCTACAGCCGCAACGACGTCATCACGCTCAGGCGCATTCGCAGCCTGCTCCACGAACGCAAGTACACCATTGCCGGTGCCCGAGCACTCCTTGCCGAAGGCGAGGAGGCCATCGAGGCAGCCCTCGCCGCTCGTCCTGCCGAGGCGGTGGTGAGCTTGAGCGCTGCAGAAGATCGCATCGCCGAGCTCGAGCGCATGCTCGAGCAGTCCCGCAGCGATCTCGCCCGAGCCAGTCGAGATCTCGAAGCCGCTGAAGAAGAGGCCCACTTCTGGCGGACCCGACTGAGGGCTTCGGAGGCCCTTCGCAAGACCTGGGCGGCTCACCTGAAGGGTCAGCTGAACGGCCTGGCCATGCGGCTTTCCGAGCCTGAAGAATAAAAAACGACAATCATGGTTGACACCAGAGAGCGTCACCCTTAGATTCCGCACCGCGTTACGGGGTGTAGCGCAGTCTGGTAGCGCACTTGCATGGGGTGCAAGTGGTCGGAGGTTCAAATCCTCTCACCCCGACAGAAGGCCGCGAGGCATACGCCTCGCGGCCTTTTTTGTATCTGCTCGCTGCGCCGTGTTGCAGCAGGCCCATCCAGTGGAGGTCAACCGTGTCCCCATTGATCCTGGTCACCAACGACGACGGGATCGAGGCGCGGGGCATCCACGCCCTTGCCCAAGCCCTCACACACATCGGTGACGTCATGGTGGTGGCCCCTGATCGCGATCGATCGGGCATCGGACACGCCATCAGCCTCGATACGCCATTGAGAGCCCGCTCCAGATCTCCCAAGGGCAAGGAGGCCGCCCGCTGGGCCGTCGATGGCACCCCCACCGACTGCGTCTACCTCGGGCTCTACCAGTTGCTGCCGCGCAAGCCCGACCTCGTGGTGAGCGGCATCAACCATGGGCCCAACCTCGCCGACGACGTGTTGTACTCGGGCACCGTAGGTGGGGCCATGGAGGGCGCCCACGCGGGCATCTCCTCGATGGCTGTGAGCCTCGCGGCCCATCGCCCCAAAGATTTTGCGCCAGCGGCGGAGTTTGCCGTCGCCGTGGCCCAGATGGTCCTGCAGCGCGGACTCGCCCCGCGCACGCTGCTCAACGTCAACGTGCCCGACACCGACGGCGCCCCCGTGGCTCAGTATCGCTGGACCCGGGCGGGCATCCGTGACTACGGGCCTACAGTGACCGAGGCCACCGATCCGCGCCATCGACCCTACTACTGGATCGGCGCCGACTTCCTCGGGTTCCACGGCAAGCCTGGCAGCGACTGTGACGCCGTGGAAGAGGGCCTCGCCACCATCACTCCACTCACCCTCGATCTCACCGACGAGCAACAGCTCAAGGGCTTCTCCGCCGTCGACCTGCCCGGCTTCAACCGTGGCTGAGTCGCGCCGCACGCCGCCCCGAGAGGATCAGCTGTGAACACTCGACCCAACGAATCCGCCGCCGTGCCCACCCCCTTGCTGGTCTTCCGGGGCCTCGTGGGGGGCCTGCTCATGGGCCTCGCCAACCTCGTCCCCGGCATCAGCGGCGGCACCATGCTCGTCGCCGCCGGGGTGTACCACCGGTTCATCAACGCCATCGCTGAGCTCACCACCCTCAAGTTCAGGAAGCACTCCATCATCCTGCTCGGGGCCGTGGGCTTTGCCGCTGCGGGGGCCATCTTGTTGCTCGCAGGTCCGGTGAAGGATCTGGTGGTGAGTCACCGGTGGGCCATGTACTCGCTCTTCATCGGCCTCACCCTCGGCGGGGTGCCGGTGGTCTGGGGCATGATCGACAAGGCCACCAACGGCGTCTGGATCGCCGCCGCTGTGGGCTGCGCCGCCATGGTGGGCCTCGCCCTCGCCCAGGGCAGCAATCCCGACGCCGCGGCTCAATCCGGCTTCTTGATGATGTTCCTCGCCGGCGTGGTCGGGGCCAGCGCCATGATCCTGCCGGGCATCTCCGGTGGCTACATGTTGCTGCTCATGGGGGTGTACGTGCCGATCCTCGACGGCATCGCCGCCCTCAAGGATGGCCTCAAGGCCAAGGACATGGATCTCGTGATGCAGGTGGGCCTCGACGTGGTGCTCCCTGTGGGCCTCGGCGTGGTCATCGGCGTGGTGGTGGTCTCCAACATCCTCAAGCGCCTTCTGGAGCGCGCTGAGCGCCCCACGCTCGGCGTCTTGCTGGGGTTGCTCGTCGGCGCTGTGGCGGGGCTGTGGCCGTTCCAACAGGGGGTGGCCCCTGCCGTGGGGGAGACCTTCAAAGGCAAGGTGCTCACCGCCGAAACTCTGGCCAAACTGGACCCCTCGAAGTACCCGACCGAATATTACAGCCCCGAGACCACTCAGATGCTCGGTGCCCTCGGGTTGTTGGTCGGGGGTTTCTTGTTCACTGCCCTGGTGGCCCGCCTGGGTCGCGACAAGGGCTGAGCGCTCTCTTGACCGCGCTCGGCTCGTGCGCGGCTTCGTCGGTGTCTCAGGCCTACGAGGATCGAGCCGTGCGACGCCCACTCTCGTCATCACTGCTGCTGGCCGTCGCCCTCCTGGGGTGGCTGTTGATGCCTGCGTGCGGTGGTGGTGGTCGGCGCGTCTCCTCTCCACAGCCTCATACGCACAGCCACAGCCAGCCGCTGGCCCCCATGGCCGGTGAGCCCCCAGAGCTGATCGGCGTCTGGTACACCGTGAGCCGCGGTGATCTCCTCTCGGCCATTGCCCAGCGACACGAAGTGCCCATCGAAGATCTCATCGAGCTGAACGGCATCGACAACCCCAACCAGCTCGAGGTGGGGCAGGACTTGTTCATCTATGGGGTGGACAAGCTCGTGAAGCGGCTGGCGGCGAAGGCGCCCAAGCGCCCGAAGAAGCGGCCTGCGCCGAGGGGGAAGGGGAAGTCCCGGTTCAAATGGCCCGTCAAGGGCGCCCGTTTGAGCAGCGGGTACGGGCCCCGCTGGGGTCGTATGCATCGAGGCGTGGACTTCGCCGCGAAGTCCGGCACGCCCATTTATGCCGCCGCCGCCGGCACCGTGATTTACAGCAACAACAAGCAGCGTGGTTACGGCAACTTGATTCTGATCCAACACCCCGACCAGTTCGTCACGGTGTATGCCCACAATCGTCGCAATCTGGTTGACGAAGGGGATGAGGTTCGGCAAGGTCAGCGCATCGGCGAGGTCGGGAGCACGGGCCGCAGTACTGGCCCTCACCTGCACTTCGAAGTGCGCGTCAAAGGCAAGGCGGTCGACCCCATGGCCTACCTGCCAGCGCGCTGAGCCGACTGCGAGCGTGAACACCCGAGTACAGGCCTTCGAGCGGGCTCGGCGAATCACGCAGCGATTTTCAACTTCATCACGATTGTCCAAGAGGCCCAATGGACCACATCCGCCAGCTGGTGCGAGACATTCCTGATTTCCCCAAGGCAGGCATCCTGTTCAAGGACATCACCCCCGTCTTGTCCAACGCGGCGGCCTTCAACGATGTGGTGCAGGCCATGGCCGATCTCGGCCGGGGGCACATCACCCACGTGGTGGGCATCGAATCGCGGGGCTTCATCTTCGGTACCCCGGTGGCGCAGATCCTCGGGCTGCCCTTCGTGCCCGTGCGCAAGCCCGGAAAGTTGCCAGCGGAGACCGCTCGGGTGGAATATGCCCTCGAGTACGGCACCGACGCCCTGGAGATCCACGCCGACGCCCTTGGCGCCGGCGACAGAGTCATGATCGTCGATGATCTGCTGGCCACAGGTGGCACTGCCAACGCTGCATGCCAGCTCTGTGAAGGCCTCGGCGCCGAGGTGGTGTCTTTGACGGTCTTGATCGAGCTGTCGTTCCTCGAAGGTGCAAAGCGCCTCGAGCCGAGAAAGGTGAACAGCCTGCTCACATATTGAACCGCGCGCTGAAATGCCCGCGGCGCTCTGAGCGGTTTCGATCGGTGTCGAGGCCCTGTAGAGCACACATCATGCCTCCATAGCTCAGTTGGATAGAGCACAGGTTTCCTAAACCTGGGGTCGCAGGTTCGAGTCCTGCTGGGGGCACACATGAGAAATCGCTCTGCACGATTTTTTGTCCGGTTCTTCGTGAACCTCGTGCATGCAGAGTCCTTTACGGGGGCTTCGATTCATCCGAAGCCCCCGTATTTTTTGTGCTGGGGCGTTGCAGGGGGTACGGTTAGCACGGCGGGTTGGCCCGGCGGCCAGACATCCGCCCCCCACGACATGCCCTGGAGCGCCAGGGCTGGTCCTACGGGACCAGTGACCTGGAAGGTGTGAGCCTCACACGAGGCTTGAGCCTGAGGAGTTGAGATGCGACTGAGAGACATCGCCGATCGTCTGGAAAACCTCATCGAGGGCCGTGCCGAGCCCCTGTTCAACGATGGCGTATTGCACGCCCTCGTGCAGGAGATCCGCGACGTGCACATGCTCTATCGGCCCGTTCTCGCCGCTGGTCGCAAGTCCCAGAGCCACGCATGGCTGACCTTCTCCTTCGAGCCCTTCATCGGCCTCATCGAGCCCTTCAACATCCACCCTGGGCGGATGTGGGCCCTCGTGCGTATGCATCGCCAGTCCTCGGGGCTGCCCGAGCTCGCCGCCGCTGTGGTCCGTGATCTGCCCGGGACCTCGGAGCCCGTGGAGCCCGACATCTACGTGGCCTTCAGTCAGAGCCCGCGGGTGGAGTCGGTGGTGAAGAAGATGGGGCGCGATCCCGACACGCTGCACCTCTACCACCGAGGTGGGCTGCCCTCGAAGGATCAGCAGAGTACGCTGCCCCGTGAGCTCTGCTTGCCGGGCTTCGAGTCGGCGCTGCCTGCAGGTGACATCGAAGACAACATCCCCGGCCTCATCGAGATCGAGGGCAGCCAGCAGCTGTTCATCGGAGATCTGGTCTTCTACAACAACTTCCGCACCCCTGATCGCAACAAGGTGCGCAACTTCGTGCTCAACTCCACCGCCACCGCCGTGGTGGCGCGCTATGTGCGGGAGATGGTGCGCAAGGGGCTGGAAGAGGGCTGAGCATTCAGCTCTAACCCTGGGGGGCGTACTCCAAGAGGGCGCGGTACTTCACCACGCGCCCCCCAGGATCCGGAAACCGCATGCCCTCGACGGCGCTCACGATGCATCCCGACAGCTCGGGATCCTTGGGTGCCACCTCCGAGTCGAACCCCGCAGAGATCACCTCACCGAGCCGGCCCACGTAGAGTGTGACGTTGAAGGCGTCTTTGAAGTCATGACGATCGCGACAGCGACGCAGCTGCTTCTTGTTTGAGGACAGCGTCTGATAGCCCCAGGCGGGCTGCATGGGGAGCGCGAGGCGATCGCCGGCCTGGTTCCACATGAGCGGGTAGGCGAAGCGGGCCCGGGCATTGCCTGTAGGGGGTGGGAAGATCAAGAACTTCGCTGCCTTGAGCAGGCAATCCTCCACCTGCCATGCGCCGAGATCCGAGCGGGCCACGGAGACCTGCTCCACCCGGCCGCGGGAGGAGACCACGAAGGCGAGGTGCACTTCGCCGGAGACAAAGCTGCCTGGGCTCTTGCGGAAGCAGTTCGAGAACCCCGCCATCTGCTCCATCATCACCCCGCTGATCTGCTCAGCGTCGAGGCTGCCCCACAGGCCCTCGACCTGCATGCCGTCACCTCGGGCCTGGGGCGTGTCGGGGTTGGGGGCGTGCTCCAGGGTGTTGATGTCGGGGGCGTCGGGTTGTTGAACGCCACCACAGCCGGCGGCCACGAGGGTCAGGATCACGAAGAGAGAGCGGCAATGGATCATGAAGGGCATCTCGATCAGTCGGTGTGATCAGTGAGTTCGATCAATCGGGCTCGACCGCTTCTGGCTGATGCTCCAGGCGGCCTTCGAACCCTTGATTGGGATTGGCTTGGTCTTCTGATGCGGTCATGGGCCGGACATCCTCGCCTTCGAGGGCGGCCATCATGGCGGTCACTGTGAGATCACCGGTGACGTTCACTGCGGTTCGGAACATGTCGAGCAGGCGGTCCATGCCGAGGATCAGGGCGATGCCCACAGTGGGGATGCCCGCAGAGGTGAGCACCATGGCCAGGGTGATCATACCCGCGCCGGGCACGCCGGCGGCACCGACAGAGGCCATGGTGGCGGCGGCGACGATGCTCACCTGATCGCCGATGGTGAGATCGATGCCGAAGACCTGAGCGATGAACATCGCGGCCACCCCCTGGTAGAGGGCGGTGCCGTCCATGTTCACCGTGGAGCCCAGAGGCAAAACGAAGCTGGCCACGGGGTTCGAGACCCGCAGGTTCTGCTCAGCACACTCCATGGAGACGGGCAGGGCTGCTGAAGAAGACGACGTGGAGAACGCGATGAGCTGAGCGGGGCGGATGGCCTTCATGAAGTCCACCCAGGAGAGCTTGGCGACGAACTTCACCATACCACCGTAGATGAGACCGCCGTGGATGAGCAGCCCCGCCACCACTGTGAGTCCGTACCCTAATAACGCCAGTAAGACGGAGGCACCGCTGTTGCCCACCACTTCGGCGATGAGGGCGGCGACCCCGAAGGGGGCGATGAGCATGACCATGTGGATGATCTGGATCATGGCCAGCTGCACCTTGTCGAAGAAGGTGACGACGGGCTTGGCCTCTTTGGCCCCGAGCATGGTGAGGGCGATGCCGAAGATGGCGGCGAAGAAGATGACCTGCAGCATGTTCCCCGTGGAGAGAGACTCCATGGGGTTGGCGGGGATGATGCTCAAGATGTTGTCGAGCGTGCTCGGCGCTGCGGCCGCTTTGGCCACTTTTGTCCCTGCCGCTGATTGGAACTGGGCTGTGAGTCTCGCTTTGTCGGCCTCTTCCATGAAGCTGCCCGGATCGACGAGCTGAGCGAGGACCAGACCCACAGTGATGGCCACGGCGGTGGTGACCATGTAGACGAGCAGGGTGCGGCCACCGAGGCGTCCCAGCTTGCGGATGTCGCCGAGGCTGGCTACACCGACGAGCAGAGAGGCGAAGACCAGAGGTACGATCACCATCTTGATGAGCCGCATGAAGATCTTGCCGATGGGGCTCAGCCACGAGATCACCGTCTCGCCGAGGCCGCTGATGGGCGATGGGCTGGTGACGAACTCGCCCTTCTCCAAGGGGATGTGCTTCAGCTTGAGCCACGCCGTGAGGCGCTCCCCCTGCTTGGGCTTGTTGAAGGCTTCGGCGAGCTGACCCCCTGTGTCGCGGATGGCCATCTCTTTGGAGTAGCTGAACTCCACCTTGGACCATGCCGGCAGGGTGTGGCTCTTGCCCGCCTTGTCGACGAAGACGTCTTCTCGCTGCTCGAGGATCTCGAACTTGACCTTCACCATCTTCGGGATTTTTACCGTAGTGGAAGGGTCGTCGACGTCGATCTGAAGCGTGTACGCGCTGGCATCTTCCAGGCTGTAGACGTCGGCTTCGAGCACTGAGGAGGTGGGTCCCAGGGTGAGGCCGATGACGGTGCCCGCCAGCATCCCCAGGAGGATCTTGGTATAGATCTGCATCGCTGCCTTTCAATGGAGAGAGCGCACCTGCGCACCAGTTTGCCAATCACATTGTGATACGCAGAGGAGTTACAGACTAGAGCACCCGCGGCTCAGATACCAGAGCGCCAGATGGGAACAGTCGAGGGTGGATCAGTCGAGGCGGAGTCCGGTGGGCAGGCTGTCGCCGAGCAGGGCCTTCGCAGTGCCGCCGGCGATGCCTGTGGGTGCCGCTGCGGGCTCGTGGAGCAGGCTCAGCCAGGTGTTGGGGGCGCTGATGGCCAGCAGCCGGCTTTGCACCTGACTCCGGAGGGCTGCGTCGACGTCTCGGCCAGGGATGCCGGTCTGTCGGGCGAGCATCACCCCGGCAAATGCTGCCCCCTCGGCCTTGGCCCAGTCCTGCTCGAGCAGGGCATTGAGCCACGCCGTAGCAGTGGCTGTGGAGACCACCTCAATGTCGTCGGCGATGACCGGAGCGCGGGCGCCGAGGCGGCCCAGGGGCCACCACGATCCCACCTTGCGCTGGCGGGCGATGGTCCACTTGCCACTCTGCTCTTTCTGCGCGGAGGTCAGGCCCTCGAGGGCTGCGAGCATACGGAGCATCTCGGGATGCCCGTGGGCTCTCGGCCCCGGAGGGGGTTTGCCGCCCGACAGCCAGGGCGCGCAAGCGTCATACAGCGCACGTTGTTGGGCGACGGAGAGCCCACCGGCCAGACGGCGCCACATCACCCACCACTCGGACCAGAGGCCCTTGTCGTTGGGGTTGTGCAGCCCCTCGCCCCAGAGCGCCCAAAGCTTCTCGATGCGCTCTGCATCTTTGCGGGCGCCGAAGCCCGGACGTACGCACCAGCCCATGAGGCGCAACCACACCAGCTCGTGGCCGGCGCTCCGACCACGCAGGTGAGCCACCTTCAGCAGGCGGTCGGCAAGAGCCCGGCACACGTGAGAGGGCCACTGGCCCCGTGGCCCGAGCTCTTTCTCGAGATCTTTGCGCAGAGGCTTGGCCACCTTTGGATCCGCCCCGGCAGAGTGCGGGTTGAAGGTGCGCTCCAGCAGCCTCTGAACTCGGGAGAACCCTTCGGGCAAGGGCGGCTCGGGCGGTAAAGGCGCCGCCTTCTTCTCCGCCACGGCTGCGGGCTCAGGGGCCTTGGGGGCGGGCTGTGGATCGAGGGAGAACTGGAGACGCCATCGGCGAGGGGGCAGCTCCACTGTCACCAGGGACAGCTCCAAAGCGCCACCTTCAGTGAGGGCAGAGGAGAGGTTCACCGGGACCCCGCCCGTCTCGGGATCCACCCAGACGTCACCCTTTACGCGCAAAGTCGTGCGCAGCGGCGGCAACTCGTCAAGCTCCTCGTCGATGGGGACGAGGGCGCCGGCATCGTCGACTCGATCGCCCGTGTAGGCGAAGAGCGGGAAGCTCACCGGGCGGTCCACCACCAGCTTGAAGACTCGATCTTTGACGGCGATGGTCTCGCCATCTTCCATGCCCTTGGGGGCGATACAGAATGCCTGGCGCACACCATCAGCACCCTCGACGGCCACATAGTAGGCCCGAGCGGTGCCCCCGGAGATGGCCGGTGAGAGGCCATGGCGACTCAGGGCCGAGCGGGCTGCACCTCGGGCCACTGCAGTGTCGAGGGAGGTGTGCTTGAGCAAGCGCACGGAGGCGTCGCCATACCACACGTCGAGGACCCCCTGCAGACGCTCGATGAGGCTCGGGGCGTTGAAGACACCCCCGTTGAGCAGCACCACATCGGGCCTGGGCAGGCCGTCGACGATGGTGGCGCCTGCCGCACGTGCAGCCTCGGTGTGACGCCTCAAGAACGTGCATACGTGGCGAGGGATGGCGGCGTCGGTGGTGTAAGGCAGCCCCAAGGTGGTGAGGCCGGCGCGACCCTGTCGGGAGGCCACCTCGTCAGGAGCGGTGAAGGGGACGAAGCCGTCGAGCAGGATCTTCTGAGCGTCGTCACGGGTGAGCGTGACGCTGCGGGTGCCGCCGATGAGGCGGCTGCCGCGGCGCTGGATCGAGACCGTGGTCTGCTCCGGGGCGTCCTCGGCGAGCAGGCGCTCCTTCACCTGACGGGCGGTCTGTACCAACGCCGACCACTCCGTGGGATCCATGCGGCCCTTGATGCCAGCAGCCTTCTGCAGGTGGTGGGCCAGAGCGGCGTCCATGTTGTCGCCGCCGAGCATCAGGTGTCCGCCCACGGCGATGCGCTCGAGGCCAGGCTGGCCGTCGCCCTCGGGGATGATCTTGATGAGGGTGAGATCGGTGGTGCCGCCGCCTACGTCGATGACCAGGGCGAGGCGGGCGTCGCCGAGCTGCTCTCGGAGGCTCTCGGCGTTGGCGCCGATGAAGTCATAGAACGCCGCCTGAGGCTCCTCGAGCAACCGGGCATCTTTGAGACCTGCTGCGCGGGCGGCCTCCTGGGTCAGCTCACAGGCCGATCCATCGAAGGAGGCCGGCACCGTGATCACCACCTCCTGGTCGGCCATGAGGGCCTCAGGGTGGGCGGCATCCCATGCCGCTCGCAGGTGGTTGAGGTATCGAGCCGAGGCCTCGAAGGGTGACACTTTGGCCCCGTCATCGGGGGCGGACCACGGCAGAATCGGCGCCCGTCGGTTCACCCCGCCATGGCAGATCCAACTCTTGGCAGAGCTGACCAGGCGAATGGGTGTGCGGGCGCCCTGTGTACGGGCGAAGAGGCCCACCACCGCATCCGCAGAGGTCGAGCCCTTCAGGGGGCCTCGATCACCACCTTCTGCTGCGGTCCCCGACCAGGGCAGGGTCCGATCGGCGTCGCTGAGCTCGCCAGGGGCGGGCAAATACATGAAGGAGGGCAGCAGGGGGCGCCCGTCGATCTCACCAGGAGCCACGAGCTGGGGCACCTCGAAGATCTTGATATTGGGGCGACTGACGAGGCTGGCGGCGACGGCACAGTGGGTGGTGCCGAGGTCGATGCCGATGACGTAACGGGGGCTGACCACGGGCTACTCCACCCTGACGTTGAAGCTGAGTTTCCAGGCACGACCCGAGGCTGACTGGTCGGGCCGCTGCTCCACGGCAGACAACTCGAGCGTACCCACCTCGGTGACGCGTGCTTGGAGCTGCACAGTGGCCACGGCCCCAGGCTCACCGTCGAGGGTGGTCTCGATGGGGGCCAGCTCCTCGAGATCGTCGGGGTCGAGGATGGCCCCTGGGGCATCTTCGCGGCGCTCCGAGCTGCAGAAGAACCGGAAGCTCACCGGTTCGCCCGTGAACAGCCCGAAAGCCTCGGGCAGCGCGGCCTCGGCGCCTTCCTCCATGCCGAAGGGGGCGATGCACATGGCGTCTACCTGGGGCGGGATCCCCGGCACCGCGAGCTCTGCCCGCTCCACACCCACGTAGTAGGCGCGCGCCGTACCCCCCTTGATGCGCAGACCGCCGCTCTGCCGGGCGTGAGCGTAGTAGGCCGCTCCGCGGCACACCGCGAGATCGGGGTGCACCCCCTCGAGGATCTTGGGGCCTTCTCCACCCTCGCCGGTGGACCACTGGCTGAGCACCGAGATGATGCGATCTCGCACCACAGGGGAGCGGGTCACCCCACCGTTGAAGAGGACCGCGGTGGGGTGCGTGAAGCTGTGCCCCTCGCCCCGTGGCAGGCTCTCACGACCGAGGAAGGCCGCGAGGTGGCGGGTGATCGCGGCGTCGGTGGCGTATGGGAGGCCCAGCGTGGTGAGGCCGGCCCGCATGCGCACCTTCGGACGATCTGCCGCCGCCACCTCGGGCATGAACCCGTACAACACGACGCGGTTGAGCTCTTCGCGGGTCAGCTCAGTGCGCAGGGTGTTGCCGATGAGGCGACTGCCCCGGCCGGGGACCACGAGAGGGTGAGCGGCGAGATCAGGATCGGAGAAGAGCGCCTCTTTGCCTTGACGACAGCCATAGGTGAGAGCTCTCACCTGCCAGTCATCGAGCTTGCGGCCTTCCTTCTCAAGGCGGGCCTTTACGGTGAAGGCGAGGGCGAGATCCATGTTGTCGCCGCCGAGCAGGATGTGATCGCCCACAGCGATGCGCTCGAGCTGCAGGTTGCCGCCTTCTTCTTGAACCGAGATCAGCGAGAAGTCGGTGGTGCCACCCCCGATGTCCACCACCAGCAGCGTGTCGCCGACGCTCACCTGCTTGCGCCAGCTGGCACCCTCGTCCGCGAGCCAGGCGTACAGCGCAGCCTGGGGCTCCTCGAGCAACCGCAGCTGGCTGAGACCGGCCATATGAGCCGCCTCGACCGTAAGCTCTCGGGCCACAGCGTCGAATGAGGCGGGCACCGTGAGCACGAGCTCCTGCTCCGCGAGGGGGGCCTCCGGGTGGGCGTTGTCCCAGGCAGAGCGCAGATGATCCAGATAGCGTGCCGATGCCTCGAGGGGGGAAAGCTTGGGCACCTCTTCAGGGGCACGCCAGGGCAGGATCGGCCCTCGACGATCCACCGCCGCGTGGGAGAGCCAGCTCTTCGCCGAAGAGACCAGCCGGGCAGGGGTGCTGGCCCCTTTGTCTCGGGCGAAACGGCCCACAGCGCCCACAGGGGATGGATCCCACGGCACCCCGAGGGCGCCCTCGGAGAGCTCCCCCTCTGCGGGGAGGTACATGAACGAGGGCAGCAGCCGCTGAGCGGCCACCTCGCCGGGCTGAATCACCTGAGGGATCTCGAAAGACTCCGGGGTGGCCCCTTCGTCGTCGATGGGCCTGAATGCCAGGGCACAGTTGGTGGTGCCCAGGTCGATCCCCACGGCGAAGCGGGTCGAAGGGGAAGCGTCATTGGCGCCGGACATGATCTGCTCCTGCTCGAGAGGGGGTAGAGGGGGGCGACCGATCGTCGACGAATCTAGAGCTCGACTTCCGCAGGCGCCACCACGTGGGGATCGCGGCCTTCGGCAAGCTCAGGGAGCTTGATGGTGCTCACCCGCCAGCCGTGGTGCGCCAGAGTGCCCTTGAAGGGAGGCGCGCCCACCACATTGCCCGTCAGGCGGTGAGCCTCGGGATCGAAGCCCTTCTCCAGAGTGACGGGATCACCCTCCATCTCGGTGCGGATCGCCTCCACCGAGACATACTCGGAGAGGGCCCGTTTGCAGCCCTCATGCACCACGCGCGCCGCAGCGCCGATGTCGGCGTCGCCAGCGCCGGCGAGATCTTCTTGCAAGAAGTCGATGAGCCGACCCTCGCGCTGAAGAATGGAGAGCACCTGAAGGGCAGAGGTGTAGTCTGGCCCTGCGGGCTCGGGGGCCACCTCTTCCGCCACCACCTCTGGCTCAGGGGCGGGCTCCGGCGCCTGAGGCTCAGGGGCTGCCTCTTCGGCCACCACACCTTGGGGCTCGGGGCTCTGGGGCTCGGGGAGAGCGAGCTGACCATCAGCAGCGGCCTTCACTCGACCAGCGAGCGCACCGTCGAAGAGCAGACGCCAGGGCAGAACAAAGGCCAGGACGAGCCGGGCACCAAAGCTGAGGGGTGCTGGATCCATGAAATCAAGCCTCGCGCATCACAGTGATTCGATCGGCGTGTATTGCCATGGCGAGGCCCCTTTGCGCAATCCCCAGGCCGTCAGGCAGGCTGGGGGAGAGCGCCTTCGAGCCATTGATCGATGAGCGCTCTGGCGATGCTCACTGGCGGGGGAATCCAGAGCACGCCTTCAGGCAGGGGGTCACCATCTCCGGAGAGCAGCCCCCGAATTTCGTCTCGGGTGAACCAGCGGCCCGCCTCGATCTCCTCTTGATCGAGGGTGAAGTCTTCGTGGGTGGCCCGGGCGGCGAAGCCCAGCATCAGCGATTGAGGGAAGGGCCAGGGTTGAGATCCGCAGTACACGATGTCTTCGACATCGAGGCCCACCTCTTCGTGCACCTCACGGCGTACCGCAGCCTCGAGACCTTCTCCAGCTTCGGAGAATCCGGCGAGCACTGAGAACATGCCCGGCGGGAAGCGCGGACTCCGGCCGAGGAAGCATCGGACCTCGCCAGCGGCGTCAGTGTGATGCACCAGGACGATGATCGCCGGATCGTTGCGTGGATACACCGTGGCGCCGCACTCAGGGGCGCTGCACTTGCGGGCGTTGCCTGCCTCGGTGGCGAGCGTCGGGGCACCGCACACACCACAATAACGGTGACGTTGGTGAAACCACGCCAGGGCCCGAGCGTGTGCCGCCAGCGCGCCCGAGGGCCCGTCGAGCTGCATCGCCGCCGATCTCAAATCGACGAAGGCTCCGGCCTCTGCGATGGCCGGGATCGAGCCCGGCACCGCGTCACGGGGTAGATCCGCCACGATCCACGGACCATCAGCGTCGACGCCGAGGAGTGACACTGAATCGGCGAGTTTGTCCCAGGCGCAGGCGTCTCCAGAGAGGTGTCCGAGGCGGGGCGCAGCGCGGCCTCCAGCGAGAAGCACCTTACCCTTCCAGGTGGGGATGACACGGGTTTCTGAGGCGCTGAGTGCGTGCTGGAGCCACGCCGTATCCTTGCGGCGCTCCACGGCTCGATGAAAGCCACCATTCTGGGCAATCTCCGCCCGAGGGCGGAGGGCGTCGGGATGTTCGAGGGGGTATGTCATGGGGCCATCATACCGACCCTGGGGTGGAATGGTCAGGTTCTCAGCGGCCGCGGCCCTGACGGGCTGCGTTTTGACCCCACATGGGCCAGCCGGTCATCGTCTGATCCCCAGTGTTCACCGCAACCAGGCGGCCATCGGCAGTGCCAGCGTATATCCAGCCATCGGCAACCACCGGCTGAGCCCGAAGAGGGGCGCCGAGTCGATGAGACTTCACCAAAGCGCCGGTCTGCGGGTCGAGGACCTGGATCGTGCCGGCGAGGGTGGCCACGAGCAGCTTGCCGCCCACGTGGATCGGCGGCGCAGCGAGCGCACCACCTTCCTTGGCCAAATCACCCTTGAGTGAGTGGCGCCAGAGGGTCTTGCCAGAGGCGTGATCAGTGCACACGACTTCATCACCCATGGCGCTCACGTTGCCGTGGTCCGTGGGCAGCACCCGTGAGCCCTGGAAGCTCTGCAGTGTGGACACGCTGCCCTGACCCACGTTGCCCAGGGCGAGCTGAGGGTTGGCGGTGGCGGGGGCGCCGGCGCTGAAGCCGTTGGCGGCGTCGAGGCTCTTGCCTGCGTTCCACATCCGGCTGCTGGACTGCACCTTGGAGTCGAGGTAGGGGGCCTGCTTCTCGTTGGCGGTGTAGTCCGCCTGCCCACGGCCTCTGTCCCATTGTACGAGGCCCTCGCGGGCGGATTGCCCATCGCCATCCGTCCGCCGTGAGTAGAGCAGCTTGCCCTGATGCAGGGTGGGGGTGGTGGTGGCCCGAACGCGCTCGGCGCCGAGGATCTCCCCTGTGGCTGGCGCAAAGCGGTAGAGGGTGCCCGCGAAAGATGTCGCCAGGACCTCGCCGTCGTCCACCACAGGCGCGGCGATGACATCGCTGTCGATCCAACGTTGCCAGAGGATGCCACCAGACTTCAGGTCCAGGGCGGCGAGGACATGGCTGGCTTTGGGGTGGGGGCCTTTGCCATCTGCGGCACCGCCACGAACAACTCGCCCAGGCGCGACGAAGCTGTTGTTCTGAATCGCCTGACCATACCCACCACCGTGCCCCCGGGCGGGGTAGACGGTGTAGACCTTGCCGTCGGCGATGGCCGGCGCGCTGAGCATCGGATCGCCCATCCACCAGGACCACAGCAGCTTGCCTGTCCTGGCCTCCACCGCAAAGACCGTGCAGGACTCGGTGTTCACGACACAAATGCCGTCAGCGCAGGCTGGAGACGAGGGTCCGTCATCGTCGAGGTTGAGACCCCAAACCATCTCTCCAGTCCTGGCATGGAAAGCGTACAGGGTCTTGCTGCGGAAACCACCGCCGGTGATCACCAGATCTTCGTAGACCGCCGGGGTGACCACTGGAGCTCCAGAAGGGAGCTTCAGCGTAAAGCCCGTCTTTGAGCGCTCCAGCGTCTCCTTGGGCAGAGAGGCTGGAGTGACGTGACCAGGTTTGAACTTCGTGGGTGGAGAGGCGTACTTGGGCCCGTTCATTTCGCGAGCGACGGCCAGGGCAGAGGGCTCCTCGAGAGCGTGGGTGGTGACTGGACACGTCAAGACGACAGACAAACCGGCAAGCAAGAGAGCACGAGACAGCATGAGACCTCACGAAACGCATGGGTGAACGGACTCCTCCAGAGTGCCGGAGCGATCGGCCAGGTACTGTCAAAAGGCTGTAAATGGTCTGTCTGTGGCCGCTACATCTGCACATCCGTATGCTCAGGTTTGAATGTGTTAATGATTAAGTTGTTGAAATAAAAATTGTTTTCAGTCGCAACCGGGCGTTGGCTCCCTCATCTGTGCCCCCGTAGCTTCGAGTAGAGCAACGGGAGGTTGCGATGTCTGCAAACCTGAAGATGTGGCCGATGGTTCTGGCCTTCTCCGCCCTGACACTGGCTGGCTGTGATGATGAAGACGAGGGCCCGCGCGCCGTGGGTGGCTCCGGCGGCGCAGTGGCCGGTGCCGGCGGTGACGTAGGCGGTGCTGGTGGCGCCGCAGCGGCTGGCGGTGCCGTAGGCGGTGAGGGCGGCGGTGCCGCAGGCGCCGGAGGTGCCGGAGGTGATGTCGGCGGTGCTGGTGGTGGCGGCGAAGCCACCATGGGGCGCTGCGAATACACCAACCCGTTCTCACGGGGCATCGAGTGCAAGCAGTACACCGGGGCCGGGTGGACCCTGGAGAGTGCACAGGCTGACTGTGGTGCTGTCTTCGCCAACGCCGTGGGCACCTTCGAGGCCGGCGCCAGTTGTGGCTACGAGGCCGAGCTGGGCCGTTGCGTCGTCGGTGACGCTGAGGCCGAGGGCTACCTGCTCATCAACGCCGGCGACGATGCCGGCCAGTGCGGTCTGGCTCAGACCGGCTGCGAGACCTTCGCCATGGGCA
Organism: Bradymonadia bacterium; assembly: GCA_046290225.1. GTDB lineage: Bacteria > Myxococcota_A > Bradymonadia > UBA7976 > UBA1532 > JBKAGE01. Next base: position 36,103 of record JBKAGE010000034.1, on the reverse strand, counting down.
GCTTCACCCCTGGCGACACGTGCGCAACGGGTGATCTCTGCGAAGCCCCTGTGGTCGATGACGGCATCCCTGCCTTCATCCAGCCCTACCAGATTTGTAAAGATCCGCTCCCTGGTGAGCCTGCAGGGCAGGGGCCTGATGGTCAGGTCTGCACCCACGTGCTGGTGTCGGCCTGTACCGAGCCCGGCCGTCGCTATGACGAGTACGCCAGCTGCGACGACGTCATCACGCAGCGTGGCTGGACGCCCCAGGACATCCCCGTGGTGGACAAGCCCGACGATCCCCGCATGAACGACGAGGCCTACCTCGCCGATCTCGCTTGGGTGAAAGAGGAGATCGAGGCCTGCGCCTGTGTGTGCTGCCACTCCTCCCGGGTGAAGCCCGAGGGCGCCAGCGCCTGGGACATCGAGGCCGGCACCCTCTGGATCGACAACATGGCCGACACCGGCCTGGCTATGATGGCCGGCCTCGCCGACTCCACCTCCTTCGGGAACTATGAGCCGGAAGACAACAACGGCTTCGATCGATCCGTCGTGGGCACCCCCACCACCGACAATGAGCGCATGCGGGCGTTCCTGGTGAAGGAGTTCCTCGACCGTGGCTACACCGAGGAGCAGGGCGCCGAGGTACCGCCTTTCGGTGGCCCGCTGTACTCCCAGGCTGAGTTCAGCCCCGAGCCCTGCGAGAAAGGCGAAGGCGTCGACGCCGAGGGCATCGTGAAGTGGTCCGGCGGGGGCGCCCGCTACGTCTACATCCTTGAGGCCGACGCCGAGAACCCTGGGGTGTACCCCAACTTCGTGCGTCCTGAGGGGACCCTCTGGCAGATCGAGGTGCCCGACACTGATGGCCCCATCGGCTGCGGTATGCGTTACGGCGAGGCCCCTGAGGGCACTCGTCAGATGGTGCCCGCCGAAGGCGAGGCGCCGGCGCTGGTCCCCGGTGAGACCTACTACCTCGTGGCCCTCAAGGACATCGTCCTGCCGCTGAGCCGCTGCACCTTCGTCTACGAGGGCCCCTGATTCTCGGGCCGCCAGCCCGAGACTTCCACCTCTCCCCAGCCCAACCCCACGCACACCTTCTGAAAACCCTCGTCGAGGGGGGCGGTGATCGTCAGATCCTCGCCCGTCGATGGGTGAGGGATCACCATCCGGCGGCAGTGCAGCAAGAGCCGGCTCACGCCGAAGTGCTCGCGAAAGAACCGATTGTGCACCCCTTTGCCGTGGCGTACGTCACCGATGATCGGGTGCCCCAGACGGTTGAGGTGGCGCCTGATCTGGTGTCGTCGGCCGTGATGAGGCTTCACCGCCACGAGGCCATACCGGGTCGTGGGGAATCGATCGACAGGGACGGGCACTGTGGCTTCGGCCAGCGACCACACCTCGCTGCGGGCCTCCTGAGTTTGCCGTGGCGTACCAGGGGGTACGTCGAGGCGTTTGAGCGGTCGATCAATGATGCTGTGTGCGGGGGGCCAGCCGCGCACCACCGCCACATAGGTCTTGTCGATGGTGTGCCCGACCAGGGCCTCGCCGAGGGCGCGCGCGCTCTCTACATCGAGAGCGAAGACCAGCACGCCTGACGTGGGCCGGTCGAGCCGGTGAATCGGGTATACGCGGCGGCCGATCTGGTTCCGCACGCGCTGCAGGGCGAAGTCGGTCTCGCCTCGATCGAGCTCCGTACGATGCACCAACAGCCCCGGGGGCTTGTTGACGGCGACGATGTGGGCGTCGTGATGGAGCACCTGAAGCGGGGACGGGGTGTTGTCGAGCATGGCACCTTCTTGCCTTGAACCGGGGGCTCACAGTACCTACTCCGACGCAGGTGAACCACAGACGTCATGGGAGGATCTGTGATCCGAGACGCCACAGAGCTGGAACAAGGGGCGCGCCTCGAAGCGGATGTGTGCATTGTAGGTGCTGGCGCTGCGGGCATCACCCTGGCGAGAGATCTGGGGGCCCGCGGGCTGACCGTGCTGCTCTTCGAGAGCGGCGGTCAGGCAGAAGAGCCCGAGACCCAGGACCTGTATGCCGGTGAGATGACCGGTGTTGGCGACGTTGGTCTCACCGACTGTCGCCTCCGCCAGTTCGGCGGGACGACCAACCGATGGGCGGGCTGGTGCAGGCCCCTTGATCCCGAAGTCTTCGAGGCGCGGGCGGCGGCGCCTCTCGGCGCCTGGCCCATCGCTCACGCAGATCTCGTGCCCTGGTACAAGCAGGCCCAGCGCACCTGTGAGATCGGGGCGTTCCAGTACGACGTCGACCATGTGCTCGCCGAAACGGGCAAACCGTTGCTGCCCCTCGCGGCTCCAGCGGATCACGTCTTCTATCAGTACAGCCCACCGACGCGCTTTGCCGAGGTGTATGGCCCCGAGCTCGAACAGAGCCCCACGATCACGGTGTACCTGCACGCCAACCTCGTCGATCTCGACTTCGAAGGGGCCGCAGTTTCGGGTCTGCAGCTCAGGACGTTGAGTGGCGTGGCCTTCACCGCCACAGCCCGACAGTACGTGCTCGCCCTGGGGGGTCTCGAGAACGCTCGGATGCTCCTCGCCGCCCGCGGCGGTCAGGGGGTGGGCAACGAGCGCGATCAGGTGGGCAGGTACTTCATGGATCACCCTCACTTCTACGTGAGCGGCTACATGCTGGTGCGCGATCAGCCCAATCTCGACCTGTACCTGCGGCGGACCCGCATCAGCACCACGGACGACTTCGATCCTGAGCCTCGAGAGGTGAGCGTCAAGGCGGCCCTCACCCTGACGTCGGAGGCGCGGGCTGCCCATGATCTGATGCCTGTGGCCATCACGCTGAGATCCATCGAGCTCGACGACGCCCTTGAGGCCACAGGCACCCTCTCGCCCCAGGCCATCATCGATGTGAGCAAGGTGAGCCCCGACGTCAGGGTGCTCGGCCTCGACATTCGCGCCGAGCAGAGTCCCGATCCCGAGAGCCGGATCACACTGCTCGACACCACGGATGCCCTGGGCATGCCCCGCATGCAGCTGAACTGGCAGGTGGGGCAGCCGGATCACGTGCAGTACACCCAGACCCTGCGCCTGCTCGGCGCGGCCTTGGGGCAGTCGGGCATCGGGCGTCTCTGGATGCCACTCGACGAGGAAGAGCTCTTCAAGCCTCGTCGCTATATCGGAGGGTGTCACCACATGGGCACCACCCGCATGGCCGCCGAGCCGGCGAATGGGGTCGTCGATGGCGAGTGTCGGGTGCACGGCGTCGACAACCTTTTCATGGCAGGCAGCTCGCTGTTCCCCAGCGCCGGCTTCGCCAACCCCACCCTCACCATCGTGGCCCTGGCCCATCGCCTCGCCGAGCACATCGGAGGTCTACAGTGAGCGCCGTCGATAGACGACAGATGATGTTGACCACCCTGTTGGGCCTTGCGGCTACGCTCGCTGCCTGCGACGACGACAGTGGCAATGCAGGTCAGTCCGATGATCCCAACGCGGCCCCCTCGCCAGATGCCGCAGTGGATTTGCCAGACGCGATGGGCTCCATCGAAGCAGACATGCCAGAGGCGTGGCAGGCGCTGACTCCTCATCTCGAGGCCTGGTTTCAAGGTGCGCCGGAAGCTTCGATCGTCGCCGTTGGCAGGGCCTGGGCTGACCGCTTTGACGAGGGGGAAGCGTTGATTGAGGCTCTCACGCCCTTTGCCGACGCGTTGTTGGCCTTGGGTATGCCCTCGGAGGCAGAGGCTCTCGTCGCCACCCGCATCGAAGCGGACTTCGCAGCCCTCGAGCCCGTGAACATCTTTGGGTGGCAGCTCGCCGAGACCGAAGCGCAGGCCTGCGCATTGTTCGATCTGATCGCGAGTGCGTGAGCCACCACGTCTTTTGCTGAATGCTGCTGAGGCAGAGCTCGGCCACCCCGTGCGGCCGATCTTTCGGAGTGGCCCGTTCTCTGAGGCCCTCGTCTGGTCACTCGTCGATGATGTGTCGAAAATCCCAGTGGCCTGGCTCAAGGTTCACCGCCATCGTGGCAAGCTCGAGGCCGAAGCCAGGGCCCTGAGGGCGTGGTTGCCCGCCGTGGGCATATACGGGCCCACCTGCACCGTGCTCAGCGAGGTCGCGTGCTTGCTGAGTCACGTCTCTGGCAGGCCCATGGACACACCTGATCTCCCTCAGATGGTTTTACGGGCGGGCCTCCGGACGCTTGGAGATCTCGTGGGTCGGCTCCATCGGTTGCCCTGGCCAGATGATGATCCGATCCCGCTCTCGCAGGCCATCCCAGCCCGTGAGGCGGCATGGCTGGCTCGGGCTCAAGCCGATCTGCCCTCGGCGCTGTATCGACACTGTGCTGCCACCTTCGCCGCGCCTCTGTCATCACTTCGACGGGTGCCATGTCACCGCGATCTGACCCTCGACAATGTGCTCATCGATGAGGGCCGAGTCTGCCTCCTCGACTTTGGCCAGAGTCGCATGGATGAGCCGCTGGCAGACTGGGTCAAGCTCTTCGAGTTGCCAGAGAGCTCTACACATCTCTCGGCATTCGAAGAAGGCTATGGCGCGACCGCAGAAGATGTGGGCGGCGGCCACCTGCGCAGGGCCGTACTGCGCCATGGTCTCGCCACTTTCGTCTGGGGTCGTAAAAAAGGCGACGAGCCTGCGACAGAGCGTGGCTTGGAGATACTCTTTCGTCACTGTACTTGACAGATGTCGAACAGAGCAGCAGACTGCCCCTGGATGGATACTGTCTCGATGGGTCCATTCGATCTTGAATCCCCCCAATTTTGGATGACGTGATTTTGTCGAACTCACTCACCACCACTGCACACCTGACGAAAGCACCCTTGCTTTACGGGACGCGTGTGCCTGGTGTGTGCTCGTGGGCATCCCAGCACGATCAAGATCACCGCCAACCGCAAGAAAATGGTCTGTGGGGGTGTGCAAAGAGTTAGACTACGACGCTGTTCTGGTCCTCTGAGCAACCCCCTCCGGCCTTGAGCCCGAGGGGGTTTTTGCTTTCTGGGCGCATCGTGCTCTGAACGCGCGAATTCATTCAGTTGGAGGTGTATGCTCGAATGCTTCGAGCAGATACACAGGACTATCGGAAATGTAATAAGTCAGATGGCCACGTACGTCGTGGTGACGGAGGTGTATCATGGCGCGATTTTCTGTAGACGTTGTTGAGGTGATCATCGAGCCCCATCCCAACGCAGATGCATTGGATCTCGCTCGGGTGGGGGACTACATGAGCATCGTCAAGAAGGGGCAGTTCGCCACGGGCGATCTTGCTGCCTACATCCCCGAGCAGTCCATCGTGCCTCAGTGGCTGCTGGCCGAGATGGGATTGCTGGGCCGCCTCGCCGGCAAGAACAAGGATCGCGTGAAGGCGATCCGGCTGCGGGGCGTGCTCTCCCAGGGTCTGATGTACGCGGCGCGGCCCCAGTGGCAGGTCGGAGATGACGTAGCCGCCGAGCTCGGCATCGAGAAGTACAGGCCTCAGCTGCCGACGCACATGGCCGGCAAGCACTGGTCAGCAGGCCTCGAGCGCTGCATGCGCTATGACATCGACGCCCACCGGCGGTTCCCCGACGTGATCGAGGAGGGTGAGCAGGTTGTGTTCACCGAGAAGATCCACGGTACCTGGACCCAGTTCGGGGTGATGTCGGCTGATCTCACCGATCCGGAGCATGGTGCTTTGGTGGTGGCTTCCAAGGGGGTCGCAGCCAAGGGCCTGGCGTTCAAGATCGACGAAGAGGCCAGGCAGAAGAACCTCTATGTGCGCGCCGCCCGATCACTGGAGGTGGAGGGGCGCATCCGGCGGGTCTTCGCCGAGGCCCTCGGTTTGGGTCCGGTCTTCGTGCTCGGTGAGCTGTTCGGCCGAGGTGTGCAGGACTTGCACTATGGTGCTGAGGGTCGCACTGAGCAGGTGCCGGGGTTTCGGGTCTTCGACATCCACGTGGGCCGGCCGGGCAACGGGCGGTTTCTCGAGGATGCGGAGCTCGACGAGGCCTGCGAGGTTCTCGGCCTGCCGCGGGTGCCCGTGCTGTATCGGGGGCCGTTCTCCGCACAGGCCATGGACACCCACGCCGACGGCAAGGAGACCATCTCTGGTGCCGGCCGGCACATCCGAGAGGGCATCATCATGCGCACGGTGCCCGAGCGCAGGGATGACAGCCTGGGGCGGGTTCAGCTCAAGCGCGTCTCCGCGGCGTACCTGCTCCGCAACGGCGGGACTGAGTACGAATAAGGCAGATCAGCGCACGAGGGTGGTGTAGCTTCGGGCCATGGTTCGGTGGCTCAAACGCATCATCCTCTCCCTTCTTGCCCTCGCTCTGCTCCTGGTGTGTGTCGCCGTGGGCTATGGCCTCATCGTGCACGAGCCCCGGCCAGCGATCCAAGCCTCCCCAGAGGCAGATGTCCTGGCACGCCGAGTTCAGGACGCGTTGGGATCAGATCATTGGGGCGCCATCGGTGAGATCAGCTGGCGGTTCGGCGACAGGCGCACACATCGATGGCGCCGGTGCACTGATCAGGTCTGGGTGCAGTGGGGCGACGCAGAGGTGCGACTCGATCTCGGCCGCGGCGGGGGTGAGGTCATCGCCGGGGGGGCCGCCGACGACCAGAGCCTCATCGACGAGGCCCACAAGTATTTCATCAATGATGCCTTCTGGTTGAACCCGGTGCGCACCTTCTTCGACGATGGCGTGAGCCGAGCCGTCGTGGGCCTCGGCGATGATGTGATGGCCGAGTTCGGTGCTCAACACGAGGCTTTGCTCGTGACGTACGGGCAGGGGGGGCGTACACCCGGTGACGCCTATCTCTGGCTGCTCGACGCCGAGCACCGACCCGTGGCCTGGAAAATGTGGGTGAGCATCATCCCCATCGGCGGGCTTCCGGTGACCTGGAGTGACTGGCAGCCAGTGGGAGCGGGGTTGCAGATTGCCCGCAGCCACCGATTGCCCCTCGGGCTCACCCTCGAGATCTCCCAGGTGACCACCAGGGCCTGTGACGACAATTCTCTCTGATCGAACACCAGATCGAGATCGCCTCACTGTCCTGATCTAAGGCGTGGTTCTGTAAGGCCCTCTGAATATCTCCCTCGGCGAGCCGTTGATGCCGTGCGGCCTCCGGCCGGTGTCTTCTACCTGTTGAGTTGGAGTGTTCGATGAAGGGTCCCCACTCACTGCCCAGGCTCTGTCTGCTCTATTGCTTGATGTGGTCTATGGGCTGGTCGGTGGCCCATGGCAAGTCACCTGAAGCGGATTCTTTGTCCACGCACATCGCAGTGTTTCCCTTCACCGGGCGACAAGTGGATGGTGACACCCGGGCTGCCCTCGCTGAAGCGTTGACGCTGTATCTCGAAAAGGGTCGTACCCGTGTCGATCTCGCCCAGGTGAACCCTCGAAACATTGAAGAGGCGCGGTCCACGGCCCGTGCCATGGGGGCCGACGTGCTCGTTCGAGGCCGCATCACCCGCCTTGGGCGGCGCTATCTGGTGGGCATCGAAGTCTACACACCAGATGATCCGTACCCTGTGCTCTCCGATCGAATGGCGGTCGACACGCTGGAAGATCTCGACCCACTGGCCCGACGCATGGCAGCGAGCATCCTCGGTGAAGGCACCGCAGAGCGCAGCCCCACGCTCGGCGCTGTCACCGAGACGGAGATGGAGCCTCTACGCCGTAGGGAGGCGTACGGCACCGTGGGGTTGCAGCTCGGGGGGCTGGCGAGCTTCGGTGAGGGGGGCGGGTTCAGCCCAGGGGCCACGATCAGCTGGCTCTATGATTTGCGTTTCCTGCTCTTCGACGCTGGAGGATTCGTGTACTCCAACGCCGTCGACACACCCGAGCATTATGGCATCTACATCGGAGGGTACTTGCCCTTTGGGGATGGAGATCAGACGCCCTACATCGGTGGAGGGGTTGCTGTGGGGCACTTCACCGCCGCGGCCTCCGACACATCGGACGAAGCCGTCGACAGTCGGCCGAGTGGCGGTGGCATGTCGGTCTTTGGGGCGGTGGGGGCGCTGCTCGGCCGCACCAGCACGGTGCAGCTGAGAGGGGAGCTGCGCTACTTCGTGAGCACCTACGCGATCAGGGATGATCTGGCCCACGGGATGACGCTGGGTCTGGGCCTGGGGTTCTGAGCCTCGGGCTCTGAGGCACCCAGAATCGGTCTTCAGTGGATGGCGGCCCAGTTGTCGCCCACGCCCACCTCCACGGAGAGGGGCACCTTCAAGTCGGGCCAGACCGTCTCCATCTCGTGCTTGACGAGATCAGGCACCGTGTCGAGCTCGGCCTCGGGCACTTCGACCACCAGCTCGTCGTGCACTGTGAGCAGGATGCGGCTCTTCAAGCCCAGCTCGGAGATGCGCCGATCGAGCTTGATCATGGCCAGCTTCATCAGATCGGCGGCGGTGCCCTGAATGGGGGTGTTCGTGGCCATACGCTCTGAGTGCTGACGGGCGGAGAAGCGCTTGGAGTGGATGTCGGGCAATGGCCGGATGCGTCCGAGCATCGTGCGTACGCGACCTTCCTTGCGGGCGGTCTCGAGCATCTCTTCGAGATAGGCACTCACCTTGGGGTACCGCTTGAAGTAGCGCTCGATCATCTCCTTGGCTTCTGTCTGGGAGATCTCCAGCTCGTTGGAGAGCCGGTAGGGGCCCATGCCGTACAAGATACCGAAGTTGATGGCCTTGGCCTGACGGCGCTGCTCCGAGGTCACCGCCTCGAGATCTACCCCGAAGATCTCCGAGGCTGTGCGGCGGTGCACGTCGGTGCCCTTGATGAAGGTGTCGATCATCACCGGATCTTCAGAAAGGTGGGCCATGAGGCGCAGCTCCACCTGACTGTAGTCGGCGCTCACCAGCTTCCAGCCCGGCTCGGCCACGAAGGCTCGCCTGATCTCACGGCCCTCATGGCTGCGTACGGGGATGTTCTGCAGGTTGGGCTCGCTGCTCGACAGACGGCCCGTGGCGGCGCCGGTCTGACGGAAGCTGCTGTGTACTCGCCCGGAGACGGGGTTGATGAGCTTGGGCAGGGTGTCGAGGTAGGTGTTCTTGAGCTTGGCGATCTGACGCCACTGCAACACCAAACGCGGCACCGCGTGATCGTGGGAAAGCTTCTCGAGCACATCCTGGCTGGTGCTGTACCCCGTCTTGGTCTTCTTGCCCTTCTCGAGGCCGAGCTTGTCGAACAGGATCTCCCCGAGCTGCTTGGGGCTGGCGATGTTGAACGCCTGCCCAGCCTCACTGTGAATCTGCGCTTCGAGCTCTTCGAGGCTCTTGGCGAAGCGGGCCGACTGCTCGTGGAGCAGCTGAGGGTCGATCTTGATGCCCCACTGCTCCATTCGACCGAGCACCGGCGCCAGGGGCAGCTCGATCTCGTCGTACACCTTCAGCAGGCCCTGCTCCTTGAGGATCGGGCGGTATCGATCGCACAGCCTCAGGGTGAGATCGGCATCCTCGCCAGCGTACGCCGTCGCTGCTGCGAGGGGCACGGTCTTGAAGCGATCGTCAGGGCCCTTCTTGGTCCCCGTGACCTCGGCGAAGGTGATCATCTGATGGCCCAGGTGATCCATGGCCAGGCTGTCGAGGCTGAACTGCTTGCGATCGGGCTCGAGCAGGAACGCAGCGAGCAGCGAGTCGTCGTGGATGCCCTGAAGATCGACGTCGCAGGCTTTGCGCATCATCTGCCACTCGAACTTGGCGTGTTGGCCGGCGATGGGGAACTTCGGATCTTCGAGGAGCGGCTTGAGGGCGCCGAGCACGGTCTCGAGCGAGAGCTGCGCAGGCACGTCGGTGTAGGCGTGGGCCACGGGCACATAGGCGGCCTCGTTCGGGGCCCAGGCGATGGCGAAGCCCAGAATCTGAGCGCTCAAGGTGTCGAGGCCGGTGGTCTCGAGATCGAAGGCCATGCGGCCGGCGGCCTTCACCGTGGCCACCACCTCGGCGAGGCCTTCTTCGGTGGTCACGAGGCGGTACTTCGAGCGATCCACCTTGATGCTGGCCCCAGCGCGGGCGGTGAGGCCGAACTCCCGCATGAAGGTCTTGAAGTTGTGCTTCTCCAAGAAGGCCCGGAGCACGGTGGGCTCCGGGGGCTTGCGGAGCAGGGCGGCCTCGTCGAGCTCGATGGGAGCGTCGGTGACGATGGTGGCCAGCTTCGCCGAGAGGCGGGCGGTGTCCGCGTGATCCACGAGGGCCTGGCCCCGTTTGCCCTTGATGCCCGGGGCGGCGGCGAGCAGAGACTCGAGGGTGCCGCCGTGCTTCCCGAGCAGGGTGGAGGCGGTCTTCTCGCCGATGCCAGGGACACCGGGGATGTTGTCGGAGCTGTCTCCGGCGAGGCCGAGCACGTCGATGACCTGCTCTGGCGGGACTCCGAACCGGGCGTGCACGCCGGCGATGTCGGTGCGCTTTTCTTTACCGTCCCAGAGGGTCACGTCTTCAGTGACCAACTGCATCATGTCCTTGTCGGCGGTGACGATGACCACCTTGCGCCCCGTGGCGGCCCATTTGGTGGCCAGAGTGCCGATGATGTCGTCGGCCTCGTACTTCTCCACCTCCAGGGCGGGGATGTTCAATGCCCGGGTCACCTCTCGGCACAGAGGGAACTGAGGCACCATCTCCGGCGGTGGGTCGTCCCGGTTGGCCTTGTACTCCGGGTACATGTCGTTGCGGAACGTGTCGCCGGGTGGATCGAAGATGACCGCCACGTGTTCAGGATCTTCCTGCTTGAGCACCGCCATGAGCAGCCGGGTGAAGCCGAAGACTGCGTTGGTGGGCGTGCCGTCGCTGCTGCTCATCGGCGTGCGGATGGCGTAGAAAGCCCGAAAGATGAAGCCGGAGCCGTCGATCAGGTAGAGGGTGTCGGCGTTGGCCTTCGGCGCCGCTACAGGCACCGCCGGGGTGGCCGGCGCTGCAGGATCGGGCTCGCCTTCGGCGGCGGGTACGCCGAGTGAAAGCTGCTCGGGGGCCTCGGCAGGGGTCTTGGTGGACATCGAGTGTTCTCTCGGGTCAGGGGTCTACAACTGGACATTTGGATACCCTGTCGAGAGGTGGGTGTCGATGATCTTGAGCGCGGTGGTCAGCAAGCCTGTCGCAGGGCAGCCATCACCGCATCCACGGTGGCGTCACATCGGATCGGGGTGTTCACCCGCCCAGCGTCGGCGCCCTCGATCTCGCCGCGGTGGTAGCGCACCACCACGTCGGGATCTTTGAGCAGGTTGCCCGTGAGGATGCCCACGACCTCGTCGTCGGCTTTGATCACGCCCTCCTGGACCAGTCGGCGGACACCGGCCACGGTGGCGCAGGAGGCCGGCTCGGCGCCAATGCCCGCACCATCCACTACGGCTTTGGCATCGAGGATGGCGCCGTCATCTGCTTCGGTCACCGTACCCTGGGTGGCGGCGATGCCCCTCAGGCTCTTGCGCCACGAGACGGGATCTCCGATCTGGATCGCCGTCGCCACGGTTTTTGCGCCGACGACGGGCTGAACGTCAGCCCCCGACGTAAAGGCGGTGTAGAGCGGGTTGGCGCCCTGAGCTTGGACCACAGCGACACGGGGCAGGCGGTCGATCCAGCCGAGCGCGTAAAGCTCTTGAAGACCCTTGGTGATCGCCGAGTTGTTCCCGAGGTTGCCCCCAGGCAGCACGATCCAGTCAGGCACCCGCCACTCTCGATCCTGAAGCAGCTCGAAGGCGATGGCCTTTTGCCCTTCGAGCCGGAACGGGTTCACTGAGTTGAGCAGATAGATACCCTCAGCTTCACAGACCGCTCGGGCGAGGGCCATAGCGGCGTCGAAATCGCCAGCCACCTGAAGCGTACGGGCGCCGTAGGCCAGGGTTTGACCCAACTTGCCGTAGGCGATCTGCCCATCAGGAATAAACACCACGGCCTGCATGGCCATGAGGGCGGCGAAGGAGGCGAGAGAGGCAGAGGTGTTGCCTGTACTGGCGCACGCCACTGCCCTCTGACCGAGCCACCGGGCGGCAGTGACGCCTGAGGTCATGCCGCGATCTTTGAACGAGCCCGTGGGGTTCTCGCCTTCGTGTTTGAGGGTGATGCGCTTCACCCCGGTGTATTCGGAGACCGCAGCGGAACAGTATTCCGTGGTGTTGCCTTCACCACGCGAGGCCACATGCTGTTCGTCGAGGGGCAGGATCAACTCTCGAAAGCGCCATACGCCGGACCGATCGAGCCGCGCCCGGGAGCCGAGGCGCGCGTCCCACATCTCTCGGGTGCAGCTCTTCCGGACCCGCTCGAGATCGTGCACCACGTCGAGGGTGCCCCCACAGTCGCAGACATAGCGCACGATCTTCGGATCGTAGGTGGCGCCACAGTCGACACACTTCAGGTGCATGGTATCTCCCTCGCTCCAGGACAATCTGCAGGGCCCACCAGCGTGGTGATGTGCTCGTGGTGCTGCTCGAAGACCTCGCACATGGCTGCGGCGGCCCGCTCGGCCGAAGAGAGCGAGCGGGTCAGGGCGAAGACGCTGGGGCCAGAGCCGCTCAGCGAGCTGCCGAGGGCACCCGCGCTCAGAGCGGCCTCCATGGCCTCGGGCGCACCTGGGATCAGCGTCGCCCGGGCAGGCGTCACGATGTCGTCCACCAGGCACTCCGCGAGCAACTCCACGTCACCGGTGTGGCAGGCGCTCACGAATGTAGCGATGCGACAGGCGGCGAGGGTGCGATCACTCAACGCCACTGTGTCGGGCAGCATCTCCCGAGCGGCCCGGGTGCTCAGCTGAAAGCTCGGGTGCGCCACGGCGATGTAGAGATCGTCGGGGATCGGCAGCCGCAAGAGCCGGATCGGGTCGAGGCTGCGGACCAGCACCAGGCCGCCGAGCAGAGCCGGCGCCACATTGTCTGCGTGTCGACCACTCACCACTGCCTCTGCCTCGACACAGGGCCCCACGAGCTCGGATCGTCGAAGAGGAGAGCCCAGCAAGCGATTCACGGCAAAGGCCGCGGCAGCGGCGCTCGAGGCGGAGCTGCCCATGCCTGATCCGATGGGCAGTCCTTTGTGAAGTTCGATCTTCACCCCCACCTGAGCGCCTGCTTCATCGAGCACACCCTGGGCAGCGATGGCTGCAGTGTTCAACTTCGGGTCGCGGGGGAGGGCGCCGCCATCGCCGGTGATGGAGGTGACCTCAACACCAGGTGTGTCGCTGAGCTGAGCGATGACGGTGTCGCCCCGATCCTGAAGCGCCAGACCGAGCACGTCATAACCCACGGCGAGGTTGGCCACCGTGGCTGGGGCAAAAGCGCGAATGGTGGTCATGAGGCCCTCCGCTCGGCGGCGACGCGGAGTACGTCGCTCAACACCCCCATGGCGGTGACCGGCACCCCGGCGCCGGGGCCCATGACCACGAGAGGGCGCTCATCGTATCGCTCGGTGTGGAACACCACCATGTTGTCGGCGCCAGAGAGCCGACCGAGAGGGGCATCGAGGGGCACGGTCTGTAACCCGACCTCGACCCCCGAGGCCGACACAGAGGCCACGAATCTCAGGGTGGCGTCGGCCTCTCGAGCTGCCTTCATGCGTTGGGCGAACGCGTCATCGAGCCCCTTCAGGCGCGACAGAAGAGTCTCTTTGGGCAAGCCCTGCCAGTCATCGGGGACCAGCCCGGTGCGTCGAACCTCGGCGCCCTCTCCGAGCACGCCGCCCCAGCGCCCGAGGATCAGGGCTTTGCGGGCAACGTCGGCCCCCGTCAGATCTGCAGCTGGATCGGGCTCGGTGAAGCCGCGCTCCATGGCGTGTTGAACAGCCTGGGAGAAGGGGGTGCCTGCTTCGAGAGCGCTGCACAGGAAGCCCAAGGTGCCAGAGAGACAGCCCTCGGCCTTCACCAGCCGATCACCGGTGGCGAGCAGGTGTTCGAGGGTGTCGATTACGGGCAGGCCTGCACCTACGGTGGTCTCGGCCTTGAGCAACGCCCCCCGCGCTCTGGCCGTGTCTCGCATGGCCTCGAAGAGTTGGAGATCGCCGGCGAGGGGTTTCTTGTTCGCGGTGACGACATCCATGCCGATGGTGAAGGCCTTCATGAACACTTCGCTGTGATCAGCATCAGTGAGATCCACGACCACCGGGGTGCTCAGACGCCACCTGCTCGCCTCCGTCACCAGGGCCAGTGTCGACATCCCGGCGCGGCCATCGTCACCATGGCCGAGGCCCATACCCGCCCGTTTGTCGGCGATGAGCGACTCGAGCTGAGTCGAGCTGATGCCACCTGCAGAGAACACCGCCCCGCTGCGATCGGCCCAGCCCACTACGTGGGGCTCGAGGCCGAAGCGGGCTTCGATGCTGTCGCGGCGCTCCGCGAGGCTGTGCAAGAACGCCTGGGCCACATTGCCTGCCCCGAGGATGACGAGATCCATGTGGTCGGTCTCGCCCCGTCCCGTGTCCAGCCGGTGCAGTCCGAAAGCATCGTGGGCAGCGCCGAGGGCTCGATCCACATCAGCGCCGTCCACGGCGACGGAGATGTTCAGCTCGCTCGATCCCTGGGCGATGGCCAGCACGCTCACACCGGCGCGGCCGAGGGCGTAAAACAGACGCCCGGCCACCCCAGTACCGTGGACCATGCCCAGCCCGACGGCAGCGACGATGCACACCCGGGTGCGCACGGCGATCTCCTCGATGTCGCCTCGGACCAGCTCTGCTCGGAAGGCTTTCTTCCAGGCCCGCTCGGCTTCCGCGGCCGCCACTTCGGGCACGGCGATGCAGATGGAAGCCTCTGAGGATGACTGGCTGATGAGCGTCACGGAGACATCACGCTCGGCCAGGGCGGCGAAGGCCCGGGCGGCGATGCCTGGTACCCCCGACATGCCCTTGCCCTCGAGGGCGATGAGGCAATGATCTCGTACGGCGCTGAGGGCCTTCACGGGGTGGGAGCCGGCGGTGAATCGCCCGTCGACGATGGTGCCCGGCCTGTGAGGCTCGAAAGTGCTCCTCACCGCAATGGGGGTGCGGACCTGGGCCGCCGGCGCGATGGCTCGAGGGTTGAGGACCTTGGCCCCATAGTACGACAGCTCCGCGGCCTCTCGAAAGTTGAGCTGCGGCACCACCCGGACACCATCCACACGCCGGGGATCTGCGGTGTACACACCGGCGACGTCGGTCCAGATGATCACTTCTTCGGCGCCGAGGGCGGCGCCGAGCCACGTCGCGGTGAAATCAGAGCCCCCGCGGCCGAGCGTGGTGGTGGATCCCTGCGGACTGCGCCCGCAGAAGCCGGTCACCACCGGCACCACGCCTGCCTCGATGATGGGCAGGAGCATATTGCGGGTCTGCCGCTCTGCCACACCGCGGATGGGTGTGGCCTGGCCGAAGCGATCGTCGGTCTCGAGGAAGGTGTCGGCGTCTACGGCCCTTGCCCAGATGCCCATGGCGGTCAGGGTCTCGGCGAGCAGGCGCACTGCGAGCTTCTCCCCCGTAGCCAGAATCCGATCACGCACGCGAGGTGTGAGCTCGCCGGCGACGATGGAGGCCTTGAGCAGGCCCTCGAGCTCAGCCTTCAGCCGAGCGCCCTCGAGCTGAGACTGACTCTCAGGTCCGAGGGCCAGCTCTTCCGCCGCCGTGAGATGCGCCGAGAAGATGTCATCGACCAGAGCAGTGGCCGCCTCCAGGTCGTACCGCGCCGCGGCGTCGCAGGCGGCTACGAGCTGATCGGTGATGCTGGCCATGGCGGAGCTCACCACGAGGGTGGGGCGCTCGGCAGCGGCCACCAGGTCGGCCACGGCGCGGATCCGAGCGCCGTTGCCCACACTGGTGCCCCCGAATTTGTGAACTCTGAATCCCATCTTCCTCGCCTCGAAACCGTCGCTCTACCCGTGTAGTGCTCGCGGGCATCACCGTCAATGTTGGCTACGGCGCGTCATACGGCCATCCCTCGCTCTTGCCTGAGGCCGATGGGTCGAGTTTGATGTGGTGGCGCGTGCACACACCCTGGAGGGGATCGAGATGAAGGGCTGGCGATCCTGTGAGCAGCCGCTCCGCTGGCCGGACTTCGAGGCGGCTGCGGGCACCTTCGACTATGACAACGTCATGATGTTGATCGAGGAGCTCGATCCTCTGGGGCTTCAGGTGGACTGGTATCCCGACTTGCCTCTACCCAGCTTCGAGCAATCCGAGGATCTCCAGGCGTTGGGTGACACCAGAGGGCGATTGCTCGATCTACTCTTCTTCGATGAAGGTGCTCAGACAGGCTGGATCGACGAGCAGGGCGCGGTCATCGAAGAGAGCCTGGCGTCACTCCAGCGTCGACCAGATCCTGAGCTGAAGGCGAACACTCGGCAGTTCAAACAGGTGTTGAGTACGGTCCTGGACATTCGCTCCGATGATG
Source organism: Bradymonadia bacterium (assembly GCA_046290225.1). Lineage (GTDB taxonomy): Bacteria > Myxococcota_A > Bradymonadia > UBA7976 > UBA1532 > JBKAGE01. The sequence continues at coordinate 19,813 of JBKAGE010000034.1, read as the reverse complement.
CGTTGACCCCTGACGAGCGCATCCGAGAGGCCGGCGAGCTCATGAGCCGCCTGAGCCTGCCGATGCGGATGCGCCAGGCCATGATGGCGCGGTGTGGTCTGCGGGGCGATCCGGAGTTCGATGCCGCGTTCAACGCCTACAAGCAGGCCAAGGGCCGGATCTTCTCGCTCAATCGCGGGCCGTGTCTGTTCATCGCTTTGTGGCATCGATGGTGGGCGAGGGCACCTCTGGATGCGCTCTATGAGGCTGCCTCGGCGGGCATGGCCAGAGCCGTGGAGATGATGGACCCCGAGCGAGGGTACGTGTTCTTCACCTATGCCCGCCACTGGGTGCAAAAGTGGACCGTCAGGGCTTGCTGCGATCTCAGAGGCATCCCCATGCGGTACCTCGGCCGATCCATGTGGGTGGAGCGACACTTGCTCAAGACAGGCCACAGCCAGAGCCCTAGGGCATTGGGGGCAGCGTTGGACCTCTCTGAAGAGGAGGCGGAGTTCTACATGGCACTTCTCGAAGAGGCGAGGCCCCGACGTCGGGGGGAACCCCTTGCCGTGGAGCGGCTGATCCGGGCCTGGGAGGAGCGAGGGCAGTGAGCCTTCTCGATTGCGCTCAGATCTCCGTCGGGGGCCCATGAACGCGCAGGCTCAGCCTCGAGGGGGCTTCATCAGCCGACAGGTGGCCTTGGGCTTCCTGGCGGTGAGTGTAGTGGCGGTGGTCATGTGCGCGATGTTGCTCAGCATCATCGACGATGTCTCCGATCTGGTGGCAGGCATGCGTCACGACGAGACCTCGATCCAACAGGGCCTCGACCTCGCGACCTCAGTGCGTGATCTCGCACTCGAGATGGAGCGTGCGATGTCCGAAGGCGCCAGTGCCAGCCTCGATGGCTATGACGCCAGTCGGAGGCAAGCCCTGGCAAGCATCGCCGCCCTCGAATCCCGGCTCCCCAAGGCAGAGCACCACCGGTTGAGCGATCTCGCTCGGCACATCGAGCAGCTACACGGGGGCTTTGGTGCTCTCAGGGCAGCCCAGGTCGCTGGAGAGGACGTCTCGGTCCGCAGGCTCGCCCTCATCGAGCGCACCCGCACCGCCGGTCTCCTTGGAGATGCCCTTGCTCGGGCTGCAAGCCATCAGATGATGCACGCCCATGTCCAAGCTACGGACTCCACACGGTTGGGGTTGATCATTGGCGTGTTGTGCATCGCCCTCGTCCTCTGTCTATCAGTGGTGTTCACATTGAGGTTGAGGCGGGTGGTGGTACAGCCATTGCTCACCCTTGGCCAGGCTGCGCGGCTGGTGGGGCAGGGAGATTTCTCTTCAAGGGTGGGGCTCGAGGGTCGGGGAGAGCTCGCTGATTTGGGTCAGGCCTTCGATGCCATGGCTGATGAGCTGGCCCGGCGCGAGAAGAGTATTTTACAGAGTGAGCGTATGGCCGCCATCGGGCAGCTTGCAGCCGGTATCGCACACGAGCTGAACAACCCCATCGGGATCATTCGTGGATATTTGAAGACCATGAGCCCCGAGGAGGACGCAGAAATGCTCCGAGAGGAGCTGGCCATCTTGGACGAGGAGGCGGGCCACTGCCAGCGAATCGCCCATGATCTGCTGGCCTATGCTCGAGCTGACCAGCTCGACATCGCCCCCGTGGCCATGGGTGCCATGCTGGCCGAGGTGGCTCGCCGCTTCGTCGAGAGTGATGCGTCCAGGGGGGTCTCCGTAGAGGTGGAGGTCGAATCGGGGATCGCAATGGCGGATCATGATCGTGTGCGACAGGTCGTGTTGAACCTGTTGACCAATGCTGCACAGGCTTCTCAAGAGGGCGCGGCCATCGAGTTGAAGGGTGAAGTGCGAGCAGATCACTATGCCTTCGAAGTACGCGATCGCGGTCCTGGTGTGGCCGTGGAAGATCGTCCGAGGGTGTTCGAGCCCTTCTTCACCCGTCGTAGGGACGGAAGCGGTCTCGGCCTTGCGGTGTGCGAGGGCATCATCAAAGGGCATCGTGGGCAGATCTCCCTGAGACCGAACGGCGACAGAGGGACGATCTTCGAGGTGCGATTGCCCACCCAGGTCGAGGAGAGTGCCACGTGAGTCCACTGCCCAGTTTGCTCATCGTCGATGACAAACGAAATATGGTGCGGTTGATGGCCAAGGTCATGGGGGATGTGGCGCAGATTCGCACCGCCTACTGTGGCGCCGAGGCCATAGAGCAGCTCGAACAACACCCCGTGCACGCGGTGTTGTGCGATCTCAAGATGCCCGACATGGAAGGGCTCGACGTACTCAGGGTGTGTCGGCGTCGGCAGCCTCATGCCGCCTTCGTCCTGATGACTGCCTACGCCACCGTCGACACCGCCGTAGAGGCGCTGAAGCTCGGGGCCTTCGACTATCTCACCAAGCCCTTCGATCCCGACGCTGCCCGCGGGATCCTGCTCAAAGCTCTCGCTCAAGGTGTCGCCGCCCAGATCAGCCATGTGGATACAGCCCATGAGGTGCTCCCTGGTGTGATCGCTCAGTCCATGGTCATGCAGCAGATGGCCGAGATGGTCCGCCGGATCGCCGACAGTGACGTCACCGCCCTCATCCTCGGAGAGACGGGGACAGGAAAAGAGCGTGTGGCCCGGGCGATTCACGACCTGAGCCCTCGGGCCGGGCAGAGGTGCGTAGCGCTCAATTGCGCCGCTGTGCCGGTGGAGCTCTTGGAGAGCGAGCTGTTCGGTCATGTGAAGGGGGCCTTTACCGGAGCCGTGGCTGATCGGAAGGGCCTCTTTGAAGAGGCACACACCGGCAGTCTGCTGCTCGACGAGATCGGTGACATGCGTCCCTCGCTTCAGGCCAAACTCACCCGTGTACTCGAGGAGCGAAAGATTCGCCGGCTCGGTGAAGCCAGGGAGCGGCCCGTCGACGTGCGCCTCATCGCCGCCACCCATCGCGATCTCGAGTCGATGGTGGCTGAAGGGAGCTTTCGGCAGGATCTCTGGTACCGGCTCAATGTGGCGGTGATCGAGTTGCCTCCGCTCCGAGATCGCGGTGACGACATCGTATTGCTCGCCCATCACTTCCTCGAGATCCAGGCGGGTCGGCGACGTCACACCCTTGAGGGCTTCTCGCCCGCAGCCATCGAGGCGATCTCTCAGTATGCGTGGCCAGGCAATGTCAGGCAGCTGAAGGCTGCTGTGGAGCGGGCCTGTATCGTGGCCAATGGTCCCCGCATCGACATCGTGGACCTGCCCCCCGAGCTGTCTCGGCCGCGTCCAGGGGCTCCAGGAGATCCAGCGCTGGCCAGCTACACATGGGCTGAGGCTCTGGACAAAGGCAGAGCAGACACTGGGCGCCGATATCTCAGGGCGTTGCTCAGACGCTGTGGTGGCAAAGTCTCCGAGGCTGCGTCCCTCGCCGGGGTCGAGCGGGAGAGTTTTTATCGCCTGTTGCGAAAGCACGGTGTGAACCCAGCAGATTTTCGCTGATGTGTGACTGGGCGGGTCTCACTGTAACCCACTCAGTCACACCGAGAGGCCAGCCCCGCCACCCAGATGAGGTACGCGGCGGTTCGCTGCCATGGCACGATCCGTGCTCTCTCGAACGGTTCGACGATGACCAGATTCGAGGACGATATGCGTTTCACCCTCCTCTTCATCTCAATGGCGCTCAGCACCTTCGGCTGCAAAGGTGACAAGGCCAACGAGCCTGCTTCGGAGAAGGCGGCGCCCCCGAGCACCTCTCCGGCAGTCAAAAGCACCACGCCCACGAAGAAGTCTGCCCCTGTATCCGTGAGCGTCACAGTGGGTGACGCGGGGTACACCCCGGATCAGATCAGCGCCAGGGGTGGGGTGCCTCTGGCGCTGACCTTCACTCGGACCAGCGAGAGCGTGTGTGGTGAGGAGATCGTGTTTCCCAAGTACGACATCAAGAAGCCTCTGCCGCTGAATCAGGCGGTCACCATCAACCTGACCCCCAAGGCCGATGAGACCATCGCCTTCACCTGTGGAATGGGGATGTTCAAGGGCAGCATCGTCGCGGTTCAGTGAGAGGAGCTCGTCGATGAGGGCGCTCTGGCTCGTAGTCGGGTTGTCTCTGGGACTGGTGGGGGCTGGATGTGCGGGATCCAGGGCAATGGCACCGTCCTCAGCGGCATCCAGTGGCCTCCGCAAGGCGCCAGGTGTGGAAGCCTCATCGAAGAAGGACTTCACGGGTGCCTTGGGCGACTACCTCGAGTACGCCAGGGCCCGCCATCCGAGGTTGAAGGCGCTGCGTGCCCGGGCACGCAGCGCCCGTGCTGGAGCCATTGGCGCTGAGAGGTGGCCTGATCCGCAGATCTCTGCTGGGTACTTCGTCAGTCCGGTGGAGACCCGAGTCGGTCCCCAGAGGGCCCGTCTGGGGATCAAGCAGACCATCCCATGGCCTGGCGGGATCACCGCTGAAGTCGAGAGCGCAGCCGCCCAGGCCAGAGCCTTCGATGATCAGGTCAAGGCCCAGGCATTGGACTTGGAGTCTCGTATTTCGTTCGTCTACTGGTCCCTCTGGGCGCTCCAGGAGACACAAAAGCGGGTGCAAGCGCATCAGGTCATCGTCACCGGGCTTGGTGAGATTTATCGTGGACGCCTCGCGACGCAGAAAACAGACATCGTGGCACTGCAGCGGCTCGAATTGGAGGGGGCTCAGCTCGGTGAGCGCGTGGCGAGTCTGATGGCAGAGCAAGCTGCTTTGCGGGCCCACCTCAGAGGTCTCCTCGGTCTCCCCGAGGGGGTCGAATTGCCGACGGGAGATCAGCCTCCCGAGCCCGGGGAGGCCTCAAGCCTCAACTCGAGCCATGACCTCGGTGTACACCCCAGGATCACTGCGAGAGGGCATCTCGTCGATGCTCAGCTCGCCCGGGCAGAGGCGATCTCCGCCTCGGGGATGCCCCGTTTCGTCGTGGGGTTCGACTGGATTCTGGTGGGCGCCCGAGATCAGATGAACCTCGAAGACGACGGGCGTGACGCCCTCGTTGTGGCCGTGGGTATGTCCATACCGCTCTGGCGAGAAGCCGTGGGGGCAGAGGTGCGCAGCGCCCTCGAGCTCGCCGAAGAGGCCCGTGCCTGGCAGCAGGCCGACAGGGAGAGCCAGAGGGCCGAGATCGAAGCCACTGGTCACCGCATCGCCGATGCACAGCGTCGAGTCGAGGTCCACCGCAACACTCTTCTGCCTCAGGCGCAGGCTGCCTTCGACGCCGCCCTTGGGGCGTACAGCGCTGGAGAGGCCAGCGGTGACACTGTGCTGCTTGCCCAAAGGACGTTGCTCGATCTGCAGATCTCCGAGGCCAGAGGGCGAGCGGACTATGCCATCGCCCTGGCTCAATGGGCCGCCCTCGTCGGGGAGTCCGCAGGAGGTCCACGTGATTGAGCGTTCCTCCATCGCCGCTGGGCTTGTGGTGGGCCTTGCCCTCGGTGCCGGGCTGGTGCTCTGGGTCGGGCGACCCGGAGCAGAGGTCACCGAGACGACGCATCAGCATACGGATCATGCTCAAGCGCATCACCACACTGAGGAGATCTGGACCTGCTCGATGCATCCGCAAGTGCAGCAGGCAGGTCCGGGCGCTTGCCCGCTGTGTGGCATGGATCTCATTCCTCAGAGCCAGGAGCAGGGCGATGAGAGCAGCGTGCGACTCTCCGCCAGGGCACAGGCACTCGCCCGCATCCGCACCACCGAGGTGGTCCGTCGTCGACCAGACTCCGGCGCCATGGTGTTGCAGGGGTTGCTTGCCGAGGACGAAGGCAGGCTGAAAGCCGTCACTGCCTGGGCGGGGGGTCGGATACATCGACTCGACGTCAAGACCACAGGGGAGACCATCAAACGTGGTCAGCGGATCGCCCGCCTCTACAGCCCGGAGATTTTCACCGCCAGTAAAGACCTGCAGGTGGCGGTGGCTCAGGTCAAGCGGCTCGAGAATGCTCCAGAGTCCGTGCGGCAGGGCGCCAAGGCCACGGTGGAGGCTGTGCGGACGAAGCTCTCTCTCCTCGGCGTCTCCGACCGGTCCATCGACGCCATTGCCCGTCGCCAGCGCCCCGACCGCTACGTGACCATTCGCAGTCCCTTCGCTGGCACAGTGCTTGAGCGCCTCGTTGCTGAAGGTGACTCGGTGGAGCCTGGTGCTCCGTTGTATCGAGTGGCCGATCTTGGCGGTGTGTGGGCCCTGCTCGACGCCTATGAGGACGATCTTCAGCGGCTCTCCGTGGGGCAGCAGGTGTCCATCGCCCTGCCCGGCGCCCCCGAGTCCACATTTGAGGGGAGGATTACGTTCATCGAGCCCACTGTGGACCGTCGTCTTCGGACCGCCCAGGTGAGGGTACAGCTGGACAACCCCAAAGGCGTGCTGCGTCCGGGGATGCGGATCGAGGGCACGATCACCCCCACCGACATGGGGCCGCCGCCCCTGGTCATCCCCGATACTGCGCCGCTGCTCACCGGCCGACGCGCCATTGTCTATGTGGAGACCGATGACGGAGATCGGCATCGATATACGCCTCGAACTGTACGTCTCGGGGCCCGAGTCGGTGGCGTCTACCCAGTTCTCTCAGGGCTCAGGGAGGGAGAGCGCGTGGTCACTCGGGGAGCCTTCACCCTCGACGCTGATCTGCAGATCAAGGGCGGCCCAGGCATGATGTCGGGCCCTGACGACGAGGGGCCGGCGCCAGTCAGGCTCGTGAAGATCACCAAGGCACAGCGTCAGCGCCTCGCGCCGCTGGCCCGTCACTACTTGGAGATCTCCAGGGCCCTCGCCGCAGACGAGTTGTCAGAGGCGAAGTCAGCCTCTGAGGCGTTCCTCCAAAGTCTTCCCGGCATGGACGCATTCGACGGCGGTGGTCTTGCCGCACACTGGTCCGAGAGACGCTCAGCGTTGCAACAGGGCGCCTGGGGGATCAGTGAGGCGGCGTCACTGGAGGACGGGCGAGTGCCCTTCGAAGGGCTGAGTCTCGCCTTCACAGCCTTGTTGTCCGAGGTGGGGAACCCGCTCGACGCGCCGATCCGAGTCGCCTATTGCCCCATGGCCTTCGACAACAGGGGGGCTCGGTGGGTGCAGTCAGGTGACACCGTCGACAATGCCTACTTTGGGGCGAAGATGCGTCGGTGCGGCACCATTGAGGCCAGCCTCGGTCCCGGAGACTACCTCGCGGATCAGCGCCCGTGAGCAGCACACCATGACATTCGTCGCCACCTGTGTGGCGTGGCTGGTGGAGCATCGGCTCGTCGCCGCGCTGATGACCTGTGTGCTCATGGGTGCCGGGGCGTACGTCTCGCCCTTCGAGATCGATGGGCTCGAGGGTCTGCCCCGTGATCCCGTGCCGGTGGATGCGCTCCCCGATCTCGGTGACAACCAGCAGATCATCTTCACTGAATGGCCCGGTCGCTCACCCCAGGACATCGAAGATCAAATCACCTATCCGCTCACCGGGGCGTTGATGGGGATCCCCGGCGTGCGCACCGTGCGCAGTGCCTCTGCCTTCGGCTTCTCGAGCGTCTATGTGATCTTCGACGATGATGTGGAGTTCTACTGGTCCAGGGCCCGTGTGCTGGAGAAGCTCTCCGCCCTGCCTGCGGGCACATTGCCTCAGGGCGTCACGCCCACCCTCGGGCCTGATGCCACGGCCCTGGGGCAAGTCTTCTGGTACACCCTCGAAGGCCGGGATCCTGAGGGCCGGGTGGTGGGCGGCTTCGACCAGGACGAGCTGAGAGCGGCTCAGGATTGGACCATTCGGTATGCCCTGCAAGGTGTGGAGGGGGTGAGCGAGGTGGCCTCCGTCGGGGGCTTCGTCCGGGAGTATCAGGTCAACCTCGATCCCGAGGCCCTCGCGGCAGCGGGGGTCACCCTCGGGCGGGTGGCCCAGGCCATTCGAGGGGCCAACCTCGACGTGGGCGCCCGGACGATGGAAATCAATGGTGCGGAGTATCTGATCCGTGGGGTGGGCCTGCTGCGTGGCATCGAAGATCTCGAGCGCACTGTGGTGAGCGCTCGAGCTTTGACCCCCATTCGCATTCAGGATGTCGGGCAAGTTGTCGAGGGGCCAGCCCTCAGGCGAGGCGCCCTTGATGATGCGGGCGCCCCTGCGGTCGGCGGCGTCGTCGTGGCGCGCTTCGGGGCCAACCCCCGGGCGGTCATCGAGGGCGTAAAGGCCCAGATCGAGCGCATCAGCGCCGGGCTCCCTCGGCGAACCCTCGAAGATGGCACGATCAGCCAGATGACCATCGTGCCGTTCTACGATCGCAGTGCGCTCATCGACGAGACCTTGGGCACGCTCTCCACGGCCTTGTTCCAGCAGATCGTCATCACCGTGGTCGTGGTGGTGATGTTGCTCGGCGGTCTCGGGGCTTCGCTTCTGATCTCGCTCATGGTGCCCCTCGCAGTGGTGGGCACCCTGGTGGTGATGCGGGTGACGGGGGTGGAGGCCAACATCATGGCCCTCGGTGGGGTAGCGATCGCCATCGGCACCATGGTGGATGTCTCCATCGTGTTCACCGAGAACATCCAGAGGCATCTCGACGACACATCGAACCCATCCGGCAGGGGGCAGGCCATCGCCGCGGCGATGGGGGAGGTGGCGCCCGCGGTCTTGATCTCGGTGCTCACCACTGTGGTGGGGTTTCTGCCCGTGTTCGGCCTCACAGAGTCAGAGCTCCGGCTCTTTGGCCCGCTCGCCGTCACCAAGACCGTGGCCATGCTGGTCGCACTGGCCCTGGCCCTGACGATCCTCCCTGGCTTCGCCGCATACGCTTTGCACCGTCGACAGAGGCTCGACATGGGCCTTCGTGTGCTCAAAGGGGCCCTCATCGTCGCACTCGTCGGTGGGCTCTTGATCGTCCTCGCGAAGGACTGGCGGCCTCTGGAGGCAGGCCTCCTGTTAGACGCGCTCTTCGTCGGCGGCCTCGTCGTGGGGGTGCTCCTCGCGTTCAGGCTCTTCCTCGTGGGCTATCCCGTGATGCTGGGCTGGATCTTGAGGCACAAGGTGGTGAGTCTGATCGTGCCCGCCGCCATCGTGGGGTTCGGGGCGCACGCCTGGAGCACCCTCGGCAAGGCTCACATGCCCCCCTTCGACGAGGGGGCGTTCCTCTACATGGCCACCACGATGCCCCACGCCTCCATTGGCGAGGTGGCGCAGATGCTCTCCAACATCGATGCGGCCATCGAGGCCATCCCCGAGGTCGATCGAGTGGTGGGCAAGCTCGGTCGAGTGGAGAGCCCTCTCGATCCGGCCCCCGTGTCCATGATCGAGACGGTGATCACCTATGTGCCCGAGTACGTGACCGAGGAAGGCGTCACCCGACGTCAATGGCGCCCGCACATCAAGAGCCCCGACGACATCTGGGCAGAGATCGTCCGCGCTGCGGAGCACCCTGGCCTCACTGGGGCACCTCAGCTGATGCCCATCAGTGCACGGCAAGTGATGTTGCAGAGCGGAATGCGGTCGCCTCTGGGCGTGAAGATCACGGGTCCTGATCTCAAGACGATCGAAGCCTTCGGCGTTCAGCTCGAGTCTCTGCTCAAGAGCAGCCCTGCAGTGGCTGCCCCCACGGTGTTCGCGGAGCGCATCGTGGGCAAGCCCTACCTCGAGGTGCGGATCGATCGCGAGGCCATCGGCCGTCACGGCCTCACCGTGGCCCAGGTGCAAGAGACCCTGCAGATGGCCCTCGGCGGTGCCACCTTGACCCGAGCCGTTCAGGGTCGCGCCCGCTTCGACGTGCGCTTGCGCTACATGCCCGAGTCGCGGGGATCCATCGAAGCCTTGGAGAGGGTGTTGATCCACACGTCGGCAGGGGCCGCCATACCACTTCAGCAACTCGCCGAGGTGGCCTACGTCAAGGGTCCGCAAATGATCAAATCAGAGGACACGTTCCTCGTAGGGTATGTCCTCTTTGATGCCGCCCCGGGGGTGGGCCGCATCGATGCCGTGGAGCAGGTGAAGGCACACATCCAGGCCCAAATCGATTCAGGGCTGTTGAAGGTGCCCGAGGGGGTGAGCCACACCTTCGCCGGTACATATGCCAACTACGTGGAGAGCGAGCAGCGCATGATGTGGCTGCTGCCGCTGACGCTCATTGTGGTCTTCATGCTGCTCTATGTGCAGAGCGGCCAGGTCACGACGGCGTTGATGGTGTTCTCCGGCGTCGCCGTTGCGATGGCAGGTGGCTTCGCCATGCTCTGGCTCTACAACCAGCCGGGCGCACTGGATTTCACTGTGGCAGGTGTCTCGATGTCCGAGGTGTTCCGGGTGGGGCCTGTGCAGATCTCCATGGCAGTCTGGGTGGGGTTCATCGCCCTCATCGGCATCGCCACGGACGATGGGGTGGTCATGTCCACCTATCTGAACCAGAGTTTCGAGGACCGCCCACCGGAAACCGTAGAGGCGATCCGCAGCCGGACCCTGGAGGCGGGGTGTCGCCGGGTGCGGCCCTGCCTGATGACCACGGCCACGACCCTGCTCGCCCTACTCCCCGTCATCACCGCCCGTGGCCGCGGGGCAGACGTGATGATGCCCATGGCATTGCCGATGGTGGGGGGCATGCTCGTCGAGCTGATCACGCTTTTCGTGGTGCCCGTCTTGTATTGTGCTCGAGCGGAGTGGCGCCTCTGGTGGCGCCAGATCTTCTCTTCGTGAGGTGCGGATGAAGTGGTGTGTCTTGTGCTGTCTCTGGGCATTGGTGTCCTGTGACGATGAATCCTCGGGGCCCATCATTTCTGGCGATGCCAGCTCGGACGCCGCAGTGCCTGACCTCTCCGTCTCCGATGCCGAGCCACGGGCAGAGTCGGATCTGGATCCGCCAGATGCTGAGACAGAGCGGCCCGAGGTGGGCATGGGCGACGCCCTGGTGGCCCCAGAGGGCCCTGAGGGCGCGGTGCCGATCTATGTGACCCTCGAGGGCGCCCCTGCGGTCGGTGGGATCGTCGTGCAGGGTGGCCGGAGTCATCTGCAGTGGCCCGTCGATGATGTTGGCTGGGCCTTTGTGGAGATGGACTGGACCGTCGAGGGTGAGCACCGTGTCGTCGCCAGTCACCCCGACGCCCGCCAGCTCTCCGTGGAGATCAGCCCAGACAACAACGGGCCCTATGTGGTGGAACTGAGCGCTTTCAGCCGGGCCGACAACCCCGAGTACCGATTCCAGGATCCCGGCACGCCCGACCGCCGGGACACCACGGCTCAGTGTGGCCACTGCCACCTCACCATCAACGACGGCTGGGCAGAGTCAGCCCATCGAAGGGCGGCGAGCAACCCCGCCGTGCACGATCTGTACGCGGGTACGGCGCGATACAATGAGGCATCGTGTGCAGAGGCTGGCGGGCGCTGGCTGGAGGGCCGTCGCCCGAGAGGCGGGCAGGGGGGTCGCTGCTATCTCGGAGCAGGGTATCTACCAGAGCGAAATCCCGAGTGCGCTGACGGGCCGTGCCCTGAGCCTCAGCAGACCGGTCACTGCGCCGACTGCCATGCCCCAGCCATCAACGGCGTCCTCGGAGGTCGAGATCTGCTCGAGGCCACTGACTTTGCCTACGACTATGGGGTCATGTGCGACACCTGCCATCGTGTCTCCGAGGTCGATCTCGAATCCGAAAACCCAGGCATCTCCGGGCGCTTGAACCTGATGCGCCCCTCGGAGACCGCCTCCTTCACCCTCGGCGCAGGTGGCTTCCTTCCCCTGACCTTCGGGCCGAGCCATGACAGCCCCAACCCGCGTATGGGCAGCGTGCAGCGTGATCACTATCGAAACGGGCGCATCTGTGGTGGGTGTCATCAGCTGGAGGAGCCTGTGACGACGAGCCCGCGCTGGCCCAATGGGAAGCTGCCGGTGCAGAGCACATGGCAAGAGTGGCTCACGAGCCCCACCGCTGAAGAGGCGTTCTGCCCCGACTGCCACATGCCGCCCGCCGCCGATGTGGAGAACAGCGCCGATCTGCAGGCGTTCCCCCTCGCAGACACCGGTGTCGTTGGCGGGTGGAAGCGGCCCCCTGGCTCGGTGCGCCATCACACCTGGCCCGGTGGAAAGAGCGCAGACGACAGCCTGCTTCGAGGTGCCGCGGCGGTCTTCGTCGAGCTCACCGAGATCCCTGATGGGGTCGATGCTGCGGTGACGGTGAAGAACGTCAGCGCCGGGCATCACATCCCCACCGGCGAGCCCATGCGGGCCATGCTCCTCGAAGTGCAGGCTCGGTGTGGTGAAGATGTCGTCCAGGCCACTGGCGGTGATGCAGTGCCTGGCCATGCAGGTGCAGAGGCAACCTTCGAGGTCGAGGATCCCCAGGCCATGTCGCAGGTGAGCTGGCCCGACGGTTGGCCGGCGCCAGAGGTGGGCGACGTGGTGCGGGTGGTGCGTCGAGGTGCAGGGTTCCACGACTACGACGGCTTTGAGCCCTTCGGTCCCGAGATGCCTGCTGAGGAGAAGGGCCTGCCCATCCTCGAGGTCGTGGGCAGCAGAGCCGTGGTCGCACATGAGGAGGCTGGGCCCCGCCTCGAGGGTGCGCTCCCCGAGGGCCACATCGCTTATTTGATTCGTGACACTGGTGGCCCGGCCCCCTCACTCGCCGGGGCCTCGGGCTTCGCATTCGCCCGCGTGCTTGTCGATGGGGAGGGCAGGGCGATGGTGCCTCACTTCCAAGCCGTCGACGTGCGGTCTGACAACCGCCTCGCGCCTCAACAGGCGTGGACCAGCCACCATGTGTTCCCCGCTGCGTGCCCTGATCTTCGGGTGGAGGCGACGCTCTGGTACCGCGCCCACCCCAAGGCCCTCGCTCGGGAAAAGGGGTGGCCGACTGAAGATCGATTGATGACCCGTGGCAGTGGCGCCCTCGTCGACAGGGCTCTGGAGCCTGCGGATCAATTGCCCTCGGGCGCAACGCACACAATCACGCTCGCCGCGCGACAGAGCCCGGAGGGGGGCTACACCTACAACGACGGCTTGCCCATCATCCGCGCCACTGTGGGCGATCGTCTCGAGGCCACCCTCGAGAACCAGCTCGACGCGCCCACCACGATCCACTGGCACGGCGTGAAGGTGCCCGAAGGCATGGATGGCACGCCCAGAACTCAGGCACCCGTGCAACCCGGGGAGACGTTCGACTATGCCTTCGATCTCACCCACCCGGGCACCTTCTGGTTTCACCCACACTTCGACACCGAAGGGCAGGTGGATCGTGGGCTGTATGGGGTGCTCCTGGTGGAGCCGACCGATTTGCCTCCTCCGAGCCCGGAGACATACGAGGAGCTGGTCCTGGTCTTCGACGCCGCCATGGAGGCGCGGCCTGCCGATGAGGATGGCGATCGCTCGGCTCCGGGCCACGCCCATGGCCACGGCCGGCTTGTCACGGAGTGGCTGGTGAATGGCGAGCTTGCGCCACTGGCTTTCGAGGCTCCGGATCGCCCAGTCAGGGTGCGCATCGTCAACGCGAGCAACACGGGCTACCTGTCGCTCCGCTGGCCACAGATGCGCCACATCGAGGGTCAACAGGGCTTCCTACCGCGCCTCGCGACCCCGGACCGGGTGGTCCTGCCTCCAGGCGCCCGGGCAGGCTTCGAGTGGCTCGTCGATGCCCCTTTTGCCGTGGAGACGACGCCATACTCACTCAACGGTGGTGATGCCTTGGGTGAGCCCGTTACGCTCGTCGAGGTGAGCCCGACCACCGCCGAGGCCCCGGCTCCATTCCCGTGGCCGTTCACTGGCGCCACGCTCAGGGCGGATCCTGGCCACACGGATGTGGTCTATGCATTTACTGGATCCGATCGCTCTGGTCGCTGGCGCATCAATGGGGAGCGGCCACCGACGCTCACGCCCACAGTGGTGCCGCTGGGGCAAGGGATTGTCATCGAGCTGCGCAATATCTCGCCTACGTCCCATCCATTTCATCTCCACGGACTCCACTTCGAGGTGCTCTCGCGGAACGGTTTGCCTCCGGAGATGGCCACTTGGGCGGATACTGTCGATGTGCATATCGGAGAGCGGGTGCGGTTGTGGGTCCCCCTCGACAACCCGGGGGAGTGGATGGCCCATTGCCACATCCTGCCCCATGCTGAAGATGGGATGATGGCGTTGCTGCGGGTGGAGTGAGTTCGCTGCGACAACCATCTCGCTTGCGGTCTAGTGAGCTGATTGACTTTCGACTTGAGCAGAGATGGGGCCTGTGGCTGAGGCTTTGTAGGCAGTCGTCGCTGCGCTCTGCCTGCGTAGGCGCCCGGCCTTCGGCACATCTTAGATGCGCCTCGTCAGGCGCGTACACGTCGGCACACTCGCTGGCGCGAGCAGGCCTCCGGGTAGGCAGGGTCGCTCAATGCTGACGCATTGGTTGCTCGCTCCCCTGCGTAAAAAAGTCAGTTCTGGTGTGGCTTTGGGGTGCTTCCAACGCTGCTGGGGCTTTCGCCGAGCGCTGAGGCTCAGAGGATTACACGTTTGCGGTAGGTTGAATACCGGCAGGCGTCAGCAACGAGAGACAGAAGAAGCTCTTTACGCAGGGGAGCGAGCAAGAAGAGCGAAGCCCTGAGCGACCCTGCCTACCTGGGAAGGTGCCTGCGTCAGCAGGTGCCTGAACGTGTACGCGACCGACGAGGCGCATCGAAGATGTGCCGAAGGCCGGGCGCCTACGCAGGCGGAGCGCAGCGACGACTGCCTACAAAGCCTCAGCCACAGGCCCCATCTCTGCATAGGTGACTATGGTGCACCCTCGAGGGAGTCCAACGCGCCGGCGATACAGAGAAACGCGTTGTCACCGACGAAAATATCGCTCCAGTTGATAATCCTCGATGAAGCTCTCCGACATCCATCGGCGCACATCGCGTGGATCCACCGGATCCCAGGGATCCCGACCGCACGCCCGCGCCTGCCGTGCGATGGACACACGTATGTCGGTGAGCCGCTCCGACAAATCCACCCGCTCGACGAGGTGGCCACCATCGAAGACGAGCTCGTGCACCTCCCGATACCTCAGCACGTGGGGCAACAGCGCCTCGTGAGGCCCACCGACCCAGTCCCGAGAGATGAGGAGGCCACCGGTGTAGTCGAGGGACAACCCCATGTCTGCGTACAGATGAGAGAACCCCTGAAATGGACCCCTGTCGAAGATCGGTACACGACCCCTCACCGAGAGCGCTTCGAGTGGCGGATGCCCATCTGGCCCAGGCTCGAGGTTGACGCGGAGTTGTCTGACGACGAGGTGCACACCTTCCAGACCGTAAGTGATGATGTGACCACGCCAGCAGGCTGAGCTCGAGAAACGCAGTCGTAACCCGTGAGCACTGGGATCAAAGGGCAGTCCTGCACTCAAGGCGATGAGGCAGAGCTCATCTCCGTCGAGGTTGAACAGGTCTGGTAGCTGAAAAGTTATGGCGCACCCTCCACGAAGGCACGCTACCTGGGCAGGGGCAGGGCACAAAAACAAAAAACCCCGTTGAGCAAGGTGCTCAACGGGGTTTCTAGAGGCGGCGACCGGATTTGAACCGGTGAATGGAGGTTTTGCAGACCTCTGCCTTACCACTTGGCCACGCCGCCAGGGCGAGACGGCTTGTATCCCCCTTCGCCCACGGGTGTCAAGTCGACTCGCTGAAAATCTCCAGGTTCCTCACCGCCGAACCCCAAAACCCCTTGGACTCAAAGGGCGCACTCGATTAAAACCACGCATCAACTTTCAGCGAGGCCCAGTGCGCAGCGTCTTCCAGAAATACGTCATCTCCATCGGCCTCGGCGCCCTCTTCATCTGGCTCGCTTTCCGGAACGAAGATTGGAGCGACTTCGGTCAGCGGCTCGAGGGGCTGCTCACCGATGGCCGGGCCACCGGGCTGCTCGTGCTCTACACCGTGCTGTTCCTCGCCGGCCACGCCATCCGCATCGTGCGGTGGGGCGTGCTCGTGCGAGCTCTGGGCCCTGTGAAGTGGTCCGAGATCGTCGCCACAGGATCCGTGGGGTACATGTGCATCATCGTGTTCCCGTTCCGGCTCGGGGAGCTCGTGCGGCCCTACCTGATCGGGGGCAAGAACGGCATCACCGTGTCGGGGGCCCTGGCCACCGTCGTCGTGGAGCGTGTCATCGACGGTCTGCTCTTCGTGGGGCTGTTCTTCACGTTCATCAGCATCCTGCCGCCCACGGGTGATCCGAAGGTGGAGGTGGCCAAAGTCACCGCATACATCGCCGGGGCCATCTTCCTCGGCGCCTTGATCGTGCTCATCGGGGGCTACATCGCCCGGGACTTCACCGTGCGCGTCATCGAGCGCATCGGGAACATGGTGCACAAGGGCCTCACCGCGAAGGTGGTCGGTCTGCTCGACGCCTTTCTCGAGGGGCTGAAGATCCTCCCCGACAAGAAGCGCATCAGCTTGTTCTTCCTCTACACTGTGCTCTACTGGGCCGCCGTGGGGATGGGCATGTCGGTCATGGGGCAGGCCACCGGGATCCCCGAGGTGGGGGCCATGGAGGGCTTCGCGCTCCTCGCCGTGCTCGTCGTGGGCATCATGATCCCCGCCGGGCCAGGCTTCACCGGCACCTTCGAAGCCGCACTCGCCGTGGGGTTTTCCTTGCTTGTCTTGAGCCCCGAGTCTGCACAGAACATCACCCTCTACACCCTGGTATTGCACGTGATTCAGCTCGTCGTGCAGGTCCTGCTCGGGGCGATGTTCCTGCTCACTGGTCGGGTGCAGCTCAAGGGCGCCCTCGGCGGCGGAGCGGTCGAAACCGCCGAGGCCGAGGGTGGGGTGAGCTGACCCCTCCGTGGGGCCTCGAACTGAGACCCTGGAGCCCCAATTGACGTGACGTAAGTGGCCGCGATAGTTTCTCATTCGCACGGGGCCCGAACGCCGAGACCTTTTACGAGGGAGACAGCCATGCAGGCTGAGCACACCACCGCACACTCCACCATCAAGGCGATCCGCAAGGGCGCTCGAGGGGCCCTCGTGGCCCTCGCGTGTGCCGCCACCTTGCTGGGGTGCAACGATCATCCGCTGGTGAAGATCGAGAACGTGCTGACGGCGACTCAGGACGATCGGTTCGTGCTGCCGCCGAAGACCAAGCTCGACATCTTGTTCGTGATCGACAACTCAGGATCGATGTGCGAGGAGCAGGTCAACCTCGGCGCCAACTTCGAGGCCTTCGCGTCGTTCCTGTTCAACGATCTCGGTGACAACGCAGACTACCGTCTCGCCGTCACCAGCACCGATTTGCGCACCGCAGGGCAGGGGGGCCGGTTCCTCAACACCCCCGCCCAGCCCATGCAGCTCATCAACTGCACCGGGGTCACCCCGAACACTGCCGACTGCCCGGCGCAGCTGCCGTTGATTCTGAAGTCGGAGAACATCGCCAACGAGCAGCAGCTGGTGACCAACTTCCGCTGCATGGCCACCCTGGGCACCCAGGGCGACGGCTTCGAGAAGGGCCTTGAGGCCATGCGCCTTTCTCTCTCGTGCAACGGCCCCAACCGCGAGCAGTTCGGCAAGTGCTGCGTGCCTCGTGAGGGCCTCACCCCCGAGCAGGCGGTGAACCAGCCCGACGGCTTCGTCTACGATCCCTTCTGTTTTGTCGCCGACGAGACCGAGGAGCCCGAGTTCCTGCGTCCCGATTCCTTGCTGGTGGTGGTCTTCGTCACCGACGAGAACGACTGCTCCGATCCGGCGTCGAACCCTCCGGCGAGCAACTTGGCCATCTGCAAGTACGGTGAGCAGGACGGCGATGGGAACGGCATCCCCGACGGCTACCGCGATCAGACCATCTGCCGCGATGCCTCGGGCAACCCCATCAACGAGGCTGAGTGCTTCCAGCGTGAGTGTGGTGGCCTCGGCGCCGCCGACTGTCTCGAGCAGCGCTGCCTCGTGAGCCGGGCCATCAACAGCAACTGTGAGTGGTTCCGTGATCGCCTCGTGCCCGTCGCTGACTACCAGGACTTCCTGAACAACCTGAAGATTGCCCCCGAGCGGCAGATCATCGTGGCCTCCATCGTGGGCAGCCGGGCCTTCACCGATACAGGTGAAGAGATCTTCTTCAACCCCCCCGAGATCCCCTCCAACCCCGGCTGTGACCCGGACAACCCCGCTTTTGGCTCCGTGGGCGACGATGTCTGCTGCCCCAATGGCCAGTGCGAGGGTCGCATTCAGCCCAGCTGCCAGTCCGACAACGGCATCGCCTTCGCCGGGCGACGCTACCTGCAGCTCGCCGAGTCCTTCGACGTGAACGGCATCGGTTGCCCCGTGGACGACGAGTTTGGTGAATGTGTCACCATCTGCGTCGACGACTTTGCCGCGCCGCTTCAGGTACTCAAGGAGAAGGTGACCGATCTCATCGGGAAGTTCTGCCTTGAGAAGCGCCCTGCGTGTCTCGTGCCCACCGAGGACATGCAGGACACCGAGCCCTGTGACAGCGAGGCTGAGTTCAACGACGCCCGCAACTACGCGTTCCGGGTCCGCCTCGAGTCCTGTGTCACCCCAGGGGTGTCCCGGGAGATGTGCCCGGAGTTCACCAGCACTGTCGTGCCCGTGAGCGGCTACGACATCGCCGAAGACAACACGTGTGCTGGCGGCTTCCTGGTCTCGCTCAACGATCTGCCCCCGGCGAACTCCCGGGTGCAGCTCGAGTACATCGTGGGCACTGGGGAGCCTGCCATCGTCGAGCCCGCGGTGCCCCAGGAGCAAATGCCCGATGGCGCCGGTGGCGCCGTCGTCAACCCACCAGCGCCCGGGGAGTAGCCTCTGCCGGGACCATCGTGAGGGGGAAACATGGTCCGTCCCGCCTGCCTGCCCGGGCCTCTTGGCCTGGCGCTCTCGCTGAGTCTGCTCTCAGGCTGCAATGATCATCCGCTGGTGAAGATCGAGAACGTGCTGACGGCGACTCAGGACGATCGGTTCGTGCTGCCGCCGAAGGTCAAGCTCGACTTTCTGTTCGTGATCGACAACTCGGGGTCGATGTGCGAGGAGCAGGTCAACCTCGGCGAGAACTTCGAGGCCTTCGCGTCGTTCCTGTTCAACGATCTCGGCGACAACGCAGACTACCGTCTCGCCGTCACCAGCACCGATCTGCGCACCGCAGGGCACAGCGGCGCCTTCCTCAACACACCGGCGGCGCCCTCTCAGCTCATCAACTGCACACGCCCTGACGGCACCCCCTTCGTGCCCGACACCGCCAGTTGCCCTGCTCAGCTGCCGCTGGTGCTGAAGTCGGAGAACATCGCCAACGAGCAGCAGCTGGTGACCAACTTCAAGTGCATGACCACCCTGGGCACCCAAGGCGACGACTTCGAAAAGGGTCTTGAGGCCATGCGCCTCGCGTTGTCCTGCAATGGCCCCAACCGCCCGCAGCTCGGCAAGTGTTGTATCCCCCGAGATGGCCTCACCGAGGCCCAGGCAGAGAGTCAGCCCGACGGCTTTGTTTACGATCCCTTCTGCACCATCGATGATCCTTCTGAAGAGCCTGAGTTTCTGCGGCCAGATGGGATCCTCGTGGTCGTGTTCGTCGGGGACGAGGACGACTGCTCGGACCCAGCGTCGAACCCGCCGGAGAGCAACCTGGCCATCTGCAAGTACGGCGAGGGCGATGGTGACGGGAACGGCATCCCCGACGGGTATCGAGATCAGACCATCTGTCGTGATGCCTCGGGTGATGTGCTCAACGAAGCGGAGTGTTTTCAGCGTGAGTGTGGTGGCCTCGACGCTTCGAATTGTCTCGAGCAGCGGTGCGTCGTCGGCCGAGGTCAGCTGAACAACTGTGAGTGGCTGCGGGATCGCCTGGTGCCGGTCTCCGAATATCAGGACTTCCTGAACACCCTGAAGCCCGTCGCCGAGCGTCAGGTGGTGGTGGCCGCCATCGTGGGCAACCGCGCTTACACCGACTG